>NZ_JBHZBU010000009.1:0-293139 GCF_042754945.1 Nocardia sp. NPDC059180
GTCCGACCTCGTCAACCGGGGGGTATGAGAGGCCGGAACCAATATAATAATTGGCACTGACATTCATCGACACACTATTGAGTTCTCAAAGAACACACGCACACACTATCTCGCAAGATTTAACCTGGTTGATCGGTGAGGCAACTTTTACAGCTTAGCCCGGCCGCAGACCCGAATGCAAATCGGGGCTCTCGGTCCAGCTAGTGTGATTGCCAGGCGCTCCTCGTACTACCTCGTTATCCCCGGCCTCTCGCTCAGCGTTTCCGCTCAGCTCCTGGGCCCCGGGTCGGTGTCCGTGTCGCTCTGACTTGAATAAAGTTACGTGGCTACATTTGCAATGTCAAATCGCCTGGTCAGGAAGGGTTTTCAGCGATGATTTCGGATCGCTTCCCCGCTCCCGTTGCCGTAGCGGCGATCTGAAGCCGGTCATTCGGTGACGCCCACCCGCTGCACCTGGCCACCGAGCGCCTGCAACTGCTCGACGAAGTCCGGGTATCCGCGGTCGATATGGAAGACGTCGTGCACTTCGGTCGTGCCGTCGGCGACAAGGCCGGCCAGCACCAGACCCGCACCAGCCCGAATATCGGACGACCACACGGGCGCACTCGACAACCGCGGAATCCCGCGCACCACCGCATGATGACCATCGGTGCGCGCATCGGCGCCGAGGCGGATCATTTCCTCCACGAAACGGAACCGCGCCTCGAAGATGTTCTCGGTGATCATCGAGGTGCCGTCGGAGATGGCAGCGAGGCCGATCGCCATCGGCTGCAGGTCGGTGGGGAAACCGGGGAACGGCAGCGTCGAGAAGTTCACCGCACGCGGACGTTCGGGCTGCACCACACGGAAACCGTCGGGTTCGAAGGAGATCCGGGCGCCCGCCGAACGCAGCTTGTCCAACACCAGCGACAGATGCTTGGGGTTGATCCCGGTCACCCGGACATCACCCATGGTCATCGCGGCCGCGATTCCCCAGGTGGCCGCGACGATGCGGTCGCCGATCACCCGGTGGGTGGTGGGCGAGAGCCGCTCGACGCCGTCGATGGTGAGCACCGAGGTGCCCGCGCCACTGATCCGCGCACCCATCTGCACCAGCATGTTGCACAGGTCGACGATGTCGGGTTCGCGCGCGGCATTGTCGATCACCGTCTCCCCCTCGGCCAGCACCGCGGCCATGAGGATGTTCTCGGTCGCACCGACGGACGGGAAGTCGAGCCGGATCCGGGCGCCCTGCAGCTCGTCGGCGCGGGCCACCACGCAACCGTGCTCGATCTCGCTGGTCGCGCCGAGTAGGCGCAGTCCGGCCTGATGCATGTCCAAGGGACGGGAACCGATGGCGTCACCACCGGGCAGCGCGACGACCGCGCGCCTGCAGCGCGCCATCAGCGGGCCGAGCACACAGACGGAGGCGCGGAACTGGGTCACCGCCGGGAAGTCGGCGTGATATTTGGGTTCGGCCGGGGTATCGATGCTGACCACCGAGCCCTCGATCACCACATCGCAGCCGAGGCCGCGCAGTACATCCGCCATCAGCGGTACATCGAGAATGTCGGGGCAGTTGGTGATGGTTGTGGTGCCCTCGGCCAGCAGGGCCGCGGCCATCAACTTGAGGACGCTGTTCTTGGCGCCCCCGACCGCGACCTCACCGACGAGCCGATTCCCGCCAGTTACCAGAAAACGTTCCATGCCGCCTCTCCGCGTCTTCGGCGCACCACTGAGTGCAAGGATAATGCTCTATCGGCTCCCGGCGATCGGGCACCGAGCGCTGAACCGGTGAACTAGTCGTCGCCGGCCGCGGGCTCGGCACCCCCACCGGGCTGCCACAGCACATCGCCACCGGGATTGGCCACCCTGCCGAGGATGAACAGCAGGTCCGACAGTCGATTCAGGTACCGAGCGGGCAGCGTACCGGTGTCGTCGGGATGAGCTTCGACCGCGGCCCAGGCCGAACGTTCGGCGCGGCGCGCCACGGTGCGGGCCACGTGCAGCTGTGCGGCCAAGGGTGTGCCACCTGGAAGGATGAACGAGTTCAGTGGGGTGAGCTCGGCGTTGAACTCGTCGCACCAGGCTTCCAGCCGATCGATATAGGGCTGTGTGATGCGCAGCGGAGGGTACTTCGGCGCCTCGACGATCGGCGTAGACAGATCCGCGCCCGCGTCGAACAGGTCGTTCTGCACCTGACGCAGGACCGCGAGGATCCGCGGCGCGGGATCGCCCACCGCGAGGGCGACGCCGATCGCGGCATTGGCCTCATCGCAGTCGGCGTAGGCGATCAAACGCGGATCGGTTTTGGCCACGCGGGAGAAATCGCTCAACCCGGTGGTCCCGTCGTCCCCGGTCCGGGTGTAGATCCGGGTCAGATGCACGCTCACACGACCACCTTAAACGCTGGCGCCCTTACCGGCGCCCACTGTCAATGGCCGCGCAGTCTGCGGGCTCGGTCGGAGGGCCGGGACTCCACCCATGACAAAAAGGCAGCCAGCGAGCCGCGATCCAACGCCAACTCGAAGCTGCCTTGTGTATCCGATACCGCGATCACCGCGATTTCGTCGGTCATGATGTCGTATTCGTCACCGCGGGGCCCGCGCCGCTCACCGACCTCGATGCCGCGCCGGTGAATCACCGAATCCGGTCCGAGTTTGAGGCTCGACAGCTTGTAGAAAACGAGCCGGTCCTCGTCGTACCGGATCAATCCGTGCCGCCAGCGCTCGCCACCGCGGGCCGGAAGCACCCGCAGGATCGCGGCTGTACCGCCGCGACGCAACATCACCAGGCGATAGGTCGACGCAAGGGCAAGGGCGACCAGCAGACATACCAGAATGATCAGAAGAACCATCCCGGTCTGCAATGCCGTCCATCCCTTCGTTCGCCATATCGATCGAACCCCGCCCCGTCGACCGAACCCGGTCATTCAATCACGGACTCGAGTGTACAAATGGGCCGGGCTTGTCGGATAACGTACCGCCCAGATCGCATGGTTTGCGAGAGTGGGGACAGAAACGACACTGCCGGTGGCGAGATCGCCACCGGCAGTGTCGTGTTCGATTCTGTTGTGCCGCTTGGACGCTACGCGAGCGCCCGGGCCTCAGGCGTGCGTGTTCTGTTCGACCGCGCGTACCCGGCCCTGCGCCACCCGCTGTTCTTCCTCGGAGGCCGTACCCTCGGCGAGCACCTTACGGGCCGCCTCGATATCGACCTCGCCGGCGAACTCGGCGGTCTCGGCCAGTACCCGCACCGAGTCGCCGGTGACCGAGAAGAACCCGCCGTGCACCGCCGCGACGATGCGCTGACCGTCGGTATCGACGATGGTCACCGTTCCGCCTTCGACCAGCTGGCCCAGCAGCGGCTCATGGCCTGCCATGATGCCGATCTGGCCTTCGGTGGTCTGCGCGCTGACGAACGACGCCCGGCCGGACCAGAGCAGCCGTTCGACGGCGACGAGATCAACTGACATATCGGCCATCGGTGACTACTTTCCGGCGATCTTCTTGGCGGCCGCCTCGACGTCGTCGAGACCACCGCAGGAGTTGAACGCCTGCTCCGGGAAGTGGTCGAACTCGCCCTTGCACACGCGGTCGAAGTCGTCGATGGTCTGCTCCAGCGGAACCACCGAACCCGGCTGACCGGTGAACTTCTCGGCGACGATGAAGTTCTGACCCAGGAACTTCTCCAGGCGACGGGCGCGGCCGACGAGGACCTTGTCCTCTTCGGAGAGCTCGTCCATACCGAGGATGGCGATGATGTCCTGCAGTTCCTTGTACTTCTGCAGGATCCGCTTGACCTCGTTGGCCACGGCGAAGTGCCGATCACCGACGATCGAGGCCTCCAGGATGCGGGAGGTCGAGGTCAGCGGGTCGACGGCCGGGTAGATGCCCTTCTGCGAGATCGGGCGGGAAAGCTCGGTCGTCGCATCCAGGTGGGCGAAGGTGGTCGCAGGCGCCGGGTCGGTGTAGTCGTCGGCGGGGACGTAGATCGCCTGCAGCGAGGTGATCGAGCGACCACGGGTCGAGGTGATGCGCTCCTGGAGCTCACCCATCTCGTCGGCCAGCGTCGGCTGGTAACCCACGGCCGAAGGCATACGGCCCAGCAGGGTCGAGACCTCGGAACCGGCCTGGGTGAACCGGAAGATGTTGTCGATGAACAGCAGCACGTCCTGGTGCTGCACGTCGCGGAAGTACTCGGCCATGGTCAGGGCCGAGAGGGCGACGCGCATACGCGTGCCGGGCGGCTCGTCCATCTGGCCGAAGACGAGGGCGGTGTCCTGGAGGACGCCCATCTCTTCCATTTCCAGGTGCAGGTCGGTGCCCTCACGGGTGCGCTCACCGACGCCGGCGAACACCGACGTACCGGAGAACTCACGCGCGATACGGGTGATCATCTCCTGGATCAGCACGGTCTTGCCGACACCGGCACCACCGAACAGACCGATCTTGCCGCCCTTCACGTACGGGGTCAGCAGGTCGATGACCTTGATGCCGGTTTCGAGCAGCTCGGTCTTACCTTCGAGCTGGTCGAAGCTCGGCGGCTTGCGGTGGATGCCCCACTGCTCGCCGTCGCGGCCGAGGCCAGGGCTGTCCAGGCAGTCGCCGAGGGCGTTGAAGACGTGACCCTTGACGATGTCGCCGACCGGCACCGAGATCGGCTTGCCGGTGTCGGTGACGGTGGCGCCACGGACCAGGCCGTCGGTGGGCTGCATCGAGATGGTGCGCACGATGTTGTCACCGAGGTGCTGGGCGACCTCGAGGGTCAGGGTCTTGGCAACCGAGGCCAGGGCGATCTCGGCGTGCAGAGCGTTGAACAGCTCGGGGATGGCACCACGCGGGAACTCGACGTCCACGACGGGGCCGATGACCCGGATGACGCGGCCTGCAGCAGCGCCGGTCCGGCTCGAGTTGTCTTGTGTGACAGCTGCGGTCATTTGGATTGGTTCTCTTCCTGCGCTCTTAGTCGCGGTCCGAGCTCGACGCCAGCGCGTTGACGCCGCCGACGATTTCGCTGATTTCCTGCGTGATGTGGGCCTGACGCACCGAGTTGGCTTCGCGCTGAAGCACGCTTGCCAGTTCGTTGGCGTTATCGGTGGCCGCCTTCATTGCGGTGCGCCGAGCCGCGGACTCGGATGCCGCTGCCTCGAGCAACGATGAGTAGATACGCGTATTGATGTACTTCGGCAGCAGGGCCGCCAGCAGCACATCGGCGTCGGGCTCGAATTCGTACTGCGCCTGCGGATCCGCAGTCGCCGAATCGACGAACGAGTCCTCACCCATGTCGAAGTTCTCGTCGACGAAGCTCACCTGGATCGGCGCCAGGCGGCGCACCTCAGGGGTCTGGGTCAACATCGACACGAAACGCGTGTACACGATGTGCAGTTCATCGACGCCCGCGATGTCGCCGGTCCCGTTGGGGTGCGGCACCTCACCGTCGGCGCCGGCCATGAAGGCATCGACCAGGTGGCGGCAGGCCACCGAAGCATCGGTGTACTTCGGCTGCTGCGAGAACCCGGTCCACGACGCCATCGGCTCGCGGTCGCGGAAGGTGTAGTACGTGAGGCCCTTGTTGCCCATCACATACAGCACCGGCTCCTTGCCCTCGCTGCGCAAGGTGGTCATCAGCTCTTCGGCGCGCCGGAACACGTTCGAGTTGTAACCGCCGCACATGCCGCGGTCACTGCTGATCACCAGCACCGCCGCCCGGCGCGGGTTCTCCCGCTCGGTCAGCAGCGGGTGCGACAGGTTCTTCGACGCACTCGCAAGCTCGGCCAGCGCCTTGGTGATCTCCTCGGCGTACGGCTTGGCAGCCGCGACCTGGGCCTGAGCCTTGGTGATGCGCGAGGTCGCGATCAGCTCCTGCGCCTTGGTGATCTTCTTGGTCGAATTCACGCTACGAATGCGGGAGCGCAATTCACGCAAAGTTGCCACGGTTCACCCTCCTGGCTCATCCCCGCCGACGCGGGGAGCAGTGAATCGACAACGAGCACTGGGCAACGTGCTACCGCACGCGTGCCTTACGCTCCCGCCGAGAATCGTAAATGCCATCACCGACCGCCGATTACTTCTCGACGTGCTTGCGGGTGACCGACAGGTTCTCGACCTCTTCATGATCGAGCTCGCCTGCGGCAGGCTCGTTCACGACGCGGCTGCCGTCGGAGGCGAGGAAGCCCTGCTTGAACTGGTCGGTGGCCGTCGTGATGGCCTCGGCCGCATCGCCGTCGAGCGGCTTGGCGCCACCCTGCAGCGAGTCGAACGCGTCCTGGGCGTTGCGATGCAGGTCTTCGAGCAGCTCGCGGTTGAAGCGACGGATGTCGCCGGCCGGAACCGAGTCGAAGTAGCCCTTGTCCACCAGGAAGATCGAGACGACCTGATCCTCGACCGAGACCGGCGAGTACTGGTCCTGCTTGAGCAGCTCGACCCAGCGGGCGCCACGCTCGAGCTGCGCCTTCGAGGCGGCATCCAGGTCGGAGGCGAAGGCGGAGAACGCCTCCAGCTCACGGAACTGGGCCAGCTCCAGACGCAGCGAACCGGCGACCTTCTTCATGGCCTTGGTCTGGGCGGCGCCACCGACACGGGAGACCGAGGTACCGACGTTGATCGCCGGGCGGACACCCTTGTTGAACAGGTCGGACTCGAGGAAGACCTGACCGTCGGTGATGGAGATGACGTTGGTCGGGATGAACGCCGAGACGTCACCGGCCTTGGTCTCGATGATCGGCAGACCGGTCATCGAGCCGGCGCCCATCTCGTCGGACAGCTTCGCGCAACGCTCCAGCAGACGGGAGTGCAGGTAGAAGACGTCGCCGGGGTACGCCTCGCGGCCCGGCGGACGACGCAGCAGCAGCGAGATGGCGCGGTAGGCCTCGGCCTGCTTGGTCAGGTCGTCGAACACGATCAGGACGTGCTTGCCCTCGTACATCCAGTGTTGGCCGATGGCCGAGCCGGTGTAGGGGGCCAGCCACTTGAAGCCGGCGGAGTCGGAGGCCGGGGCCGCAACGATGGTGGTGTATTCCATCGCGCCGTGCTCCTCGAGCGCGGACTTCACGCCGGCGATGGTGGAGCCCTTCTGACCGATGGCGACGTAGATGCAGCGCATCTGCTTCTTGGGGTCGCCCGACTCCCAGTTCGCCTTCTGGTTCAGGATCGCGTCGATGCAGACCGCGGTCTTGCCGGTCTTGCGGTCACCGATGACCAGCTGACGCTGGCCACGGCCGATCGCGGTCAGGGCGTCGATGGCGGTGATACCGGTGGCCATCGGCTCCTCGACCGGCTGGCGCTCCAGCACCGAAGCGGCCTGCAGCTCGAGCACGCGGCGGTCATCGGCCTCGATCTCGCCGAGGCCGTCGATCGGCTGGCCGAGCGGGTTGACCACGCGACCGAGGAACTTGTCGCCGACCGGGACCGAGAGCACGTCGCCGGTCCGGCGGACCTGCTGGCCCTCTTCGATCTCGGCGAACTCGCCGAGGATGACCGCACCGATCTCGCGGTCCTCGAGGTTCAGCGCCACGCCGAGCACGCCGCCCGGGAACTCGAGCAGCTCGTTGGCCATTGCCGAGGGCAGGCCGGAGACATGCGCGATGCCGTCGCTGGTATCGGTGACCACACCGACTTCTTCGATGGAGGTCTCGGGGGTGTAGCTCTGGGTGTAGCTCTCGATCGCGCTACGGATCTCGTCGGAGGAGATCGTCAGCTCCGCCATGTTCTTCCTGCTCTCGCTGTCTGGTCTCGAATGTCGGGGGGTTTGGCGGGTTACGCCAGTTCGCGGCGCAGCCGCTCCAGTCGGCCCACGGCGCTGCCGTCGATCACATCGTCACCGACGTGCACGACGAGGCCGCTCAGCAGACTCGCGTCGACCTGCACGTGCACCGTGACCGGCTTGCCGTAGATGCGCTGCAGGGAGGCGGAAAGCCGCTCCCGCTGCGGCGCGGTCAGGGCGATCGCGGCCCGCACGTGCGCGACGATCTGGTCGCGCCGCGACGCTGCCAGGTCGGACAACTCGTCGAAGGCCACGCCGAGACCGGAACTCTGCCTGGTCACCGCCTGCTCCGCGAGGGTGACGGTGATGGGCTCGGCCTTGCCGGTCAGCAGACGGGTGATCAGTTCACGCCGCGCCGAGGCCGGCTTCGCGCGATCCGACAGTGCCTGCTCGAGGTCGGGGTTGTCGGCGATGATCCGGCCGAGCCGGAACAGCTCGTCCTCGACCGCGTCGAGTCTGCCGCTGTCGGCGGCCGACTCCAGCAGTGCCTCCTGGCCGAGCAACACCAGGGTGTCGACCAAGTCGGCGGTGCGGGACCAGTCCTGGGCCACCGCGGTGGTCAGCACCGCAAGGGTGGCGACGCTGACCTTTCCGCCGAAGACCCGCTCGCTCAGTTCGGCGCGTACCGAACCGGGCACCGACACGTCCGCGAGCGCAACACGCAGCGAACGCTGGTCGTCCAGCACGGCGACGACGGCGAACAGTTCCGAACCCGTCGTCGCGGCAACACTGTCGCTTCCGGTCAGAGCGGCCCGAAGCGCTTCCCGCGAACGGGAGCTGGCCTCGCGGCTCGCTGCGTACATGCTTCTCACTTTCGCGTCGCTACCTTCCGACCCCGATGCCGGCGTCGGTGTCGTCGAGTTCGCTGAGGAACTTCTCGATCGACGCCGCCTGCTTGGCCTCGTCCGAAACCGACTGCCCGATGACCTTCTCGGCCAGATCAACCGCGGTGCGGCCGACCTCGGAGCGCAGTTCGGTCAGGATCTGCTGGCGCTGGGCTTCCAGCTGGGAGTGGCCCGCGGCCACGATGCGGTCGCTCTCGGCCTGGGCCTCCGTGCGCATCTGCGCGAGGATCTGCTGGCCCTGGGTGCGCGCGTCCTCACGGATGCGTGCGGCTTCGAGACGAGCGTCGGCCAGCTGCTGCTGGTACTGCTGCAGGGTGAGCTGAGCTTCTTCCTGCGCGGCCTCGGCCTTGGCGATACCGCCCTCGATCTTGTCGCTACGTTCGTCGAGCACCTTGGTCAGGCGCGGAACGACCAACTTGTAGAACAGCACCGCGATTACCGCGACGCAGACGATCGACCAGACGATGTCGTACGTTTCGGGGAGGAGAGGATTCACATCCTCTCCGCCCTCCGCTGCGAGTACAGAAATGTTGTACATCGGAATCAGAAGATGAAGCCGGCGACGAGGCCGATCAGGGCCAGCGCCTCGGTGAAGGCGATACCGAGGAACATATTGGTACGGATGGTGCCCTGCAGCTCGGGCTGGCGGGCGATACCCTCGATCGCCTTACCGACGACGATGCCGACGCCGATGCCCGGGCCGATGGCGGCCAGACCGTAGCCGACGGCGCCGAGGCCCTTAAGCGTCGACTCGTTGGCAGCTTCCTGGGCCAGGTACGAGAGGCTCATGAGTCTTCTTTCCCTTTCTGTTGCTCACCCGCCGGTCGGCGCGGTGTAGCAGGTCTCCAGTGATTATTCAGTGCGGTCAGTGGGAATCTGCGTGCTCGGCCAGGCCGATGTACACGGCGGTCAGCAGTGCAAACACGTAGGCCTGCAGGAAGATGACCAACATCTCGAACATCGTGAACCCGATTCCCGCCAGCAGCGAGAACGGCGAGAACACCTTCATCCAGTTGGCTGCGTCGAACAGGAAGAACCAGGTGGAGCTGAAGAACAGCACCAGCATGATGTGACCGGCCAGCATATTGGCCATGAGTCGGACGGTCAGCGTGAACGGACGCAGGATGAAGGTCGAGACGAATTCGATCGGAATCAGCAGCACATGCAGCGCGGGCGGCACGTTCGGCACCACGATGCTGCTACGCATGTACTTCCAGAAGCCGTACTTCTTGATGCCGACGTAGTTGAACGCGATGTAGGCGATCGCGGCCAGAACCAGCGGCATACCGATCCGCGCGTTCGAGGAGATATTCAAGAACGGGATGATGCTGGAGAAATTCAGGAAAAGGACGGTGAAGAAGATCGTCGCGATGAGCGGGAAGAACTTGCGCCCGGTTTCCTTACCGAGAATCTCTTCGCAGATCTGCTCCTTGACGAAGACCAGACCGATCTCGGCGACGTTCTGCAGGCCACGCGGAACGATCCGCGGCGAGCGGAAGGCCAGCGCCATAAGGCCGATCAGGACCGCCGTCATCAGGATGCGAATGAGCATCAAGCGATCGAGTTCGAACGGCGTTCCCTCGAACAGCACCGCCGGAGGGAAAAAGTCGGTTAGCGATGGCGCGTGAAATTCCGCGGCCAAAGTGGTGACGCTCAGCGTTCTCTCCCGTGTTCGGGCCGCGGGTTCGGTCGTTCCCGCGGTTCGATCGGACATTGACGATCAATGTGGGTCGACTCAGGTCGGCTCGAAGTTCGTCAGCAGCTGCGCGGCATACCCGCTCGGGCGTCTGTACGTGTGTCGGCGACGTCGTCGACATGCAGAACCGGAACTCTGCGGAGCCCGGCACGGCAGTAGCATAGCGTCACCTGGCGAGATCGTGGTGATCCCCCCGAAGGGTCGCTTGCTTACCAAGACTTTACCAAGTTATCTACGACAGCGTGTAGCTGGGTGCGATTTGTTACCGATCGGTACCCGGATCAGCCTCTCGATCAGGCACATTCACATACGGAACCTTCTGCCGCAGAACGCCGTACGTCTCCGCGCCGAGCACGATGATCAGGGCGCCGATGACGGTCAGGAACAGCGCGATCCGGTCGTAGAAATCGAACTGATTCAAGATCGCGATAACCACCATGGCGACAAGCAATTTGCCGGCCCAGCTGACGAGCATCACCAGCCCCGCCGTGGTGGGAGGCAGTTTCGCGCCGAAAAGCACCACCGCGGCGGTAGTCAGGATGAAGCCGCCGCCGATGGCCGCGCCGAGCAGCGCGCCCCAGACGCCCGCGGCACCGGAGACCGCGCCTGCGATCGCCACCGCGAGCACGGTCAGCACGACGAGCCCGACCAGGCCGTAGCGCAACGCGGCGCGCAGCGGGGCGTCGGGGCCTGGGTCTGTATACGGTGTCGAACTCACGAGCCGCACTCTACCCGTGCCCGGGTTCGGCACCGATCAGCTCATCCGGCGGGCTCCTGCGGATCACCGGGATGATCGGCCTGTTCAGCGGCCCCGGCGCGCTCCCGGCGCAGCCCAGGAACCGCCGTTGCGACCAGGGCGAAAACCAGTCCGCCCGCCATCAGCAGGACGACGACACGCCGGTCCATCAGAGAGGTGCCGACGGCGCCGAAGGCCAGCACGCCGACCCACAAATAGATCAGAAGGACCACGCGCCGCTGCGAGTGGCCGATCTGGAGCAACCGGTGGTGCAGGTGCATCTTGTCCGGCGTGGAGAAGCTGACCCCGGCCCGCACCCGGCGCACGATCGCGAGCAGCAGATCGAGAACCGGGATGAACATCACCGCACCGACCAGCAGCAGCGGCGACAGCAGACCGACGATGTCGCGCGGACCATATCCGGTGAGCGGGATACGCCCGGAGGCGCTGGTCGATACCGCGGCCAGCACCAGCCCGATCAGCATCGAGCCGGAATCGCCCATGAAGATCCGCGCGGGTGAGAAGTTGTGCGGCAGGAAGCCGAGGCAGGCGCCTGCCAACGCGGCGGCCAGCATCGCCGGCGGGTAGGTGTCGACCGAGCCGCCCTGCTCGGTGAGCAGTCCGACCGAGAAGGCGAACACCGCGATGGAGGAGATCAGGCCGAGGCCGGCGGCAAGGCCGTCGAGGCCGTCGACGAAATTCATCGCGTTGATCAGCGTCACCGCGACCGCGACCGTCACCAGCGCGCTCTGCAGCCCGTCCAGCACCACGGTTTCGTTGTTGAACGGGTTGTAGATGACGTACCAGCTCAGGCCCATCACCGCCATCACCCCGGCGGCCGTGACCTGGCCGGAGAATTTGGTGAGCGCGTCGAGGCCCCAGCGGTCGTCGACGATGCCGACCGCGACGATGATCGTCGCCGCGACCAGCACCGCGGTGATATCGGGCCGGTAATCGAACCCGCGACGCAGCGCGGGCAGCTGGTGGGCGAACAGCACCGCCGCCACCACACCGAGGTACATGCCGACCCCGCCCATCCGCGGGATCGGCTTGACGTGCACATCGCGCTCGCGCGGAACGGCGACGGCACCGAAACCGATGGCAAGCACCCTGATCCCGCCGGTGGCGAGAAAGGTGACCACGGTGGAGACCAGCAGCACGAGCAGCAGCTCACGCAGCGGAACGACGGCACCGGTACTACCCAACGCGTGAACCGCGATCACTCGCGATACCGCCCGCTCATCCGATCAGCCATCCGGTCACCGGGCAGCGGGCCCGGTGAGGGCCTCGGGAGCCATACCGAGCACATCGGCGATATCGGTGATCGACACCGCGCCCTCACGCAGAATGCGCGGCTGGTCCGCGGTCAGGTCGACGATGGTCGAGGCGGTGGCGTGTTCGGCGGGGCCGCCGTCGAGGTACACCCCGACGTGCTCACCGAGTTGGGCGCGTGCCTGGTCTGCGGTGGTGGCGGGTGGCTGCCCGGAGACATTTGCGCTCGACACCGCCAGCGGACCGACCTCGCGCAGCAGATCCAGCGCGACCGGGTGCAGCGGCATCCGCAGCATGACCGTCCCCCTGGTGTCGCCGAGATCCCAGGCCAGCGAAGGCGCCTGCTGCACAACCAGACTCAGCCCGCCCGGCCAGAACGCCCGGATCAGTTCCCGCGCCTGCGGCCGCACCGAGAAGACCAGGCCGTCGATGGTGTGCCAGGAACCGACGAGCACAGGTACCGGCATATCGCGCCCCCGCCGCTTGGCGGCGAGCAGCTCGGCCACCGCCTGGCCGTCGAACGCGTCGGCGGCTATGCCGTAGAGCGTGTCGGTGGGCATGACGACTAGCCGTCCGGATTTCAGGGCGCTGGTCGCGGCGGACAGTCCGGCGGTGCGCGAGTCGGGATCCGCGCAGTCGTAGACGGTACTCACGGCCCCCATCCTGTCACGCGGGTGCCGCAGCGCCGTCGGCCCCCGGCTCGAACTCGAATTCGCCACGCGCCACGGGCAAACCAGGGTGCCGGGACACACACAAGACGGCTGCTCGCGGGCACTGCGGTCGGGTCAGCCACGGACGGCGGCGACGAAGCGCGGCTTGCCCGCAAGGTCCGGATGTTCGGCGATGCCGGTGAACGCACCGGTGTCGCTGAGCAGCGTGGCCAGCGCGGAGCCGTTGCTGTCGTCGTGTTCGATGGCGGTGCCACCGCCGGGGCGCAACAAGCGGGTGATGACGGGAACGAGACCGCGGATGACGTCGAGCCCGTCCGAGCCGCCGAACAGGGCAATATGCGGATCGTGGTCGGCGACCTCGGGGTCGAGCCGGGCGCCGACGGGAATGTAGGGCGGGTTGGAGACGACGATGTCGGCCCTGCCGTCCAGGTCGGTGAGTAGTCCGGGGTCGGTGGCGTCGTCGGCGTGCAGGGTGATGGCGGTATCGCCCGCAGCGATGCGCAGGTCGGCATTGCGCCTGGCCCAGCTCAGGGCCGTCGGATCGAGTTCGACCGCGTGCACCTCGGCGTCGGGACGGGCATGCGCGATGGCAAGGGCCAGCGCCCCGGAGCCGGTGCACAGATCCACGACGATGGGCGCGTGATCGTGGCGCACGGCCTCCAGGTGCGCCAGCGCCCATGCGAACACCAGCTCGGTCTCCGGCCGCGGAATGAAGACCCCTGGCCCGACCTCCAGGTCGATGCGCCCCATGGCCGCATGTCCGATCAAGTGCTGCAAGGGAATTCGCTGCGCACGTCGTTCGACGAGACCGCGCAGATCGGCCAGCTGCTCGGGGGTGAGCAGCGGGGCGAGCAGCAGACGCGAACGCTGCACCCCGAGGACATGGGCGGCGAGCTGTTCGGCGTCGACTCGCGGGCTCGGCACGCCGGCAGCCCGCAGGGTTTCGACGGCCGCGAGGAGCGCAGGCCGCAAGGGTGCGCGTGTCATGGCTTCGACTCTGCCCGATGACCGGTCATGGCGTGACGCGAACGCGCATCACTCCGCGGCCATGCGGGCATCGCGGTCAGCCTTGCCGAGCGCGTCGAGCAGGGCGTCCATATCTCCGTCGAGGACGGCGTCGAGGTTGTGCGCCTTGAAACCGATGCGATGGTCGGCGATGCGGTTCTCGGGGAAGTTGTAGGTGCGGATCCGCTCGGAACGGTCGACGGTGCGGATCTGACTGGCCCGGCCCGCCGCGGCTTCCTGATCGGCCTGCTCCTCGGCCAGCGCCTGCAGCCGGGCGGCAAGCACCTGCATGGCACGCGCCTTGTTCTGCAGCTGGGAACGCTCGTTCTGGCAGGTCACCACAATGCCGGAGGGCAGGTGGGTGATGCGAACGGCGGAGTCGGTGGTGTTGACGCCCTGACCGCCCTTGCCGGAGGAGCGGTAGACGTCGATGCGCAGATCGGTCTCGTCGATCTGCACCTGCTCGACCTCGTCGGGCTCCGGATAGATCAGCACGCCGGCGGCGGAGGTGTGCACCCTGCCCTGCGATTCGGTCACCGGGACCCGCTGCACCCGGTGCACGCCACCCTCGAACTTGAACCGGGACCACACACCGTCGCGGGCGGCGTCGCGGCTCTTGATCGACAGTGTGGCCTCCTTGTATCCGCCCAGGTCGGAGTAGGTGGCGTCGAGGATCTCGACCTTCCAGCCGTGACGCTCGGCATAGCGCACGTACATACGGGCCAGGTCGGAGGCGAACAGCGCGGATTCCTCACCACCCTCACCGGACTTCACCTCGAGCACGACATCGTCGCCGTCGTGCGGGTCGCGCGGGGCCAGCAGATCGGTCAGCGCCTGCTCCAGCTCTCCGACCTGCTGTTCCAGGTCGGGGACCTCGGCGGCGAATGCGGCATCGTCGGCGGCGAGCTCGCGGGCGGCGGCCAGGTCCTCACGCGCGCTCGTCAGCTTCCGGTAGGTGCTCATCACGGGTGCGAGCTCGGCAAACCGCTTACCGACGCGGCGGGCAGCGCCTGCGTCGTTGTGCAGCGCCGGATCGGCGAGCTGGGTCTCCAAGCCCGCGTACTCGGCCAGGATGTCGTCGATCGCGGACGGCTGGGTCACGGTGGCGTCCTCTCGTGCTCTTCGTTTCGTGGTCGGACCGAGAAAAGCGCCGACGCCCGGCCTGCTGTGCAGGACCGGGCGTCGGCGAGGAAGCTACTTCGATTCGGCGTTCTTCGCGGCACGCTTGCCGTAGCGGGCCTCGAAGCGGGCCACGCGGCCGCCGGTGTCCAGGATCTTCTGCTTGCCGGTGTAGAACGGGTGGCACTGCGAGCAGACCTCGACGGTGATATGACCGGATTCCTTGGTGGAGCGGGTCTGGAAGGTGTTTCCGCAACCGCAGACGACGGTGGTGTCGACGTAGGTCGGGTGGATTCCTGCCTTCATGGGTGTCCTCTCGAAAATGGCGCCGGGTCGCTCGCGCGGGAAGCGTCGAACGTGAACCGGAGCCGACTAGGCGGGATTGTCCGCGAACAGCGCGGACGCACGGCGATCCAGTATGCCAGAGTCACCGCTACCTCGATCGAACGCCCCCGGACGGTGGGATGTTCCCGTGGCGAGTAATCCCCCTTTGCTATCGCCCCAGGAACTGGGGGGACGCGCACGAGCCGCACTCGAGGAACCCTGAAGTCGGGTAGTCGGCTACTCAAGAATACGAACAGCTCCGTTCATAGTGTTGGAATCCGATGCACGTCGGCGTGCCGAGACATGGAAAGGAGAATCCTTTGAACAGCCGAGTGAACAACCGTGTGGCCCTCGCGGTGCTGGTCACACTGATCGTGGCTGTCGTGGCGGGATGGTTCGCCGCGCCGGGTGGTACGGACTCTCCGCCCTCGGCGAATCCGGAACGGACCGCGGAATCGGGATTCGTACCGGAGACCGAGACCGCACCCGACTACCCCGTGGACACGCAGCGACGACACACACCGGCCTCCGACACCGCGCTCACCGCGGCGTCGCGGCGCACCTCGTTCGGTGGCGCCGCACTGATTCTCGCTTTTCTGATCGCGGGAGCCGCCGCGATCGGCGTCGCCTTCTTCTCCCCGGCATCCGACCGGGCGCCGCGCAGCTCGCGTGCGGCCCCGGAAACGGCTCGAGGGCCCCACCGAAGTGGAGCCCTCGAGGCCGTGCTCACCGCCGCGCGGCGGTTCGGCGAATCACTCGTCGAGCGCACCAGGCGCGGTCTTGGAGACCTGCATGAGGAACTCCAGGTTGTTCTTGCTCTTCTTCAGACGATCGATGAGCAGGTCGATCGCCTGATGCGAGTCCAGACCGGACAGTACGCGACGCAGCTTGTGCAGCACCGCGGCTTCGTCTGGGCTCAGCAGTAGTTCGTCCTTACGGGTACCGGACGGAGCGACATCCACCGCAGGGAACACCCGCCGTTCCGCGATCTTGCGGTCCAGCTTGAGCTCGGCGTTACCGGTGCCCTTGAACTCCTCGAAGATCACCGTGTCACCGGTCGAGCCGGTCTCCACCATGGCGGTGGCGATGATCGTCAGCGAGCCACCGTTCTCGATGTTGCGGGCCGCGCCGAGGAACCGCTTGGGCGGGTACAGCGCGGTGGAATCCACACCACCGGAAAGGATTCGGCCCGAAGCCGGCGAGGAGTTGTTGTATGCGCGACCGAGCCGGGTGATCGAGTCGAGCAGCACGACGACGTCCTTGCCCATCTCGACCAGACGCTTGGCCCGCTCGATCGCCAGCTCGGCGACCGAGGTGTGATCGGCAGGCGGCCGGTCGAAGGTGGAGGCGATGACCTCACCCTTGACCGAACGCTGCATATCGGTGACCTCTTCGGGCCGCTCGTCGACCAGGACCACCATCAGGTAGACCTCGGGGTTGTTGACCGCGATCGCGTTGGCGATGTCCTGCATGATCGTGGTCTTACCGGCCTTGGGCGGGGACACGATCAGCGCGCGCTGGCCCTTACCGATCGGCATGATCAGATCGATCACCCTGGTGGTCAGCTTGTTCTGCTGAGTTTCCAGGCGCAGCCGCTGATTCGGGTAGAGCGGGGTCAGCTTGTTGAAATCGGGGCGACGCTTGGCCGCGTCCACATCACCGCCGTTGACGGTGTCCAAACGGACCAGCGGATCGAACTTCTGCCGCTGATTCGACTGCTCACCGTCGCGCGGGGCGCGCACCGCACCGGTGATGGCATCACCACGGCGTAGGCCGTTCTTGCGGACCAGGTTCATCGAGACGTAGACATCGTTCGGTCCGGCCAGGTAGCCGGAGGTGCGCACGAACGCGTAGTTGTCGAGGACGTCGAGAATGCCCGCGACCGGCTGCAGGACATCGTCCTCGCGGATCTCGAGCTCACGCGCCTCACCGCCGCCGCTGCCGTCACGATCGCGGGTGCGCCGACGCTCGCGGAACCGGCGTCCGCGCCGACCGCGTCCGCCTTCCTCGTCGTCGCCGCCGCGGTTGTCACCGCCGCGATCGCCACCACGGTTATCGCCGCCACGGTTATCGCCGCCACGGTTATCGCCGCCACGGTTATCGCCACCGCGGTTTCCGTCACGGCCACCGGCGGTCTGACCGCGGTCACCGGACTGGCCCGACTGCTGGCCACGATCACGACGACGTTCGCCGCCGTCACCTTCCGGCTTGGACTCGTCGGTGCGGGTCTCGGTGGCGGTGTCGCCGCCGCCACTCGCACCGCCGCGAGCCTGATCGCGGCCACGGCGCTGCCTGCCACGGCCACGCTGACCCTGCTCACGACCGGACTCGTCGGCGTTCTCAGCGACGGGCGCGGCCTTGTCGCCGGCAGCGTTGTCGGCGGAATTCTTCTTGGAAGTCTGGTCTTTGGCGCGCGCGTCCTTGGCGGCGTCGCCGGCCGGGGCCTGCTCGGCCTGGGCCACTGCGGCCTTGACGGGGGCGGCAGATTCCTCAGCGGCGGGCGCGGGCGCGACGTCGAGAGTCGGCTGCTCGGCGCGGGCCGGGGCGGCATCGGTGGCGGCGTTCTTCGCCTCGGTCTTGGTGGCGGACTTGGCCGATCCACGCGCCGGCTTGTCCGCGGGCGCCGCTTTACCGGCCTGATTTTCCTTGATGGCGGCGATAAGATCGCCCTTACGCATACCGGAGGTTCCTCGGATACCGAGCTCCCCCGCGAGTGCGCGCAACTGCGGCAACAACATTCCAGTCAGCCCCGATCGTGCGACGTCGGTTTGTTCGCTCATCTTCGAAATCTGTCCGGAGTCACTATCGCGGTCTCCCGAGGGCTGCGGGTTGGAATCCACCCCGGGTGTCGCGAGCAGGTCCGTATCTGTCACGGAGATCCTTTCCTTCCCTCGATGGGCCGTGTGCTGTATCGAGGGTTCGTTCCGCAGACCGGTCGCTGTGCCGGGCACGGATGTGTAGCCGTATCGCCTGCTCCGTCGGAGTCGGAGGCTTCGCCACCGATCATGAAAAAGGTGGGAGAGATCATTCCAGTTGCGTAGCTCCGCAACACCCCCATGGCCTGGAGGCTCGAGCCTGGAGCCTGCTGGAGCGATTGCCCTGATGAAGCACCGGCGTCTGACGCGCACGATGTACGGACCTGCCCAGGATAGCTGGCAACTGTGAGGCTCGGCAAGGCGGACTCGCCGTCAGCGGACGCCGACGCCTTCGGCGAGTCCGGGCTCGACCACCCGCAGGCCGTCGGCGATGGCAAGTTCACGCAGCTCGGAGGGGAATTCCGAGGTGGTGAGGGCCAGCACGGTCGGGCCCGCGCCGGACACCGTCGCGGCGATGCCCGCGGCCCGCAACCGGGCGATCCAGGTGGTGGTCAGCGGTAGCGCGGGCGCGCGCTGCGCCTGGTGCAGGCGGTCGGCGGTGGCGGGCATCAGCAGGTCGGGACGCTCGGTCAGGGCCACAACGGCCAGGGCGGCCCGGCTGACGTTGAACGCCGCGTCGCCGTGCGGCACCACCTCGGGCAGCAGGCCGCGGGTGTGCGCGGTCGAGGACCGGTCCTGCGGGATCAGCACCACCGGACGCAGCGCGGGATGCGGGTTCAGCCGGACCGCGTGATAGGCCCGGTTATGGTGCTCCACCTGGGCGCCATCGAGTCCGGCGTCGGCCGGACGGTCGGTCTCCGACCAGGACACCACGATGCCGCCGAGCACACTGGCCGCCGCATTGTCGGGATGACCTTCGAATTCCGAGGCCAACTGCACCAGCCGATCGGTATCGACGGTCAGTTCGGGATCGAATTTCGTGGCGAGGCCGCAGCCGGCGGCCAACCCACCGACGACCGCCGACGCCGACGATCCGAGACCGCGCGAATGCGGAATCACGTTGCGGCACACCACATCGAGGCCGTCGGCCCACACTCCGGCCGACTCGAGTCCGCGTTCGATCGCGCGCACCACCAGATGCGAAGGGCCCCAGGGCACATCGTCGGCGCCCTCACCCTCGACCCGGATGGTGAGGCCGGTATCGGTGGTGCGTACCTCGATCTCGTCGTAGATACCCAATGCCATACCGAGCGAATCGAATCCGGGGCCGAGGTTGGCGCTGGACGCGGGTACCCGCGCGGTCACCGACAGACCGGCGGGCAGCGTCCGCGTCATCACCTGGCTCTCGCGCGCGGTCACTCAGGCCAGCTCGAGTTCGGTGGCGACCGCGACCGGGTCGACCGGAATCGCCTGGACCTGCGGCATTCCCAGCAGCGCGGTGTCGGGATCCTTCAGGCCGTTACCGGTCACGGTGCATACGACGGTCAGGCCGGAGTCGAGCCAGCCCTCGTCGCGCGCGGCGAGCAGACCCGCGACGCTTGCCGCCGACGCGGGTTCGACGAACACGCCCTCGGTCGCGGCGACCAGACGGTAGGCCGCAAGGATCTCTTCGTCGGTGGCCGCGCGGAAGGCGCCACCGGACTGCTCCTTGGCCTCGACCGCGCTGTTCCAGGACGCCGGGGCGCCGATCCGGATCGCGGTCGCGATGGTCTCCGGATCCTTCACCGGGGCACCGTTCACCAGCGGGGCGGCACCGGCGGCCTGCACGCCGAGCATGCGCGGCAGCGAGGTGGTGACACCGTCGGCGTGGTACTCGCGGTAACCGCGCCAGTAGGCGGTGATGTTGCCCGCGTTGCCCACCGGCAGCACGTGCACGTCCGGTGCCTTGCCGAGCACATCGCAGATCTCGAACGACGCGGTCTTCTGGCCCTCGATACGGGCCGGGTTCACCGAGTTGACCAGGCCGATCTCGGGGAACTCCGAGGTCACCTTGCGGGCGAGCTCGAGGCAGTCGTCGAAGTTGCCCTGCACCTGGATGACCTTCGCGCCGAGCATGACGGCCTGGGCGAGCTTGCCCATCGCGATCTTGCCCTCGGGAATCAGCACCGCACAGCTCATGCCCGCCCTGGTGGCGTAGGCCGCGGCCGACGCCGAGGTGTTGCCGGTGGAGGCACACAGCACGGCCTTCTGGCCGCGGTACTTGGCATCGGTGATGGCCATGGTCATGCCACGGTCCTTGAACGAACCGGTCGGGTTCAGGCCCTCGACCTTGAGGTACACCTCGCAACCGGTCAGCTCGGACAGATGCGTCGCGGGCACCAGCGGGGTGCCGCCCTCGAAGAGGGTGACCGGCTCCCAGTCGGCACCGACCGCGAGCCGATCGCGGTAGGCAGTGATCAGACCCGGCCACCGGGAGTGCACTCCGGTCTGGTGGGCCACTCCCGCGCCTGTGGAACTCATTCTTCGGTGCCTTCCAATCTAAGAACACTGGTCACAGAGGTGACGGACGGCAATTCCGCCAGCGCGGACACAGTATCCGCGAGCGCCGACTCCGTCGCATGGTGGGTGACGACGACGAGGCGCGCACCTTCGCCGTGGCCTTCCTGGCGGACGGTGGAGATGCTCACCCCGTGTTCGGCGAACTCACCCGCGACCGCCTGCAGCACACCCGCACGGTCGGCGACCTGCAGGTTCACGTGGTAGCGGGTGGGTGTGTCACCGATCGGCGCGATCGGTAGCTCAGCATAAACCGATTCGCCCGGAGCCCGGCCACCATAGAACTTGTTGCGGGCCGCCATCACCAGATCGCCGAGCACCGCCGACGCGGTCGGGGCGCCACCGGCACCCTGGCCGTAGAACATCAGCCTGCCCGCGTTCTCGGCCTCGACGACCACCGCGTTGAAGGCGCCGTTCACCGCGGCCAGCGGATGCTCGCGCGGGATGAGCGCCGGGTAGACGCGAACCGAGACCCGCTCCTTGCCGCCGTCCTCGGGTCCGGGCTCGCCGGGGCCTGCCGGTACCCGCTCGCAGATGGCGAGCAGTTTCACCGTGCAGCCGACCGCGGAGGCGGTCTCCAGGTCCTCGGAGGTGATCCG
Organism: Nocardia sp. NPDC059180; assembly: GCF_042754945.1. NCBI lineage: Bacteria > Bacillati > Actinomycetota > Actinomycetes > Mycobacteriales > Nocardiaceae > Nocardia > Nocardia sp. NPDC059180. Next base: position 21,323 of record NZ_JBHZBU010000009.1, read on the forward strand.
GGAGATGCCCTCGCGGTAGACGTCGGCGGCGGTGACCCGGGTGTGGAAGGCGAGCGAAGCCAGGATCGCGGCCTTGGCGGCGGCGTCGTAGCCCTCGACATCGGCGGTCGGGTCGGCCTCGGCGTAGCCGAGACGGGTCGCCTCGGCGAGGGTGTCGTGATAGTCGGCGCCGGTCTCGTCCATCGCGGAGAGGATGAAGTTGGTGGTGCCGTTGACGATGCCGACCACCCGGTTGACCCGGTCACCGGCCAGCGACTGGATGAGCGGGCGCACCACCGGGATGGCGCCGGCCACTGCGGCCTCGAAGTAGAGGTCGGCGCGGCTGCGTTCGGCGGCGGCGGCGAGTTCGCCGGTGTAGTCGGCCAGTAGGGCCTTGTTGGCGGTCACCACGGACTTGCCCGCGTTGAGCGCGGCCAGGATCAGCCTGCGCGGCGGATCGATACCGCCGATGACCTCGACCACCAGATCGACGTCGTCGCGCGCGACGAGCGCGTCGGCGTCAGTGGTGAGCAGCTCATCGGGGATGCCACGGTCGGCGGTATTGCGCACCGCGACCCCGCGCAGCACCACCGGCGCACCGACCCGCGATTCCAGATCGGCGGTGTGCTCACGCAGGATGCGCACCACCTCGGTCCCGACATTGCCCATGCCGAGGACCGCGACCCCGATCGGACGATCGGTGCCCCAGGTGCCGTTCTTCGCAGCCACAGCCGCGCCGGCGTCAGTCGCCTCGGTCATGATGCTCCTTCTTTTCTGGCATTGCCCCTGAGGTCGTTCATCAGACCTCCAGGCTGATCAGGTCCGCAACGGTTTCGCGGCGCAGCAGCAGCCGCGCCTTCCCATCACGCACGGCGACGACCGCGGGCCTGGTCAGCATGTTGTACCGACTCGACATCGAGTAGCAGTACGCACCGGTCGCGGCCACCGCGACCAGATCACCCGGACCGGCGTCGGCCTGCATCCAAGTGTCCCTGATGACGATATCCCCACTCTCGCAATGCTTTCCGACGACCCGAGCGACAACGGGCGCGGCATCGGAGGCGCGGGAGACCAGACGGCAGTCGTAGTCGGCCTGATACAGCGCGGGCCGGATGTTGTCGCTCATCCCGCCGTCGACGCTGACGTAACGGCGACGCAGGCCGCCGTCGAGGGAGACATCCTTGGTGGTGCCGACCTCGTAGAGAGTGACCGTGCCGGGTCCGGCGATCGCGCGTCCGGGTTCCACCGCGATGATCGGCTCCGGCAGACCGGCACGCTCGGCCTCCTGTGCGACGAGCTTGCGCAGCTTGGCGGCGAATTCGTCCAGCGGCGGCGGGCTGTCGGCCTCCAGATAGGAGATGCCGAGTCCACCACCGAGATCCAGGATGGCGATCTGCGCGGTACGTTCGGCGCCGAACTTGTCGACCGCATCGCGCAGCAGGCCGAGCATGCGGCGCGCGGCGATCTCGAAACCGTCGATCTCGAAGATCTGCGAGCCGATATGGCTGTGCAGACCGACCAAGCGCAGGTTGTCGGCCTCGAAGACCCGGGCCAGCGCCTGCATGGCGTCGCCGCCTGCGATGGAGAACCCGAACTTCTGGTCCTCGTGCGCGGTCGAAATGTATTCGTGGGTATGCGCTTCCACACCGACGGTGACGCGGACAAGCACGTCCTGCACCACACCTGCGCGCCCGGCCACGGCCTCGAGCCGTTCGATCTCGATCAGCGAGTCGACCACCACGTGCCCGACACCGACCTCGACCGCCTTCTCCAGCTCGGCGACGGACTTGTTGTTGCCGTGCAAGGCGATCCGCTCGGCCGGGAATCCGCCGTTGAGCGCTACCGCGAGTTCACCACCGGAACACACATCCAGCGACAGGCCCTCGTCGCGAATCCAGCGGGCGATCTCACCGCACAGGAACGCCTTGGAGGCGTAGTGCACCCGGGCATTCGAACCGAAGGCACGCACCATGTCGCGGCAGCGGGAACGGAAGTCGTCCTCGTCGATGACGAACAGCGGCGTACCGAATTCGGCCGCGAGTTCGGTCACCGGGATACCGGCCAGTCGCACCACACCGTCCTCGCCGCGGGTGGCGTTGCGCGGCCACACGTGCGCGGGCAGCTCGATGAGCTGCTTCGGGTCGGCCGGGCGCTCCGGCAGATTCGGGGCGTGCGGGATTTCGGCGTGCCGGGGTCCGGCTGGATGGGCGCTCACTTGTTTTCCTCCATAGCCGGTGCGTTCGATGCCTGGTGCCGCGTGTTCACATGCGCTCCGGTGCGGAGACACCGAGCAGGGCCAGGCCGTTGGCCAGCACCTGCTTGGTGGCGTTCACCAACGCGAGGCGGGCGACGTTGGTCGGCGAGACCGGCTCGTCGCCCAGCGGCAGGACGCGCAGGGACTTGTTGGTCTGGAACGGGTGGTACGCCCCGGCCAGCTCCTCCAGGTAGCGGGCGATCCGATGCGGCTCGCGCAGGCTCGCGGCGCCGGCGACGACCCGGGGGAACTCACCGATGGTGCGGATGAGCGCACCTTCTTCGTCGGCGGTGAGCAGCGCGAAGTCCGGTTCGACGGTGCCGTACTCCGGGAATTCGGCGGCATTGCGGCCGATGGAGGCGGCGCGGGCGTGGGCGTACTGCACGTAGTAGACCGGGTTGACGCTGTCCTGTTTCGTCCACAGGTCCAGGTCGATGTCCAGGCTCGAATTCGCCGAGCTGCGCACCAGCGAGTAGCGCGCGGCGTCCACGCCGATGGCCTCGACCAGGTCGTCGAGGGTGACGACGGTGCCTGCCCGCTTGCTCATCCGGACCGCGACGCCGTCGCGCAGCAGGTTGACCATCTGGCCGATGAGCACCTCGACGGTGGCCGGATCGTCACCGAACGCGGCGGCGGCGGCCTTCAACCGGCCGATGTAGCCGTGATGGTCGGCGCCGAGCATGTAGATGCACAGGTCGAAGCCGCGCGAGCGCTTGTTCTGAAAGTAGGCGATGTCACCGGCGATGTAGGCGGCGTTGCCGTCGCTCTTGATGACGACGCGGTCCTGATCGTCGCCGTACTCGGAGCTGGCGATCCACCAGGCGCCGTCCTTCTCGTACAGGTCGCCGGAATTCTTGAGCGTGTTCACCGCTTCGTCGACCGCGCCCGAGGCGAACAGCGAGCTCTCGTTGAAGTACACATCGAAGTCGGTGCCGAAATCGTGCAGCGTCTTCTTGATGTGGGCGAACATCAGCTCCACACCCTCGGCGCGGAAGCGCTCCAGCCGGGCATCGGGCTCGATCTCGAGCACACCGGGGTGCTCGGCGACGATCTTGTCGGCGATCTCACCGATGTAGGCGCCTGCGTAGCCCTTCTCCGGGGTCGGGGCGCCCGTGGCGGCCGCGACCAGGGATTCGGCGAAGCGGTCGATCTGCGCACCGTGGTCGTTGAAGTAGTACTCGCGCACCACATCGGCGCCCTGCGCGTCCAGGATGCGGCCGAGCGCGTCACCGACGGCCGCCCAGCGGGTGCCGCCCAGGTGCACCGGGCCAGTGGGGTTGGCGGAGACGAACTCGAGGTTGATCTTGGTGCCCGACAGGGTCTCGGCGGTGCCGTACGCGGCGCCCGCCGAACGCACCTGCTCGAGAATGGCGCCCTGGGCGGAGGCGGCGAGCCGGATGTTAAGGAAGCCGGGTCCCGCGACCTCGGCCGCGGCGACAGCGTCGGTGGCGTCGAGCGCCTCGGCCAGCCATGTCGCCAGTTCCCGAGGATTGGCTCCGGCCTTCTTCGCGACACGCATGGCCAGATTCGTGGCATAGTCGCCGTGTTCCGGATTGCGGGGACGCTCCACCGTGACCTCGTCGGGCAGGACCGCCGGGTCCAGTCCACGTTCGACAAGCACCTTCGCCGCGGTCGCGTGAAGGAGATCTGCAAGGTCAGCTGGAGTCACGAGTCTCTATCCTATGGTCTGGGCAGGTGTGCACCACGAGTGGGCACCACGTGTTCGCGCTCACGCGGACACCGCGCGAAGGACCGTCCACCACGTCGAAAGAGCACGATCAGCGATGCCGAGCAAGACCAGCGCCACATCGGCCAAGGCCGTCAAGGCCGCCGGAAAGGCGGGGCCCGGCCGGAAAAAGGGCACCGGCAAGGGTAAAGGTACACGTCAGCGCCAGATTCCCTGGCTCGCCATCGGTGCGGCCGCGGTGATCGTCGCACTCATCGGCGCCCTGGCCTACAACCTGGTACCGAAGTACCAGGAGGCGGCGGAACTGGAGAAGTTCACGCCCAGCGCCGACAAACAAGACCCGTCCCTCGATATCGAGGGCGTGGTGAAGAAGGAGTACCCGGCAGGCCTGCACATCGGCCCGGATCAGCGCGTGGCCTACGACCAGAGTCCGCCCTTCGGTGGACCGCACGACAGCTCGTGGGCCACCTGTACCGGCGTCGTCTACGACAAGCCGATCCGGGTGGAGAACGCCGTGCATTCGCTCGAGCACGGCGCGATCTGGATCACCTACAACCCGGACAAGGTCGACGCCTCGGGTATCGAGATGCTCGCGAGCAAGGTCAAGGGCGAGCAGTACACGATGATGTCGCCCTACCCCGGCCAGGACACGGCCGTCGCGATGCAGTCGTGGGGCCACCAGCTCAAGCTCGACAGCGCCGAGGACAAGCGCGTCGGCCAGTTCATCACCGCGCTGCGGCTGAACTCTTACGCCTACCCCGAGGTCGGCGCGGACTGCTCGACGATCGTCTTCGACACCGAGAACCCGCCGCCGTTCGACCCCACTCCCCCCGGCCCCGACGCGGTGCCGATGGACGGTGGCGGCATCACGCCGGATCAGAGCGAGCTCGGCGGCGGTATGCCGGGCGGGTTGCCCGGTGTTCCTGGCGTCCCCGGTATCCCCGGCCTGCCCGGTATGCCGGGTGGTGCGCCGGTGCCCGGTGGGGCGCAGGGCGGTGCGCCGGTTGCGCCTGCTCCCGCGGGCACGCAGCCCGGCGCGGGCGCGGGTCAGTAGATGGGATCGAAGGACTCCGAGGCGACCGGCACCGAGGCTGCTTCCGGTGAGCCGGACAACGGCCCCGCGACCGACACCGCAGATGAACCCGGCGCGGCGGTATCTATCGACGCCGCGAAGGATTCGGCGGAAGCCGACGACACCGAGCCGGATGACGACCCGAGTTTCTCCGCGCAGGTGCGCCGACAACGGACCGCGCTGCTGGTGCTCGGCGTCATCGGGGCGATCGTGCTCGGTTTCGCCATCGGGGTGCTGGCCCGGCTCCCGCTGGATCGTGACTCCGAACCGTCACCGAGCCCGGTCGACGTCGGATTCAGCCAGGACATGTCGGCCCACCACGCGCAGGCCGTCGAAATGGCCGGTGTCGCGTTGATCCGATCCACCGATCAGGACGTGCGGCGCCTGGCCTACGACATCCTCACCACCCAGCAGAACCAGGTCGGGCGGATGCAGGGCTGGTTGCAGCTGTGGGGTGAGCCCGCGCGCGGCGTCGACGGCTATATGGGCTGGATGACCGAACACGGCGGCGGCCACGACCACGCCGGCGCCGCATCGGGCCATACGATGGACGGCCCGGTGCGCGAGATGCCCGGTATGGCGAGCCCCGAGGACCTCACCGCATTGCGCCGGGCCGAGGGCACCGCATTGGATGTGCTGTTCCTGCAACTGATGCTGCGCCATCATCAAGGCGGGCTGCCGATGATCCAGTACGCCGCCACCTACGCCGACACCACGGCCGTGCGGACCCTGGCGAGCAATATGGATCAGACCCAGCAGGGTGAGTCCCGCCTGATGACCGGCATGCTCGCCACCAGGGGCGCCACCCCGCTGCCACTGAACTGAACCACTTTTTGGCCAACGGCCCCGGATGCGATACGCTTTCCCAGCCCGATCGGACGGCCCTCCCGGCCCCGACCGGCCCCATCCCCGCCCTCGTAGCTCAGGGGATAGAGCGTCTGCCTCCGGAGCAGAAGGCCGCAGGTTCGATTCCTGCCGAGGGCACGCATACGAAAGGCCCCCGACCAGCATTTGCCGGTCGGGGGCTTTTTCGGTCAGTCCAGTGAATCTGCCAGTCGAGCATGCAGATCCAGTAGCCGCGGGATCTGCTCGACCGGTCGTCTGCCGAAACCGCATTCAGTGGCGATACCGAAATGGGAGACGACTGCCTCGGCGGCCTCGATCCGGCGTCTGCCGCCGGCGAACCCGTCCGTAGCGTGCACCAGGCCGAGGTAGAGCGCGGTGTACGGCGCGAGGGCAAGATCAGCCATCGGCGCGAAGTATTCGACATCGGCGCGACCACGCGGCACCGGAAGATGGATCCACTCGACCGGCCGCGTCACACCCGCGGCGATGGCATTCGCGACCGCGACCAGTGTCGAGGTATCGGAAGGCTCGACGAAGTGCCGGTGCCCGAAATCGCCGTAGCAGAGGTGGTAGCCGAGCTCGACACCGGCGGGCACGGCATTACCCAGGCGGACGAGCCGCTCGGTGACGCCGGAGAGCACCTGCGTGTACCCGGAGCCGAACCAGGACGGGAACACGCCTTCGAAGAGGGCGAACTCGACGGCCGCATCCCACTGCACCGCCAGATCGCGCGCCGGGACCTCGGCCAGTATTGCGTCCAGCTCGCCGAGCAGCGCAGCCTCGTAGCGCCGTTCGAGCTCGGCCTGCGGGCCGGCCATGAAGGCGCCGATCACTGCGATCGGCGATGGCAGGCTCACCTGGAACCGGATGCCGGCATCGATCAACCCCTCGGCCCGCAGCCGATCAAAGACCTTCCAGGACGCCACCGCGGCCTCGGCATAGCCGAGCGGGCCGAAATCGATCGACAACGGATCGACACCCGCACGAGGCTGCACACGCTCACTCGGACCGTATTCCGGGCTCGGCGGCGGCACCGTCACCAGATCGGGGTGCGCCTGGAGCCTGGGCAGCTGCCACACCACCCAATTGTCACGAATGCCGGTTTCACCGTCGGGCATTCGGGCAACTCGGCCACCGAGGCGCGCGGACACCTGACGAAAAACGGCTTCGGGGCCATCCGATGGCACACTGCCGCACAGATGAATACCGCGTCTGACCATAACTACCTCCAGCTTTCCTGGCTCACGCCCGGCACCGGCTCGAACGCCCGAATACCCTGACATCGGAACGGGAACGGATGCTTCCCAGCGCTGGCGGCGCCGGACCAAGGCCCGCCTACAGTCATCGAGCCGGACGCGCACAGCAGCCATCAGGTGTCGTAATGTTCCAGGCACACCCGGGGGATACGGAGGACGAACCCACATGACCTACCCACCAGCAGGCCAGCCGCCGCATGGGCAGCAGCCGCCCTACGGCCAGCAGCCGCCGCAGGGTCAGCAGCCGTACGGGCAGCAGCCGTACGGACAGCAGCCGCCGCCTTACGGCCAGCAGCCCCAGTACGGGCAGCAGCCGGGCCAGTACCCGCCGCCCGGCGGATTCCAGCAGCCCGGCGGCTACCCGCCGCAGCAGCCGCCGAAGAAGAAGACCGGACTCATCATCGGTCTCGTGGTGCTCGCGCTCGTGGTGATCGGCGGTATCACCACCGGAGTGGTGCTGACGATGCAGGGCAAGACGCCGCTGGCATCGGATGAGAAGCAGATCGAGAACGCGATCCGCGAGTTCTACGACACTCTCGAGAACGACGGCATCCTCGCCGCGGCCGAACTGTCCTGCTCGGCCGACCGGGCCGAGATCGACAAGGCACCGCAGAGCGAGAAGGACATGATGGACAAGGCGTCCTTCTCGATCGATATCGACAAGGTCGAGAATGTGGTGATCACCGGCGACAAGGCGAAGGCACACGTCACCGGCACGTTCAAGATCACGATCCCCGGCATGGACGACGACACCGACACCGACAGCGAGTCGGATGAGACCCTCGCCAAGGAAGACGGCACGTGGAAGATCTGCTCGGACGACTCTTCCGAGAACTGATCCGCTGCCGCACATGAGCTGTTGCGGACCTTCGCGCCGCACGATTCTCGGTGCTATCGGCCTGGCCGCACTGTTGCCCGCTGTGGGCGCAGTGCGGCCGGGTTCGGTTCTGGCCCAGTCGAATCCGATCATCGCGTGCGATCTGGAGGTCGTCACCGCCACCGATCGGTCCGCCGTGCTGACCTGGACCACGCGCACCCCGGACGCCGCCGGGCGACTGCTACCCGTGGCCACCGACGGCGAAGTCCGGCTGATTCCGGCCGACAGTCCACGCGCACCGATTCAGGTGTGGGCCTCCGGTGCCCGAACACCCTTTCATTACGCGCAGGTCGACGGCTTGGAGCCGGGCCGGCGCTACCGTTTCGAAGCCTGGTCACAAGGCGTGCGCGCGCAACCCGCGCCGTCGCTGATCACGCATCTGCCCGACAGTCCAGAGTTGCTCGGCGAATTCACTACGCTGGTCCCGCCGCCGGGTCGGCTACTGCGCACCGTCGCACTCGCCAATGACGTGCACTACGGCGAGGATGTCAGCGGCCTCGTCGTCGGGGATCTGCCGCCCGGATTCCGCCAGGAGCCCGGGCTGCCGCCGTATCCGGAAGTGATGCTCACGGCCATGCTCGACGATCTGCGCCGACCGGATCGTGACGCCGGGATCCTGCTGCTGGCCGGAGATCTCACCAGCGAGGCCACCCCGGCCGAAACCCGTGGCGTACGTGCGCATCTCGACGCGTGGGGCACCGCGAGCGCCGACTATCTCGCGGTGCGCGGCAACCACGATCGCCCGCACACCGGGACCGACTACCGTGACTGCCCTGCCGTGCCCGGCGCGGATAATGCTCATTTCGATTGCTGGGCACAAGAGTTCGGCCCCCGACAACAGCCGGTGGAACACGATCTGGGCGGCCTGCGGCTGATCGGGCTGGACACCAGCGAACTCGACGGTTCAGGCGGCACGATCGAACGCCCGCAATTGGACCGGGTGCGCGAGACCCTTCGCGACGAACCCGACCGCCCGACGCTCGTGTTCGGCCATCATCCGGTCACCGTGGAATCGGGATTGACCAACACCGCGGGTCCGGGATTCGTGCTGAACCGCCGCGACAGCGCCGAGCTGCAAGCGCTGTACGAGCGCTCGCCGGGGGTTTTCCTGCACCACAGCGGACACACCCACCGCAACCGGCGCACCCGGCCCGACGCGGCCTGTGCGGTCGAATTCCTGGAGGTGGCAGCGGTGAAGGAGTACCCAGGCGGCTACAGCCTGGCCCGGATCTACGAGGGCGGGTACATGCTGAATTTCTACAAGACCCGCACCGAGCAGGCCCGCCGATGGAGCACGCTGACGCGCGGCGAATACTTCGGACTCTTCCCGGACTACACGCTCGGGACTTTCGCCGACCGCAATCACGTTGTGCCGCGCGACTTCTCAGGCCTGCGCTGAGGGAATTCCCGGACCGCCGACGAGGCCGAACCCGGTGCCTCGCCCGGCAGTGACGCCAACCGAGCGAGGCACCGAGGCGACGCACCCCGACACGTGGAGCGAGCGGCGGGAATCGAACCCGCGTGGACGGCTTTGCAGACCGTTGCCTGAACCACTCAGCCACGCCCGCCTCGCCTACCGATAGTGCCCGCCGCGGCCCGACTCGCCCAGGGTTACGATCACCGTGATCGCAATGCGCGGGCCGCGGCGCGGCAGCCCAGGAGCGGGCACATGGAATGATCGGATCCATGTCCAGGTCACGTCCGCTACCGCTCGACCCGATCCAGGAGGCCCACCGTCAGTGGGTCGGCCACGGCTGGGGCGCGGTGGCCGACGGGATGGCTGCGGTGACGTCGCTGGTGCGGGCGCAGCAGATCGTGATGTCACGGGTCGACGAGGCATTGAAGCCCACCGGGTTGACGTTCTCCCGCTATGAACTGCTCATGCTGCTGAGTTTCAGCAAAACCGGCGCACTGCCGATGGCCAAGGCCAGTGCCAGGCTGCAGGTGCATCCGACCAGCGTCACCAATACCGTCGACCGGCTGGAGGCCGCGGGATTGGTGGTGCGGGTACCGCATCCCAGCGACCGCCGTGCCACCCTCATCGAAATCACCGATGCGGGAAGGGAAGTCGTCGCCAAGGCCACCGAAAGGCTCAACGGCGAGGTGTTCGCCCGCACCGGCCTCCCGCCGGACCGGCTGCACACGCTGCTGCAACTGCTTGCGGAATTCCGGCATACCGCGGGCGACTTCGACACCGGCGAAGAGCCTGCCCGCTGGAGCGCGGCCGACTCGTGAGCTGTCACAACGACAAACCGCGCGAAACGCCCAAGTAGCACAAACGGTGAAAACCACACGGTCCAATACTCCTCCGAGGCATCCGCCGGGTAACGTTCCGGCATCCAAGTAGCGAATTTCGCGGCCGATCGCCTTGGCAAGAACGGGCGGGTGGTCCACCATGGACTCCATGGTGCTGGTCCTCGGGGTGTCGGCGGGTGCCTGCGGTGCGCGCGCCATGCTCACCCATTCCGACCAACCCCATCTGGATCCCATCGACCGATGTCAGGTACCACGCCGGGCCGGCGCAGGGATCGAAGAGGCAGTTTTCGAGGCGATCCGCAGGATGCGGGCCGCCGCCGCCCGGCGCGACGAATTGATCACCCGTACCGCGGTCACCTGCCGCTGTTCGCTGCACGCCGACAGCATCAGGGCGGCCGGCGGTAGCGACCTCACCGTCGTCGACGAGCCACTCGCCCAGCTGCGCTACCTTCGTTTCACCGGGGCGTTGCCCGAGTCCGGCACGGCCATCCTCTACGACCTCGGCAGTTCGGGGCTCACCATCACCCATATCGACTGCCGCACGGATTCGGTCCTGGCCAGCAGGCGAAGCACAGTGCTCGGCGGCGATGGCTACGACGCCCTGCTGCGCTGGCAGCTGGCCCGCGGCGGGGTGCTCACCGATAAGCCGACCATCCGCAAACACCGCGAAGCGCTCAGTAGCGCCCGGGTGGTCACCGCGATGGACCCCGGCACCGACGAACGCGCCGTGGTCACCCGCAGCGATCTCGCCGAACTGTGCGCGGCGGGTATTCACCATTCGGCCTCGTTCGTCCGCCAGCTCGGCGAAGAGGCCGGGGTGCGGCCGGACACGATGGTGTTGCTCGGCGGTTGTACCCGGAATCCGAGCATTCGCGCCGAACTCGAGACGCTGGTCGGTCTGCCGATCGTCTACGACCCCGAGCCCGAATGCGTCTCGGCGCGTGGTGCGGTCCTGCTGGCCGCCGAACGCCCGGCCGCGGAGATACGGGCGCCGCGGCTGCGCACCGGGGCACTGTCGGCGAGCCTGGCCGGTGGCTCGGTGGGCCGTCGCAAACTCGTCGCGGCCCTCGCGGTGACAGCGGGACTCGGCGCCACCATCGCAGGGCTGCTCACCGTCAACGACGGGTCGGCGCGGCCCTCCGAGGGAGGGACCGCGCCGACACCGATGGAGATCGCGGGCATCCCGCCCAGTTCCGAGAACTGAACCCGACCCCGATGATCAGCGGTTGGTGAACTTCGCCTGCCGCTTCTCCACGAAGGCGGACATGCCTTCCTTCTGATCTTCGATGGCGAACAGCGAGTGGAAGACCCGCCGCTCGAACCGCAGACCCTCGGCCAGCGTGGTTTCGAAGGACCGGTTCACCGCTTCCTTGGCGATCATCGCGACCGGCAGCGACATGGACGCAATGGTGTCGGCCACCTCGAGCGCGGTGTCGAGCAGTTCGGCGGCGGGCACGATGCGCGAGACGAGCCCGGCCCGTTCGGCCTCCTCGACGTCCATATTGCGGCCGGTGAGCACCAGGTCCATCGCCTTGGCCTTACCGATCGCCCGAGTCAGCCGCTGCGAACCGCCGATACCGGGGATGACACCGAGCTTGATCTCGGGCTGGCCGAACTTGGCGGTATCGGCCGCGATCAGGATGTCGCAGATCATCGCCAGCTCACAGCCGCCACCGAGCGCATATCCGGCGACGGCGGCGATGGTGGGCTTGCGGAACGCGGCCAGGCGGTCCCAGCGGGCGAAGAAGTCGTTCATGAACATGTCCATGTACGACTGGGGCTGCATTTCCTTGATGTCGGCGCCCGCGGCGAACGCCTTCTCCGAGCCGGTGATGACGACGGCGCCGATCTCGTTGTCGTTCTCGAGCTCGTCGAGTGCCGCGATGACGTCATCGAGGACCTGCGCGTTCAGCGCGTTGAGCGCCTTCGGGCGGTTCAGCGTGATCAGGCCGACCCGGCCCTTACGCTCCAGCAGAATCGTCTCGAAGTCTCCCACTTTATGCACCCTCTTGCTCGCTGCGTTTACGGACGTCGGTGACGATAGCGGAGAAGTCCTTACCCGCCGCAGACTGGTTGAACCGCTCGTAGATCTCCGCGGCCAGCAGCCCGAGCTGACCATCGACACCGTTGGTGCGCAGGGCATTCGCGGCGAGGCCGAGATCCTTGTTCATGAGTGCGGTGGCGAATCCGGGCTCGTAGTCGTTGTTGGCCGGGCTGGTCGGGACCGGGCCGGGGACCGGGCAGTAGCTGGTCAGCGACCAGCTCTGGCCGGACGCCTTGGACACCACATCGAAGAACGACTGGTGGCTCAGCCCCAGCTTCTCCCCCAGCACCAACGCCTCGGACAAACCGATCATCGAGATGCCGAGCAGCATGTTGTTGCATATCTTGGCGACCTGGCCGACGCCGCTAGCGCCGCAGTGCACGACCTTGCCGCCCATGACGTCGAGGATCGGCAGCGCCTCGGCGAAATCGGCCTCGCCGCCGCCGACCATGAAGGTCAGCGTGCCCGCGGCGGCGCCGGCGACACCACCGGACACCGGGGCGTCCAGGGCGCGATGTCCCGCGGCGGTCGCCATCTCGGCGGCTGCCTTGGCGTCGGCGACATCGATGGTCGAACAGTCGATGAACAGGGTGTCCGGGCGCGCGGCGGGTAGCAGTTCGGCGTAGACGTCGCGGACCAGTTTGCCGTTGGTCAGCATGGTGATCACGATGTCGCGATCGGTAGCGGCCGCGACGCCGGTGTCGGCCAGGCGGATACCCGCCTCGCGCGCGGTCTCCTGGGCGGCGGGCATCGGGTCGAAGGCATGCACGTCGTATCCGGCGCGCACCAGGTTGACGGCCATGGGCTCGCCCATATGGCCGAGGCCGAGAAAGCCGATCGTCTTGCGGGCAGGCTCGTTCACTGCTGTCCCTCCGGACTCGGGGCGGTCAGACCCAGTTCCTGGCCACCCAATTCGGTGAAATACGCCGCGACCTGCGCATCGGTCACCGCTTCCAGGGTGGGGGGCGACCACTGTGGGTTGCGGTCCTTGTCGATCACCTGCGCGCGAATGCCCTCGACCAGGTCGTGGGAACCGAGCGTGGCGATCGAGACGCGATATTCCTCGTTCAGCACCGTCTCCAGCGAGCCGGCGGCGCGGGCCGAACGCAACGAGCGCAACGTGACCTTCAGCGACACCGGCGATTTCGACAACAGCTCGGTCGCGGCAGTCTCGGCCTGCGGGCCGTGCGTACGCAACCGATCCACGATCTCCTCGACGGTGTCGGCGCTATAGCAGACGTCGATCCAGTCGCGCTGGGCCAGCAGCTCCGATTCCGGTGCGGCCGTGGCGAACTTGGCGATGGCGATATCAGCGGTTTCGGAGCGCAAGGTCTCCAGCAACGCCGGAATGTGCTCGGACGGAATGAAATAGTCGGCGAAGCCGGCGGCGATGGCATCGCCCGCACGCATCCGGGCGGTGGTGAGCGCGACGTGTGTGCCGAGCTCACCGGGGGTGCGCGCAAGCAGATAGGTGCCACCGACATCCGGGACGAAGCCGATGCCGACCTCGGGCATGCCGATCATGGACCGCTCGGTGACGATCCGGTGTCCCGCGTGCCCGGACAATCCGACGCCACCACCCATGACGATGCCGTCCATCACCGCGACATATGGCTTGGGAAACCGGCCGATGAGCGCGTTCAGAATGTACTCGTCGCGCCAGAACCGGCCCGACGCTGATTCGGCGCCGGTGGCAACCGCACCCGATTCCTGTTGTGCGTTCTTGGCATCGTTGTGGATGGCGACGATATCGCCGCCCGCGCACAACCCGCGCTCCCCCGCACCGGTGAGCACAACGGTGCGCACCTGCGGATCGTCGGCCCAGGCTCGCAGCGCCTCGGTGATGGTGAGCACCATCGGGTGATTCAGCGCGTTGATGGCCTTGGGCCGGTTCAGGGTGATGACGCCGAGGCCGTCACGTTTATCGATCAGAACTTCAGGTTCCTGGCTCACGCTGCTCCTGCCCCGCGGGCGGTCGAGGTCATCGACCGAGCGACGACCACCCGCATGATTTCGTTGGTGCCCTCGAGGATCTGATGCACCCGCAGATCCCGGACGATTTTCTCCAGACCGTACTCGGCGAGGTAACCGTAGCCACCGTGCAGTTGCAGAGCCTTGTTCGCGACGTCGAAGCCTGCGTCGGTGGCGAACCGCTTGGCCATCGCGCAGAGTTCGACCTTGTCGGCGTCGTCGGCGTCGAGGGCGGCGGCGGCGCGCCACAGCAGAGTCCGCGCGGCCTCCAGCTGCGTGCGCATATCGGCCAGGTCGAACTGCAACGCCTGATTCTTCAACAGCGGCGCGCCGAATGCCTGGCGCTGGGCCAGGTACGGCACGGTTTTGTCCAGCGCCGCCTGCGCGCCGCCGACCGAACAGGCCGCGATATTGAGCCTGCCGCCGTTGAGACCGTTCATGGCGATGCGGAAGCCGTCACCCTCGGCGCCGAGCCGGTTGGCCACCGGGACGCGGGCGTCGGTGAGGATCACCTGACGGGTCGGCTGCGCCTTCCAGCCCATCTTCTTCTCGTTCGGACCGACGGTCAGGCCAGGAGTGTCGGCGGGGACGATGAGCGCCGAAATGCCTCGCGCCCCTTCGTCTCCGGTGCGCACCATCATCACGTACACATCGTTGGCACCCGCGCCGGAGATGAACTGCTTGACGCCGTTGAGGATGTAGTCGTCGCCGTCGCGGACCGCCTTGGTGGTCAACGCCGCCGCATCCGAGCCGACGCCCGGTTCGGTGAGCGCATAACTGCCGAGGATCTCCATCGACGTCATACCGGGCAACCAGCGGAACCGCTGCGCATCGTCACCGTAGGCGTCGATCATCCACGCGGCCATATTGTGGATGGAGATATAGGCCGCGACCGCCGGACAGCCGGTGGCCAGCTCTTCGAAGATGCGCACCGCATCCAGCCTGCGCAGCGCCGACCCGCCCACGTCCTCGGCGACGTAGATGCCGCCGAGGCCGACCGAACCGGATTTGCGCAGCACCTCGATCGGGAAGTGCATGTGCTCGTCCCATTCGAGCGCGTGCGGGGCCAGGAACTCGTCGGCGAAATCCCGCGCTGTCTCGCGGATCGCCCGTTCATCGGAGTTCAGGGTGAACATCGCCTCAGTCCATCGTCGGGATGACGAAGTGGTCCGCGTTCTCCTTCAGACCCTTCGGCCAGCGCTGGGTGACGGTCTTGGTCTTGGTGTAGAAGCGGATCGAATCCGGACCGTGCTGGTTCAGATCGCCGAATCCGGACCGCTTCCAGCCACCGAAGGTGTGGTAGGCGATGGGCACCGGAATCGGAACGTTGATACCGACCATGCCGACCTGGACGCGGGCGGCGAAGTCACGGGCGGTGTCGCCGTCGCGGGTGAAGATCGCGACGCCGTTGCCGAATTCGTGCTCGCTGGCCAGGCGCAAGCCCTCCTCGTAGTCGTGCGCACGCACGACGGTGAGCACCGGGCCGAAAATCTCCTCGGTGTAGATGCGCATCTCGGGGGTGACCTTGTCGAACAGGGTCGCACCGGCGAAGTAGCCGTCCTCGGCGCCGTCGACGGACAGGCCGCGGCCGTCCACCACCAGCTCGGCGCCCTCGTCGATACCGATCTGGACGTAGTTGTTCACCCGGTCCAAGCCGTCGCGACTGACCAGCGGGCCGAAATCGACACCCGGATCATCGGAGCGGCCGACATTGAGCTTGTGCACGCGCTCGGTGAGCTTGGCGACGAGCCGGTCGGCGGTCTCCTCACCGACGGGCACAGCCACCGAGATCGCCATGCAGCGCTCACCCGCGGAACCGTAGCCCGCACCGATGAGCTGGTCGGCGACATCGTCGAGGTCGGCATCCGGCATGACGATGGCGTGGTTCTTTGCGCCGCCGAAGCACTGGGCGCGCTTGCCGTTGGCGGTGGCGGTCTCGTAGATGTAGTGGGCGATCGGCGTGGAGCCGACGAAGCCGACGGCCTGGATGCGCGGATCGTGCAGGATCGCGTCCACCGCTTCCTTGTCGCCGTTGACGACATTGAACACACCCGCGGGCAGCCCCGCTTCGAGGAACAGCTCGGCCAGCCGCAGCGGGACCGACGGATCACGCTCGGACGGCTTGAGGATGAAGGCGTTACCGCAGGCCAGCGCGGGCCCGGCCTTCCACAGCGGGATCATGGCCGGGAAGTTGAACGGCGTGATGCCCGCGACGACGCCGAGCGGCTGGCGCATCGAGTAGACGTCGATGCCGGTGCCCGCGCTCTCGGTGTACTCACCTTTGAGCAGGTGCGGGATGCCGGTCGAGAACTCGATCACCTCGAGGCCGCGCTGGATATCACCCTTGGCGTCGGCGAGGGTTTTGCCGTGTTCGCTCGACAGCAGCGCCGCAAGCGAATCCATCTCCTCCTGCACCAGGGTCAGGAATTTCATCAGGACTCGCGCCCGCTTCTGCGGGTTGAACGCGGCCCATTCCGGCTGCGCGGCGGCGGCATTCGCGATCGCCGCCTCCACCTCGGCGGTCGAGGCCAGCGGAACCCTGGCCTGGACCTGGCCGATATTGGGATCGAACACATCACCGAAGCGGCCGGAGGTGCCGGGGACCTGCTGTCCGCCGATGAAGTGGGTGAGCTCACGAACCATGCGAATCCTGTCCTCAGGTGTCGGCGGTGGCGGGCATGCGACGCGTACCCGATTTGCGGTCGTCCAATAGTTGGACGTCCAAGCAAAAATATACACCCACCCACTTCGTCGCACCAGACTCAGGCGATACGCACCTCCGGAATGGTGGACATGAGCCGATCCCACTCCGGATACATCTGCACCTTGCGCTGATGCAGCGCCATGATCCGGTCGTTGAGCTCGGGATCGGAATCATCGGAGACATCGGGACCGATGGCCACCTTCGCCAGATACGGGATGATCACCGGATCGCCCGCCAGGTGCACGGGGTCGTGCATGTAGCGCTCCAGCGCGGCCAGGTCCGCGATGCCGACGCAGTACGCGTGCGTGAATCCCGATGCCGGATCACCGAGGTCCTGTCCGACGCAAGCGAATTCGACCGATTCGACCCCGGCGGTCCGACGCAGCGTCGCCAGCACCAGCTCCTTTTGCTGCTCGGTGACTTCATCGCGGAATCCGAAACGTAGTACGTGCACGATCATGAGTCCTCCAGATTGAACTTGCTGGTTCAAAAGACAAGACCTACTAGTACAACCAAACAAATGAACCCGCAAGTTCAATCCGGCGGACTCCCCGATAAGCTCTCCACCGTGACTCCATCGACGACCACCCGCGGACGCATCGATAAACGGCGGGCAATCCTCGATGTCGCATTCGAAGTCTTCGCGCGCCGCGGCTATGACCAGGCGTGTGTTCAGGAGATCGCCGACGAGGCGGGCGTGGCCAAGCCGACGGTGTACAACCACCTCACCGATAAGCCCACACTGTTGCGGGAGACGATGCGCGCCGCGGCGGATTCGGTCGGGGCGCAGTGCCTCGCCGCGCTGGAACCGTTGCGCACCACCGGTTCGAATCCGGACACCGCGCTCGGCGAGGCCGCGTATCGCCTGATCCGGGTGTGCGCTGGGCCGCGGGCGACGGCGTTGCATCGCCTGACTTACGCGCAGCTGGTCACCTTCCCCGAGCTGAGTGCCGAGATTCTGGAGCGCGTGCCGCAGCGGCTGGCCGAGGCGCTGACCGATCGGCTGGCTCGCTACATGCTCGACGGACGGCTACGGCACTCCGATCCGGGACGCGCGGCCGAACAACTGCTCGCGTTGCTCACCGGCCCGCTCGAACGGCACAGCCGACTCGGCACCCGTGAGGTTGCCCAGACCACTCTTCGCGATATCTCGGACGCGGCGGTCGACACGTTCCTCAGGGCCTACGCTCCAGATAGTTCCTAGGTGTCCATCACCGGCCGACTGCCGCACTACTCGGACCGACTGGTGGCGCGGATGAGCAGGAAGCCGCCGGTGCCGAGTACCAGGGCGCCGATGATCAAGACCGCGCCCGCGGCGCCGACGGAGCCGTCGGTCCAGTCCCACACGGCTTCTGCCGCGGCGATGGCCAGGGCGGCGGCACCGCCGAGAACGAGGACCCAGGAGCGTTCGGTCAGGTAGAGGGCGAAGCAGAACACTGCGACAAGAGCGGTGAGCCAGTAGGCGATGACCATGGTGTCGTATTCGCCGGTGAATTGGGCGCCGAAGACGGCGAGAATCACTGCGATCAGGTAGCCGGCCCAGCGTTCTTCGAAGGCGCCGAGGCGGGTCAGGACACCCCAGACGATGCCGAGCAGCAGTACGGCGAACCCGGGCCAACCGTCGTGTAGGTCGACCAGGTCGGTCATCACCCCTGGCACGGCGGCGGCGCTGAAGCCCGCGCAGGCGAGTATGCCGATCAGCGCCGGCAAGGCCAGATAGCCGATCACGGCAACGATCAAGCCGGCGACGCAGGCATAGACCCAGGCCGAATCGGTATTGCCGTCCTCGATGGCCGAGCCGACAGTACCGGCGACGAACGCGGCGGTGAGCGCGAACAGAACGGCGGCGAGCCGGGTCCTGACTGCTGGCACTTCGGCGGTCCCATCGGTCCGGTCCCGGAGACGTTCGAACAGCGCCGATGTTCCGCCGGCTACCGCGACCGCGATGACGGTGAGCACCACCGAGATCAGTGCGAGGATGGCGACGCGACCGGTTCGGGCCAAGTCCTCCCACGAGGCCGCGAGCACCAGCGCGATCCCCGCGAGCAGAAGTCCGGCGCCGGCATAGGCCGCGATCTCGGCGAGCAGCCTGGTGCGCGAGGGACGGACAGGCGGCTTGGCCAGGGCGCCGAGGACTGCGCCCAGCTGCTCCTCGGTGAGCACCCCGGAGTCGACCAGCGGGAGCAATGCCGCCGCATGTTCCCGGAGACCCACGTCGGTCGGACGGCGCGATGCGGCGTGGCGATGCCGATCGATCTCACCCTTGGCAGGCGATGTCGCCCCATCGTGCCGGGCTCCGTCACCGGATCCGGCGGGATGAGGCTGCTTACCGCTGCCTTCAGCCGGAACGCCCGATGGCGCCGACTCGGCCCGCCCGCTCGGTTCGCTGGAATCGGGAGCCGCATCCGATGCGCCGCGATTGTTGTCGACCACGCGGCCAGTATGTCCGACCCGGCCGCGGTTTCGGCGGTACTGCGAATGCGGGTCCGGCTCGCGTGTGACAATCGCCCCGACCGGGTGAACGGCGGACGGGATGGAGCTCATGAATCTCACCGACATACCCATCATCGACGCGCATATCCACCAGTGGGATCCGCTGTCGACGCCGCGTGATTTCAGCGGCCTGGCCCGGCTGTTCAAATATCTGCCGGTCCCGATAGGTGTCGCCATGAAGGTCGCGCCGCAGCGTGACCGGGAATTCGTCGGCGATCCGACGCCTTACATGCATCCCTATCTGCCCGCGGACTACCGCACCGATACGGCCGGGCTGACGGTGCGCACCATCGCCCACATCGAGGTCGAATGGACCGGCACCGGCCCGCTGGCCAAGGCCGACGAGACGCGCTGGGTGGCGAGCCTGCCGTTCGGAGTCGATACGCCCGCGCTCGGCGCCGTTCTCGCCAGTGCCGATCCGGCCGCACCGGGGTTCGCGGCGCTGCTGGACGCACACGCGTCGGCGTCATCGCTGCTGCGCGGAATCCGCACCATGGTCGCCCACCATCCGGACCCGGGCATCCGCTCGTTCACCGGCACGCCGGGTGATCTGACCGCGAACGCGTTCCTCGAAGGATTCGCCGAACTGGCAGAGCGCGAGCTGTCGTTCGAGGCGTGGGTGTATTCGCATCAGCTGCCCGATGTCGCCGCGCTCGCCGCGCGCTATCCCGAGGTCACCATCGTGCTCGATCATCTCGGCACACCGGCAGGGATCTTCGGCCCGGTCGGCAAGCACACCGGCGCCAACCCGGGACACCGACGTGAGCTTTTCCTCCGCTGGCGTGAGGACATCGCGGCCGTCGCGGCCCAGCCGAATGTGGTCGCCAAGGTCAGCGGCCTGATGATGCCGATTCTCGGTCACAAGGTGCCGCCGCGCGGATCCGCGACGCCGGTACCCGAGCTGCTCGACCGGATCGGGCCGTTGTTGACGCATGCGGTGGACTGTTTCGGCGTCGATCGGCTGGTGTGGGGCTCGAATTTCCCGGTGGACAAGCCGATCACCACCATCGCGGGCAGCGCGCAGGCCGTCGCCACGGCGATCACCGCGCACGTCGGCGATTCCGGATGCCTGGATCAGGTGTTCCGCGCGAACGCGCAGCGGGTCTATCGCATCGACGAATCCTGAGCTGTCGCGATCCCGACGACCGGCTATGCCCCGTTTCCGGCCGCTGAACCCAGCGCAGGCTGCTCGCGATCGAGGGCCACGGATGTAGCGCGCTCAGCCGTCGCGCAGATCGGCGTAGCAGGCCGTCAGCGTGCGCAGGCCATTCGCGGCCGTCGGCTCGTCTTCGGCGAGCATGCGTAATGCGCGGCGCAACGGCGCCGGATCCAGATCATCGGCAGCGGAATGGAATTCGGGCGTAGGTAGGGCGGGAAGCTCGAGCTCCTGCCCGTACGGGTCGGTGTCGCCGCCGGGGCCGCTACCACGTTCCACCCCGCCGATGAGGGTGTCCAGCGACAGTCCGCGCAGCGTGAGCAGATCGCGCGGGTATTCGTCGAGTCGTTCGGCGAGCAGATAGCACAGCGCGGCGACGTGTTTGCACGGCCAGCCGGGATCGGGGCAGGTGCAGCCGAAATCCAGGTCCGCGGCGGTGTCGGGCAGCAGATGCGGCGACAGTGCGGTCGGCAGGGCACCGGAGGCGATCTGGGCCAGCATGCCCGGCGCGGAGCGGATCTGTTCGACGAGCAGTTCGATTTCCTCCGTCCGCAGCGGCCGCACCGTGGCTGTGGCGGTGAACGGACGCGGCTGGCTGCCCTGCACCTCACCGACGACCGCGCCGCGTTCGATCCGATAGCTCACCACCTGCCCGGACCGCGCATAGCTGCGTCCACGGGAGAGCCTGCCCGGCTCGGCCATGCGCTCCACCGCGTCGATGAACGCCCGGCCCCAGGCGGTGCGCCCGAATGCCCCACGCCTGCTGCGTGCTTCGACCCCGCCGGACACCGCCCGGCGCGGGCCGAATTCCCGGAAGTCGACGCGCGGATTCATTCGCCCACCGCTTCCGCGCCGAGGGTGAACAGATCACGCAACTCGTCGGTGCTCAACTCGGTGATCCAGTTCTCGCCCGAACCGACCGCGAGATCGGCGAGTTGACTTTTCCCACTGATCATTTCGTCGATCCGCTCCTCGATGGTGTCGACGCACACCAGCTTGCGCACCTGTACCGCCCGCTGCTGACCGATCCGGTAGGCGCGGTCTGTGGCCTGGTTTTCCACTGCCGGATTCCACCAGCGATCCAGGTGCACAACATGATTGGCTGCGGTGAGATTCAGGCCGGTACCGCCTGCCTTGAGTGAGAGCAGCATCAGCGGCGGGCCCGCGTCCTGCTGGAATTCGGCCACCATGGTGTCGCGGCGCTGTTTGGTGACCCCGCCGTGCAGGAACGGGATCCTGGTACCGAATCGCTCGGCCAGGTAGGGCGCGATCAGCTCACCGAACTCGCGGAACTGGGTGAACAGCAGCGCCTTCTCGTCGTCGGCGAGCACCGCGTCGAGCACGTCCTCCACCAGGGCGAGCTTGCCCGAGCGATGGCCGCCGCGGCGCAGCACGGCCGAACCGTCGCCGAGGTAATGCGCCGGATGGTTGCAGACCTGTTTGAGGCGGGTCAGGGCACCGAGCACCGCACCCTTGCGGGCCATGCCCTTGGCGTCGCGCAGCTTGTTCAGCATGTCGTCGACGACGGCCTGGTAGAGCGCGGCCTGCTCGACGGTCAGGTTGGCGCGTACCGTCATCTCGAGCTTGTCCGGCAGATCCGAGATCACCTTCGGATCGGTTTTCACCCGGCGCAGCACAAACGGCGCGGTGACGGTGCGCAGCCGGGTGATGGCATTCTCGTCGCGCTCGCGTTCGATCGGCACGGCGAACCTGGCGCGGAACGACTGCGCACTGCCGAGCAGTTTCGGCATGGTGAAGTCGAGGATCGAGCGCAGTTCCTCCAAGCGGTTCTCCACCGGCGTTCCGGTCAACGCCAGTCGGTGCCTGGCGGGAAGCGCGCGTGCCGCCCGAGCCTGTCTGGTGCCCGAATTCTTGATGTGTTGTGCCTCGTCGAGCACCACCCGTTCCCACTCTCGCGCGGAAAGATCCGCGTTATCGCGGGCCAGCAGCGCATAGGTGGTGAGAACCAGATCGGCGTCGGCGATCGCCGCCGAGAGCTGTTCGCCCTTGGCCCGTCCGGCACCGTGATGCACCAGCACCCGCAGGTCGGGGGCGAATCGTTCGGCTTCGCGCTGCCAGTTGCCGACCACTGACATCGGGCACACCAGCAGGGTCGGGCCGATCGGCCGGTCGTCGTCGCGCTCGTGCAGTAGCAGCGCGAGGACCTGGATCGTCTTGCCGAGACCCATATCGTCGGCCAGGATCGCGCCGAGGCCCATCCGGCTCATGGTGGCCAGCCAGGACAGGCCGCGCTCCTGATAGGGCCGCAGCTGCGCCTTCAACCCGACCGGCGCGGGAACGGGCTCATCGGCGGCGGCCGGATCGAACAATTCGGCAGCCCAGCCGGTAGCGGTGACCTCGGTGACCGGCACCTGGTCGACGCGGGTTGCGGCGATCTCGCCGATCATGTCGGCCAGGGTGACCTCGGTGTCCTCGGCATGCAGCGCCACATATTTCGCGGCCGCCGACAGTACCTTGTGATCGGCCTGCACCCATTCCCCGCGCAGCTGCACCAGATCCGATTTCGCATGCACGAGCCGTTGCATCTCGTCGCGGCTCAGCACGGTGTCGCCGAGGGCGAGTTCCCAGCGATAGGACACCAGCCCGGGCAGGCCGACGGTGCTCTCGGCCGCGGGCACGGCGCTGTTCACCTTCAGCCGCATGGTCGGTGCGCCGACGGTCCAGGCCCGCGGCAGCAGCAGTCGAATGCCGGCCGCGTGCAGGGCGTGCGCGCCATGGGCGACCAGATCGACCACGACCTCGGTGGGCAGCAACAGATCCATGGTGCGCGGATCGCCGGGCAGATCACGCAGCCGTGGGTAGGCGCGTTGCGCCTCGCCGAGCCGTTCCACCGCGGCCCGGACCAGTTGCGGATCACCCTGTAGCGGAATAGGACCGGGCGCTCGACCGTCGACCCGCAGGCACACCTCCAGCCGCCACAGCGCCGCCTCGTCGGTGTCGTCGGCGTCGGGTTCGAGCAGCCGCAACACCAATTCGGGCTCGTCGACGGCGAGGCTGCTTCGCCAGCGATCCAGCATCTGCGCGGCCTGATGGCTGCCGCCGTCCACCGCGACGTCGGCGGTGAGCCCGTGCACCAGTGCATGCGGTGACGGACGCGCCTGGATCAGCTCGCGGGCGATGGGGTCGGTGAGCTCGGTGACCATATCGTCGAGCACGGCACCGGGCTCGCCGGCTACCCGCAGCGCGGCAGGCATCGCGGAAGCGAGTTCGGCCAGCCAGGCCCGCTGTCCCGCTCCCCCGACCAGCCGCCAGCGCGCCCACCACTGGCCGTCATCACGGCGCAGTTCGGGCACGACCCGCCCGGCGCGCACCCATCGTTCGACGCCCTGCGCTACGTGGGCGAGAAACCGCAGGTCACCAGCGACCGCGGCGGCAGGAAGACGTTGCCGCAGCGCCGCTGCGGCAGCATCGGGCGCCAATGCGTGGGCAGGCACCCGTTCGGTGCGGAAGCCGCCCGCATCGGCCAGCAGTACCTGCGCACGGTGCCGGAACTTGGCCGTACCGACGACATCGCCGAGCAGGCCGGGCACGGTCGCGGCGCCGGAATCGGAGGCCGCGCGGTGGCTTGCGCCCTGCTCGGGCGGGTACCACAGCAGCAGCCCCGATCCCGGCGACCACAGACCGTGCAGCATGGCCCCATCAAATCAGCTCGCACCGACAGTCCATCGCAGGGATGAGCGGCCTGGCCCTGGATTTATCGCCGAGTACGGAACATACTGGGATATCCGCTGGTCACCGCGGGGATTCATACGCTCGGCGGATGCGGTAGCGGAATCATTCACAAGCAAGGCAGCGGTGTCCACAAGACGCCCGCAGCATGACAACGCGGTCACTCACCACAACGACGGCACACATCGCGGAGGGCAGCAGTATGACGATTCTGCTCCAGGTTCTCGAGCAGAGCTTCACGCCGACAACGCCGTGGGAACGGCGCAAATTCACCTTCGTCAACGCACACTGCATCGTCGGGATGCGGCTGGACGGCGAGTCCGGCGTCTGGCTGGATCTGTCCCGCCCCGGGGAATCGCAGCGGCTGGCGCACACCGGCGATCCGCACGAGGCGATCACCTTCCTGCTCACCACCTTCGCCAAGATCGCCGAATGCGAAGATCGCGGTGGCAGCTGGTTGATCGGCCACGACGGCACGCACAGCGGCACGCTGGCCGCCACACGTTTCCCGCCACACGGCAGCCAGGACACCGCCGACGAGCTGCTGGCCCGCGCCTGGTTATAAATCCCTCCGCGAAACCCGCACCGCATGCCGTCACCTGTCGGTGGGTGCCGGTACACCTTGTCCATGCGGGTGGGAATTCGACGGGAACCTTCGGTGGCGGCCCTGCCGGAGTTTTGTCCGCAGGATCGAAGCAGCTGGGACAGACCCGGTGAGGCGGCTGCCTCGTCGGCGCCTGGGTACCTGTTTACACGCAGGTCGGTGCAACTCACCGCGCTGACGGTCCTCGCTGCACTGGTCACGGCCCTGTCGGTGCTCTGCGGATGCGCGCAGCCCGCGATCCCAGCCCCGGGCAGTCCCGGCCGCGCCGAGGTCGAGCGCCTGCTGGCCTCGGTGCGCGTCGTCGAGGCACGCCCGCACCCCGGCGGCTACGAGCGTGGTTGCCGGGAGGGTGAGGGCTGCGTCTTCGGTCCCGCATGGTCCGATGACTACGAAGGGACCGGCGGGCACGACGGCTGCGACACCCGTAACAATGTGCTGGCCCGTCAGCTCACCGATATCGGCTATCGGCCGGGCACCCGCGACTGCGTGGTGGTTTCCGGCATCCTCGCCGACCCTTACACCGGCACCAGCGTCACCTTCACCAAATCCGACGCCGGGAATGTCCCCGTCGACCACGTCTACCCGCTGGCCGCCGCCTGGGATCTCGGCGCCGACGCCTGGCCGCAGCAGCGCCGCGTCCGCTTCGCCAATGACATCGACTTCAATCTGCAAACCACCACCCGCACCGCCAATCAGGCCAAGGGCGACAGCACCCCCGCCGAATGGTTGCCGCCGTCGCGGCCCGGCCACTGCTTTTACGCGGCCAAATACCTGGCAGTGGCCATCCGATACGACCTACCGATCACTGCTGCCGACCATGCGGCGCTGCAGCCGATCGCCCTCACCTGCCCGGCCTGATACTCCGGGCGCCCGGCTGAGCCGACGTTCACCCCGGCTCGCCAACAGACAGCCGGTTTCTGGAAGCGCCATCGTCGTGCAGCGGCGATGCTCGAGACCACTCATCAGAGCATTTCGACCGGCAGTGGGGCAGCGAAATCGAGCCCGGCGCCGAGGCAGTGAGGAGGCATCGGTGGAATTCGTGGCACGGGTCTTGTTGATCGCGGTCGCCCTGGTCAATCTCGCGCCGGGTGTGGTGGCGTTGTCGGCAGCGCAGGTGCGGTCCGCCTATGGTGTGGACGCTTCGAATCAAGACGTGACGGTGCTACTTCGACATCGAGCTGTGCTGCTCGCCCTGGTCGGGGCAGCCGTGCTCGCGGGCGCGTTCGTCGAGGATTTGCGCATTCCCGCGATGATCGGGGGTGCGATCAGCATGGCGACGTTCATCGTGTTCGCCTTCGGCGCGCGCGAGGTGAACCCGCGCATTCTCCGCGTCGCACAGGTCGATGTGGTCGCGCTGATCGCGCTGGCGGTGGCCGCGGTGATCTTCGCGGTATGGGCGTAGTTCTCAGGCGCCGGTGGCCACCGCGCGTTTGGGGTCGTTGGACCATTGGGACCAGGAGCCCGGGTAGAGGGCGGCCTCGATGCCCGCGACGGCGAGTGCCGCGATCTGGTGGGCGGCGGTGACGCCGGAACCGCAGTAGACCGCGACCGGGCCATCACAGTCGGCGAAGCGTTCGCGCAGTTCGGCGGCCGTGCGGAAGCGGCCCTCGGCGGTGAGGTTCTCGGCGGTGGGCGCGCTGATCGCGCCCGGGATGTGGCCTGCCCGTGGGTCGACCGGTTCCTGTTCGCCGCGGAAGCGTTCGCCTGCGCGCGCGTCGAGCAGTGCGCCCGGCCAGCGTGCGGCCGCCTCGGCGTCGATGACGGGCAGATGGTTCGGGCTCAGCTCGACATCGCCCGCAGCGGGGTCTGCCTCGGCGCCGGTCGCAGGCGCACCACCGGTGGCGATCCACGCGGGCAGACCACCGTCGAGGATCCGTACATCCGCGATGCCCGCCCAGCGCAGCAGCCACCAGGCGCGGGCGGCGGCCATACCGCCGGTCGCGTCGTAGACGACCACCGTGTCGCCCGTGCACACGCCCCAGCTGCGCGCGCATTTCTCCAGCTGCCCGATATCGGGCAGCGGATGCCTGCCGCGTGTGGGTGAGGGCGGCGCCGCCAGTTCGGTCTCCAAGTCGACGAAGATCGCGCCGGGGATGTGCCCGTCCAGATAGTGTTGCGGACCGTCCGGGTCGCCGAGCGCCCATCGGACATCGAGTAGCCGTACCCGATTGTCCGACAACGCTTCCCGCAGTTCGTCCGCCGAAATGAGTACCGGCCGCACCCCAGCTCCTCGTTCAGATCCGCACCGTCGAGCCCGTCTCCCCTACCCTACGCATCCGGCCGCGATACCGTCCCCGGACCGGGCAAAAGCCGCCGCGCGGCCCGAAGTGCCCTCGGCAGCGCCGGATTCAGGCCAGTTCCGCCCGACTGGATCGGGACATACCGACTCGACCAGCGCAAGATCGCCCAGTGTCGTTGAATTCCCCACCCGCCGCCCCGCCTACCACCGACCGGGGCGCACGCGATATCGCGCAGCCGATCGGTGCGGGCGTGATCACCGCGCTGGTTGGTTTCACCAGCACGTTCGCGGTGGTGCTCAGCGGACTGACAGCGGTCGGCGCGTCCACAGCGCAGGCCGCGTCCGGGTTGCTCGCGCTGTGCTTGGCCCAGGCCATCGGCATGATCGTGCTGAGCTACCGCTACCGGATGCCGATCGTCGTGGCCTGGTCCACCCCTGGCTCGGCGCTACTCGCGGGCACCGGACTGGTCGCAGGTGGCTGGGCCGCGGCCGTCGGCGCGTTCGTGATCGTGGGGGTGCTCATTGTGTGCACCGGATTATCGCGGCGGCTCGCCGGCCTGGTGACCGCGATCCCGGTGGAGATCGCCCAGGCCATGTTGGCCGGTGTGCTGGTGCCGCTGTGCCTGGCTCCGGTTCGTGCGGTGCAGACCAGTCCCGCCGTGGTGGTGCCGGTCATCCTGGTGTGGCTGATCATGAGTCGAATCGCCGCACGCTGGGCAGTGATCGCCGCGTTCGGTGCGGCCGCGGTCGGTGTGGGAGTCGGCATCGTGGCCGGACACAAACACCTCGATACGGCAGCGATGATTCCTACGGTCGAGCTGACCCTGCCGCAGTGGAGCTGGCAGGCGATGATCAGCATCGCGATCCCGCTCTACTTCGTCACCATGGCTTCGCAGAACATCCCGGGCATGGCCGTGCTGCGTTCCTTCGGCTATAAAGCGCCGTGGCGGGCCGCGCTGACCGTCACCGGGATCGGCACGATTGCCGGCGCCGCAGCCGGCGGCCACGCGATCAATCTGGCGGCCATCAGTACCGCGCTGGCGGCCGCACCCACCGCACATCCGAACCCCGACCGCCGCTGGATCGCCGCGTGTACGGCGGGTGTGAGCTATCTGCTGCTCGGACTCGGCTCGGCCGCGCTGGTCGCTCTCATCGCCGCAGCGCCCGCGGGAACGCTGGAAACCGTTGCGGGCCTCGCATTGCTGCCCACCCTTGCCGCGGTCCTCGCCGGAGCGCTGGCCTCGGAACAGCATCGCGAAGCGGGCGTGGTCACCTTCCTCGTCGCCGCGTCCGGGATCGGGTTCTTCGGTGTCGGATCCGCCTTCTGGGCCGTGGTGGCGGGGCTCGTCGTGCGGCAGGCGTTGGGCGGGCGAGGCGCGAGCTAGAGACGGCTGAGCAGGGTGATCGGATCCTCGATCAGGCTGCCCACCGTGGCGAGGAAACGGGCGGCCTGTTCACCGTCGATCATGCGGTGATCGAAACTGAGGGTGAGGGTGGTGACCCAGCGGATGGTGAGTTCGTCGCGCACCACCCAGGGGCGTCTGCTGATCGCGCCGAGGCACATGATCGCGGCCTCACCGGGGTTGACCAGCGGCATCCCCGCGTCGACCCCGAAGACGCCGACATTGGAGATTGTGAACGTGCCACCGCGCAGATCGGTGGGTGCGGCATTCCCGGTGCGGGCCACATCGACCAGCCAGCTGATATCCCGGCACAGATCACGCAGGCTCGACGCGTGCGCGTCCTTGATGTTGGGCACCAGCAGCCCGCGTTCGGTGGCAACGGCGATACCGAGGTTGACGTAATGCTTGGTGACGATCTCCTGGTTGGCTTCATCCCAGTACGCGTTGATCCCGGGGAATTCCGCGAGCGCGGCCAGCACCGATTTCGCGACCAACGCGAGTGGGGTGAGCGTCAGCCCGGAGAACGCGGCAGTGGTGCGCAGGTGGTCGAGCAGTTCCATCGACCCCGTGCAGTCAACGGTGATCGAGGCGCCTGCCTGCGGAATGGTGCGCGCGCTTGCGACCATGGCGGCCGCGGTGCGCTTGCGGATACCGCTGATCGGGGTGCGTTCCTCGCGCGCGGGTGGGCGCACGACACCGGAGTCCGCACCGGCCTCCACCGCTGCCGCGGACTCGGCCGAGGCAGGCGCGGCGGCGCGGACCCGGGGTTGTGACACCGGCACCGCCGAGCGCACGTCCTCGACGGTGACCGCGCCCTCGGGGCCGGATCCCGCGACGTACCACAGGTCGATGCCCAGTTCTCTGGCCAGTTTCCGGGCGCCGGGTGTAGCGGCGGCGCGGGCGCCTGCGGATCGGGTTCCGTTCGATGCGGATGTCCCGTTGTCCGGCTCCGCCTGCTGCTGTGCGCTTTTCGCCGCAGGCCGACGACGCCTGGACACCGCGTCATCTTCGGGGCCGTACCCGACCAGCACCGACTTCCGCTCGGGCACAGGCGGCTCGGAAGACTCCCCAACCGACGGCGCCTCCGGCGTAGCGGGCGCGGTCGTGCGTACCCGGATCAGCGGCGCGCCGACCGGCACGGTCTGTCCCGGCTCGGCCAGCAATTCGACCACCGTGCCCGCGAACGGCGACGGTAACGCCACCACCGCCTTGGCCGTCTCCACCTCGGCGATGGTCTGGTTCAGCTCGACGGTGTCGCCGACGGCCACCGCCCACGACTGCAGTTCGGCGTCGGCGAGGCCCTCCCCCAGATCCGGCAGCCGGAATTCCAGTACGTGATTCGGGTCGTCGGCACGCGGGTCATCCACGAAGGCACCTCGGCTCTGGGTCAGGCGGCCAATGAACGGTCGATCGCCGCGAGAATACGGTCCGGATCGGGCAGGTGGTGCTTTTCGAGCTTAGCCGGGGGGTAGGGGATGTCGAAGCCGCCGACGCGCAGCACCGGCGCTTCCAGGTGATAGAAGCAGCGTTCGGTGATGCGGGCGGCGATTTCGGCGCCGAGCCCGGCGAAAACCGGCGCCTCGTGTACCACCACCAGCCTGCCCGTCTTGGCAACCGACGCCTCGACGGTGTCGAAGTCGATGGGCGAGAGGCTGCGCAGATCGATGACCTCCAGCGAATGCCCCTCCTCGGCAGCGATTTTCGCTGCGGCGAGCGCGGTGGCGACCGTACCGCCGTAGGCGACCACCGTGGCGTCGGCGCCGTCGTGGCAGACCCGGGCTCGGCCCAACGGCAACTGCGCAGGCTCCTCGAAGTCGACCTCGGCCTTGTCCCAGTAGCGGCGCTTGGGTTCGAAGAAGATCACCGGATCGTCCAGCGCAATCGCCTGCCGGATCATCACATAGGCGTCGGCCGGGTTGCTCGGCGTCATTACCCGGAGCCCTGCCGTATGCGCGAAATACGCCTCCGGAGATTCGGAATGATGCTCCACCGAACCGATGCCGCCACCGAACGGGATGCGAATGGTGATGGGCGCCTTCACCTTTCCCTGGGTGCGGTAGTGGATCTTGGCCACCTGGGAAACGATCTGGTCGAAAGCGGGATAGACGAATCCATCGAACTGGATCTCACACACCGGACGGAACCCGCGTAGCGCCATACCGAAAGCCGTACCGATGATGCCGGATTCAGCCAGCGGCGCATCGATGACGCGATTGTTGCCGAAGTCCTTCTGCAGGGTGTCGGTCACCCGGAACACACCGCCGAGGCGGCCGATGTCCTCGCCCATGAGCAGCACCTTCGGGTCGTCCTCGAGCGCCCGGCGCAGCCCGGTATTGAGTGCGGCGGCGAAGGTGGTGATCATGACGTGACTCCTTCCGTGGGCACATCGGCTGCCAGATACTCCGCGTATTCACGCCGTTGTGCGGCGATCAGCGGATGCTCGGTGCTGTAGACGTGGTCGAACAGCTCCATCGGCGCGGGATCGGCCATGTCGATGGTCGCGGTACGGACCACGGCGGCGACCTCGTCGGCCCTGGCGCGGACCCGTTGCTCGAACTGCGCGTCCAACAGGTTCTCGCGTTCGAGCAGCCGGCGCACCCGGTCGATGGGGTCGCGTTTCTTCCATTCCTCGGTCTCGGCAGCAGAGCGGTAGCGGGTCGGATCGTCGGCGGTGGTGTGCGGACCCATGCGGTAGGTGATCGCCTCGATGAACGACGGGCCGCCGCCGGCATGCGCCCTGGCCAGCGCCTGCCTGGTAACAGAAAGCACGCCGAGCACATCGTTGCCGTCGACCTGGACCGCGGGGATGCCGTACCCGAGGGCGCGCTGCGCGATGGGTGTGGCGCTCTGCAGGCGGACCGGTTCACTGATCGCCCAGTGATTGTTCTGGCAGAAGAACACCACCGGCGCGCTCCAACTCGCCGCGAACCCGAGCGCCTCGGCGATATCGCCCTGACTGGTCGCGCCGTCACCGAAGTAGGCGATGGTGGCGATATCGGCGCCTTCCAGATGCGCGGCGAAGGCGTAACCCGTGGCGTGCAAACCCTGCGCGCCGACAACGATGGCCGGATTGGTCATATTGATGACATCGGGATCCCAGCACGAATGAGCAACACCGCGCCACATCCGGGTCAGTTCGGCCGGGTCGACGCCGCGGCAATAGGCGACCGCGGCCTCCCGGTAGCTACAGAACACGTAGTCGTCGCGATGCAGTGCGCGCGCGGAGCCCACCTGCGCGGCTTCCTGGCCGAGCAGCGGAGCCCACAGACCGAGCTGCCCCTGGCGCTGCAATGCGGTCGCCTCGGTATCGATCCGGCGGGTCACCACCAGGTCTTCGTACAGGTTCCGCAGTTCGCCGGGGCCGATATCGGCGACCACGGCGGCGTGTTCCCGATCGAGGACGCGACGGCCGTCCGGCTGGATCAGCTGCACCGGATAGCTGGGTTTGCCGAGCATCTGCATCATCGCCTCCTCGAGGTCAGCGCACCAGGATTGTGTCCTGTACCACACAGCATCCACGATTAAACGATGTGCGCAAGCGACCGACACGAAACTGAGCAGACTGCTCGGTTTACCCCCTGAGCGGACTTCCATATTGCACGTTGTGACAGGTCATCGGCTCGGCGTGTCAGCGCAGCGGAGCTCAGGCTTCGAGAGCACGTCACACAGTTGCCGAGCAGGTAGTACAGGCCGATGCGCCGACCGCGGAAGGTACCCACACACTCGCGTATCGGGATGCGAGGCGGGTCGGAGGCCGAACGCGGAAACACGCTTTCCTTCCACCGCGAAATTCGGCTGTAACAGCCTGTGCGGCATCGCGATAGTCTCGATGGGCCACGCGGGCGGGCCAAACCTGTTAGCAGAAAGGCACATTCGAGATGTCTCGAATCACGCGCCGAGCATCGGTGCCGATGCCCTGCGCTGTGCTGCCACCCGCCGCTATCGCGTAGCCCGCGGTACCGCAGTCCGTACCGCCGGTGTTCTCGGCCTTCCCGCCGAGCGTATCGACTCCGACCAGGGAAGTGGTCGACGTCGGCACCGGCATCGACTCCGGTTCCGGTTCCGTCCACATCGCCGTTGAGATGCCGGCTCTGGCGATGCTCCCCACAACACCGAACAAAGGATTCATCATGTCGTTCACCAAGCTGCTCGGCGCAGGCGTCGCGGCGTTGGCTCTCGGAACAGTCCTCGCTGCGGGTCCGGCACTCGCCGAACCGCTCGCCGTCACGCCGGAGGTCACCCCGGTGGTTGCCCCGGGTGAGCCCGCACCGGGCGGGACGTCGTCGGGTAGCGCAGTGACTTCGCTGATCGAGAAGCTGATCAGCGGCTCGGCGGCATAGGGCTAGCCCTGGTCGACGGCACGGGCGGATCGCTCCGCCCGTGCCGGTCACCCGATGGCCGCCGCGGTGCGGCCGCGCGCACTGATCGCCCATGCCTGCGACCCCGCACGTGCCATCATGCGATGTATGACCAGTCGAGAACTCGTCGATCCGGCCGTTGACGGCACCGACGCGCGGCTGTTGCTGGAACTGGTGGACAACCCGAGGGCGACCGGCGTCGAGCTGGCCGCCCGGCTCGGGTTGTCCCGCAATACTGTGCAGGCGCGGCTGGCGCGCTGGGAGGCCAATGGGGTGCTCGCAAGTTTCGAGCGCCGGGTCGAGGCGCGGGCACTCGGTTATCCGCTGGCCGCGTTCGTCGCGGTGGTCGTCGACCAGCACAAACTCGATCCCGTGGTCGACGAACTCGCGGAGGTCCCCGAGGTCACCGAGGTATGCGGCATGACCGGCGCCACCGATCTGACCGTCCGGGTCGTGGCCCGCGACGCCGACGACCTCTACCGCATCACCGGCCGCATCCTGAAGATCCCCGGGGTCGAGCGCACCAATATGGCCCTGGTGATGCGTGAGCTGGTCGGGCCGCGGATCTCGCCGCTGCTGGAGCGCATCGCCGAATCGGGCTGATCGGTCCGGGCCGAGGCCATCCGATCCCCTTGCCCGGCGGCTAGGGTGCGGACATGGACATTTCTGGCAAGGTCGCCATCGTCACCGGAGCCGGGGCGGGGATCGGAGCGGCGCTGGCGCGGCGGCTGGTCGCCGGCGGAGCGCGCGTGGTCGTCGCCGATCTCGATGGCGAGGCGGCGGGCGCGGTGGCGCAATCGCTGGGCGCCGATGCGGTCGCGGTGGGCGGCGACGTCGCCGATGACGCGGTGATCGCCGCGCTCATCGAGCGTGCCGAGGCGGAATTCGGACCAGTGGACCTGTTCTTCGCGAATGCGGGCATCGGTGGCGGGCCGGGGCTCGACAGCACCGACGCACAGTGGACGGCCGCGCTCGAGGTCAATGTGCTCGCCCACGTGCGGGCGGCGCGGCAGTTGATGCCCGGCTGGCTGGAGCGCGGTAGCGGGTACTTCGTGACGACCGCGTCGGCGGCGGGGCTGCTCACCCAGATCGGGTCGGCACCGTATTCGGTGTCCAAGCATGCGGCGGTCGGCTTCGCCGAATGGTTGTCGGTGACTTACGGGGACAAAGGCATTCGCGTCAGTTGTCTGTGCCCGATGGGCGTGGACACCCAACTGCTGCACGGCGGGATGATGCCGCCGGAGAACGCCGAGGCCGCGGAACTGGCGATCAAGGCGGTGACCACGGCCGGTGCCGTGCTCACCCCGGAGCAGGTCGCCGACACCGTGATCGCGGGCGTCGAGGCCGAAACCTTCCTCATCCTCCCGCATCAGGAGGTGCTGAAGATGTACCGGTACAAGGGCAGCGATTACGACCGCTGGATCGACGGTATGCGCAGGTTCCAGGCGGCCTTGCAGGCGCCGGCGTCCTGATCGGGCGCTGACCGGCGCAGCAGCGTTCAGTCCGTGACGAGCTGCGTGGCCGCGGTACGGATGACGTCGGGGATCTCGACCGGCTTGCGAGTCTCTGAGTCGACGTAGACATGCACGAAATTGCCGGTGGCGGCCAGCTCCAGTGCACCGTCGGCCTCGCGGAAGATCGCGAGGTCATAGGTGATGCTGGAGCGCCCGAGGCGCGAGATCCGCAGTCCGACCTGGAGCTGATCGGGGAAGCTGATCGAACCCAGGAACTGGCAGGACGTCTGCGCCACCACGCCGAGAGCGGGCAGATCGCGAATATCGGTGCCGGTGGCGTGTATCAACCACGCGTTGACCGCGGTGTCGAAGTACGAGTAGTACGTCACGTTGTTGACGTGCCCGTAGTGGTCGTTGTCGGCCCACCGGGTGGGCACCGGCCAGAGCACCGGATACTGCTGCTCGCTCACCCGGCCGACGATACCGGCGCCGGTGCGGCGCCTCTGCGGTGGTCACGCGGGCTCACACCGAAGTGGCGTTTGAACGCCGAGCTGAGTGCGAACGCGCTGCCGTAACCCACCTGCCGTGCGATGGACTCGATGGTGGCGTCGGAGTCCTGGAGCAGGTCGGCGGCCAATGCCAGCCGCCATTCGGTGAGGAAGGCCATCGGCGGCTCCCCCACCAGGTCGGTGAACCGGCGGGCCAGCGCCGCCCTCGACACCCCGACCGCCGAGGCCAGGCTCGCGACCGTCCAGCCGTGCGCGGGATTGTGCTGCAGCAGCCGAAGCGCCTTGCCGACCAGCGGGTCGTTGTAGGCGTGATACCAGGCGGGGGCATCGTTGCGCGCGAACCAGCTGCGCAGTGCGGCGATGAGCAGCAGGTCGAGCAGCCGATCCAGGACGGCGCCCTGGGCGGGCTGGTCCTTGGACATCTCGTCGACGAGCAGTTCGAGCAGCCGGGTGTCGCATTCGCCGCGGGGCAACACGATGACCGGCGGCAGGGCGCGCAGCAACCCTTGACTGACCGCGCCTGCCGATTCGTAGGTCCCGGTGACCATCATGGTTTCGCCGTCGGGGTCGGTGCCCCATTCCCGCACACCGAGACTCAGCGTCTCACAGAGGATTTCACCGTCCGGGGTCATCGTGACCTGGCCCGGTCTGATGATGATCTGGGGATCGGTGGCCGGGTCGTCGGCGACGGTGTAGGGCTTCGCGCCGCTGAAGACGACGACATCACCGGCGCTCACCCGCAGGGAGTCGGCGTCGCCTGGCATGATCCACGCACTGCCGCGCATCATCGCGAGCACGGTCAGCGGCGCCTCGTCCTCGATGCGCAGCGACCACGGCGGTTCCAGGATCGACCGCATGAGAAAAGCTCCGCGCGCCCGAGGACCCTCGAGCAAACCGGCGAGCGCGTCCATTCCCTCACTGTACGACGTGACGGCCGCGGCTACAGCACGTGCGACTCGCTGCGATGGACCACCGTCCAGCGGTGCGGTCACGGTGCGACAAGTCTCAGGGCCGGCTGACCGACGAGATGTCACTATGGAACCCGACGACAGGGGGCGACCGATGATGACACTCGAAGCCACATTCACCGGAGACCGGGTCTGCTTCGGCGACGAGCATCTGTCCGCCGCCGATCTGCCGGCCGATCGCCGTGAGGTGTCTGCCGCGGAGATCCGCGACGCCGATCCCGCCGCCATCTCCCCCGAAATCCGCACCCGCACCGGGATCACGCTTTTCGTCTCCGCGACCCAGCGCGAGGACCTGCGGGAGTTCTGCGCGGCGAATGCGATTACGATCTCTCGCCGTTTCGACGTATGGGCCGACCTGCTCGAACCGTATCTCGACACCGAGTTCCCCGACGACGTGCACCGCGGCACCATCGTCAGGCTCGAACGCGCGGGCATCCCCGCCGAGGAGATCGCGCGCATCCGCGAGCGGGTCGGTCCGGTCGTCCACGCGTACAACACGATGGTCTGGGAATGGGTCCACCTCGGCCTTCCCGACCTGCTCGAAGCCGGCATCACGCGTTTCGTGCCACAGCACCTGCGCGCAGGCCTCGGCGACCTAGCCGAATTCCGCGCCTGGGCCATGGCCGTCGCGGACCGTCCCGTGGACCTCGGGACCGGTGACGATCCGGGGCAGCTCCGATGAGCGGCGGTACCGTCGACGCGGTGGCCACCTCCACGATCGACCCGATGGTGCGGATCGCTCGCGCGGCGGTATTCACGGTCTTCGGGCTGAACGGGTTCCTGCTCGCCATGTGGGTGGTGCACATTCCCGCGATCACCGAGCGGACCGGTATCTCCCATTCCACGCTCGGCATGTTCATCCTGTTGATGGCGGGCGCCGGGATCGTCGGTATGCGGTTGGCGGGGCCACTCGCAGATCGGTTCGGCAGCCGGGCGCTGGTCGGGGTGGCGGGGCTGACGGCGTCGGTGTGCGTGGTCGGGCCGGGCTTGGCAACCGGACCGGTTTCGCTGGCGATCGCGCTGTCGGCGTTCGGTTTCGGCAACGGCGCGCTCGACGTGTCGATGAATACCCAAGCGGTGCATGTGGAACGGGAGTATCGGCGTCCCATCATGTCGGCGTTCCACGCGTTGTTCTCCGGTGGTGGGCTACTCGGCGCGCTGGTCGGTGCGCTCACCCTGCGAATCGGCTGGTCGCCCTGGCTGACGATGTCGCTGGCCGGGGCCTTCGGCATCGTCATCGTGCTGGCCTGCCTGCCCCGGCTGCTTCCGCACGCCGCACCACAGCACGAGAGCGCCGCGCCGGCGACCCGCCGCAGTCCGCGCAAGGTGTGGGCGCTGGCAGCGCTGGCCTTCGGCCTGCTGCTCACCGAGGGTGTCGCCAACGACTGGAGCACCTTGCAGATGCGCGAACACCTCGGCACCGACGAGGCCACCGCCGCACTGGCTTTCGGCGCCTTCTCGGTGACCATGACCCTCGGCCGTTTCACCGCCGACCGGGTCAGCGGTGCGTTCGGCCGGGTGGCGGTGGTGCGCTACGGCTGCCTGCTCGCAGCGATCGGGCTGGTGCTGATTCTGGTGTCGCCGTGGGTTGTACTGACGCTACTGGGGTGGGCTTTGTGCGGGCTAGGGCTGTCCGGCGGCATCCCGCAGATCTTCACCGCCGCGGGCAATCTCGGTTCCGGCGGTGCGGCCACCGACATGTCGCGGGTGTTCAGCATCGGCTATGTGGGTTTACTCGCCGGGCCCGCGGTGATCGGCTGGCTGACGGCGCTGGTCCCGCTCACCGCGACGTTCGTGGTGCCGTTGGCGATCGTGGTGTTGTGTGGTGTGTTCGCGGGCGTCGTCGCTCCCGCAGGATCCACGGCTGCACCGGAAAAACGCCCCGTCGCGTGATCGCGTCCCGGGAAATGTCGGTGGGATGCCCACGCGCTGCCGGGTCACCGCGCGCTGCCGGGACAATGCACCCATCCGGGGCATCTGCCGCGTCGAGCCACTGTGCTGAGCCTGGTACCGAGTTCGTTCAAGCCCGCATCGACAGCTCGACCATCGGCACCGTATCGATACCCCGGCCCGTCGCCTCCTCGATGATGCCGCCCAGCTCCTGATAGGCCTTGGGATGGCGGACCTGGTATCCGGCCAGCACCGCCGCGGTCTCCTCGATATCGAGCATGCGCGCGATCGCCGTCTCCCGGTAGCGCCATCCGACGCTCACCCGGCATCGTGGTTCGGCCAGCAGATTCCGGTACCACTGCGAGGTCGCGCCGAATCCGGAGGCGATGACGACGGTGTCGGCGTCGGGCCGGTCGACGGTCTCCAGCACCACGTACCGCACCTGCCCTGATGTGCGGCCGACGTGCTCGAGCATCATCAACCGACCACCGAACAGGAACCCGAGGCGCGCCCGGAACACCCAGATGGGTGACCGCACGAACCACCGCGTCCGCAACAGCTTCGCTCCGGCACTCGGCATGCAGAGACGGTAACAGTGGTCGTCGGCGATCCCCGTCTGCGACTCGAGGTGTTGCGCGAAATACGGTGTGCCTTCGCACTATCCGGGGTCCGAGCCTCTACAGGTAGAGACCCGATTCGACCGGTGCGGGCAGGGTCGTGATCCGGTCGGCGCCATCGCGCAAGGCGATCAGTTCGGCCAGCGATGCGCCACCGGCAGGCACCTCCACCCGATCGGCGTGCTCGCCCAGCCAGTCCCGCGATTCGGAATGGCTCAGCCGACCCACCTCGAGTTGGGCCAGGCAGCGTCCCGGCCGGGTGACCGCCGGATGCAAGCGCGACAGATCCTCATTGGTGGTGATCGCGACCAGCACATCCCTGCCCTGGCCGAGCATGCCGTCGGTGAGATTCAGCAGCCGGGAAAGGCCCTGACCCGCCGACTCTTTCGCCTCGGCACGAATCAGCTCGTCACAATCCTCCAGCACCAGCAGCCGCCAGCGTCCCGCACCCTGTTCGCCGCCGTCGGCGCCCATCGTCGCCGACATCAGATATCCGGGCCGGGAGAACAGGATCTCCGGGTCGAGCACGCAATCGGCCTGGCACCACTGGCCCCAGGAGCGAGCGAGCGCTCGCAGCGCGGTCGTCTTGCCGGTCCCCGGCGGGCCGTGCAGCAGCAACAGCCGACCGCGGACGTCGGCCGCACCCAACGCCATCAGCCGATCCAGTGTGGCGGCCACCGGTCCGGCGTAATTGTCTCGGATATCGGGCCAGGCGGGGGTCGACACGTCGAGCACGCGCCTGCGTGGGCCCTGTTGTTCATCGAGATGCCAGAAGCCCATCTTGATGACGTCGTCGGAGGTGGCTTCCTCCACCGCGTCGTGGGTCGACTCGGTCATGATCCGCTCGGCCAGCTCATCGTCGGTGGCGACCACCTCGACGACGCCGCTGCGGTCCTCCCAGCGATCCGAGCGCAGCGTCCACCCGTCACCATGCACGAGGACCGAAACGCTGCCGCCGTCGTTGATCATCCGCGAAACGGTCGAGCCTGCGGGCCGCAGCAAGGCCTGCGGGCGGACCCGTTCCAGATGCATCTTCCGGTAGCAGGGCAGCGCACCGCGCGCGAACGGCGTCAACGCGAGAACGTCGAGGACATCGCGCGCGGAATAGTAGGAATCGAGCCGGACCGACCAGTCGAGACCGCCGGTGGCATCCGCGGATGCCTCCGGCGAGCCGACCAGGCGCAGAGCTTCACTGTGTTCGAACATCGCCACCATGCTTCGCGCTGGAACGGTGCACGTCCAGCGAATATCGGGTCACGGACAGCGCGACGGCCCGACGTCCGCTCGGGACGACGGGCCGCGTGCGCGGGAAAACCGCGTGGACTAGAGCGCCTTGAGTTCTTCGGTGACTTCACCGACGGACTTCTTGGCGTCACCGAACAACATGGAGGTGTGGTCGGCGTAGAACAGCGGGTTGTCGATGCCTGCGAAGCCGGAGTTCATCGAGCGTTTGAGCACGATGACCGATTTCGCGTGGTCGACGTTGAGGACGGGCATGCCGTAAATGGGGCTGTTGGCGTCCTCGCGGGCCGAGGGGTTGGTGACGTCGTTGGCGCCGATGATGAGGGCGACATCGGTGCGGGAGAACTCGCCGTTGATGTCGTCCATTTCCTTCATCGCGTCGTAGGACACCTCGGCCTCGGCCAGCAGCACGTTCATATGGCCGGGCATACGACCGGCGACCGGATGAATGGCGTACTTGACCTCGACACCCTTGGCCTCCAGCAGCGCCGCCATCTCCTTGACCGCGTGCTGGGCCTGCGCCACGGCCATACCGTAGCCGGGCACCACGATGACCTGATTGGCGTAGGCCATCTGGATCGCGGCATCGGCGGCGGAGGTGGCCTTGGCCTGCTTGGCCTCGCCGCCACCGGAAGCGGCCGCGGCGCCACCGCCACCGCCGAACCCGCCGGCCACGATCGCCGGGATGGACCGGTTCATCGCCTTGGCCATCAGGTTGGTCAGGATGGTGCCGGACGCGCCGACGATCATGCCCGCCACGATCATGGCGGTGTTGTTCAACGCCAGACCCGCCGCCGCCGCGGACAGGCCGGTCAGGGCGTTGAGCAGCGAGATGACCACGGGCATATCGGCGCCGCCGATGGGCAGCACCACCATCAGGCCGAGGATGCCCGCGAGCACCAGCACCGCGACCATCCACCACTGCGAGGCGCCACCATCGGCGGCCTTCACACCGATGAACACCGCCGCGGCGATCGCACCGACCAGCAGCAGCAGGTTCAGCGGCTGCTGAAGCTTGCCGAGACCGATCGGACGGCCGGGCAGGATCTCCTGCAGTTTGCCGAACGCGATCAGCGAACCCCAGAACGAGATCGAACCGATCACGGCCGCGAACAGCGAACCGATCACGATGTGCACGGTCGGTTCCTCACCGTGGGTGAAGTTCGAGAACCCGGTGGTGTCGAGGAATTCCGCCCACGCGATGAGCGCGACCGTGCCACCACCGACACCGTTGAACGCCGCCACCAGCTGCGGCATCTCGGTCATCTTGGTGAACTTGGCCGGCGGCACACCCAGCGCCACACCGACCACCAGGCCGGCGATGATGAGGATCCAGTTACCGGTGTCACGCACCGCGATCAGCGTCGCGACGACCGCCAGCGCCATACCGGCCGCGGCGATCCAGTTGCCGCGCACCGCGGTCTTCGGGCCGGTCAGGCCCATCAGACCGTAGATGAACAGCGAGAACGCGACGATGTAGAGAATATTGACCAGGTTGTCCATCGGTTTACTCGCTCGCCTTCTGCGCGGCCGGCTTCTTGCCCTTGAACATGCCGAGCATGCGGTCGGTCACCACGAAACCACCGATGACGTTCAAGGTTCCGAACACCACGGCAACGAACAGGATGATCTGCATCCCCACCGACGGGTCCTCGACCTTGCCCAGGGTCACCAGCGCACCGAGCACGACGATGCCGTGAATGGCGTTGGTGCCCGACATCAGCGGAGTGTGCAGGGTGTTGGGCACCTTGGAGATGACCGCGAACCCGACGAACCCGGACAGCACCAGGATCGCGATATTGGCAAGCAGTTCGGTGTACATCAGTTCTCCACCTCACGCGTCACGCAGGAATCGGCGAGCACCTGATCATCGAAATCAGGGGCGATCTTGCCGTCGACCAGCATCAATTCCAGCAGTGCCGCAATGTTCTTCGAATACAGCTCGCTGGCATGCTCGGGCATGGTCGCGGGCAGGTTCAGCGGCGAGCAGATCGTGACACCGTGCTTGACGACGGTCTCGCCGGGCTCGGTCAGCTCACAGTTACCACCGGTCTCACCGGCCAGGTCGACGATCACACTGCCGGGCTTCATACCCTCCACCGCGGCGGCGGTGACCAGGCGCGGCGCGGGGCGTCCCGGCACCAGCGCGGTAGTGATGACGACGTCGAAGCTCTTGATGGCGTCTTCGAGGGCCTGCTGCTGCTGAGCCTTCTCCTCGTCGGTGAGTTCACGGGCGTACCCGCCCTCACCAGCAGCGTCGATACCGAGATCGAGCCACTGCGAGCCGACCGAACGCACCTGATCGGCCACCTCGGGACGCACGTCATAGCCGGTGGTACGCCCGCCCAAGCGCTTGGCCGTGGCCAACGCCTGCAAACCTGCCACACCCACGCCGAGCACCAGCACGGTCGCCGGCTTCACGGTGCCCGCCGCGGTGGTGAGCATCGGGAAGAAGCGGGTCGACTCCGACGCCGCGAGCAGCACAGCCTTGTAGCCGGCCACGTTCGCCTGCGAGGACAGCGCGTCCATCACCTGTGCACGCGAAATACGCGGAATCGCCTCCACCGCAAAGGCCTGGACCCCTGCCGATTTCAGCGCACCGATCTGGTTGTCGGCGTTGCGCGGGGCCAGGAACCCGATCAGCGTCTGCCCGGAGGCCAGCTTCGCCACCTCGCCGTCGCTCGGCGGCGCGACCTTGGCCACGACCTCGGCCGACCACGGATCACCGATGGTCGCACCGGCCTCGACATAGGCCTCGTCGGGGATGAGCGCGCCGAGTCCGGCACCGGATTCCACGACCACCTGCACGCCCTGTTTCACCAGAGCCGGAATGATCTTGGGTACCAATGCGACACGTCGTTCGCCCGCACCGGTTTCGCGAACGACTCCGACACGCGCTCCGCGCGGGGACTCCTCGCCCACGTTTTGCGTTGTCTCCACCTGTCAGACTTCCTTCTCGTGCTGGCTTAGCTCCACCGAATCGACTCAGCGCCGCTGAACGACGGCCGAACGAAGTTACTGAAGAGTAAGTTCCACCAAATCCTCGCAACTGTACCCGGCTCGCGGTGAGCTTAGCTGAGAGCCCCATCACACACGGACGGCCGGTTAGGGTTGCCTTTCGGACTCAGATCGTGACGAAGCAGGGCAAACGGCACAAGACCGTACGTCCACGTCGGTTACATACCTATGGGTAGGTTGCCCGGTCGGGCGGCCACGAATGCAGGGACCGTGACACGCATCACCCCGATCGCCGGGCGCGGGGTGTTCCAGGCCACTCGTACGCCGTATGGTCGCCGTGTGAACGACTGCGCCTTCTGCCGCATCGTGGCGGGTGAAGCTCCGGCGACCAAGGTGTACGAGGACGACACCCTGTGCGCGTTTCTCGACATCCGTCCGATCGCTCGCGGCCACACGCTGGTCGTGCCCAAACGTCACGCCACCGAACTCGAGGACCTCGATCCCGAGACCGGCGCCGAGCTGTTCCGCGCCGGACATCGGCTGGCGCTGGCGATCCGGCGCGGTGGCTTGGCCGCCGACGGCGCCAACCTCATCCTCAACGACGGCACCGCGGCCTTCCAGACCGTGCCGCACGTCCATCTGCATGTCGTGCCACGTCGACACGGTGACAAGCTGCGCTTCGCGGCCGGATTCTTGCTGCGCAGGCCCCATGAGCCCGAATCCACCGCCGCCGCGATCCGCACCGGACTCACCGTACTCGACGCCGAAACTGCATCCGCCGCAACCGAACTCGACATCGAACAGCCCGGCACGGGGGAAGGAACCGCACCACGATGACCGATACGCCGAATCAAGCCGAGCTCGCCGCACTGCTACCCGAGCAGTGGGAGTCCATCGCCGCCCTCGTCGATGGCCTGGACGAGCACGTCTGGCGCAAGCCGACGACGCTGCCGGGGTGGACAGTCTTCGATGTGGTGGCCCATATCGTCGGCACCGAGGCGTTCCTGCTCGGCGAGAAGCCACCGGCGCGCGATCGTTCGCAGCCCGATATCGATGTGCACACCCTGCCGCATGTGCGCAACGAGACCGCGGTGTTCAACGAGATCTGGATCCAGCGGCTGCGCCCGCTCACCGGATCCGCACTGCTGCAACGGTTCCGGGATGTCACCGAACGCAGGCGCAAGGCGCTGACCGAGATGGACAACACGCAGTGGCAGGCACAGAGCCAGTCGCCGATCGGCCCGGTGAGCTACGGGCGGTTCATGCGGGTGCGGCTGTTCGACTGCTGGATGCACGAATTGGATATCGCCGACGCGCTCGGTGTGCGGGTCGACGA
The DNA here is from genome assembly GCF_042754945.1 of Nocardia sp. NPDC059180. NCBI lineage: Bacteria > Bacillati > Actinomycetota > Actinomycetes > Mycobacteriales > Nocardiaceae > Nocardia > Nocardia sp. NPDC059180. Next base: position 65,186 of record NZ_JBHZBU010000009.1, read on the forward strand.
GGGCGGGGCACGCGGTGAGCTGGCCCTGGCCGAGTTCCTCCAGACCGTGCCCAGGGTGATCGCCAAGGTGATCAAAGCTCCGGAAGGTTCCCGGATCACCTTCGAACTGACCGGGCCGCTGGCCCGCACCCTCCATATCGCGGTCGAGGGCCGGGCCCGCTACGTGGACGCCCTCGACGGCCCGCCCACCACGACCGTCACCCTGGATTCCGGGCTGCTGGTGCGGCTCGGCGGCGGCCGTGTCACCGCCGATTCGCGCATGGGCGAGATCGGCATCACCGGCGACGACGACCTGGGCAGGCAGCTGGTGCGCAAGCTCGCCTTCACCATCTGAGCCCGGTGCGGCTGTTCCTGGCGTCCTACCGATTCGGCGCGCATTACGACCGGCTCGCCGCGCTCGCCGGTGCGCCGGGGCGGGTCGCGGTGATCGGCAACGCCTGCGATGCCTGGCCTGCCGCCCGTGCCGCGGCGATCACCAGCGATCTGGTTCCGCTGCGCCGGTTGGGATATCAGGCCGAGGAAGTCGATCTGCGCGAGTATGCCGGGCGGACCGAGCAGTTGGCGGCGAGGCTGGCTGATTTCCCGCTGGTGTGGGTGCGCGGAGGAAACACCTTCGTGCTGCGTGCCCAATTCGCCCGCAGCGGAGCCGATCTCGTCATCCCGGAATTACTCGCCGCCGACGCGTTGGTGTACGCGGGCTACAGCGCCGGCGCCTGTGTCCTCGCGCCCGATCTGCACGGCCTGGAAACCGCCGATGATCCCGCCGAGGTCCGGCCCGTCTGCGGCATCGAGCCGCGCTGGGACGGGCTCGGCCTCATCGACCGGCCGATCGTCCCGCATATCGATTCCGCGACCGATCCCGACGGAGACGGCAATCGCCTGGCCGCCGCCTATCAGGCCGCAGGGGTCACGCACTGGGCACTCACCGATGACGACGTGGTCGTTGTCGACGGAGAGACGGTGCGCTGCTTCTGCTGAACGGCGGGCGCCGACCCCGGCCCGCCGAGCTGCCCGGGGGTCGCGATCGCCGACGTGCCGTGTATGACCGGGCTGGTGATGCGCGCGGACTCGAGCATCGCCTTGCGGCTGCTCATCGCCGGATGCCGCGGCATCACGCCTCCTCCGGCACGCGATCCGCACGCCGGAACACCACCCACCGCATCGCGCTGTACATATAGACCGCCTCACAAGCCCCCGCCGCCAGTCGGGCCAGGTGGTATTCGAGGCCGAGCGCGGTCAGACCGGTACTCACCCCGAGGATGAACGCCAGATAGTTGACCACCACGACCGCCACGTACACCGCGGCCTGGCGCCCTATCGGGGCGTGGGAGTGGAAGTTGAAGGTGCGGTTGAGTAGGAACGCAAGTCCGAACGCGCATACATAACCGACCGTCACCGACACCCACAGCGGCCGGCCGACCCCGCTGTGTAAAGCGGTGAGCAGCAGCAGGTCGACGCCGAAGGTGAAGCTGTTGATCAGCGCGAAACCCAGGAACGTCGGTGCGACGATCCGGTCCAGCCCCCACGGCAGCCGCGCGACCACGGCCTCGCACAAACGAGTGAAACGGTCGGCCAGGGTATCGGTGGCGACGGCCAGATCATGCACGGCGGCCAGAGTGCCAGCGGCAGGTGTCTGCCAGGTGATCACCCGGCAAACGCGCAGGTCAGGCCATTTGAGCCTGGGTGCCGGCGGACCCCTCGTCCAGTGCCGTCCACGCGGTGAGGCAGCGGCGCCTTGTCACGTCGTCGGCCTCGGTCAGCAATGCGTCGAGCAGCACCCGTGGATCCTGCTGCCATTGCGCGGTGACCGCGGCGACGGTATCGACGCCGAACATCCCGGACCGATCCAGCGCGCCCGCCCATTCGGCGTGCTCACCCGCGTGTACGCGGCGCAGCGTCTCCGGATCGACTCCGCCGTCGACGAATTCGGCGGAGAACATCGCGGCCACCAGCTCCCGGCAACTCTGCGGTTCGACTTGCTTCAACGCCATCCCTCCGCCCGACCAGTGCGCAAACCCCGACAGTGAATTGTCTCCTCCCAGCCCGTCGCGGGCCACTCGGGCGCGCGACATCACATTCGGTGGCTTGCGCGGGCGGTACTGGCCCTAGTGTTATCGACGTGGACCTGCATGAACTGATCGACTCCCTGCCCGAAGGTGCGGTGGTCACCGACCCCGATCTGCTCGACGGCTACCGGCACGACTGGGCCCGCGATCCCGATGCAGGCACCCCGCTGGCCGTGGTCAGGGCCACCAGCACCGCCGACGTCGCGGCGACACTCCGGTGGGCGAACTCGCATCGAGTACCGGTGGTGCCGCGCGGGGCGGGATCGGGACTGTCCGGTGGGGCGACCGCGGTGGACGGTGGGATCGTGCTGTGCACCGAGCGGATGCGAGAGATCAGCGTGGACCCGGTGACACGCACCGCGGTGGTGCAACCCGGCCTGCTCAACGCCGAGGTCAAACGCGCCGTGGCCGAGCACGGGCTCTGGTATCCGCCGGATCCGTCCTCGTTCGAGATGTGCTCGATCGGCGGCAATGCCGCGACCAACGCGGGCGGGCTGTGCTGTGTGAAATACGGCGTGACCACCGACTACGTGCTCGGCATGGAGGTCGTGCTCGCCGACGGGACGCCGGTGCGGCTCGGCGGGCCGCGGCTGAAGGATTCCGCGGGCCTGTCGCTGACCAAGCTGTTCGTCGGCAGCGAGGGCACCCTCGGCGTCATCACCGAACTCACCCTGCGGCTGCTGCCCGCGCAGCCGCCGCAGAGCACCGTCGTGGCCTCCTTCGGCACGCTCACAGCGGCGACCGAGGCGATCCTGTCGATCACCGGCGCGCTGCGCCCGGCAATGCTCGAGTTCATGGACACCGTGGCGATCAACGCGGTGGAGGACGAGATGCGAATGGGCCTCGACCGCGAAGCTGCCGCGCTGCTTGTCGCGCGCTCGGACGCGCCCGGCGCGTTCGCCGCCCACGAGGCACAGATCATGGTCGCAGCGTGCGAGAAGGCGGGCGCCACCGAGGTGTTCCACACCGAGGACGCCGATGAAGGTGATGCCTTCACTGCGGCCCGGCGTTTCGCGATTCCGGCCGTCGAGCGGCTCGGGCCGCTGCTGCTCGAAGACGTCGGCGTGCCGCTGCCTCGGCTCGGCGACTTGGTCAACGGCATCGCCGACATCGCCGAACGCAACGATGTCCTGGTCTCGGTGATCGCGCACGCAGGCGACGGCAACACCCATCCGCTGATCGTGCACGACCCCACCGATCCGGAGATGACCGAGCGCGCCCACCGCGCCTTCGGCGAGATCATGGATCTGGCCATCGCGCTCGGTGGCACCATCACCGGCGAACACGGCGTCGGCAGGCTCAAAAAGGCCTGGCTGCCCGATCAGCTCGGCCCCGATGTGATGGCCCTGACCTCCCGCATCAAAGACGCGCTCGACCCGCACGGCATTCTCAACCCCGGCGCCATCCTGTGATCGAATCGACCACATCCGGAACAACCGCGCCGGAGAAGGAGTTCCACCCAGATATGACCACCAGGCTCGAACACAATGTCGCCGATACTCGCTTCGAGATCTACATCGACGACACCCTCGCTGGTTACGCCGACTACGCCGAACGCGAGGACGCCAAGGTCCGCGACTTCCACCACACCATGACATTCCCGGAATTCCGTGGCCGTGGTGTGGCCGCCCAGGTGGTCGAATACGCCCTCGCCGATTCCAGGGACAACGGTTTCTCCGTGGTCCCCACCTGCTGGTATGTCGACCAGTACATCGGCTCGCATCCGGAGTACTCCGCGCTCGTCGGCTGAACGCTGCCATCGAGCCCGGTCCGAGGTTGTTCAGCTGGACCGGACTCGCGGCCGGGCGCGGATTCAGCCCGCGCGCGCGATGGTGCGGAAGACCTCGAAGGTTTCGGTCTCGTCCTGCGAGGTGCCGTAATCGCTGAGCTTCACGATGACGGTGCCGCTGGGCGGGTCGACGTAGATGTACTGACCGTAGACGCCGATGGCGGACAGGTCCGCGCCGTCGCCGCCGTCCGGATGCCACCACTGCGCCGCATAGCCCTCGTCGGAGATCCGGTGCGGTGACGGTGTGCTGATGCGCTCGATCCAGGCCGGCGGAATGATCTGGTTGTCCCCGACACGTCCGCCGTCGGCCACCAGCTGCCCGATCCTGGCGAAATCGCGAGCCGTGGCATTGAGGCAGCAGAAGGCCTTCTCCTGGCCGCCGCTGCGATCGAGGTTCCACAGCGCGTCGCGCTCGGCGCCGATGGGCGCCCAGATATCGCGGGCCAGCAGCTCACCCAGCGGCGTTCCGGTGACCCGCGCCAATGCCATGCCGAGCAGCTGGGTATCGACGCTGCGGTAATCGCCGGTGCTGCCGGGCGGAAAGATCAGCGTGCGGTGCTGTTCGACGAATTCGGCGAGGTCGGTGGTGAGGTACATGCGGGCGGTGCCGGTGAACGGCGCCCATTTGTTGTAGTTCTCCGACACATCGACACCGGAACTCATATCGAGCAGATCGCCGATGGTGACCTTGTCGTAGTCGCCACCTGTGGCGAGTTCGGGCAGCAGGTCGACGAGCCGGTCGTCCTCACGCATCTGCCCCGCGTCGATGGCGCGCCCGATCAGCAACGACACCACCGATTTCGCGACCGACCAGGACGACTGCTTCGTGGTCTCGGTGACACCGTCGCGGTACCACTCGTGGATCACCGCACCGTCGCGCAGCACCACGAACGAATTCGTCTTGGTCGTGTCGAGGAACTCGGACAGTGGGATCTGCGATCCCTTCCACGGCACGGTCTCCGGCATCGGCACGTCCGCGGTCGGCAACGGCCGCGGATTCGGCGACGCGGGCACCGTCCGAGAGGCGAACAGCTCACCTTGTGTGGACGGCGGATCGAACATCAGCTGGACCAACGTCGGGGGCGAGGGTAGCGACATGATCGCGGTCGCCCCGAACGCGGCACCGATCAGCACCAGCACCGTCGCTGTGACACCGATGGCGGTGCGCAGCAGGTATGTGCGTCTGCGTGACGGCTGCGGTGCCGACGCGTTCATGAACGGTCCTCGCTCTCCAGTTCGTTCGGCGAGACCGGCGTTCACAGCGGCCGAGAGCGCCTCGATCATCGTATCCAGGCTGAGCCGCCCTGGCTCGGCGGCGTGTACCCAACGACCGATTGGGCCGATGAACATAATTAGAATGTATGCTCTACATCGTTATAGAACGTACCTTCCAATTGGAGCCGAGATGGCCGTCATCAATATCCACAGCCGAACGCTGCCCGCACCGTTGTCGCAGGTAGGCGTACTGATTGATGCCCTCGCGGGCAACGGCGACCGACTCTGGCCGATCAGCGGCTGGCCGCCGATGCGATTCGATCGCTGCCTCGAAGTCGGCGCGGTCGGCGGGCACGGGCCGGTGCGGTACACCGTCGAGGGCTACCAGCCAGGACGGTGGGTGCGATTCCGATTCACGGGCCCGCGCGGCTTCGACGGCTTTCACGAATTCACCGTCCACGACGCGGGCGACGGCACGACGACGCTGCGCCACCTATTGGCCATGCACGCCCGGGGACCGGCCCGCCTCACCTGGCCACTGGCATACCGGTGGTTGCATGACGCCCTTCTGGAGGACGGGCTCGACCGGGCTCAGCGCGATATCACCGGACAGCTCCCCCGCCCCGCCCGCTGGAGCCGCTACGTTCGCCTCCTCCGCACATTCGCCGGTTGACGCCCGGAGGCACGGATACCGATGCGGCACAAACGAAACCGCCCCGGACGACCGCTCCTTATGGAGCGATCGCCCGGGGCGGTCGTCGAGCTCATGGAGCAGCCCCAGATACCACTGGCGGCAGTGCGACGGCCCGGCAGACGCGATCAGCCGAGCCGTGACAACGCGCGCTAGCCCTTGAGCAGGGCGCGCGACATCACCAGACGCTGGATCTGGTTGGTGCCCTCGTAGATCTGGGTGATCTTCGCGTCGCGCATCATGCGCTCGACCGGGAAGTCGGTCGTGTAGCCGGCGCCGCCGAAGAGCTGGACGGCGTTGGTGGTGACCTCCATGGCCACATCGGAGGCGAAGCACTTGGCCGCGGCGGAGATGAAGCCGAGGTTCTGTTCGCCACGCTCGGCGCGGGCCGCCGAGGTGTAGACCATCAGGCGGGCCGCTTCGACCTTCATCGCCATATCAGCCAGCATGAACTGGGTGTTCTGGAAGTCGGCGATCGCCTTACCGAACTGCTTGCGGTCCTTGGTGTAGGCGATGGCCGCGTCCAGCGCGCCCTGGGCCAGGCCGACGGCCTGCGCGCCGATGGTGGGGCGGGTGTGGTCGAGGGTCTGCAGCGCGGTCTTGAACCCGGTGCCCGGCGCGCCGATCATCCGGTCGCCCGAGACCCGGCAGTTCTCGAAGTAGAGCTCGGCGGTGGGCGAACCCTTGATGCCGAGCTTGTGCTCGAGCGGGCCGACGACGAAGCCCTCGTCATCCTTGTGCACCATGAACGCCGAGATGCCGTTGGCGCCCTTGTCGGCCTCGGTCACAGCCATCACGGTGTACCAGGAAGACTTGCCGCCGTTGGTGATCCAACACTTGGAACCGTTGATAACCCAGTCGTCGCCGTCCTGCTTGGCGCGGGTACGCATGCCTGCGGCGTCGGAGCCCGCCTCACGCTCGGACAGCGCGTAGGAGGCCATCTCGCCGTTGACGATGTCGGGCAGCACCTTCTGCTTGAGCTCCTCGGAGCCGTTGAGGATCAGGCCCATGGTGCCGAGCTTGTTGACCGCGGGGATCAGCGAGGAGGAACCACAGATGCGGGCGACCTCTTCGATGACGATGCAGGTGGCGACCGAGTCGGCGCCCTGGCCGCCGTAGGCCTCGGGCACGTGCACGGCGTTGAAGCCCGCCGCGTTGAGGGCGGTCAGCGCCTCTTCAGGGAAGCGGGAGTTGCCGTCGACGTCCTTGGCGTAGGGCGCGATCTCCTTCTCGGCCAGGCCGCGGATGGCCGCACGAAGCTCATCATGGAAGTCCTCGAGCTTGAACAGGTCGAAATCGGGGTTTCCCGCCATCGGGCACGCTCCTGATCGTGTGTGAAAAGCTGCGGTCCTTTCCGGACACACAGATTGGTCCGGCACTCAGTGCCACGTCGATGTTGAGTATACGCGCGGGGCCATTGCCACTTGCGGCAACCATTTGGCACTCAGTGTCAGATATCTGGCGTGTCGCTGGTCACAGATTACCGAGGCGATGTTGGAGCAGGTCGGCGACCCGGCGCGGGGGCAGATCGCGCGGGAACACCGCGAGCACCATCTCATCGGAGCCGGTCCGTGCCGTACCACGCGGAATGGCGGCCAGCTCGACCCGGAGATCGGCCGCTCCCGCATCGGATTCACCGCGCACCATGCGCCGCAGCAGATAGTTGTGGGTCGCGGTCACCGCCGCCGTGAACTGCACTCGCGCCAGATCCGACGTCTCCGGCAGCCGTTGGCGCAAGAAGTCGGTGAACAGCCGCTCATACCGGAAGACTGTCACGATCTCGCGCTCGCGCAGCGCGGGCGCTCGCCGCACCACCCGATAACGCCGCGCCGCGATATCGCGCCACTGGGTGAACCGTTCGAATACCTGCACCACCGCCGAGCACACGGCATCCCACGGATCCTCATCGCTCTCGGCCAGATATTCGCCCGCCGCCGCCAATTGCGCCTCGTGATCGGCGAAGATCACGTCCTCTTTCGAGCGGAACTGCCGAAAGAAGGTCCGCCGGGAAATCCCCGCCGCCTCCGCGATCTCATCCACCGACGTCGCCTCATATCCCTGTTCGGCGAACAAGCGCAACGCCACATCCACTACCGCCAAACGGAAGCGAACGGTGTCGTCCTCCGCCTTGATCCGCGCCGTCCCGTCGGTCGTCATCGTTTCACCGTATCGAGCGCGGACTCCCGCGATCGAGTCGCACGCGCGACACCTGCGTGTATCACATTCGTGATACACCTCGATATGATCGAGGTCATGAAGAACAAGATCGACGCGGCCCGTGAGCAGTTCGAGAACACCGACTTCAGTGCCGAGCTGGAAGGCGCTGAACTCGTGATCCCCGAGTCGACCGGCTCGGCCCGAATGTCCGGATACAGCGTGCGGATGCCGACGGCCGTACTCGAGGAAGCCCGACAGATCGCCAAAGACCGTGGCCTACCCACGGGGGCCTGGCTACGCGAGGTCATCGAAGCCGCTGTGATCACCGCGAAGGGCGGCTCGCACACCGTCCCGATCTCGGTCCTTCTCGCTGCCGCGCACGAGTACGAGCACCGAAAAGCATCCTGAACACCGGCCTCGCCCTACGCGTCGAGACTCGCCGACTTCCTCGGCCCGCCAGGCGCTGCCGCATCGACTGGTCTTTGACCAGGACCACCATTGGGCCGCACCCACCGACGAATCTGGAGGATGGCCATGCTGAACACCACCATTCAGCGTCGGATCCCGACGCTGGTCTATCGCGATATCGGGGCCGCGCACGAATTCCTGACCGAGGTCTTCGGCCTGGCGCCTGGGTTGCTGGTCCGCGCAGACGACGGCACCGTCATCCACGGCGAGGTCGGTGCGGGTGACGGCGTCATCTGGCTGCATCAGGTATCCGAACAGTTCGGTCTGGACTCGCCCGCGTCCCTCGGCGCTTGCACTGAAGGGATGTCCATCGTCGTCAGCGATGTGGACGCGCACTTCCGCCATGTGAAAGACAAGGGTGTGCAGACCTTGTACGAGCCCATCGACCAGTCGTACGGCTATCGGGACTACAGCGTCCGCGACTGCGAACAACGGTTGTGGACGTTCATGACGCCGCTGAACTGAGCGGGTCCGAGGGCCCCTCCGCATCGCTGCGGGCTCGCATGCTGCGGACGCCTGTGCGGTTACGCGTAGCGCCGCACCGTCGCCCCGTCTACGACGCCCACGTCGTCATCGAGCGGCAACGTGCGGCTGCATCCACAAACTCACCCGCTATCGTCGGCTCACATATCGCGCCTGGCCAGGCCTCCACGTCATCAGGGAGACTCTGTTAGAGCCGGTTAGTTGGCGGCGGTCACGTCGAGTTCGACGGCTTCGAAGATATCGGCGTCGGTTTCCTGCTGCCACTCGGGAAGCTGGTCCCACGGAGCCACGTAGCCCGCCTTCGGATTGTCGATGTGCTTGTATATCTGCGCGATCCAACACAACGCGACGAACTGGCTCTTTTGTGCACGTTCGAGGTGACGAGTGTTGCCGCCACTGATGCCGATGAAATTCGCGACCTGTTGATAGACGGCGGCTGCACTCGCGCGTTCCCAGTCGGGTGTGTCGACCCACGGGACGATGTAACTATCCTTGGGGGTTCCGGGGTAGTGCTTGGAGACCCCGGTAATCCATGCCTGGCGAAAGACCTGGCCGCCACGTTCGCTGTCGTCGTGCATGGTGCTCCTCGTGGTTAGCGTGTCGTTGCGAGGTTAGCGATTTGGCGATCCAGATGGGCGATGTGGGGGTCAGCGAGAAGCCGCTGATAGCGCGGGCGGAGATAGCTGAGTCGACGTGCGAGGTAGCCGGAGTGGGTGTGCCGCGTGATTTCCATAGCGGCGTTCGCCGCTGACGCCAAAAGCACCGGATCGTTACGCAGAGCTGCGACTCCCGCCAAGTCGATGAGGACTCCACCGCGCCGGCGCGTCGAAAGAGGACGATCGAGCAACCCAGCGAGCAGTACCTCTGCGAAGTCGGGTCGGCCAAGAAGAACATGGCAGCTGGCGAGATCCTCGTCTATGCGTTCGCCATCGAACCGCAACCACCCCGTCGGTTCTGCGACCTCGAGCTGCGTGACACCACGCGCGCACTCGAAGGAGCGTTCACAGCTGACTATTTCCCCGAGACCGGCTTCGGCGTGCGCTCTGACACTGTCGATCCAGTACCGGGTCGACAGGGCGCTGTCGCCCCGTTGCGCAGTCCGGCGAGCGAACTCGAGCATCTGGCGGGCTTCGGTGTAGCGCTGGTCGTATATCTGGAGGAAGGCGTGTCGGGTCAGGGCAGTCGCATGTAGGTCGAATGCACCAGCGGCCACGGCGGACTGCGCCGAGAGGGTGTAGCAGTGGGCCGCTTCGGTGAAGTGCAGGCCGTCGAACAGCGACTCCCCCGCCAGTTGCAGAACGTCGGCAGCAAGCTCGCACAGTCGCCGCCGCGCCATTCGGTCGTGGGCCTTGCGCAGTCCGTCGACGAGGACGGCGATGGTCGCGCGAGCAGCAGGGAATACGCTTGTCTTGGTCTTGGCGGATGAGAACTCTTGCCACAAATGCTTATTGATCACCGCATACTGGTCCAGCGTGGCTTGATCGACAGCACCCGAGGACGCCGTGACACAGACACGATCCCAGTCGATCGAGGTCGTGACGGCCGCAGTCGCCAGTCCGAGTAGTCGCAGTAATTCGCGGCGGTCCATGTCGCTGATCTCCGTCGAGTAGTCACCGCGGTGCGCAACCAGCAGCGAAGTGGTAGTCGGGCCGACCAACGGCAAAGGTACGGCCGAGCCGGAATCGGTGACCACCGGATTCCGCGTGGAATGTGTCCGCTCGATGGCAACATCGAATCTTCGAGCCTGCTCAGCACTCAGCCGTGCGCGCAGCGCATCTAGGCGCGCAACGTATCGGGGGCGGAGTCGTGTACCCCGTTCCCAGTTACGCACAGTGCGATCGTCGACACCAAGCCGCTCGGCGAACCGTTCTTGTGTTAGATCAAGCGCAGCCTCGCGCATGGCCTTGATTTCGATCCCAGTCCACTCGAACATGCCCATTCCAGACCAGTCGATGGGTTATGGCGTTCCGGATCTTTCCGGATCTGCCCGCCAGAGTAGGTCAATCGTTCCGAATCTTTCCTGGTTCGCACCCAGAACGAGTGTGACTCTGATCTGGCACCGGCGCCGGGGAGTTGCCGCTCCATCGATTGAGCCTCTTCGTGTTCGAGCAGCACACCCACCGGACTGATGTGATCCGGCGGGTGGCGAAAGCCCTCGGCGCCGGTCGCGTGACCCGTGACACGGCTGGGTCCTCAGCCTGTCACACCGACTTGCCCTGTCCCAGAACTCAACCGCTGACGGAGTCCGTGATGCCCGAGTGCGAGACCGCCCATTTCCATCTCGACCTGACTTCTCGCCGGTTCCGCGACGCCGGGAGCCACGACGACCTGAGCAGGCGGTGACAATGCAACCAATCGCGCTCGGATGGATCGACATCGACGTCAGCCGCGCTCCTGACTGGGATTCAGCGCAGGTACAGCGACTGGGTCGGCGGCTGGGGTACCAACTGATATGGCCGAGTCTGCTGACCGTATTACCCCTGGCCGACCAGGTTCGTAGGTACGGGGCCGATGCAGTCATCGTGCCTGCGCCACACCACCTCACCCCGTTGGAACTCGACGGGCTCATGTATATCGCCGATATCGAAACCGTGTGTCCGCGAATGTCGTTCGCACGCTGGTCATCCGTAGGAGGCGCGCGGTGAATACGGGAACTGTGCTCGGGTTCGCCGCCGCGATCGGGCTTCCGCTGGTAGTCCTGGTCGCTGCCATCTGGTGGCCGGAATCGACCTACCAGGAACCGTCGTTCGACGATGACGAGTTCGATGCGTGATTACGTCAGCAGGACAACAGTTGAGGCGACTCGACCGCTCCACTCAACACCTTCGAACAGAATGGATCTGAATGGATTTCCGACGGAACAGGAACTCAGCGTCTGATCGCCGGTCAGCCCAGCAGTTTGTTGCGCAGTGCTTCGTCCTTTTCGAGAACCATCTGCTCCAGACCTGCCTGGAACTTTTCCATGCGGGTGCGCAGGTCCGGGTCGTTGGTGGCGAGGATGCGGGCGGCGAGCAGGCCTGCGTTGCGGGCGCCGCCGATGGAGACGGTGGCCACCGGGACGCCTGCGGGCATCTGGACGATGGACAGCAGGGAGTCCATGCCGTCGAGGTATTTCAGCGGGACGGGGACGCCGATGACCGGGAGCGGGGTCGCGGAGGCGACCATGCCGGGCAGGTGGGCAGCGCCACCCGCGCCCGCGATGATGACCTTGATGCCGCGGCCTGCGGCGTCACGGGCGTAGTCGAGCATGCGCTGCGGGGTGCGGTGCGCGGAGACCACGCCGACCTCGAAGCGGATACCGAATTCGGCCAGTGCCTCGGCGGCGGCCTCCATCGTCGGCCAGTCGGAGTCGCTGCCCATGATCAGGCCGACCGCGGGGCCCTCGTGCTCACTCATGCGGATCCCATCCATCGGTCCATACGGCGTGCGACATCCAATGCGCCGCGCGCTCGGCCTTCTCCCGCACCGCGGCGACATCCTCGCCCAGCACGTTCACATGCCCGATCTTGCGATCCGGGCGCTCTCCCTTGCCGTATAGATGCACCTTCGCATCCGGCATCCGGGCGAACAGATGATGCAGGCGCTCGTCCATCGACATGGCAGGCGCCTCGGGCGCGCCGAGAATGTTCGCCATGACGGTCACCGGCGCCAGCGGGCTGGTATCGCCGAGCGGGTAATCGAGCACCGCACGCAGATGCTGTTCGAACTGACCGGTGCGGGCGCCGTCCATCCCCCAGTGCCCGGAGTTGTGCGGACGCATCGCCAGCTCGTTGATCAGCAGGGTGCCGTCGTGGGTCTCGAACAGCTCCACCGCCATCGCGCCGACCACACCGAGTTCGTTCGCGAGCGCGAGCGCCATGGTCTCGGCCTCGGCGCCCACCTGCTCGGACAGCTCCGGCGCGGGGGCGATCACCACCGCGCACTGCCCCTTGCGCTGCACCGTCTCCACCACCGGCCAGGTCGCGGCCTGCCCGAAGGGCGAGCGCGCCACCATCGCCGACAGCTCACGCTTCAGATCGACCCGGGCCTCGGCCAGCAACCGCACGCCGTGGGCGAGCTGATCGGCGACGATCCGCTCGGCCTCCTCGGCGTCCTCGGGCATCCACACCCCGCGCCCGTCGTAGCCGCCGCGCACCGCCTTGATGACGATGGGCCAGCCCTGTTCGGCACCGAACTTCACCGCGTCGGCGGGCTCGGCGACCTCCACGAACGCGGGCACCGGCAGCCCCATGCTCGCCAGCTTGGTCCGCATGGCCAGCTTGTCCTGTGCGTAGAGCAGCGCCGATGGTGGCGGCTGGACGTTCACGCCCTCGGCGACCAGCGTCTCGAGATGCTCGGTCGGCACGTGCTCGTGATCGAAGGTCAGCGCGTGCGAGCCGACGGCGGCGGCGCGCAGCGCGGCCAGGTCGGTGTGGCTGCCGAGGACGACATCGGGGCTGACCTGCGCGGCAGGGTCGCCGGGCTGCTCGGCGAGTACCCGAAGGCGCTGGCCGAGTGCGATGGCGGCCTGGTGCGTCATGCGCGCCAGCTGGCCACCGCCGATCATGGTGACGGTCGGCATCGCCGAGGGATCGAAGGAACGTGCGCTCACGTCGGTCAATACTGTCATGTCCGCTGCGAATGACCGCTACCGGTACACTCGTGCCTTGTGTCATTCGTCGACGACGTGGTCCGCGTCCTTCCCAAGCCTGCGCAGGATATCGCGTACCGCCACCGCGAACTGATCAAGTTCGCGATCGTCGGCGCGACCACGTTCATCATCGACAGCGGCATCTACTTCCTGCTGAAGTGGACCGTTCTGGAACCCAAGCCGGTCACCGCGAAGATCATCTCCGGTGTGATCGCGGTGATCTGTTCCTACATCCTCAACCGCGAATGGTCGTTCAAGAACCGCGGCGGCCGCGAACGCCACCATGAGGCGGCTTTGTTCTTCGCGGTCAGCGGCGTCGGCGTGGTGCTGAGTTTCCTGCCGCTGTGGATCTCCAGTTACGTCTTCCACCTGCGTCAGCCCGATGTCAGCTTCCTTGTCGAGAACATCGCCGACTTCATCAGCGCCTTCATCATCGGCAACCTGCTGCAGATGGCGTTCCGATTCTGGGCCATGCGCCGCTGGGTGTTCCCGGACGAGATGGAACAGATCATGGAGGAGTTCGAAGAACTCGTCGAAGAGGAACGCCGGCTCGGCCACAGCTGACCTCACACTGTTCTACCGCGGCTCCCCCACCACACCGTTCGCCTGACGCATCGCCGTCGGCGCGCCGAGGAACACCGCGAACAATGCGGGCCTGCGCCGCTGCAACTCCAGCCGCCCGCCGTCGGCCTCGATCAGCGCGCGCGCCAGCGCCAGCCCCACACCGGTCGATCCCGCACCGGAGAAGCCGCGGTCGAAGATGTGCGGAGCCAGCTCGTCGCTGACGCCGTCGCCCTCGTCGGCGATCTCCACGCACACCAGCGGCTCCCGATCCCCGCCTGGCCGCACGGTGCGCACCGACACCGTGCAGGTGCCGCCGCCGTGCATCAGGGCATTGTCGATCAGCACCGCCACCGCCTCTCGCAGCCGGGAGCCGGTGATCGGGGCGCGTAGCTGTTGATCACCGATCAGTTGCAGCGTGCGCCCGGCCTCGGTGAACGGATGGGTCCATTCGGTGACGATGCCGCGCAGTTCATCCATCACCGGCACCGGATCGCGTTCGGTGGCGTCCTCGTCGCGGGAGGCGCGAACCAGGTCGTCGATCGCCTCGGTCAGCCGGTCGACCTGCGCCATCGCCTCCTCGGCCTCGTGCACCACATCCGGGTCGCGGTGGGCCGACAGCTCGTCGAGCCGCAACCGCACCGCCGTCAGTCTGCTGCGCAGCTGATGGGAGACATCGGCCACCAGCGCATGCTCCCGTTGCAGGCGACCGGCGATCTCGACGGTCGCCGAATCGAGCACATCGGAGACCCGGTCGAGCTCGGCGATGCCGTGCCGACGGGGATCGGGCCGGAAATCGCCCATGGCCAGCCGGGCCGCCCGCGCCGCGACATCGCGCAACGGATCGGCGACCCGGCGCGTGGTCACCACCGCGACGGTCACCGCCGCGCCCAGCGAGGCCAGCACGGCCAGCCCGACGACGGCGACGGCCTGGCGCTGCCTGGCATGCATCGGCGCCGACGGCACCTCCAGCCGCAACGACCCCGACGCACCCATCGACAGCGATTCCAACATCGGGTCACGGACCCGCTCGGCCCCGATATCGACCTGTGAGGCGTTGTCGTGCGGCGCCGGGTAGACGATGGTGAGCCGCCCGTCCTCGGGCACCAGCGGGCGCACCGTGCGCAGATCGAGCCCGTCGTGCACCCGGCCGTCGTCGCGCTCCTGCGCGATGACCTCGACGGCGATCCGCTCGAGCCTGCTCTGCAGATCATTTCTGGTGATGTCCTCGACCCACAGCCACGCGGTGTAGGTCAACGGCACACCGAGCGCCACCGTGGTGAGCATGAGCACGGTCAGCATCGACCGCAGAATCCGGCGCCGCACGTCAGTCGGTGTTCAGCCGGAACCCGACACCGCGCACGGTGACGATGCGCCGCTCGGCCATCGGGCCCTCGTCGCCGATCTTGCGGCGCAACCAGGACATGTGCATATCGAGGGTCTTGGAGCCACGCAATTCGGCATCGCCCCAGACCTCACGCAGGATGGTCTCGCGCGAGACCACCTGCCCGGCCCGGTCGATCAGGACCTTGAGCAGCTCGTACTCCTTGTTGGCCAACCCGACCTCGACCCCGTTGACCAGCACCCGCCGCGCCGCGGGCTCCAACCGGATACCGCCGACCTCGACGGTGTCGTCGCCGATTCCGCTGCGCCGCAGCAGGGCTCGCACCCGGGCCAGCAGTTCCGCCAGCCGGAACGGTTTGCCGACGTAATCGTCAGCGCCCGCGTCGAGCCCGACCACGAAGTCCACCTCGTCGGTACGGGCGGTCAGCATCAACACCGCCAGATCGGCACCGCGCGCACGCACCTGGCGGCACACCTCGAGCCCGTCCATGCCGGGCAATCCGAGATCGAGGATCAGCAGGTCATGGTTGCCCTCGAGCGCGCGGCGCAGCACCGCGGGACCGAAGCGTTCGACGGTGACCGAATACCCTTCCCGGCCCAGTGCACGCGACAGCGGTGCGGCGATGGCCTCATCGTCCTCGGCCAGCAGTACGGCGGTCATAAGGAAAGATTACGGACCCGCGACCGAACCGATGCGCAGCTCACCGATAGCCGTGCGAATCGTCGTGGTGACCACGACGCTCGACCTCGAACACCTGGTGGTAGAGCAGCGCGTGCACCTTCTGCACCTCGGGGATGTCGTCGTACTCGAGCGGTTCCTCCGACGACGACCCGATGATCAGGGTGCCGGTGCCGAGCAGCCGATCGAACAACCCGTGCCGGAACTGGACGCTGGAGATGCGGCTCATCGGAATATCGATGCCGGTATGGGTGAGCACGCCCTGACGGACAAGCACCCGGCGCTGGGTGATGATGAAATGCGTCGACTTCCAGCTGATCAGCGGTACGACACAACGCCATACGATGATGAGCAGCCACAGCAGGAAGATCACCAGCAGCAGGATCGAACGGCCCGGCGTCTCGGTGTTGCGCCAGGCGAGACCGCCGGCGAAGCCGGCCAGCGCGGTGGCGACGATCAGTGTCACGACCGGCCAGAACAGCATCTTCCAGTGCGGATGACGATGCACGATCAGCTCTTCGTCGGGCGCCAGGACGTCCTCCGGATAACCCATGTGCCGAACCCTACCGCTCGAGATGCCGAAATGACCGACGCGCAACGTCGCGGTGCTGCACAATCGTCAGCCGACGCACGGTGGCGCACATCATGATCGAGCCGCTCTGCCCGGTTTTCCCGCTACATCGTCCTGCCCCGCCCGGCAGGCGCATCGAACCCGGTGGATGAGCTGATACCGATCGGATACGTCTGTCCCCCAATGACACTGGAGGCGCGCGTGACCAAGAAACCGACCCATCTTCGACCACAACGATTTCGCGCCACCGGAGAGGACGCCAGGGAGGAACTGGATCTGTGCCTCGACAAGCTGCGCGGCGACGTGGCGAAGCTCGAGGAGCAGCGAGACAAGCTGCCGGCCAGGGAAGCCGCGCGCGGTGCGCTCACCTCGGCGTGATCGGAGCCATCACTGCGCGCGCAGGTGGGTGACGTCGCCGGCCGAGACCGGCTGATCGCCGATGAGCAGCCTGCCCGCCGCGTCGACGTCGGTGGCGATGCCGGTCAGGGACTTGCCGCCGGGCAGGTCGGCGCGTACCCGGGCGCCGAGGGTCGCGCAACGCTCGCGGTAGTCGGCGGCGAGTCCGTCGGCGGCCCAGCCCGCGTCACTCCAGGCAGTGAGCCGCCGGGCGAATTCGGTGAGCATCGACCGCACCAGCGTGGTGCGGTCGATGGCGCCACCTGCCAGCGTCAGCGAGGTCGCGTGCGGTACCGGAAGCTCGTCCTCGGTGAGGCTCACGTTCAACCCGACCCCGACCACTACGGCGGGATCGGCACCGCTCGCCGCCACCTCCGCGAGGATGCCCGCGACCTTGCGGCCCTCGATCAGGACATCGTTGGGCCATTTGAGGGTCGCGGGCACCGACGCGGTCCCCCGCAGGGCGTCCACGACGGCGACGCCTGTCAACAGGGGTAGCCAGCCGAGCGCATTCGGATCGATACCCCGCAGCCGCACCAGCACCGACAGCGAGATCTGCGCGCGCGGCGGGCTCACCCACACTCGGGCGTGCCTGCCGCGCCCGTGCTCCTGTGTTTCGGCCAGCAGCGCGATCCGGTCGACGTCGGGATCCGCGGCCCGCGCGATCAGGTCCGCGTTGGTGGATCCGGTCGACTCCACCACCTCGATGCCGGTGTAGAACGACAGCTCGGCAACCTCGGTGAGACTGCTCTTCAACTGCGCGACATCCAGCGGTGGCCTCTGCATACCGGCAGGTTACTCGGCGTCGGCAGCGCTACCCGGCGAGGTCGAACTCGCTCGGACGCGCTGCCCGCCACATCCGACGCGCGTCCTCTGCCTCGCCTTCCGGCGCTTCGACGGTGAATTCGGCCTCGGTGTACTTCGGCTCCGGCTCCGTCACCGGTTGAGTGAACGCGGCCGCGGTGGCGTGTTCCGCGACGCTTCTACCCCATTCCCACATGATCGCTCTCCTCCCCTGAGCTCGAAAAACCAACGCTCACAGGGTATTGCGGACCCGATCCGAAAAGAAACCGATTTTCTGCCCCGACCCCCGCCCACCTGCGGTTTTACTGACGGGTAGCCCTTCCTGGGTTACCGGACGGGATTGGTACTGGTTACACTCCGACCCATGACGAGTGTCCAGCAGCAGCCTTCGCCGGGTCCGGCGGGTGCCCCAGATATCCACACCACCGCCGGCAAGCTGGCTGACCTGCGGAATCGGCTCGAAGAGGCCCAGCACCCGATGGGTGAGGCCGCGGTCGACAAGGTCCACGCCAAGGGCAAGATGACCGCCCGCGAACGCATCCTCGCCCTGCTCGACGAGGGTTCCTTCGTCGAATTGGACGCCCTGGCCCGGCACCGCAGCGTGAACTTCGGCCTGGAGAACAACCGCCCGCTCGGCGACGGCGTCGTCACCGGCTACGGCACCATCGACGGCCGCGACGTGTGCATCTTCAGCCAGGACGTCACCGTCTTCGGTGGCAGCCTCGGCGAGGTGTACGGCGAGAAGATCGTCAAGGTCATGGACCTGGCGATCAAGACCGGTCGTCCCCTGGTCGGCATCAACGAGGGCGCGGGCGCCCGCATCCAGGAGGGCGTGGTCTCGCTCGGCCTCTACGGCGAGATCTTCCACCGCAACATCCAGGCCTCCGGCGTGATCCCGCAGATCTCGCTGATCATGGGCCCTGCCGCCGGTGGCCACGTGTACTCCCCCGCACTGACCGACTTCGTGGTGATGGTCGACCAGACCAGCCAGATGTTCGTCACCGGCCCGGACGTCATCAAGACGGTCACCGGTGAGGAAGTCACCATGGAGGAGCTGGGTGGCGCGCACACCCATATGACCAAGTCCGGCGTCGCGCATTACGTCGCCTCCGGTGAGCAGGACGCCCTCGACTACGTCAAGGATCTGCTGTCCTACCTGCCGAGCAACAACCGCGCCGAGGCGCCGCGCTTCCCGGCCACCGATCCGATCGACGGCGCCATCGAGGACTCGCTCACCGACGAGGACATCGAGCTGGACACCCTGATTCCGGACTCGCCGAACCAGCCCTACGACATGCACGAGGTCATCCGTCGCCTGCTCGACGACGACGAGTTCCTCGAGGTGCAGGCCGAGCGCGCGATGAACATCATCATCGGCTACGGCCGAGTCGACGGCCGCAGCGTCGGCATCGTCGCGAACCAGCCCACCCAGTTCGCCGGCTGTCTCGATATCGACGCCTCGGAGAAGGCCGCACGCTTCGTGCGCACCTGCGACGCGTTCAATATTCCGATCATCACCCTGGTCGATGTTCCCGGCTTCTTGCCCGGCACCGGACAGGAATACAACGGCATCATCCGGCGCGGCGCGAAGCTTCTTTACGCCTACGGCGAGGCCACTGTGGGCAAAATCACGATCATCACTCGCAAGGCCTACGGCGGCGCCTACGACGTCATGGGTTCCAAGCACATGGGTGCCGATGTGAACCTCGCCTGGCCGACCGCGCAGATCGCCGTCATGGGCGCTTCGGGGGCCGTCGGATTCGTCTATCGCAAGCAGTTGCTGGAGGCCGCCAAGGAGGGCGCCGACGTCGATGCGCTGCGGCTCGAGCTCCAGAACGAGTACGAGGACACGTTGGTGAACCCCTACGTCGCCGCCGAGCGCGGCTATGTCGACGCGGTCATCCCGCCGTCGCACACTCGCGGGCAGATCGTGTCCGCGCTGCGACTGCTCGAACGCAAGATGGTGACCCTTCCGCCGAAGAAACACGGCAACATTCCGCTGTGAATCAGCGATACCCTCGTTGAGCCGCGCACACTGGTTGCATTGATGCAATGAGTGAATCCGACGATGATTGCGTCTCTTGACCGGACACCACCCCCGTCTGGTCAAGAAAAGAGAGAGGATCTGGCACCGTGACGATTGTGGCAGATGAAGATGTGTTGACCGCCGCCGAACTCGACCTCGCGGTCGACTCGCTCACCGAGGACGCCGCGGTGGTCGGCACCGACGTCGACGCAGCCCTGGCTGCGGTCACAGGCGATAAGCCCTTCCTGATCATCGAGAAGGGTGCGCCCACCGATGAGGAGATCGCGGCGCTGGTGTGTGTGCTGACCGCGGCGGCAGGCAGCGGCACGGCCGCGGGCCCGCAGGGGCCCAATGATTTCTGGGGCAAGCCCACCATGATGCACCGCGGCACCTCGCCGTTCTCGCCGTACGCGTTCCCGCAGCTGTCGCATCTGCGCTGACCCACCGGCACCGGGGAGGGGATCTACCGTGACCGAATTGGTCCTTGCGTCAGCGTCCCCTGCCCGGCGCACGGTGCTGCGTTCCGCGGGCATCGAACCCATCGTCCGGGTCTCGGACGTGGACGAAGACGCGGTCGCCGCCGCACTACCCGCCGACACCCCACCGCAGGGTGTGGTGGTCGCCTTGGCCGAGGCGAAGGCTGCCGTCATCGCCGCGACGGTTCCCGAGTTCGCGGACGACTGTGTGGTGGTCGGCTGTGATTCCATGCTGTTGATCGACGGCATGCTGCAAGGAAAACCGCACACTCCCGAGGTGGCGCGAGCCCGCTGGAACGCGATGGCGGGACGCAGCGCCGAACTCATCACCGGGCACTGCGTGCTACGGCTGCTCGACGGGGCCGTCACGGCCGAAGCGGTGGACTGTAGCTCCACCACGATTCATTTCGCCGAACCCGAACCCGAGGCACTCGACGCCTATATCGCCACCGGTGAGCCCCTGCAGGTCGCGGGCGCGTTCACCCTCGACGGTCTCGGCGGCTGGTTCGTCGACCGCATCGACGGGGATCCGTCGAGCGTGATCGGGATCGGGTTACCGCTGCTGCGCAGGCTGCTCGACGATGTCGGAGTCGGTGTCGCGGACCTGTGGCGTCAGCCGTCCGACCACTGACGCCTGCGCCGGTCGCGGGCCCTCGTCGTAGCGCTCACGCCCGACGGCGAGCAACGCCAGGCGCAGCTCGCACACCTCGGCCTCCACGAACGGGTCGAGGGTGACCGCTATCCGCTCACGCGCGCCATTGCGGTCGAGCACTTCTTGAATCAGCCCCTGATGTACGCCGCACACAACCTCGGAATGGGTGCGGGCCAGCTCGCGCAGGGGGCACGCGGTCAGCCGGATGGTGACCTTCTCGTCGGTATCGCCCGCGGGATCACGTTCGGGCGCGAACCCGAGTTCCGACATCAGCGACATCGCCAGGTCTTTGGCATCGGCCAGCGATTCGGCAGGCTGCTCGACCACATCGAGCTTGGCGCCCCATGCTCGCCCGGCCGCGACCGCGGCTTCGGCACGGCGGCGCGCATCGGGTCCGAGCTGGTCGGCGAGCACCTGAGCCAATTCCTGATAACCGACCGTTCGCTGCACGGCGCGGTAGCCGATCCGCGGGCGCCCACGACCCCGTGGGGGCTGCTGGAACTGGCGAACGAGGGACTCACGGGTGAGCACATCGAGGTGAAAACGGACGGTGGTGACGTGCTGTCCGGTGATCTTGGCCAGCTCCTGGGCGTCGAGAGGCTCGCTGGCGCCACGTAGGATCGCGAGCAGTCGCCGCCGCGGCCATGAATCGGACATAGCTCACCCCTCCTCCCGGGAGACTTTATCGGATGCTCGTGCGACTTATTCGCCCATTCAGCCGATTTGTGATCTGAAACGAGATTCAACTTCGAGTCACACATAGCATGCACTGTGCGACCCGAAACCGCCCTACCGCCGCCTACCTCGCGTGAAGGACCCTTGACGTGCCCGTTGCCCCGGACCCCAATCCCGCATTCGGTTCCTACGCACACCCACAACGACTAGTAACCACGGAGTGGCTGTCGGCAAACATCGGCGCTGCGGGGCTGAAGATCATCGAGTCGAACGAAGATATCCTGCTCTATGACATCGGGCACGTCCCCGGCGCCACCAAGATCGACTGGCGCGGCGACCTCAACGATCCGGTCACCCGCGATTACATCGACGGCGCGGGCTTCACCGAACTCATGCGAGCCAAGGGCATCGAACGCGAGGACACCGTTGTCGTCTACGGCGATCGCGGCAACGCACAGGCCGCGCACACCCTGTGGGTTCTCACGCTGTTCGGCCACGAGGACGTCCGGCTCCTCGACGGCGGCCGTGAGGCCTGGATCGGCGAGGAACGCGACACCACCTTCGAACCGCCTCGTATCGGAGGCAGCCACTACCCGGCCGCCCGCCGCGACGACGGCACCGACCGCGCCTTTCGTTCCGATGTGCTGAGCCACCTCGGCAAACCGCTGGTCGATGTGCGCTCACCGGAGGAGTACAGCGGCGAGGCGCCGTCGGCGCCCGACGATCTCGCCCTGCGCGGCGGCCATATCCCGACCGCGGTGAACATCGCGTGGGCCGAGACGTTCCACTCCGACGGACGTTTCCGTCCCCGCGCCGAACTCGACGCTCTCTACGGCGACCTGGCCGCCGAAGACCCGCTGGTCGTGTACAGCAGGGTCGGCGAGCGCTCCAGCCACACCTGGTTCGTGCTGAAGTATCTGCTCGGCTTCGAATCGGTGCGTAATTACGATGGCTCCTGGACCGAATGGGGCAACTCGGTGCGCATGCCGATCGCCCGCGGATCCGAGCCGGGCACCGCACCCGCTGGAGCCGGTCGACGTGCTCGCACCAGGTAGAACAGCCCCGCCTCGGAGCGGGTGTGATCCACGACCTACTCTTCGGTAGGACTATCCGAGTTCGGCGTCTATTGGCAGACTGCCTACACTCGCCCCAGATGAAAAGTTGTCGACCAGGGGCGACCACAGAGAAGATTGCACAGGAGGCTCAGTGCCCAGCCATGCCAGCGCGCAGATCACGAAGGTACTCGTAGCTAATCGAGGCGAGATCGCCGTGCGCGTGATCCGGGCGGCCAAGGATGCCGGTATCGGGAGCGTCGCGGTATACGCCGAACCCGATGCCGATGCCCCGTTCGTCAAGCTCGCCGATGAGGCCTTCGCCCTCGGTGGACAGACGTCGGCAGAGTCGTACCTGGTGTTCGACAAGATCCTCGATGCCGCCGCCAAGTCCGGTGCGGACGCCATCCACCCCGGCTACGGATTCCTTTCCGAGAATGCCGACTTCGCCCAGGCCGTCCTCGACGCCGGGCTGATCTGGATCGGCCCGTCGCCGCAGTCCATTCGCGACCTCGGTGACAAGGTCACCGCACGCCACATCGCCGAGCGCGCCAAGGCGCCGATGGCCGCGGGCACCAAGGACCCGGTCAAGAACGCCGACGAGGTCGTCGAGTTCGCGAAGCAGTACGGCGTCCCGGTGGCCATCAAGGCCGCCTTCGGTGGTGGTGGCCGCGGCATGAAGGTCGCCCACACCATCGAGGAGATCCCCGAGCTGTTCGAGTCGGCCACCCGCGAGGCGGTCGCCGCCTTCGGTCGCGGTGAGTGCTTCGTCGAGCAGTACCTGGACAAGGCCCGCCACGTCGAGGCGCAGGTCATCGCCGACAAGCACGGCAACGTCGTGGTCGCGGGCACCCGTGACTGCTCGCTGCAGCGCCGATTCCAGAAGCTGGTCGAGGAGGCGCCCGCGCCGTTCCTCACCGATGATCAGCGTGCGCGCATCCACGCCTCGGCCAAGGCCATCTGCAAGGAAGCCCACTACTACGGCGCCGGCACCGTTGAGTACCTGGTGCAGGGCGACACCGTGTCGTTCCTCGAGGTGAACACCCGCCTGCAGGTCGAGCACCCGGTCACCGAGGAGACCGCCGGTATCGACCTGGTGCGCCAGCAGTTCCGCATCGCCAACGGCGAAGAACTCTCGATCACCGAAGACCCGACTCCGCGCGGGCACTCGTTCGAGTTCCGGATCAACGGCGAGGACGCCGGTCGCGGATTCCTGCCCGCTCCCGGCCCGGTCACCGTGTACTCCGAGCCCACCGGCCCCGGTGTGCGCGTGGACTCCGGTGTGGTGCAGGGCAGCGTGATCGGCGGCCAGTTCGACTCGATGCTCGCCAAGCTGATCGTCACCGGCGCGAACCGCACCGAGGCGCTGGAGCGGGCGCGGCGCGCGCTGGCCGAGTTCCACGTCGAGGGCCTGGCCACCGTCATCCCGTTCCACCGCGCGATCGTCGAAGATCCCGCCTTCATCGGTGACGGCGAGAAGTTCGACGTCTACACCAAGTGGATCGAAAACGAGTGGAACAACACCGTCGAGCCCTACACCGGTGGCGCTCCCCTCGACGAGGACGAGGACGGCCCGCGGCAGAAGGTGGTCGTCGAGGTCGGCGGCCGTCGCGTCGAGGTCTCGCTGCCCGGCAACTTCACCGTCGGTGCGGGCGCCGCAGGCGCGGGCGGTAACGGCGCAGGCGTGATCCGCAAGAAGCCCAAGGCGCGCAAGCGTGGCGGCACGGGCGGCGGCGCGGCATCGGGTGACTCGGTCACCGCGCCGATGCAGGGCACCGTCGTCAAGGTCGCGGTCGAGGAAGGCCAGACCGTCGAGGCCGGCGACCTGATCGTGGTGCTCGAGGCCATGAAGATGGAAAACCCGGTCAACGCGCACAAGGCCGGTGTGGTCACCGGCCTTGCGGTGGAAGCCGGTGCCGCCATCACTCAGGGCACGGTGCTCGCCGAGATCAAGTAAGACCCTCGCGAATGGGGCTCCACAGGGCGACCTGAGGAGCCCCATTCGCGTTCCGCCAACGCTCCACGAGTCGACGACAGCAGCGCTCACGGAAACGCAACCCAGTTGCAGACACTGGAGAGGCGACCCCGAGGAGCCCCGGTTCGCGGCCCGTCTCGCGTTTCCGCTGCCGCTGCGCAAGCCGAAGGCAAGCAGCGGTAGCGGAAACGCGAGACACCAGGGGCCGTGAACACGCCGCGCCAGCGGCAAATAAACCCAGTATCGTGGTCGGGTGACCAGCTCTACGCCCGCCGTCGCGGAGGTCATTCGTACCCGCGTCGAATCCGGTAGCCGTACCGACGGACACCGGTTGGTGCTCGTCGTCGAGGGTGGCGGCAGCCGCGGTGTGTATTCCAGCGGCATGGTGCACGGACTCGAACAGCTGGGGCTTGGCTCGGTGTTCGACGCCGTCTACGGCACCTCGGCCGGCGCCATCAACGGGGCGTGGCTGCTGTGCGGTCGGGCGGAGCCCGGTATGCGGTCGTGGACCGATCCGGCCATCATGCGCCGCGCCATCGACCCGGCCAGGCTGCTGCGTGGACGCCCGGCCTTCGATCTGCGGTATCTGGTGCATCAGGTCTACGACGGCATCGAGCCGATGGACTTCCCGGCCATCCTGGCCAACCCCACCACCTTCCATCCGGTGGCCACCGATGTCCGCACCGGGCTCGCGGTCGATCTGAGCCGCCACATCGTGGACAAGCACACCCTCATGACCGCGCTGCGGGCCTCCGCGGGCCTGCCGATCCTGGCCGGGCCACCGGTCCCGCTCGGCGACGCGTTCTACCTCGACGGCGGACTGGCCGAGACCGTGCCGATCCGTACCGCACTGCGTTCGGGCGCGACCCATGCGGTGGTGTTGCGCACCCGACGCATGGACGAGCGGCGTCCGCCCGCATCGCGGATCCATTCCGTCGTCGGTGGCGCGTATCTGCGGGTGCGTGCACCGGGCGCCTACCGGGCCTGGTTGGAGCGCCCACAGCAGCAGTCGGTGGAGGATCGAGTGCTGACCGGCCTCGGCGATGCCGTCCTGCAGATCCACCCGCCCGCGGGCTCGCCCGCCGTCGACAGCGCGGCCCGCGATACCGATCTGCTGGCGCAGGCGCTCGAAATCGGGCGGCGCGCGGCGCATGTCACGCTGGGCGATATCGTGGCGGCCACCACCTGACACACGAAGAGAGCTGATGGAACCGATCGAGATCAACGCCGGCTCCTGGTACCTGCGCGCCCTCCGGGCCGACGAACGCATCGATGATCGCCCGGCGCTCGCCGAGGGCGGTATCACCGACCCGGATTACGTTCTGCGCCGCAACGGCCAGTGGGACGCCGAAACCCACTACTCGTGGGCGGTATGCGAACCCACCACCGCCGAACTGGTCGCCGAGATCGTGGTCACCCCGAGCACGGACGGTTCGGCCGAGATCGCCGGCTGGTCCCGACCCGGTTATACCGACGCCCTCGATGCCGGGCTGACGGCCGTTCACCGCTTCACCGAGGGCGCGCTCGGGCTGAGTCCGCGTCGGGTGGACTGAGCCCTTTCCGCCATATCTCAGCGCATCACCCCGGTATGCCCGGTGGAGTAACGCCCCGGCTGCGGCCACACCGTGAGTCCGTGCGCACCCTTACCGACCGGAATCCGTGCCAGCAGCTTCCAGTCGATGATGTCGATGGCATAGACCTCGCCGTGGTGACGACCCGAGACCCAGAAGACGCGGCCGTCGGCGGAGATATTGCCCATGTCCGGGCTGCCGCCGCCGGGCAGGAACCATTTGTGCACCAGCTTGTCTTGGGCGAAGTCCCAGACCGAGATGCTGCCCTCGTGCCGGTTGGTGATGATCATCTGCTTCGAGTCACGGGTGATGTAGAGCCCGTGTGCGCCGTGGCCGGTGGGGATGAAGCCGGTGTTCTCGAAGGTGAGCGCGTCGAAGACGTACATGCCGTTGGCAACCATATCGGCGACGAAGAACTGCTTACCGTCCGGCGAGAGTTTGACGTCCTGCGGTTTGCCGGACCGGCCGCCGGGCAGATCGATCGTCCTGATCGGCTTGCGTTCGGCGACATCGAAAACCAGCATCCGGCCGATGAACTCGCAACTGGCCAGCGCGAACCGGCCGTCGGCTGTGAAGTCCATATGGTCGACGCCCGCGCAGTCGGGCACCGGGACGCCGTGCAGCTTCTGCCAGGTCTCGGGGTCGTAGAAATCCAGCGACTTATCCGCCTCGGCGACGACGAGGGCGAACTTGCCGTCCGGGGTGTAATACATGTTGTAGGGGTCGCGCACCGGAATCGGCTGCCCCGGCGTACCGGTCCGCGGGTCGATCGGCAACAGGCTGCCGCCGCCGATGGGCAGGTCGTTGGTGACATACAGCGTCTGCATGTCGTAGGACGGGACCACATGCTGTGGCTCCAGCCCACCCGCGGGGAAGGTATCGACCACTTGGAAGGTCGCCGGGTCGATCACCGTGACCGAATTCGATTCACTATTGGGCACATAGACCAGCGGCCGGTGGTCGGCGACCGACGGATCGAGTTCCCGGTTGGCCGCGTAGACGTCGGTATCCGACAGCGGCGGCGGCATACCCGGTAGCAGGTCGGCCAGATGGGGTGG
This sequence comes from Nocardia sp. NPDC059180, assembly GCF_042754945.1. NCBI lineage: Bacteria > Bacillati > Actinomycetota > Actinomycetes > Mycobacteriales > Nocardiaceae > Nocardia > Nocardia sp. NPDC059180. Next base: position 92,525 of record NZ_JBHZBU010000009.1, read on the forward strand.
CGGCGCCGAGGTCGTCGCGCCGGTGGTGGTTTCGGTGTGCTGAACCGAGCCCGCTTCGCTGGTGGAGCAACCGGCGACGGCGGCGACCACCGCGAGCGAGGCGGCAAGGGGTGCCCGACGACGATTCACGCACGGAACCCGCGACTGAATGAAGTGCTGAGCGGAGGACATGGCAGGCACCCTAGGGATAACCAGCCGGTAGCGCAGCTGTCCGCGCCGAAACAGCGCGAAACCCGTTCGAGCCGAATCGCGCTCAGTCGAGGTCGGTCAGTACCCGATCCACCGCCGAGACCGCGGCGTCGAGTTCCTCGGCGGTGACCGTCAACGGCGGACGGAACCGGATGCCGCGTTCACCGGTGCCCAGGAGCAGCACATGTTCGCGTTCACGCAGCTGGGTGAGCACGTCGTCACGGAACCGGGTGTCCGGCAGGTCGATCGCGCACATTAGGCCTCGACCACGAGGTTCGGTCACCGTCGGGTGCCGGTCCGCCAGGGCGGTGAGCCGGTCCAACAGGTGGGTGCCGAGCAGCCGCGATCGATCGATGAGCCCGTCGCGCTCGATCACCTCGAGGATCCGGCGGGTGCGCACCATATCGGTGAGATTGCCACCCCAGGTGGAGTTCAGCCGGGAACTGACCGCGAATACGTTGTCGGGTACCTCGTCGACGCGTCCACCTGCCATCACGCCACAGACCTGGGTCTTCTTACCGAATGCGACCACGTCCGGTGCGAGCCCCAATTGCTGGTAGGCCCAGGTCGTTCCGGTCATGCCGACCCCGGTCTGCACCTCGTCGAGCACGAACAGCGCATCGTTGTCATGGCACAGCCGCTGCATCGCCTGGAGGAATTCGGGACGCAGATGCCGGTCGCCGCCCTCACCCTGGATGGGTTCGGCGATGAAACATGCGATGTCGTGCGGGTTCCCGGCGAAGGCCAGGGTGGCCTGGTCGAGCGCCTGCTGCTCCGCGACCGCAATATCGCCGCCCGCACCCAGATACGGCGCGTCGATGCGCGGCCAGTCGAAGGCAGGGAAGCGCGCGGTCTTGGCCGGATCGGTATTGGTCAGCGACAGGGTGTAGCCGGTGCGGCCGTGGAAGGCGCCGGTCAGATGCATCACTTTGGTGCCCAGTCGCGGTGATCGGCCGTGGCTTTCGTTATGCCTGCTCTTCCAGTCGAAAGCCACCTTGAGCGCGTTCTCCACCGCGAGGCCGCCGCCGTCGATGAAGAACAGATGCGGGAGCCGGGGATCGCCGAGCACCCGGACGAAGGTCTGCACGAAGCGGGCCATGGCCACGGTGTAGATGTCGGAGTTGCTCGGCTTGTTGAGTGCGGCGGTGGCGAGCTCGGCGACGAACGCCTCGTCACCGGCGAGCGCCGGATGGTTCATGCCGAGAGCGTTGGAGGCGAAGAAGCCGAACATGTCCAGGTAGGTGCTGCCGTCGCGTTCGTCGACGAGCTGGCGGCCCTGCGATTGTCGAAGGTCCAAAACCAGCTCGAAGCCATCGGCGAGGATGCTCGCCGACAAGATCTCGTGGACCCGGGTGGCGGTGGTGACCGATACCTCGTCACCATCCGAGCGGGTGCGCTCCAGTTCGATGGTCACATCCGCAGGGTACGAAAGATTTAGCGAAATCGCTACAACAAAACGGAGAAACTCCGGTCAAGCCCTACCTGTCGTAGAATGTCTGCAAGATGATGGTGCTTCGCGTGCGCACATTGGCGGTCGCCCGGATCTCCTGCAGCAGCTGCTCGAGATGGCGGGGCGAGGCCACCCGCACCAGCAGCACATAACTCTCATCGCCCGCTACCGAGTGGCACGCCTCGATTCCGGGGACCTGCTGCAACAATGCGGGCGCGTCATCGGGTTGCGACGGGTCGAGAGGAGTGATCGCGACGAATGCCGACAGCAGATGCCCCAGCGCCTCGGGATCGACGTTCGCGGTATAGCCCCGGATCACGCCTCGCGCTTCCAACCTGCGCACCCGTGACTGCACGGCCGACACCGACAGGCTCGCCTTCTCGGCCAGATTCGACAGGGTCGCCCGGCCATCGGCCATCAACTCGCGAATCAGTAGCCGATCGATATCGTCGAGAACGGGCTTTGCCGGTGTTTCCGCCATCAGCGAAGGCTAACGCAGCCAACGCGGCCCGTGCAGAAAACTTGTAATCGTTCATTCCGCGACCGGAGCGCCGCGCACACCGGTCACCCACGTCGAAGCGGAGGACCCAGATGACCCACATCGTCGGTGAACACTCGACCCGAGTACTCCCGGGCCGCGCCGAAGCACTGCTCGACGCGCTGGGCGCCGAACCGCCGATACCGGGCACGCTGGTGGCCCGCACCCCCATCACCGGCGGGCAGCTGGCCACCCTGCGACCGGACTCCCCCGACGACGTCGAGGCCGCGATCGATCGGGCCGCCACCGCGTTTCGGACCTGGCGCACGGTACCCGCACCGGTGCGCGGCGCGCTGGTACGCAGGCTCGCCGTATTGCTCGAGGCCCATAAGGACCTGCTGGGCGAGCTGGTCACGCTGGAGGCGGGCAAGATCGGCGCCGAGGCGGTCGGCGAGGTGCAGGAGATGATCGATGTCTGCGAATTCGCCGTCGGACTGTCCCGTCAGCTCTACGGGCGGACGATGCCGTCGGAGCGTCCGGGCCACCGGCTGATGGAAACCTGGCATCCGCTGGGCGTGGTCGGAGTGATCTCGGCGTTCAACTTCCCGGTCGCGGTGTGGGCCTGGAATACCGCGATCGCGTTGGTCTGTGGTGACACCGTGGTGTGGAAGCCGTCGGAGACCACACCGCTGACCGGACTGGCCTGCCATGCGCTGCTGCGCCGCGCCGCGGCCGATGTCGGCGCCGATCCTCAGGTTCATCAGTTGATCCTCGGCGGCGCGGAGGCCGGCGAACGTCTGGTAGACGACGAGCGCGTGGCGTTGCTGAGTGCGACGGGTTCGGTGCGGATGGGCCGCACGGTCGCCCCGCGAGTCGCGGGGCGTCTCGGGCGCTGCCTGCTGGAGCTGGGCGGTAACAACGCGGCGATCGTGACCGAGTCGGCGGATCTGGAGCTGGCGGCACGCGGCATCGTCTTCGCGGCGGCGGGCACCGCCGGGCAGCGCTGCACGAGCTTGCGGCGGCTGATCGTGCACACCGACGTGGCAGGCCCGCTGACGGACCTGCTGGAGAGCGCATACCTGCAACTGCGCGTGGGCAATCCGCTGGAGCCCGGTGTCCTGGTCGGGCCGCTGATCGACGGCCGGGCCTACGCGGGCATGACCGCCGCGATCGACCGCGCGCTCGCCGACGGCGGCGAATTGATCTGCGGCGGTGAACGAGTGGAAGGTTTCGGCGACAACGCCTACTACGTGCGTCCGGCGATCATCCGCATGCCCACCCAGACCGCGGTGGTGCGGGAGGAGACCTTCGCACCGATCCTGTACGTGCTCACCTATCACGATTTCGATACCGCGGTCGAGTTGCACAATGCGGTGCCGCAGGGGCTTTCGTCGTCGGTGTTCACCACCGATCAGCGCGAGGCCGAACGTTTCCTCGCCGCCGACGGCTCCGACTGCGGCATCGCCAACGTGAATATCGGCACCTCGGGCGCGGAGATCGGCGGCGCTTTCGGCGGCGAGAAGCAGACCGGTGGCGGGCGCGAATCCGGGTCCGATTCCTGGAAGGCCTATATGCGCCGCGCCACCAACACCATCAACTACTCCGACGACCTGCCGCTGGCCCAGGGTATCGAGTTCGGCTGAGCCCGCTCAGGTGATCGAGCGGACCTGGGCTTCGTAGGCGGCCCTGGTCTGCTCATCGGCCGGGTGCAGCGCGCGGTTGCCGTCGAAGAGATTGCGCACCAGGCGAACCGCGCGTTCCGGTGCCGCGGCCAACGCGATGTCGATCGGGCCGAGATAGTTGGGCACGGCAACCTCGGCGCGGCGGGTGCGGCAGGTCTGCACGATCGCCTCGGCCACGTCGGCCGGATCGACGGTCGGCATACCGCGACCGAGGGTGAGGCCGGAGGACAGGCGGGTTCGTACCGCCGAGGGCAGCACTGCGCTGACGCTGACGCCGTGCTCGGCGAATTCCAGCCGGGTGGCGGCCGAGAGACCGACCGCGGCGAACTTGCTGGCGTTGTAGACCGCTAGACCCGGCACCGGCACCTTGCCCGCGAGGGAGGCCACGTTCACCACATGGCCGCGGCCGCGCTCGACCATGCCGGGCACCGCCGCACGCATACCGTGGATAAGGCCCCACACATTGATGTCCATGGTCGCGTGGCCGACCTCGTCGGATTCGTCGAGGAAGGCGCCCGCGGGCATGACACCGGCATTGTTGACGAGGACGTCGACCGCACCGGTCTCGGCGACAACGGAGTCCCAGTCGGCCCGCGAACGCACATCGAGGCCGAAGGCACGCGCACCGATCGCGGCGGCTGCTGCCTCGGCCGCGACGAGGTCCACATCGGCGATCACCACGTCGGATCCCTTGGCGGCGAACATTTCCGCCGTCGCCTGACCGATGCCGCGACCGGCGCCGGTGATCAGCACCGTCGCGGCGGCCAGGTCGATGCCGGGGTATCCGTGGCCGAGAATTCCCATTTCCGCTCTCCTCAGAATGTTTCTGTCGGCGCCTGATCGGGGCCCGGGTATGGAAGCGCGGCGCGACCGCCTCCTGGCCAGATCGCTCACACGAGCGCGGCGTGCTCCAGCGCCCGGCGGGTGCTGTTCAGACTGTGCTCGAAGGTGGCGAGGCGGCGACGGCCGTCCATGAAGTTGGGGCCCATGACCGCGAGGTCGTCTGCGGTCGCGCCGAGCGACAGCACCCGGGTCCCGGTGGCCCGCAGAGTGGCGATCTCGGTGGCGAGTTGGGCGCTCATCCGGTCGCGAAGCTGACGTTCGAGCAGATGCCCGGGGCCGGAGGCGGGAATGCGTTCGGCCGACGCCATCGGGGCGAGCACGATCACCTCGTCGAGCTGCTGTCCGGCGAGCAGGTCCACCGACGCGGTGGAGCCCGCGCCGCCGTCGACGAAGCGGCGGGAACCGATCGTCACCGGCGGGTACCAGCCGGGAATCGCCCAGGAAGCACGCAATGCCTCGCCCACTGTGGCGGCCGGCGCATCGGGAGCGCCGAAGGGGACGCGTTCGCCGGTCGCGGTGTCCATACTCACCAGCCAGGTCGCCGGATGTGACACCCAATTCTGACCGGGCGCGACATCTTCGGCCAGCCGCTGCAACCAGCCCGCGTCACCACCACCGACCGGCAGGAGGGTGCTACCCGCGGTCAGCAGCCGCTGCCCGGAGGCGGGGCCGCGCACGGCCAGTCGCGACGGTTTCCACCGCAGCCGGGGCAGTGGCGGGAAACGGCCGGGTTCATCGCGCATATGCGCGGCCAGGATCGGATTCGAGGTAGTGCCACGCTGCATCGATACCAGCTCGTCGACACCGATGCCGCTTCCGAGCATGGTCACCAGCTCCGCGCCGGCCGAGGTGCCGATCAGTACGTCCGCGGTGCGCGGGTCCCAGTCCAGCGCGTCGCGCACCGAAGCGAGCGCGGCCACGATCCAGGCGGCACCGAGGGTGCCACCGCATCCGATGGCCAGGCCACGGCGTTGTGACCTGTTGTTGTTACTCATGTTTTCAGACACTAGCAGATTTCGGATACTGTCGGTATCTGAATCCTGGAGGAATCTAGAATCGGTGCTATGGCTCGACTGACCCGGTCCGAAAGTCAGGCGCGCACCCGCGCCGACTTGATCGCCACCGCACGCGATCTGTTCCTGACCGACGGCTATGCCCGGACCAGCCTCGACCGGGTCGCAGAGGCGGCCGGCTACTCCAAAGGAGCGGTGTATTCGAACTTCCGCACCAAGAAGCAGCTGTGCCTCGAAGTACTCGATTTGATCCACGAGACGAAGTTCGGCGAGATCACCACCCTGCTCGCCGCCGGGACCGGCCTGGACGACCAGCTCGAACGCCTGCAGGAGTGGGCCGAACGCACCCTGGGCGACGTCGGGTGGACCATGCTCGAATTCGAGTTCGCCATCGTCGCGCGGGACGATCCGCAGCTGAACGCCGAGTTGGTATCGAGCCTCGATGCCGTCCGCGGCGCGGTCGCCGCACAGGTCCAGATCCTCGCCGATTCCGCGGGCATCGAGCTGCCATTGCCCGCAATGGACGCGGCGGGCGCGGTGCTGAGCATGGGAATCGGCCTCGGCATCCAGCGCGCCGTCGATCCATCGCTGTCGGCGCGGTTGGTCACCGATGCGGTCCGGATGCTGCTCGCTACGGGTACGGAGACTTCTGCGGTGCGTAGCCGCAGCTGACCGACGTCCGTCGTTCAGCGACCGAATCGCACGGTCCAGGCGCCCCGGTAGTGCAGCCGGATGGCCCGGCCCTGCGGAATGTCGAGACGCCAGAAAGACGCCGCGGGCGCATCGAGCGCCACCAACAATGCTGCCCGGATCACCGCCGGGTGGGTGACGGCGACCGTGGATCGGCCGGTGTCGGCGATTGCGCCGAGCCATGCCGCTACGCGGTCGACGACATCACTGATCGATTCACCGCCGTGCCCGCGAAACCCCGGGTCGGTGAGCCAGGCGTGTGCTTCGCCGGGTGCGAGCGCGGCTAGTTCGCGACCGCGCCAGCTACCTGCATCGAGGTCACGCAAGGCGGGTTCGGCGGTGCCTGACAGGTCCAGCGCCTGCGCGGTGTCGATGGCGCGGCGCTCAGGGGCGACCAGCACCACCGCGTCGGCAGTCGGGCGATACGGCCCGAGTGCGCTGCGGCCGGATTCGGTGAGCGGCTCGTCGTCGGGGAAACGCGCGCGGCGCATGGCCTCGGTCACACCATGGCCGATCAGGTCGAGTTTCAGCACGCCGGGCACAGGTGCAGGGTACGGGGATCGGCGCTGGTCGCGGTGTTCGTGTCGGTGCCGGGGTGCACACTGAACTCATGACCGAGTTCTCCACCGCGACCCGGGAGTGGTTCGACGGCGCCTTCCCCGCGCCGACCGACGCCCAGCTCGGCGCGTGGCGGGCGATCGCGGCCGGTGAACACACTCTTGTCGTCGCCCCGACCGGGTCGGGTAAGACATTGTCGGCGTTCCTGTGGGCGATTGATCAGCTGGCGGGCGGGGAGAAGTCGGACGAGGCCGGTACCACGGTGCTCTACATCTCGCCGTTGAAAGCCCTCGCCGTCGACGTGGAGCGCAATCTGCGTGCCCCGCTGGTCGGCATCACCCAGACCGCGAAACGACTCGGTCTCGACCCACCGCACATCAGCGTCGGCGTGCGCTCCGGCGATACCACCGCAAGCGAACGCCGGACCATGCAGCGCACGCCGCCCGACATCCTGATCACCACGCCGGAATCGCTGTTCCTCATGCTCACCTCCGCCGCCAGGGAAACGCTGCGGACGGTACGGACGGTGATCGTGGACGAAGTACACGCCATCGCAGGGTCCAAGCGCGGCTCGCATCTGGCGTTGTCGCTGGCCCGGCTCGACCTGCTCTCCGAACGCCCGGTGCAGCGGATCGGGCTCTCGGCCACCGTGCGCCCACCCGAGGAGGTCGGGCGCTTCCTGGTCGGCAACGCACCGCTCACCATCGTGTCCCCGCCCGCACCGAAGACCTTCGACCTGTCGGTGCGGGTCCCGGTCGCGGATATGACCGAGCCCGGTGCATCGGATCAGCCGGGGTCGATCTGGCCGCATGTGGACGAGGCGATCGTTGATCTGGTGCTCGCGCACCGGTCGTCGATCGTGTTCGCCAATTCGCGCCGACTGGCCGAACGGCTCACCGCGCGCCTGAACGAGACGTTCGCCGAACGTACCGGCGATCCGGTCGAGACCGAACACGCGCCGCCCGCGCAGCTCGGACCGTCCACCGAGGTGGTTCACGGCGCGGCGCCGCTGCTGGCTCGCGCGCACCACGGCTCGGTCAGCAAAGAACAACGCGCGCTGATCGAGGACGATCTGAAGAGCGGGCGGCTGCGCTGTGTGGTCGCCACCAGCAGCCTCGAGCTCGGCATCGATATGGGTGCCGTCGACTTGGTGGTGCAAGTGGAGGCGCCGCCGTCGGTGGCAAGTGGGTTGCAGCGGATCGGCCGAGCCGGTCATCAGGTCGGCGAGATCTCACGCGGGGTGCTCTTTCCCAAGCACCGCACCGACGTCATCCACTGTGCCGTCGCCGCCCAACGCATGACCACCGGGCAGATCGAAGCCATCCAGATCCCGGCCCACCCACTCGATATCCTCGCTCAGCAGACGGTCGCGATGTGCGCGCTCGACCCGGTCGACGTCGACACCTGGTTCGAGGTGGTCCGCGGCACCGGAAGCTATGCGACGCTGCCACGTTCGGCCTACGAATCGGTTCTCGACCTGCTGTCCGGGCGGTACCCCTCCGATGAATTCGCCGAACTGCGCCCGCGCCTGGTCTGGGATCGCGACGCGGGCACGCTGACCGGAAGGCCAGGTGCGCAGCGGCTCGCGGTCACCTCGGGCGGCGCGATTCCCGACCGCGGCATGTTCGCGGTGTACATGGTGGGCGAAAAGGCGTCCAGGGTCGGCGAACTCGATGAGGAGATGGTCTACGAATCGCGCGTCGGCGATGTCTTCGCCCTCGGCGCGACCAGCTGGCGCATCGAGGAGATCACCTTCGACCGGGTCCTGGTGACGCCCGCCTTCGGCCTGCCGGGGCGACTGCCGTTCTGGCACGGCGACGGTCTCGGGCGGCCCGCCGAATTGGGTGCGGCGCTTGGTGAATTCATCCGCCGGGCCGGTCAGGAATCCGGCGGTGTCTCACCGGGCGGCAGCAGTCGGCGCGGGCGGCCCGAGTCGGCGGAGGCTCGTGGAGCGCACTCACCGGACCCCGCAGCGAGCAACGGCCAGGCCGAATCCCGATCCGACTCTCGACACGAGGCCGGCTCGCACCCTCGATCAGCGCCCCCTCGCGACCTGCGGCGTGACGGCATCGCGGAGCTGGTGCGCGCGGCCGGACTCGACGAGAACGCAACCTCCAATCTGGTTGCGCTGCTCGATGACCAACGCGATGCGACCGGACGGCTGCCGACCGACCGCACACTCATCGTGGAACGCTTCCGCGACGAACTCGGCGACTGGCGGCTGGTACTGCACTCCCCCTACGGGCTGCCTGTACACGCGCCGTGGGCACTGGCTGTGGGCGCCCGGCTGCGTGAACGGTTCGGGGTCGACGTCGCACCCAACGCCTCCGATGACGGCATCGTGGTGCGGCTACCGGATACCACCGACGATCCCCCCGGCGCCGAACTGTTCGCTTTCGAGCCGGATGAGATCGACGATATCGTCACCGAACAGGTCGGCGGCTCAGCGCTTTTCGCCTCCAGATTCCGTGAATGCGCCGCGCGCGCCCTGCTACTGCCGCGGCGTGATCCCGGCAAGCGTGCACCGCTGTGGCAGCAGCGTCAGCGGTCGGCGCAGTTACTGGACGTGGCGCGTAAGTTCCCGGATTTTCCGATCCTGCTGGAGACAGTGCGCGAATGCCTGCGCGACGTCTACGATCTGCCCGCCTTGAGCGATCTGCTCGGCAGGCTGGCGCGGCGGCAGGTGCGGCTGATCGAAGTGGAGACGGCCACGCCGTCACCGTTCGCCAACGCACTGCTGTTCGATTACATCGGCCAGTTCATGTACGACGGCGACAGTCCACTGGCCGAGCGCCGGGCCGCGGCGTTATCGCTGGATTCGGGGCTGCTGGCCGAGTTGCTCGGCCGGGTGGAGCTGCGGGAACTGCTCGACGCTTCGATCATCGAGCAGACCGAACGCGAATTGCAGCGGCTCACACCAGAGCGACTGGCGCGCGACGTCGAAGGCCTTGCCGATCTGCTGCGACTACTCGGCCCGCTCACTGCCGCCGAGGCCACCGAACGCTGCCGCGAGGACCCCTCGCCTTGGTTCGCCGAGCTGGTGCGGGCCCGGCGCGCCCTGGAGGTCTCCTTCGCCGGTCGCACCTGGTGGGCCGCCGTCGAGGACGCGGCGCGGTTGCGTGATGCGCTCGGCGTGCCGCTGCCCATCGGCACCCCGGCTGCCTTCATCGAGCCGGTCGCCGATCCACTCGGCGACCTGGTGGCCCGCTACGCCCGCACCCACGGCCCGTTCGGAGTGGAGGCGGTCGCGGCCAGGTTCGGTCTCGGCACCGCGGTCGCCGCCAGTGCCCTGCATCGCCTTGCCGCCGAGAAACGGGTGGTGGAAGGCGAATTCACGCCCGCCGCCTCCGGCTCGGAATGGTGCGACGCCCAGGTGCTGCGCCGATTGCGCAGACGCAGTCTGGCAGCCGCACGCCACGAAGTGGAACCAGTGTCCACCGCCACCTTCGGCCGTTTCCTGCCCGCCTGGCAACATCTGGGCACCGGGGAACTGCGCGGCATCGACGGTGTCGCCGCGGCCGTGGAGCAGCTGGCCGGTGTGCCGATGCCCGCGTCCGCGCTGGAATCACTGGTGCTGCCCGCCCGGGTGCGCGACTACTCCCCCGCCATGCTGGACGAACTCATGGCCACCGGCGAGGTGCGCTGGTCCGGCCACGGTGCCATCAACGCCAAGGACGGCTGGATCGCCCTGCACCCAGCCGACCAGGCACCGATCACCTTGCCGCCTACCGACGACATCGAACTCACCGAACTACATCTGCGGCTCCTCACCGCACTCGGCGCACAACTACCCGCGTGGACGCCAGGAGCGCCTGCGCCATCGGCCGTGCCGGTAGACCTCGACGCACCGGAGCTCGGCCCGGACGCCGCTACATCGGGCTCGAATTCGCTGGACTCGCCCGCTGAAAGACACGCCGCCGCGAAACCGCACCCCAGCTCCGCGCGGCGCAGCGCGAAAGGCGCTCGATCCGAGTCGAGATCCGGCGGCACCGCAGCCGCCGCGGACGGTCGGCCGGCGTCAGCGGCATCGGCCCTACCGGCTGACGAGACAACAGCGGGACGCGCTGCGGCTTCGGTGGACAGCGCTGCGGGACCACGGGCATCGCGCCCACCTGCCGACGGGACGCCGACAGGCAGCGACACGGGAGGCTCCGGCCCGGCCGAGCAGCCGGCCCTGATGCGGGTGCCACCGATGCTGCACGGCGGCGGCGCCTATTTCTTCCGGCAGCTCTCGGACGCGACGGGCCTGCTCGATGACGCCGCGGTGGCGCAAGCCCTGTGGGATCTGGTGTGGGCCGGCCTCGTCTCCGGCGACACCTTCGCCCCTGTCCGCGCACGATTGTCCGGTTCCACCCGCACACCGACCGCGCATCGCTCACCACGGCGCACCCCACGTGGCCGGGCCTACCTCCCGCGCCAGGCGCTGCCGACGCGTTCGGGTCCGCCGACGGTCGCCGGACGCTGGTCGCTGCTGCCGGACCGGTTGTCCGACAATACGATCCGCGCACATGCCACCGCCGACCTGCTCTTGGAGCGCTACGGCGTCCTGACGAGGGGCTCGGTCCAGAGCGAGGGCGTACCGGGTGGCTTCGCGCTGATGTATCGGGTGCTCACCGAATTCGAGGACCGCGGCCGGTGCCGTCGCGGCTATTTCATCGATTCACTCGGCGGCGCCCAGTTCTCCACCACCGACGTGGTCGACCGGTTGCGGTCTTTCGATACCGACCGCACCGGCGGTGGACCAGAGGGCGAGGCGCTGACATTGGCCGCCTGCGATCCGGCCAACCCCTATGGCGCCGCACTGTCCTGGCCCAAGGGCTCCGGCGAATCCGGGCACCGACCGGGCCGAAAGGCAGGCGCACTGGTGGTTCTGGTCGGCGGGGAACTGGTTCTGTATCTGGAACGCGGCGGTAAGACGTTGCTCACCTTCACCGAAGACCCGGCAGCCCGGCAGCAGGCGACTCAGGCACTCGCAGCGCTGGTGCACGAGCGCAGGGTCGATTCGCTGGTGATCGACCGGGTCGACGGTGAATCCGTGCACGGCAATACCTTCGCCACCTTCCTCACCGATGCAGGTTTCGCCGCCACGCCGCGCGGCTTGCGCCTGCGAGGCCGCCCGTGACCACCGCACCCTCCGGTACAGGCGATGCCCGAAGGTGACACCGTCTACCTCACCGCACAACGCCTGCGTGCGGCGCTGGCCGGTGAGGTGCTGACCCGCAGCGACTTCCGCGTCCCCCGCTACGCCACGGTCGATCTGCGCGGACAAACGGTGGACAGCGTCGGCAGCTACGGCAAACACCTGTTCATCCGCACCGAGACGGTGAGTATCCACACCCACTTGAAAATGGAGGGCAGCTGGCGAGTGTTCCACTGTGGCCAGCGCTGGACCCAGCCGCGCGTCACCGCCCGCGTGGTACTGGCGGCCGAGGAGGTGGAGGCTGTCGGGTTCTCCCTCGGCATCGTCGAGGTGCTGCGCCGCGGCGAGGAGCACCGCGCGATCGACCATCTCGGCCCCGACCTGCTCGGCCCCGACTGGGATCCCGCCGAGGCCGTTGGCCTGCTCATGAACCATCCCGGCGAAGCCATCGGTATCGCCCTGCTCGATCAGCGCAATTTGGCGGGCATCGGCAATATCTACCGCAGTGAGGTGTGCTTCCTGCGTCGCGTGCACCCGGCCACCCCGGTCGCGGCCGTGCCGGATCTGCTCGCACTCGTCAACGAAGCGCATCGGGTCCTCACCACTGCCGCGCACCAGCCGCCGTGGCGTCCGCTGGCCTATGGCCGCACCCGCAGACCGTGCCAGCGCTGCGGCACTCCGATCAAGGTCGAGCTGCTCGGCGAGACCGCGCCCGAGTCGGATCGGGTGTCCCGTCGTGAGCGCGGCATCTACTTCTGCCCTCGCTGCCAACCTGCGGTTTCGCTGTGATTTGCCCTTCAATTGCTAATGATTCAACGAGTTCGTACGACAAGGACGGCGTAGTCGATTTCGCCGACCGATCGAAAGCGAGCACCACATGCGGGCACCGACGACGCGGCAGCGCCTGGCCGCCATCGCCGGCCGCGTGCTGACCACCGTGCTCGCCGTCCTGGCCACCCTGCTGTTCAGCTATCTGCTGCTGCATGCGACCGGCCCGGCGCTCTCCCCCGTCGTACCTCCGGCCCCTGCGCCGCCGACGCAGCAGATGGAACGATTCTCCATCGCTCACTAGACCGGTCGTCATAGTTCGCGTAACGTCTCCCTCGTGACTCCACGCACGGACTCCCGGCAGCGCTTCATCGACGCCGCCGCCGACCTGTTCCACACCCAGGGCTATCACGCCACCGGCCTCAACCAGCTGGTCACCGCGGGCGGAGCGCCCAAGGGCTCGCTGTATTTCCACTTCCCCGGCGGCAAGGAACAACTCGCCGCCGAAGCGCTCGGCCAGTCCAGCAGGCAGCTGAACGCGGTCCTCGCGGCCGCACTCGAACACGGCGATATCGATGCTGTATTCGATCTGCTGGCAACCACACTCATCGAATCCGATTTCGAACGCGCCTGCCCGCTGGCCTCGGTCGCGCTCGATGCCTCCGACAGCGAACCGATCCGCACCGCCTGCGCCGACGGTTTCGAATCCTGGCGGGTCACCATCGCGGATTTCCTCCGGGCCGAGGGCGTCGACGCCGAACGCACCGAGCACCTGTCCACCGTCGCGCTCGCCATGCTCGAGGGCGCCCTGCTGCTCGCCAAGACCAACCGCGATATCGCGCCACTGCGCGCGGTCGCCGACCACTTCCACACCCTCTTGGACCAGGAGTTGTCCCGATGAAGATCCATCACCTCGACGGCGGAACCATGCGCCCCTTCGGCGGCCGCCTGCTCACCGGGTCCGGCGGACTGCTGCACCGCGGTGAGATGGTCTGCCACTGCCTGCTCATCGAGCACGACACCGGACTGGTGCTGGTGGAGACCGGCATCGGCGAACAAGCCGTGCGCCGCCCCGCCGAATGGCTCGGCAGCCAGTTCATTCAGATGACCAGGCCCGTCCTCGATCCGGCGCGGACCGCGGTCGCGCAGGTGGAGCAGCTCGGCTACCGGCGCGAGGACGTCCGCGATATCGTGCTGACCCATCTCGACCTCGATCACGCGGGCGGCCTTGCCGACTTCCCGCACGCCCGCGTACACGTCTACGCGGAGGAAATGCAGGCCCTGGAAGGTAAGTACGGGCCACGAGAACGGTTCCGCTACCGCGCGATCCAGTTCGCGCACGGCCCGGACTGGCAGCTGCACGGCGAGCAAGGCGAGCCATGGTTCGGGTTCGAGGCGGTACGTGAACTGGCCGGTGTGCCGCCGGAGATCTTGCTCGTGCCGCTGGCCGGGCACACCCGCGGGCATGCGGGCGTCGCCGTCGATACCGGCGACGGCTGGCTGCTCAGCGCCGGTGACGCCTACTTCGACCCAGGGGTCCTCGACGCCACCCACCCGCATCAGCCATTGGGTATCACCGTCTTCGAGCGCCTCGTCCAGACGGTCGCCGAGTCCAGGATCGACAATCAGCAGCGACTACGCGAACTCATCGCCGCCCAAGGCGATGACGTCCGAATCTTCTGCGCCCACCACGCCGGTGAGCTGCGCGAGATGCAGTCCGCCGGGGTCTGAGTCAGCGGTCTACAGCTCCGAACGCCGCGGATCAGCGATCCAGCGGGACCGGCTCCAGAATCTCCGGCCGCGGCTCCGGCGCGGCCACCCGCAACGCGTCGGCGCCTGCGTCGTCGGGCTGGGTCTGGGAACAGATCTCGGCCTCGACCCGGGCCAGATAGAGGCCGACCTCCCGGTCGACATCGTCATCGTCCCAGCCCAATACTGGCGCCACGAGCAGCCCCACCTGCTCGGCACAGTCCGCACCGCGATGGGAGTACTCGATGGAGATTCGGGTGCGCCGCGCCAGGATGTCGTCCAGGTGCAGCGCGCCCTCGGCGGCCGCCGCGTAGACCACCTCGACCTGCAAGTACGACGGTGCGTCGGTGAGCGGTTGCAGCAGTTCGGGCTTGCCATCGGCCAGGGCCATGACCTCGTCGATCAGTGAGCCGTACCGGTCGAGCAGATGCTTGATCCGGTACGGGTGCACGCCGTAGGCCTCGGCCAGTTGCACGGTCTGGTTGACCAGCGCGAAGTAGCCGTCGGCGCCGAGCAGCGGCACCTTCTCGGTGATCGAGGGCGACACCCGGGCCGGAATGTCCTGCGCCGCCTCATCGACGGCGTCATAGGCCATCACTCGGTAGGTGGTGTACTTCCCGCCCGCGATGGCGACCAGACCGGGCGCGATCCGGGCGACGGCGTGTTCGCGCGAGAGCTTCGAGGTGTCGTCGCTCTCCCCGGCCAGCAACGGCCGCAGACCCGCGTACACGCCGTCGATATCGTCCGGGGTGAGCGGGGTGACCAGCACCCGGTTGACGTGCTCGAGCAGATAATCGATATCGGCCTTCGTCGCGGCCGGATGCGCGAGGTCGAGGTTCCAGTCGGTGTCGGTGGTACCGATGATCCAGTGACTGCCCCACGGGATCACGAACAACACCGACGACGCGGTGCGCAGGATGATCGCCGCATCGCTGACGATCCGATCACGCGGGACCACGATGTGTACACCTTTGGACGCGCGCACATGGAAGCGCCCGCGCTGATGCGACAGGGCCTGGATCTCGTCGGTCCAGACTCCGGCCGCATTGATCACGACGTGCGCGCGGGTCTCGGTGGTCCGCCCGTCCTCGCTGTCGCGCAACTTGACCCCGACCACTCGATCGGCCTCGCGCAGGAAGCCGACGACCTGGGTGGAGGTACGGATCACCGCGCCGTAATGGGCGGCGGTGCGGGCCACGGTCATGGTGTGGCGGGCGTCGTCGACGACGGTGTCGTAGTAGCTGATCCCGCCGATCATCGAATCGCGACGCAGACCCGGCGCCAACCGCAGCGCACCATGCCTGCTCAGATGACGCTGCCCGGGCACCGATTTCGCGCCGCCCATGGTGTCGTAGAGCAGCAGACCGGAGGCCACATAGGGCCGTTCCCACACCCGCCGGGTCAGCGGATAGAGGAATCGCAGCGGTTTCACCAGATGCGGTGCCAGCATCGACATGGAGAGTTCGCGTTCGGCCAGCGCCTCACGGACCAGCCCGAACTCGAGTTGCTCCAGATACCGCAGTCCGCCGTGGAACATCTTCGACGACCGGCTCGACGTGCCCGACGCCAGATCACGCGCCTCCACCAGCGCCACCCGCAAGCCACGAGTCGCGGCGTCGAGCGCGATCCCCGCGCCGACAACGCCGCCGCCGACGACGACCACGTCGAAATGGTCTTTGCCCAGCCTGCCCCAGGCATCCAGCCGCTGCTGCGGACCGAGGAACTGCGATTCGGGCTTCTTGGTCATTGCTCGGCTCCTCCAACCGACGCAAGCGTCGGTGGTCGACGTTGTGGTCTGTGATCGGGCGCGTTCGAGCTTCGGAGTACACCCTATCGCCGCAGCTGCACCCCACGCGTGCGACGCCCTTGCGCGCCTGCGGTTCCTGGATGCCCCGAGCCCGCCGTGACCGGCCGCGGGTTCCGGTAGCCTGCACCAATGCGACGCTATGTGGCCGCCATCGATCAGGGAACGACGTCGAGTCGGTGCATCGTTTTCGACCGCGCGGGGCGCGTCGCGGGCCTCGCCCAGCGCGAGCACGAACAGCTGTTCCCGCGGCCGGGCTGGGTGGAACACGATGCCGAGGCGATCTGGCACAACACCGAAGCCGTGCTCGGCGAGGCGCTGACGGCGACCGGCATCACCGCCGCCGATATCGCGGCGGTGGGCGTCACCAATCAGCGCGAGACCACCGTCGTCTGGGACCGGGCCACCGGCAAGCCGATCCACAACGCCATCGTCTGGCAGGACACCCGCACCGAGTCGCTGTGCACCGAACTGGCGGGCGAGGTCGGCCGGACCAGGTACCAGGACCGCACCGGCCTGCCGCTGTCGACATACTTCTCCGGCCCCAAGCTGCGCTGGATTCTCGATCATGTCGAGGGCGCGCGCGAACGCGCCGAAGCGGGTGAGCTGTGCTTCGGCACCATCGACAGCTGGGTGCTGTGGAATTTGACCGGTCAGCATCTGACCGATGTCACCAACGCCTCGCGCACCATGCTGATGGATCTGCGCACACTGCAGTGGGACGGCCAGATCTGCGCCGAATTCGGTGTGCCGATGGCCATGCTGCCGCAGATCCGCAGTTCCTCGGAGGTGTACGCGGAGATCGCCTCGGGCCCGCTGGCCGGTGTTCCGGTAGCCGGAATCCTCGGCGACCAGCAGGCCGCCACCTTCGGCCAGGCCTGCCTGTCACCCGGTGACGCCAAGAACACTTACGGCACTGGCAATTTCATGTTGCTCAACACCGGGACGACGCCGGTGTTCAGCAAACACGGCCTGCTCACCACCGTCTGCTACCGCCTCGGCGAGCAAGCGCCGGTCTACGCGCTCGAAGGTTCGATCGCCGTCACCGGCTCGCTGGTGCAGTGGTTCCGCGATAACTTGGGCATCGTCTCCTCGGCCGCCGAGATCGAGCCGCTGGCACGCAGCGTCGACGACAACGGCGGCGCCTACATCGTGCCCGCGTTCTCCGGTTTGTTCGCCCCGCGCTGGCGGCCGGACGCGCGCGGTGTCATCGCCGGCCTGACCCGTTTCGTGAACAAGGCCCACCTGGCCAGGGCCGTGCTCGAATCCACCGCGTTCCAGACCCGCGAGGTCACCGACGCCATGCGCGCCGACGCCGAATCCCAACAGCTGCGACTGGAGTTGACCACGCTCAAGGTGGACGGCGGCATGGTGAACAACGAACTGCTGATGCAGTTCCAGGCCGATATCCTCGGCGTCCCGGTGGTCCGGCCCGTCGTCAACGAAACCACTGCTCTCGGCGCCGCGTATGCGGCGGGCCTGGCCGTCGGCTACTGGGCCGGTACCGACGATATCCAGGCCAACTGGGCCGCGGACAAGACCTGGGAGCCCGCCATGACCGATACCGACCGCCGGGAGCGGCTCGACGCGTGGAACAAGGCCGTCGAGCGCACCTACAACTGGACCGACTGAGCCGGAGCCTGTGTGACGGCCGCGTGGTCGAGCCGGTCCACGGCCTCGGCGAGGGTGGCGGGCGCGGCCGTGGAGAAGCACATGCGCAACGACTGCGGGCGCGCGGTGCTCACCGAGAACGCCTGTCCTGGCACGTAGGCGACACCGGCGTCGAGTGCGTGCGGTAGCAGCGCCGTGGTGTCGGTGCCGTCGGTGAAGTCCGCCCAGACGAACATGCCGCCGTCGGCGTCGGTGCAGGTGAGCCGATCACCGAAGGTGTCACGCAGTGCGGTGACGAGTGCGGTCGCGCGTTCGGCGTAGGCGGTGCGGACGGTATCGATATGTCCGGCGAGCCAGTCGGTGTCGGCGAGCAGGTCGGTTGCGATCTGCTGGGTCAGCGCCGAACCGCACAGATCGGCGCCCTGTTTGAGCAGCTCCACCGCGCGGCACACCGGATCCGGTGCGACCATCCAGCCCACCCGCAGGGTCGGCGCCAAGATCTTGGACGCGCTCGATAGCCGGATCACCTTCGGCGAATACGTCGCGACCGGCTCCGGGGCGGGCTTGTCGAACCGCAGCTCACCGTAGGGATCGTCCTCGATCACCCAGAACCCGTACCGGTCGGCGAGCGCAGCCAGTTCCCGGCGGCGCGCCGGGCTCATGGTGACCCCACCGGGGTTGTGGAAGTTGCTCACCGTATGCACCACGGCGGGACGTTCACCTCGGGCGAGCAGCTCGCCGAGCAGGTCTGTCCGCATGCCGTCGGCATCCAGCGGCAGCGCCACGATCCGCGCGCCTGCCGCACGGAAGACCTGCAGCGCCCCGACGTAGGCCGGATCCTCTACGACGACCAGTGCGCCCGGATCGAGCAGCACCTCCGACAGCAGCGACAGCGCCTGCTGGGAACCGTGGGTGACGAACACCTCGTCGATCGGGACGGCCCGGCCCAGCCGTGTGCTCTCACGTTCGGCCAGCAGGGTGCGCAGCGGACCCCACCCGGGCGATTCGGTGTATTGGAGAGATGCTGTGTCGCGTAGTGCGGTGTCGGCGGCTACCGCGATCCGCTCGCGTGGCATCAGCGCCGCGTCGGGTAGACCACCGGCGAGGCTGATGATCTCCGCGCGCGCGGTGAGTTTGAGCAGGTCACGGATGGCCGAGCTGGTCAGGCCACTCAGTCGGCCGGCCAGGGGCGGAAGGTGCTGCGACATGGAACCTCCAGGGATTACGCGAGGTGCGCCGACTCCACTGTCGCATATCGCTGACCATACTGTGAAATTATCGTCTCATATTTTGAGACAAGATCTTTTTCCCGGGAAACGAATCGGCCCCATCCCGAAACCGAGATGGGGCCGATTCGAATGCTGCGCCGTTAGCGCCGCGGCTCCTTGTACTTGCAGTCCTTCGTGACGCCGGGCTGGCACGGCGGCTGCTTCTTGGTGTCCTTACAGTCCTTGGTGACACCCGGCTGGCACGGACCGGCCACCGCCATAGCAGGCGCAACAGTCGCCCCAGCGGACAGCAGGCCGACCACGATCACGGCACCGGCGAACGATTTCTTCAACATGGGTACTCCCTCCCTAGATTCCGCTCCGAACCCTACCGGAGAGAATCCGCGCAAAGCAATAGCAATCCCTGCACTACGTCCGCGAAAGCTGTTGCGCCCATGCTGTTTTCATGAAGCTCGCACCGCGAGGCTTTCAGATCGAGCCAGAGTTCGGTTCGCCTCACCGGTCCAGGATGGCGAGGATCAGATGCTTGCCGCCCTGCTCGATGGTCTTCACCGTCTGCGGGTACACGAAGGTCCTGCCGTCGGGCCGGTGCTCGGTCAGGTCGACATCGAAGACGTTCGGCTCACGCTCGGTCATTCGCACACAGTAGGTGGTGCCGTCCGGGATCTGCTCATCGATGACCAGCTGCAGATCCGCGGCGGGCAGCACGTTCGCCTCCGGTGCCGCGAAACTGTGCGCCTTCGCACCATCGCGCGTGGAGTAGAACGCGTGCTGGTAGCCGAGAATGGCTCCGGCCCCGCTCGCGGTATCACCCGCACCGTTACCGACGGTGACGTTGCCGTCCTTGCTTGCCGGGCAACTCAGGGCGGCGCTGGTGGTGGCGGGCGCCTGTGCGGATCCGGCCTCACTGTCGTCACCGGTCATCAGCACGATGGTCAGGGTGAGCGCGACCAGCACGGCGACGACCGCCGCCGATCCGGCGATGATCGGGCCCATCGGGCGCTTCGGTTTGGTCGGACGCGCCAGCGCCTCACTCACCGACTGCGGTGTCAGGCGCTTGGCGATCGGATCGTCGGCCCAGGACAGGCCCGGTTCCTGCGCGGACTCGGCAGGCGGGGCGGGCGGCTCACCGGATTTGGTCGGCTGGTTCCACCAGGTCTCGTCCTCGGTGGTCGACAGGCGGACGGTGCGGTCCTCACCTGCATCCGCGAGCTCGGGGCGCGGTGGCCGCGGCGGATTGTCCAGGAAGGTGGTGCTGTCGGGCGCGCGGAACTGCGGCGGCGGCGCGGGCACGCTCGGCGGCGGCTCCTGCGCGGTTTCACCGGCCGGGCGCCAGGTCAGACCTGGTTTCTCGGGTGCCGGTTCCGCCTGCCACCCCACATCGGGGCCTCCGGTGGTCGGCGGACCGAAATCGCTGAGCGGCGGACCGAAATCCGACATCGGCGGCCCGAAGTCTCCCACCGGCGGGCCGAAATCCGATCCGCCGGACCCGCTGTCCTTGCCTTCGCCCTCGCCCGACACACCCAATCCTTTCCCCGGAACACACGTGTGGGGCGGCCGCGAACGACCGCCCCACCCGCCGATTCAGCACATATCAGTACTGGAGTGAACCACCCCACTGGGTGGTGACGCCAGCGACATTGATCGTCTGCGGGTCCAAGTTGCCCGGCTGCACGATAGTCGGCAGTTTAACCTGCGACGCCGCATCGAGCGCGGCGACGCCACCCGGCTGCTGGGCGATCCACTGCTCGACGGTCGCCTTCGCGGCGTTGAGCTGCGTGGTGTCGAGCACGGTCTCGAACTTGTTGTCGGCCAGGCCCGCGCCACCGGTGAAGGTGTTCACCTTGATGTGGTTCTGGTCCAGGTACTCCCACGCGATGCCCGCGTCACCGCGGCCGGTGGGCGTGCTGTAGCCGACGGTGCCGACGTAGCCGGCCTCGTTGGTGAAGTGGTGAGTGTTGGCCAAGTGGCCGGGCAGCAGGCCACCGGCGTCGATGGTGGCGCCGACCTCGGCGTGCGGACCGGTCATCTGCACGACCGGAGCGGCCGGAGCGGCGTCGAGGCGCGGGGCCTCCCACTGCGGCTGCACCAGGGTCTGGGTGTCCGACTCGGCACCCGGCTCGATGGCACGCGCGCGGTCGGCGTCGATGGCCGGTTCGGCCTCACTGCCGCCCTCGGGCGTGACGACGCCCTCGGCCCGCGGATCGATGACACCGGGACGGTTCGGATCGATTTCGCCCGGCTTCTGGTCCGGCACGACCACCGGCTGCACCGGGCCCTGGCCGGGCACCGGCAGCGGCGCAACGCGCGGCGCGGTGACACCGGGCTGGCGCGGCGCGGCCAGCTTCGGGTCCTTCTGGTCGTCGGTGTTCGGGGTGGTGACACCCGGCTGGCTCGGAGTGGCGTTGCCCTGCGGGTTCTCCGGCTGCGCGGGGTCGGTGACACCCGGCTGCGTCGGCGACTGCGACTGCTCCGGCTGCGTGGTACCCGGCTGGCTCGGCGACTCGTCCTGCGTCGGCGCCGGGTTCTCCGGCTGTTCGTTCGGAACGGCCCCCGCCGGCGATGCGAACAGAGTGGCTACGGCCGCCGCGGTGGCCAGCGGCAACGAAGTACTCGCCATCGCTCGCTGCGCCCGACTCGGCTTACGATGTTTCACTTTTCGCCCAATCCCTTTCCCGGGTGCGGTCGCGCGGACCGCACTCAGCTGTCTTTGGTGAGACGCTCGGACTGGCAACAGCCCAGGGCTGCCCGCCGTTCGCGTCAGGAAAGGAAACCCCCCGACACCAAACCACACGACCACCCATCGATCGCATCTCTGCGGGAAGTGAACCACAACTGTGCCGTGCAGGCAACGTGACGAAACCTACCCACTCGCAGGAACACTCGCCCCGGTGCCGCGCGGGGTCACTCAGTCCAGATCGTCGTGACGCATGAGCAGGCGAGCGGCTTCGGTGACCGACCCGGTCAGCGAGGGATACACCGAGAAGGTCTGCGCCAGATCGGTGACGGTCAGATTGTTCTGTACTGCAAGGGCAATCGGCAGGATCAGTTCCGAGGCGATCGGCGCCACCACGACACCGCCGATCACCACGCCCGTGGCCGGGCGGCAGAAGATCTTGACGAATCCGCGCCGCAGCCCCGACATCTTCGCGCGCGGATTGGTGTTCAGCGGCAGCATCACCGTCCGGGCGGGGACCTCACCGTTATCGATGGCGGTCTGGCTGACGCCGACGGTGGCGATCTCGGGCCGGGTGAACACCGCCGAGGCGACGGTCTTGAGCCGGATCGGGTTCACACCTTCGCCCAGCGCGTGGTACATCGCGATCCGGCCCTGCATGGCGGCCACCGAGGCCAGCGGCAGCAGACCGGTGCAGTCACCCGCGGCATAGATACCGGGCACGGAGGTGCGCGAGACACGGTCGACGCGCAAGTATCCGCCGCGGTCGAGTTCGATACCGACGCGATCCAGGCCGAGATCAGCGGTATTGGGCGTCGAGCCGACGGTCATCAGCGCATGCGACCCGGAGACCGTGCGCCCGTCTGCCAGCTTCACCACAATGCCCTCCGCCGTGCGCTCTACCGCGTCGGCACGGGCGTGTTTGACCAGCTCGACACCGCGCTCGGCCAGCGCCTCCTCCAATACGAGGGCCGCGTCCGCGTCCTCACCGGGCAGCACCCGGTCGCGACTGGATACCAGCTTCACCCGCACACCCATTTCGGTGTAGGCGGAGACGAATTCGGCGCCGGTGACACCGGAACCCACCACTACCAGGGTCTCCGGCAGTTCGGTCAGGTCGTAGAGCTGACGCCAGTTGAGGATGCGCTCACCGTCGGGTTCGGCGCCTGGCAACACCCGCGGACTGGCGCCGGTGGCGATGAGCACCACCTCGGCCTCGATGACCTCCTCGGTGCCGTCGTCGAGGACCGCGCGCACCCGATGGGCGGCAAGGCCGGTGGCTCGATCGATCAACTGCCCGCGGCCCGCCAGCACCGTCACCCCGACGGTCTGCAGCTTGGAGCGGATATCGGAGGACTGGGCCAGCGCCAGCGCCTTGACTCGGGAGTTCACCTCGGGCAACTTCACCATGGCCTGGCTCGGATCGAGTGTGATCCCGAGATCGCGGGCGCGGCGCAGATCGGTGCGCACTCCGGTAGAGGCGATGAAGGTCTTCGAAGGCACGCAGTCCCACAGCACACACGCCCCGCCGATTCCGTCGGAATCGATCAGCGTGACCTCGGCGCCGTGCTGGGCCGCCACCAGCGCCGCCTCGTAACCGGCCGGTCCCCCACCGATGATCGCAATGCGGGTCATGGATACCTCCGCTCGAGCAGTTGGACCGGGATCTCCGGTTCTCGTCAACGTTATCCGGCCAGGCCCGCGCCGGATCGACGCGGTAGGCCGCGCCGCAAGCGCGCCAAATCCAACACCGGTTACCCTTTGCTGGTGCCGATCTACGCCGCTTACGGGTCCAACATGGACTCGTCCCAGATGCTCGAGCGCTGTCCGCACTCCCCCATGTCCGGAACGGGGTGGCTGGAGGGCTGGCGACTCACCTTCAGTGGCGACGACATCGGCTGGGAAGGCCCGCTGGCCACCGTCGTCGAGGAACCCGGCTCCCGGGTGTTCGTCGTGCTCTACGACGTCTCACCCGAGGACGAGCAGCGGCTGGACCGCTGGGAGGGTTCGGATTTCGGTATCCATCGCAAGATCCGGCTGCGGGTGACCCCGAGCCCTGGCAGCGGCACCGAACCGATCCTGGCCTGGCTCTACGTCCTCGACGCCTACGAGGGCGGGCTGCCCTCGGCCCGATACATCGGCGTGATGGCCGACGCCGCGGAGAAGGCGGGCGCCCCCGAGGAGTACGTCCACGCCCTGCGCACCCGCAACAGCCGCAACGTCGGCCCCGGTAACTTCAGCGCCTGAGTCAGCCCGCCTGCAAAACGATATTGCTCAGCACCCGCACGCCGACCGCGAGCGCTCGCTCGTCGATGTCGAAGGTGGGCTGGTGCAGGTCGAGCTGGTCGCCCTCGCCGGACCAGACGCCGAGGCGCGCCATCGCGCCGGGCACCTCTTCCAGGTACCAGGAGAAGTCCTCGCCGCCGCCGGACTGCGGGGTGTCGGCCAGCGCGTCGGGGCCTGCGGCGCGGATCGCCTGCTCGAACATCCGGGTGGAGTGCTCGTCGTTGACGACCGGCGGCACGCCGCGACGGTAGTTGAGCTGGTAGCGCACCCCCGTCGGCGCCAGCAGGCCGTCGACGATCTCGTGCACCATCGGCTCGAGCAGCGACCAGGTCGCGTGGTCGCCGGTGCGCACGGTGCCGGTGAGCATGCCGGTCTGCGGGATCGCGTTGGGCGCCTTGCCCGCGCTGACCGCGCCCCACACCATCACCGTGCTGGTGCGCGGATCGATACGGCGGCTGAGCAGCCCGGGCAGCCCGGTGATGACGGTGCCGATGGCGTAGACCAGGTCGCTGGTCAGATGCGGGCGTGAGGTGTGCCCGCCCGGCGAGTCGAGGACCAGTTCGACAGTGTCGGCCGCCGAGGTGATCGCACCCACCCGGACACCGACCCGGCCGACCTCGAGCCGCGGATCGCAATGCAACGCGAAGATCCGGTCGACACCCTCCATGGCGCCGGCCGCGACCACATCGAGGGCACCACCCGGCATCACCTCTTCGGCGGGCTGGAATACGAACCGCACGCCGACCGGCAGGTCCGCCTCGGCCAGCGCGAGCGCGGTTCCGAGCAGGATGGTGGTGTGCGCGTCGTGACCGCAGGCATGTGAGACACCCGGGACGGTCGAGGCGAAACTCAGCCCGGTGAACTCCTGCATCGGCAGCGCGTCCATATCGGCGCGCAGCGCGATCCGCGGGGTCTCGGGGCCGATGTCACAGATCAGGCCGGTGCCGCCGGGCAGCACCTTGGGCGTGAGCCCGGCCTTGGTGAGCCAGGTGGCGACGAATTCGGTGGTCCCGAACTCGGTACGCGATAGTTCCGGGTTGGCGTGGATGTGGCGCCGCCAGTGGACGAGGTCGACCGTGTGCTCGGCCAGCCACGCGTCGACCACTTCCTGTCCGGTAGATACCGAACTACTCACCGAAACTCCTCCTGTCGCTGAACGAGCCGTTGCAACAACCTGTCTCTGTGTAGTGCATCGCTTGCCACCGCGATCGCGGTACGCGCGAGCGCCGTGGCCGCATCGATCACCGCTCGATCGGCCGAGGCGTTGACGCTTGCCGCGGCGAAGCCGGGCTGATGCGTCACCGCGCCATCGGCATCGATGCCGATGACCGGGTGTATCCCCGGGATGACGTTGGTGACGTTGCCCATGTCCGTGCTCCCGAGCGGTCGCTGCGCTTCGAGCTCGGGCGCGATCGGCGTCCGTCCCAGATCGGCGATCTGCTCTCGATAGGCAGACAGTAATGCCGGGTCAGGGGTGAGCTCGGTATAGGTGGGCGCGAGCGTCCGTATGTCGTGGGTGCAGCCGGTCGCGAGGGCGCCCGCCTCGAAGCAATCGGATGCTCGTCGCATCAGTTCGCCGAGGGATGCGGAGTCGGCTGCTCGCAGGTAATACAGCAGTTCCGCACGTCCGGGCACGATGTTGGGGGCTACGCCACCGTCGCCGACTATACCGTGCAGTTGCTGGCCCGGCCGCAGATGCTGGCGCAGCAAGCCGATGGCGACCTGTGCGACGGTGATCGCGTCGCCGGCGTTGCGACCTTCTTCCGGCGCGGCGCTGGCATGCGCTTCACGGCCGTGGTAGACCACCGACAGGTCGGCCAGCGCCAGGGAACGCGCACCGACGATGTCGTACGGACCGGGATGCGCCATCAACGCCATCGCGATGTCGTCGAAGACGCCGCGTTCGAGCATCAGCACCTTGCCGCCGCCGCTCTCCTCGGCTGGGGTACCGAGCACAACGACGGTGATGCCGAGCGCGTCGGCCACCTCGGCCAGCCCCAGCGCAGCACCGGTCGTGCTCGCGGCGATGATGTTGTGCCCGCAGGCGTGTCCGAGTTCGGGCAGTGCGTCGTATTCGGCGCACAGCCCGACGGTGAGCTCACCGCTGCCGTAGCTGGCGCGGAAGGCGGTGGGCAGCTCGGCGACGCCGGTCTCGATCTCGAATCCGCGCGCGGCCAGCGGCGCGATCACCTTGGCGACGCTGCGGGTCTCCTCGAAGGCAAGCTCCGGTTCGGCGTGGATGGAGTGGGAGAGCGCGATCAGCTCATCCGAGGCGGCGGCGATGGCGGCGTCGGCGGCGCGCCCTACTCCCGAGTGCGCGACGAAGCCTCCGCGAGCTGCGCGGTCGTCGTGACGCGAATCACCGTCGCCGCGCCGGGCGGTGTCGGCGCTGCGCTGTTCGGACTGGCCGCTGCGCGGGGGTGACATGGCATTCAGTGTCGCACTGCGTACCGATGTCCGCGCACGCCGCCGTGGCCGAGCGCAGTGGCCGGGTGGCTATCCGGCGGCGAACGCCAGGTTCTCCGGTGTGGTCGGCACCGCGAGCCCGGCCAGCGCGTTCGCGTGCAGCGCACGCTTGATCACCGGCAGGTTCGGCTTGCGGTTACCGGCCAGCGCGGCTGCCTGCGCGACCGCGGCGGCGACCAGTGCGTCCGCTTCGGCCTTACCGTCGACGATGCCCGCGGCGATGGCTTCGTCGGCCGCGAAGCGATACCCGGTCGTCATGGCCTTGACCGCGACCTGGTTGGTCAGCCGCTCGGTCAGCAGCGCGTTCATCCCGATGGTGAAGGGCATGCCCAGGTGCACCTCGGGCAGGCTGTAGAAGCCGCGATCGGCGCGCATCAGCCGGAAGTCGTGCGAGGTGGCGAGCATGGCGCCCGCACCGAAGGCGTGCCCGTTGACGGCCGCGACGGTCGGCATCGGGAAGGTCAGCAGCCGGGTGTAGATCGAATGCACCTTGTCGAGGTATCCGTGCATCTGATCCAGGTTGCCGAACAGCCAGTCGGTGTCGAGGCCGTTGCTGTAGAACTTGCCGGAGGCGGTGGTCACCAGCGCGGCCGGGCCCTCGGAGGCCTCGACGGTGTCGAGGTGGGCGTGGATCTCGGCGATCCAGTCCGGGTGGAAGCGGTTCTCGCTGTCGGTCTGTCCCTCGTTGCCGAGGTAGAGCACGAACACATCCCCATCACGTTCCAGATACGGCATGCGTGCAGCGTATCGGTATCGGCGAGCAAGTCCTACTCACGGGTAGCAAGTGATTCGGTGTGCTCGGTCACCTCCGAGTCCCGGCCGCCACGGGTCCGGGCCGATACAGTTGCCGTCATGCTTGCCGAACAGGCCGCCGAAGCGATCGCCGAGCGGACAGGAGTGCCGCGCCACCCGGTCGCGGTGGTGCTCGGATCGGGCTGGCAGGACGCCGCCACCGAGATCGGGACACCCACCGCGTCGGTGTCGATGTCGGAGCTACCCGGCATCGCGGTACCCACCGCGCTGGGACACGTCGGCATGGTGCACTCCATACCGGTCGGCGATACACCGGTCCTGGTTCTCATGGGCCGCCAGCATCTCTACGAGGGCCACACACCCGACGACGTGGTGCGCCCGGTGCGCGCCGCCGTCGCCGCGGGCGCCCGCACGGTGCTGCTCACCAATGCCGCGGGCGGTATCCGGCCCGGCCTGCACGTCGGTGAGCCGGTGCTGATCAGCGACCATCTCAACCTCACCGGCCGGACTCCGCTGTCCGGCGCGACCTTCGTCAACATGGTCGACGCGTGGGATCCGGAACTACGCGCGGTGGCGCGCCGGGTGGATCCGTCGCTCACCGAGGGCGTCTACGCGGGCTTGAACGGCCCGCAGTACGAAACACCCGCCGAGATCCGAATGCTCGGCACCCTCGGCGCCGATCTGGTCGGTATGTCGACGGTGCTGGAGGCGATCGCCTGCCGCGCACTCGACGCGAGGGTTCTCGGTATTTCCCTCGTCACCAATTTGGCGGCAGGCGTCACCGGCGAGGCGCTCTCGCATGCCGAGGTTCTGGCCGAGGGCCGGGCGGCGGCGCCGCGACTCGGCAAGCTGCTGCGCGGCGTGCTGGAGCTGCTGTAGATGCTGCGATTCGGGACGGCCGGACTGCGCGGCCCACTACGCGAGGGTTCTGACGGCATGAACGTGACCACGGTCGGCCGCGCGAGCGCGGGCATCGCCGACTGGCTGCGGGATCGCTGCCTCGGTGGCGGCCGAGTGATCGTCGGGCGCGATGCTCGCCACGGTTCGGCCGAATTCGCCACCGCGACCGCGGAGATCTTCGCGGCCGCCGGGTTCCCGGTGACGCTGCTGCCCGAACCGCTACCGACCCCGGTGACCGCCTTCGCGGTGCGTGAGCTGGGTGCGGTAGCCGGGGTCCAGATCACCGCCTCGCACAATCCGGCCACCGACAACGGCTACAAGGTCTACCTCGACGGCGGCGCGCAACTGCTCGCACCGGCCGATACCGAGATCGAAAGCCGAATCGAGGCGGTCACCGAGCCGATCGCACGCACGCCGGTCGAGTCCTCCGGTGCCGATCTGGTGCGCCGCTATCTCGACCGGGTGAGCGCGCTGCCGAAACTCATCGGCGGCCCCGGCGAGCGCGCGGACATCCGGATCGCACTCACCCCGCTGCACGGAGTCGGTGGCGAGACCGCACGCGCGGCGCTCGCTGCGGCCGGGTTCACCGATGTGCATGTGGTGGATGAGCAGTTCGCCCCCGATCCGGATTTCCCGACCGTCGCATTCCCGAATCCAGAGGAACCCGGTGCCACGGATCTGCTCGTGGCGCTTGCCGAACGGGTCGGCGCCGATATCGCGATCGCGCTCGATCCCGATGCCGACCGGTGTGCGGTCGGCGTGCCCGAGGCCGATGGCAAGGTGCGGATGCTGCGCGGCGACGAAACCGGTGTGCTGCTGGCGGATTGCGTGTTGCGCACGGCCCCCGCCGACGCACTGGTCGCGACCACGATCGTCTCTTCGCGGCTGCTGTCGCGGCTGGCACCCGCCCGAGGCGCGCGGTTCGCCGAGACCCTGACCGGCTTCAAATGGCTGGCCCGCGCGGGTGATGGGCTGGTCTACGCGTACGAGGAGGCGATCGGGCACTGCGCCGACCCGGCCGCGGTGCGCGATAAGGACGGCATCTCCGCGGCCGTGCTGGCTGCCGATTTCGTCGCACGGCTGAAAGCGGGCGGACGCACGTTGCTCGACGAACTCGACGATTACGCGGTCGAATTCGGCCTGCACGCCGGCGACCAGGTTTCACTGCGCCTACCCGATCAGGGCGCTGCGGCAGCGGTACTCGACAGGCTGCGTTCGGACCCACCTGCCGTCATCGCCGGTATGCCGATGCAGGTCACCGATCTGAGCGCGGTCCGCGGACGCATGCGCACCGACGCGCTGATCTTCGAGGGCGAGTCGACGCGCATGGTCATCCGGCCGTCCGGGACCGAGCCCAAGCTCAAGTGCTATCTCGAGGTGGTGCGACCCGTGGGCGTTTCGAGCGACCTCGCTGCGGCCAGGACCACTGCCGCGCAGCAGCTCTCAGAATTGCGCGCGTTCTGCACCACGCTGGAAGAACAGGCCTGAACACATCCGCTACTGCGGCAGTGTCGATCCGACGTCAGCTCAACGCGGCCCGAATTGCCGATCACCGGCGTCACCGAGGCCGGGCACGATGTAGGCGTCGGCGTTCAGCCCGGTATCAATGGCCGCGGTGATCAGCTGCACCGGAAGACCCGACTCTTCCAGCGTCGCAACCCCTTCCGGGGCCGAAACGACGCACAGCGCGGTGATGTCGGTGGCGCCGCGATCGGCCAGCAGTTCCAGGGTGTATCGCATGGACCCACCGGTGGCCAGCATCGGATCCAGCACGAACACCGGCATCTCGGACAGGTCGGCAGGCAGCGATTCCAAGTACGGCACCGGTTGGTGGGTCGTTTCATCGCGCGCGATTCCGACGAAGCCGACCCGTGCGTCGGGAATGAGTGCGGCAGCGGCATCGACCATTCCGAGCCCGGCCCGTAGCACCGGCACCAGCAGCGGCGGCTTCGCCAAGCGCGCACCGTCGGTGACGGTGATCGGCGTGTTGATGTCGAAACGGGTCAGCGGCGCGTCGCGCAGCGCCTCATAGATCAGCAGACCTGTCAGATCGCGCAACGCCGAACGAAACGCCGAGTTCGTGGTGCGCTCGTCCCGAAGAATGGTCAACAGGGCCGCGGCCAGCGGATGATCCACAGTGTGCGTTCGCATGAAGGAACGATAAAGTCGAATCCGGGTTCGCCGCCGAAGTCGCCGAAACTTTTTCCGACGATCTGGAACCGATCGGCGGATCGCTGCGTCGAATCAGGTAGATGACATACTCTGCCCGGAAACGAAGACGATGGGGGAAGCTCTGATGAAGAGGATCTCAGCGGATACCGAGGGCATCGCCGCGTACGGTGCCACCGCCGGGGTGATGGCGGGTGAACTGGCCGCGGCGGGTGCGGGTGCCGCCGGTGCGGGTCCGGCGCTACTCGGCCCGATCTTCGGTCTGATCGGTGGTGATTTCATGACCGCCTACGCCGCCACGCACGCAGGGCACGTCGCCGCGATCGGCCAGCTGTCCGCCGTGGTGTCGAGCATGAGCACCGCCGCGGTGGGTGCGGCGACGAACTACTCGACCACCGACACCGATATCGCCGACTCGCTGCGGACCACGTCCGCAGAAGGGTGAGCCGGTGATCGACATCAACGTGCTGGCGAAGCCGATCTTCGATCTGCTCTCCAGCTTCGGAACCGGTGTGCTTCAGGTCGGCGGCCCCGGCGACGCACTGCGGACCACCTCGACCGCGATCGACCAGGTGCACGAGCTGGGCCGGACGGGCATCAACCAGATGAACGGCGTGTGGGACGGCAAGGGCGCCGACGCCGCCACCTCGAAGGCCCTGCGGGTGCAGACCAGTGCCGCCACCATCTCCGACCGCGGCAACGAGATGTCCACGGTCGTCGGGCAGGCCGCGGCCGAGGTCGAGACCGGGCAGAAAGATCTCACCTCCATCGCCCAGTCCTTCGTCGACTCCGCTGTTGCCGCGGGCCCCACACTTGGCACGCCGGTGGGGCTGAGCGTGCTCGTCGGCTCGGCCATCGACCACCTCGGCCAGGCGCTCGGCGTGGTCGGCCGGGTCCAGAACGAGCTGACCACGCAAACGGCCTCGATGCAGCAGCTGGCGCCACCGCCGTCCACCTCGCTCGCGAGCGTGGCCTCGCCGGTCAGCAGCGCGACCTCGGGCCTCGGTTCGATGGCGTCCGGCGTCATGGGCACCGCAGGCTCGATGATCAGCTCGGTGATGGGCTCGTCGTCCAGCAGCTCGGGCACGAGCAGCAGCTCCTCGGGTCGCACCTCCACGAGCGCGGCCTCGAAGTCCGGCTCCGGCACTACCACCAGCGGTAAGGCTACCGGCGAGGGCGTCATGATCACCCTGCCCGACGGCAGCGAGGTCGAAGCGCCCAACGAGAAGGCGGCGACCGCCGTGAAGTCCGCGATCGGTGCGGTCGGCACGCCCTATGTCTGGGGCGGCAACACCCCCGGCTCGGGAATCGACTGCAGCGGCCTGACGAAGTACGCCTATGGCGAAGCCGGAGTCGAGCTGCCACGTCTGGCGCAGGAACAGCACATCGGACACCCCCAGGTGTCACCGGGCGACCTTCAGCCCGGCGACCTGGCGGTATGGGACGGCCATGTCGCCATGGTCGTCGGCAATGGTCAACTCGTCGAGGCCGGTGACCCGGTCTCCATCAGCTCGATCCGAACGGAGAACTTGGACATGGAGTTCTACGGCTTCTACAGGCCTACCGAATGAGCGAACAGCAGGGCGCGCCCGTCCCCAACGTCACCGTGGCGGCCAGCAGCAACCGATCGGGCACCATCTCGGTCCGGGCCACCGACCAGGGGATGCCGGTGGAGATCAAGTTCGAGCGCAGCGAATACCGTTACGGCGCCCAGGCTCTCGCCGCGGAGATCCTGCGCCTGACCCAGCGCTCCACCGTCGCCGCCAAGGCGCGCCGCCGCGAGGTCCTCGCCGAATCGGGCATGCCCGACGACATCCTCGACCGGCTCGGCCTGCCCACGCGTCAGCAGGCCGTGGACGAGCTGGATCGCATCGATGATGCCGACACTGGACAGACGAGCTGGATGAGGCCGGTATGAGCGAGCGAAGCATGAGCAGCGAGGTGCTGGCATGAGTGCCGAAATGGATGCCCTGGTTGCCGGGGCCACGCAGAAGCTCGAGGCGCTCGAGGCCGCGCTGTACGGGCTCGAGCAGGTGCGCGGGCAGTTCACCACCGAAGACGGCATGATCAGCGCCGAGGTGAACAGCGACGGCGCGCTGGTCGGGCTGACGCTGGCAGAAACCGCCACATCACTGCCGCCCACCGAGGTCGCCCAGCTCATCATCTGGGCTTGTCGGCAGGCCGCGGAGGACGCGGGCGGGCAGCGCTCGAACGTCGTTGCCGCACTGAACGAGTCGTTCGCGCCCGAGCCGCAGGCCGCCGCGGGTGCCATTGGTGGCAGCCCGGATAGTGCCTGAGCCAGAAGCTCGATAGGCTTCGGCACATGGCTTCTGGAGACATCGTCCCGATCGAACTCGGCCTGACCGACGGCGATCTCGTCACCCTGTGGGCACCGCGCTGGCGTGACGGTGACGACGAGTGGGAGGCGTTCCTCGGCCACGAGGACGCCCTCTACGGTTTCGACTCCGTCGCGGAACTGGCCGCATTCATCCGGACCGATTCCGATAACGATCTGGTCGACCATCCGGCCTGGAAGGTCGTGGCCGGTCTATCGGCGGTGGAACTGGAGCCGGAGGAGAACTTCACCTTCGACCTGATCGGGGTTCCCGAGCTGGTCGCGGGCGATCCGGACGCCGAAACCGTCGCCGAACTCGAGGACACTCTCGCGATGGTCCGCAATATCGGCGAGGTGTGCGAGCTGGAGGTGGTGACCAAGTTCTTCGGCTCGCATCCGGTGCTCGGCGCGCTGCCGGGCGGCCTCAACGCCTTCATCGGACGCGACGGTGAAGAGCTCTGGGATCAGATCGGCGCCGCCGTCGCCAAGGACTGGGATGCCGTCGTCGACGCGATCGACTCCGTGGTGCAGACCCCGGATGTCGACGCCGCGGCGGTGTCGGTGGCCGAGGCCGAGCTGCTCGCCGCGGAGGAGAACGTTGTCGATGCCGATGATGCGGCCGATACCGACAGCGACAGCGACTACGAGCCGGTCGATCTCACCGAGGACAGCCATGAGGACGAAGACGACGAGGACGAGGACGACTCGCTGTGGCATGAGGTCGGCATCGACCCGATCAAGATCGTCTCCGGCGAGGGCACCTACTTCACGCTGCGGTGCTACCTCGACGACGAGCCGATCTTCCTCGGCACCAAGGGCGCGATCGCGGTCTTCGGCTCCGAGCGCGCGCTGGCCCGCTACCTGGCCGACGATCACGAACACGATCTCGCACGGGTCAGCACCTTCAGCGATGTGCAGACCGCCGCGGTGGACGGCTCGCTCGAGGTAGAGGTCACCGACGAGAACGTCTATGTGTTGCCCGGCCTGGCCGACGACCTCGGCGACGGTCCCGAATCCGTCGATATCGAACAGCTCGATCTTGCGGTCGAGCTGCTCACCGATGCCGCCGACTACGCCGACGACGACGCGGTGGAGCAGGGTCTGGCCCAGTCCACCCCGCTCGGCTGGTACGTCTCCTACCTGCTGAACCCGGATCCGACCCGGATGGCCCCGAATCCGCCGTTCACCGCCGAGGCGCAGGCCTGGCGGGAACTGGAACGCAACTTCGAGGCCCGGCTGAACCAGAAGTGATCCGGCCCGGCCGGACCGGGCGTCAGTGCTATGCCCGGTTCAGCCGGATCCAGATCTGCTCGGCCCGTCCCAGCAAACGACCGTCGACGCCGTACACAGCGGTCGACGCGAACGATTTGCGTCCCTGTTCGCCTTGTTCGGCGCCGACGACGACGCACTGCTCCCCCACAGCCGGTAGTTCGAGCACCCGCGCGGTCATCGAACCGAGCAGCGCGGGTCGCTCCAGCATTCCCGGCAATGCCCAGCCACCGGGGCAGTCCATCGCCGCCCACAGCAGGGTCTCGTCGATCGGCACCGCATCCGTCGGCACCCACGGCGCGGCCACGATACCGTCGCGCACCGCGCCGGGCGCGATCCGCAGACCGTCCGGGCGGGCGGTTCCGCAGACGAAGCAGTACCGGAACATCTCACTGTCGTTCTCGTAAGCCGCGGCCGCCGTCCGAGCGTCGTCGAGCGATACCGCGCCGGGCGCCTCTCGCTCGAATGCGCCCTCGGAGGTTTCGGCGATGACGGTG
Organism: Nocardia sp. NPDC059180; assembly: GCF_042754945.1. Classification (NCBI taxonomy): domain Bacteria; kingdom Bacillati; phylum Actinomycetota; class Actinomycetes; order Mycobacteriales; family Nocardiaceae; genus Nocardia; species Nocardia sp. NPDC059180. Next base: position 127,081 of record NZ_JBHZBU010000009.1, read on the forward strand.
TCACCGTCGTAGAGGCTGCCCTCGCGCAGGACCAGCGGCACATCCAGCGGCGCCGGGGCACGCAACATCACCCGAACCTGCCGCGGCGGCGTCCCGTGCAGGTGCGCCGCGACCAGGCCCGCGACATAACCGCCGTTCCCTGAGTCGGCGGGGCCATTGAACCGGCGAGCAATCCGCAAATCCGTCACGACTCCAACCTAACCGGCGCTCTCAGACCCTCCGTCCGCCGCCGACGACGGTTTCCGGGAGGGCTGACCACATCTCCTAGCCCAGTAGCACCGCATACCCCGGCTTGATGATGTCGTCGATGATGCGCAGCCGGTCCGGGAACGGGATGAACGCCGACTTCATCGCGTTGATGGTGAAGCGTTCCAGGTCGCTCCAGCCGTAGCCGAAGGTGTCGACCAGTTTGAGCATCTCCGCGCTCATGGTGGTATCGCTCATCAGGCGGTTGTCGGTGTTGACCGTGACGCGGAAGCGCAGCCGGGCCAGCAGGTCGAACGGATGCTTGTCGAGTGAGGGCACCGCCCCGGTCTGCACATTCGACGACGGACACAACTCCAGCGGGATCCGCATATCGCGCACATAGTTGGCGACCAGCCCGAGCTTGGCCTCCTCGATCGCGCCAGGCACGTGGATGTCGTCGGTGATGCGCACGCCGTGGCCCAGCCGATCACAGCCGCAGAACGCCAGCGCCTCGTGAATGGACGGCAGGCCGAACGCCTCGCCCGCGTGAATGGTGAAGTGGGCGTGGTTGACGCGCAGGTATTCGAACGCGTCCAGGTGCCTGGTGGGCGGGTAGCCGGCTTCGGCGCCGGCGATATCGAACCCGCCGACGCCGAGGTGGCGGAATCGCACCGCCAGTTCGGCGATCTCCCGGGAACGAGCCGCGTGCCGCATAGCCGTCAGCAGGCAGATCACCACGATCGGTGTGCCCGCCTCGGCGGCCGCCGCCGCACCCTCGCGGAACCCGGCCAGCGTGTGCTCGACCACCTCGTCGAGGGTCAGGCCTTGTTCCAGATGCTGTTCGGGCGCAAACCGCACCTCGGCGTAGACGACGCCGTCCGCGGCAAGATCCTCCACGCATTCGCGGGCGACCCGGCGCAGGCCCTCGGGGGTCTGCATGACGGCGACGGTGTGGGTGAAGGTCTCCAGATAGCGTTCCAGCGAACCGCTGTCGGCGGCCTCGCGGAACCAGACGGCCAATGCGTCGGCATCGGCGGCGGGTAGCTGGTCGTAGCCGCAGTCGGCGGCGAGCTCGAGCACCGTGGCGGGACGCAGGCCACCATCGAGGTGGTCATGCAGCAACGCCTTGGGCGCTTGGCGGATCGAAGCAAGGGTCAGTGGCATCGGTCCAGTCATGTTCTGACGGTAGCCGCCGCGCGCCGAATCGGCAGTGCAGTCGAGGCGTGGTGACGATCTCGTTGCCGACCGGCCGGCTCCGGTTCGACCCGGCTCCCCGATTGCGCGCCACGGGTGCCGGCGCGGCAGGCCGGCGTGGACCGCTCGATGACCGGTCTCGACGGTTCCGCCGCCTCTGCGATCGATGAGGTGTCGTCTGGCTCTCCGGTGCGCGCCCTACATCGCTATGCGGTCGAGGATCAATGGCGCGGCGGTGGTGGCGGGCTCCGCACCGATCGTCACCGCGCCGGCCACCGCTGCGCGCGCGTCGGCAAAGGTTTCCGGCGTATCGGTGTGCAGGGTGAACAGGGGGCTCCCTGCACGAACCGTATCGCCGGGGCGGGCATGAATCTCCATACCCGCACCCGCCTGCACCGGCGCTCCCTGCCTCGCCCGGCCGGCACCCAAGCGCCAGGCAGCGATGCCGACACCCATCGCGTCGAGGCGGGTGAGTACGCCGTCCCGGTCTGCGCGCACGACATCGGTGTGCCGAGCTCGCGGCAGCGGCGCATCCGGGTCGCCGCCCTGGGCCCGGACCATCGCCTTCCAGTGGTCCATGGCTCGGCCGTCGGCGAGCGCGGCGGCGGGATCGGCGTCGAGCCCGGCGAGCGCGATCATCTCCCCGGCCAGCGCCAAGGTCAGCTCGACGACGTCGGACGGTCCGCCGCCGGCCAGTATCTCGACCGCCTCGCCGACCTCGAGCGCATTACCCGCGGTCCGGCCGAGCGGGGTGTCCATGCCGGTCAGCAGAGCCACCGTGCGCACGCCGGCGTCCTGCCCCAGCTCAACCATCGTCGTGGCCAGCTCCCGAGCGTCGGCGATGCTCTTCATGAAGGCACCCGAGCCCACCTTCACATCCAGCACCAGCCCACCGGTGCCCTCGGCGATCTTCTTGCTCATGATCGAGCTGGCGATCAACGGAATGGACTCGACAGTGCCGGTGACGTCACGCAAGGCGTAGAGCCGCTTATCGGCAGGTGCCAGGTCCGCACCCGCTGCGCACACCACCGCGCCGGCGGCCGGGTCGGCGAGAATTTCCCGCATGCGTGGCACCGCGAGGTCGGCCTGCCAGCCCGGGATGGATTCGAGTTTGTCCAGGGTGCCGCCGGTATGGCCGAGCCCGCGCCCGGACAGCTGGGGAACGGACGCACCGCACGCCGCGACCAGCGGTGCCAGCGGCAAGGTGATCTTGTCGCCGACGCCGCCGGTGGAGTGCTTGTCCACGGTCGGCCGCGGCAGATCGGTGAAGTCCATCCGCTGCCCCGATGCGATCATCGCCGCGGTCCAGCGCGCCGTCTCCCGCCGCGTCATCCCTCGCCACAGCACTGCCATCGCCAGCGCCGACATCTGCTCATCGGCCACCATGCCACGGGTGAAAGCGTCTATCACCCAGTCGATCTGCTCATCGGAGAGCTGCCCGCCGTTGCGTTTGGCAGTAATGATGGAAACCGCGTCCAGTGCCGTCACGACCGTCAGTCTGGCAGTCGGCTGCCTGTCGCGCAGCGTGCCGCTCTTCCCGCGGCAAGTAGCAGCCGCCGCCGGGGTCTTCCGCCTTTCGTGTCCGCGGTCGCAGCAGGTCCAGCCGGTATTACCCGGACAGCCGATAGAACCGCCAGAGCTCGTTGTCGATCGGCAGCTCGTCCACGCGGCCGAACCCCGCAGCCTGCGCCCAGCTCCGCACGGTATCCGGGCGCAACACGGTGCCGTTGGCAATATGCGTGGATTCCGCCATGGTCGCCGGAAGACAGTGCAGCACGCTGAACGCGTAGTTCAGCCGGTCCAGCTCGCCGGCGGGCGCGGTGAACTCCGGCGCGACCCGCTCGTCGGCCACCAGGACCGCGCCGCCTGGGGCGAGTACCGAGGCGAACGCAGCCAGCGCCTGCACGGGTTCACCCATATCGTGCAGGGCCTCGAACACCGTCACCAACTCACAGTGCGCCCCGGCGGCGGTTCGTAACGCGGGCACGTCCGCACTGTTGGCCTCGATAATCCGAATCCGGTCCGACAACCCCGCGGACTCGGCATTGCGACGAGCCTCGACGACCGACGCGGTATCCAGATCGACGCCGACCACCCGCGCCGCCGGGAACGCCTTCGCCAGCGCGATCGACGACCACCCGGAACCGCACCCGGCGTCGAGCACCACACCACCGCTGTCGAGCCGAGCGGCGATATCCGGCAGGGCGCGGACCCAGACGGCCAGCTCATGGGTGAACATCGGCCGGTTGAGGGAGGCGATACCGCGGCGGATCTCGTCGCCGAAGCGCTCGTAGCCGACACCCGTGCCGGCGCGGTAGGCGGCGGCGACCTCGGGCAGCGTCAACGCGATGCCCTCCACGCCCATCGCCCCGCCTGCCAGATGCAGCGGATCGGTCTCGTCGAGCAGCACCCCGACATGCGCCGCGGGCAGCGCGAATTCACGCTCGGCGGCGCTGCCCGCCGTCACCACATCGACGATGCCCGCTGCGGCCTGCTGCTCGAGCCATTCGCGGGCATAGCGCCGCGCGATTCCCGCGCTCGCGGCGAATCGATCGGCGGTCGTCGGTCCCGCGTCGTGGAGCGCGCGATAGAGCCCGAGGCGACGGCCCAGCTCCACCGTCAGCAATTCGAGCCCCGACAGCATGTCGCTGAACAGGCGTTCGGCGAGTGCCTGCCCACGCCCGTCGGTCTCGGCGCCGGGCAGTCCGGTGCTGATTGTCGAGGGGATATCGGTGCTGCTCATACGAACCTCTCGTCCGGAGCCCGGCCGGTTCGCGCGGGCGTCAGGAGATACGACGAGCCGAACAGGATCGGTTCGATTCGGCGATGAAACGGCCGCTCGTCAGCCGAGCGGCGACCGGCTCGCCTGGCCGGCATCCAGATCGTCAGGGCCGAAGGCGTCCGGCAAGAGTGCACCCAACCGCACCGGCCCGCGCCGATGATCCACGAGCAAGTCCGCTCCGCCGAACTCGTAGAGCACCTGGCGGCACCGCCCGCACGGCATCAAGATTTCGCCGCGGGAATCGGTCACCGATACGGCCAGCAAGCGACCCCCACCGCCGCTTTGAAAGTTACCGACGAGTACACATTCGGCACAAAGGCCGAGACCGTATGAGACATTTTCCACATTGCACCCGCTCACAATTCGGCCGTCGGCGCAGAGAGCCGCCGCGCCGACCGGAAACCGCGAGTATGGCGCATACGCATTGCGCATTACTCCAATTGCTTTGTCACGCAGGAGTTTCCAGTCGATTTCGGTCATCGTGAGCTCCCGTCGAACCGGCCGCACCAGGGCATGGGCGGGCCACCGCACAACCCCTCGCCTACCGAGAAAGGTAACCCTAACCTAGCGGAAATGCACGCAACGCGCGGCACTCCGAATTAGTTCCGCGATTCGGAGAGGATTAGAGTCCACAACAGATCGGTTCAGGTTCCCGGCGGCGGGCCGGAGCGCAGCCACATGAGACAAAACGCCTGGTGGCCGCGAGCTGGTTTTCCATCGGATTTCCGGCTCGAAGCGCCGGCGTCGGATCTGCGACCGGGTCCATCGACGACGTTGGAGGCACCGCACTCTATGACCACGATAGAAGCTCCGGCACAGCCGAAGCGGAAGACGCTGTACCGAGGCGACCCTGGAATGTGGTCCTGGGCGCTGCACCGGATCACCGGCGTCACCGTTTTCTTCTTCCTCTTCGTCCACGTTCTGGACACCGCACTGGTGCGCGTCAGCCCCGCCCTGTACGACGACACGATCGCTGTCTACAAGACCCCGATCGTCGCGCTCATGGAGATGGGCCTGGTCTTCTGCGTGCTGTTCCACGCGCTCAACGGTGTGCGAGTGATCCTGGTGGACTTCTGGTCCAAGGGTCCCCGCTACCAGCGCCAGATGCTCTGGGGCATCCTCGGCCTGCTGGTCGTACTCATGGTGCCCGCCATCGGCCGCATGGCCTTCCTACTGTTCACGGAGCACTGATAATTATGAGCGCCCCTGTACTCGGCAAGTCGTATGACCGCCCGGCGAGCTTGGACCTGCCCCGCTCCCCGCGCGCTCGCGCCAACAGCAACTTCGAGAAGTACGCGTGGCTGTTCATGCGCTTCTCCGGCCTGGCGCTGATCGTGCTCGTCATCGGCCACATGTCGATCATGCTGCTGCTCGACGGCGGCGTGAAGCGCCTGAACTTCGCGTTCGTGGCAGGCCGCTGGTCCAGCCCGTTCTGGCAGATCTGGGACCTTTCCATGCTGTGGCTGGCCCAGCTGCACGGCGGCAACGGACTGCGCACCGTGATCGCGGACTACTCCCGCAAGGACTCGACCCGCTTCTGGCTGAACACGCTGCTGGTGCTGTCGATGGTCCTCGTCATGGGCGTCGGCACCTACGTCATCTTCACCTTCGACCCCAACATCAGTTAGGAACAGGCCACCTCCGATGAGTGAATCCCGGATTCAGGAGCACCGCTACGACGTCGTCATCGTCGGCGCCGGTGGCGCGGGTATGCGTGCGGCGATCGAGGCCGGGCCCCGGGCGCGCACCGCGGTGCTGACCAAGCTGTACCCCACCCGCAGCCACACCGGCGCGGCGCAGGGCGGCATGTGCGCGGCGCTGGCCAACGTCGAAGAAGACAACTGGGAGTGGCACACCTTCGACACCGTCAAGGGTGGCGACTACATCGTCGACCAGGACGCCGCCGAGATCATGGCCAAGGAGGCCATCGACGCGGTGCTCGACCTGGAGAAGATGGGTCTGCCGTTCAACCGCACCCCCGAGGGCAAGATCGACCAGCGTCGCTTCGGTGGCCACACCCGCGATCACGGCAAGGCTCCGGTCCGCCGCGCCTGCTATGCCGCCGACCGCACCGGCCACATGATCCTGCAGACGCTGTACCAGAACTGCGTCAAGCACGACGTCGAGTTCTACAACGAGTTCTACGCCCTCGACCTGGTGCTCACCGAGACCGATCGCGGTCCGGTCGCCACCGGCATCGTGGCCTACGAGCTGGCCACCGGGCAGCTGCACGTCTTCCACGCCAAGTCGATCGTGTTCGCCACCGGCGGCTCGGGCCGGATGTACAAGACCACCTCGAACGCGCACACGCTGACCGGTGACGGTATGGCGATCGTGTTCCGCAAGGGCCTGCCGCTCGAGGACATGGAATTCCACCAGTTCCACCCGACAGGCCTGGCCGGCCTCGGCATCCTCATCTCCGAGGCGGTCCGCGGTGAGGGTGGCATCCTGCGCAACGCCGACGGCGAGCGCTTCATGGAACGCTATGCCCCCACCATCAAGGACCTCGCGCCGCGTGACATCGTCGCCCGTTCGATGGTGCTCGAGGTGCTCGAAGGCCGCGGCGCGGGGCCGAACAAGGATTACGTCTACATCGACGTGACCCACCTCGGCGAGGACGTGCTCGAGGAGAAGCTGCCCGACATCACCGAGTTCTCCCGCACCTACCTCGGTGTGGACCCGGTGAAGGAATTGGTACCGGTGTTCCCGACCTGTCACTACGTGATGGGCGGTATCCCGACCCGTATCCGCGGCGAGGTGCTGCGCAACAACACCGACATCGTCCCCGGCCTGTACGCCGCGGGCGAATGCGCATGCGTCTCGGTGCACGGCGCCAACCGCCTCGGCACCAACTCGCTGCTCGACATCAACGTCTTCGGCCGGCGCGCCGGTATCGCCGCCGCCGAGCACGCCGAGCGCAGCGAGTTCGTCGACATGCCGGAGAACCCGGCGCAGATGGTGCAGGACTGGCTCGCGCTGATCCTGTCCGATCACGGCAACGAGCGCGTCGCCGACATCCGCACCGAACTGCAGAAGTCGATGGACAACAACGCCTCGGTGTTCCGCACCGAGGACACGCTCAAGCAGGCACTCACCGATATCCATGCGCTCAAGGAGCGGTACTCGCGGATCACGGTGCAGGACAAGGGCAAGCGCTACAACAGCGATCTGCTCGAGGCCGTTGAGCTCGGCTTCCTGCTGGAGCTGGCAGAGGTCACCGTCGTCGGCGCGCTCAACCGCAAGGAATCGCGCGGCGGCCACGCCCGCGAGGACTACCCGGATCGCGATGACGTGAACTTCATGCGCCACACCATGGCCTACAAGGAGGGCGAGGACCTGCTGTCCGACATCCGCCTCGACTTCAAGCCGGTGGTGCAGACCCGTTACGAGCCGATGGAGCGTAAGTACTGATGACTGCTGTTGCCGAAGCACCCGCGTCGCAGGCGCCGGCCCCCGTTCCCGAGGGCTCGGTCATGATCACGGTCAAGGTGGCCCGGTTCAACCCGGAGGACGACAAGGGCGCGCACTGGGATTCGTTCCAGGTGCCGGTCCTGCCGACCGACCGCTTCCTGAACGTGCTCATCTACATCAAGTCCTACCTGGACGGCACCCTCACCTTCCGGCGTTCCTGCGCCCACGGTGTGTGTGGTTCCGACGCCATGCGGATCAACGGTGTGAACCGGCTGGCCTGCAAGGTGCTGATGAAGGACATGCTGCCCAAGAACGGCAAGTCCATCACCGTCTCCGTCGAGCCGATCCGCGGCCTGCCCGTGGAGAAGGATCTCGTCGTCGACATGGAGCCGTTCTTCGACGCGTTCCGCGCGGTGAAGCCGTACCTGATCACCACAGGTAACGAGCCCACCTACGAACGCATCCAGAGCCAGGCCGACCGCGCCCGGTTCGACGACACCACCAAGTGCATCCTGTGCGCCTGCTGCACCACGTCCTGCCCCGTGTACTGGACCGACGGCAGCTACTTCGGCCCGGCCGCGATCGTGAACGCCCATCGCTTCATCTTCGACAGCCGCGACGAAGGCGCCCGCGAACGCCTCGACATCCTCAACGACGTCGAAGGTGTCTGGCGCTGCCGCACCACCTTCAACTGCACGGATGCCTGCCCCCGTGGCATCGAGGTCACCAAGGCCATCCAGGAAGTGAAGCGGGCGTTGTTGTTCGCCCGCTGAGGTTCTTGGCGGATCCCGCGAGATCCACCGGCTGAACACGAAGGCCGCCTTCCCCAACCGGGAAGGCGGCCTTCGGCGTTTCGCCCCCTCCGCCGCCTCAGCGGCGATCCGTCGGGACGAATTTGCAACCATCCACAGGCCCCAGGGTCTCGAATATCTAACGATATATCCGCTACAACATTCGGAGACATATCGTGGGACCTATGAAGACCATGATCGACGTAGACGATGACGCACTGGAGCGGGCCGCCCGAGAGCTAGGCACCACGACGAAGAAGGAGACGGTAAACGCGGCGCTGCGTTTCGTTGCCGAGCGGGGACGACGTATCGACGCCGTGCTGAACGATCCGTACGGGTTCGGAGTCGGACCCGATATCGAAGATCCGGCGATCATGCGGCAGGCTCGCCGTTGAGGACAGCTGTTCCGCTCCGACTCCACCTCGTAGACACCTCCGCCACCGCGCGAATCAAGCATGAATCAGTGCGATCCGTCATCGCCGCGCTCATCGCCGACCGCGCGGCGGCTACCTGTGTCACCGTCGACCTGGAGGCTGGGTACTCTGGCCGGAATTTCGCAGATTTGCAGAATATCGCGCAGCGGCGCCGCGCTCTATACCAAAACCTCTCGATCAACGAGGCCATCGCCGAGCGGGCTCGTGAAGTCCAGCTCCTCATGGGGCGGACCGGGCATCACCGTGCTGCGGGGATCGTCGCTCTCCTGACGGCCGCGGTCGCGGAGTTCCACGGAGCTGTGCTCGTCCACTACGACCAAGACTTCGAGCACATCGCCACCGTGACTCGACAGCCGCACATCTGGGTGGCGCCGCAAGGCAGTATCGACTGACTCCGTGGCCTGGCAGTCGAGCGGTAACGGCCGCAGTTCCACCCAGTTCGAATGTCACCTCGAGCAGACCCGCACTTCCGATCGCTCAGCGTGCGGTGGCCAACCGCATCGGTGTGTCGTCGTCCATCTCGGCGAAGAATCCGCCGATCACGTCTTCGATCTCGCCGATCGACTCCGCGCAGTACAAAATCGGCTGGTAGTGGGTGATGTCGTAGGAGGCGGTGCCCATGGCGGCAACGTCGAGGGGGCGAAGTTCGGCGTGCCGGAATTCGTCGATCTCGCCGTAGGACGACAGCAGACCCGCACCATAGCAACGGATTTCGCCGTGCTCACGGACCACGCCGAACTCCATGGAGAACCAGAACACATCGGCGAGGAATTTCAGCGCGTGCTCGGTCTCCAGCCGGGCGACGGCCGCGCCGACCGTCTCGTAGACGGCGGCGAAGCGGGGGCTGGCGACCTGGTTGGCATGCCCGATCACCTCGTGGATGGCATCGGGCTCCGGGGTGTAGAGCGGTGCCGAATGATGCCGGATGTATTGCGTGGCATGGAAGATCCGGTCGGCGAAGGAGCCGAAGAACTCGCGCAACGGCACCAGCCCCGCCGCGGGGACGTAGCGGAATCCGGTCAGTGGTTCGAGCGCCGCCGACACCTCGTCGAGCTGCGGGATGTGGTCGATGGGCAGTGCCAGCCGCGCCGCGGCTTCCAGCACCTCGGTGCAGGCGTACGTGCGGTGTTTGCGGGCCAGTTCGGCCGAGACGATCCGCCAGACCTGCTGTTCGTCGTCGGTGTACTCGACCCGCGGCAGCGGACCGCCCGGCCGGTAGTCGAGCGCGAGCGCGGCGATGGCATTGCGCCTGGTTCGGTAGTCGGGGTCGTTCACGCCGGGATGCTCGTCGCTCAGATGCACCGTCACGTCACCCTCGCCGGTGCGGGTCACCGGCGAATAGAGCTGTGCTTCGCTGAACATACTTCGATGCAAGCACCGCCGAGGCATACTGACAACAAACACACGCTCAACTGCGCAAACTGTCTACTTATTGTGCGTAAAGCGAGCCTGCGCGCAAGTGCCGGACCGCGTGCAGGCCGTCTCGGCGGCGCCCATTCACCGCACATCGGCGCGGTTCATGGCGCAAGATGGCGAATGTATGAAGGAGGACGCATGCGGACCGTGCGAATCGATCTCGACCAGAAACTGCTCGCCGCCGCGGGGACCATTATGGGCACCTCGACCAACGCGGCGACCATCAACGAGGCGCTGCGCCGCATAGTTGTGCACGAGCGACAGCTTCGGCACCTGGAGAAGCTCGCTTCCGGTGATCGTGCGCGCGGCGAGCTGGCCGTGGTCGACGGATAGGCGCACTTTTCGAGGACACGGAGGACGGCCGTATCCGTCCATCGATCAGTGCCGGTGGCGTACGCCGCTGCACGGCCGCGGAATTCGACGCGCTGATCTGTCGGTGGGTGCTGGCATCATCTGGGCTGTCCAACATTCGAGGCATCGCCGCACCGAGGGGGAACGATGTCGGTACCCATCGCTGATCTGCCCAGTAGCCAGCGTCCGCGGGAACGGCTGGCCACGCTGGGCCCAGCTGCCCTCACCGACGGCGAACTCCTGGCTCTGCTGCTGCGCCACGGCAGACGCGGTGAGAGCGCCCTGGAAATGGCGGCGCAATTGCTTGCCGAACACGGCGGTCTCGCCGGACTGGCGGTGGCGCGCCCGGAGGAGCTCGCTATGCGCTGCGGCGTCGGCGCCGCCAAGGCGGCCTCGATCATCGCAGCCTTCCATCTGGCCACCCGGGCCCGCCGTGACACCGCGACCGTCACCTGTCTGCGTGGCGCCGCCGATATCGCGCGGGTCGCGCAGCCGTTGTTCGCGGGCGCACGGGTGGAACGGCTACTGGTCCTCGTGTGCGATGCGCGAAACCGGTTGCGGCAGCCGGTATTCGTGGCCGAAGGTGCGATCGACCAGGTGGCGGTCCCGGTCCGCGAGATCTTGAATACGGTGCTGCGGCACGACGGCCGCGCCTTCGCCATCGCGCACAATCATCCGTCCGGTGATCCCAGCCCGAGCGTCGACGACAGGCGGGCCAGCACCATGCTCATCGAAGCCGCCCGCACCGTGGGCCTGCGATTTCTGGATCACGTGGTGATCGCGGGGGAGCAATGGCGCAGCGCGCCGCCGCTGGCCGGCTAGGTATTCGCCGGGACGTTCGCGGACCGTCGGCGTGCGGCGGCCAGCCGTGCGCCGATCACACCATGGCGCGGCGCGAACAAATACACCAGCGCGAATGCGACACCCTGGGCCACGACGATCATGCCGCCGGAAGCGGTATCGAGGTGGTAGCTCAGATACAGGCCGATGACGGCGCAGGCGGCCGAGACCGTCGGCGCGATGACGAGCATCCGCCCGAACCGATCCGTCAGCAGATACGCCGTCGCCCCTGGAATGATCAGCATCGCCACCACCAGGATCACCCCGACCGCCTGCAGCGCGACCACCGACGTCAAGGCCAGCAGTCCGAGCAGGCCTGCGCCGAGCAGCCGCGGGCTCATCCCGATGGCGTGGGCGTGGGTGGGGTCGAAGGCGTAGAGGGTGAAGTCACGCCGTTTGAGGATCAGCGCGGCGAACACGATCGCGGCAAGAATGGCGATCTGCAGCAGATCCGACCGGCTGACACCGAGCAGATTGCCGAAAATGATGTGGTTGAGGTCGGTGTGGCTCGGCGTCACCGACACCAGCACCAAACCGAACGCGAACAGCGTGGTGAACACGATGCCGATGGCCGCGTCTTCCTTCACCCGGCTGGTGTCGCGAACCACTCCGATCAGCGCCACCGCGAGAAAACCGAAGATCACCGCGCCCACCGCGAACGGCGCGCCGACGATGTAGGCGAGCACCACTCCCGGCAGCACGGCATGCGATACCGCATCGCCCATCAGCGACCAGCCGATCAGCACCAGCCAGCACGACAGCACCGCGCATACCACGGCCGCGATCACGCTGGTGGCAAGCGCGCGCACCATGAATTCGTAGCGCAACGGGTCTACGAAGAAATCGACGAAGTTCATCGTGCTCACCGCTGTCCCATCACATCGAGACCGAAAGCGAGAGCCAGGCTTTCGGGCCGCAATGCCTCGTCGGGGTCGCCGTGCATCAGTACCTTCCGCATGAGCAGGACCGCCTCGTCGGCGAGTCCGGGCAGGGCGTGCAGATCATGGGTCGACACGAGCACCGTCGCCCCGTCGGCGGCCAGTTCCCGCAACAGGCCGGTAATGGTGGCTTCCGAGCGTTTGTCGACGCCGGCGAACGGTTCATCCAGCAGCAGAACGGTGGCGCCCTGGGCGATCCCGCGGGCGACGAAGGCACGTTTGCGCTGGCCGCCGGAGAGCTGGCCGATCTGCCGGTCGGCCAGCTCGGTGAGTTCGACCCGTTCCAGCGCGTGGTCGACCGCATCGCGATCGCTGCGCCGGGCACGGCGGGTGAATCCCATCCGGCCGTAGCGGCCGGTGGTCACCACCTCGCGCACCGACAGCGGAAACGACCAGTCGACGTCCTCGCTCTGCGGAACGTATCCGACCACGCCGGCCTTTCTCGCCGCGGTTGGTGTCCCGCCGCCGATGCGGACGGTGCCGCGGTCGGGGGTGACCAGGCCCATGATCGTCTTGAACAGCGTCGATTTGCCGGAGCCGTTCATCCCGATGAGCCCGCATACCCGACCGGATTCGACGGTCAGGTCGACCGCGTCGAGCGCGAGCACCGATCCGTAATGGACGGTGACGTCACTGACCTCGATGGCTGATGTATCGCTCATGGCTTGCTCCCGGTCAGTGCCGTGCCGATCAGATCGGCGTCGTGGCGGATGAGCTCCAGGTAGGTCGGCACGGGGCCGTCGGCCTCGGACAGCGAGTCCACGTACAGCACCCCGCCGAATGCCGCACCGGTCGCTTCGACGACGCGCTGCATCGGGGCGTCGGAGACGGTGGATTCGCAGAACACCGCAGGCACCTGGTTTGCGCGCACGAATTCGATCGCGGAGGTGATCTGCTGCGGTGTGGCCTGCTGTTCGGCGTTGACGGGCCAGATGTATTTCTCGGTCAGTCCGGCATCACGCGCCAGATAGGAGAACGCGCCCTCGCAGGAGACCAGCGCCCGCTGGTTCTGCGGCAACACGCTCAGATCTGCGACCAGCTCATCGTTCACCCGCTGCAACTCGGCCTTGTAGTTATCGCCGTTGGCGCGGAAGTCGGCGGCATGAGCCGGGTCGAGCTCACTGAACGCGGTGACCATATTGTCGACATAGGTCCGCACGTTCAGCGGAGACATCCAAGCATGCGGATTGGGTTTGCCCTGGTAGGCGTCCTCGGTGATGCTCATCGGCGCGACACCGTCGCTGACGGTCACATGTGCGGCCTCGGAGTCCTCGACGAACTGCCCGAACCACGCCTCCAGATTCATCCCGTTGTCCAGGATCAGATCGGCCTTGGCCGCCTTCTTGATATCCCCCGGGGTGGGCTCGTACCCGTGGATCTCCGCACCGACCTTGGTGATCGACTCGACCTTCAGATGTTCACCCGCGACATTCGACGCGATATCGGCGAGCACCGTGAACGTCGTCAGCACCGTCGGCTTCCCGTCCTCGGCCTCGATCGCCCCGCATCCGGTCGCCCCCAGCGCGACCGCACACGCGACGACAAACGCCCCGATTCCTGCCCAACGACGAAATCCAGGTTCGGAACGCACTCTATCCACTACCGAATAGTAATGTTCGGGGACCCGAAATTTCAAGTTCGGGAATGTCCCCGTGGCGTCGAACACCCGCCAGAAACGGTGAATCTCCCTGCGCCCGCTAGGCTCACGCCCGATGAACATCCGGGATCTTCGCCGCCGGGCTGCGGTGGCGCTGGCGGCGTTGCTGGCTGTCGGCACGGTAGCGGCCGGGGCGCCTGCGGTCGCCGCGCCTGCGAGCAGTGCAGGGCCGACGACGACGCCTTTCACCACGCCGAACACCGACAACTGCCCGCAGCAGACCTTGCCGCCCCCGCCGATCGACCTGTCGGAGGTCCCGAAGCCAGGGCAGCCGACACCGAAGCCGCTGCCGGTGCCGGATCCGCCGGTCGGCGGGAAGCGGTTGGGTGCGTGCGGGGTGGTCGTGCCGAAGGGGGCGCCGCCGGTGCCTGCGGAGATCTCGGCGACCTCGTGGATGGTGTCGGATATGGAGACCGGTCAGGTGCTGGCCGCGAAGGATCCGCACGGTCGTTATCGGCCGGCCAGCACGATCAAGGTGCTGCTGGCGACGGTGGCGTTGCGCACGCTGAACCTGGACACGGTGGTGACCGGTACACAGGCCGACGCCGACGTGGACGGCACCCGGGTCGGCATCGGTCCCGGCGGGCGCTACACCAACCGTCAGCTGATGCAGGCGCTGATCATGGCCTCCGGTAACGACGCCGCGCACGCGATCGCCGCCCAGCTCGGCGGGGACGACGCAGCGGTGGCCAAGATGAACGAGCTGGCACGGTCGCTGCGCGCGCTCGACACCCGCGCGGCGACCCCGTCCGGTCTCGACGGCCCCGGGATGAGCACCTCGGCCTACGATCTGTCGCTGCTGTTCCGCGAGGCGATGACGATCCCGCTGTTCGCCGAGCTGATCCACACCGAACAGATCGATTTCCCGGGATACCCGGCCGATCCGCGGATTCCGGAGGACAAGGACCATCCCGGCTTCCCGGTGGGCAACGACAATCACCTGCTCTACAACTACGAGGGCGCGCTCGGCGGCAAGACCGGGTTCACCGACGATGCCAGGCAGACCTACGTCGCGGCGGCCGAGCGCGGAGGGCGCACGCTCATCGTGACCCTGCTCAAAGCCGACGTGCTGCCGATCCGGCCGTGGGAGCAGGCGGCGCGGCTGCTGGACTACGGGTTCGCCCTCGACGCCGACGCCTCGGTCGGCGCGCTGCCGGGCCCGGACACCGAGGCCGAGCCCACCGGTGTCGCGCTCGCCGCGCCACCACAGGGTTCGGAGGTCGGGCACCTGGCGCAATCGCAGGGCGGACCGGATCGGGACGACCTGCGATGGGTGCTCGTCGCCGGCGGCGGAATCATGGTGCTGGTTCTGCTCGCAGGCGCGCGGCGAATCATCCGGCGGCGCTGACCTTCTCCCGGCACGCACCGAATACCACTGCGGTGCAGCCGACCCGACCGCCGACCGAGCAGCTCAGTCCTTCCGCCGCCGCAGCAGCGAAAGCCCCAACGCGGCAACAGCACCCGCCCCGAAGTAGGTCGCCCCGGTCCCGAACCGCCCGGCGTCCTGCATCCGCGGCCGGATCACCGCGGGCCCTGGCGCCGGAACCTCGGCTTCCCGCTCGTTCTCCGCGGCCGTAGCGGCCCATGCCGTGGCGAACAAGACAATTCGGTAGGTGATGTAGCTGAACACCATCAGACCGATCACCGAGCCGAATGCCGCACCGGCCGGACTGCTCATCACCGATTGCAGGTAGATCGATGCGATCATCTTGAACACTTCGAAGGCCAGCGCGGCCAATACCGCGGCCTTGGCCGCGCTGGCCAGCGTGACCGGTTCCCTCGGCAGCCGCGCGATCATCCACGCGAACACCGCCCAGGACGCCAAGAGCGCCAGCCCCGTCGACAGCAGCCACAGCACCACCCGCGCACCGGGCAGATGACGCATGCCTGCCAGCTCGAGCAATTGCCCACCTAGTCCGCTGGAGGCCAGGCCCGACAGGCCGAGCGACACCACGAACGCAAGGGCGAGGCCGATCAGCGCGCCGAGATCGTTGATCTTGGTGACGATCCAGTTGCCGTCCTCGGTCTTCTGTTCCCACTGTTCGGTCAGCGCGGCACGCAGGTTCGCCATCCAGCCGAGACCGGTGTACAGACCTGTCAGCAGGCCGAGTACGCCGACGGCGGTACGGGATTTGATGGCCTGATCGATGAGATCGTTGAGCTGGGTTCCCAGTTCACCGGGAATATTCTCCACCACCCGGTCCTGGATCTCGCCGAGCAACTCCGGATTGCCCGCCAGCACGAAACCGGCCGCGGCGAATGCCACCATCAGCAGCGGAAACAGCGACAGCACCGTGAAATAGGTGATGCCTGCGGCAAAGTAGTCGCCGCGCTGACTCTGATATCGCCCACCGGCGCGCACCATATGGTCGATCCACGGCCGCGCCTCGACCTGCCGTGAGACCGCCGCTTTGATGTTGTCGATCAACTGCACTGTCAGCCCCTCAGACGGACCTCGCAGCCGGAGTCAACGGGTCTAGCGGGTCAGAAAACCCACCCGGTCGTACACCTGCGCGAGGGTGTTGCCGGCGATCTCTCGTGCTCGCTCCGCGCCTGCTGCGAGGATGCGGTCGAGTTCGCCCTGATCCCCCAGATACTCTTCCACCTTCGCCTGCAAGGGCGTGACAAATTCGACCAGCGCGTCGGCGACGTCGGATTTCAGATCGCCGTAGCCCTTGCCTTCGTAGTCCTTCTCCAGGGTCACGATCGGGGTGTCGGTGAGCGAGCCGAGGATCACCAGCAGATTGCTGACACCCGGCTTGGCGTCGGGGTCGTAGCGGATCTCGCGTTCGGTGTCGGTGACCGCGGAACGAATCTTCTTGGCCGTCACCTTCGGATCGTCGAGCAGGTTGATCAGACCGGCGTCGGTGTTGGCCGACTTGCTCATCTTCGCGGTGGGGTCCTGCAGGTCGTAGATCTTGGCGGTGCCTTTGACGATATGCGCCTCGGGCACGACGAAGGTCTTCTTGAACCGAGAGTTGAAGCGCTGGGCCAGATTCCGGGTCAGTTCCAGATGCTGACGCTGATCCTCACCGACGGGCACCTGATGCGGCCGGTAGAGCAGGATGTCGGCGGCCATCAGCACCGGATAGGTGAACAGGCCGACGGTCGCGTTCTCCGCGCCCTGTTTGACCGACTTGTCCTTGAACTGCGTCATCCGGCTCGCCTCGCCGAATCCGGTGAGGCAGCTCAGGACCCAGGTCAGCTCGGCGTGCTCGGGCACCTGGCTCTGCACGAACAGCGTCGACCGCTTCGGGTCGATGCCGAGTGCCAGCAGTTGCGCGACCGAGCTGCGCGTGCGCAGGCGCAGCTCCTTGGGGTCCTGCGGCACGGTGATGGCGTGCATGTTCGGGATGAAATACAGCGCGTCGTAGTCGTCCTGCATGGTCACCCAGTACTGGAGCGCACCGAGGTAGTTGCCGAGATGGAACGAGGAGCTGGTCGGCTGGATCCCGGACAGGACCCGCTGTTTGCGTTCACCGGCGGCGACCGGGCTGGAAGCAGGACTGGACATGCCCCCGATCTTCGCATGCCGTCTACCGGTGGACCGAACCCATTTCCCGTCCGCCCGCGACCGGCGGGTGACGCACGCACCTGACAGGTCGTACCCGAGCCCAACCGTGGGCGGCTCACCCTAAGATCGAACCCGTGACTGCGCAGCGGACCTACGGCGGAATCTCGGCGGACGCACGCCGGGCTCAGCGACGTACGGCGCTGCTCGAGGCGGCGCTCGAGATCATCGGCACCCAGGGCTTGGCCAAGCTCACTGTTTCCGGGCTGTGCACCCGCGCCGGGCTCAACGAGCGGTACTACTACGAGAGCTTCGACAGCCGCGACGCCGTGCTGACGGCGCTGATCGATGGCATCGCCGAGGAGCTGGCCGCCGTGATCGTCACGTCCCTGCACACCGCGCCGGCAGACACCAGGGCGAAAGCACACGCGGCGATCACCGCGGGGATCCACCTGCTCACCGACGATCCGCGTAAGGCGGAGGTGGCGCTGGTCGCCGGGATGGCGACCCCTGAGCTGCGGGCGCGCACCACCGAAACGGTGCGGGTGTTCGCGCGCCTGGTCGCCACCGAGGGTGTCGAGTTCTATGGCATCACCGACCCAGAGCCGGATCCGGTGATCGATTTCCGGGCCACCTACCTGGTCGGCGGCCTGGTCCAGACGTTGACCGGCTGGTTGCGCGGCGATCTGCCGATCAGCCGCGACGAGTTGATCGAGCACACCACCGATGTCTTCGTGCTGCTCGGGGAAGACCTGGCACGCAGGCTCGGCTGAACCGGCTCCCCCGGATCAGCTGGTCCCGGGAACAGCCCGGCCGGACATGGACTGCCGCGCCGACCTGCGGCCGGCAATCCTCAGAGGTGCAACCCGACGGCGGGCAACGCCGCGGACTCGCCCTGCACGACCACCCGGAACACGATCTCGCGCCGGAGCCAATAGTCGGCGGTCTCGCTCAACGCTTCGGCAAGCCACTCGTACTCCCCCGGCGCGTCTGCCAGAACCTGACCGGCGTCGCGCACCACGACGACGTAGCCCTCGGCCGATCCGAGGCAATCGTCGAGATCACGAAGGCAATCGTCGAAGGCGTCCTTGTTGTTGCCGAAGTAGTAGGGGAACTGCAGCGCGGCTGCGAACTCGTCGAAGACTCCGGCCACGGTGCGCATCTTCTTCCCGCGCAGTTCCCGCACCCGAAATCCCGACGGCGCCTGATAACGAACACCGCTGAACTCCGGTGCGCCCACATCGAGCGCACCGAACACCGGTGCCGGGCCGCGCGCGCCGGGAGCCGACACCAGGTCCGCGGTCAGGAACTGCGATAACGCGATGGTCATCAGCGCATCCTCGTGAAGGTTTCGTAGTGGTCACCGGTGTACCACGCCGAACCGTCACTGCCGGTGACGATGCGTTCGGCGTCGCGGGAGCGTCCGGGTTGCTTGGGATTGACGTCCCACTCCTGATACGTGATCGCCTTACCGGCAGCGTCCTTGGCGGGCAGGTCGCCGCCGCGGTTGAAGAACCGGTCGCCGCCCTTGGTGCCCGGCGAGTTGGCCGAGCCGGGCCACCGGCCTGCGTCGATCTCCCGCAACGTCGTGTAGGCGCGATCCGGGACGCCGGGCGCTTTCGACGCCACCGGCGCGGCGGTCCCCTTCCCGGGGTCGCGCGGCACACCGTCCGGAGTGGCCGCACTGGTTGCGGCAACCCGGGTCGAAGTGGCCGACGCGTCGGTGGTCTTCTCATCACCGCCCTTGGTCGCCAGCAGCGCCACGACCACGGCGAGCACCACCGTGCCCAATGCCGACAGGACGCGGATGACCTTCGCTTTCACAGCTCCTGCTTTCTTCGGTACTGCACGTTCAGCGGTGTTACCTGAGACAGAGGGTTCAGCGGTATTGCACCGTGACCGGCGCGTGATCGGACCAGCGCTGGTCGTAGGCGTCGGCGCGTTCGACGACCGCCTGTTTGGCGCGTTCGGCCAGTGCGGGTGTGGCGAGCTGATAGTCGATCCGCCAGCCGGCGTCGTTGTCGAAGGCGCGGCCGCGGTAGGACCACCAGCTGTAGGGGCCCTCGCCCTCCGGATACAGTGCGCGCACCACGTCGACGTAGCCCGCCGCCAGTTGCGCGTCGATCCAGGCGCGCTCCTCGGGGAGGAAACCCGACTTCTTCAGGTTGCCCTTCCAGTTCTTGATGTCACGCTCGGTGTGGGCGATGTTCCAGTCGCCGGCGATGACATAGTCGCCGGTCCTGGCGCTCAGGTGCGCACCGATCTCGGCAAGGAACCGATACTTCGCCTCCTGACGCTCGGTACCGGCCTCACCGGTGTGCACGTACACGCTGGCCACCGTCACCTCGTCGAATTGGACCTCGATGAACCGGCCGGTCGCCGCGAATTCGCTGTCCGGAGTGATCGCGGTGCGCACCGCCCGCGGCGCCCGCCGCGACAGCACGCCGACCCCGGCCCGGCCCTTGGCGTCCGGTTCGGCGTGCGAGAGCTGCCAGCCCTGGTCGAGTGCGGGCGCCAGCGCGGCCGCGACCTGGTCGTCGGTCGCGCGGGTCTCCTGCAGACAGATGATGTCGGCTTCGGTGGCGGCGAGCCAAGCGAGCATGCCTTTGCCCGCCGCCGCACGCACGCCGTTGACGTTCACTGTCGAGATGATGTGGGGCACCCGACGACCGTACAATGCAATGCACCGACACTCCCCGAGGACATCGCGCCAGGAAGGGGTGATGACGATGACGTCAGGCACCTCCAAGCCCACTTCCCCACTCGAGCCGATCAAGGCACTGCACGTCGGGTCCGGTGACCCGGTGCTGCTCTTGCACGGTTTCATGCTCTCACCGCATTGCTGGGAGCAGGTCGCGAACCGATTGTCTTCGCACTGCGAAGTGTTCGCGCCCGCATTCGTCGGGCACTGGGGCGGACCCGAATTCGCAGGCCGCACGCTCGAGTTCCATGATTTCGCCGATCAGATCGAGGCGCAGCTGGACGAACTCGGTTGGCGCACCTGCCATATCGCCGGCAATTCGCTGGGCGCCTGGGTCGGTTTCGAGTTGGCGCGCCGCGGCCGAGCCCGCACCCTCACCGCGATCGCGCCCGCAGGCGGCTGGAATTCGCCCTCGTTCACCCAGATCCGGGTGGGCCTGAAGTTCGCGTCGCTGATTCCGCTGGTACAGCTGGGCAAGCGGCTGGGCGGATTCCCGGCGAACAACCGGCTCATCCAGCTGGCCGTCGGGCTCCTGCTGAGCAAGAACGTGAGCGCCGTGCCGCGCCGCGACCTCGCTGCCCAGATCACCGCCGCATTGCATTGTCCGGCGATGGTGCCGATGATCATCGGCAGTCTGCGAGCGTCGGCGATGAACGACGTGTCGGACCTGACGACCCCGGTGCGCCTGCTGCTCGCCGAAACCGACCGCATCATCCCCAATCGTGTCTACGCCCGCCGCTACCTGCGCGAACTTCCCGAATCCGCGGACCGCATCCTGGTCAACGGTGTCGGCCACGTCCCCATGCTCGAGGCCCCCGACCGCATCGCCACCCTCATCGCCGAACACATCTACGCCAGCCGCAACCATCTGCGCGCGGTGTGAGAATGCGCGCGCTCAGGCGGATTTGTACGCGGTGACCACGGCCTCGGCGATCCGCATCAGGTCGGTGCATCCTCGGCTGCCGGTGAGTTCGACGACGTCGGCCCAGGTATCGGCCCGTCCTTGATGCGCGGGCGGTGGACCGTCGGCGCCTATGTCCACTGTCCGAGGATCATTTTCACCCAGGTACAGGTCCATGGTGCAGCTGTTCGGCTTGCGTACCGCTCTGACTCCTGAGACGGTGATGACTTCGCCCTCGGACTGGCCGTAGTCGAGCAGGCTGAGCGTTTTCTGGGTCGAGATGATGGAGTAATACGTCGACTCGTCGTCCTTGTCGAGTTGTACCTCACAGTTGTAGGCGACCACATGGGTGTCGATCTTCAATCGGTCCGGATCCGTACCCAGAACCGTCAGTGCCGCGCACGGGTCCATGGCCGCCAGTGGCGTATCGAATGCGCGCGTAGTGTCGCTGCGCAGCGGCGTGGTGTCGAGCGTCGGCAGTGCGGCGCGCACGAATTCCTTGGCAGCCGGACACACGTCGGCGCCCTCCGAGCCATACATCGAGTAAATGAAGTCGCGCACACGGTACGGCACGGTGATCGTGCAGCCCAGTACGCGCTCGACGATAACCGGCGTTCCGTCGATCGTGTCGTTCGGTGCATTCATCGAGTGATGGCTCATGTCGACCCCCACCCCGGTGATCCCGGCCGCTCCGATTTTCGGCCGAAACGCCACATGACATTCGTCGAACCCTTGACTGCCACCGAAGTACACAGGTGTGCCGAGGGTTGCGATCGCGGCATCGTTGATGAACCCGCACGGATCGAGACGCCTGATCTGGTCGGACACTCGCAGTGCCGCTCGCTCCTCGGCCGACAGACCTTGGCGGTAGGTCTCCGCGGTTCCGGCGGCGTTCGCGTCACCGGTGATGCGCTGCGCACAGCCCGTCAGCGATGCCACCATCATCAGGGCAGCCGAGATCACCATGACGAGTTTCGCCGCCGAGCCATGTGAATTCCACCCCACGCCGCTGACCCTACAGCTCATCAGCGCAACCTCCGCCTCCTGGTTCGCTGCGACTAACCGATGAGGTCGGAGATCTGGGCGACCAGTTGCCAGGGGCGGGTGGTGTCGGTGGTGGCTTTGCCACTGGTCAGGATGGCGCCGGAGAGGGCGCGGGCAGGGTCGGCCCAGCCGTATTGGGTGGTCAAACCGCTACGACCGAAATGGGACTGGGTGTTGCGGCCGAATTTGGAGCGGCGAGCGCCCAGTTCGAAACCGGCGCAGGAGACTCGGCCTGCGGCTCCCGGCATTCGGTGGGCGGGCCGGACGGCGGCGCGCAGGGTGGCGGGGTCGATGATGCGGATGCTATCGAGTTCCCCACCGCGGGCGAGGATTTCATAGAAGCGCGACAGCTCGTAGGCGGTGGTGACCAGATTGCCGGAGGGTAGTTCGGCGGTGAGGAAGGCCGCGTTGGCCTCTTTGGACACCACCGCGCCACCCATTCCGCCACCGAGTGCCTTGCGCGCGAGGAACTTCGAGATCCGCGACGGTCCCGGCCCGGTTTTCACGCTCGGCACCACCTTGTCGACGTCCTCGGCGCGCACGCCGAAGTTGGTCCACCGGAAGCCCAGCGGGTCCAGGACCTGCTCGGCGAGATGTTCGCGCATCGGCTTCCCGGTGGCCCGGCGCACCAGCAGGCGTTGGATGAGGCCGCCGGTAAGTGCGTGGTAAACGCGGAATCGGCCCGGACGCCAGCTCGGCACCAGATCGGCCAGCGCCTGCACCGCCAGTTCCTCATCGACCACCACGTCGACGGCACGGTACGGCGGCGTCATGAACGGCACGCCCGCCGAATGCGACAGCACATCGCCGATGGTGATCAATTCCTTGCCGTTGGCCGCGAACTCCGGAATGTATTCGCACACCGGGTCGTTCACACCGAACGCACCCTGCTCGATGAGCATGTACATCAATGTCGCCGAGACGCCCTTGGCGGTGGAGAACCCGCAGAACGGCGAATCCGGCGTGGCGAGGACCTTCTCGGCATCCGGGCCGTCACCGGGCCCGTTTCCCCACCCGTGGCCGATGGTTCGGTTGAGCACCACCGCACCGTGACGCCGGACGCAGACCTGGATCGCGGGCGTGGTGCCCAGCCGATACCAGTCCTGGACCGACGCCCACACTCGCTCGACATCCCCGCGCGCCAGCCCCGCCGCTGCGGGTTCGTCCTCGGGGCCACGCGTGGTCACCGCGTCCAGATCGTTCGTGACTGCGATCAACGTGCCTGGTCCTGCCGTCATTCGCCCGAGCTTAACCGCCCACCCTGATAGCCCGCTGAGCTGCGCTGAGAGCGAGCGAAGAATGGGCGGCGGGGTAAGCCAGTGGCGCGATGCGGGGCGATTCGAGAGTGGCCCAGCAGATCACGGGCCAGTCTCGGGATTGTGAAACACCTGCGCTTCATACTTACCGGGAGCTAACGTCCGACCATGAAGCGCTCCATCGCAGGCGTTGCTCTCGGCGTCGCCGTCACTCTCATCGTTCCGCTGCCTGCATTGGGCGATACCGGTTCGTCCATTCTGCCCGGTGGTACCGGTTCGTCGTCGGGGTCCGCGAAATCCGGTTCCGCGTCCGGTTCGGCGAAGTCGGGTTCGGCGTCGGGGTCGGCGAAGTCCGGATCCTCGTCGGGCTCAGGTAAATCCGGTTCTTCGTCGGGCTCGGGGAAGTCCGGCTCGGCATCCGGGTCCAGTGATTCCGGTTCATCTTCCGACGACGACACCGGCTCTTCCTCGCGTACGGACGACGACACGGGATCCTCCTCGCGCTCCGATGACGGCACCGGATCGTCGTCGAGGTCCGACAACGACACCGAATCGCCCTCGCGCACCCCCAATTCCCGCCCACATACCGGCGGTACCGAAACCCCCACGGACTCCGCCGATTCCGGTACGCCCTCCGGTTCCGGCGGCGCACTCCCCTCCTATGAGCAGTGGATCGGCGAGGTGCAGACGGTGGCCGACCAGGCACAGGGCGAACTCGCCCAGCGTCTGCCCGGCGCCACCCGTCCGGCCATCGTCCTCGATATCGACAACACCTCGCTGGAGACTCAGTACAACCCGGGCGTCATCATCCCCGCGATCGATCCCATCCTGCGGCTGGTCACCTGGGCGAAGGGCCAGGGCGCAACGATCATCTTCGTCACCGGACGGCCGGAGCTGGTGAACATCTACACCCAGCACAACCTCACCGCCGTCGGCTACCCGGTCGACGGCCTGTACGGCAGCCCGCTCACCACGCTCTCGGCCGGCGCCACCGGGCTCGAGCAGTACAAGACCGGTGCCCGCGGAGATATCGAGTCCGACGGCTACACGATCGTCGCCAATATCGGCAACAGCCCTTCTGATCTCGCGGGTGGGCATGCCGAGACGACCTTCAAACTGCCCGACTACAACGGAGCACTCAACTGAGGCTCTCCCCATGGGGACCCGGGCACAGCCTGTCCCAGGGTCCGGACAGCGAAACGCCGCCCACCACTCTTCGGTGGGCGGCGTTTCGCGCGAACAACTCGGTCACGTCGGCTACGCCAGCAGCCCCTTGGCGACATGCGTCACCTGGATCTCATTGCTACCCGCATAGATCATCAGTGACTTGGCGTCGCGCGCCAGCTGCTCGACACGGTATTCGGTCATATACCCGTTCCCACCGAACAACTGCACCGCCTCCATCGCGACATCGGTAGCCGCCTCGGACGCGTACAGCTTCATCGCCGAGGCCTCGGCCAGCGTCGGCGGCTTACCGGCCCGACCGCGTTCGAGGATGCTGAACACCATGTTCTGCACGTTGATCCGCGCGACCTCCATCTTGGCCAGCTTGAGCTGGACCAGCTGGAAGCGGCCGATCTCCTGGCCCCACAGCTTGCGGTTCTTCGCGTAGTCGATGCAGAGCCGATGGCATTCGTTGATGATGCCCAGCGCCATGAACGCCACCCCGACGCGTTCGGCGGTGAAGCTGGAACGCGCGCTGTCGCGGCCGTCGCCACCCTTGTGTTCCTCGGTCTCTCCGAGCAGCCGGTCGCGGCCCACCCGGACGTTGTCGAAGAACAGCTCACCGGTCGGCGAGGAATGCAGGCCCATCTTCTTGAAGGGTTTGCCCTGCGTGAGGCCCTCCATACCCTTGTCGAGCACGAAGGTGAGCACCTTGCGGTCACGCTTGTCGGTACCGTCGCCCTCGTCGAGCTTGGCATAGACGATCATCACGTCGGCGAAGGGACCGTTGGTGATGAAGGTCTTCTGGCCGTTGAGGATGTAGTCCTCACCGTCGCGTTTGACGTAGGTTTTCATCCCGCCGAAGGCGTCGGAACCGGAATCCGGTTCGGTGATCGCCCAGGAGGCCACCTTCTTCATGGTGACGATGTCGGCGAGCCAGCGCTCCTTCTGTGCCAGCGTGCCGCGGGACATGATGGTGGTCGCGCCGAGCCCGATGCTGACGCCAAGCGCCGTCACCAAGCCCATACACACCCCGGACAGCTCCCCGATCAGCACCGCCATCAGCGATTCCTGGCCGGCGAACGGACTCGAACCACCCGAGGATTTCTTCTCCGGCAGTTCCTCCCCTGCCGCCAGGGCATCCTCGCGCTTGCGCTGCTTGGCCAGCAGCTTGCCGACGGCCTCGGCGCCCATCGCCTCGATCCCGAAGTCCGCGAACAGCTTCCGCAGGATCGGGTACGGCGTCATCTCACCGCTGTCGAGGGCGTCGAGGTTGGGGCGGACCTCCTTGTCGATGAAGGTCCGCACCGCCTCGCGGATCATCTCGTCGGTTTCGGACCATTCGAACATCGTCGTTCTCCTGTGCTCGGTGGTGATATCAGGGCAGCCGGGCGGCGATATCGTCGATCAGCCACGGCCCGTCGGCCTCGATGGTCTTCACGTCATGCCAGCCTGCCAGCTCGGAGATGGCGCCGCCCTGGACCGCGAAAACCTTGCCGGTGATCGGGCACTTCTCCGACGCCAGATAGGCCACGAGCGGAGAAATGTTGGCCGGGCTGAACGCGTCGAATTCGCCCTCCTCGACCTCGGCGGCGAAAATGGCGCCCATGCCGGGGGTTGCGAGGGTGAGGCGGGTACGCGCCATGGGGGCGATGGCGTTGACGCGGACGCCGTAGCGTTCCAGCTCGTCGGCAGCGACCAGCGTCAATGCCGCGATACCCGCCTTCGCGGCACCGTAATTGGCCTGCCCCGGATTGGGGATGGTGACACCCGAAGCGGAGGCCGTGTTGATCACCGCGGCGTTGATCTGATTACCCGCCTTGCTCTGGTCCTTCCAGTACGCGGCGGCATGATGCAGCACCGCGGCGTGGCCCTTGAGATGGACCGCGATCACCGCGTCCCACTGGGACTCCTCGAGGCCCGCGACGAAACCATCGCGCAGGATGCCGGCGTTGTTGACGACGATATCGAGCTTGCCGAACTCGGCGACGGCCTGATCGACCAGCTTCTTCGCCCCGGCCCAGGTGGCGATGTTCTCGGTATTGGCCACCGCGCGCCCACCCGCGGCCACGATCTCGTCGGCGACCTCCTGCGCTGGACCCACATCGGAGCCCTCACCAGCATTGCTACCGCCGAGATCGTTGACAACCACCGCGGCGCCCTCGGCGGCGAACAGCAGTGCGTGTTCGCGGCCGATCCCTCGGCCCGCGCCGGTGATGACGGCAACCCGCCCTTCGAGTGCACCCATGTTTCGAAACTCCTTCACAGCTAAGGGAAAACGCCGCGGCGCCGGACTTGTCGGTGTCGGCGCCGCGGCGAGGTGATCAGTCGGTGTTCGATGAGCCTCGTCCGGAGGCCCGGTGTGGCGACCGGATCAGTCGGCGACGACGGCGAGCCCGTCGGTGAGCACCAGATCCGCACCGCGCGCGGTCCGGAACGCGTAGGTGGTGGCGCCGTCCTCGGTACCGACCCGCCAGATCTGGGTTTCCAGGTCGTCGTCGGGGAACACCATCTTCGAAAACCGCACCGCGAACCGCTTCAGCCGATGCACATCCGATCCCGCGACCTCGGTGAGCACACCCCACGACGACATCGCCATGGTGCACAGACCATGCGCGATGATGCCGGGCAGGCCCGCGTCCTCGGCCACCTGCTCGTCCAGGTGCAGCGGGACAGGATCGCCGGAGGCCGGCGCGTAGCGGTAGGTCTGGTCGTGATCCACATGGTGGGCGACCGCCGCCAGCGGCGGCTGTTCGGCCAGTGCCGGATCGAACTTGTGCGCAGGCGCCGACTCGCCGACCTTGGTGCCGACATCGATATTGCGGAAGAACGCGGTCAGGTACTGCTTGTTGACCAGTTCGCCGTCTTCGGTGCGGCATTCGATGACGATGGTGATCGTGGTGCCGTTCTCGCGGCCCTCGTAACCGATCGCCTTGGCCCGCGAAACCAGCTTGTCACCGGGTCTGATCGGGCGATGGAAATGGAAATCCTGCTCGCCGTGCACGACCCGGCCGAAGATGTCCATCGGCACCACGTCGATCACCGGCATCATCATGGCCTCGAAAACCGGGACGATGCCGAATACCGGCGAGGCCACCTCACCGGCCAGATGAGCGGGGATCGGGTCATTGGTCGCGGCCGCGTACTCGGCGATCCGCTCCGCGGTAACCTCGAAACGTTCCTCATCGGACCAGACGTTCAGACCGGAGTCGTCGAATTCGACGCTCTTGCCCGCTGTTTCGGTCGACATGCGCGCTCCCGCACTCAGACCGACGCCAGCGCGTCGAGCTGCTCGAGGGTCTTGTCCAGTTGCTTGGCGCCGTCCTTTTCGACTGCCTTGCCGAGCGCGCCCTTGATCAGCGCGCCCTCGAAATCACCGTCGACGGAGAACTTGCTGCCCTCGCCCTCCGGCTGGATCTCGAAGGAGAACCGCACCTTGACACCGGCCATACCGGTCCCACTGAGCACCAGCTTGTTCGGTGCGTCCACGCTCTCGACGACCCATTCGATCTTGTTGGCCATGCCGAGCATGAAGATCTTGGCGACCAGCTTGGATCCGGCGGTCAAAGCGGCGGGCGGCTCCTCCATCCAGCGCTCGTGGATGGTGAACCACTTGTCCCAGGTGCCGGTGTCGGAGACGACGGCCCAGACGGCGTCGGGGGCGGCGTTCAGGTTCTTGGTTGCGTCGATATGACCCATGGTCGTGCTCCTCGTCGAGTACGGGTTTCGTAGTGTCAGCGCACTGCGCGCTGGTAGGCGGTGACGACGGCGGCGCCGCCGAGACCGATGTTGTGCTGCAGGGCCGCGGTGACGTTGTCGACTTGACGTTTGTCGGCCGTGCCGCGCAGCTGCCAGGTGAGCTCCGAACACTGCGCCAGACCGGTCGCGCCCAGCGGATGCCCCTTGGAGATGAGCCCGCCGGACGGGTTGACGACCCACTTGCCGCCGTAGGTGGTCTGGTCGGCATCGAGCAGCTTCGCCGCCTCACCCTCACCGCACAGGCCCAGCGCCTCGTAGAGCAGCAGCTCATTGGCGGAGAAACAGTCGTGCAGCTCGATGACCTGGAAATCCTCCGGGCCGAGTCCGGCCTGGTCGTAGACCTTGCGCGCGGCCTGCACGTTCATGTCGTAGCCGATGATGTTCTTCGCGGTGCCGTCGTAGGTGGAGCCGTAGTCGGTGGTCATCGACTGTCCGACGATCTCCACTGCCTGCCCGGCCAGATCGTGCGAATCCACGAACGCCTCACTGGCCAGGATCACCGCACCGGAACCGTCGGAGGTCGGCGAGCACTGCAGCTTGGTGAGCGGGTCGTAGATCATCCGTGCGCCGAGGATGTCATCCATCGTGTACTCGTCCTGGAACTGCGAGTACGGGTTGTTCACCGAATGCTTGTGGTTCTTGTAGCCGATCTTCGCGAAATGCTCCGGCGTGCTGCCGTACTGCTTCATATGCTCACGACCGGCCGCACCGAACATCCACGGCGCCACCGGAAACAGCACCTCGGAGATCTCGGCCAGTGCCAGAATGTGCTTGCCCATGGGCTGTTCGCGATCGTCCCAGGTGGATTCCAGCGAGCCCGGTTTCATCTTCTCGAATCCGAGCGCGAGGGTGCATTCGGCCAGACCGCCCCGGATCGCCTGAGCCGCAAGGTAGAGCGCGGTCGACCCGGTGGAGCAGTTGTTGTTGACGTTGACCACCGGGATACCGGTCATTCCGAGCTCGTAGACCGCCCGCTGACCGGAGGTCGACTCGCCGTAGACGTAGCCCACGTAGGCCTGTTCCACTTCGCGGTAGTCGATTCCGGCATCGGCGAGGGCTTTGGTCCCCGATTCCCGTGCCATGTCCGGGTAGTCCCAGTCGCTGCCGTCTTCGTTCTTGCGCCGGCCGGGCTTCTCGAACTTCGTCATCCCGACACCCACGACGTAGACCTTGTTCGCCATCGAACTCCTCACCTTGTGCCACCCCGAAGACCTCGGAGCCGCTCGCAGGTAACCGCGCCAGCCGCGCGGCTCAACCAGTTACAAACATACGAGCGTGTATGTAACTACGCAAGGGTGCGGCTGATTTTTGGGTGAAGTCCCCCGTCAGCCCCAGTAAAGGGCAGTGCTCGAACATTCCGCCGCGCCGCTGCGAGGACACATTCGCCAGTGGCGGCGCGGGTGACGTGCGTAAGCGGCGGCAACACAGCACCGTTATCCGCCGCCGAGAGCAGCGTCAGCGCCTCACGATTCCGAGGCAACCTTCGGAGTAAGCGCAGCCTCCGCGATCGTGCGCAGATGAGCACTCGCGCGAGTCCACCGCCGGCGCGCACGATCCGGATCCGGATCGATGAAGTTCGAGATCAGGATGCCACGCAGGGCATCCATGGCGGTGTAGACGAAATCGCGGGCGTCCTTGCGGCGCACCTCATCCGGGACGAACCGGGCCACCGCCAGCAGCACCGCATTGTTGACGAACGGCTCGACCTTTTCCATGGCGGCCGCAAGCACCGAATCGGTGCGGCCTGCTACCCACAGTTCGACGGTGGCGATGAACAGCGGCCCCTGATGCAGCTCCCAGAGGAATTCCAGGGCCGCGTCGACCGGATCGTCGACCTCCTCCACCCGGCCCATATCGCGCATGGCGGTCTCGGCGCGACGCTGCGCGAGGTGGCTGATGGCCGCGACAACGAGGTCGTTCTTGGACCCGAAGTGGTGCACCTGAGCGCCACGGGTCACGCCGGCGCGTTCGGCGACACGTGGCGTCGTTGTGCCCGCGTATCCGTACTCGACCAGGCAGTCGATGGTGGCGTCGAGCAGCCGGACCCGCATCTCACTACTGCGCTGCTCCTGGGTGCGGCGCGCGGGCTTGGAGAGTGCGGTTCTGACCATTCGGACGATTCTACCTTTACATTCAGGTCGGTATGTTCACGACATCGTCATCGAGAACCCGGGTGCGTCACCGTCCGAACGTCGATCAGATCTTCCAACCCGCTGAAATCGGCGGGATTCACCGTGTACAGCGGCAACCTGCCGACCGAGGCGATCGCCGCGATCATGAGATCGACCCGGCGCGGCTTCGGATTTCGCCCGGCCGCCAGCACGGACGCCACGATGTGGCCATAGCGACGCGCAGCGCGCGTATCGAAAGGCGGCGGATCGAATAGCGCCTCAGCGTTCTGCAAGCGCTCGATTCGCTCCGCTCGCTCACCACCCGTCCTGGCATAGTGCGGCCCCGCTGCCAGCTCCGCCATGGTCACGGCGCTGATCACCATCTCCTCAGGCAGCTCTTCGGGATCGATCCCGTCCAGGAGGATGATCACACTGGTATCGACAAGACCGCGCGCCACCCCGCCGGTCACCGATCATCTCGCGGCGCGAACTCGCCGCGACGATGCGCGCGGTCATAGGGGTCGTACAGCGAGTCATCAACGGCTTCGTCGAGATCGGCTTGCCACCTCTCAGCTCCCGCCGGTAGTCCGGTAAAGGCCGTGATCACCTCGTCGCGCGGCACCGCGACGCGACGCTTCAGGTGACGATGCGGCACCAGGTCGGCAACCGGCGCCCCGTCCACGGTGATGGTGTAGGCCTGGCCGGCTCGAACCTCACGCAGCACCCTGCTCGCATCGTTGCGAAGCTCGCGCTGAGGGATCTCGGGCCACTCGGCTGGCACACTCATAGGCCCAGCATAACCCGGTTGCTACACATGAACTACAGCATTACTACGGGAATTATCGCGTGGAGGATGTGTTCCTGGTATCGCCGCGCGGCGTTGTACCCCAAAGTCGTAGCGGCGCCCCAAGCTACGTCTGCCAACAGGAGTCACATCATGACCAACAACAGCACTCCGGTGACCGTCCTCGGGCTGGGCCGGATCGGCGCCGCACTCGCCGAACTGTTCCTGCGCAACGGCCATCGGACCACCGTGTGGAACCGCACCCCGGGCAAGGCGGACCAGCTCGACGGGCTCGGGGCGCATCGAGTGGATTCGGCGGAGGCCGCGATCGGCGCGGGCGAGCTGATCGTGATCGCGGGTGTCGATACCGCGACCGCGACGGCGCTGGTGAGTGAGGTGGGCGAGCTGGTGGCCGGACGCGACATCCTCAACGTCGCCACC
Source organism: Nocardia sp. NPDC059180 (assembly GCF_042754945.1). Taxonomy (NCBI): domain Bacteria; kingdom Bacillati; phylum Actinomycetota; class Actinomycetes; order Mycobacteriales; family Nocardiaceae; genus Nocardia; species Nocardia sp. NPDC059180. The sequence continues at coordinate 158,753 of NZ_JBHZBU010000009.1, forward strand.
GGTCGCCCCGATCAGGCCCGCGAACTGGCGACCCTGGTCACCGAACTGGGCGGGCGGTTCCTCGACGGCGCCATCCTCGGCGTCCCGCAAACCCTGGGAACCACCGACACGCTGTTCCTCTACAGCGGCTCCGCCGAGGCACAGCAACGGCATGCGAGCACCCTCGCCGAACTCGGCACCGTGAACTATCTCGGCGCCGACGCCGGCCTGGCCGGACTGCACGATATGGCCGTGCTGGCCGGGATGTACGGCCTGTTCGGCGGCTTCTTCCAGGCGGTGGCCATGGTAGACAGCGAGGGCGTCGGCGCCACCACGTTCACCGCCGACTACCTGATCCCGTGGCTGCGCTCGCTGCTGGATCTGCTGCCGACGCTGGCTGCTGAGATCGACTCACGGGAGTTCCCGGTGAACTTCTCCGACCTCGCCGCCAACCGCGTCGGACTCGACAATATCCGCACCGCCGCACACAACCAGGGCGTCTCCAGCGAGCTCATCGACCCGCTGCAACGCCTGTTCGACAAGCAGACCGAGCTGGGTCACGGTGCGGAGAGCTTCACCACCGCGGTCTCCGGTCTGCTCACCTCCGGGCGCCCGGTCGGCGTTCGCTGACACCCCCGGAAACACCTCGGGCACCCCGCATGATGTGCGGGGTGCCCGTGTATCCAGCCGGACCCTTGTCCGCCGGCCGCGGCGCCTCGGTAGGGGCGCCTCACGGCCGGCAGCGGTCCTGCCGAGGCAGATCAGCTCAGCGGATCAGCTCAGCGGGTGGCGCGTGCCAGATTGGCATCCAGCGCGGCCAAGAACTCTTCGGTGCTCAGGTAGCCCTGGTCACCGCCGACGAGCAGCGCGAGGTCCTTGGTCATCTGACCGCCCTCGACGGTCTTGATGACGACGTCCTCGAGGGTCTGCGCGAAACCGATCACCTCGGGGGTGTTGTCCAGCTTGCCGCGGTGCTCGAGGCCGCGGGTCCAGGCGAAGATCGACGCGATCGGGTTGGTCGAGGTCGGCTTGCCCTGCTGGTGCTGACGGTAATGCCGGGTGACCGTGCCGTGCGCGGCCTCGGCCTCACAGGTCTGGCCGTCCGGGGTCAGCAGCACCGAGGTCATCAGGCCCAGCGAACCGAAGCCCTGCGCCACGGTGTCGGACTGCACGTCGCCGTCGTAGTTCTTGCAGGCCCAGACGTAGCCGCCCTCCCACTTCATGGAGGAGGCGACCATGTCGTCGATCAGGCGGTGCTCGTAGGTCAGGCCCGCCGCCTCGAACTGGCTCTTGAACTCGGCCTCGAAGACCTCCTGGAAGGTGTCCTTGAACATGCCGTCATAGGCCTTCAGGATGGTGTTCTTGGTCGACATGTAGACCGGGTAGTTCTGCTGCAGGCCGTAGTTGAACGATGCCCGCGCGAAGTCCTCGATCGACTTCTTGAAGTTGTACATACCCATGACGACGCCGCCGTCTTCGGGCATCTTCACGACCTCGTGCACGATCGGCTCGCTGCCGTCTTCCGGGGTGAAGGTCAGCGTGACGGTGCCGCCCTGGAACACCTTGAAGTCGGTGGCGCGGTACTGGTCACCGAAGGCGTGACGGCCGATGATGATCGGCTTGGTCCAGCCAGGTACCAGGCGCGGAACGTTGGAGATGATGATCGGCGCGCGGAAGATCGTGCCGCCGAGAATGTTGCGGATAGTGCCGTTGGGCGAGCGCCACATCTTCTTGAGGCCGAACTCTTCGACACGGGCCTCATCGGGGGTGATGGTCGCGCATTTCACGCCGACGCCGTGCTTCTTGATGGCGTTCGCAGCGTCGACAGTGACCTGGTCGTCGGTCTTGTCGCGGTACTCGATGCCGAGGTCGTAGTACTCGAGGTTCACATCGAGGTACGGGTGGATCAGCTTGTCCTTGATGAACTGCCAGATGATCCGGGTCATCTCGTCGCCGTCGAGTTCTACGACGGTGCCTTCAACCTTGATCTTGGACATGGATCTTCGTGTCCTCCTAGGATGGTGCCCTTATTGCACGGCCAGGCGAACACGCTTGTGAGCGGACCCCAGCTGTTCAACAGACAACGTATACGCCTCGTGTTGTCCGCGAGACGTCTGGTGCAAACAAGACGAGCGTACTGCTGCTGGCGACCTCACTGTGCGGGTAGGTCAGGGTGTGAGCCGGATTACGGTTCGCCGTCGATTCCACCGCAGCTCACCCGCCGCCGATCCCGAGCATGGGAAGCCGGGGTTCGGGCCGTGAGGGCCCGCCGGTTACGATGGCGGTCAGGTCATGAGAGCCAGTGCCAAGCCCCGGCTAGCTGGACGGCAACCCTCCTGCAGCGGTGGGGTGCTCCGGGTGAGGACCGGGCTCCCGAGAGCCGGGAGCAAGCGCGCACGTAGGAGGTCACCGAGATGTGTTGTTGTTGTTTGTCGCTCGCGCACAGATAACCCAGTAATCCCGGCGAACAACCTTTGGAGCATGCCTTGACCGACGCCACCGTGCCCGATCCGACCGCAGCCTGGTCCTTCGAGACCAAGCAGATCCATGCCGGTCAGGCCCCGTGCGAGAGCACCGGCGCCCGCGCGTTGCCGATCTACCAGACCACCTCCTATGCCTTCCGCGATACCGATCACGCGGCGGCACTGTTCGGGCTCGCGGAGCCCGGCAACATCTACACCCGCATCATGAACCCCACCCAGGACGTGGTGGAGCAGCGAATCGCCGCCCTGGAAGGTGGTGTCGCGGCGCTGCTGGTGGCCTCCGGACAGGCGGCCGAGACCTACGCGATCCTGAACCTGGCCGGCGCGGGTGATCACATCGTGTCCAGCCAGCACCTCTATGGCGGCACCTACAACCTTTTCCGCTACACGCTGCCCAAGCTGGGTATCGAGGTTTCCTTCGTCGACGATCCGGATGATCTGGAGCAGTGGAAGGCCGCGGTCCGGCCCAACACCAAGGCCTTCTTCGGCGAGACCGTCGCCAACCCGAGCAGCGTGGTGTTCGATATTCCCGGTATCTCCGCGGTCGCGCATGCGGCGGGTGTGCCGTTGATCGTGGACAACACCGTCGCCACCCCCTACCTGATCCAGCCCCTGACCCACGGCGCCGACATCGTCGTCCACTCCGCCACCAAATACCTCGGCGGCCACGGTGCCGCCGTGGCCGGCGTCATCATCGACGGCGGCACCTTCGACTGGACCATCACCGACGCCAACGGACAGTCACGGTTCCCCGGGTTCACCACCCCCGACCCCAGCTACCACGGCGCCGTCTTCGCCGACCTCGGCGCACCCGCCTACGCCTTGAAAGCCCGCGTCCAACTGCTACGCGACCTCGGCTCCGCAGTCTCACCCTTCAACGCCTTCCTCATCGCCCAAGGCATCGAAACCCTCAGCCTGCGCATCGAACGCCACGTCACCAACGCCCTCGCCGTCGCCGAATACCTGACTGGGCACCCCGACGTCGAATCCGTCGCCTACGCCGGACTACCCACCTCCCCCTGGTACGAACGCGGCACACAACTCGCCCCCAAAGGCGTCGGCGCCATCGTGTCCTTCGAACTACGCGGCGGCATCGACGCAGGCAAGAAATTCGTCGACGCCCTCACCCTGCACTCCCACGTCGCCAACATCGGCGACGTCCGCTCCCTCGTCATCCACCCCGCCTCCACCACCCACTCCCAACTCACACCAGACGAGCAGCTCGCCGCCGGCGTCACCCCCGGCCTCATCCGCCTCGCCGTCGGCATCGAAGGCATCCACGACATCCTCACCGACCTCCACGCAGGATTCACGGCGGCGGCGACGTGACCGTGAGTGCCGACCGCAGGACCGCCCGTGTGACGGCGGCCGAGTTGCCGCCGCCGGACGGGCGGCTCGGCACCATCGCCGTCGGGGATATCGCGCTGGAGAACGGCGAGATCGTCCCCGATGTGCACCTGGCCGTGCAGCGCTGGGGTGAGCTGTCACCCGAGCTGGACAATGTGGTGCTGGTGGAGCATGCCCTGACCGGCGACTCTCATGTGGTCGGCCACCCCGACGACATTCATCCGCAGCCAGGCTGGTGGGACGGCATGGTCGGTCCCGGCGCTCCGCTGGACACCGACGAGTGGTGCGTCGTGGCGATCAATGTGCTCGGCGGCTGCAAAGGCAGCACCGGGCCGTCCTCGGCAGCACCCGATGGGAAGCCGTGGGGTTCTCGGTTCCCGGAGATCTCCATCCGTGACCAGGTGACCGCCGAAGCCGTGCTGCTCGACCTGCTCGGCGTCGAACGCCTGGCCGCCGTGGTCGGTGGGTCGATGGGCGGCATGCGGGTCCTGGAGTGGATGGTCGGCGCCCCCGAACGAGTCTCGGCGGCGCTGGTGCTCGCGGTGGGTGCACGCGCCACCGCCGACCAGATCGGCACCCAGACCACCCAGATCGCCGCTATTCAGGCCGATCCGCACTGGCAGGGCGGCGACTACCACGACACCGGCCGCATCCCGACCGCAGGCATGGGGATCGCGCGGCGCATCGCCCATCTGAGCTACCGCACCGAAGGCGAACTCGATCATCGCTTCGAGAACAACGCCCAGGGCGATGAGGATCCGTGGCGCGGCGGGCGATACGCGGTGCAGAGCTACCTCGAGTATCAGGCCGAAAAGCTGTGCAAGCGTTTCGATCCGGCCACCTACGTGCTGCTGAGCGAGGCCATGAACCGGCACGATGTCGGTCGCGGTCGCGGCGGTATCGCAGCGGCGCTGGCGGCCACGCCGGTGCCGTGCGTGGTCGGCGGCGTCGACTCCGACCGGTTGTACCCGCTCTACACCCAGCAGGAGCTGGCCGACGGGCTGCCCGGCTGTCAGGGCCTCGAGGTCGTGCACTCCCGCGACGGACACGACGGCTTCCTCACCGAGGCGGCTGCGGTGTCCAAGCTGCTGATCCAGACCATGAACCTGGCCCGCAACGCGCGATAGGTTCGCGGATTCGCGGCCAGGTCGGCAATGCCGCAGGCCACCTGTACCTCCGGCAGGTCGCGGCCGCAGCCCTCGCTCTACTACACGGCCGGGCTCACCCGAATCACCCCCACGACCGGCGCGCCGCTATCCCTAGCTGACGCCGAGGGTATTGATGGTGGCCGCGATGAACACGATCGAGCTGCCGAGCAGCGCGAGCGCGCCGACGTCGAACGGTTTGCTGCGCACCGCGAGCAAGCCGACCCGCGCCGTCGGCAGGCACAGCCGGAAGGTAGCCGCGAGCAGAGTGGCGCCGCCGAAGAACAGCGCACCGCGGCGCCAGCGTTCCGAGGCCACGAACACGATCGCCACCAGAATGACCAGCGCCACGATCACCATCGGCAGGTGACAGCGAAAGAACTGCGTAGCCCAACTGTCGCCGGGCCGTCGTTCGGCGGTCGGTGTGTCGGCATCGGTCACGGCTTCGATTGTTGCAGACCTGCCGGACCGCGCGAGCGCTGGACAGCGCAACACCTTTCGATCGCCGCTACCTGCCCCTACGCGACCACCGCGACACCCTCGACCTCGATCAGATGCTCGGGCGTGAACAACGCCGCCACACCGACCAACGTGACCGCGGTTTCCGGGAACTCGTAGTACTCCCGCGCCGCCGCGCCACCGGCCCCGAGCGCCTCGAACTTCGACGGATCCCAATCCACCACGTAGAACCGGACGCTGACCAGGTCGGCCGCGGTCCCGCCCGCCGCCTCCAGCGCCTTCCCGAGATTGATCAACGCCTGCGCCGTCTGCCCGGCCAGCCCCTCGGCTACCACGCCCGTTTCGTCTACTCCGACCTGCCCGGAGAGATGGATGATCGTGCTTCCCTTGGAAGCCGTCGCGTGCGCGAAGCCTGGTGCGGGAGGCTGTGCGCCCGCCGGATTATGTGATGTGCTCCCCATGCCGCGGACTGTATCCCGCCCTACCGACACATTCGCGGCGTGCGGCACCGCCCTACCGATGACCCGGATGATCAGCCCGCACGGCACCCGCACAGAATGGTGGGCGTGTTCCGACTGATGTTCCATGAGCCGTGCATTCCGCCGAATACCGGGAATGCGATTCGGCTGGCGGCGGGGACGGGGTGTGAGCTGCATTTGATCGAGCCGTTGGGGTTCGATCTGTCCGAGCCGAAGTTGCGGCGGGCCGGGTTGGACTATCACGACCTGGCGTCGGTGACGGTGCATCCGGATCTGGCGGCGGCATGGGAGGCGATCCGGCCGGAGCGGGTGTTCGCGTTCACCACGCAGGCGAGCACGCGGTTCACCGATGTGGAATATCGCGCAGGCGATGTGCTGCTGTTCGGCACCGAGCCGACCGGGCTGCCCGAGGAGGTGCTCGCCGACCCGCACATCACCGAGCTGGTGCGGATCCCGATGCTGCCGGGGCGGCGGTCGATGAACCTGTCCAATTCGGCCGCGGTCGCCGTCTACGAGGCGTGGCGACAGCATGGATTTCCCGACGCGGTGTGAGGTTCAGTCGTCGATCTCGAAACGCTTGAAACGCGACGTCGCGCCCGCGACGAGGCGGACTGCGCTCTTCGGCACGCCGTAATGCGTGGCGAGCAGCTCGATCGCGGCCTTGTTGGCCTTGCCCTCCACTGCGGGTGCGCGGACGTAGAGCTGCACGGTGCCGTCGTCCAGGGTTTCGACGAGCGGGCCCTTACGGCTGTTCGGTTTTATCGTCGCCCGAACCGTCGTCGGCACTCGATTCTCCTGTTGCGGCAGTAGCTTTCCCGGTCGTGCCGACATCTGCGGCGCCGGACTGCGCGGTTGAGTTCGCAGTGGTAGAGGCGCCGGGCGACGCAGCGACCTGCGCGCGCCGTGGCCTACGCACCAGCCACACGATCACCCACACGACCGCACCGATCACCGCGACAAAGCCGAGCCACGGCACCGCCTTGCCGAGGAAGACGACCGCATCCTTCAACCAGTCGACCAGCGAGTTCCAGCCGGAGACGATGCCGTCCCAGAAGTTGGTCGGCCCATCGTCGGAATCGGTATGGGTGCTGGAGATCTCGATGGTCAGTGTGGACAGCGCGATCTGATCGTCGAGCAGCCGTTTCTGCGCGGTGAGGCTGTCGAGATCGGCCTGACGGCTCGACAGCGCCTGCTCGGCGGCGAGCAGGTCGGCGGTATTGGTGGCTTCGGCCATGAGGACCCGCAGCCGGTCGACCGAGGCCTGCAGGGCGCTGATGCGCGCGTCGAGGTCCTGCCACTGCATGGTCACGTCATCGCGGTTGGTACTCACCTCGGTGACCTCACCGATATCGCCGAGACCGGCGATGAAGGCGTCGGTGTGCTCGGCGGGGATCCGGACGGTGAGCCGGGCGCTGGGATCGCTGTCACCGGTGCCGGGACGTTCGGTGCGGCTGTCGACGCGGCCCTGCAGCGCGGTCACCTCAGCCGTCACCTTGCCCGCCGCATCGATCGGGTCGGCGGAGGTGATCTCGACCTGGCCGGTGATCACTTCCTTGCGGTCCGCGTTCGTCGCGCCGCCGGTGTCCTGTTCTCTGGCGGGTGCCTGTTCCCGGAAACCCGGTGTCGCCGCGGGAGCTTGCATGTCCATGGACGCGCGGCCGCTGGTGGCCGAATCATCCGCGTCGTCGTCATCGCCGCAGCCGCCGATCAGCAAGGCCAGGCCGAGCAGGGCGATCAACAGCACCGCAAGCTTCCGCATGGTCGCAGCGTAGCGGCTCGTCTCGGTCTCGACATGCTTCTCGTTCACCGGAAGTCGCGGGACTTGGCGGCCATGCGCAGATCCAACTGTTGTAAGTGCTCGGCGAGCACACTCACCGCGCCTTCGGCATTCTGGACTCGGCCGCGGATGATCAGTGCCGTGGCGCTCTGGGCGAGCCTGCGGTGTCGAGCCCACAGACCTACCGAGCAGACGATATTGACCATGCCGGTCTCGTCTTCCAGGTTCAGGAAGGTGACACCGGCTGCGGTTGCCGGCCGCTGCCGATGGGTGACAGCGCCACCGACGAGGACTCTGGAACCGTCGGGAACCGACAGCAGTCGATCTGCCGGGATCACGCCCATCGCGTCGAGCTGGGCACGGAGGAATTCGGTGGGGTAGCTGCCGGGCGAGATGCCGGTGGCCCAGACATCGGCGGCGGCCAGTTCCAGCGCGCTCATTCCTGGTAGCGAAGGGGCGGCGGTGGCGGCGACCATGCCGGGCAGGCGATCCGGTCGTTCGCCCGCCGCGGCGCCCGCCGCCCACAGCGCGGTGCGACGCAGACTGCTGCGCGCGCCGAGCGTGTCGGCAGAAGGCGCCGAGGTCGCGGTGGCGGTGGCGGTGATGCTGTCCAGCGCACCGGCGGTCGCCAGCGATTCTGCCTGGCGGACGGTGAGTTCCACTCGCCCGGTCACGTCGAGAAGCGAGGTATAGGGGCCACCCTCTTCCCTGACGCCGACGATTTTCGCGGCGAGCTCGTCGCCGATGTAGCGAACCGCGGCGAGCCCGAGCCGCACCTGAGTACCGCGTTGCTCGAGGGTGGCTTCGGCACGACTGGCATTGATATCGGGACCGTGCACCACGACACCGTGCCTGCGGGCGTCGGCCACCAGCGACTGCGGTGAGTAGAAACCCATCGGCTGGGCGCGCAGCAAACCTGCGCAAAACGCAGCCGGATGATGCAGTTTGAACCACGCCGAATAGAACACCAACGCGGCGAAACTCTGCGAATGACTTTCCGGGAACCCGAAATTTGCGAAGGCATACAGTTTCTCGTAGATGCGGTCGGCGACCTCACCGGTGATGCCGTGCAGATCACGCATCCCCTGATAGAGCCGCGCCTCGAGCCGTTTCATGCGTTCGGGTGACCGTTTGGAACCCATGGCGCGGCGCAGTTGATCGGCTTCGGCGGCAGTGAATCCGGCGACGTCGACAGCTATCTGCATGAGCTGTTCCTGAAACAGCGGCACGCCGTAGGTGCGTTCCAGTGTCTTTTCCAGCGAGGGATGGTCGTAGTCCCACTTCTCCTGCTTGTTGCGGCGGCGGATATACGGGTGCACCGAACCGCCTTGGATGGGACCGGGGCGGATCAGCGCCACCTCGACCACCAGGTCGTAGAACACGCGTGGTTTCAGCCGGGGCAGCGTGGCCATCTGGGCTCGTGACTCCACCTGGAATACACCGATCGAATCGGCACGCGAAAGCATGTCGTACACCGCGGTTTCGGTGAGATCGAGTGTGTGTAATTCGACGGTGGTGCCTTCGTGCTCGCGAACCATATCGATCATGTAGTGCAGTGCGGAGAGCATGCCGAGGCCGAGCAGATCGAATTTCACCAGCCCGGCGGCGGCGCAATCGTCCTTGTCCCACTGCAATACGCTGCGTCCCGGCATCCGCGCCCATTCCACCGGGCACACATCGGCGATGGGGCGATCGCAGATCACCATGCCGCCGGAATGAATGCCGAGATGCCGTGGCAGACCTTCGATATCGGCCGCCAGTTCCAGCACCTGCTCCGGGATGTCGGTACCGGTTTCGGCGCCGACACCGCTCCAGCGGCTGACCTGTTTGCTCCACGCGTCCTGCTGACCGGTCGAGAAACCGAGCGCGCGGGCAGCGTCACGGACGGCCGATTTACCGCGGTAGGTGATCACATTGGCCACCTGAGCGGCGTATTCGCGGCCGTAGGCGGTGTAGACGTGCTGGATCGCTTCCTCGCGGCGATCGGATTCGATATCGATGTCGATATCGGGCGGGCCGTCACGCGCGGGCGACAGGAACCGTTCGAACAGCAGATTGTTGGCGACCGGGTCGACATTGGTGATGCCGATGGCGTAGCAGACCGCCGAATTGGCCGCCGATCCCCTGCCTTGGCAGAGGATGTCGCTGTTCTTGCAGAACATGACGATGTCGTGCACCACCAAGAAATAGCCGGGGAATTTCATCTCGGTGATCACCGCGAGTTCATGCTCGATCTGCCGGTACGCGGCGGGGTTCTGCTGTGGGGTGCCGTAGCGTTCGGCAGCTCCCCTGAGGGTGAGATCCCGCAGCCAGGAATCCTCGTCGTACCCCTGCGGCACCGGGAACGGCGGCAGCTCCGGCGCGATCAAGTGCAGGTCGAAGGCGCATTCGCGGGCAAGGGCGACCGCGTTGGTGATGGCCTGCGGGCAGTCGGCGAACAACCGCGCCATTTCCGCACCCGACCGCAGATGCGCGCCGCCGGTGGGGGCCAGCCACCCCGCGATCTCGTCGAGGCTGCGCCGGGAACGGATCGCGGCCATCGCCATGGCGCGATGCCGCTGGGCCGGGGAGGCGAAATGTGCGCCGGTGGTGGCGACGACGGGCAGTGCAAGCCGTTCGGCCAGCGCGATGAGGTGGGCGTTGCGTTCGTCGTCGGCGGGGAGCCCGTGGTGGGTGAGCTCGACGCTCACCCGGCCGGCACCGAAACGATCGACCAGATCACGCAGCACCGCTTCGGCCCGCACCAATTCCCCGCCCGCCCGCAGATCCTGCTCGAGCGCCCGCCGCAACTGCCCCTTCCGGCATCCGGTCAGGATCTGCCAATGCCCGCCCGCCGCCGCGGTGAGGGTGTCCAGGTCGTAGCGCAGAATCCCCTTCTCCCCCGCAGCCATATGCGCCGCCGCGATCTCCCGCGACAACCTCCGATACCCCTCCTGCCCCCTGGCCAGCACCAGCAGATGTATCCCCGCCGGATCCGGCTCCCCCGTCCGCGCCGCGGAGTCGGGCGCATCCGCATGCCCTGCCGTCGCCGTCTCCGGCACAGCACAGCTCCCCGCCGCGGCACGTTCGGCATCGGCAGGTGGCCCACCCGGCCCGACGCCGCGAAGCTCGGTGGTTCGGCCCGCCGGTTGCGGCACCGGCGAAACCGTTTCCGGCGGCGAGGAATCCGCCGAAGTATCCGGATCTGTCGTATCGACCGGCCGGAGTGTTCGCGGCTGAGCCTCGACCGGACCGGCCGGCCGCGAAGGTCGAGGGTGCACGGTCGTCGCTGCCGATTCCGGTGCGGCGAGGGTCAATTCGGCTCCGTAGACGGTGGCGATGCCCCATTCCCGTGCGGCTTCGAAGAAGCGGACCACGCCGTAGAAGCCATTGTGGTCGGTGAGGGCGACGGCTTCCAGGCCGAGGCGGGCCGCCTCCTCGACCAGTTCTTCCGGCTGGCTCGCGCCGTCGAGAAAGCTGTAGGCCGAATGCGCGTGCAGTTCGGCATAGGGCACGACCGGGCCGAAGGGGCGCTCGTCGCCGTCTGTCAGATACTCACCACGTTTACGCGACCACGCCGGGCTGTCGCCGCCGTCGCCCGGGTACATCGACTCCGGGTCGTGCCTGCCCGGCCGCCCGGACAGGACTCGCTCCATCTCCGACCAGCTGGGCGGCCCGTTACCCCAACCCATGGCATCGTCCCCACATCACCGGACGCCGATCAGCTCGCCTTCAGCCGTTCGGTGGAGCCGGCGTCGAGCGCGCCGGACACATGATCGAGCCCGGTGCGGATCACCTGGCCGTAGGCATCGTTGGCGAGCACCTCGAGATGACCTTTGGCGAGCGCCAATTGCATTCGGGCGGAGTCGAAATCGCCGACGCGGCGGTGACTGTCGGCCAGGTTCAGGTACAGCGAGGGCAGAAACCCACGCATGCCCTCGTCCAGCGGACTGCCCGGCGCGAACACCGCCGCGAGCGCCCGCTGATCCCAGACCAGCGCCTCCTCGGCCGTCTCCACCACATCGGCAAGATGATGGGCGATCACGCAGCGATGCAGCGGATCACCGTACTCGCCGATCTCCTCCCACAGCGTATGCAGCGCACGCCGCGCCGCCTCCTGGTCAACGCCGCCGAGCCGCACCGCGGCATAGATGTCCGCCATCCGATCGTCCGTCATGACTCCATTATCGCACATATGTTCGAACGATTTCGCGCGTTCGAACGTGTCGCGCCGATGTTCTTCAGATGTGATACAAACCACTTGGCACGGAACTTACTTCGGAGTAAGTTCGGTGCCGACAGACCTGCGAAGGAGCAGCGATGACCCGAGCCGACGACGCCGTCGTACGTGAACAGATCCGCCGCAATCAGCGCAACCGCGACCTCACCGGACGACACGTCCTGATCACCGGCGCCTCCTCCGGAATCGGTCGGGCGGCAGCGCTCGCCGTGGCCGACAAGGGCGCGGTGGTGTTCCTGCTGGCCCGGCGCGCCGACGAACTCACGGCCGTGGTCGAGCAGATCCGCGCCGAGGGCGGCAGCGCCTACGGATACCAGTGCGACGTCACCGATTCCGAGTCGGTGGACCAGGCGGTCAAGACGATCCTCGACGAGCACGGCCACGTCGACATGCTGGTGAACAATGCCGGCCGCTCCATCCGGCGCGCCATCCACCGCTCCACCGACCGCCTGCACGATTTCGAACGCACCATGGCGGTCAACTACTTCGGCGCGCTCCGGATGACCCTCGCCCTGCTACCGCAGATGCGCGAACGCAAATTCGGCCACATCGTCAACATCAGCAGCGCCGGCGTGCAGGTCGCCACTCCCCGGTTCGCGGCCTACCTGGCCAGCAAGGCGGCCCTGGACAAATTCACCGAGGTGGCCGCGGTGGAAACGCTGGCCGACGGAGTCACCTTCACCACCATCCACATGCCGCTGGTACGGACCCCGATGATCACCCCGAGTGGTAATCAGGGCCCGTCCGAATCCCCGGAGTGGGCCGCGGCCACCATCGTGCGCGCGCTCAGCGAACGCCCCAAGCGCATCGACGTCCCGCTCGGCACACTGGCCGAATACGGCGGCATCGTCACCCCCAAGCTGCGCGACCGCATTCTGCACCGCTACTACCGCGCCCTCCCCGACTCCCCCGCCGCCCGCGGCGAACAGGACGACACCCCCGAGCCCGCCGAAACCATTGCCCCGCAACCGGACACCCGGCCTCGTTCGGCGGCCCGCAAAGCCACCGGTGCAGCCCTGCGCCGCGCTGCCCGCTGGGTCCCCGGCACCCACTGGTGATCCGGCGAGTGGTACCTGGCTGCGGGGCCTACTCGACCGATACCGCAGCCAGGTACCACTCGCGGCGCGCTCAGCCGAGGACTTGGGCGGGGTGCGGGAGGTAGCGGTTGGCTTGTTTGCGGAGTTTGCCCCACATGGCGTAGCCGAAGATGGGTGAGTCTGTGGCCATGTGCAGTTGGCGTGTACCGAGGTCGGCGATGGCAGGCAGCACGCCTGAGCCCCACTGCGCCCTGGTGGTCAGGCGGGACAGAGCGGCCGGGTGGACACGTTCGGAAACCAGTGCCGCCACCGACATCGCCCCACCGAGCGCACCGAGCGAACGCTGGGATCGGGCGAACTGATCGAGCTGACGCGGAAAGTTGTCCATCGCCATCGGGGACACCTCCGGGACTTCGGCGACGCCGAGTACGAACTCGACGGGCGAACCGAACGAGGCCAGCGGGTTGATCGTGATGATGCCGATCATCGTCTGGACCGGGCCGACCCAGGCGTGCTGGATCCTGAGCTGGTCGGCCATCAACCGCTGCGCGACCGCGCCGATATACGCCTGTGCGGGACCTGATCCCGGCCCCGGAGGCGGGGGTTGCGGCGGCGCGGAGGGAAACGGTGGTGGCGGTGCCGCCGGATACGGAGCAGGCGCGGCCGGATACTGCGGCACCTGCTGGGGCGGAACATGGTGCGGCGGCCCCTGATAGGGAGGCACCGGAGGCGGATACTGCCCCGGCGGAGGCGGCGCTCCCGGATACCGCGGCTGCCCGGATCCTGGACCCCCGGGATACTGCGGGTAATTGCCCGGCCCCCACGGCGGTGTCATGCGTGTCCTCCCCTCGTCTGGCAACGCCCATGGACCCTACTCCGACAGCAGCTGCCGGCCGGCCACGTGGACCCGGAACCGAAGCACGTGACTTTGGCGATCGCAGGTACCACGAGAAATTCCGGCCCCGTACGCATCCCCGGCCAGGCGGGACCGGACTCAGTGACCGAGGAACGGCAACACCGCGGCGGCGAATTCGCGGTAGCGGTCGCGGTGGATGCTGTGCCCACAAGTGAAGGCGGTGACCGAACAGTCGGGGACCGAGGTGCGCATGATCTCGAGTTTGTCCGGATCGACCATGCCGCCGGGGCCGCCGCGCAGGACGAGGGTCGGGGCGGTGATCTCGGTGAGCCGTTCCCACCACTCCGGATGCGGCTTGCGGAACTGTTCGAGCGCGGTCCGCGTCATCGACCGGTCGAAGGCGAGCACCGCGCGGGGATGACGGACCAGGCTGGAGGTGGCGTGCCACAGCTCCGGAATGCTCGGCAGCCTGCGTGTGAGGGTGAGCTCCTCGGTACCCGATCGCAGCGGCAGCGGGCATTCCTCCATCACCAGTCGACGGACCAGGCTCGGTTGTTCCTGCGCGACACAGGACACCGCGTAACCGCCGAGCGAATGCCCGACCAGGTCCACCCGGTCCAGTTCCAGGAACTCACACAACCGCAGCACATCGTCGCCGAATTCGGAGAACAGATAGGACTCGGTATGCGCGCTGCGACCGTGTCCACGCAGGTCGGGAATGATGACCCGGCGTCCGGCGCGCACCAGTTCGCGGGCGAACCGATCCCAGGTGTGGCCGTCACCGCCCATACCGTGCACCAGCACGACCGGGACATCGTCGACCGCGACCGCCCCGGAGTCCCGGTAGGCGATCAGCACGTCGCCGAGTGCGACCCTGGCCGTCGTCAGATCCACGATCTTCGAGGGTACCGGCGGGTAGCGGGGGCAGGGCATGATCTGCCACACACCGATATCTGCTCGGCGAGCGGATGACGGCCGCGCTGGACGCCGGATACGTCATGACCGAGGTCGCCGAGGCCCTGGTCGACGACGCGTGGATCGAACGCAAACCCCGCTGGGCGGAGCTGCGCGATCAGTCGTTCACCCTCGCGACCGTCTGGACAGCCCCTCATTCGTAGAGGCCTTCCACATGCCAGCTCCCCTCGCGGGTGATGAGCAGCAGGGTGTGTGGCCCCGGTAGTTCGACTTGGACGCGGGCCGCCGGGGCGGATCCCGAGGCCCACCAGAGTTCGTCCATCGGCCATGGGCCTGCCCATGCGGTCAGCTCCCACTGTTTGCTGCCCCAGCGCAGCCGGGCAGGGGTCGCGCTGAACAGGCCGCGATCGGTGACGTGCACCGGGTCGCCACCGGCGGATTCCAGTTGGACCTGTGGACGGTTCATCATGAGCACCGCCGGTGCCGGTTCGGGCAGACGACCCGGCCAGGGCAGCGCGGGATCGGTGGCGGGCACCTGTTCGTCGCCGAGGGCGACCATGGTGATCCGTTCGGCGGGTCCACGACCGCCGCTGAGTACGCCGACCTGCACCGCGGCACCGCCGAGCAGGCCCTGTACCCGGACCAGGGCGCGCATCGCCCGTGCGTCGGTACCGCCCGCGTCGCCCCACAGGCCGAGCTGGAGCGCGGCGGCCGGGATCACCTCGACCGGTTCCAGGCGCAGCAGGGTGATCGGTGCGGTGGGTCCGCCGGAGCCACCGGTGTCGCGGTGGGTGAGCCAGCCGTCCAGTTGCCAACGCACCCGGTCGGCGACACCGTCGGCGGTCAGCGGCTCCGCACAACGCCAGATGCGAGTGAGATGTTCGCCGGCGGCGGTCTCGGCGAAGACCGCGAGCCTGGTGCAGGCCACCGCCGCAGCCGAGAGCGCGGCATGGGCGCGGGTGGCGAGCAGGCGCCCGGCGAAGGCGGCGGCGTCGACGCGGTCGATCGGCGGATCGCAGCGCAATTCCACCGTCAGGTCGCGCGGCGGGGTACGTACGGACGGCGGGCGTTCGGGCAGGGCGCGGGCGCAGCGGTGCGCAGCGATGGCATCGACGCCGAACCGGGAGGCGACCTGCGTCGGGGTCAGCGCGGCGAAATCGCCGACGCGCCGCAGGCCGAGCCGATGCAGCAGATCCACCAGGTCGACGCGCTCGGGCGCCGCCAACGCCGGTTCGACGGCGAGTTCACCGATCGGCAGCGACGCGAGGAATTCGGCACCCGCGCCCGGCGCAACGATGGTGGCGCGGCGCGCCGCGAGCACCGCGGTGGACAGTTCGTCGGCGATCCCGATCTGCGCTTCGGCCCCGGCCGCGGCCACCGCGTCGACGAGCCGTTCGGCCGCGGCTTCCTCGGAGCCGAAGAACCGCGCCGCGCCGCGTACGCCGAGGATCAGCAGCCCTGGTCGCAGCACCTCCACTCCGGGCACCGCGGCATCGACCGCGGCCACCACCGGCTCGAACAGGCGCGCGTCCCGATCCGGGTCGGACTGGGCGATGAACAGTTCCGGGCACCGCGCCTGCGCCTCACGTCGACGCAGCCCGCGCCGCACCCCGTCGGCTCTGGCGATCGCCGAGCAGGCCACCACCTTGTTCGCCGACAACACCGCCACCGGTCGGTGGGCGGGCACCTTCCCCAGTGCCGCCGCCGCGACCGCAGGCCAGTCCGGGCACCATACCGCCAGGACACGGGCAGGCCGGTTCATGGGCTGCGCCCAGGCGACGCTGCGCACTCACGATGCGGTTTCACGCACATCGCTGGTCGTTTCAGTTGTGGCGGTGCTTGTTTCGCGAGTCACCCATTCCATCCGGCCACCGCGCGGGCGCAGGGTGATCCGGCCGTTGCGCGGCAGCGATGAGCGACCGGTGACCTCGACGTCGAGGGAGATGGAATCGAGGCGGCCACGGCCTGCGCCTAGTCCGGTGTATTCGGCGACCCGGGCGCCCAGGCGCAGTGACGGTGCGGGCCAGCGCCCTTCGGTGACGATCAGCGTGGCGCCCTTGTTGCGGGCGCGGGCGGCGATCACCCTGGCCCGAGCGGGGGCGACGGCGCGATCACCGAGGCCGAGCAGCACCAGGTCGAGCCCATCGAGCAACACCGCGGCCACCTCCAGCGGATCCGGCCCCGGGTCGGCGACGACGGCCAGGCGCTCCAACCGCGCTCCCATTTCCGCCGCGGCCAGCAAACCGAGCCGCGGCATCCCGACCACTACCGCGTGCCCGCCACCCGCAGTGACCGAGGCAAGCACACCGGCGAGCAGCGATCCCGCCCCGGTGTAGGCCACCACCGATCCCCGGACCAAGCCACCATCGGGCAGGAGTTCGGCAAGCGCCGACGGGACGGGCAACGTCTCCCGAGGCGTTCCGTCCGAGGTGGGCGGCCGTTGGACCGCGGATTCGCCACGCCCGGGCACCGCCGCCATTTTGCGCCGCAGTTCTGCCAGTTCCTGCGGCGTCGCGCGCCCCGCCTCTCGCGAATCCGAACCCATCACACTCACCTACCTCCACGGATGGACTCCCACTCCGAGCACAGCCGCCGGAGCCCGCCACGGCGCTCTCCGGGCCCGACCCGGCGAGCACCGCGACACGGCACGCATCCGGCGCCGACCACCGGCACTCCCCGCCGAGCACATGCCACCGGGACGTCTCGGCGATCCAGCACCGATTCAGCTATCGATCACTATCGAATATACGTTCGAATTGCTCTCGGTAGAAACCCGCCCCTGAAATCCGTCGAGCCCGCGCCGCTCACCGCCCCGAAACCGGCGCCGTGACCACTGTCACGGCGGCGAACTCCCGGCCCGAATCCGGCCAGCTACCACGGAATTCGGCTAGTCTCGGCACCATGATCGATCGTCCCCGTCCCAACGTCGGCCCGGATTATCTGGTGGCCGGTCGCTACCGTCTGCAGTCGAAACTGGGTGGCGGCGGAATGGGCGCGGTATGGCTGGCGACCGACCGGCTGCTGAACCGCGATGTCGCCATCAAGCAGGTCCTGTCCACGGCCGGGCTCGACGAGGACGAGGCGAACCGGATCCGCGAGCAGATCATCCATGAGGGCCGGGTCGCGGCCAAGCTCTCCCATGAACACGCCATCGCCGTCTACGACGTGGTGCTCGAGGCCGGTGAGCCCTGGCTGGTGATGGAGCACCTACCGTCGCGCAATGTGGCCAAGGCGCTCGGGCTGGTCGATACGCTGCCGCCGATCGAAGTGGCGCAGATCGGCGCGCAGGTCGCCGACGCGCTGGCCGCCGCCCATGCCGTCGGCATCGTGCACCGCGATATCAAACCCGGAAATATCCTCGTCGCCGACCGCGGGCCCGGCGTCGGTATGGCCAAGCTCAGCGACTTCGGCATCTCCCGCGGTTCGGGTGAGTCCGCCGACGAACCGGATGGCGTCATCACCGGCACACCCGCCTATCTGCCGCCCGAGGTGGCCCGCGGCGCCCGCCCGACCGAGGCCAGCGATGTGTTCTCCCTCGGCGCCACGCTCTACACCGCCGTCGAGGGCCAGCCGCCGTTCGGCTTCGACGACGACAGCGGCGCCGTCGTCGAGCGCGCGGCCATGGCGCAGATCATTCCGCCCAGCCGCAGCGGTGTGCTCACCCAGGCGCTGCTGCACATGATGGAACCGGCGCCGCAGCGTCGTCCCACCATGGCCGAGGCCAGGGACGAAATCCTCACCGCCGTGTTCGGTCCGGGCACCGGGCCTTATATTCTCGGCGCCCCGGTCCGCACCGAGGACGGCACCATTCCGGCGTGGGCGGCCCGCAATTCGGCGTCGGGGCTTCGTAGTCCGCTGTCGACGCCGCTGCCGCGCCGCACCCAGCCCACGCAGGCGCCCGTCGCGGCCGCCCCGGCACCGCTGGGCGCCAAGCTGCCGCAGCCGAGCACCGCACCGCTGGCCATCGCCGTCGGGCTGCTGATCGGGCTGGTCATCATCATCGCTGTCATCGTCGCGGTGATGTAGCGGTCAATCTATCCGCCTGCGGTGTGCCCAGCGGGTGAGGGCGTTCCGGTTGGACTGCTGGGTTTTGCGCAGCACGTTGGAGGCATGGGTTTCCACAGTCTTCACCGAGATGAACAGGGTTTCGGCGATCTCGCGGTAGGTGTAGCCGCGGGCGAGCAGACGCAGTACCTCCAGCTCACGCGGGGTCAGCGAATCCAGTTCCGGGTCGAGGGGCGGTTCCGGGGCCGGGGATTTCCCGGTGAACGAATCGAGCACGAAACCGGCCAGCCGCGGGCTGAATACGGCGTCACCGCCCGCGACCCGGCGGATCCCGTCGGCCAGTTCGGCTCCGGAGATGGTCTTGGTGACATAGCCGCGGGCGCCGGCGCGGATCACCGCGATCACGTCCTCGGCGGCGTCGGACACGCTCAGCGCCAGGCAGACCGGGCCGTCTTCGATACCGGCCAGCACCGCGACACCGCCGCCGTCTGGCATGTGCACGTCGAGCAGCACGACATCGGGTCGGGTGTTGTTGATACCGGCGACGGCTTCGGCGACCCCGCCTGCCTCACCGACCACCTCCATATCGGTTTCCCGGCTCAATTCCGCTCGCACACCGGAACGGAACACGGCGTGATCGTCGACGAGAAAAACCCGCACCGCCACCTACTTCTCCTTCACCGGACAGCCCGATCCGCTGTCACCACTGTGTCCCGGTCGCCCGGAACAATTCCATCGGTACCACAGCGGCCGCGAACCAGCCGGATAAAGCCGTCAGCGTCGATCGGCTCGAACCGCGGGCGCGATCGGCTGCGTCGCCGCGTCACCGCTTCGCACCGGATTCGTCTCGCGCGCCTGGCCGGTGTCGTTCGACAACGAGCCGAACGGCACCGTGGCCCTCGGCGCATCGGAATCCGCGCCGTTGCGCTTCGAGTTCGCCACTGTGCCACCGTCACGCGTATCGGCTACATCACCCGAGGTCGCACGGTTATGTTCCGCTGCATCGCCGTTACGCGAATCGGTGGCCGTATCGGGTTCACCCACGCCCACATCATCGGTCGAACCGTCGCCCGGATCGGCGGACGATTCGTCCTCGACCCAGGAATCGGTGCGCGGCATGATGATCCGCACTTCGGTGCCGCGGCCGGGGTTGGACACGATCTCCACCTGCCCGCCGCGCCGTTCCACCCGACCGCGAATGGATTTGGCCAGTCCCTGCCGATCCGCGGGTACCTCGTCGACGTCGAATCCCACGCCACGGTCGCGGACGAACACACTCACCTGATGCGGTTCGGTCTCGGCGAACAGGTCGATGACGGGAACGCCCGCATGTTTGGCGGCATTGACCAGCGCTTCCCGGCTGGCGCCGAGGACGGCGGTGAAATGCTCCTTCGGCAGGCCCGATCCGGTCTCGGCGATATCCATCGAGACATCGCCGACGGTCACCGGCGTGACCTTCACACCGTGCTGGTCCTCCACCTCGCCTGCGATGGTGCGCAGCGCGGCGGCCAGGCTCGACTGCGCGGGCGCGGAGTCCTCGAACAGCCATTTGCGTAGTTCGCGTTCCTGGCTGCGGGCCAGCCGGACCACCTCGTGCGGATCATCGGCCTGGCGCTGGATGAGCGCCAGGGTTTGCAGCACCGAATCGTGCAAGTGCGAGGCGATTTCCTCGCGTTCCTCGTTGCGGATGCGGGCGGCGCGTTCGGTGTTCAGTGCGCGCATCATGCGCAGCCACAGCGGCACCGACAGCAGCCCGGCACCGAGCAGGGTGACCGCCACCGCCAGCAATGCCGAGCCCAGCGAGCCGATGTCGATGCGGGCAAGCACCACCACCGCGAGCCCCGCCACGATCAAGGTGATGCCCGCGACTATGCGCGACCACGTGACCATGGTCGGTTTCGCGGGCAGGCCGAGCAATGATCGCGGACCGTCCGCGTCGTACTCGCGCCACACCAGCGCCGCACCGACAGCGACCGCGATCAGCGGAACGATGATCCGCGCCGCTGTCCCGCTGAACAGCGCCGACATCGCCACCGACAACCCGAACCCGAGCAGCGCGAGCCCGATGGCCTGGCGCCGCTCCTGCCCCGACGGCCGCGCATCGTCGGCACCGCCCGGCGTGAAGATCCACAGCATCGCGTACGCGACGATCCCCGCCCCCGCGAGCGCGGACAGCAACACGAACGCCATCCGCACCTTGAACACGTCGACCCCGAGATGATCGGCGATCCCGCCGGCCACCCCACCGACGATCCGTCCACCCGACCGCCGCACCAACCGCCCATGGGTTCCCTCGACGGGTTCAACCCCCCGCGCAGCATCGAACCCACGCGAGTCGAACGCCGGAACAGACGGATACATACTCCCGATACTGGCACGGCTCACCGACAGCCAGCCATGGGGAAACACCCTGAAATCCAGGTGGCCGATCCCGTCCATGCGGTTCAGGATGATTTTCAGGGTGAACCCCGATGCGCCGGGGGCAGCCCGGGGCTGACGATAGTTGGCATGACTAGGACGAGCTTCGGCGATCAGCTTCAGCAGATGTGGCAGACGCGGCCGGTGCGGTTGCCGCGGCGCGGGCCTATCGCAGGGGTCGCGGCCGGGTTCGGGCAGCGCTACAACGTCGATCCGGTGCTGGTGCGGGTCGCGTTCGTGGTGTCGACGATCTTCGGCGGTGCCGGGATCGTGCTGTATCTGCTGGCCTGGCTGTTGTGCAGCGCGCAGGGCGACGAGACCTCGGCGGCCGAGTCGTTGATCGGCAAGGGGCACAGTTCGCAGTCGCAGACCAAGACGATCGTGCTGATCGTGGCGTTGGCCATCGCGGTGAGCGCGGTGGGGCCGATCGGGGTCGGGCTCGGCGGGTCCGGGGTGATCGGGCTGGCTGCCATGCTGGCCGGCTGGTGGATGCTGTTCATGCGCACTCCGGAACCACCGGCTCTCGGATTCGGCGAGATGGACGGAGTCACCGGGACCGGGTACCCGGGCACCGCCTTCCCGCAGACGACACCGCTGTGGACCGGCCAGGACTCCTTCGAATCCCCCACCTACGGCCCGTACACGCCGTACACGAAACTGCCCGAGCAGTATGTGCCGGACCGGCAGGTGGTGCTCGACAAAGACCCGAGCGCACCCACCGATCAGGGCGCGGCACCTGCGGCCGACTCGTTGCAGCAGGCACCTGCAAGCCTCATAGCCGGTGACTCCTCGACGAAGTCCGACGAGAGCAGCACCGAGGTGCTCGAGCCCGAACACGCAACCGAGGCCCTCGCAAACACGCACGCCACCGAGGTCCTCAGCACCGGTCTGAACGCCACCGACAGTGCGGCGACCTCAGCTCCCGACGCCGACACACCGTCCGCCGTCCCGCCTTCCGACACCGCAAAACCGCAGCTCACGAAGGCCTCGAATCCGGCAACGCCCAGCACACCGAGTGCTCTCCGCCCCAGCCCACTAACTCCGAGCCCCACCCCGCCCTCCTGGGACCCCCTCGGTGTCGCTCCGATGGCCTGGGATCTCCCCGAACCGTCCCCGGCGAAGACCGTCGTCGCCCCGGAGCCGAAGAAGCCCCGCTCCCGGCTGACGCCCATGGTGCTCGGCCTGGCGATCCTGGCCGCCGCGGCCGCGGGTGCAGCGGCCGCGTCGGGAGCGGAGTGGATGACGCCGGGGCGGATCGCCGCGGTGGCGCTCGGCGTGGTCGGGCTCGGCCTGATTCTCGGTGCGTTCCTGCGGCGCGGCTACGGCCTGCTGGTGGTAACGGCACCGCTGGCCGGGTTCGTGGTGCTTGCCTCGATGATCGGTCCGGTCAGCTTCGACGGCGCCACCATGGGTGAGCGCACCTGGACTCCGCTGGCGACCGGTGATCTGAAGCCCGAATACAGCGTCACGATGGGTTCGGGGACGCTGGATCTGCGCGAGCTCGGCCTGACCGAGAACCGCACCGTCGACGTGTCGGTGCAGATGGGCGAGGCGATCGTGCT
Source organism: Nocardia sp. NPDC059180 (assembly GCF_042754945.1). Classification (NCBI taxonomy): domain Bacteria; kingdom Bacillati; phylum Actinomycetota; class Actinomycetes; order Mycobacteriales; family Nocardiaceae; genus Nocardia; species Nocardia sp. NPDC059180. The sequence continues at coordinate 181,434 of NZ_JBHZBU010000009.1, forward strand.
GGTACCTGAGAATATGAACGTCCGGGCCGACTGCACGGTGCGGATGGGTGACGCCTTATGCCCCGAGGGGCTGACCGGTCCCGGTGGCGACGCTCCGGTGCTCGACCTGAACATCGATGTCCGAGCGGGAAGTGCGGAGGTGCGCCGTGGCTGACAATCACACCGGCAATGCGACCGACAAGCGCCGTGGACCGTCGTTCTCCCTGCTGATCGTCGGGCTGCTCGCGCTCGCCCTGAGCATCTGGGCACTGACCGGCCCGGTGTCCTGGCCTGCCGCGGGCGTCCTCTCGATCGGCTGGGTGATCGTGGCGACAGCCATCGTCGTCGGGCTGCTGCTCGTACTTTCCCCACGTAAACGCAGGTAACACAACCGAATAGGAACGGCCCGCCCGCACCCGGCGGGCTGTTCGCGTAGCACCACCGCCGCAGTAGAACCGAGAACCTTTCCGCGGCAACCCGACTCGCACCGACCGACGCCGCCGAATCCCGGCCGACAGGAGATCCGATGTCGCAGCACCGTTCCGAGCACCACGAATATCCCGAACACCCGCCGATCACCGACGAGCACACCCTCGAACCCGCGCCCGCCGCGCCGTCGGACGGCGTCCCACTCGGCCGCATCATCCTCGGCCGAGCCTGGCCCTATCGGATCGGCTGAATCACTCCCACTCGATGGTGCCCGGCGGCTTGCTCGTCACATCCAGCACCACACGGTTGACCTCGGCCACCTCATTGGTGATCCGGGTGGAGATGCGCTCGAGCACCTCATAGGGCAGGCGGGTCCAGTCCGCGGTCATGGCGTCCTCACTGGACACCGGACGCAGCACGATCGGATGACCGTAGGTGCGGCCGTCGCCCTGCACGCCGACGCTGCGGACATCGGCGAGCAGCACCACCGGGCACTGCCAGATCTGGCGGTCCAGCCCGGCCGCGGTGAGTTCCTCGCGGGCGATGGCGTCGGCCTGGCGCAGCGTGTGCAGCCGGTCCTCGGTCACCTCGCCGACGATGCGGATGGCAAGACCCGGGCCGGGGAACGGCTGCCGGGCAACGATCTCCTCGGGCAGGCCGAGCTCGCGACCGACCGCGCGAACCTCATCCTTGAAGAGCAGCCGCAGCGGCTCGACCAGCTCGAATTCCAGGTCTTCCGGCAGGCCGCCGACATTGTGATGGGACTTGATGTTGGCCGTGCCCGTACCGCCACCGGACTCGACCACATCGGGGTACAGCGTGCCCTGCACCAGGAACTCGACCTCGGGCGCGACACCGTCGGCGTTGCTCTGTTCGCCGACGACCTCCGACACCGCGTCCTCGAAGGAGCGGATGAACTCCCGGCCGATGATCTTGCGCTTCTCCTCGGGGTCGGTGACGCCCTTCAGCTCGCCGAGGAACTTGTCCACCGCGTCGACGGTTACCAGCCTGGCACCGGTCGCGGCGACGAAATCCTGCTGCACCTGCTCGCGCTCACCCGAACGCAACAGTCCGTGATCGACGAATACGCAGGTCAGCCGGTCGCCGATGGCGCGCTGCACCAGCGCGCCCGCGACCGCGCTGTCCACGCCGCCGGACAGACCGCAGATGGCGTGCGCGTCGCCGACCTGCTCACGGACCCGCTCGATCAGCGATTCGGCGATACTGGCGGGCGTCCAGGTGGCGGGGATCCCGGCGATCTCGTGCAGGAACCGGCTCAGCACCTGCTGGCCGTGCGGCGAATGCAGCACCTCCGGGTGGTACTGCACACCGGCGAGCCGGCGGGCCCGATCCTCGAATGCCGCGACCGGCGCGCCCGTGGTGGTGCCGGTGACCTCGAAACCGGCGGGAGCGTCGGTGACGGCGTCACCGTGGCTCATCCACACCGGCTGGATGGTCGGCAGACCGCCATGCAGCACGCCACCGTCGATATTGAGCTCGGTGCGGCCGTATTCGCGGGTTCCGGTGTGGGCCACCGTGCCGCCGAGCGCCTGCGCCATTGCCTGGAAGCCGTAGCAGATGCCGAACACCGGCAGACCGAGGTCGAACAGCCGCGCGTCCAGCTGCGGTGCACCCTCGGAGTACACGCTGGACGGTCCGCCGGACAGGATGACGGCCAGCGGCTGCTTCTCGGCGATCTCCTCGACCGAGGCCGTGTGCGGGATCACCTCGGAGTAGACACTCGCTTCGCGGACTCGACGGGCGATCAGCTGCGCGTACTGCGCACCGAAGTCGACGACGAGGACGGGTCTCTGCGAATCTGCCACCCGAACAGTTTAGAGCTCGCCCATCACCGCTCCGACCTCAGCCCGCACCCCGCCCAATCGCCCGACGCGCTCCCGGACTGCTGACTATCCTCGACGTCGTGCCATTCGCCCGCGCGATCGATGCCGACATCCACTACGAGGACACCGGCGGCAACGGCCCGCTGGTTCTGCTGGCACACGAATTCTTCATGGACCGCACCATGTTCGCCGAACAGATGGATGCGCTGGCGCCGGAGTTCCGCATCGTCACTTGGGACGCGCGCGGTCACGGCCGCACCAGAGACCAGGGCTTGCCGTTCACCTACTGGACCGCCGCGCGTGACGCGCTGACCGTGCTCGACCATCTCGGCGCCGAGCGTGCCGTGGTCGGCGGCACCGCCCAGGGTGGGTTCACCGCGTTGCGCACCGCGCTCATCGCGCCCGAGAGGGTCTCCGCATTGATCCTGATCAGCACCGAGGCGCACGGGCCGACACCCGAACAGTCAACGGCCACACAGCGTTTCCTGGCCGAATGGTACGACGACGGATCCCGTCCGCGCGCGGTGCAGCGACTGGCGCACTGGCTCATCGGAGACCACGACCGGCACCGCACGGTATGGACCGAACGCTGGCTCGCACACGACCGGCACGGCATCGAAGTCGCCGCGGGCTGCCTGCTCGGCCGGGATTCGGTGCTGGACCGGCTCTCCGAGATCAGCTGCCCCGCGCTTGTCGTGCACGCCAGCCACAGCGGCATCGCTCGTGAGCGCGGGAAGCTGCTCGCCGAGTCGATTCCCGGCTCGACCTTCGTCGAGATCGACGGCGCGCGGCTGGCGGTGACGATGACCCATCCGGATCCGGTCAATCACGCGATCCGGCAGTTCCTGCGCGGCCGCGCGGTCAGCACCGCCACCCGCCGACACTGAGCGCGATCAGGCGCGGACGCTGAGCCCGACCTTCTGGAACTCCTTCAGATCCGAGTACCCGGCCTTCGCCATCGACCGGCGCAATCCGCCGACGAGGTTGAGCGAGCCGAACGGATCGTCGGACGGGCCGAACAGCACCCGCTCCAGGCTCGGCCGCACGGAGTCCTCGCCGTCGCCACCCAGATCCCACGGATCGTCTACATGCAACATCGAGCCACGCGGCACCGACGGATGCGCCGCCGCCGACGGCCAGTACCAGCCGCGACCCGGTGCCTCGGCGGCGGTGGCCAGCGGCACACCGATCATGGCCGCGTCCGCGCCGCAGGCGATCGCCTTCGCCAGCTGGCCCGAGGCCGCGATATCGCCGTCGGCGATGACATGCACGTAGCGGCCGCCGGTTTCGTCCAGGTAGTCGCGGCGCGCCGCGGCGGCGTCGGCAATGGCCGTTGCCATCGGGACCCCGATACCGAGCACTTCACCGGTAGTGGTCGCACCCGGGTAGGAGCCGTAACCGACGATGACGCCCGCCGCGCCGGTACGCATCAGGTGCAGCGCCGTACGGTGATCGCTCACCCCGCCTGCCACCACCGGCACATCCAGCTCGGCGATGAAGGTCTTGAGGTTCAGCGGCTCACCATCGCCGACATGCTCGGCGGAAATGATCGTGCCGTGCACGACCAGCAGATCGATACCCGCCTGCACCAGCGCCGGCGTCAGCGCCTGCGCGTTCTGCGGGCTCACCCGCACCGCTGTCGTCACGCCCGCGGCCCGCACCTGCGCCACCGCGGCGGCCAGCAGATCCGGCTGCATCGGCGCGGCGTGCAACTCCTGCAGGTACGCGATCGCCCGCTCGTAGCCACCCTTGGCGACCAGGTCGAGCAGCTGATCGATCTTGGCCGACACATCCGCGTGCCGCGCCCACAGCCCCTCGCCGTTGATCACCCCGAGACCGCCGAGCCTGCCGAGTTCGATCGCGAACTCCGGCGACACCAGCGCATCGGTCGGATGGGTGAGGAACGGGATCTCGAACCGGTAGGCATCCAGCTGCCAGGCCAGCGACACCTGCTTGGCCGAGCGGGTCCGGCGCGAGGGGACGATATCGATATCGTCCAGCTCGTAGGTACGCCGAGCCGTCCGGCCCATCCCGATCTCGACCATGTCGCGCACTGCTCGCTCCTGTGTTTATTTGCCGCTGGCGCGGCGTGTTCGCGGCCCCCTGGTGTCTCGCGTTTCCGCGCGAGACGGGCCGCGAACGGGGCTCCTCGAGGTCGCCCCTCCGTTGTATGGACTTGCGGCACTTTTGCATCGCAAGCTCGCGTCCGTGGTCGTGCCACGGGCTGGTTTCTGTTTGTGGTGGTTACGGCATCGCTGTGCCGTCACCGATAACGAACGATACCCACCGTGGCCCGGCCGACGGTCGAGGGCATGCCGATGCGACCCGGACGAACTGGGTTCGAACGCTCGGGTCGCACCATGCCCGCGCCGGTGGTGCGGGCAGGCGACGGCGGCTCGGTCAGCCGCGGCCGGTGTAGTTCGGGGCCTCGACCGTCATGGTGATGTCGTGTGGGTGGCTTTCCTTCAGACCGGCCGCGGTGATCTGCACGAACTGCGCTTCCTGCAGATGGGCGACTGAGTCGGAACCGGTGTAGCCCATGGCCGCGCGCAAGCCGCCGACGAGCTGATGGATGACCTGGTTGACCGGGCCACGGAAGGGCACCCGGCCCTCGATGCCCTCGGGGACCAGTTTGTCCTCGGCGAGCACGTCGTCCTGGAAGTAGCGGTCCTTGGAGAAGGACTTGGCCTGGCCACGGCCCTGCATGGCGCCGAGCGATCCCATACCGCGGTAGCTCTTGAACTGCTTACCGCCGACCAGGATCAGCTCACCGGGCGATTCGGCGGTGCCCGCGAGCAGCGAGCCGAGCATCACGGTGGACGCGCCCGCGGCGATGGCCTTGGCGATATCACCGGAGAACTGGATGCCGCCATCGGCGATGACCGGAACACCGGCGGGCTTGCACACCGCCACGGCCTCCAGGATCGCGGTGATCTGCGGAGCACCGACGCCGGCGACCACACGGGTGGTGCAGATCGAGCCGGGGCCGACGCCGACCTTCACCGCGTCCGCGCCCGCCTCGACCAGGGCCAGCGCCCCGGCCCGGGTGGCGATATTGCCGCCGACCACCTGGATGCGGTCACCCACCTCGGCCTTGACCTTGGTGACCATCTGCAGCACCTGCGCCTGGTGGCCGTGCGCGGTGTCGACCACCAGCACGTCCACTCCGGCATCGGCCAGGGTCATCGCGCGCGACCAGGCGTCCTCACCGACACCGACCGCGGCACCGACCAGCAGGCGGCCGTCGCGGTCCTTGGTGGCGTTGGGGTACTGATCGGTCTTGACGAAGTCCTTGACGGTGATCAGGCCGCGCAGCGTGCCCTTACCGTCGACGATCGGCAGCTTCTCGATCTTGTGCCTGCGCAGCAGGCCGAGCGCGGCCTCCGCCGTGACACCCTCCTGGGCGGTGATCAGCGGCGCCTTGGTCATCACATCGGCGACCCGGCGATCCTGGTCGACCTCGAAGCGCATATCGCGGTTGGTGATGATGCCGACCAGCGCGCCGGTCTCGTCCACCACGGGCAGGCCGGAGATGCGGAATCGCGCGCACATCGCGTCGACCTCGGCGAGGGTGTCGGTGGGACGACAGGTCACCGGATCGGTCACCATGCCCGCCTCGGACCGCTTGACCGTCTCCACCTGGCCTGCCTGGTCGGCGACCGACAGATTGCGGTGCAGTACGCCCATACCGCCCGCGCGCGCCATCGCGATGGCCATCCTGGCCTCGGTGACGGTATCCATTGCCGAGCTGCACAGCGGGGTACGCAGCCGGATCTCCCTGGTCAGCTGGCTCGAGGTCTCGACCGAACTGGGAATGAGATCCGACGCCGCGGGCAGCAGCAGCACATCATCGAACGTGAGGCCGAGCATGGCGATCTTGTTCGGATCGTCACCACCCGTATGAGGGCGGACAGCGCTTCGTTCGCCCGTTACGGGATTACTCATTCGGATCGACCCCTCCTGGACGTCGACAGAGCCGCGAAGGCCGAGATAGCCGTGCGGACTGTTTCATGGGATGGACTGTGCGGATCTGACACCGCCGACGGGTTGTCGGGTACGCGTCGGCGCGTTTCACCTATGGTATCTGTCCGGTGGAACACGCCATCAAGTGAGGCCGTTGCCGAAACTGGCGGCGCGCATAGCTGGCGCAGACCGCCCTGTTCTGCGTACCGTGGGGATGTGCGTGACCATCTACCACCTGGCTTGCCGCCGGATCCATTCGCCGGAGACCCCTCCGACCCGTCGGCCGCGCTCGATGCCATCGAGCCGGGCGAACCGCTGGATCCTCATGAGCGCCTCGCGGTCGAGGAAGATCTCGCCGACCTCGCAGTGTACGAAGCACTACTCGGCCATCGTGGCATCCGCGGCCTGGTGGTCAGCTGTGAGGACTGCAGGCAGGATCACTACCACGACTGGGACATGCTGCGCGCCAACCTACTTCAGCTACTGGTCGACGGAACGGTCCGCCCGCACGAGCCGGCCTACGATCCGACTCCCGAGGCCTACGTCACCTGGGATTACTGCCGGGGCTACGCCGACGCTTCGATGAACGAGGCATTCCACGGCGACGGCTTCGACGGTTTCGACAGCTGATTCTCTTCTCGGTCGGCCACACTCGGCCCGACCCTCGGTCCCCCACGCGAATACGCCACGCGGAGACCATGAGCGCCGCTTCGCCACGTGCGCGAGATCATGATGTGCGGCATATCACCACACTTCCCACGGCCTGGAATAACGGCCGGAAAAAAAATACCGACCGCCCCTCGGCGATCGGTTTCACCCGTCTTCGGATCCCGCTTCAGTTCTCTTGGCCGTTGACCACATCGAGGCGCGACCGGTTAACTCGTGCTTCCGCCCGTCCCCGGAGTCCCGGTGTTGCCACCGGTCGGCGGCGAATCCGGGAGGGTGGTGACGACCGGCGGCTCGATGACCGTCGGCTGCGACACGGTGGTCGGCGTCACCGGAGGGGTGGTCACCGGCGGCGTGGTCGGCTCGACAGTCGGCGGAGTGCCGGTGTCCTCGGGGGCGGTCGTCGGCGCCGTGGTGTCAGGGGCGGTGGTCACCGGCGGCGGCTTGGTAGCCGACACCGACGGATCCACGCCCATGATCGTCGGCGCGGTGCTGCCGTCACCTGGCCGCGTCGTCTCGCCGGGCTTTGTCGTCTCGCCGGGCTTGGTCGGCTCGGTAGTCGTCGCCCGGGGGTCGGTCGTCGAACCCGGCCGCACCTCACCGGGACGCGACTGCTCCAGCTGAGCCGCCGCCTCCGGCGACAGGCCACGCAGGTCGTTCAGTAGTCGCTCCCAGCGATCCATCAGATCGCCGCGCTTGGCCGGATCATCGACCTTGGTCGCGTTGGCGGATGCCTGCTCCAGCCGTGCCCTGGCTCGCTCGGGATTGCCCTGGTCGATCAGTTCCTGTGCAGCCGCCAGATCGTCGTCGGCGCGCTGCACCACGGTCGACTGGGCCTGCTCGCTGAACACGACCTCTTTGAACCGCCACAGCGGGTCGCCGGGCTCGGCGTTATAGGAGAAGGCCGTCATACCGCCGAACACCAGCGCCAACCCGGCGGCGGCGCCGGCGATCGGACGCACCAGCCGCAGCCGGTTGGTCGTCCTCGCACCGACTCGCGCCTGTCGCGCGCCGATTTCTTGATTGACCGCCGCGACCACCGTGTCGAGATCCGGTGCCTCCGGAATCGGTGGTGTGACGATCTCTGCCCGCCAGTCGGCAAGCAAAGCCGCCAGCTGGAACTCTTCGGTGCTATCGGTCTGTACCGGCCCGTCGCTGGCGATGGCATCAATCAGCGCGTCGTCGCGGCGTACTGCCGCGATGTCGACCGGAGCGTTGTCGCCAGAGGACCCCTCGGCGTAGGGACCGCTGTCCCGCGATCCACGTCGCGCCCTCCAGTCACCCCGACCGCGTCCGCCATCCCTAGCCATACATTTCACCTGCCCTCGCCACTTGTGACTTCAATTTCGCGAGTGCCCTGTGCTGGGCGACTCGAATCGCTCCCGCCGTACTGCCCACGGCGGTCGCGGTTTCTTCTGCTGACAAACCCATGACCAAGCGCAGGATCAGGATCTCCCGATGCTTCTCCGGAAGCGTGGCAAGCAAACGGTTCATCTGCCTGCTCGTTTCGGATTCGAGAGCGCGCTGCTCCGGCCCGTGGTCGGTGGATATGACATCTGGTACTTCGGCCATCGCCTCCGCCTTGTTACGTGAGGCGTTGCGATGAGCGTCGGCGACCTTGTGCGAAGCGATTCCGTATACGAAGGCCATAAACGGCCTGCCCTGGTCTTGATACCTGGGCAGGGCTGTCATGACCGCCAGACAGACCTCCTGCGCAACGTCGTCCGCAGAGAGTGATCCACGCTCCGCAGCTCCGATCCTTGCCCGGCAATAACGCATTACCAGCGGGCGGATCAACTCCAGTACCTGAGCTAGAGCGGATCTGTCGCCCTGCGCAGCGGCAGTGACGGCGAGGTCCAACTCTTCGCCCGTGTTCGACATCGTCAGAGAATTTCCTGGCGTTACAAGTGGCACGGCCGGGTGTCGACCGATGCTTCCGCGGGTGCAGCGGAACGGATCTAACAATAGCGATACCCGTTGGCGAACCGGGTAACTGCGTCATCAACTGATCATCGGACCGGGTCGATCCGGAGGTTCGCGAACCCTCAGCGGGCGCCCGCCGGGCGGAAGTGCCCACCGAGCCGTTCGATGGTGATCGCGCATTCTGCGGCTTCTCGCTCGGCCGCACTGCGATCGATGTCACGTCCCGGCAGCCCGGTCCGCAACATGGCGCAGGCCCAGCGCAGGGGCAGCAGTCCGTGCTCGCGGCATTCGGTGGCTACCGTCTCGGCAAGCTCGCTCGCATCGCCGCCGTTGGCCGCGGTGGCGGCCGCGACCAGCAGACGCGACTTCACCCGATGGCGCATCGAGGGCCCCTGCTCGGCCAGCGCGAGCGCGGCCTCGGCATGGGGTGTGGCCTCGGACAAGCGGCCGGCGGCGAGCGCGGTCTCGGCGCTTACCCAGCACAGCCGGATGGCGAGCCGCAGCCTGCGCGGATCGGGGGCGTCGGCGTCGGCGAGCAGTACCCGCACCCGGCCGAGCAGACGGGTGGCGAGATCGGTTCGACCGGTGCCGAGCGCGTCGGCGGCCAGACCCGTCAGGGCGTCACATGCGGCGTCGAATCGGTCGGGCCCGCAGCCTTCGCCCAAGGACACCGACAGCTCACCCGCGCGGTCCGGAGCCGGACCGGGGAGCACAAGCGCGGCCGCGGCACCGTCGTGGCGTGCGGCCGCGGCGTGCCAGCCGAGCTGACGCAACAGCGAGCCGCGGGTGGAGGCGGCGAGGGCCGCGAGTACCGGATCGGTGCGGTGGACCGTGAGGCCACCGAGTTCGGCGCGGGCCGCGGCGTAGCGGCCCTGACCGCCGAGCACGACTGCGCGCAGCCATCCTTCACGGGCGTCACGCGCGAGCGGCAACTCGGCAGCGGCCACTGCGGGGTTGGCACCGAAGGCGGCGTCGACCAGGAGCGCGCAACGGTCATCTGGGCGGGGATCCGGGACGAACACGGCCGCACTCTATCTCGGCGCCCACTACCGCCACCGCATCCGGCGAAAGATCGGAGCCGACGAGCAACCGATCAGCATTTCTTTGCGGGAGTGCACAGCCGGAGGGAATGCGGAGGTTCGCGCATCATGTTTCCATCAGGTAAAAACCACCCCGGCAATCGCCGGGCATGCACCCCATGAATTCATATGCGTTTCTAGCAATTAACCCGCGCGCCCCGTTATCGCCATCTCCCCCGACTGCGGTCACACCGGCCGGTGAACCGGATCACCGCCGACTCCGGCACACCGACGTGACGACTACCCATCCAACGCTCGAAACCAGGCCACTACCTGCGCGAATCCGCCGACGTCGAAGACACGGCAGCACAGCACCGTTGGGCCAACCGGCCATTATCTCCGGAAGCGTCGTTAAAAGTAAACAGCGAGAAGGTTAAATTTGGCCGCCGAAGATTTGCGAAACCGCTGCGCCGAACTATTGACGGAAATTCGCGGCGGGACCTAACGTAGCTCATCGCCACGGACGGCGCCGCGCGAAATTGCAGCGACCATCATTGGCGGGCTCTCGGACGACATACGCCGCACCGTGGCCGAATGTGCTCGGCCGGACGACCATCCGCGCCGAGTGACCGTTGCAGATCACCTGCTCGACAACGCCGACGAGCTCGCACCACGAGGAGTTCATACATGCCCATGCCCACCCACCTTCCCGGACCGAACGCCGATGTCTGGGATTGGCAGATGCGCGGATCCTGCCGCGGCGTGGACTCCGCGGTGTTCTTCCATCCCGACGGCGAACGCGGCCGTGCCCGTACCGCGCGCGAGATGCGCGCCAAGGAGATCTGCCACAGTTGCCCGGTGCTGATGCAGTGCCGCAGCCACGCGCTCAAAGTCAGCGAGCCCTACGGCATCTGGGGCGGCCTGTCCGAAACCGAGCGCGAGACCCACGCCCGGCGTAACCGCCGTCGTGTGGCGGTCTGAGAAGCCGCTGGTCACGATGACGCGCCCGAGTCAGCGGGCCATTGTGAATCCCTTCCCATCCGCACCACGCAGGGCGCCGAATCCCTAGCAACAACTGCCGACCAGCACCATGGGTTCGAGCCGCGCACTGGCACACAGTCGTTCGGCTCGCACGCACGACAACGCCCGTCAGGCCCCCGGTCACCACCGGGTGTGCCTGTCGGCGTCGAACGCACGCTGTTTCACAGGCCCCTGCCGGGCGAGCCCGATAGCGGCACGCTACGGTAGTGACCGATGACACAGAATGGAGCGTTGTGACAACGCGGCCGCCGGCCGCAGAGGGCGACTCGTTCAGTGGAGAAGCCTTTCCACTCAGTGTGGAATCTGCGGTCTCGGCACGCGCAGCGGAAAGCATCGAACTCGCCGCGCTTTTACACAGGTGTGGCCAGTCCGACCAGGAAGCCTTCGCCGAGCTATACGACCGAACGTGTGCGCGCGTCTACGGCCTGGTGTTGCGCGTCCTGCACGACCCGGGCTATGCGGAGGAGACCGCACAAGAGGTCTATCTCCAGGTCTGGCGAACGGCGGCGAGTTTCGATCCCGACAAGGGTTCGGCCGCCACCTGGCTGATGACGTTGGCACATCGCCGCGCCGTCGACCGGGTGCGCGCCGAACAGGCCCATACCCAACGCGAAGTCGCCTACGGGATACGGGTTCTCGGCAACGAATTCGACGAGGTCACCGAAGAAGTCGAGCGAAAGTTCGAACAGCAAGCGGTACTGGACAGCCTCGGCACACTGACCGAAACACAGCGGGAAGCCATCTCGCTCGCTTACTACGGTGGGCGAACCTACGCAGAGGTGGCCAGCCATCTCGGCGTAGGGTTACCGACCGTTAAGTCCCGAATTCGGGACGGCCTGACACGACTGAAGAAAAGTTTGGGGGTGACGTGAGATGAACGAACGCCAGATCGATCTCGCGCACACCGTCGCGCTCGGATCGATCGACGACGAAGACCATCAAGCGGTACAAGAACTGCTCGACAGTGAAGACCCTGCTCGGCGTGCCGAGTTCATCACCGAAGTGCATTCGACCAGGGAAGCTCTCGCAATGCTCGCCGTCGCGACGGCTCTCCAGCCGCCGACGGCGCTGCGCGGGCGGCTGCTCACCGCGATCTCCGCGGAGCAGCCGCCGGTCGCCTCCTGACTTCTCCCCGGATTCTCCCGAGATTTCCCGCGTTCCGGCCCTGACGGCCGAAAGACGAACGGACCGTTCACGTCCGCGGGGAACATGAACGGTCCGCTCGATCACCTGGCCCGATGGCCGCCGATCAATCGATCAGTGACTGTGGCCGTGTCCGTGATGGTCGCCCTCGTCCGAGGCCGGCTTGTCCACGATGGCACTCTCGGTGGTGAGCACCATCCGCGCCACCGATGCGGCGTTGATCACCGCGGAACGGGTCACCTTCACCGGATCGACGACACCGTCGGTGAGCAGATCGCCATAGCTGAGGGTGGCGGCGTTGAAGCCCTCCTTGCCCTCGGTGACCTTGCTGACCACGACCGAGCCATCGACGCCCGCGTTGGTGGCGATCCAGAACAGCGGCGCCCGCAGGGCCTGCCGCACGACCTCGACACCGACCGCCTCGTCGCCCGAGAGCGAGTCGCGCAGTTCGACGAGCTTGGTGCCTGCCTGCACCAGCGCGGTACCGCCGCCGGGCACGATGCCTTCCTCGACCGCTGCCTTGGCCGCGCTGACCGCGTCCTCGACCCGGTACTTGCGCTCCTTGAGGGCGGTCTCGGTGGCCGCGCCGACCTTGATCACCGCGACGCCACCGGCCAGCTTGGCCAGCCGCTCCTCGAGCTTCTCCCGATCCCAATCGGAATCGGTCGCCTCGATCTCGCGACGCAGCTGGGCGCCGCGGGCCGCGATGTCCTCGGCGGTGCCCGCACCGTCGATGATCGTGGTGTCGTCCTTGGTGACGACGACGCGACGCGCGCTGCCGAGCACCTCGAGGCCGGCCTCACGCAGGTTGATGCCGAGGTCGGGGTTGATCACGGTGCCCGCGGTGACGACGGCGAGGTCGTCGAGGAACGCCTTGCGGCGGTCACCGAAGAACGGCGCCTTGACCGCAACGGCCTTGATCGTCTTGCGGATCGCGTTGACCACCAGGGTGGACAGCGCCTCGCCCTCGACGTCCTCGGCGATGATCAGCACCGGCTTGCCGGACTCGGCGATCTTCTCCAGCAGCGGGAGGAAATCGGGCAGCGAGCTGATCTTCTCGCGGTGCAGCAGGATGTAGGCGTCCTCGAACGCTGCCTGCTGAGTGTCGGTGTCGGTGACGAAGTAGGGCGAGAGGTAGCCCTTGTCGAACTGGACGCCCTCGGTGACCACGAGCTCGGTCTGCAGCGTCGAGGACTCCTCGACGGTGACAACGCCGTCCTTGCCGACGGTGGTCAGCGCCTTGCCGACCATCTCGCCGATCTCCTCATCACGCGAGGAGACGGTCGCGACCTGCGCGATGGCCTGCTCTCCGGAGACCGGGGTGGACAGGGCCAGCAGGGCTTCGGAGACCGCGTCGGCGGCCTTGGCGATGCCCGAGCCGAGACCGATCGGGTTGGCGCCCGCGGCGATGTTCTTGAGTCCGCCGCGCACCAGGGCCTGCGCCAGCACGGTGGCGGTGGTGGTGCCATCGCCTGCGACGTCGTTGGTCTTGGTGGCGACGCTCTTGACCAGCTGGGCGCCGAGGTTCTCGAACGGGTCCTCGAGATCGATCTCGCGCGCGATGGTGACACCGTCGTTGGTCACGGTCGGGCCGCCGAATGCCTTGGCCAGCACGACGTGCCTGCCGCGCGGGCCGAGGGTGACCTTGACCGCGTCGGCGAGCTTGTCGACGCCGCGCTCGAGAGCCCGGCGAGCCTTCTCGTCGAACTCGATCTGCTTTGCCATATGTGTTCGCTCCTGTGTTTCGGTGCGCTGTCACAGTGCGCGGAACGCACTCCGCCCCGGGCCAGAACTCGACACCGGGGCGGAACGCATGCGCAGCGATGACTTACTTGCTGACGACAGCCAGCACGTCGCGCGCGGACAGGATCAGGTATTCCTCACCCTGGTACTTGATCTCGGTGCCGCCGTACTTGCTGTAGATGACGGTGTCGCCCTCCTGGACATCGAGCGGGATGCGCTTGTCGCCATCCTCGTCCCACCGGCCGGGGCCGACGGCGACAACGGTGCCCTCCTGCGGCTTTTCCTTCGCCGTGTCCGGGATGACCAGGCCGGAGGCCGTCGTCGTCTCGGCCTCGTTGGCCTGGACGAGGATCTTGTCCTCGAGCGGCTTGATGTTCACGCTCGCCACGTTGAGCCCTCCACTTTCAGGGGATTTACGGTCGTCCGGGACTGTTGTCCCTGACCATCGGTTCGGTCACAATGCCGACCCTGCGCACAGCCCCGTCGTCGCGGGTGCCGGGACCTGCTCAGTAGTCGAACTCGGCACTGACACACATCACACAGCGCCACTAGCACTCTATACACGCGAGTGCCAGCGCTCAAGGGCGGGAGGTGCCAACCTCCCGGCGTCGAGCCGGATCGAGGGAACAACGATCGCCGCAGCGCAGGGCCGATCTATACATTCGGCGCGCCCCCAGCTCCGAGGGCTTCCTATTACTTCACAAAATCTGTAACGTTCGGATAACGGATTGTGACAGTATTGACGACGGTCGCTCAGCGGCCGCCGTGTTCATCACGAACCGGCGTCCTGCCGAACGACAGGTCGTCACGAACGATCCGGACAGCTGCACAGAGCCACAGCAACACCTGATCCACGGCCGTCTCCGCGCCTACCAGGCAACGAAACGGTCCGGATAGCGAACCCGGTTCGATCGTGACCCACACGGCGTTCCGGGAGTCCATTCGAGATGGTCGCCCGATACCAGGACCATCCGCTCGAAGGGAGGTGAACATGCGAACATCCCTCGGTATCTCGGCCGGGAACGAGGTGGTGTGCTCGGCGCTCGTCGCCACCGCGACCAACGGGGCCCAGAGCTTCGACTACCGCGTCGTGTCGGCGGAGGCCCACTCCGATCTCGGCGATCTCGTCGCGTCATCGATCGAACTGATGACCACCCAGCTACCTGCCACCCATCCGCACGATACGGGCGCGGCAGGGGCTCGGTACGCGGGCACGCATGCCTACAACCTCGACGCGGCCCTCAGCCGTCCACCCACCGCCGTCGCCGTCGCCTACCGCAGCAAGGCTCAGGCCCAGGCCATTCGATCGGCCACCGGCAAGCAGCACGAGCTCCAGCTGGTCCCCGAAGCCACCGCCGCCCTCGCCTACCTGCGCCACACCGGTCTCGTCGACCGGTATCGCACCGTCGCGCTGGTCGATGTCGGCGCTTCCGGGGTCACCGTCACCGTCGCCACTCAGGCCGACGGCACCATCCTGCATTCGGCTCGCACCACCACCGTCAGCGGCAACGCGATCGACGAACTCATCTACCACCATCTGGTCGACGCCCACTACGCCCGCCGGGGCACCCGGCCCAATCGGAGCATGCTCACCAACCGCGGCCGCGCGGCCAAGGAACACCTGTCCATCGCGCCCGCGGTCACCATCGACCATGTCGCCGGGCGCCCACTCAAGCTGACCCGCACCGACTTCGAAGAACTGATCGCCGATCAGCTGCGCGAACTGGCCGCGTTCACCGCGGTGACCTTCGGGCGCGCGCCCGAGCGTCCGGAGGCGGTCGCGGTGATCGGCGGCGGCGCCAATGTTCCCGCCGTGGTCGACACACTGCAGCACGAACTCGACGTCCCGGTGCTCACCATGCCGGACCCGGACGCGGTCATCGCCAAGGGCGCGGCCCTGGTCGCCGATGAGGCCCAGCCCGCCGCGGGCCCCGTCGCCGCGCGCGGTTCGGACGCGCCGGTGGGCACGTTCACCAAGGTCGTCGGCACGCTGGCCGGCGCGATCGTCGTCGTCGGGCTGGTCATCGGCTACGGGGTGAAAGCGCTCGCCCCAACCTCCGGTGAGGAGGTCTCCCCCGCGGGCACCACCAGCAGCACTCAGCTGCCGCCACCGATGACGGCCTACCCGCCTGCGGTTCCCGGCAGCGCCACCACCGGCGGCGTGCGCGAGGCTCCGCCGATCCGGCCCACCGGCACCACCGTCGCGCCGAGCAGCCCCGATGAGGTGCCCGACACCACCGGCGTCACGCCGACCACTCCGCACGCCTCGCCGTCGCAGCCGACGCTGCGCCCGGACCCGAACCTGCCGCCGATCCCGTTCCCGGAGCTGCCGGAACTGCTCGGCCCGCTGTTCCCGCCGACCACCACCCCACCGTCGGGTTCGGGAGCAGCTCCGGACAACAACCGGCAGGGCGACACGGATTCGGAACCGACCACCAGTGGCACACCGACACCGGGTGCGGCGCCGAGTTCTTCGCGGCCGAGCAGTTCACCCGCTCAGGCGCCCGCAGACGGTCGTATTCCGGTGCCACGAGTCGGCACCGGGTCCTCCGATGGCCGGCCGATGGCTCCGACGGACTGAAACACGGCGCCCTGCAACCACGTCGGTGTCAGCTCGTCCGATATGAACCGATGGCGTCGACGGACGCAACGTCCGCGCCGCTCAGGAAATCTGGCTGACCGAGACCGGTAGGCCCGGATCGGTCGCCACGGTCAACGGCGAGGGCTGCGCGCCACCCGCGATCACATGGGCGCCCAACGCCGCGATCATCACGCCGTTGTCGGTGCACAGCCGAGGCTTCGGCACCCGCAGCTCCAGACCGGCCGCCGCGCAACGCTCTTCGGCCAGTGAGCGGATCCGGGAATTGGCCGTCGCGCCACCGCCGAGCACCAGCGTGCCGACACCGACGTCCTGCGCGGCACGCACCGCCTTCATGGTGAGCACATCGGCGACGGCTTCCTGGAACGAGGCGGCGATATCCGGGATCGGCAGATCCGCGGCGGCCACCCCGTCACGCTGCGCGGCCTCGACATAGCGGGCCACCGCGGTCTTCAGGCCGGAGAAGGAGAAGTCGTAGCGCGGGTCACGCGGGCCGGTCATACCGCGCGGGAACGCGATCGCCTTCGGGTCACCGGCAGCTGCGGCCGCATCGAGTGCGGGACCGCCCGGGAATCCGAGGCCGAGCAACCGGGCGACCTTGTCGAAGGCCTCGCCCGCCGCGTCGTCGACGGTGCTGCCCAACTCGACGATCGGCTCGGCCAGATCCGTGACGTGCAGCAGATGCGTGTGCCCACCCGAGACCAGCAGCGCGACACACGGCGGCATCGGACCGTGTTCGAGGGTGTCCACCGCGACGTGCCCGCCGAGATGGTTGAGCGCGTAGAACGGCACGTCCCACGCTGCCGCGTACGCCTTGGCGGCGGCGACACCGACCAGCAGCGCACCGGCGAGGCCGGGACCGATGGTGACCGCGAGTGCGTCCGGCGCGACGATGCCCGCCGTGGACAACGCGCGCCGCATCGCGGGCACGATCGCCTCCAGATGCGCGCGTGAGGCGATCTCGGGCACAACACCACCGAACCGGGCGTGCTGATCCACGCTGGAGGCGACCTCGTCGGCCAGCAGCTCACAACTGCCGTCCGGGTTGCGCCGGACGATGCCGACACCGGTTTCGTCGCAGGAGCTCTCGATACCCATGACGATCACGACAGCACCTCGTCCGGTCGGTTCGCGTCGCCCCACTCGGTGGTCATCGACGACAGCGCGGGCCTGCGCATCGTGTACGCGTCGGCACCGCTGGGGTGGTAGTAGTTCTTGCGCAGCCCGATGATGTGGAAGCCGTGCTTGGCGTAGAGCGCGATGGCCGCGGCGTTATCTGTACGGACCTCGAGGAACACCGGCCCGCCGCGTCGTCCGGCCTCGGCGAGCAGCGCCTCGAGCAGTTTGGTGCCGACCCCACCACGATGACATTGCGGGTCGACGCCGATGGTGTGCACCTCGGCCTCGGGGTGTTCGGCGTCACCGAGCAGCGCGATTCCGGCGTAGCCGACCATGCGGCCGTCGTCGTCGCGTGCGGTGATGTAGCGGTTGTGCCGTGCCGCCAGCTCCGACCGGAACGAGATCGCATGCCACGGATCGTCCTCGGGAAACAGCAACTGCTCGAGCTCCACGCAGCGGTCGATATCCCCGACGGTCATCAGTTCGATGCGGATGCCCACGCTTACGCTCCCGTCCGATCGAGGGTGCGGTAGCTCTTCTCGACCGCGTCCGGCCTGCGCAGATACAACGGGACCAGCGGTTCGGGCACCGCGCGCGCCAGCACGGCGGGTGCGGCCACGCGCACCAAGCCGGCCGGTGACGGGGTCTCCACCGGAAGAACCGGCAGATCGAACAGATCGACGTGGGACGCGGAGCCCGCGATCACCGTCGCCTGCTCGGTATCCAGCTCGCCGGGTTTGCCGACATCCGGGCCCGCGACGCGGCGCCCGATGCCGCCCATCGCCCACGGCAGGTCCTCGCGGTAGCGCGCGGAGTACACCTCGCGGCGACGGGCGTCGGTGACCACCAGCAGCTCCGCGCCGGGGGCCAGATCGCGCGCGCCGTCGGCGGCGATCGCATCCAGGCTGCATACGCCATACACCGGGATGCCGAGCGCGTCGCCGAACGCCGCCGCCGTCGCCATTCCGACGCGCAATCCGGTGAATGGACCCGGCCCGAGACCGACAACGACGGCCGCGATATCGGTCCTGGAACGACCTGCCTCGGTGAGGCATTCGAGGATCTGCGGGGTGAGCACCTCGGCGTGGGCGCGGGCGTCGACCCGCACCCTGACTGCGATGGTGCGCACGTCGGCCGGTGCCTCGGCACCGGCCGCGGACTGCTCCAGTTCCACCAATCCCGCTGTAACGGCGGGCGTCGCGGTGTCGACAGCAAGTACAAGCATGATTGGCCCAACGATACCGGTTGGTCCCCACGCGCCGCGCAGCCATGAGGGTCGCGGCCGGGATGCGTATGTGCCCGTCCCCGTCGAGGTTGCCCACGTCACAGCGTTGCCGGGCCGTGGCGGGCGCCTCGGAGTCGGGCCGCGTGTGGCGCAGGTACGCCCCACCGCGCAGCCGGGCACGGCGTGCCGAGGGGGCGCGCCTGTCCGAAGCGTGGGCGGGGTGCCCCTAGCCCGCGGCGGGATCGGCCTGGCGCTCAACCCATTCCCAGGTCGCGGTGCGCACTTCCGATTCCGGATCGCGGGCCAGCCGCACCCGCAGATGACGGTCGGAGAGGTGTTCCACGACACCACCGCCCCATTCGACGACGACCACCGCGTCATGCAGATCGGTGTCCAGATCGAGGGCGTCGAGTTCGTCCAGCCCGCCGCCGAGGCGATAGGCGTCGACGTGCACCAGGGCCACCGGCGCCGCGTCATCGCGTTCGCCTGCCCGATGTCTGCGGGCGATGATGAAGGTCGGCGAGCTGACTCGGCCCTGCACCCCGAGCCCGGCGGCGATGCCTCGGGTGAGTGCGGTCTTGCCCGCGCCGAGCGGACCGTCGAGCACCACGAGATCGCCCGCGGTCAGGTCTGCGGCCAGCTCGCGGCCGAGCGCCTCGGTGTCGTCCACGGTGGGCAGGACTCGCCGGTGTGGTTCAGTCACCGCTCACCTCCGGTGTGCCGGTCTCGGTGACGACGCCCGCGCGCAGCAGCAGCTGGTCGAGGGCGGTGTCGATCAGGTCGGGGAATTGCAGTTGGGGCATGTGCGCGGCATCCGGCAGTTCGACGAGTTCGGCGCCGGGCAGTTCGCGGGCCAGTGCGCGCGAATTGCGGAACGGAATGACCAGGTCGTGTTTACCGCCCATGATCAGCACCGGGATATCGGCCAGCACCGGCAGCGCGGCCGATTCGTCGTGCAGTTCGATCGCCTTCAGGAACTTGACGATCGTCTCGACGGGAGTGCGGTCGATCATCAGCGTGGCGAACCGCGACAGCGTCGGGCTCACCGGTCCATGGAACGAGCTGACGTGCAGGATCGGCGTGATCACGTGTTTGGCGGTCACCCGCCCGGTCTGCACCAGCGCGGGCGCGGTGTGCACCGCCATCCGGAACCCGTCCAGCGCCGGATTGCGCAACAGCTGCCCGATACCGGCGCCGGCCACCTCGGCCGCCGCCGTCGACAGCAGCGCCACGCCCGCCACCCGCTGCGCGAACAGGTCGGGGAACTGGGCGGCGGCGGCCAGGATCGCCATCCCGCCGAGCGAATGCCCGACCAGCACCAGCGGTCCGTCGGGCGCCTTCGCCTCGATGACGTGCGCCAGGTCGCGACCGAGTTGGCCGACGGTGCAGGTCTCGGTCTCCGGGACTCCCGAGCGCCCGTGTCCGCGCAGATCGAACAGCACCATCCGCACCTGCGGGCCCCAGCGTTGTTCGAGGTGGCGGCGCTGGAAGTGGAACGACTCCATGGTGTTGCAGAAACCGTGCACGAAGACGACGGTGACCGGCGCGTCGACGGGACCGCATTCCCTGGTGGCGAGCAGCACGCCGTCCTCGGCGCTGACCTCGTCGGCCGTGTCGGCATCGATGAGGGAGAAGTCTTCGCCACGGTAGGGGTCCCGGCTCACCGGCACGAGCACGCGCGCTCCAGCGCGGCGCAGCGCGTGCACGCCCGCCAATGCTCCGACCAGGCCCGCCGTCGCCATCCCACCGCGCAGGATGGTCACCCGCCTGCGGCTCACCGCGGACCGCCTCGGAAGCGGCGCACCACGCGGCCCCGGGGTGAACACACCACCTCGTAGTGGATGGTGTCGAGGAGGTCGGCCCAGTCCTGGGCGTGCGGTTCGCCGGATTCTCCGGTGCCGAACAGGATCGCGGTGTCACCCTCGGCGACGCCGTCGAGGTTGTCGCCGAGGTCGATGACCATCTGGTCCATGCACACTCGCCCGATGCTAGGGCGGCGTGCGCCTCGCACCCACACCTGGCAGCGTCCGCCGAGTCGGCGCGCGACGCCGTCGGCGTATCCGGCCGGGATGAGTGCGACGGTGGTGTCGTGCGGTGCGATCCATTCGTGCCCGTAGGAGACGCCCTCACCGGCGGCGACGTGTTTGATCAGCGAGACCTCGGCTTGGAAGGTCATCGCCGGGCGGAGGCCGAAATCGCCGAGTTCGGGGACCGGCGACAGCCCGTACATCGCGATGCCGGGCCGCACCATGTCGAAGGCCAGATCCGGGCGGGTCAGGGTGGCAGCCGAATTGGCCAGGTGCGTCACCTCCGGCACCAGGCCGTATTCCTTGGCGGTGGCGATGGCGTCGACGAAACGGTCGCGCTGGACGTCGATGGTGGGGTGATGTGGTTCGTCGGCGTGGGCCAGGTGGGAGAAGATCGCGCGCAATCGCAGCACCTGCTCGTCGACGAGGGGGCGCAGCGCGGTGAGTACGTCGCGATATTCGGTGACAGAGACACCGTTGCGGTTGAGTCCGGTATCGACCTTGAGCGTCAGCGTCGCGGTGCGCCCCAACTGCCGCGCCGCCGCCTCGACAGCCCGCAACTGCGACATCGAGGAGACGCCGATCTCGATATCGGCGGCGATGCCCGCACCGTAGTCGGCACCGGAGTTGTTGAGCCAGCACAGGATCGGGGCGGTGATCCCCGCCTCCCGTAGCTGCACCGCCTCGGTGATCGTGGTGACGCCGAGTTCGGCCGCTCCCGCCGCCAGCGCAGCCCGCCCGACCTCGACCGCGCCATGGTTGTAGCCGTCGGCCTTCACCACCGTCATCACCGCCGCGTCGCCGGCGTGCTCACGCAGGATCCGCACGTTATGAGCGATGGCATCCAGATCGACGACCGTCTCCACTTGCGCATTCACGATTCCCGATCCTGCCACCACGGGGGTCTCCGACGGTGAGCGACCACCTGTCATTCGCGGCGACGGTCCGATTAACTTGAAGCTACAACACAGCGCTCCGAGCGGCGACGCCGTGCATGTTGCGGCGCCCGGGGCGATCACTTGTTTCGACCTACGGCTCCGACCGCGGCAAGCACAGGACCGAGACCACTTCGCGAGGGTGATATCAGCCGGCAGAGAGCACACCGCCCGAGCCCTTCTCCAGGTCGCTCCGGCCACTCCCGCGGTGCCGAGCACCCGACACCGACGATCAGCACCGGCGATTCCACCACCGACCGCGACGCGCATGGCCCGAATCCCCGGGCGAAGATTGCGGGAATAATGCGGAGATCGGCGCGGCAGCTGGATCCTCGGCGGCAGAGAGCAGGCCGCCTGACCCATTCAATCTGCCAGCGCGCGCAGGGTGCGGATCGCCGGCCTGAGATGGTGCAGCAGCGGGGTCGCGGAGATCGGGGCAGCGGCCGGGCCCTCGGCGGCGGCGAGGTTGGCAGCGAGGGCATGGACGCGGGCGGCGGCAGCGGCGGACCAGGCCGGGTCCCGCCCCGCGGCGAGCAGGGCGCCGATCACGCCGGACAGGACGTCACCGGCACCGGCGGTCGACGCCCATGAGCCGCCCGCCTCGTTCACAAGGACCGGACGTCCAGGTTCGGCGATCAAGGTCGCGCGCCCTTTGAGCAGCACTGTGACTCCCCACGACTCGGCCAGCTCGCGGACCGCAGCCACTCGATCGTCGCCGAGCGGTTCCCCGGTGAGACGGGAGAACTCACCGGCATGCGGGGTCAGCACCGTCGGCGCGGTGCGCTCGCGCACCATGGCGGCATGGTCGGCGAGCAGAGTCAGGCCGTCGGCGTCGACGACCACGGGCAGGTCGGTCGACAGGATCTGCGCGAGGCGGGCCCATGCGCCGTCATCGGTGCCCGCGCCGGGGCCGAACACCCAGGATTGGACGCGGCCGGTCGAGGCGATATTGCGGGCGGCGACGACCTCGGGGTACGCCGCGAGCACATCCTCCGCCCCGGTGCCCGCGTAGCGGACCATGCCGGATGTCGCCGCGACCGCCGCTCCGGTACACAGCACCGCGGCGCCCGGATAGGCCGCGCTGCCCGCGCAGATCCCGGTGACGCCCTGGCTGTACTTATCGTCGGCGGCACCGGGCACCGGCCACCGCGCGCCGATCGCGGAGGGTTCGAGCGCGGCAAGATCTGGTGACGGGAGCCGTAACCCGATGGGCACCAACTCGATTCGCCCACACCACGCGGCAGCCAGCGCATGCACCGGTTTGTGCGCGCCGAAACTGACGGTCACCTGTGCACGCACCGCCGGACCGTGCACCGCACCGGTATCGGGATCGACCCCACTCGGCAGATCGGCCGCGACGATCGGCGCCTCGATCCTCGACACGATCTCCGCCGCGGCCGCCCGCAACGAACCGCGCCCGGAGATCCCGACGATCCCATCGATCACCAGGTCGGGATCACCGACCTCGGGCCGCACTCTGCCTCCGGCTTTCCGCAGCGCAGCAAGGCCTTCCACATGAGCCCGATCCGGATTCAACAGCACCGCGTCGACCGCGACCCCACGTCGTCGCAGGAAATAGCCGGCCCACAACGCGTCACCGCCGTTGTCACCCGACCCGACGAGCAATGTCACCGACCGCCCGGCCACGCCCCCGGTGCGGGCACGCAATTCCCCGGCGACGACGGTCGCCAATCCGTAGGCCGCGCGTCGCATCGGCACACCATCAGCGACCCTGGTGAACAGTTCCGCCTCGGCCGCCCGGACCGCATCGACGGTGAAATAGCCACGCTGTGACGACATCGGACACGCACCTCCACTGGTTGTTCGGGCCGTGACGTCAGCAGACTACGCTTGACCTTCATGGCCATGCCCCGTCGTCACGCCACCTCCGTCATCGCCGCCGGGTTCGTCCTGGCCGCGGCGCTACTGTCCGGATGCGGTTCCGACGACGAGAGTCCCTCCGAGCCCGCCACCAGCGCGACCTCGGCCGCTACCTCTGCCCCGGCTGCCCCGGCCACCGACAACGGGCAGGCGCAGACCTTCACCGTCACCGTCGACGATATGACCTTCTCCCCCGCCGATCTCACCATCTCCGTTGGCGACACCGTCACATGGAAGTTCGAGGACGACGTGGTGCACGGCGTGCAGGGCATCGGCGACAAGGCGATGGGCATCAACAGCCCGCTGTTCACCGAGGGCGAGTGGAGCTACACCTTCACCAGCGCCGGATCCTTCCGGTACCTGTGCCCGATCCATCCGGAGATGCGCGGCACGATCACCGTCGAATAGTCCTCAGACGGGACGATATTCGCGGGTACGCGGGCTTCCCGCGTTCAACGCCTCGACCGCCGAGACCAGCGGCGCCAGCTCTGGATTCGCGGCGGCCTGTTGTAGTGCGCTCGTCAGGGCTGCGTCATGGGTGGGGCGCGCCCGCTCGAGCAACTCGAGCCCCTTCGGCGTGACATCGGTGTAGATGCCGCGGCGGTCATCGGGGCACAGGTAGCGCTGCAGCAGTCCCCGATCCTCCAGCCGCGAGACCAGGCGCGTCGTCGCACTCTGACTCAACACGACCGCCTCGGCGACCTGGTTCATCCGCAGGTGCCCGCCCGGTCCGTCGTGCTGCCGAGACAGCACCACCAGCAGGGAGTATTCGCGCACGCTCAGATCGTGGCCGGTCTGCAAGGCGCGTTCGATATGCGCCTCGATCCGAGCGTGCAGCAGCGATAGCGCGTACCAGCCATCGGCGAGGCCGGTGAGGGCGGCATCGGCGGTCATGGTGGTCCTTCCCTCGGAACTCTCCTCCACAGGATAGATGACTTCCGAAATAGCCCGCGCTTGCAATTAAATGCATGTGCAATTATTGTCAACGCCTGTAAAGCTCATACGCAACATCAAGTGGAGGCTCATCCCATGCCGCTCGCACTGCTCGCCCTCACCCTCGGGGCGTTCGCCATCGGGACGACCGAATTCATCGTCGTCGGACTGCTGCCCGACATCGCTGCCGATTACGCGGTGTCCATCCCCACTGCCGGCCTGCTGGTCACCGGATACGCGCTCGGCGTCGTCGCAGGCGCGCCGGTCATGACCGGGCTCGGTACCCGTGTGTCTCGCAAACGCATGCTGCTCGGGTCATTGCTGCTACTGATCGCCGGAAATCTACTGTCGGCGCTGGCTCCGAGCTTCGCCCTCATGCTGACCGGGCGGATCGTGGCCTCGCTGGCGCACGGCGCGTTCTTCGGCATCGGCGCGGTCGTCGCGGGCAGCCTGGTCGCCGCGGAACGTAAGGCCGGCGCGATTGCCATCATGTTCACCGGCCTCACCGCCGCGACCGTCGTCGGCGTACCGCTCGGCACGCTGCTCGGACAGCAGTTCGGCTGGCGACTCACCTTCGCGCTGGTTGCGGTGATCGGCGTGATCGGGATGATCGGTGTCGCCGCGCTTGTCCCCGAGCAGCCCGCACCGCGTGAGGCCAGGCTGCGGACGGAATTCTCCGCGCTGGCCAATCCGCAGGTGCTGCTCGCCATGGCGATGACGGTCCTCGGCTTCGGTGGCGTGTTCGCGGCCATCACCTATCTCGCGCCGATGATGACCGAGGTCACCGGATATTCCGAAAGCTCGGTCACCTGGCTGCTCGTGCTGTTCGGACTGGGCATGTTCGCGGGCAACCTGATCGGTGGCCGCTACGCCGACCGCCATCTGATGCCGATGCTCTACGTCGCGCTCGGCCTGCTCGCCGCGGTCCTCGCGCTGTTCACCGTCACCGCGCACAGCAAGCCTCTTGCGGCAATCACCGTCGTGCTGATCGGGGCACTCGGATTCGCCACCGTCCCGCCCTTGCAGAAGCGAGTGCTCGATCAGGCAGCGGGCGCGCCGACCTTGGCTTCGGCGATCAATATCGGCGCGTTCAACCTCGGCAACGCGCTGGCGGCGTGGCTCGGCGGGCTCGTCATCTCCGCCGGTCTCGGCTACACCGCACCCAACTGGGTGGGGGCGCTGCTCGCCGTGAGTGCGCTTGGACTGGCAGTGCTGTCGGCAACGCTGGAACGCCGTGAAGTCTCGGCGAAGCAGGAGCACAGCGCCCAGGTCACGGCCGTCGACGATGACGTCATGGCACAGGTTCGGTAGCGCCGAACCAGCCGACCAGGTCATCGAACCGCGATCGACCGCACGCCGCCGTCGGCACCAGCCCCCGGCCGAGTGGCACCTCAGCGAGGGGCCTACTCGCGCGATGCCGCAGCCATGTGCCACTCGACGCCCTCGGTGGGGCGGCTCGGCGCTACGTGATACGGATCGGGACCGCATCGACCTGGCCGATTTCGGCCAGGTCGATGTTGGTCGTTTCAGGTACCTATTCGACCGTGACCGATTTCGCCAGGTTGCGAGGCTTGTCCACGTCGTAACCGCGCGCCTGCGCCACCTCGGCGGCGAAGATCTGCAACGGGATCGTCGACAGCAGCGGCTGGAACAGGGTCGGCGCGGACGGAATCTCGATGAGGTCGTCGGCGAACGGGCGCACCGTATCGTCGCCCTCCTCCGCGATGACGATCGTGCGCGCGCCACGCGCCTGGATCTCGCGGATATTGCTCAGCAGCTTCGAATGCAGTACCGCGCGCCCCTTCGGCGACGGCATCACCACGATCACCGGCAGCCCGTCCTCGATCAGGGCGATCGGTCCGTGCTTGAGCTCACCCGCAGCGAAACCCTCGGCATGCATGTACGCCAGCTCCTTGAGCTTGAGCGCACCTTCGAGCGCCACCGGGTAGCCGACGTGGCGACCCAGGAACAGCACCGTCGGCACCTGCGCCAGCTCACGTGCGATCGCCCGCACCTGCGGCGCCACCTCGAGCACCCGCGAGACCAGCTTCGGCATGGCCTCCAGCTCGGCGAACTCGCGCGCCACCTCGTCGGGGTACTTGGTGCCGCGCGCCTGCGCCAGCGCCAGCCCGACCAGGTAGTTGGCGGTCACCTGAGCCAGGAACGCCTTGGTCGAGGCGACACCGATCTCCGGTCCGGCCCTGGTGTAGAGCACCGCATCGGATTCGCGAGGAATCTGGGCGCCATTGGTATTGCAGATCGCCAGCACGCGCGCCTTCTGCTCCTTGGCGTGGCGCACCGCCTCCAGCGTATCGGCGGTTTCGCCGGACTGCGAGACCGCCACCACCAGCGTGGAGCGGTCCAGCACCGGGTCGCGGTAGCGGAATTCGCTGGCCAGCTCCACCTCGACGGGCAGCCTGGTCCAATGCTCGATCGCGTACTTGGCCAGCAAGCCCGAGTGGTAGGCGCTGCCGCAGGCGACGACGAACACCTTGTCGACGTCACGCAGTTCCTGATCGGCGAGGCGCTGCTCATCGAGCACGATCCGCCCCGAACCACCGTGGCTGGTGTCGAAATGCCCCATCAGGGTTTCGGCGACCGCGGCGGGCTGCTCCTCGATCTCCTTGAGCATGAAGTAATCGTGTCCGCCCTTTTCGGCGGCGGCCAGATCCCAGTCGATGGTGAACGGCCGAGTGCGCGAGCCCGCGTCGTCGCCGGAGAAGTCGGTGACCCGGTAGCTGTCGGCGGTGATCACCACAGCCTGGTCCTGGCCGAGCTCCACGGCCTCGCGGGTGTGCTCGATGAAGGCCGTCACATCCGAGGCGATGAACATCTCGCCCTTGCCCACACCCACTACCAGCGGGGTGGAGCGACGCGCGGCAATGATCTTGTCCGGATGCTCGGCATGGGTGAAGACCAGCGTGAACGCACCCTCGAGCCGGCGCAGCACAGCCAGCGCACTCGCCTCGAAGTCGCCCGCCGTCGGCCCTTCGGCGTAAGCGCGAGCCACCAGATGCACCGCGACCTCGGTGTCGGTGTCGCTGCGCAGCTCGACTCCGGCCTCCTCGAGCTCGCGACGCAGCGGCGCGAAATTCTCGATGATCCCGTTGTGCACCACAGCGACGGCACCCGCTCCGTCCCGATGCGGGTGCGCGTTGCGGTCGGTCGGCGCTCCGTGCGTGGCCCAGCGAGTGTGCCCCATACCGGTGCTGCCCGCGAACTGATCTGCACCGGCTTCGCCCAGCTCAGCCTCCAGATTCGCGAGGCGCCCGGCCTTGCGTTCCACCGCGATCGCGCCCGCGCCGTCGAGGATCGCGACCCCGGCAGAGTCGTATCCGCGATATTCCATGCGGCGCAACGCGTCGACGACGACGCCGAGAGCATCCCGGTACCCGACGTACCCCACGATTCCGCACATGGCTCACCAGAGTACTTATCGGATAACGTTCACGTCGTGTCGGCGTCTGTGAAATCCCTCCTGAGCACCCTGACCAGCCGCGGCCCGCATCGGGTGCTGCGCGGCAACCTGGCTATCGCGGGCCAGCCCGGCGTCGTGTACACCCCCGAATCCGGCCGCAATCTACCCGCGATCGCCTTCGGCCACGGCTGGATGACCGGCTCCGACAACTACCGGACCCTGCTCGAACACCTCGCGTCCTGGGGTTTCGTAGCCGCCGCCCCCGACACCGAACGCGGCCCCATCCCCTCCCACCTGGGCCTGGCCACCGACCTGCTCACCACCCTCGACATCTGCGCCGGAGTACGCCTCGGCGACGGCGACATCAGCGTCCACCCGGACCGGCTTGTTGTGGCCGGCCACGGCATGGGCGCGGGAGCAGCCGTCATCGCCGCCGCCCAACGCCGCGTCGCCGCCGTAGCCGCTCTCTTCCCGGCGCCGACCGCCCCCGCCGCCGAATCGATCGCCGCCGACATCGACACCCCGGCCCTCATCCTCGCCGGCGCCACCGACCTCCGCTCCACCAACTCCAACGCCATCCCGTTGGCCGCAGCCTGGGGCGGCCCGATGCTCCTGCGCACGATCGACAAGGCCTCCGCCGACGGCCTGGCCGAAGGCCGCCGCCTGATAGCCCTACTCGGCGCAGGCAAACACGAACACAAAACCACCCGAACCACCCGAGCCCTGCTCACCGGCTACCTGCTCGCGACGGTCCAGGGCGACAAAACCTACGCCCCCTTCGCCGACCCCGAGGCGTCCATCCCCCACACCCACCTCATCGACCCCAGCGCCGACGAGGCGCCCGTCGACAAGCCGAGCCCGGCGAAGTTGGGGCAGTTGGTTGCTCTTCTGCGGAAGTAGCGCCTGGCCGTCACGTCAACCAGCGACTGCCGCAACCGACAACGGCGAGTGGCACACCATCGCGGCACCTCTCGGGTTTCGCCTCGCTGATGTGCCACTCGTTATCACGTTGTCCGACAGGACCCGCCACGCTGACTAGACCAACCAACTCTTCCGCTGGTAGTACTGCGATTCCTCGTCGTCCTCGTCGATCGGCACAACCACATCCTTGGACTGCCGCGCCGCCATAGACCGAGCGATAGCGTCCCGCTGCTCACGAGCCTCAGCCTCGACGCGTTCCCGTTCTTCGGCGGCGAGCCTTTCCTTCTCGGCCTCGGCCTCCGCCGCTTCGCGATCCTTGTCAGCCTCCGCCTGAGCCTTTTCGTACTCCTCGGCCTGTTCCTCCCAGAACTGGCGCATGTCGATAGCCGCCTGTTCGTCCAGTTCGCGGCTCTTTTGTGCAGTGCGCCGATCGATGTCGTCCAATTCGTCGATCAGCATCGCGCAACGGCGACGAGTTTCCTCGACGATGCTGTCTATGTCGGTCTCGTAGCTCACGATTCTGGTCCTCCTCGGCTATCGGTTCTCACTCACGAAAAGTGCCTCATAGCGGGCCCGCTTCGGACAGTTCGGCACCGGTGTCGAATGGCTGCGGCGGAACCGGCTGCGGCGGCACGGGCTGGGCCGGCGGCACAGGTTCGGGGATGGGAACCGGCTCGGGCACGAAACCCGGATCGACGCCGCCCTCGACCTCAGGCGTCGGATAGTTCTGCGACTTGTGCTCGCCATCCTCTTCTCGCTTGCCACCGGGCACACCGCGCGGCATCGAGCCGCCTCCGGACTGCCCCTGGTTCTGGTCCGAGTTCTCGCCTTGTTCCCCCTCCGGCTTCTCCTCGCCAGTCTTGCCTCCTTCACCGACGACCACCGGCAGCCCCTGCTCATTGAGTTCGACCTTGTAGTCCATGGTCGTTCCATCCGGCTCCGTGACAACCATCTTCAGCTGTCCATCCGGACCCATCTCGAGTTTCACCTGCTTCCCGGCAAGGTCGAGGCCCCCATCCTCGTCCGGCTTCCCATCGCCATCCTTGTCGTTATCGGGCACACCGTCTCCGTCGGCGTCCACCAAGCCCGAAGCGTTCGCTTGCAGTTGCTGTATTGCGCCGTCGACACCGTCGGTGATCGCACCCGCCAACGAAGTCAGGCCATCCCCGACCGCAGAAGCAACCGTGGTGATCAACGGTGAAAGCTCGGTCGCCACATCGGCCAACGCCGCCAAACCGCTCACTAATGAGTCGGTCGCCGAGTCGTCGTCGTCTTCTTCCTCCTCAGTCGACGGCGTACTCGGCGTGCTAGGAGTCGAGGGCGTACTCGGCGTACTCGGCGTACTCGGCGTGCTTGGCGTACTCGGTGTGCTCGGCTGGCTTGGCGTGCTCGGAGTCTGCGGACCCTCCGGGCACGGGTAGGGCTCCTCGGTTAGATCGGCGAATGGCGCAATTATTCCGTCATAAATAACCTCGATGCCATTATTCGCGGTGTCGCATGCCCCGGTGAAAACCGACATTTTCTGCGGGTATTCAACCTTCAGCACATTGTCGACCCAGTGATGGCAACGAGCCTCAATTTTGTCGGCATACGGAGTACCCTGAATCAAGAGACCCGTGCCACCGCCCGTCGAAAGATACTTGTTGACGCTCCCGCCCACTCCCGAACTGAGCTCGGGGAATATCCTTTCAATTTTACTCAGCAGCGTGTCGCTCGACCACTCATTAGTTGCGCCGATGTCGCGCCCTGCAACGATCGCCTCGACATCATCGACCGTTTTGCCACCCATTCTTACATAACCGTTGTCGAGAAATTTGAAAACTAAGTCCGCTTTTGCCTTCACGACAGTACGCAAAGCTTCAGGCGCTTTGTTGAGCTCAGTCCACACCTTTTCAGCCGTCGCGATATCCTTCTCAGCCATAGACAGCTGCGTGCCGAACATCCCGGTCGCCTTCGTCGCAGATTCGCCCTGCCATATGGTCGGCATGGTCTGCGCATAGCCCTTTTGTACGCCGTGCTGTTCTTTCGCTCCGTCGATGGCTTGTTTCAGTCCGTCGGCAGCATTCTGAATCTTGTCATCATCGAGCTCGCGCTGCTCGTCGTAACGTTGGCAAAGCTTGTTGTAGCTGAGGATCCCCGCGGGCGCGTCGCCGGAAACCGCCTTTTCATACAACGGACCGAACTTCTCAAAGTATCGCAGCCCCGCAGCGCCCCAGTCCAAAATCTCGGAAACGCCACCGCTTGTGGGCATACCAGCAGAGTATTCACCAGCCAAAGGACTCAGCTCCCGGTCTTCCCTGTGTTCGTGGCGTTCTGCAGGTCAACGTTGGAAATCGACACCGCAGAGGCACCCACTCCCTGACCTGTGAGAGTTCCCGCCTCTGCCCAATCTTCGAGCCACTTCCGAACAGCTTCTAGCCCGGACTGGATCTTCTTTCCCTTGTCCTCGTAATTCCTCCCCACCTCCGCGGTACCGATCATATTGTCTGCGACCTTCTTGACCTGGTCCTTGACCGCTGCGGCGGAACTACTGATATCGGCCCCCAGCTTCTCCAGCTCAGCGGTCTTTGCACCGACCGTCGTCATAGCCCAGTCCCCTCCATCCCTGCTCCTCGTTCACGACCCGAACCGCCCTCGGGGTCGAGTGCTGTCTACTAGGTTTCGACGCACGCGACCCCGGTTCGGTTCCATCGGATCTCGGCCGACTTCGGCCGGATCTCCCGCAGGGAAATCTACTGGGCCCGGCCGGGCGGGCCAAGCGCAGGCGAGGAGCTACTTCTCCCCTAACCGCCCCTGATCGGTCTTCTTCCACTCCCCCGACCCATCCGGATTCCGGTGGTACTCCCACGCCGCATAGTCACCGTCGTCTTCCACCACGGTCACATGGTCGGCATACCCATCGAGGTCGGTATCCGTCCAGACGTGCATACCGTCGTCGTCGGTGGTGGTGATGGAGTCGAGGATGCCGTCTCCGTTGATGTCCTGGGTGGGGCTGTTGAGTTCGACCGCACCGAGGCCGTCCAGGGACGAGGATGCGTCGATGTCGGGCAGATCCAGGCCGGGGAATTCACCCGAGCTGATCATGGCTCCTCCTGAAACGGGACTCGTGTGGGGCGCGGTCGCCAGGCGAATGGCGGACCGCTACATCCTGTCATCCACGAGCGGTTGCCGTCGAGTGCGTACGCAGGCACACAAAGGCGGCCGCGCGAATACCGCGCGGCCGCCGTTCAGGTTCCAGGGGTGTCGGCACCGCACCCCCAGCCCTCACTTCTTGGGGATGATCAACCAGAGCACCAGGTAGAGCAGGAACTGCGGGCCGGGCAGCAGGCAGGACAGCACGAAGACCAGGCGGACGATGTTGGCGTTCCACCCGAAGTATTCGGCGATGCCGCCGCAGACTCCAGCAATCCACTTGTCGCTGGTGGAGCGGGTGAAACGGCGTGCGGGTGCGGTCATGGGAACTCTCCTCGGTGTCGATCGCTACGACATCCACTGTCCGCGTATTCCGCCGGGACGGCATCGGCCACGCTGCTGATACCCACCCTGATTTCTGCCAGGGCCGGACTCAGGGTGACCCCTGGCACACGGCACACTCATGCAGGTGAGCACCACTCTGCACGCGCGCGACCTGTCCGCTGAGCACGGCGAACGCACCCTGTTCAGCGGCCTGGATCTGACCCTCGCTCCGGGCGACGTGATCGGCTTGGTCGGTGTGAACGGCGCAGGCAAGTCGACGCTGCTGCGCATGCTGGCCGATCGCAGAGCAGCGAACGGGACCATTACGCTCAGCCCACCAGACGCCACGATCGGCTACCTCGCGCAGGAGCCCGAACGCCTTCCTGGCGAAACCGTGCTCGAATTCCTCGGCCGCCGAACGGGTGTGGCCGCCGCCCAGCAAGTCATGGATGACGCGGCGGAACGTCTCGCTGACGGCGGAGACGACGAGTACTCACCCGCCTTGGAGCGCTGGCTGGCGCTCGGTGGCGCGGACCTGGATCAGCGAGCGCTGGAGGTGGCCGATGAACTCGGTCTCGCTGACAGCCTCGCCAACGGCCTCGATACCCCGATGATCGGCCTGTCCGGCGGTCAAGCAGCCCGCGCGGGCTTGGCCTCGGTGTTGTTGTCCCGCTTCGATATTCTTCTGCTCGACGAGCCGACCAATGACCTGGATCTGGACGGTCTGGCCCGCCTGGAGCAGTTCGTGACGGGCGTGCGCGTCCCACTCATGGTGATCAGCCATGATCGAGAGTTCCTGGCCCGCACCGTGAACCGGATCGTCGAACTGGATCTGCCGCAGCAGCGCGTCGACGTCTACGACGGCGGCTACGAGGCATTCCTGGCCGAACGCGAAATCGCCCGCAGGCACGCCCGCGAAGCCTACGAGGAATTCGCCGACACCAAGGCGAATCTGGAGTCCAGGGCGCAGATGCAACGCAACTGGCTCGAACACGGCGTGCGCAACTCTCGACGCAAAGCCCGCGTCGACTCCGACAAGGCAGGCCGCAAGATGCGTGCCGAGTCCACCGAGAAGCAAGCCGCCAAAGCCAGGCAGACCCAACGCCGGATCGAACGGCTCGAAGTGGTCGAGGAACCACGCAAGGAATGGGAGCTACGGATGACGATCGCCGCCGCACCACGCAGCGGTTCGGTCGTCGCCACCCTGTCCGAAGCAACGGTGCGCCGCGGCGATTTCACCCTCGGCCCGATCACGACCCAAGTCGACTGGGCCGACCGTATCGTCCTTACCGGCGCAAACGGTGCCGGTAAATCCACTCTGCTAGCCCTACTGCTCGGAAAGCTACTGCCGGACAGCGGAACCGCGATGCTCGGCTCCGGAGTAGAAATCGGCGAGGTCGACCAAGCGCGCGGATTGTTCCGCGGCGAATCCGCCCTCGCGGACACTTTCGGCACCGAAATGCCCGACTGGCCGGACGCCGAAGTCCGCACCCTCCTCGCCAAGTTCGGCCTGCGCGGCCCGCACGTCCAGCGCCCCTGCGAAACTCTGTCTCCCGGCGAACGCACCCGAGCCGCCTTGGCCCTACTCCAGGCCCGAGGCGTCAACCTGCTGGTCCTCGACGAACCGACCAACCACCTCGACCTGCCCGCCATCGAACAACTCGAGCAGGCCATCGAATCCTTCACCGGCACCATGCTGCTGATCACCCACGACCGCCGCATGCTCGACTCCGTGAGCGCCACCCGCCGCTGGCACCTGGCCGACGGCCAGTTATCCGAACGCTGACGAACGCGCAGATCATCGGCTGGCACTCACCGTGATCTCGCCGGCGGTGACCGGAGTGGCGGTAGCCGTCAAGACCGCCCGGGAACGGTGTGCAACTCACGGTTCCCGGGCCATGGCCGAGATCAGATGCGCGTCATGACCGACGCGTATCCGCCGCCGCCGGGATAGACCCATTCGCCGGTCACAGTTGTGCCGTCGGCGTCGAAGGCGCCCTCGTAGTAGGCGGGACTCCCCTTGACCCCGCCCCAGATCGTCAGTTTGTCACCGACGAGTTCATAGACGTAGTCGAAGGTATTGCCGAGCGAGTCGTAGTACCGCGACATCACGTCGGTGCCGGTCGGTTCGCCGAACGGGCGCAGGTTGCCGATCACTTCCATGCCGACGACCGGTTCCCCGAACTGCGTGAGGTCGATGTGCTGGATCAGGAAGAACCGGCCGAACATCCATTCGTAACGCACGGTTCCTTCCGCGCCGCCGGTAACTTTCCAGGTCCCGATGAGACGCTCGAGGGCCTTCACTTCGGTGCTGGGCTGTGACTGGTTCTCGATCATTGTGATCCTCCTGTGTGGGTTGTTGCTGCTACCTCGAAGCCGGCCGGCCGACTTCGACACTCAATTGCTGTGACCTGCATCACAGTCAAAGGGTGTCGGATTCCGCGTTGCGGCTCCGAGGTAGCAAGCGATGACTCGCCAGCACCGCCTGACACGATTCACGAAACTGGATAACGTGACTCCCACCCGATGTGGAGGATGAACCATGAAATACCTGCTGCTCGGCTACACCCCGGCCACCGCATGGGACGCGGCCACCGCCGACACCCCCTCGGAGGAGGCGCTCGCCGCGTTCGCCACCTACCAGCGGCTGGAACAGGAACTGTTCGAGTCCGGCGAATTCGTCCGAAGTGAGGGCCTCGGGCACCCCGCGGTCAGCACCACCGTCCGCAAGACCCCCGAGGGCGTCATGGCGACCGACGGCCCGTTCGCCGAGCTGAA
Organism: Nocardia sp. NPDC059180; assembly: GCF_042754945.1. Lineage (NCBI taxonomy): Bacteria > Bacillati > Actinomycetota > Actinomycetes > Mycobacteriales > Nocardiaceae > Nocardia > Nocardia sp. NPDC059180. Next base: position 216,476 of record NZ_JBHZBU010000009.1, read on the forward strand.
GGAGGTGCTGGCAAGTTTCGCCGTGATCGACGTGACCGGCCAGGAACGCGCCGTCGAGATCGCCGCGCGCATCGTCGAGGCGCTCGGCGAACCGATCGAGATCCGGCCGATCATGGGCGAGGACTTCACCGCATGACCCCCGACGTCGAGCACCTGTTGCGCACCGAGGCGCCGCAGGTGCTCGGCGCGCTGGTCCGCCGCTTCGGTCGTTTCGACATCGCTGAGGACGCGGTCCAGGAAGCACTGCTCGCCGCCAGCCAAACGTGGCCGGACGAGGGCGTTCCCGATAATCCGCGCAGCTGGCTGATCCGCATCGGATACCGGCGGATGGTCGACCTGCTCCGCTCCGACCAAGCCCGCCGCCACCGCGAATTGCAGACCGGAACGGCAGAGTTGGCAATGAGCGAACCGGCCCGAGCAGCGCACACCGTGAACGCCACCGACGACAGCCTCACCCTGCTGTTGCTGTGCTGTCATCCCGCACTGGGCCACACCTCCCAGGTGGCGCTCACATTGCGCGCCGTCGGCGGCTTGACCACAGCCGAGATCGCGCACGCCTACGGCGTCACCGAGGCCACCATGGGTACACGGATCAGTCGCGCCAAACGGCAACTGGCCCAGGCCGGTGCGCGCTTCACCCCACCCACCGACGCTGACCGTGACAGCCGCACAGCATCAGTCATGAGTGTGCTCTACCTGATCTTCAACGAGGGCTACACGGCCACCGCGGGCGACGAACTCGCACGGGTCGATCTGACCCGCGAGGCGATCCGGCTGACCCGCATGCTGCACACTTCGATTCCCGATGACCCGGAAGTGACCGGCCTACTGGCCCTGATGCTGCTCACCGAGTCCCGCCGCACCGCCCGCAGCTCGTCCGGCGAACTGGTTCCGCTCGAGGATCAGGACCGAACGCAGTGGAACAGCGACCTGATCGGCGAAGGCACCACGCTCATCGACAGCGTCTGGAACCGCGGCCAGGCAGGCCCGTACCAACTCCAGGCCGCGATCGCCGCCGTGCACGCCGCGGCCTCCGCACCGGAGGAGACCGACTGGCCCCAGATCGCGATGCTCTACCTGTGGCTCGAACGTCTCACTCCCACCGCCCCGGTCCAGCTCAGCCGCGTCGTGGCGGTCGCCCACGCCTACGGCCCGGCCCGCGGCCTCGCCCTACTGGACGACCTCAACCGCCACCACCACCTCGATCAGAACCCGCTGACCCGCCAACGCGAACACGCCGTCCGCGCCCACCTGCTCCAGCAGACCGGCGACACCTCCACCGCGGCCACACTCTTCCGCGAGGCCGCCGACCTGACCAGCAACGAGGTCGAACAGCGCTACCTACGCGACAAAGCCGACCACCGCGAATGAGGGGCCGGGCCTGTCTCGGGCTCGCGGACAAGCAGTTTCACCGACCACTCCGGCCGAACCGGCTCCGGTTGTAGAGCCGCGGGAATCCACCCACGCCGGCCGACGAGCCACGCCCTAGGATCGACCTCGCTGATGCAATGAACGGGGAGCGAGCACGATGCAAGACGGTGAGGTCTTCGCCGGCTATACAATCGACCGCCAACTGGGTCGAGGCGGGATGGGTGCGGTATACCTCGCACGACACCCTCGCCTCCCACGTCGGATCGCCTTGAAGCTGCTCAATCAGGAGCTGTTCACCGATAAAGAGCTGCGGGCCCGTTTCGAACGCGAAGCGGATCTGGTCGCGCAGCTCGAGCACCCCAATATCGTCACCGTCTACGACCGCGGCGCCGACGACGGCAGGTTGTGGATCTCGATGCAGTACATCGAGGGTATCGATGCGGCGGACGTCGACCCCCGCACCCTGCCGCCGCATCGGGCCGTCCAGATCATCGCCGAGACCGCCAAGGCCCTCGACTTCGCCCACGGCAGAGGCGTTCTCCACCGCGACGTCAAACCCGCCAACATCCTGCTCGCCAACAGCACCAACGGTCAGGAACGCGTCTACCTCACCGACTTCGGTATCGCCCGCATCGCCGACGAAGCGAGCCGGCTCACCCAAACCGGTTCCTTCACCGCCACTCTCGCCTACGCCTCGCCGGAGCAGCTGACCGGTGCCGCGATGGACGGCAGGTCGGATCAGTACGCGCTCGCCTGCACGCTGCACTGGCTGCTGACCGGCGCCGCGCCCTTCGAATCCACGCACCCCGCCACCGTCATCCAGGGGCATCTGCAACAGCCACCGCCGCCGGTCACCGCGGCTCGCGCCGATCTACCCCCAGTCATCGACGCGGTAATGAACCGCGCCATGGCGAAACGTCCCGTCGACCGGTTCGCCTCCTGCACCGAGTTCGCGGAAGCGGCTCGGCGAGCGTTGATCGGCGAGGCCCCGCAGTTCGCGGCATCGCCCACGCCCGCCGCGGCCATGCCTGTCGCGGCGGCGCCCGTCGCGCCACCGCTCGGCGCGGGACAGCGCAACGGATACCCGGCACCTGTTCACCAGCAGCACGCGCAAATGCGCCAGCAACATGGGCATGTGCCGCATGGCGCGTTCCCCTATCCTCCGATGCGGCCGCGGCGTTCGAACGTGGGATGGATTGTCGGACTCAGCATCATGCTGGTCATCGTTGTAGTTGCGGGCATCGGAACCGCCGTTGCGCTCGCAAACCGGGACAAGACCCCAGAGCAGCGCCACCTCGAAGAGATGCGACTCGCCTTCCCCGATGTGCTGCCACCCGGCGAGATTCCGGCCGGCCAAACATGGGGGCAGGGCACCGGATTCGACGGCATGGGTTGCAGTGCTCAGGTAATGAGGGACGGTCTCCAGCTGCACTGGTATTTCATCAACAATCCCGCCCCGGATATGGGTCGACCAACCGCATATTGGGAGTGCGGTTATGCCAACAGTTACATGATCCCGGAAGACAACATCCGATGGCCCGACGTCCGTATCTTCCGGTACGAGTCGGCGTCGGAAGTCCAGCAGGTTATCCGCGGCCTCGGCGCCCAGCCCAAAGAGCAAGATCTCAATAACAACGGCACAAAGTACACAAACGTCAAAGCCGGATCCGAACCCACGTCGGCTCCGCGGATCGCGACAACCTTCCCGAACGATCCCGAGCGCGAGAACCTGCTGGTCTACTCCTACGGCCTCGGTGCCAGCAACGACCCGTCATTGGACCAGCTGCTGGATTGGTGGAAGAAATTGCCGCTCGATTGAGCATTGGTGGGCGATCTCGGGTAGAACCGCCTCAGCACTTCCGGTAAATGCGGACTGTTCGCGGGCCCTTTTGAGCACCTCCCACTGCTGGGAATCTTCCTCATCCTGTTCGTCGCCGGAGCTTGGCAGGATCACCGATTGCCATGCGGTAACCGATCGCCAATGTGACGTTGCCCGTATGCGCGATCGATTGTGTGTTGGAAGGACTGTTGAACAATGCGTGTGCTCAAAAACGGAGCCCGGCTCGGCCTTGCCGTAGCGGCAATTCTCGCCGGATCGCTGACCATGGCCGCCCCAGCGAACGCCGCGTCATCCCCGGCGGCGGCGTGTGGAGGCGGTAGCTATCACGTTATCGACAGCCACAACCTGGATGGTTACGCCACCGTCTATCTGCTCTACAACGGCAGAACGAACTGTGTCGTCACCTGGAAGAAGCTCGACATCGGGAAAAAGACATGGACCTCGGCTGAGGTTGGACTCTGGAACACCAATCCTCAGGTCGACTACGGGCAGTTCGCATACTATGCCGGTCCCGTGAAGGTGGATGCCGCAGGCAAATGCATCCGGTGGGGAGGTTCCGCCCAGCACAACGGCAGGACGAGCGCCTGGTCGCCGAACGGCCCTACCCACTGCGGCTGAGCCGTGTAAGCCCCGGAATACGGAGCATCCCGACGACTCGGTCGAATACTCCAGACACCTTGTCTGGCACGCCGATTCCCGATGGACGAATCGGCCAGAGCGCCTTCGGCTATTCGGCCTGGACGTGAACGTCGGGCATGAAGTCCTGCGAGTACGGGAGCAGCCGGACGTGAGCCTCGGGTCTTAGTTGGGCTCGAGGCTCACGTCCCGCGCCCGTCACTCAGGAGCGGTCGAACTTGCCGGTGGTGATTCCGGTGGTGAAGGCTTCCCAGTCGCTGGGGGCGAAGACGAGGGCGGCGCCTGCCGGGTTGTTGGAGTCGCGGACGCCGACGAGGTCGTTATCGAGGAAGTCGACTTCGACGCACTCGCCCGTTGGTTGACTCCGACTGCTCTTGAACCAACGGGCATGGGCTAGGTCAACTGTCACGCCAGAAACTCCTTTGCTACCTGCCGAACTGTCAACGGCATCCAGTGCATGCTCCCGCAGGCGAAGATGTTAACGGCCGCGTTCAGATCGCGGTCGTGGGTCGTGCCACACACGCAGGTCCATTCGCGGACGTGTAGGGGTTTCTTCTCGCTCACGACTGCGCACACCGAGCACAGGCGGGTGGACGGGAACCAGCGGTCCACCCGGGCGAAGGTGCGCCCGTATCGGGCGGCTTTCTCCTCGAGCATGCGGGTGAACATGCCCCACCCGGCGTCGTGCACCGACTTCGCCAGCCGGGTGCGAGCCAAACCCTTCACGCACAGGTCCTCGACGTACACCGCTTGGTTGTCGCGGATGATCGTCCTGGACTGCTTGTGCGCCCAATCTCGCCGGGTGTCGGCTACTTTCGCGTGCGCTTTCGCGACCCGGACACGGGCCTTCGCTCGGTTCGCGGAACTCTTCTGTTTGCGGGACAACGCCTGTTGCGCCTTCCGCAACCGGTGTTCGGCTTGCCGCAGAAATCTCGGCGAGGCGATCGTCTTGCCGTTCGACAAGACCGCGAACGTGGTCAGCCCGAGGTCGATACCGACCTCGGAGTCCGAAGTGGGTAACGGTTCATTGTCCACTTCGACCACGAACGACGCGAAATACCGGCCCGCCGCGTCCTTGACGACCGTGACCGACGACGGGGCCGACGGCAACTCCCGCGACCAACGGACCGCGACGTCGCCGATCTTCGGCAACCGCAGCTTCCCGCCCGCCGTCACCGCGAACCGGGCATTGCGGGTGAACCGGATCGACTGCCGGTTGTCCTTGCGAGACCGGAACAGCAGAACCTACCGGTCTAGGGCACGCTCGGGCCTTGACGGCCCTCCGCGTCCGCCTTCACCACCGCCCTGAAGGGGCGGCGCACTAGCGGACATTCCGGTAGCTGCCGCCTTTACGCTCCGTACCGTCTCCGTTTCAGGCCAAACGACCCTACCGCTAGGTTGAGGTCGTGAGTGGTACCGAAGGTTTGCAGCAGGTCCTGGCGCATGGCGCATCGGCCGACCTCGCGTTGGGGATCGACACCCGCCTGACGCTCGTCGCCACGGGCCTCATCTTCCTGTCCGCCCTGGTCCTGGGCACCTGGAAGTACCACGGCATCCGCACCTCGCCCGAAGGCGCCGCCCACATCTACGTCGATATCGCCCACCGCGCGGCACTCATGTACGCCTTCGCCGGCCTGGTCCTGGCCGTTTTCACCGAGCTGAGCGCCTGGCCGACGGCGGTGAACCTGATCGCCGATGCCGTCGTCTTCGCGTTCTTCGTCGGCGCCATCGCCACCTACGCCTGGCACGGCTACCGTCGCGACACCACCAACCAGTTCCACGGCGATATCGACACGAGCCTGCGCCTGACCATGTTCGCGCTCATCGCCGGAGAGATCGGCGGTTTCCTGGTCTTGTTCGCCGGGTTCCTGGTCGGCCAGTTCTGACCGACCGAGCGATATGACCGCCGGACTCTGCCGCCCGAAGAGCGCCAAGGAACTCTGGCGTTTATGGCTGTCGAGACGCAGACCGTCCTCGATTCCGAACTGGATAGTCGTCCCTCGCCCCCGACCTGGAAACCACAGAGTTCCCTCATGAATCGCCGACGCGCGACCGCGACCCGGCCCCGTAGAGTTCGCGGTGAGCAATGAGGAGATCGAACATGGCCGGTGAGCGCAACGGGTTCCTGCTGCTGGGTGGGGCGGCATCGATCGGGGCGGGTGCTTTGCACGTGTTCGCCGCGGGGCTGCATACCGAGCACACCACGCTCGCCCGGCTGATGGTGGTGCTGGCGGCGGCACAGTGCGTGGTCGGGCTGCTGGCGTCGGTGAGTACGCGAAAGGCCATGCCGGTCATGGTGATCGGGGTGAACCTCGGCGCGGTGGGGATCTGGGGGTACACCCGGTTCGCGGGGCTGCCGTGGCCTGACGGTCTCGGTACGGCCGAGGCGCCGCAGTTCCTCGACAGTGCGTGCGCGGCGCTGGGGGTGCTCGCGATCGCTGGTGCGACCGTCGCCCTGGTGCGGCCAGGGGCCAAACTGCCGATGGCATCGACCGCGACCGCCGCCGGTCTGGCCGGTGTCCTCGCTGTCGCGGCGATGCTCGGCGGCGCCGGACATGTGCACAGCCACGGCGAGGGCGGCGACCACACTCATGCTGCCGCCGGTGGCGATCACAGCCACGGCGGCGACCATGGAACCGGCGGCGGCCACAGCCAGGGCGGCGGCGACCACGGGACCGGCGACGCATGGCCGCGGCCCTGGGATCCGGCGACTCCGATCGACGTGTCCGGCGTACCAGGCGTAACCGCCGCGCAGGAGCAGCGCGCGACCGCCCTGATTCGCAGCACCCTCGACCAGCTGCCCGCGTTCGCCGACGTCAATTCGGTCGGCGCGCTGGGTTTCCGCTCCATCGGCGACTCGGCCACCGGTTACGAGCACTACATCAATGCCGGCTACATCCGCGATGACCGATTCCTCGACGCCTCCTACCCTGAATCGCTGGTCTACCGGGTCGACGGCGCCGATCGGACGCTGGTCTCGGCCATGTACATCGCCAAGGACAAGACGATCGACGACCCCGAGCTGGTGGACTACGGCGGGCCGCTGATGCAGTGGCACGTCCACGACAACCTCTGCTGGAAGGCCGGCGACAACGGTCCGCAGGTCGCCGGTGTCACCGACGAACAGGGCAACTGCCCGCCCAACTCGGTCAACCCCGGCGCGGGCAACCCGATGGTCCACGTGTGGATCACCGCCCACAAGTGTGGACCGTTCGCGGCCCTGGAGGGCCACGGCGCGGGGCAGGCGGCTGCCGGCACAGACGGCCGTCGCACCGATACCTGCGCCCACGACCACTCCGGCGGGCACCGCTGAGTCACGCCAGGCGCGACCATCGCAGCCCTGTTGGGGTTGATGTCATCAACACCTGAACGCAAACCCATCACGGATACGACGTGGGCCGCGGGTCCTACGCGGCATAGCCGTCGGATACACCGGCCGGGGCTCAACGGGCCAGGAAATGCCAGCCGAGCCAGAACCACAGCGGCAGGGTGAGTAGGCGGGCGGTCCTTGTGCGTAGCGCGAGGGCGACGACCACACCGAGTGACGCGAGGCTGTCGCGGCGTAGATGCGCCACGGCCGTGAGGGCCAGCGCGATGCCGAGAAGGATCGCGAAACCGGTGATGATCACCGCCCTGTCGGTCATCGCCGCACCAACCACCAGCCGGCCGCGAGCCACGCCAGCCATCCCAGCAACCGCAGCGGTCCCTGTTCCAGAACCGGATCTATCAACGTCGACAGCGTCGGATAGTCGTAGTGCGCGATCGACCGATCCGGTTGCCGCACATAGGCATAGCCCTGCCAGGCGAGGATTGCCGCCAGCAGCGTCCACCAGACCACCACTCCCCTGCGCATTGCCTTGGCGCGCAGCGAATCGGGCACATCCTCGATCGAGCCGGGTTCAGCGGCACCCGAGCCCGCTCTTTGCTCGGGCCGCGGCACCCCAGAAGTCGACATGCCGGGTCGATCGGATACCGGCACCGACCCACGATCGGAGGTGCCGCCCATCTCGCCACCGTCCGTCCGGCCAACCGATGGGAATCGGACGGTCGAGGGCGGAAAAAGTGCCAGGACCAGCGCCGCGAGGCCGATGAGTACGACCAGCGTGGTCGAGGCCCAGTGAAACGGGGGCGTGAGCGTGCCGACTATGGCCAGCGCGACCAGGCACATCAGAGCTACAGCACGGTGCCCGAAGATCGGGCGGCGAGTGGGCAACGGCTCATGAGCCATGAGTCGGAGGATACGGCCGACCGACCGACAGACCAGCGGAAATGCGGCACAACGTCCATGTTCAACGCGATTGCGCTGCGGGTATACCGGTTCGCCGTTGCGCAGACGACGGCAACACTCAGTGCGAGGGCGCCGAAACCCGCTGAACCGCCGCGACCCGCTCGGCCATATCATCGGCCAAACGCTGAGCCTGGCCGAGGTCTGTGGCTTCGACCATCACCCGGACCAGTTGTTCGGTCCCGCTGGGGCGCAACAGGACTCGACCGGTCTCACCGAGCACCCGTTCGGCTTCGGCGACGGCGTCGAGGACGTCGGTGGCGGCCATGACGGCGGCCTTGTCGTTGACAGGAACGTTCACCAAGATCTGCGGGACGGTCTGCAACACTGATGCCAGATCCGCGAGGGTGCGGCCGGTGACGGCCATGCGGGCCATGAGTTTCAGACCGGTGAGGATGCCGTCGCCGGTGGTGCCGTGTGCGGGGAACACCACGTGACCGGACTGTTCGCCACCGAGCGTGAACTTGCCACGGCGCAGTTCCTCGAGCACGTAGCGGTCGCCGACGGCGGTGGTGCGCATGGTGATTCCGGCCTCGCGCATGGCGATGTGCAGGCCGAGGTTGCTCATGACGGTGGCGACGAGGGTGTTCTCGGCGAGCTCGCCGGCATCGCGCATGGCGAGCGCGAGGATCGCGAGGATGGCGTCGCCGTCGACGACATTGCCGTCGGCGTCGACGGCCAGGCAGCGGTCGGCGTCACCGTCATGAGCCAGGCCGAGGTCGGCGCCGTGTTCACGGACGGCGCGGCGCACCTGGTCGAGGTGGGTGGAGCCGCAGCCGTCGTTGATGTTGAGGCCGTCGGGGTCGGCGCTGATCGCGATGACGGTCGCGCCTGCTTCCCGATACGCGGCCGGACCCACCTCGGAGGCCGCACCGTGCGCGCAGTCGACGACGACGGTGAGGCCGTTGAGCTCCTGCCCGGTCGCCTCCACCAGATGTTCGACATAGCGCTCATGGGTGCCGGCGACGCTGTACTGATCAGGAATGGCGAATCCGTGATCGCGCACACCCGAGGAACCGACCACCCGGCCGATGCCCGCACCGGTCGGGCGCACCGGCGCCTCGGCCATCACGGCCTCGATCCGGTCTTCGATGGCGTCGTCGAGCTTGTGCCCACCGGCGGCGAAGATCTTGATCCCGTTGTCGGGCATGGGATTGTGCGAGGCGGAGATCATCACGCCGAGGCACGCGTCGTAGAGGCCGGTCAGGTAGGCGACGGCAGGGGTCGGCAGCACACCGACCGACAGCACGTCGACCCCGGCGGCGGTCAACCCCGCGGTGACGGCGGCTTCCAGCATTTCGCCGCTGGCCCGGGGATCACGCCCGACGACGGCGAGCGCCCGCTTCTTGCCGCGGCTCAGAATCTGTGCCGCCGCTCCGGACACGCGCAGCGCAAGCTCCGGTGTCAACGATTCATTGGCCAGCCCGCGAACCCCATCGGTGCCGAACAGACGTCCCATACCTCGCCCCTCGATCGATGAATCCTGCTCCGAACGCGACCGCCCCGCGCACGCAGCCTATATACAGCACGAGAGCAGGCGCCCAGCGTTGCTGGAAGCCTGCTCTCGTACAGGTGCCGCGCCGACCGTACCGCTTCCGGCACCTGCACGGTGCCGGAAGCGGACAGTCGACGATGCGAAAATCAGCGCTTCGAGTACTGAGGCGCCTTACGGGCCTTCTTCAGACCGTACTTCTTACGCTCGGTGGCACGCGGGTCACGAGTCAGGAAGCCGGCCCGCTTCAGGGCGGGGCGATCATCGGGGGTGACCTCGATCAGCGCACGGGCGATGGCCAGACGCAGCGCGCCTGCCTGACCCGACGGGCCGCCACCGACCAGGCGAGCGTGCACGTCGAAGTTCTCGGTGCGCTCGACGGTGACCAGCGGGGACTTGACCAGCTGCTGGTGCACCTTGTTCGGGAAGTAATCCTCGATGGTGCGGCCGTTGAGCACGAAGTTACCGGTGCCCGGCATCAGCCGGACGCGGACGACGGCTTCCTTACGGCGGCCGACGGTCTGCACCGGACGGTCGATCACGACGGGGACGTAAGCCTCGTCGGACTCGAAACCGGCCTCTTCGTAACCGGCGCCGTCCTCGACCACCTCAACGGTGGTGTCCTCGACGACGTATTCCTCGTTGAATTCCTCGGGAGCGGTCACTGGGCCACCTGCTTGATCTCGAACGGAACGGGCTGCTGGGCAGTGTGCGGATGGTTCGGGCCGGCGTACACCTTCAGCTTGCCTGCGATCGCGTTACCGAGCTTGTTCTTCGGGATCATGCCCTTGACGGCCTTCTCCACGAGACGATCGGGCCGCGACTCCAGCACCTGACCGACAGTGCGCGACTTGAGGCCGCCCGGGTGTCCGGAGTGGTGGTGGATGAGCTTGTCCTGCTTCTTGTTGCCGCTGATGGCAACCTTGTCAGCGTTGATGATGATGACGAAATCGCCACCATCGACGTGCGGAGCGTAGGTCGGCTTGTGCTTGCCACGCAGCAGAGTCGCTGCTTGAACGGCAAGACGGCCGAGCACTACGTCAGTGGCGTCGATGACGTACCACTTACGGGTGACGTCACCCGCCTTCGGGCTGTACGTAGGCACAGTGCTTCCCTGTCTGTCGTCGGTGCTGCCGGCCTGGTGTGCGGTCGAGGTTGTTCCCGGCGGCCGGTTGAGACCCGGGCCTCGGCATGCCACACACCAGCTGGTCACGATACCAGTCGGGTATGGCCGCGACGAAACCGCGGCTCAGATATCGACCGGCGGCCCGAAGTCGGCGGCTCCCGGCGGGCCCGGCACCAGGTAGCGCAGGGTGTTGACGCCCGGCTGACTGCATTCGGTCAGTGAGGTACCACGGACCGAGGAGATGCCCGACTGGGGTTCGAGGAGCGCTTCCGGAGTGAGCGAGCAGGCCACCGGCGCCGGATCTGTGTCGACCGCTGCCGCGACGAGTTCGACCGCTCCGGCGCCGGGCGCCAGCGCGAACGCCGCCAGCGCGAACGCACCGGCCACCGCCTGGGCGCCGAACGCGTTGCCCGTCATCATGTTCCGCACCCTGCCCTTACGGTCCGGGTGGTCGTCCTGGCCTCGGGCTTGCGATGAACCCGTCCATCCGGCACGTTCCTGGCCGGGCGGCGCGTAGGGCGGCGGCCCACCGGACTGATCCCCCGGCTCCGGCGGCCGCGTGAATCGGCTGCCCGGGTCGGGTCGATCCGACGTCAGAGGTCCGCCGGTTTCGCCGGCACGGACCATCGCGACGTCGCTGTCACCCAGCGGAGCGCCTTGCCGATGCCTACCTTCGGTCATCGGCGGCCGGTCCCGCATCTCCGAGGTCTGCGAACGCGGCGGTTCCTGCTGCATCGGCGGACGCTGCGGGGCGGGCGGCGGCTGCCGGTGCTGGGGCTGCGGCTGACGCGGCGGCTCCTGACGTGGCGGCGCCGGGGGACGCGGCGCCGGTTCCTGCCGCGGGTCGGCATGCCTGCCGCCGGTCTCCGGTTCCGCCTCGTCGCCCTCGCTGAGCAGCAGATGCGCGGCACCGAGCACCAGCGCATGCATGGGATGGTCGGCGCTGTGCAGCCGCTGGCCGAGGTGGTTCTGGAACGCGAGCCGGATCGGATCGTTGAAGCACACGTTTCCGGCCAGCAGCACCGTGGAGGTGTCGGCGCCGATCGCGCGGGCGGCGGCCATGACCTCGATCACGGCGTCGTCGGCGGAGCGGGCGTCGCGGGTGGCCTCGGGGGAAATCGCGACGTCGACCGATTCGGTGGGCTGTTCGTCATCGGCGTGCACCGCGACCACCAGCACGGTGCGACCGTCGGAGTACACGCCGGTCGCGCCGACGCCCCGGCGGTTGTGGCGGTCCGGAGCACGAACGAGACCGAGCGCGCGCACATAGCCCGACAGCGCGACCGACTCCGGGAGCGGCTCGACGGTGACGTCGAGCTGCTCGACCAGCTCGCAGTAGGCGTCGACCTTCTCATCCGGCCAGCCGTCCGGGTACGGCAACGCCACCACGTCGGGCTTGCCGCGCAGATACTTACCGACCGAGGCCATGGGGTTGTAGAGCCGAGCCCGGAACACCAGTTCGGCGGGCCAAGTGGCCCCGGCGATGACGATCTGCTGATGTCCGAGAATGTCGCGCACATCGGCAATGGCCATGCCGAGATCGGGACGCTGACGATCCACACCTGCGGTATGCAACCGCCCCGAGGCATCGGCCAGCAGATATGCCGGCGTCGTATAACTTCCATCGACCTGGACCGGGCGGATCGGGGTGCCCCCACCGCCTGCGGCCACGGACACCACATCCCACCCGAGATGTACCGCCCCTACTCGCACCGTCACAGGCATCAGTGTGCCTGCTGTACGCGCGACACGCTCGCCGCACCGGCAGACCGGCCGCTACCTGCGAGGACACGCCCGGTCACGAGGCGGTCTTCTTCAGCCGCAGCCGATGCCAGGTGAGCGCCGAGAGGATCGCGGTCACCACAAGAAGCATGGTCATGTTCAGCAACCAGATACCCGCGCTGTGCTCCCAGAGATTGTCGGGCTGCGCATTGGCGAACAAGGTCTTGATGTCGACGGTCGACGCCGCGGCGGCATAGCCCCAGCGCGAGGGGAACAGCCAGGACAGCTGCTCGAGCACGACGCGGTCGGTGACCGGGATCATGCCGCCCGCCATCACCAGCTGGACCATGATCGTCACCACCAGCAGCGGCATGACCTGTTCGTTGGACTTGGCCAGTGTCGACAACGCCAGACCGACGACCACACACGACACCGCGGTCAAGGCGACACCGAAATACAACTCGAGGCTGCCGGACGGTATCAACGCCCCCGCGCCCGGCGGCGTCTTACCTGCCAGCGCGATGCCGATGAGCACCGCCGACTGCAGGAACGCCGCGATGCTGAAGACCACGATCTTGGCCATGGCATACGCCGAGGGCAGCAAACCGACGGCCCGCTCGCGGTAGAAGATGGTTCGCTCGCCGACCAGATCACGCACCGTCAGGGTCGAACCCATGAAGCAGGCGCCGAGAACCAGGACCACCAGCAGCTGCTGAGTTTCCCCGCCGCCCTGATGGACGAACAGCTGCTCACCATTCGGCCCGGGAACCGGCACCTGGGGTCCTGCCCCGAACCCGTTGTCGCCGGGCACCACCAGTGTCAGCACACCGAGGACGAACGGCAGGATCACCAGGAACGCGAGGTAGCCGCGGTCGGCGAGGATCAATCGGACCTGGCGCCGCACCAGGGTGGAGAACTGCCGCCACCCACTCGATTGCGGCGGGCTGCCCATCCCGCCATGCCGCATCGGTGCAGGCGGTGGCGGTGGCGGCACGAACGCCTGCCGCGACCGATACGCCGCGAACGCTTGATCCGGGTTCGCCGCGACATTGGCGAAGATCTCCGCCCAGTCGCTGGTCCCGAGTGCTCCGCCGACCCCGGCGGGGTTGCCCGCGTAGGCCGTCTTACCGCCCGGCGCCAGCAACACGACCTGATCGCACATATCCAGGCAGGCGACCGAGTGCGTCACCACGATGACGACGCGGCCCGCGTCGGCCAGCTCGCGCAGCATCACCATGACCTGGCGGTCCAGCGCCGGGTCCAGACCGGACGTCGGCTCGTCCAGGATCAGCAGCGACGGACCGGTCAGCAGTTCCAACGCCACCGAGGCACGCTTGCGCTGACCACCGGACAGGCGGTCCACCCTGGTATCGGCGTGCTCGGTGAGCGAAAGTTCCTTGAGCACACCGTCGATGACCTGCTGCCGGTCGGCGCTCGAGGTATCGGGCGGCAGGCGAAGTTCGGCGGCGAAGCCGAGGGCCTGGCGGACGGTGAGCTGGCGATGCAGCACGTCGTCCTGCGGGACCATGCCGATCCGGGAGCGCAGCGCCTCGTATTCGGCGTGCAGATTGCGGCCCTCGAAGGTGACCACACCGCCGGAGGGATGGGTGTTGCCCGCGATCAGTTTGGACAGCGTCGACTTACCCGCACCCGACGGACCGATCAGCGCGGTCAACGTGCCACGGCCTGCCTGCAAATTGACGTCGACGAGCAGCTGCTTGTTGCCCTCGACGGTGAACCCGACTCCGTGCACATGCAGACCCTGTTCGGCGACCGGACGCTGCCGGTGGACCAGGGTGCCCTGCTGGACGACGAAGTCGATATTGCCGATGGTGATGATGTCGCGCTCACGCAGCACCGAACTCTGCTGGCGGACACCGTTGACGAAGGTGCCGTTGGCGGACCCGAGGTCCTCGATCGTGAGGCCCTGCGAGCCCGCCATCAGCCGGGCATGGCTGCGCGAGGCCAGCGGATCGTTGACCACGATCTGGTTGTCGGCGGTACGGCCGATCTTGAGCCCACCGGAGGGCAGCCGGTCCGCCCGCGCGACGGGCGAGGTCGACGGCCTCGCCCGTACCGGCGGCAGCGCCGAGGTGTCGGCCTTGGTCGTCATATTGATGTTCGGCTGCGCCTGCGGCTGCGGCTGACTGTGGAATCCGGAGACCCGATTCGCGCCCGACTGCGGGCCGGACTGCGGACGCTGCGGTGGCGCGGGCGGCGGACGCAACCCCGTGCGCGGCGGCTGCGACTGATGCTGCGGCGGACGAGCCTGCGGGACCGCGGGCACCAGATGCAACAGTGGACCGGTGATCGCGTCACCGAGACGCACCTGAGTAGGCCGGTCGATGGATACGGGGCGGCTGAGCCGGGCCGCCTCGACGAACACACCGTTGGTGCTGCCATTGTCGCGCAGCACCCAGGCACCCCCCTGCCAGGCGAGGATCGCGTGCACCCGTGAGACCAGCGGACTGTCCACGAACAGCATCACTTCCGGCGCGCGGCCCATCGTGACCTGCTGGCTCGAATCGAATACTCGTTCGGTTCCATCATGGCGCACGGTGATGGTCTGCGCCCCCGGTGAAGACATGCAGCGGATACTATTCCATCACCCGGACATCGGCGGTGCCCCCGATGCGCCATGCCCCGTTCCGGCGACCGAAACACTGACCGACCGGCCGACGAGGGGGAGAAAGATGCGGCAACGTCGTGGGATCGCCGTCATCATCGCCGTGCTGTGCGCTGTGGCTGCACTCGCGGGATGCACCCGATCCGTGGACGGACGCGCCGTCTCCATCTACGACGATCCGTTCAAAGTGGCCGGATTGCCGACAACCAGCGGCCCGAGCGGCCCGCGTCCCGACGCCCCGGACAGCTCGCTGACCGCACGCAACGGTGACGGCGGCGATGTGGACCAGCTGGCGCTCAACGCCGTCGAGGACATCCAGACCTACTGGGCGGCCGAGTACCCCAACGAATTCGACGGCGAGTTCGAGCCGGTCGACAAGCTGATCTCCTGGAGCGCCAAGGCCAGTAAGAACGACTCGGTCGAATTCTGCACCGAGACCACCTACCGACTGGTCAATGCCGCCTACTGCAGGCTCGACAATTCCATCGGCTGGGACCGCTCGCTGCTGCTTCCCACCATGGAGGAGACCTTCGGCAAGATGTCGGTGGTCATGGTGCTGGCGCACGAGTACGGGCACGCGATCCAGACCATGTCCAAGATCGTCGGCCGCAAAGATCCGGTCATCGTCAAGGAACAGCAGGCCGACTGCTTCGCCGGCGCCTTCATGCGCCATGTCGCCGAAGGTAAGTCCGAGCACTTCACCATCAACACCTCCGACGGCCTCAATTCGGTCCTGGCCGCGACCGTCGCCATCCGCGACTCCGACCCCGACGATCCGGAGAGCGTGCACGGTTCGGCCTTCGAACGAGTCACCGCGGTGCAGATCGGTTTCACCGACGGCCCCAAGGGCTGCAAGGCCATCGATATGGGCGAGATCGAGCAGCGCCGTGGCGATCTGCCGCAGAGCTTCGAAGGCGATTCCGGCCGCGGCGAATACCCGATCACCAAAGAGAACCTGATCGAGCTGACCAAGGCACTCGCCGCCATCCTGCCGATCGACGCCGGCCCCACCTACAGCTACGGCGGCGCGACGGTCGACTGCACCAACGGCACCACCACCGAACCGGTCAGCTACTGCCCCGCCAGCAACACCATCGCCACCGATATCCCCGGGCTGGCCGAGCGCGGCACCTCCGACACCGATCCGGACGATCCGCTGCCGGTGAAAGTGACCGGCGACTACAACGGCTACGTCGTCTTCATCGCCCGATACGCACTCGCCGTACAGCGCGACCACGGACAGCAGCTCGTCGGCGCCAAGACCGGATTGCGTTCGGCCTGCCTGTCCGGTGTTGTCACCGGCAAGCTCGCCGAACCGGGCAGGCCTTCCTCGGAAGGCGATATCACGCTGGCCGCGGGCGATCTGGACGAGGCGGTATCCGGACTGCTCACCGACGGTCTGGCCGCCAGCGACATCAAGGGACAGACCGTGCCGAGTGGTTTCGCCAGGGTGGACGCCTTCCGCGCCGGGGTACTCAACGGCGAGACCACCTGCATGTCGCGGTACTCCTGACGGAACCGCTCAGCCGAACGGGGGCGGGGCCGCCGGATCGAAACGCAGTACCCGGTTGCCGATCATGATCTCGGTGCCGGGCAGCAGCACCATCGGCTGATTCGGGGTCAGGCGCACCCAGTCGCGATAGCCGGCGACCCGAGTCCTGGTTCCGTTGGTCGAGCCACGGTCCACCAACGTCACATCCCAATTCACCAGCACGATCTCCGCGTGCGCGCGGGACATGCCGCCCGAGTTGTCCTCGATCTTGAGCGGGATGAGGCCGCGCCGGGCCTGCTCGGAATGCTCCGGGTCGCGTCCGATGACGGCGTCGGCGGCGAGCATGAACGTCATCCCGTCATCGAGTACAAGCACGCCGAGCGGCGGACGCACCACCTCGGTCATCGCCTGGGTCTGATCGACCGGCATACCGCAGACCGTGCAGAACGCGGCGCGTGGATCGCTCGGATGCGCACGGGCGCATTTGAATCCCATGACCTTCACCGCGATCGTGGTGGCGCGCGCCGTCGCCTCCAGTCGACGCTGCAGCTGAGGATCGGGGCGCGGCGACGGATCGGTTCCGCGGTGTTCGATCGATTCGGGCTCGGCGGGCGGTTCCTGGCCGTCGCTCAGGTCGAGCATCGAGGTAGCGGCCTGGGTCGGCGTCACATTCGGGTCCACCGGCGAGGATTGCGCCGCAACGGGTTCCGGTGAGCGCTCCTGGTCGATGCGCGCGGTCGGCAGCGGCGGTGGGGTGGCACGGCGATGTGAGCCGCCCTCGGTCGCCTCCACATTCACCGTGCGGGGCCCATGGGCGCGCACCTCATCCGACCAGACGATCATTCCGTCGGCCTGGGCGATACCTTCGACCAGCCAGCCGATTCCGCGTTCGGTGGGCAGCTCGGGAACGCGTCCCGTGGTGTCGTCGACGAACAACGCCACCGCACGCGAGGGCACCGAGGCGACCCGGTCGACGGTGAACGCCGCATCGCTGCCGCGATACCGCTCGATCTGCTCCCCCGCCAGTACCGCCGTCACCGCGCCGTGCAGGAAGATCGCCACCCCGCCGTTCTCGGCGGGCGACAGAATGCCGAAGTCGATCGGGCGCCCGGGGCTGATCTGCTCGGCGTCTTTCATCAGCCAGCGCGTCGCATTGCGCGCGACCAGCGCGCCGGGGCCGCTCGGTTGCTGCTCGACAGCCTCGGTGACCAGCTCGGCCAGTGATTCCAGGGCGCGAACAGCAGAAGATTCCTGGCTGGGTTTACCCCGATCCCGATGTGCGACGACCACCACCGCGCCCGCGACCCGAGCCGCGGCGTGGTTCCCGGCGACAACCTCCACCTGCCGATCCTTCAACGGTATCGGCCTTCCCCTGGTGCGGAATGCTGGATCGTCGCCACCAGACCAGAGTATTGCAATGCGAACATCACCGGCCCGCTTACCCGTGGTTCGTCCGGAGTCCGCGCGCCGACGGCCCCTGATCGACTGAGACGCGTTCGCTATCAAGGCGCTGATCGGCAGTGATCGACCCGCGAGCGCGATCCGCTGTCGTACCTGTGCAGTACTATCCCGCCTGACACACTCGAGTTAGGGGGGAGCGTGCGGCTCACCGTGGGATCTCATCGTTTCCGGACGGGCATCGTCCTACTGTTCGCTTGCGCGTTGGCTGCGACGAGCTGCGGGGCCGACACCGAGGCGGCCGCACCGGCCGTGGACTTGGCCAAGCTCGACGTCGGCGGATACGCGACGTTGCCTCGCGACATCGGCAAGCCGAAGAACGACGTCGTGCCCCGGCTCGTCGAGGCACAACGGCTCGGCAACATCATGCCGCTACCGGTGGAGATCGACCCGAAGTTCGTGTACCAGGGGCCCGCTACGCATACATTTCTGCTGCCCGGTGAGTCCCACCTCAGCCCGATCCACCGCTGGATCAGTGAGGTGAACTTCGCCAACGACGCGAAGGGGTTCATCTCCGGGTTCTCCGCCACAGCGCAGTCGAGCAAGTCTCCGGCCCTGGCTTCCACGCTGTCGAGCAATGTCCTCATCTTTCCGGACGCGAAGTCGGCGACCGATGCGGCGGCGAACCTGTCGCGCGCCCAGTTCTTCCGTGACGAGGACTTCCCGGTCGAACCGGCGAAGTTGGACGCATACCCCGCGGCTCATGTGCGGTGGCAGCCCGGAATGCAGACGCTGGTTTCGTGGATTGCCAAGGACGAATTCGTCATCGTCACGATCGCCTACAACGCCGAGGCCAAGATGCTGGGCGAATCCGATCTGCCCGGCTTGTCGACGCTGTCGGAGAAGGCCATCGCCGCGACGAGCACCAGCCTGGAGAAGTTCGAGCCGACGCCGCCGGAGAAGTTCATGGAGACCTCGATCGACCCGGATGGCATGCGGTCCATCTCGCTGCGCCGCCCCGAGGGTGATTCATTCATGAACGTCCCGGGAACCTACGACCTGCATGGTTCATTGAATTTCCCGACCGACCCGGTGAAACGGAAGCAGGAACTCACCGACGCGGGCGTCGACCGGGTCGCTTACGACGCCGGCGAGCTGTACCGGGCCGCCGATGCGGAATCCGCACAGCAGCTCAAAGACAAGTCCGCCGAACTCACCCACTTCTTCCGCAGCACACCGTCGCCGAAGGGTCTGCCGCAGGCCACCTGCATGGAGTACAAGGGGCCCGCTGAGGGCGCGATCCGGTTCTACTGCCACGTCGCCTACGACCGCTACTACGCGTTCATGGGGTCCGAGCAGCTGCTGGATGCCCAGCAACGGATATCCGCCCAGTACGCCATCCTGGCCAACTCGAAGTCGAAGTAGGGCTGCGGCACATGCGAATTCGAAACATTCTGAGAACGTCCACCGTCCGGTGCGCCGCCCTCGCCATCGCCGCGACCGCCGCTGTGACCGGCTGCTCATCAGTGCCGGGAACGGCGGTACCAGGTGAGGTCGACGTCCGCGGGTTCGATATCGGCAGCTACCCGACCACGCCGCTCGATCTTCGCTGGGAGTACACCCACACCTTGCTCGACGGTGTCGAGCTGGCGATCATGCGGCTGTCGGACCACGTCGTCAACGGGATCGACATCGACCCGAAGCTGAAGTACAACCGCGGAGTCAAGGAATTCGGGGATGCCGAGGCGGCCACCGATCTGCTCGCCGACGTCAACCGACCGGTGCTGGAACGGCACAATTTCATGTTCGGTCTCGGCATAACCTCGGCGGACCGAGCCAAGGCCGGCGACAAATCAATGGGTGAAACGGCGATCACCATCGGTGTCCTCCAATTCCCCGATGACAAGGCGGCCGAGGCCGCCGCACGTGAGCTGGACCAGACCGATTTCGCGGTCTCGCCCGACCAGAACAAGCCGGTGGCGCTGAAGAAATACCCCGACGCTCATTCCCATTGGCGTCCGGGCGTTCCCACTCTCGGGACGACGATGGCCGTCGGCAGCTACGTGATCACCATGCTGATCGACTGGCCGTCTCCGGACCTGGATTCGCTGACGGACCTCGCCGAGAAGACCTATGCGGTACAGGTGCCGCTGCTGGAGAAGCTGCCGCCGCTGTCCAGGCGTGAGGTGGCTGCGCTCCCGTTCGATCCGGAGTCGATGTTCCAGCGAACGCTGACCTCGGAGGACTTCTTCATGTCGCCGAGGGTCGGCAGTGTCGCGGTCCATACACCGCGAGGCATTCTGCACTGGGCGAGCGAGCCGGCCGAGACACAGAAGGCCATGGAAGACAGCGGCACCGACCGCATCTCCATCGCCGATGACACCTACCTCTGGCGGACGCGGGACGCCGAATCAGCGGCGAAATTCGCCGGCACCCGGCTGAAGTCGAGCGGATGGACGCCGATCGACGCACCGGCAGACGTACCGGATACCCGCTGCAGCGAGGACTCCACACCCGCCGACTCGGACAACAAGTACGTCTGCGTCGTCCAGTACGACCGTTACGTCGCACAGGTTCAGAGCGGGCAGCTGGTCGACGTCAAGCAACGAGTCGCCGCCCAGTACGCGCTGCTCGCCAATAGCCGGCCTTGGTGAATTCGGCCGAGGAGACCGGACGAACTCATCGGCCGGCTGTGCACCCGAGATCACATTCGCATATCGCTACGGTGCAGTACTATCCGGCTGACACACTCGAGCAAAGGGGGGAGCGTGCAGCTCACCGCGAGATCGCATCGTTTCCGGGCGGGGGTCGCCCTGCTGTTCGCCTGCGCCTTGGCGGCCACGAGCTGCGGGTCCGACACAGAAGCGGCCGCGCCGGCGGTGGACCTGACGCAGCTCGACGTCGGCGGATACGCGACGCTACCGCGCGAGCTCAACGAACCGAAGAACGACTGGGTCCCCCGATTCGTCGAAGCGCAGCGGCTCGGCAACATCATGCCGTTGCCGGTGGAGATCGACCCGAAGCTGGTGTATCAGCCGCCGGGGACGGTGCGCCCGTTCCTGCTGCCGGATGAGTCGCACCCGAGCCCGATCCACCGCTGGATCAAGGAAGACAACTTCGCCGATGACGCGAAGGGGTTCGTCTCCGGGTTCTCGGCGACCGGGCAATCGAACAAGGTCAACAGCATCGCCTACACGCTGTCGAATTCGGTGCTGATCTTCCCCGACAAGAAGTCGGCGACCGATGCGGCGGCAAACCTCTCCCGGGCGGCGTTCTACGACGAAGGCCCGGTCGAGCCTGCGAAACTGGAGAAGTATCCGGACGCCCATGTCCGCTGGCAGCCGAGTGGGCAGGTGCTCGCGTCCTGGCTGGCCCAGGACCAGTTCGTGATCGTCACCATCACAAACAATTACGAGAACGTCATTCTGAAGGAATCCGACAAACCCGGGTTGACGGCGCTCGCAGAGAAGGCCATTGCGGCGACCACTTCCGCCCTGGAGAAATTCGAGCCGACCCCTCCGGACCAGCTCATGGACACTTCCGTCGACCCGGACGGTATGCGTTCGATCTCCCTGCGCCGCCCCGAGGGCGATTCCTTCCTGAACGTCCCCGGCACCTACGACATGCACGGCTCCCTGCACTTCCCCACGGACCCGGTGAAGCGCAAGGAAGCGCTCACAGAAGCGGGCGTCGATCGGGTCGCCTATGACGCGGGTGAGCTGTACCGAACCGCGGACGCGGAGTCCGCACAAGAGTTCAAGGACAAAATGTCCGAACTCGACCGCTACTTCCGCGGCTCGGCGTCGCCGAAGGGCCTGCCGCAGGCCACCTGCATGGAATACAAGGGCCCGGCCAAGGGCGCGATCCGGTTCTACTGCCACGTCGCCTATGACCGCTACTACGCGTTCGTTGGCGCCGAACAGCTGCTGGATGCCCAGCAACGGATATCCGCCCAGTACGCCATCCTGGCCAACTCGAAGTAGGGCTGCGGCACATGCGAATTCGAAACATTCTGAGAACCTCGACCGTCCGATATGCCGCCGTGGCCATCGCCGCGACCGCCGCGTTGACCGGCTGCTCTTCGGTATCCGGGACAGCGCTGCCGGGTGAGGTCGACGTCCGCGAGTTCACTATCGGCACCTATCCGACCACGCCACTCGACATGCGCTGGGAATACCTGAACGGCTTGCCCTCCGGCACCGAGCTGGCGATCATGCGACTGTCGGACAACGTCATCAACGGCATCGAAGTCGACCCGAAGTTGAAGTACAACCGCGGGGTCGAGGGGTTCAACGACAGCAAGTCGGCGACCAAACTGCTGGCCGATGTCAATGGCCCGGTGCTGGATAGGCACAACTTCATGTTCGGACTCGGCTTGACCTCCGCGGACACTGCCAAGACAGCCGACAAATCGGCCGACAGGACAACTGTCACCATCGGCGTCCTCCAGTTCCCGGACGACAAGACCGCCGAGGCCGCCGCACGCGACCTGGACCAGACCGATTTCGCGGTCGCGCCGGACCAGAACAAGCGGGTCGAGCTGAAGAAGTACCCCGACGCCCATTCCCATTGGCGTCCTGGGATTCCGACACTGGGTTCGACCATGGCGGTCGGCAGTTACGTGATCACCCTGCTACTCACCTGGCCGTCTCCGGACCTGGATTCGCTGACGGACCTCGCCGAGAAGACCTATGCGGTACAGGTACCGCTGCTCGAGAAACTGCCGCCACTGTCCAAGCGTGAAGTGCTCGAGCTGCCGTTCGATCCGGACTCGATGTTCCAGCGAACGCTGACCTCCGACGATTTCTACTTCACATTCATGGTCGGCAAAGTCGCTACCCACAAGCCGCGCGGCATCCTGCACTGGGTGGGCGAACCGGCCGAGCTACAGAAGGCGATGGAAGAAAGCGGCGTCGACAGTATCTCCATAGCCGACGAGACCTATCTGTGGCGAGCGCGAGATGCCGACTCGGCGGCGAAGTTCGCCGACACCCGACTGAAGTCGAGCAGATGGACGCCGATCGACGCGCCGAAGGACGTACCGGGCGTGCGCTGTACCGAGGACGCCGACCCCTCCGACTCGGACAACAAATACGCCTGCATCGTCCAGTACGACCGTTATGTCGCACAGGTTCAGAGCGGACAGCCGATCGACGTCAAACAACGAGCCGCCGCACAGTACGCCCTGCTCGCCAATAGCCAGTTCCAGTAGCCCCGATCACGGACGGCGGGCAGGCTCGACCACCCGCCCACTATGCTCCGATGGACAGCGACACAGACGGCATCCACATGCCGAACCAGCCAAGACAGGAGACCGCGAGATGGCGATGAGCCCCGGCACCATCGTGGGCGGATATCGCATCCAGCGTGTACTCGGCGCGGGTGGGATGGGCACCGTCTATCTGGCCAAACACCCGAGCCTCCCGCGGATGGACGCGCTCAAGGTACTCAGCGGACACCTCAGCGCCGACAACGAGTTCCGAGCCCGCTTCGAACGCGAGGCAAACCTGGCCGCCGGGCTGGACCACGCCAATATCGTCTCGGTCTACAACCGCGGCGAGGAAGACGGCCAGCTGTGGATCGCCATGCAGTACGTCGACGGCACCGACGCCGCCGCCGAGCTGGAGCGCGATCCCCGCGCCATGACGCCGCAGCGCGCGCTGCGCATCGTCACCGAGGTCGGTAAGGGCCTGGACTACGCGCATCGCCGTGGCCTGCTGCACCGCGACGTCAAACCGGCCAACTTCCTGCTGTCGAACGAACAGGACGAGGAAGAGCGCGTCCTGCTCACCGATTTCGGCGTCGCCAAATCGTCCGAGGACACCACCGATCTCACCCAGACCGGCAGCTTCGTCGCCACCATCGCCTACGCGCCGCCGGAACAGCTCGCCGGGGGCCGCCTGGACCACCGCGCCGACATCTACAGCCTCGCGTGCGCCTTCTACAAGCTGCTGACCGGCCAAAACCCATATCCGGCAACCCAACCGGCGATGGTCATGATGGGCCACCTACACGAACCACCCCCGCGTGCGACCGCCGTCAACCGCAACCTGCCGCCCGCGATCGACCAGATCTTCGCTCGCGCGTTGGCCAAGAACCCCGCCGAACGGTTCAACACCTGCCGCGAATTCACCGACGCGGCAACCCAGGTGCTCTCCGGCGGGATTCCGCAGGCTCCCGGTCCGGTTGGCTACGCCTCCGGCGCGCATCCGACTGCCACCGGCGCGATCGGCTATACCTCCGGCCCACATCCACACGCGCAGGAGCCCAGCTGGCCCCGCTACGCCGTCAACAACACCGCCGAGCAGACCCGTCCGCCCACCGACCCACGGGCGCACACGTCGGCAACCAATCAGGTGTCGCTCGCGCAGTCCGCCTCGCCCGGACCGAAACGCAATCGCTTGGTCGGCGCCGCAGCCGCGGTGGTCGTGGTCGCCCTTGCCGCGGGTATCGGCATCTGGGCCCTCAGTGGTGGTGACACTCCCGCGGGACCGACCGACACATCGACCTCCGCCGCCGCACCAGGCTCCATCGAGGAAGAGCGTCAGAATAACCCGGCGTTCGAAGGTAAAACCGTCACCGTCGTCGACGTCACCGGCGGTAAGGCCTACGACAACCAGCTCGCCATGTATCTCACGCCGAGTGACCAGGCAAAGTTCTTGCAGGACCTCGGTTTCGCCTTCAATTCCGCCTTCAACAGCTCCGGTAGCGAGCCCTCCCCTCGCCCGGTGACCAAAGAAGACCGGTACACGACCTTCTCCAAGATCAACTCCGGCTACCTCATCGCGATCCGCAGCGACGAAGGCGCAGGCGGCGGCGGACTTTCGGGCCTCAACCCCTACGTCAACGACGTCACAGCCACCGTCATCGTCGTCGACGACCCCGCGACCGTGAACGCCTTCCGCAACTGGACCTCCTCCAGCCAACCGCTGCTGCTGGAGAAGCTCGTTCCGATCTTGCGTGCACAGGTGAAGTAGGATCCGCGAAACGCTCGATCGAAGGGGGAAGTCTGTTATGCCCACGGCGAGGTCACGGGGGGCCCGGGCCGCTTGGGCGATTCTGGCCGCTAGCGCATTGACGGTGAGCGTCGGAAGTTGCGGTGCGGACGAGGCCGCGTCCGCTGCTCCCGATCCGGCTCCCACGCCGGCGGTCGATATCGCACAACTCGATCCCGGCAATTTCCCTACGCAGCCGCGCGATCTCGGAAAGCCTGTCTCCCGCGAACACGCGCGGCTGGTCGAGGCCCAACGGCTCGGCAATTACCTTCCGCTGCCGTCCGCCACCGACCCGATCTTCGTCCACAACGACGGTATGTGGGTCAACGCGTTCATCGATCCGAAGCCGCTGGGGGCGATAATGGCCACCGAACGGTTTTCCGAGGCAGCGCCCGACTTCATCGGCGGGTTCGTGACCACAGCGGGTAGCGAGCGCGACAACGAAGGCATCGATATTCTCAATGCCGCGCTACTGTTTCCGAGCGAGAAATCGGCACAGCGCGCCGCCGCGGAACTCGAACGGGTCGACTTCGAGTACAACAATCGAAATCAACGCGTCGATATCCCCAAATACCCTGAGGCCCATGCACACTGGCAGCCGCAGGGTAGTCAATCGATCGGGTCGTGGTATGCAGTGGGGCCCGTCGTGATCTACAGCTGGGTCTACGACTACAAGCTGTCATATGTCGAGCGGCATGACCTCGCCGGTCTGCAAGGATTGGTCGCGAGGAACTTGGATGTGGTCATCCCCGCAATGTCCGAGTTCGAACCGACGCCACCGGACAAGCTGATGGACATCGACGTGGACCCGGAGGGCGTCCTCGGACGTACCTTGCCCGGGACCACAAGCGAAGGAACCAAGAACCCACCCGGTGTTTACGATGGTGTCTCAGCTGTACATTTCGCGGTCGATATGAGCGAGCTGAGGCAGGTAATCGCCGACAACGGCGTCGACAAATTCGCCTTCGATGGATCCGAACTCTTTCGAGCCAAGGATGCCGCTGGTGCTGCGAACGTCAGCGCACATCTCACCAAGCTTTCGCGCAAACTTCGCAGCGAAGATTCACCACGAAATCTCCCGCAAGCCAGATGCGTCGAATATATCGGCCGGGAAATGCTGGCCTTCCGGTTCTATTGCTCGGTGTCGCATGGACGCTACGCGGCGTATACCTGGTCGTCGCAGCTCCTGGATGCTCAACAGCGGATTTCCGCTCAGTACGCATTGTTGGTGAACGCAGAATGATCAAGAGGAGTGGCCGCTTTCGCATCGCCGGCCGAACCGTTGCTAGAGCCATGGCCATTGCGCTGCTCGCCACATCCGTCGGCGCATGTGGCGATACGCTGTCCGGAAGCCCGATGCCAGGCGAGATCGACGTGCGAAATCTCGATACCGGAACATACCCGACCCTCGCTGTCGATGCCCATGATGACCCGATCGACGCACCCTTTTATGACATGGCCGGGGTCGCGGGAATGCGTCTCGCGGATTACACCGCAACTGCGGATGAGATCGATCCATCCTTCAAATACACCCTCCATCATGATGTGTCATACACGGTGCTCGAGTCGGATATGGAGAAGTTCGGAACGGGTCTAGGAGAGATTGCGGAGAGCAATCGCTTTCTGTACGGCTTCATCACTGGTGGGAGCAGCGCACCCACGTCGGTCAGCCGCTCATCCGGAAAATGGCCGGCAAAGGTCGAACCCGGCGCAGGCACGATCAACACATTGATCCTGCAGTTCCCGGACGAGGGCGCAGCCGAACGAACTTCCCAACAGCTGTACGACCGCGATCTTGCCCACTTCAAGGAGAAGAACAAGGCTATTGCGCTGGGTAAGTATCCCAACGCTCTAAGCCACTGGAACCCAGATTCCACCTTCATCAGATCGACGATCTCCCACGGCAAGTGGGTCGTTGTATACCAGATTTCAGCTCCGACAAATGACCTACAGACACTGACCACTCTCACCGAGAAGGCATACGACGCCCAGCTACCGCTCTTGGACCAGCTGCCGCCGATCAGCGACATCGAAATGCTCTCGCTACCATGGGACGCCGATCGCTTGGTAGTGCGCGCCATGGATCCACTGAACAGCGGCAGGCCGTCCCTCGGCGACTCTTCGTTGAATGTCGGCTTACGCGGAATCCTGCATGCCGCACCTGACCGCGGCACAGCACGCAGCGGTTATACAGCAATGAATGCCGTACGGTTCGGCACTGCCGGTGACTCGATCGTTGTCCGCACCGATAGCCACGATTCGGCACGCACATCGATCACTGACAAGTTGTTTCCTTTCGCCACCACCAGAGCTGCCGACCCCGTCCCGAATATTCCGGATTCCGTGTGCGCGGAAACACCCGAGAAGTTCGGCCTGGCCAGGTTCGACCGGTTTGTGTGCATGGTCGCGTATCACGAGTACGTCGGAATAGTGAACAGTGACCAACTGATCGACGTGCATCAGCGTGCGGCGGCGCAATACTCCATCTTGGCGAACGGCCGATGACCGGATCTCTATATGTCGCCACTGCATTTCGAGTGGTTGAATCTCTCACGCCCGAGCCAGGAGAAGGTAAATCATGGCGCTGAGCCCAGGAACCGTGATCGGCGGATACCGGATCGTGCGGGCGCTCGGCGCGGGCGGAATGGGAGCCGTCTATCTCGCAAAGCATCCGAGCCTGCCTCGGATGGATGCGCTGAAGGTGCTGAGCCCGGAGCTGTCACG
This sequence comes from Nocardia sp. NPDC059180, assembly GCF_042754945.1. Taxonomy (NCBI): domain Bacteria; kingdom Bacillati; phylum Actinomycetota; class Actinomycetes; order Mycobacteriales; family Nocardiaceae; genus Nocardia; species Nocardia sp. NPDC059180. The sequence continues at coordinate 244,183 of NZ_JBHZBU010000009.1, forward strand.
TGACCGCGAGTTCCGCGTCCGCTTCGAGCGCGAGGCCAACATCGCGGCTGGGTTGGACCACCCGAACATCGTGTCGGTGTACAACCGCGGCGATGAGAACGGCCAGCTGTGGATCTCGATGCAGTACATCGAGGGAACCGACGCATCTGCCGTGACAGCCGATGACCCTCATTCGATGACGCCGTTGCGCGCGCTTCGCATCATCACTGAGGTCGGCAAAGGTCTTGACTACGCACATCGGCGGGGTCTGCTTCATCGCGACGTCAAGCCCGCAAATTTCCTGCTGTCGTCCCCCGATTCGGGCGAGGACGAGCGTGTGCTGCTGACCGACTTCGGTGTCGCGAAGGCAGCCGACGATGCCTCGGAGCTCACCAAGACCGGAAACTTGCTCGCGACGATTGCTTACGCGCCGCCTGAGCAGCTTTCCGGACAACCTCTCGACCATCGCGCCGACATCTACAGTCTCGCCTGCTCACTGTTCAAGCTGATCACCGGCCAGAACCCATACCCGGGCGCCCAGCCCGCCATGGTCATGATGGGGCACCTCCATCAGCCGCCACCATTGGCGACCGCTGTCAATCCGGGCCTTCCCGCCGCACTCGACCAGGTATTCGCCAAGGCGTTGGCGAAGCAGCCGGGCGATCGGTTCAACAGCTGCCGAGAGTTCACCGATGCGGCGGCTGATTCCCTTGTGCCTGGCCATAACCGGTGTCCACTAACACTTCGCCGACCTACCCGGTGCAGGTCATTGATCCGCGACCGGTTTCCGAGCCGAACACTACCTCGCCCCCGAGCCAGCAGAAACATCGGCGGCGATGGCCGGTTGCTGTCGGCGCGTCAGTAGTTGTCCTCGGACTTGCCGTTGGCGGCACTGCGCTGGCCATGTCCGGAGACGACCCGTCGGGTTCGGCCGAAGCCGCTGGGTCCGTTTCCTCGCCGACCTCGGAAGCGCAAACGCCGATCGGCCGGGCCCGCCAGAACAATCCGGCGTTCCACGGGAAAACGATCACTCTGATCGATTACAGCGCGAACGGCTCCCCTGCAGTCTATTTGAGCCCTTCACCGCAAACGAAGTTCTTCGAGGATCTCGGGTTCGTCTACAACTTCAGCTATGAGAAGCAGGGCGATGAGCCATCGCCACGGGCAGTGGATACTTCCCGGTTGACGGCGGATCGTGACAGCTATGTCCTGGTTGTTCGTAGCGACTCGGAGGCCGGTGGCGGAGGCCTTTCCGGACTGCCCTTCCTCATCACTGGGTCGGCCGCGACAGTGATCGCACTGGACGACCCGACTGCCGTTGTCGCCCTGCGCAACTGGTCGACGAACTCGGAATCGGTGTTGGTCGAGAAGGCGATCCCGGCGCTGCAAGGTCGCGTCAGGTAGAGCGCTACGAGCCCATACGCAAGTGGGCTCCGGCGCGAAAACGCCGGAGCCCACTGTGTGTTCGCGAGGAACAGCTGAATTACGCCCAGGAGCGCGAGTTCATCATGTCCATCTCGGCCATCGAAATGGCACCGTCCTCGACGACCTTGGCGATCGTCTCGAGGGTGGTCATGATCGTCTGCTGCGCCTTGTCCCACTCGGCCTGGGTCGTCTGGTACGCCTCACGAGCAGCACCATCCCATTCCGCTACCAGACCGTTCACGTAGCCCTTGAGCTCCTCCTGCGTTTCCTGCAGGCGCCGCTCGCTAGCGCGGATCTGGCCGGCAAGCTCGATCAGCTGTTCTTTGCTGTAATTGATCCCCTGATCAGCCACTGCTCATCTCCCTATTTCAGCGATTGTCTGTTGATTTCGAAGCTCGTTCGATTACATCTGGATATTCAGGCTCGAACCGAGCTCACCGGAGGCGCCGGCCTTCAGCACCTGCGCCTGGATGTCCTGTTCCTGCTGGTCGTACGCCACGCCGTTCTTCTTGATGTTCGCGGCGATCTTGTCCTCCAGGATGACCTTCAGGTCAGAGGCTGCCTTGTCGAAATCAGCCATCACAGTCGTAAACGCCTGCTTCGCTGTACCACCCCAGTGCGTTGCGCCGTCGACCAGATTCCTGACCCCGGTGATCTCGCTCTGGATCTGGTTGCTGACATTCACGACGTGGCCAGAAGTGGCCTCCATCGTGGCGAGGTCGTTCCTCACGGTACCCGACATCATGCACTCCGTTCTTGTGACTTGATTCGGCCGCCCCTCGTGGACCGAGCCGATTCGTTCCAACTACTAGATTGGACGCAGAGACCCGCCCAATCGGTTCCATCAATTTGGAAAGAATTTTGGGCTGGTGTCATGGGATGACTTCCAGCGTGGTTGCGACATCTGCACAGAGTTGTGTTGTCGTGTCTTGCCCCCCTGTCTGATATTGACACCCGATCCCGACCTGGGTGCTGTGTTCGACGATAACATGCCAGTCGACCTGTGAGCCGTCGTCTGGATGTTCGCTGTAGGCCAGGCCGGAGCGGCCGCCGAAGACCACATCGCGGCGCAGCGGGCTCATGGTTCCTTCAGGGCGTTGCCTGATCTGAGCCTCGAGGTTGGCCGCGACCTGTTCGTAGCCGACGCCAGGGACGACCTGCTTCTGGGTGAGTGTGATTCGAGCCTTGGTGCCGTCTTCGGGGACCAGGTAGATGCGGGATCCGCCTGCGGCATCTGTGATCCGCCAGCCGGCAGGAACTTTGAATCGGACGTTGCCGATGGTTTGAGGCGCCGGCGCCGCCTTCGTGGTGGTCGCCTTCGGAGCGGTCGTCGGCGCGACCGCCGACCGAGAAGGTTCGGCAACCGTCGACGATTGGGCCGCGGCTGTCGCGCTTCCTGCGTCGTCGGGCTGGTTCAGGACCACAGCTGCGCCGACACCTGCGACCAATATCGCCGCGACCGCCGCGGCGCCGATGTAGATCGGTGTACGCGAGCGAGGCGGGCGGGTGGCCGCGGCGCGCTCACGCAATGGTTGTAGCCATTCGGTCTGCGGGAGTTGTGGAATCGCCGCCGTCGGGTAGTGCGTGGCCTCGTTCTGTTTGTTGCGAGCCAGATCAGCGCTCGCCACAGTCCGAAGGTCGGTATCGGGTCCGGAAACCTCGGTGACGGCCGAACCGATCAGCTCGAGAAAACCCGGGTCGGCTCCGCCGACGAGCAACACACTGTCGGCCGGCCGACCGGCCAGCAGGAGTTCGAAAAGCGCACGCAGCTCGCTCAAACCTTGGCTGTCCGGCGCGATCTCGACAGCGGCCAGATTCGGCTCGTGCTCACACGCCTCGATCTCGGGCCCATGTTGGCCGTAGATCACCGATGTCGCGGTTGTCGACAGCGGGCCGAACTCGATCACCACCGTGCGGCGGTCTCGGTTTCGAGTATCAGCGGCAACCGCACGCAACGCCGCTGTATGGAACTCGACCTCGGAGGCGACGCGGGACGCAGCTGTTTCGATGTCGGAACGGCGCCTTGTCCCCCATTCGGTCGGGGTGACGATCGTTAGGCGCTCACAGGGCTCCGGAACCCGAAGCTCAGCAAGCAATCTGCCGAAGACCGCCGACATAGCGTCTACGGGCGAGGGCAAGCTCGGCAGATAGGCGATTCGGTCGGCGGTCAGCAGTTGCACTGCCGAACATGCCATCGACTGCGGCATGAGCGGCTCGCCGACGACGAGGCTGAACCCGTCGCTGCCGGGTGCGACCGACGGCGGAAGGTCCGCGTGGGTATTCGAGCTACGCGCCCACAAGCGCGTTTCGGTGAGAGTCAGCTCGACGGCGGTCATACGATCGGAGGCATCCATGAGGTCTGGACAAGCTCGGCGCCGGCTCGGCTGACGATTGTGCCTCGACCCGGCGGCATCGCACTGGGTTTGACATTGCCGAGCAGGATTCCTTCATCCTTGGTGCCACTCATGATCAAGCCGGGGGTGGCCAGGTCGCGCAGTCGCGAGATGACCGCTTCGTACATGGCACGTGCCGCACCGCCGGAGCGGCGGGCAATGATCAAGTGGAAGCCGACGTCCTTCGCGTGCGGCAGGTATTCGACGATCGGCGCGATCGGGTTGCCGCTGCCCGTGACAACCAGGTCGTAGTCATCAACGATCAGATACAGATCCGGACCCGCCCACCAGGAGCGATCACGCAACTGCTGTGGCGTGATGTCCGGGCCGGGCATGCGCGACGCGAGCAGCCCCGCAATGTCTTTGACATTGGTGGTGAGGCCCTGTGCACTCGTCGCGTACGCGGCGATGTGGTCACCTTCGACGCCACCGAGCAGCGAGCGCCGGTAGTCGGCAAGGATGATGGCCGCTTCCTGGGGCCGGTTCGACTCCATGATGCCTTGGCAGATAGCGCGCAGCAGCGTGGTCTTGCCGCATTCGGTGTCACCGAAGATGAGGAAGTGGGGCTGTTCGTTGAAGTTGAGGAAGACAGGCGCCAGCTCGGACTCGCTGATACCGATCGGAATGCTGGCATTCTTCCGGCCGGGAACAACCGTGCCCCAACCCTCGAGCGTTGCCAGCAAATCGTTGCGATCCAACCGCTCCGGCAGCATACGCACCTTCGGCGCGTGGCGACCGGGCGTCATCGAGGCGAGCTGCTGAACCGCGTTCGCGACACCGGTGCTGATGTCCTGCGGGTCGGAGCTGCCGTCGACACGAGGTAGCGCGGTCAGCATGTGCAGGTTCTCCGGGGTCATACCGCGACCCGGGCGACCCTGCGGAACCAGCGCCGCGATCTTGCGGCCGAAGTCGGAGTCGGCGGGATCACCGAGCCGCAGCTCCAGACGGGTGCCGATCTGGTCCTTCAGCGCAGGGCGCGCTTCCATCCAGCGCGACAGCGCGATCACCACGTGCACGCCGTAGGACAGACCCTGCACGGCGAGATTCATGATCGGCTGTTCCAGGGTGTCGAAATCCTGGCGGATGGAGCCGTAACCGTCGATCACCAGGAAGGCGTCACCGAAGGGATCTTCGTGAGCGCCGGCGGCAGCGGGGCTGCTGGACGGATCCATCGAGCGCAGGCGACGGAATTCCGCCATCGATTCGATACCCAGTTGCCGGAACCGCAGTTCGCGCTGGCGGACGATCGTGGTCATTTCCGCGAGGGTGCGGCGGACCTTGTCTTCGTCGAGACGACCGGCCACCGAACCCACATGCGGCATGCCTTCGAGGCTGGCCATCGTGCCGCCACCGAAGTCGAGGCAGTAGAACTGCACCTGTTCGGCGGTGTGGGTCAGCGACATCGACATGATCAGCGAGCGCAGCATCGTCGACTTACCGGACTGCGGACCGCCGACGATCGCGACGTTGCCTCGGGAACCGGACAGGTCGACGACCAGCGGATCACGGCGCTGATCGTAGGGGCGGTCGACGATGCCGATCGGGGCGCGCAGCGTTGCCACCGCGGCGTATTCGCCGGTGAGGATCGAACGCGGGACGAGCTGGTCGAGGGTGGGCGCGTCGTCGAGCGGCGGCAGCCAGATCTCGTGCGCGGGCCTGCCGTGGTCTTTGATGCGCTGGACCAGCATGCCGATGTTGGACAGCTGTTCGCCGTCGTCACTGACCTGGGGTTCCGGATCGTCGGTGGGTGCGGACGGCAGCGGAAGGCGGTCGGCATTGCGGAAGTCGACATGCCCTGCGGCGAACGGTCGCGCCCGCACGTCGATCTCACCGGCTTGCGTCGCGATGGTCATATCGCGCTGCGAACCGCCACCGACATAGTCACCGGAGACATAGGACGCCTGGAAGCGCTGGATCTCACCGGAGTCGGACTTCAGGTAACCGCCACCGGGGCTGTTGGGCAGGTTGTAGGCGTCAGGGACACCGAGGACCTGACGGGATTCGTTGGCGGAGAAGGTCTTCAGGCCGATACGGTAGGACAGGTGGCTCTCCAGGCCCTTGAGCTTGCCCTCTTCGAGGCGCTGCGAGGCCAGCAGCAGATGCACGTGCAGCGAGCGGCCCAGGCGGCCGATCATGACGAAAAGCTCCGCGAAATCCGGGTGCTGGGTGAGCAATTCGGAGAACTCGTCGAGCACCACGAACAGCGCGGGCAGCGGATCGAGGTCGGCGCCCGCGGCGCGCGCCTTCTCGTATTCGGAGACGTTGGCGAAGTTACCGGCCTGGCGCAGCACTTCCTGGCGCCGGTTCATCTCACCGGCCAAGGCGTCACGCATACGGTCGACGAGGTCGGCTTCGTCCTCGAGGTTGGTGATGACCGCCGCGACATGCGGCACATCATCGAAGCCGAGGAAGGTGGCACCACCCTTGAAGTCGACAAGAACGAGGTTCAGCTGGTCGGGCGAATGCGTGGCCAGCAGGCTCAGCACCAGGGTGCGCAGGAACTCCGACTTACCCGAACCGGTCGCACCGATGCACAGACCGTGTGGGCCCATACCGCTTTCGGCGGCTTCCTTGATGTCGAGCACTACCGGCAGTCCGTCGGCACCGACACCGAACGGCACGCGCAGGCGCTCGCGGCCGTAGCGGGGGCGCCAGGCGTGCTCCGGGTTGAACATGCCGATATCACCGAGGCTCATCAGCTGGGCCCAGGTCGAGATGACCTCGGTGTCGCTGACCTCGACGTCGCTGCTGCGCTGGCTCGCGGCACGGAAAGGCGCCAGCCTGCGGGCCACCTGCTGGGCTTGTTCGGGGCTGATCTGGTCGATCAACGCGAAACGTTCCTGATTACCGGTGGCACCGCGACCGACGCATTCGCCGTTCTCGACGATCATCTTGATGCCGCGCGAAACGGCCAGTCGCGGCGCGTAACCGCACAGGTCGAGGATGGTGACGCCCTCGTAGCCCGATTCGCGGAGCTGGTCTTCCTCCGACTCCAGCAGACCGCCGTCGACCACGATGACGATGTGCACCAGGTTCGCGTTGGCAGGCTGATTGCGCGAGTACCGGACACGGTTGGCCAGCAGCGGCTGCAGCCCCGCGGCGGCTTCACGGATAGAGCTGTAGAACATGCGCTGGGTGCCGATGCCGTCCTGGGCGTCGGGGTGCTGTGTATGGGGCAGCCACTTCGTCCACTCCCACTCCGACGCGGTGTCCGGACCGCAGACGACGGCGACGAGCACCTGGTCGGGGCCGTGGAACATGGCCAGCTGCAACAGCATCGCGCGCGTCATATCGCGCGCCTCGGCGCGATCACCGTCGAGTGCGATGGTGGCGAAACCCTTGACGGCGATGGCGGTGGGCAGATCCGGGACCGTGGAGTGCGCGCGCACGAAACGGCGCAGCGACACCGCGGCGATCGGCTCCAGCTCTTCGACCGGACCGGTCTCCGGGGCGATCAGCCTGGTGGCCAGGCGCTGGCCGCCGATACCGATACGAGCGTGGCAGAAATCCTTGTCGCCCGCGCGACGCTCCCACATCCGGCTGGTGCCCGCGAGCATCCAGATCAGGCCGGGCTCGGGGTGGCTCCACTCGACCGCGGCGCGCTGCTGGGTGGCGGTGTCGTCGACATCCTTGCGGACCTGGTCGAGGTAGCGCAGGTAGTCCTTGCGGTCCTCGTTGGCCTCGGCGGCCTTCTGGCCCTTGCCACCACCCTGGCCGGCGACCATGCCAACCATGGAGAACAGCATCATGACCGGGAACATCATCGACATCGGGTTCGACATCATCTTGCTGCCGCCCATGGTGAACATCAGGGCCATCATCCCGACCATGCCGATGACCATCACGACCGGCATCAGCTTCATCAGCAGGTTGCCCGGTGTCACCCGGGGGATCTCGGGAGGCGGCTGCAGGGTGACTTCGCCACCGGGCGTCCGCGGCATCTCCCGGCGTGCGCGCCGCTGAAACCGGACTGTGCTCATAAGACGAGAATTCCCCCTCTTGGCCTGCGGTGTTCGGGCCTCAGTGTAGAGGCAACCGCCGACATGTCGTACAGTTCGACCAGCATTCTGCTGCCCGGACCCATGGGTTCGCAAGCTCCGCTCGGGCCGGCGGGGTGCGGAAAACACGAGGTAGCGACCGAGTTGGGGGAGCCTTGACGCACGCGCGACTTGACCACATCGAGGAGGAATCCTCACGCGGCATCGTCCGCGCACCCGATCTGACCAGGGTCACCATCCTGGCCAAACATACCCAAGTGGACATGGCCATCCCGGTGGATGTCCCGGTCGCTCTGGTGATTCCGAGCGTGGTCGACATGGTCGCCCAGCACAGCCGCACCAACGATTTCGACAATGAGGGTGAACGTTTCGAACCGGCCGAATGGGTGCTGGCGCGCATCGGCCATCCCCCGTTCTCCAACTCGCTGAGCCTCGGTGAGCACGGTGTCCGTGACGGTGAGCTGCTGATGCTGGAGAGCGCGGCCCATACTGCGCCGACGCCGCTGTTCGACGACATCATGTACAACGTCGCGATCGCCGACGCCGACCATTTCAAGGGCTGGACGCCGAAGACCGCCCGCATCACCGGCTCGATCCTGGCGGCATTCACCATGCTCGCCGGATGTGCGGGTCTTTTGGCCGCCCCGGACGCCATGGCGGGCTGGATCACCGGCTCCATCGCACTCGGCGTGACGATCCTGCTTGTGGTCGCCGGCATGCTGCTCAGCCGGATGTACGGCGACACCGCGACCGCGCTGGTGCTCGGCGGCTGCGCGCTGCCGACCTCGTTCACCGGGGGCATGCTCATCGTCCCCGACCATTACGGCTGGGCGAACTTCCTGCTCGGGTCCGTGCTGCTCGGCGCGACGGCGATCCTCGCGTGGCGCGTCACCGGCGTCGGGCTCGGCTTGTTCATCGGCGCGGGCGCGCTCGCGATCTACGCCGTTCCTGCCTCGCTGGTCGGACTGCTGACCGATCAGTCGGTCCGCGCGATCGGTGCGGTCGCCGCGGCCCTCGGGCTCGCCGGATTGTCACTGGCACCGCGGGTTTCGATGCTGCTGTCGAAGCTGCCGCTGCCGCCGGTGCCGTCGCCGGGCACCCCGATCGACCCGACCGAAGAAGACCCCGACGATCACCGCGCACTGCCGACCATGGAGGCACTGCGCGCCAAGTCCGAGCGCGCTCGCATGTACCTGAGCGGTCTCGTCTCCGCGACCACGCTGGTCACCGTGATCGGCGCGCTCGCGGCGACCGACCCCACCGGTGAGGGCTTCTACTGGCAGGGCATCGCCCTCGCGCTGGTCTGCGCCGTGGTGCTGATGTTCCGCAGCCGCACCTACGCGGGCGCCGAACAGGCGATCGTGCTGGTCGCGGGCGGCGCGGCGATCGTGCTGACTCTGCTGGTCGGAATGGGTTTCGTGGCCGAACAGCCGCTGGCGGTGTTCGGTGCCGCGATGGCGATGCTGGTCGGCGCGCTGATCCTCGGCATCATCATCCCGAACCAGTCGGCGACACCGCCGATGCGCCGGGCCGTCGAACTGCTCGAGTACGCGTTCGTCGCTGCCGTACTGCCCCTGGTCTTCTGGGTGGCCTCGCTCTACTCCCTCGTTCGCGGGCTGTGAGCGGGCACCTGCGCGTCACGGCCGCCGCCCTGACGCTGGGTTTCAGCGCGTCGTTCGGTTTGGGTCTCGGCCAGGGCGTGGCGTATGCGGATCCGCCGCCGCCGATCGATATGGGGAAGTTGCCGCCGGGAGATCCGGCTGTACCGCCGGAACCGACCGAGCAGAAATCGAATACGCCTTGCGCGAGTACCCAGCTCGGCGGCGATGGACCGACAATTCCGGAACCACAGCGGGCGCTCGATCTGCCGCATGCATGGCAATTCTCCCGTGGAGCCGGCCAGACGATCGCAGTCATCGATACCGGCGTCGCCCCGCATCCACGGCTGCCTGGACTGATCCCTGGCGGAGACTATGTCGCGGCGGGCGGTGATGGCCTGCAAGATTGTGATGCCCACGGCACCGTCGTGGCAGGCTTGATCGCTGCCAGTCAAGTGGATGGCCAGGGCTTTTCCGGTGTCGCGCCGGAAGCCCGGATCATGTCGATTCGGCAGACCAGCAGCAAGTTTCAGAAGAAGGGTCGCTCTACCGAGCAGCGGCCGGAAGATCCGCCGGACGGCTACGGCAATATCGACGCGCTGGCCTCGGCGGTTCGGCGCGCGGCCGACCGCGGCGTATCGGTGATCAATATCTCGCTTGTTCTGTGTGTGCCGGGATCGCACAATCCCGCGGACTCGGCGCTCGGTGCGGCATTGCGATACGCGACGCTGGAAAAGAACGTGGTTGTCGTGGCAGCGGCTGGGAACATGGATCAGACCTCCAAGTGCGGGGCAGGCAATCCGGATGTCGATCCGCTCGATCCGACCGCTGACCTGTGGGAGAACCTGTCCACGAACGTCACCCCGGCGCGCTATGACGATTACGTCCTTACGGTCGGCTCGATCGGACCGAAGGGCCAACCGTCGGATTTCACGGTACCGGGGCCATGGGTCGATATTGCGGCGCCCGGTGAGGGGATCGTCTCGCTGGACACCCTGACCGACGGGACCATTGTCGCCAAGGGCGAACCGGACAAGATCACCACACTGCAAGGCACCAGCTTTGCGGCGCCCTACGTCTCCGGCGTTGTGGCATTGGTCCGGGCCCGTTTTCCCCACCTGAGCGCCCAGGACGTCATCAAGCGTCTCGAAGCCACGGCCCACGCCCCCGCCGAGGGCTGGAACCCCTATATCGGTTACGGCGCAGTGGATCCCGTCGCGGCACTCACCAACGAAGTTCCCGACACTCCACTACAGGCGAAGCAACCCAGCCCGGCCCAGAGCATCCAACTCCCGGTCCCAGCTCCCCCACCCCCGCCCGACAACCTGGCGCGCAACGTGGCGCTCATCGGCACCGGAATCATCGGTGGTGGACTGATCCTCGGCTACCTGGCCTCGTTCCCCATCCGTCGCCGGTTCGGGGTTCGAGAAGACTGACGGCCATCCGGTAACACCAGGCAGACAACGAATTCGACCGACAAGTATGGCCCGCCACACGGCGGGCCATACTTGTCGGTCGCGATCCCCAGGGTCTAGACCATCAACGCTCCACTCCCAGAACAGAGTCCAAGCTGTTCAGTGACGCCGGACCAGATCAGCGGATAGGTGGTGCGCCGCGATCCGAGCGGCGCACCGCCTCTCACTTCCCTGCGGCAACCGGCTTCTGAGCCGGTGACGGGTCCGGCGCGACGCCGTCATGCGCCACCATCGCCTCTTCACGGCCCAAGCTCGGCCCGTTGGCGAGCAGTCCGACGATGGGCCACGGGGCCGGCTCCGGATTTTCCGGCATACCAAGGGCCTTCACCGCTTCGGCGTTCTTGATTCCGTAGCGGACGCCGGTGTCGGCAACGTAGAAGAGGCTGTCCTTGCGGCGGCTGTCCTCTTCGATGCCGGTGGTCTGGACGTAGGCGCCCGACGCCGGGGGGATGTAGGCGGAGTCGGCGTTGGGGCCCGAGCCGTCGGCCTGGGCCAGCGGAACCAGTTTGGCCTTCTCCGACATCGGCAGGGCCATGCCGATGATCACCGACAGTTCGGCGCGGTTGCCGGAATCCTCGGTGGCCGTGGTGATCGGCTTCCAGGACAGGCAGCTCACCGGCTGGTCCTTGGCGTCGACGATCGTTGGGGCGGTGACCGGGTAGTTCTCGACGCGCAGCGCATTCGAGACATCGGCCCTGGTGCGCACCGTTTGGTTGATGGTGGTGTCGCCGGTCGGCTGCGGATTGGCGTTGCGGATGATCTCGGCCGTGAACGGCGAGATCCGCTGCAGCCCATCGCGCAAGACCACATAGTTCTCGGTCTCACCGGTGGCCGACACCTGTACGACGGTGCCGTTGCGGAAGTCGCCGATCGGCTTATCCGGCATACCACCCGGATCGACGATCTGTGGCGGCTCGAGTTCCAGCACTTCGGGAATCGCGTTCAGCAGACCCTCGCTGATCGGCCGCGGCGTCACACCGGTGATGTTCAATGCGTCGGTGACGGCGCGATCGGTCATATCGACGCGGGCGCGCTTCTTGTCGTAGACCAGGTAGGTGGCGTCGTCGCCCTGCACGAGCAGCGCCTTGTCGCCACCCATGACCGAGGCCTTCTCGCCCAGTTCCGGGTCGCCGGCCAGCACGGAGGTGGTGAGGTCGCGGCCGCCGTCCATCTTCATGGAGTCGCAGACCGACCAGGCCCGGCCCTTGCCGTCCTTGTCGAAGTTCAGCACGCTCGGCGCGCCGGGGATGCCGATCAGCGGGCCGCGCGCCTTGCTGCCGAGTTCGGACTCCTTGACGATGACGGCGCTTGGCGCGTCACCGGCCGCCAGCCGCGCCGAGGCAATGTTGAGCGCGGGATGGACGACGTCGTTGAGGACGACGTACACCGCACCCGATTCCTTGCCGATCAGGATCTTGTTGTCGCCGATTTTGTCCTGCGGGCGTAGCAGGGCCAGCACACCGCAGCCGGCCAGCACGACGATGCCGAGAACCAGCCCGGCGGCGTAGGCACGCGACTGTGAGCGCATGGGGTCGTGCAGCATTCGCACGTCCCGGCGCACCAGGGCGTGCTCCATCCGGCGTACCAGGAAGCGGTAACCGCTCACCTGCCAGCGCGTAGTGGGTTTTGAAGGCATGTTTCCTCCCCCGAACAGTGCTCGCGTCCGCGGAACACAGTACAGTTCCCGAGGACTCTTGTTCAGCTCGGCCACACCGAAGGCGGCCGATACGGGTACTTGGGGGACTGACGATGGCCGAACCTGCCGGCGCTGGACCGCGCCCGCTTCTGGGCCGCATCTCACTGCGCAACCTGATGATCGCGCAATTCGTGGGGCTCATCGCGGGTGCGATCGCGCTGCTGGCCGGGCTCGGCGTCTGGCCTGCGGTCGGCGTAGGCGTTGTGGTCGCGCTGATCCCGCTGATCCCGGTCGGGCGGCGGGTGCTGCTGGATTGGATCGGCACCGGCACCGGCTATCTGGCCCAGCGCGAGTACGAGATCGGTGACACCGTCGACTTCCGTGGTCCCGACGGACGTTCGCTCGGCCTGTACTGGGACGGCAGCCGGGTGGTGACCGTTGTCGAGGTCCTCGCCCCCAAGGGCGGGTTGACCCGTATCGCCCGCACCACCGTGCACGCCTCGCATCTGCTGCCGCTGCCCGAGCTGGCGCAATGCCTGTCCCAGCACGACATCCTGCTCAGCGGCATCGACATCATCAGCCATGGCCACCGCAGCCGTGCGGGCACGCCCGCGGGCAAGATCTACGAATCGCTGCTCGGTCCGCTGCCCGCCACCGCGCACCGCACGGTGTGGCTCGCCATCAGCTTCGACGCGGTCGGCTGCCCCGGTGCGGCCGAACGGCGCGGCGGCGGCAACGACGGAGCGTCCCGCGCGGTGACGATCGCGACGCAGCGGATCATGCGCGCGCTCGAAGACGCCGACTGCAACGCTCGTATCCTCACCGCGCCGGAAATCCGCAAGGCGGTTCTGCAGATCACCGGTGGCTACGATCCGCGCACGCTGACTCAGCGCTGGCGCTACGCCGAGCTGGGCAACAGCGTCAATATCGGTGGTGCGGTCGACCCGAAGCGGCTCGGCTCGGATCTGCTGGCCCAGCTGTGGGTGGCACCCTCGCGCGGCACCACGGTCGCGGTGCGATTGCGGCCCGGTACCAGCCGCGATTCGGTGAATATCGGTGCGGCCTGGCGGCTGACGGCACGTGAGCTGCCCGAACGCACCAAACGCGAGGGCATGGTTTCGATGAACGGCAGACACCGCGACGGACTGCTCGCGCATCTGCCGATCGGTATCCCGGACGTGGACGACACGGTGCCGATGAGCGAGTACCCGATCGATGTGATCGGCGCGCTGCATCTGCCGTCGTCGGGCTGCGGTCAGCTGATCGGCTCCGACGACGAGGGCAACGGTGTCGCGGTCCGCATCATCGGTGCCGGTATCTCGACGGTGTACCTGGCCGGCGAGCTCTACCTGGCCCAGCAGCTGGTGTTCCGCGCCCTCGCGGTCGGTGAGCGCATCCTGATCCGCACCGACCGTGCACATGCCTGGGAGAACCTGGTCACCACGATCGGCAACCCGGAGCGGCTGACCATCGCGGTGGAAACCCACCAGTCCGATGCCGGATTCACCGCGACCGTGGTCGACGGCGTGCTCGCGCCCGCGCCGCACGCCGGTGTCACCACGATCTATGTGACCGGCGATCCGATGGGCTGGCCCGCCACCAAGCCGGATCTGTCGATCCACCAGCCGGGTGCGATCGGCAACCATGTGGTGTTGCGGACCGGCACCGCACAGGTCGATCTGACGCTGGTGTCGATTCCGCGGGAGGCCACCTACATCGGCCAGCCGCGTGGACGCCGCGCCATGGCGAACCAGTAGCACACGCAGGTCATCCCGGATAGGGATCCGACCCGCGAGCGGATCGCAAAGTACGTCCCCACCAGGCCAATTGACGCAGCATGCGTTCGGCCGCATCGATGGCGGCACCGTCGTGGGTTTCGCCCGCGGCGTCGAACCGTTTCTTGGCCTGGTGGAAGCTGACCGTCTCGCGGATCGAGACCATATGGATCTCGGCGACGACCTGACGCAACTGTTCGACAGCGCGCAACCCACCCGACAGTCCGCCGTAGGCGACGAATCCGATCGGCTTGGCACGCCATTCGTGCTTGGCGGTGTCGAAGGCCGTTTTCAGCGAAGCCGGGTAGCCGTGGTTGTACTCGGAGGTGATGACCACGAAGGCGTCGGCGGCGGCGAGCCTGGCACGAAACCGTTGCGCCTCCGGCGTTTCGGTGAGGTCGGTCGGTAGCGGGGTGTCGATGAGATCGATGACGCCCGTATCGAATTCCGGCCGATCACGCACCGTGCGCAGGAACCAGTCGGCGACTACCGGCGCGAACCGTTCGGGGCGCACGCTGGCGACGATGACCTCGAGCCGCAACGGGGTGTCCACGGCGCGAGCCTATACCTGTGCGTACCGCGGGAGTCAGGGTAGTTCGAACGGCAGCGAGACCCCCGCGTGCACCTGGCAGCGCGCGCAGGTGTCGGTGCCGTCGACGGCGGCTATCGCGCGCCGGACCAGCGCCTTGAACGGGGTGATGTTCTTCTCGAATTCGGCGAAGACGTCGGTGACGTGCACGCCGTCGCCCTCTTCCACACCGGCGTCCAGATCGGTGACCAGAGCGACTGCGGCGTAACACATTTCCAGTTCCCGGGCCAAGACCGCTTCGGGATGACCGGTCATGTTCACCAGCTCCCAGCCCTGCGCGGCGAACCAGCGGCTTTCGGCACGGGTGGAGAAGCGCGGGCCCTGCACCACGACCATGGTGCCCGAGTCCCGCATCGGCAGCGCGTCGCCGGCGGAACCGATGACGGCGGTGCGGAGTTCGTCGCAGTACGGGTCGGCGAAGGACACATGCACGCCGCCGCCGTCGAAGAAGGTCTGCGGACGTCCGGAGGTGCGATCGACGATCTGATCCGGGACGGCGACCGTGCCCGGCCCCCAGTCCGGGCGCAAGCTGCCCACCGCGCACGGCGCGAAGATCCGGCGCACGCCCAGCGACCGCAGTGCCCACATATTCGCCTGGTAGGGCAGTGTGTGCGGGGAGTACTCGTGGCGCTTGCCGTGGCGTGGCAGGAATGCGACGGGCCGCCCCTCGACTTCACCGACCGCGACCGGCGCACTCGGCGCGCCATAGGGCGTGTCCACCTCGACAGTGACCGCCTCATTGTCGAAGAAGTCGTAGAAGCCGCTGCCGCCGATGACGGCGATCGCGGGGTGGGCGTGCGAGTTCATAATGACGATTGTCCCCGTCTCGATCGAACCCCCGGCGCGGAGGGGTGCCCGGATCTGCGGTGGACGACGCGCTCACCTGACAATTCCCGCCACACGGTGTACCCTAGGGGGGTATTCTGATGTTCAGGCCGCCGACCCGGCGGGCAACGAGGAGGCAGTCGGTGACACCCAGCCCGTCGAACAACGACCACACCGCACACGACCATTCCACGCACGGCTACATCACCGCGAAGGACGACTACCTCAAACGGTTGCGCCGGATCGAGGGTCAGGCCCGCGGCTTGCAGCGGATGGTCGAAGAAGAGAAGTACTGCATCGACATTCTGACGCAGGTCTCCGCGATGACCAAGGCGCTGCAGGCGGTGGCGATGGGTCTGCTCGAAGACCACATCAGCCACTGCGTCGTCGACGCCGCGGTAGCGGGCGGACCGGAAGCCGACGCCAAGATCAAGGAAGCCACCGACGCCATCGCCCGGATGGTGCGTTCCTGACCGCTCAGCCGTGCCAGCGCCGGTACACCTCGGCGGCGCCCGGATGCAATGGAACGGTGCCGGTGCCGATGAGGAACCGCCCGTCCAGGAACTGGGTGCCCGCGGCCTCGGCGGGAACCAGAGCGTCGGCATGCCAGACCAGCAGCTCGACGATCGCGGCGGCCGCCTCATCGGGCAGGGTCGCCGCGGCGAGCAGCAGGTTGGCGACGCCGATGGTGTGCACCGCCGGGCTGCCAGGGTAGGCGTCGGCAGGGATCGCGACCAGGTCGTAGACGGGGCCGTACCGCTCCCGCATCGGCCCGGCCAGCGCGCCGAGGTCGACCAGACGCATGGGATCGGGCACATCGAGCGCGCCCGTCGGGACGCCACCGGCCCATAGCAGCGCATCGATTGTGCCGTCGGTCAGCGCCTGTGCCGCCTCACGGAGCGGGCGGTGCTCGACCGTGACGTCGACGGCGGGATCGAGCCCCGCTGTAGTCAACAGCCTGCGACCGGTCACCGCCGCACCCGAACCCTCGGCACCGAGGTTCACCCGCCGCCCGCGCAGATCCGAGACCTCTTTTATCGGACCCTCCGCGCGTACCGCCAGCTGCAAATAGTTCTCATACACCCGGCCGAGCGCCACCACTCGCCCACCGTCATCCCCCGCCGAATCCGCCAGCGCCAGCGCGGTATCGACCTCGCCTGCGGCGAGCATTCGTAGATTCTGTTGCGAGCCTGCGGTTTCCACGGGTTCGATGCGGATCACATCCGATTCGGCTGCGGCCGCGGCGGCGAGCAGACCCGCGAAGGCGAAATAGAAGCCGCCGTCCTCGCCGGAGGCCAAGCGCACCGTCGTCCGGTCGTTGCTCCCACAGCCGAACACGCTCGCCGACGCGAGCGCGGCCAAGGCCAAGGCCCGGCGTCGCGAGAGCGGCGGCCCGTTCATCGGCTCACCGCCGGTAATCGGATTGCGACGGCGAGGCCGTGTGGCTGGACAGACTCCACCGTCAACGTGCCGCCCCTGGCCTTGGTCAAGGCCTGCGCAATCGACAGGCCGAGCCCTGTGCCGCCGGCCGCAGCTGTCGCGCCACGGAAGAATCGGGAGGTGAGCTTGTCGAGCTCGCCCGCCTCGACGCCCCGCCCGTCATCGGCGACTCGAACGATCACCCAGCCCGGCTCGATCAGCACATCGACAACTGTGTGTGCACCGGAGCCCGCGTATCGGCACGAGTTACTCAGCGCCACATCGAGTATCTGGGCCAGCGCTGCAGAGTTGATCGCCGTCTCGGTAGACCGCTCCCCACGCGCCGCAGCTGCGATCTCTCTCTCAGCCACGTCGGTCGCCGGCGAGTTCTCCGCACCCGAACCTCGCGGACCGTTGGTTGCGCCCGAAACCTGCACGTGCTCGACCGCCGCACCGCGATGGGCTGCCTCGTTGCTCGCCCTCGGCTTCGCTGAACCCCAGTCGGCCCGATCGGTATAAGTCGACTCGGCGCCGCCGACCGGGACACCCGTGGTCAACTGTATTCCCGCTTCGGCGAAGGCAGGTGTCCAGGCGTCGATTCGGTCCGCTACGACTTGGATGGCATCGCAGTAATCGTCTGCGAAGGCTGCGGCACCGAAGGCGGCCGGTGCCTCGGCCACAGCCAGCTCGAGCAGGGCGTCCAGCAGTGCGGTCAGGCGGTCGACCTCCGCGCTCGCACCACGGAAAGTCGCCGATGCGCGTTCCGGGATGGCCGCTTCCAACGAGTCGAGGCGGATCGTCAACGCCGCCAAGGGGTTGCGCATGGCGTGCGCGGTGTCGGCGACCAGCTGGCGTTGGGCGTCGGCGGAATCTGCGACGGCGGCGGCCATGGCGTCGACCGACTCCGCGAGCGCGCGGACCTCGGGTGGGCCGCCGTACCTTCGGGTGATCAGCGCCGTGCTCGGATCGCCGCTCGGTTCCCGTGGCGCGGCCGGCCCTGGCTTGGGCAGCGTCGCGGTGAGTTCGGCGACCGCATCCGACATCGCAGCCAGCGGGCGCAACACCCAGCGGCTCAGCACCAGCGCCAGCAGGATGAACACCACCATCGCGCCCACCGCGCCGAAGCCGATCACGGCCCATACCTGCGCGATCGCGACGCGCGCTGCCGTGGTGGATGCCTCGATCACCACGGCGCCGTTCACCTGCACGCCGGTACCGACCGGGCGGGCGATGAGCATGGTCTGATCACTCCACGGCGTCAGCCGGTCCACGTGCTGCGGGCGTTGATTGCGCCGCGCCGCTGCTACCGCCGCCATGATCCGCGGATCGCTTTCGTCGACCCCGGCATTGACGATCGGCGTCCCACGCGCGTCCACCACCAGCACGTTCTCGCCGTACAACTCGTGATACCGCCCGACTTCGTCGGCCAGAGCCTGTACTCCGCCCGCCGATCCGGCGCCATCGGCGAGGGTAGCGAAACGGTCCGCGTCGCCGGAACGGCCGAGCACCAGCTGTTGAGTGCGGCTCGTCGCGGCAGTGAGCGAGAGCGGAACAGCGAAGGCAAGCACCGCGATCGCGGCGAAGACTGTGAGCACTATCAGCAGGCGGCGGCGCATACCGGCCTCCTGATCAGACCGGCAGGCCGCCTCGACCGCGCCGATCTCGGCACTCCCGATGACCGCACGAACATCATTCGCCCCACCGATACCCGTAACCGCGAATCGTGGTGATCAATCCGGGCCGGTTCAGTTTCGCCCGCAATCCCGTCATATGGACGTCGAGTGAACGCGACACCGCGACGAACGCATCGCCCCAGATCCGATCCATCAACTGCTGCCTGCTCACCGCTGAGCCCGGCCGTTCCACCAGCACCTCGACCAGCTCGAATTCCTTCTGGGTGAGCGGGATCGGGATACCCGCCACCTCCACTACCCGCGCGCGCAGGTCCACCCGGACGTCACCGGTGACGACTTCGGTCCGCGCCCGCTGCGCCACCACCGCCGCTCGGCGCATCACCGTCTCCAGACGCGCCATCAACTCGGCGATCCGCGGGGGTTTGACCACATAGTCATCGGCACCGCCACGCAAACCGCGCACGATGGACCGTTCATCACTGCGTGCGGTGAGGATCAACACCGGCATCGCGCTGACCTCGCGAAGTTGACGCAGAATCTGCAGGCCGTCCGCATCGGGCAGGCCCAGATCCAGGATGACGGCGTCATAGTCGCGGTGGGCGATGAGCAGATCGGCGCCGCGGCGCATGCGTTCGGCCCGGTAGCCGCGCGCCGTGAGCGCCTCTACCAGGGCATCGCCTACGCCGTCGTCGTCCTCGACCACCGCCAGCCGCACGCGCCGATCCTCCCACAGCAGGATCGGCGCGTGTCCGGTTCGGTCAGCCACGCACGGTGGCCATCTCCCGTTCCGGCTCGGCCGTGCCGGCATCGACGGCGACTTCGGCGTCGATGGTGGACTCGGCCGAGGTCTCGCGCATGAAGTAGTAGGTGATCAGCGAGATGGCGATACATCCGGCGACGTAGAAGAAGTACAGCGACTCGAGGCCCGCCTTCTTCAATGCGAGGGCGATCATTTCGGCGGTACCACCGAACACCGCGACGGTCAGCGCGTACGGCAGGCCGACACCGAGCGCGCGGATCTTGGTCGGGAACAGCTCGGCCTTCACGATCGAGTTGATCGAGGTGTAGCCGGTGACGATCACCAGAGCGGTCATCATCAGCCCGAATGCCGCGAACGCGTTGGTTGTGTGCGACAGCGCCGTCATGATCGGCACCGTCAGCAGCGTTCCGGATATACCGAAGAAGATGAGCAGCTTGCGCCGGCCGATCCGGTCGGACAGCCCACCGGCGATCGGCTGCAGCACCACGAAGAACAGCAGCGCGACGAAGTTGATCCAGGCCACGGTGTCCTTGGAGATACCGGAGGTGTTGATCATGAACTTCTGCATGTAGGTGGTGTAGGTGTAGAACGCCAGCGTGCCGCCCATGGTCAGGCCGACCACCAGCAGGCATTCACGCGGGTACTGCAGCAGCACCCGCAGCGAACCGCGCGAACCCTTCGCGGTCTGCCCGGTCGCCGCTCTCTCGTTCGCGGCGGCCTTGAATGATTCCGATTCGTCCATGCCGCGCCGCAGCAGCATCACCACGATGGCGCCGCAGGCACCGATCAGGAACGGGATGCGCCAGCCCCAGCTGTGCATCTGCTCGGAGGTGAGCACCTGCTGCAGGATGATCTGCACGCCGAGGGCGGTGAGCTGGCCCGCCACCAACGTCACGTACTGGAAGCTGGAGTAGAAGCCGCGCCGGCCCGCAGAGGCCACTTCCGACAGGTAGGTCGCGCTGGTGGCGTATTCACCGCCGACGGACAATCCCTGCAGCAGCCGCGCCAGCAACAACAGCACCGGCGCCGCGATACCGATCGTCTGGAAGCCCGGTGTCAGGGCGATCATCAGCGAACCCGCGGCCATCACCGTCACCGAGAGAGTCAGCGCGGAGCGTCGGCCGAAGCGATCGGCGTAGCGTCCGAGCGCCCAGCCGCCGATCGGGCGCATGATGAACCCGACCGCGAAGACCGCCGCCGTGGACAGCAACTGCGCGGTGGGATCACCGTCAGGGAAGAACGCCTTCGCGAAGTACACGCTGAACGCCGCGTAGACATACCAGTCGTACCACTCGACGAGATTGCCGATCGAGCCACGCAGCACATTCGCTACTACTCGCCGTTCACCACCGGCCTGTGTCGTTGTCACCTGAAGCCTCCTCTATCGGCGCGGCATTGCACCGTCGGAGACCACTGTGTCGGCAGTCACAGCCCCCAGGGAAGGCTACGAGTCCGTTCCTAACCGTCCCTTAGGACGATTGCTCCGGACTCAGGCCGGATGGATCAGAGCAGGCGCCAACTCCCGCAGATCGGCCAGGTAGTCCGCACCGAGCGGTTGGACCGCGATATGGTCGGCGCCCGCGTCCAGGTGGGCGCGCAGCCGCTCGGCCACCACGGCCGCCGAGCCGTGCAGGGCCAGTGCATCGATCAGGTCATCGCTACCGGGTGCGGTCACATCGGATTCGCTGAAGCCGAACTTGCGCAGATTGCGGACGTAATTGCCGAGACCCAGGTACATCTGCACCGACGGCCGGGCTGTCGCGCGGGCGCGGTCGACGTCCTCGTCCAGCACGATCTTGTGTTCGACGGCGAGACCGGCGGGCCCGAGGGTTTCCCGGGCGAAGGCCGTATGAGCCGCTGGCACCAGATAGGGCAGCGCGCCGGCGCTACGTTCGGCAGCCAGCTCCAGCACTCGCGGGCCGAGCGCGGCCAGGGCGCGGCGGCTACGTGGCACACCGGCCTTGTCCAGCTCGTCGAGGTATTCGACCAGCGCGTCGTATGGCTTGCGGTAGGTGCCGTTGAACTCGGGATGACCTGCACCGATGCCGAGCAGGAAGCGGCCGGGAAAGCGCGCTTCGATGCGGTGGAAGGATGCGGCGACCTCCGCCGCGGGAGCCGTCCAGATGTTGACGATGCTGGTGCCGACGCTCAGCGTCTCGGTGGCTGCCAGCAGGTCTTCGACCACCGGCAGATCGGCGGGCGGTGAGCCGCCCAGCCACAGCGTGCTGTAGCCGAGTCCCTCCAGCTCCTTCGCATCCTCGGGCGTGAATCCCTTGTAGCCACGCCATACACCGAACCGTCCGAGCCCATCGATCGTCATGTTCGGAGCGAACTACGGTGCGGGCGAGTTTATTTCCGCGGGGCGATCAGCTACCGCAGCAGCCACCCTCGGCGGGAACGGTCCGCAGCTCCCTGGTCTGCGCGTTACGGGCCGCTAGATCGGCATCGGCCGGATAGTCGACGGCGATCAGGCTCAGCCCATGGGCGGGCGCCACCGTCACCGCGCTGGACCGGCTGCGTTCGTTCAGCAACTCCGCCGTCCACTCGGGAGTGCGTCGCCCCTCCCCCACCGCCAGGATCGCACCGACCAGACTGCGCACCATCGACCAGCAGAACGCGTCCGCGCTGACATAGGCGGTCAGCAGGTCACCCTCGCGAGTCCAATCGAATCGCTGGAGTTCACGCACGGTGGTCGCGCCCTCGCGCCTGCGGCAGAACGCCGCGAAATCGTGCAGCCCGAGCAGGTTCAGCGATGCGGCCCGCATGGCTTGCAGATCGACCTCCGGGCGGCACGGCACCACGCCGCGCGCCTGCAAGGGTTCGGCGCCGTAGCGGGCGGTGGTCAGCCGGTAGGCGTAGTGGCGTCGGATTGCCGAGAAGCGCGCGTCGAAGTCCGCGGGCGCCACCCGAATGTCCTTGATGCGCACATCCTTCGGCAGGAAGCGGGCCATGCGGTGGACGAGTCTTGCGGTGTCGATCTCGGCGGCGGTATCGAAATGCGCGACCTGGCCTTCGGCGTGCACACCCGCGTCGGTGCGCCCGGCCACGGTCAACTGCACAGTCTCGCGCAGCACTTTGCCCAGCGACTCCTCCAGCACCCCCTGGACGGTGCGCAGGCCGGGCTGACGGGCCCAGCCGATGAAATCCGTACCGTCATAGCCGATGTCGAGCCGGAACCGGGTGGTCTCCGGTGCCTCGACCTCATTCCCATCCTGCCCGCTCACCGCGGCCTCCTCGAAAAGTGAACGAGCCCGCCCACCCGGGAACGGGTAGGCGGGCTCGTTCGGCGTATTCAACGCGTCACGCGTATCCCGGAGAACCGGGACCACGACTCACGCCTTGTCGTCGGCCTTCTCGTCCGCGGTGGCCTCGGCCTCGGGAGCCTCAGTGGCCTCCTCGGCAGCGGTGTCCTCGGCGGCTTCGGCGGCGGGCGCCTCGGCCTTCTTGGACGCGGCGACGCGACGGGCGCGATCGGCTTCCCTGGACACGGTCTCGCCGCGAACCAGCTCGATGATCGCCATCGGAGCGTTGTCACCCTTACGGGGCATCGCCTTGATGATGCGGGTGTAGCCACCCTCGCGACCCTCGAACGAGGGGCCGATCTCGGCGAAGAGCGAGTGCACGATGTCCTTGTTGCGGATCACCTTGAGCACCTCGCGACGGTCGGCAAGAGTGCCGCCCTTCGCCTTGGTGACAAGCTTCTCGGCGTACGGGCGCAGCGCCTTGGCCTTGGCCTCGGTGGTCGTGATCCGACCGTGCTCGAAGAGCGCCGTGGCCAGATTGGCGAAGATCGCCTTCTGGTGCGACGCCGACCCGCCGAAGCGGGCACCCTTCTTGGGCTTGGGCATTGTTGGTTCTCCTTGTGTGAGGCCGGTCCGGGGCGCCTACCCCAGAGGCCTAGAGCTGTTCGGTTTCGGCGTAGTCCTGCTCGCCGCCGTCGTTGTCGCTGAAATTGCCGCTGTCGGACCAGGTTCCGGTGGCCGCGTCGTAACCCACCACGCTGGAGGGGTCGAACGAGGCCGGGCTGTCCTTGAGCGAGAGGCCGAGCGCGTGCAGCTTGACCTTGACCTCGTCGATGGACTTCTGGCCGAAGTTACGGATGTCCAGCAGATCCGATTCGGTGCGTGCGACCAGCTCGCCGACGGTGTGCACACCCTCGCGCTTGAGGCAGTTGTAGGACCGGACCGTCAGGTCCAGATCCTCGATCGGCAGACCGAACGAGGCGATGTGATCCGCCTCGGCCGGCGAGGGGCCGATCTCGATGCCTTCGGCTTCGACGTTCAGCTCACGAGCCAGGCCGAAGAGCTCGACCAGGGTCTTGCCCGCCGAGGCGAGCGCGTCCCGGGCGCTGATGGAGTTCTTGGTCTCCACGTCCAGGATGAGCCGGTCGAAGTCGGTGCGCTGCTCGACACGGGTGGCCTCGACCTTGTAGGTCACCTTGAGCACCGGAGAGTAGATCGAGTCCACCGGGATCCGGCCGATTTCCGCACCGGACGCCTTGTTCTGCACCGCCGGGACATAACCGCGACCGCGCTCGACGACGAGCTCGATCTCGAGCTTGCCCTTGTCGTTCAGGGTGGCGATGTGCATGTCCGGGTTGTGCACGACGACGCCGGACGGCGGGACGATGTCATCGGCGGTGACGGTCCCCGGGCCCTGCTTGCGCAGGTACATGGTGACCGGCTCGTCCTCCTCCGAGGACACGACCAGACCCTTGAGGTTCAGGATGATGTCGGTGACATCTTCCTTCACACCGGGGACGGTGGTGAACTCGTGCAGGACGCCGTCGATGCGGATGCTCGTCACCGCGGCCCCCGGAATCGAGGACAGCAGGGTACGGCGCAGCGAGTTGCCGAGGGTGTAACCGAAGCCCGGCTCGAGGGGTTCGATGGTGAACTTCGAGCGGTTCTCCGCCACGACCTCTTCGGTCAGGGTCGGACGCTGGGAAATCAGCATGTGGATCATCCTCCTTTTTGGGCGCCCGCTATTTGACGCCTCGTCTCAGGGGTTGTGCGTGATCGCCCAGGACGGGCGATCACGCACCAGCGGCACAGCCGTTACTTCGAGTAGTACTCGACGATCAGCTGTTCCTGCAGCGGCACATCGATCTGGGCGCGCTCGGGCTCCTGGTGAACCAGGATGCGCAGGCGGCCAGGGATGACCTGGAGCCAGCCGGGGACCGGGCGGTCACCGACGGTCTCGCGCGCCACCTGGAAAGGCAGCGTGCCCAGCGACTTCTCCTTGACATCGATGATGTCGTACTGGGTGACGCGGAAGGAGGGAACATCCACCTTCCGGTTGTTCACCAGGAAGTGGCCGTGGCTGACCAGCTGGCGGGCCTGGCGACGGGTGCGCGCCAGTCCGGCGCGGTACACGACGTTGTCCAGACGGGTCTCGAGCAGGCGAAGCAGGTTGTCACCGGTCTTACCCTTGAGGCGGTTGGCCTCTTCGTAGTACCGGCGGAACTGCTTCTCCATCACGCCGTAGGAGAAGCGAGCCTTCTGCTTCTCCTGCAGCTGGAGCAGGTATTCGCTCTCCTTGATCCGCGCGCGGCCGTGCTGGCCGGGCGGGTAGGGGCGACGTTCGAAGGCCTGGTCGCCGCCGACCAGGTCGACGCGGAGGCGACGGCTCTTGCGCGTTGCGGGTCCGGTGTAACGGGCCATTGTGGTCTACCTTCCTTTCCCGTTAGACGCGACGCCGCTTGGGCGGACGGCAGCCGTTGTGCGGCTGCGGGGTGACATCGGAGATCGTGCCGACTTCCAGGCCTGCGGCCTGCAGCGAACGGATCGCGGTCTCGCGGCCCGAACCCGGGCCCTTGACGAATACGTCGACCTTCTTGACGCCGTTCTCCTGCGCCTTGCGGGCAGCGTTCTCGGCGGCCAGCTGGGCGGCGAACGGGGTCGACTTGCGCGAGCCCTTGAAACCGACGTGGCCCGAGGACGCCCAGGAGATGACGTTGCCGGCCGGGTCGGTGATCGACACGATCGTGTTGTTGAACGTGGACTTGATGTGCGCGTGACCGTGCGGGACGTTCTTCTTTTCCCGGCGACGCGACTTCTGGGTCTTCTTGGGGCCGGAGGCCCGTGACTTCGGAGGCATCGGTTATCCCTACTTCTTCTTGCCGGCGACGGTCTTCTTCGGACCCTTACGCGTACGCGCATTGGTCTTGGTGCGCTGGCCGCGCACCGGAAGGTGGCGACGGTGACGCAGGCCCTGGTAGCAGCCGATCTCGATCTTGCGACGAATGTCGGCCTGCACCTCACGGCGCAGGTCACCTTCGACCTTGAACTCCGACGCTTCGATGTAGTCGCGGAGCTTGGTCAGGTCGTCGTCGGTCAGATCCTTCGACCGCAGATCCGGGCTGACCGAGGTCGCCGCCAGGATTTCCTTGGCGCGGGTACGGCCGATACCGAAAATGTAGGTCAGTGCGATCTCCATGCGCTTTTCGCGCGGGAGGTCGACGCCCATGAGACGTGCCATGTGGCAGTTCCTTAATCGTTGCGGAGGTCTGCTCCCTGTCCGTCCCCTCGTCGTGGCGGGGCCCCGGCCTCCGTACCGGGGGTTGGCACGCGCACCTCGGGGGTGAACCCGAATTTCCGCAGTGCACGGCTGGATCTGGGAGTCCTTCTCGGGCGAGTGGCGCTCGCCCCATTCAATTGGTGTGCCAATCCGAAACCGCGTTCGGTGCTTGGCTGGTGTCAGCCCTGACGCTGCTTGTGACGCAGGTTCTCGCAGATCACCATGACCCGGCCGTTACGCCGGATCACCTTGCACTTCTCGCAGATCTTCTTGACGCTCGGCTGAACCTTCACGTCCGTCCAATCTTGTTGGTGTTCGCACCTGGGTGTGAACACAGTTGTCCCCGGTCGGACACGACCGGGGAAATCTTCGGGGGCGCGCTCGCGGCGCACCCGCTCACTTGTAGCGGTAAACGATGCGGCCGCGGGACAGGTCGTAGGGCGAGAGCTCGACGACCACGCGGTCCTCAGGCAGGATGCGGATGTAGTGCTGCCGCATCTTGCCGCTGATGTGCGCGAGAACCTTGTGGCCGTTCTCGAGCTCGATCCGGAACATCGCATTGGGCAGCGGCTCGACAACTCGACCCTCGACCTCGATGGCCCCGTCTTTCTTCGCCATGTCCTCCGCGATCCCGGTTATGCTCAACCTGGTCTGATTGTTGGTAACTGCCCCGATGAATCAGCCGGTTGTGAACTCACATGAGTTCTGACCGATCGCACGCGGACAGTCGGCGCATAGGTGCACCGCCGCTCAAGCTTACCGGCAGGCGCCGGATCGGGCAAAACGCGCCCCAGATGCGGTCTCGCGCGGCTTCCCAACAGCGCACCGCCTGCCCCACGCCGAGGGGTGGCTGTCGCGTAAACTGACCGCTGTCCGAGGTCCAGCACATCAGAGGGGGATGCGTGAGCCGCAGCAATGACGGCCTCCCCATGCTGCCACCGTGGCTCTCCGACAGCGAGGTCACCCAGGTCGGCCAGCAGATCGATTACGAAGCGCCACCGGTTCAGAACCTTCCGCACGACGATTTGATCGAGGACACCCCCGCGCCCAAGCGGAGGTTCAAGCGGCCCGCTCCCGAAGCCGACCGTTCCGATGCGCCCGGCCCGCGCAAGGAGAAGAAGCGCAAGCCCTGGCGCCGGGACAAGAACGACGAGCAGCAGGTCGCGGATCAGTTCGACGATGAGGCCGACTCCGGTCATCGCGCGCCGCGGCCCAACGATCAGTGGTCGAACCCACCGCAACAAACCGACGGACCCCGCGACCAGTGGTCGAACCCACCGCAGCACATAGACGGACCGGGCGACCGGTGGCAGAGCGCGCCGCCTGAGCAGCGCCCGGCGCCCTCCGACTACGGGCCTTCGGATCGTTCGCAAGGCCCCGACGCCCGCCCTGCCGACCCCTACCAGTCCGGCTCGGCCCACCAGCAGCCGTACCGTCCGGCACCTGACGGCTCCTGGCAGCAGGGGCCCGCGCAGACCGGCGAGCGTCCGGCCACGCACCTGCCCGTCCGCACGCCGAGCGAACCGCCGGCCGATTTCCGGCCACTCGGCCCGCGCCCGCCTCAGCCACCTGTCGACCAGGCGCCGGTCTCGACCGAGGCGACGGTGCATCTGGGCCCGCGCCCGGATCTGCCCGCGCCGCCGCCACCGCAGGCTCCCCTCGCGCCACCGCAGGCTCCCCTCGCGCCACCCCAGGCTCCCCTCGCGCCACCCCAGGCTCCCCTCGCGCCAACGCAGGCTCCCGTCGCGCCACCGCAGACTCCGGTCGCGCCACCGCAGCGCCCTGTTCCGCCGACGCAGCCGCCGGTCGCCGCGCCGGAGCGACTCGGCCCACCGCCGCAGGACCGACTCGGCCCGGTCGAAGGCCCGACACCTCCGCCGCCGGATACACAGCGCGACGGATCGGTACCCGATCAGGCACCGAACGAGGGGGCATCGGCGCAGGGCAGCGCGGCGAGCCCGGCTGATCGTCCGTCGTTGCCCGAACCACCGGCGCCGGAAACTCTCGCACCGCAGGCCGAGTTCCAGGCGCAGCAATCCGCACCTCGAGCCCAGTCGCCCGTCGGCGACGCCGTTCACGCACCGCGGCCTGCGGACCAGGGGCAGGCCGCCGACACGACGCACACCGCCACGGAACCGCCGTCCTGGCTGGACGGGCCGCGCGGCGACGGTGGACAGGTTGCCGACGGCGGGCAGGCCGGCGGGCGCATGGCGTCGGAGATGGTGCAGCAGTCCGCCGAGACAGCTGCACCGTCGAATTCGGCCGACTCCCGCGCCGTCGATTCCGCGTCGACGTCCACTGCGGCCGACTCGGCCACCGAAACCGATGCTCCGCCTTCATGGCTCGGACCGGCGGATTCCGCGAGCGCACCCGAGCAGCCCACCACCCAGCGCCCGCTGCAACGGCTACCGGATCTGCCGCCGTCACCCAGCGAATCCGATATGCACGCTTCCGCGCCCGCAACCGATGCTGCGGCGCCGGAGCAGGTCCCTCCGACGACACCTCGGCCCGCCGACGCCGCGCCTGCGGACGCTGTCCGCGCACCCGGGCCTGATTCCGAACCCCACCATGTGCAGGCAGGACCCGCTGAACAAAGCGGCGACCAGAACCGAACCGCTGCCACAGGCGGGCGGCTCGATGCTGCTGACGATGCAGTCTCGGCCACCCGTGGGCGTCACCGCCTGGCTTCCGAGATCACGCCTGCCTCGTCCACCGATCAGCTCCGGCCCTCGGCCACGGACAGCGCCGAGCTGCGGCAACAGGCGCCCGAGCAGGGAACTGGGCAACAGTTCACCGCACCCGACGCGCCCGTGCCGCCCCGCGACCAGGCCATGGATCGGGCTCGAGCCCCCCACGCCGGTCCGACCACTCATTCGTCCGGCTTCGACCACCGGCTGCCGCCGCAGTCCGCACCCGGCGCCGAGCAGGGTCCAGCTCAGGCGCCGCATCAGCAGTGGCACACCGGCCGATCAGGCGCGGACGCCGCGCTGCGAGCGGCATTGGCGGCCCAGCCACTGCGTTCCTTCGACGGGGCGCCGCGCGAGTCGACCCCAGCCCCGGAGCAGCGGCAGGCCGGGCAACCCCCCGCTGACCAGCAAGGACGTCCGGCGCCAACCCAAGCCCCCCAGTGGCAGAGCCCGGTCGCACCTGGTCCCGACTCCGCGTACCAGGCGAGCCCGCACCAGCAGGCGGGCATGCGCGCCCCGAGTGACCAGGCGCCCGGTCCGCAGGGCTATGCGCAGGCGCCAGGTCCACAGCAGCATGCCGCTCCCCCGCACTCAGCACCGCAGCAGAATGCGGCACCTCAATACCCGTCGGCGCCACAACATCCGGTGCCTCCCCAGCATTCGGGACCGCCGCAGCAGCAGTGGCGCGGGTCCGCCGACCAGGGGCCGCCGCAAGATCAGTGGCAGGGCGGGCCGGGACAACAGTCCGGGGCCTCCCCCTCTCTGGACAATGTGCCGATCCGCGGCCGCGCGACCAAGAAAGCGTCGGGCTCGGGTTGGCGTAAGGCCGTGCACCATGTGTCCGGCGGCGCCATCAACCCGGGTATGTCGGCCGAGGAACTCAGGCTCCAGGAGTTGGTGGCCCGTATCCGGCAGCCTGTGCGTGGTGACTACCGCATCGCTGTGCTCTCACTCAAGGGTGGCGTCGGAAAGACCACGACCACAATGGGTATCGGCTCCACCTTCGCCTCGATCCGTGGCGACCGGGTGATCGCCGTCGACGCCAACCCGGACTTCGGCACGTTGTCGCAGCGGGTGCCGCTGCAGACCCGGTCGACGGTGCGTGATCTGCTGCTGGATTCGGAGATCCAGCGCTACTCCGACGTCCGCAGGCACACTTCGCAGGCCACCAGCCGGCTGGAAGTGCTTGCCAGTGAACGCGATCCGGCGGCGTCGGAGGCGTTCAACGAGGACGAATACCGCTCTGTGGCGCGAATTCTGCAGCGGTTCTACAACATCATCCTCACCGACTGCGGCACCGGCCTGATGCATTCGGCGATGGCGGGTGTGCTGGAGCTGGCGCATTCACTGGTGCTCATCTCTTCCCCCGCGATCGACGGCGCCCGCAGTGCGGCCGCGACCCTGGACTGGTTGTCGCTGCACGGGCACGACCATCTGGTGCGAAACGCGGTGGTGGTGATCAACTCTCCGCGTGCCGGTTCACCGAACGTGGGCATCCAGCAGTTACGTGAGTACTTCCTGTCCCGGTGCCGCGCGGTGCACATCATCCCGTTCGACCCGCATATGTCCGAGGGCGCGGAGATCGATCTGCACCGGCTGCACAAGCAGACCAAACGGGCCTATGTGGAACTCGCGGCCACGGTCGCGGACGATTTCGCCACCGACCACCGCCGGTACCGGGGCTGACGCGGGCGGCGGCCGGTCGACACCGGCCGCAGCCCGCTAGCTCACCATTCCGGCAGTCTGCGCCGCCCGGCCAGCACGTCGCGGACCAGGTCGTCGTAGGCGTCGGCCAATTCGGCCAGATGATGCCAGGCGATATGCAGCAGATCATCGTGCGCGTCGAGGGTCATCAACGCGTGATGGGCGCGCACCGACGACTCGGCGAGCCGATCGATCACCGCGCCGACGGTCTCGGTGTGCAGGGTGGCGCCCAGCCGGTGCTGGGGCACGTTGCGCACCACCCAATCGTCGATCGCCAGGACCAATTCGCCTCGGCGGCGCTCGATTTCGACGACGGTCGACGGACTGGTATCGATCGATCCGCCCCGTCCGACGAGCCGTCTTTCATGCAGTATCGCCAGGTCACGGGCGTACCAGAGCAGCTGACCGCCGATAACACGGTGCCCTCGGCACGCTCTGACAAGTAGATCCGAGGTCGGCAGCGGCCCGGAGATCGGGGGCTGCGCCACCGGATCGGCACTGCGCACAGTGCCGGGAAGAGCCATTACGACTGTTGTATCCGAACCTGCCACGGTTGCCTCGCCGTCATCGCCGCACAACACCGGATCAGTACGTTCATTACAATAAACCTCGGAAAACCCCTGTCAAGCGTAATCGGGCCGTAGTGGGCCGAAAAGTGTACACTTCGTTACCTGCACGACCAACCGAGGAGCAAGATGGCGGACGGTCCGACGTATCACCGGATCGCAGACCTCCTCCGCGAGGAGATCCGCGCAGGCAGGTGGAAGCCGGGTGATCGACTGCCCAGTCATGCCGAGCTGGCCGATCAGATGCAGGTATCGATCACTACCGCGCGCAACGCAATTCAGGTTCTGGTCACCGAGAATCTTGTCTACACAGCTACTTCCCGGGGAACTCTGGTTCGAAACCAGGAAGTACTCGAATCCGTGGTCACAGATCATATCCGACCGAATCGTCCACGGTCGTCACATGACATATTCGAGGAGATCGCGCGCGCCGCCGAACGCGAACCGACCAAGGAATTCAGCGCCCGAATGGAGCCCGCCGGTACGGAAGTTGCCCAATGGCTGGGCGTTCCGGCTGATTCCTGGGTGCTTGCCCGCACCGTCGTCCAGTATTTGGATAACGAACCGTGGTCCTGGGAGGTCAGCTTCTATCCGCGTGATCTCGCCGAGGCCACCGGTATCGACTCACCGCACGACATCCCCGAGGGCACGACTCGCCGACTGGCCGATCGTGGCCACGCCGAGACCGCGCATCGGGATACTGTCGTCGCCCGGCCCGCAACCGCCGAGGAGGCCATCGTGCTCGGAGTCGCCACCGGAACCGTTCTGCTCGACCATCTTCGGATCGGCGCCGATCACGAGCGTGTCACGCGCGCGACCAGGCATCGCTCCATCGCCACGCGCAACCGTCTGGCTTATGAACTAGGTGACGAGGAGGGCACTGCCGTCATCCGGCGGGTGCTCGGCAGCTCCTATCGGCCCGGCATCGCGTAGCCATGTCCGTGGTCATCCGGCCCGCGGTCCTCGGCGACCTCGGAACTATCTGCCGGCTTCGGGTACAGCGCACCGCCTGGCTGAGCGCACGCGGTTCGGACCAGTGGACCGTGGCGGGCCGTGGCTTGCCGATCGAGATCTTCGCCCGTTCGGTGGGCCACTGCCTGGACTCGGGTGAAACCTGGATCGCCGAGGTCTGCGGCAGGCCCGCGGGCACGATCACGGTGAACGACCGTGCCGATCAAGGTCTCTGGGATGCGGAGGAACTCTCCGACGCGGTCATCGTGCACTACATGATCGTCGATCTGCGCTATGCCGGTCGTGCGGTGGGCCGTCAACTGCTGGCCCATGCCGGTGAGCTGGCCCGCGAGTACGGCCGGGACTGGGTGCGGCTCGACGCCTGGACCACCAACACCGATCTGCACGCGTACTACCACCGGGCAGGATTCCAGCTGGCCCGCATCGCCGGGCCCGCCGCGGAGGGACCATCGCGTGCCTTGTTCGAGCGGCGCACCGATTCGTGGTCACCGGTCCGGCCCGATCGCGCGCCGGTGTTCACCCCGGTGCACGGGTGAGAATCGCTACGATCCGGACGACACCGACGGTATATCGCCACCTCACGGGTATCGGCTCAGCGGCGGGCCGATACCCGAAGCCGGCCGTCTCCTGGACTGGGTAGCGTCCGTAACGAACGGCTGCTCTACAGCGGCGGCAGGTGCGCGATCTGGATCATCTCCTGGCCGCGGGTGCGCGAGACGAGCATGCCGCGGCCCGGTGGGAGTTTGGTGGGGCGGACGTCGCCGATGAGTTTGCCCTCGTCGCGGGGGCCGCTCATGATCAGCGCGTCGACGGACAGGTTCTTCATCCCGCCGAGGACGTGATCGTAGAGGGCGCGGGAGACGCCGCCGATGCGGCGGGTGACCACCAGGTGCAGGCCGATATCGCGGGCTTGTGGGAGGTATTCGAGCAAGGGCAGCAACGGATTCGTGCCCGCGGTGATCATGTCGTAGTCGTCGACGAGCACGTAGATCTCCGGGCCCTCCCACCAGCTGCGCTCGCGCAGTTGCTGCGGGGTGATATCGGAGCCGGGTATCCGTTTGGACAGGTAGCGACTCAGTTCGGTGATCATCGGGCCGCTGGTCTGCGAAGACGTCGAATAGCCAGCCAATCGTTCGTCGGGGACGACGCCGAGCAGACTGCGCCGGTAGTCGATCATGATGATCCTGGCCGCGCCGGGTGCGGAGTTCTCGACGATGCCCATGGCGACATTGCGCAGCAGGGTGGTCTTGCCACATTCGACGTCGGCGAACGCCATGAAGTGCGGTTCGGCGTCGAAATCCAGGACGAACGGGTCCAATTCGTTCTCACCGAGCCCGACGACGACCTTGGTCGCGCTCTGCTGGACGCCGTGCGCGCGGGCGATGGCCAGCACCTGGTCACGGGAGATCTCCAGCGGCAGCATGCGCACCTCGGGCGCACGCCTGCTCCCCCACAACTGCACCAGCTGCTCCTTGGCCGCGGCGACACCATCGGTCGAGGTGGTCGGATCCGAATCCGAGTCGAGCCTCGGCAGCGCGACGAGCATATGCAGCTCATCGGGGGTCAAGCCGCGGCCGGGGCGGCCGACCGGCACCAACGCGGCACTGCGTCTGCCCATTTCGGAATCCGACGGGTCGCCGAGGCGCAGCTCGAGCCTGGTGCCGATCTGATCCTTGATCACCGGCCGGATCTCACCCCATCGCGAGGCGCCGAGGATGAGGTGGATGCCGTAGGACAGACCCTGCTGGGCGATGGCATTGACCGCAGGTTCGAGGGTGTCGAACTCCTCGCGCATGGCCGCCCAACCGTCGATGACCAGGAAGACGTCGCCGAACTGGTCGGCGGCGAGCGGGTCGTCAGGTGCCGGCGGGTTGCCGTTGGCGGCGGCTTCCAGCTGGGCGTACTTGCGGCGGCGGAACTCGACCATCGACTCGATGCCCAGTTCGGTGAACCGTTCTTCACGCTGGGTGAGCAGTGAGGTCAACTCGGCGATGGTGCGGCGCACCCGGTCGCGGTCCAGTCGCCCGGCCACCGAGCCGACGTGCGGGATGCCGGACAGACCGGTCATGCTGCCGCCACCGAAATCCAGGCAGTAGAACTGGACCTGCTCCGGGGTATGGGTGGCCGCGGCCGCCATGATGATGGTGCGCATGGTGGTCGACTTACCCGACTGCGGGCCACCGACGACGGCCACATTGCCCTGACCACCGGCGAGGCTGATGGTGAGCACATCGCGGCGTTGCTCGTAGGGCTTGTCGATGATGCCGATGGGCATCCACAGCAGGCCGTGCCGGTTGACCGGCGAGCGCCAGTCCGGCTCGGGCAGCAGCATGTCCACCGTCGGTGATTCCTCCAGCGGCGGCAACCAGACTTCGTGCGCCGGACGGCCGTGCCCGGTCAGCCGTTTCACCACGACCTCGAGCAGCGAATCCGGCAGGCCCTCTTCTTTGTCCGCGGTCTCGGCGCCGGGTGGCGGAGGCAGCTCGGGCAGTCCGAACGGTGCGGACGGCTGCGGGCCGGGTTCGATCCTGGCCTGGATCTCCACCGGACCCGCGGTGAAGACCGCGGGCGACTGACCACCGATGACGCCGCCGCCGGTCTCACGGGTGCCGGTCGGCGAGACGTAGGGCCCGGACACGTAGGTCGCGTTGAAGCGCAACGGATCGTCGGCGTCGCTCTTGAGATAGCCCGAACCCGGTACGCCCGGTAGGTGATAGGCATCGGTGATGCCGAGTACCGCACGGGATTCGTTGGCGGAGAAGGTGCGCAGGCCGATCCGGTAGGACAGATGCGAGTCGAGGCCACGCAGCTTGTTCTCCTCCAGACGCTGGGAGGCGAGCAGCAGGTGCACGTGCAGCGATCGGCCGAGGCGGCCGATCATCACGAACAGGTCCGCGAAATCGGGTTTCTGCGACAGCAGTTCGGAGAACTCGTCGACGATGACGAACAGTGCGGGCAGCGGATCGAGCTGGGCGCCCGCGGCGCGCGCCTTCTCGTACTCGGTGACATTGGCGAAGTTTCCGGCCGAGCGCAGCAGTTCCTGACGCCGGTTCATCTCACCGGCCAGCGCGTCCTTCATGCGGTCGACCATCGAGAGTTCTTCCTCGAGGTTGGTGATGACCGCTGCCACGTGCGGCAGCGGATCCAGACCGAGGAAGGTCGCGCCACCCTTGAAGTCGACGAGCACCAGGTTGAGGTAGTCCGGCGAATGCGTGGTGACCAGCGACAACACCAGGGTGCGCAGGAACTCTGACTTACCGGAACCTGTGGCGCCGATGCACAATCCGTGCGGGCCCATGCCGTTCTCGGCAGATTCCTTGATGTCGATCTCGACTGGCGTGCCATCAGGGGTCACGCCGATCGGTACCCGCAGGCGTTCGCGGGCGGTGCGCGGGCGCCACACCTTGCCTGCCTCGATCTGGGCGGCATCGGAGATCTTCAGCAGGGCCATCAAGCCGGGATCGGCCCTGGTCTCGTCGCCGAGGCTGACGATCTGCGCGGCGGTGGCGATCCGGTAGCGGGCCAGGCCGCGGCCGAAGGCGGTGGCTTCGGCGGGACTCACCTCGTCGGCGGTGGCGAACTTCTCGGTGCCTGCCGCGCTGCGTGCGCTCACGTCATCGTCGGCGACCACCAGTTGCAGGCCGCGGCGCACCGCCAGACCGTCCTCCGGTGCGGTGAGGTCGAGGACGGTCACCGAGTCCAGTCCCGATTCGCTGACGAGGCGTTCGCTGCCGTTGACGTACCCGTCGTCGATCACCACGACCAGATGCAGCCTGCCCTGCGTCGGTTGCGGATTGCGCATGAACCGGCCGCGTTCGATCAGTTCCGCCGACAGCGCGGTTTCCAGCTCACCGAGTGAGCCGTACATCATGCGGGCCGAACCCATTCCGTCGCGCGCGGTCGGATGTTGCAGGTGCGGAAGCCATTTCGCCCATTCCCAGCTGGGGCCGTCCGGGTCGGCGCAGACGATGGCGATCGCGACATGGTCGGGTCCGTGGAAGGCCGCGAGTTCCATCAACATCGCCCGCACCAGGGTACGCGCCGCAGTGGGCTCGCCGCCGACATTGATGGCGGGGAACGCGCGCAGCGAGACCGCGGTGGGCAGCCGGTGCACCACCGAATGGGTGCGCACGAAGCGGCGCAGCGCCACCGTCGATACCGGTTCGAGGTCCTCGAGCGGGCCGGTCTCCGGACGCGCGAGCTTCGTCGCGAGGCGGTGGCTGCCGATCCCGACGCGGACGTGCCCGAAGTCCGGGTCGGCCGGGCGGCGCTCCCACATGCGCCGGGTGCCGATCACCGAACGCAGATCCATCGGCTCGGGGTGGCTCCAGGTGAGCGCCT
Organism: Nocardia sp. NPDC059180; assembly: GCF_042754945.1. NCBI lineage: Bacteria > Bacillati > Actinomycetota > Actinomycetes > Mycobacteriales > Nocardiaceae > Nocardia > Nocardia sp. NPDC059180. The sequence goes on from NZ_JBHZBU010000009.1 coordinate 280,478, forward strand.
CCAGCTGTTTACCGCCGGTGCGGCGCACGTCCTTGCGCATCTGGTCGAGATAGCGGAAGTAGTCCTTGCGTTCCTCGTTGAGTTCGGCCGCCGACTTCGGGCCGCCGCCGCCACGCATTCCCATCATCATGCCGACCATCGACATGATCATCATCATCGGGAACATCATCATCATCGGATTGGCGAACAGGTTGCGGCCCATCATCGCCATCATCGCGATCATGCCGACGACCGCGACCAGCATCACCACCGGCATGAGTTTCATCAGTAGCGGGGCGGGCAGCGGACGTGGGATCTCCGGCGGCGAGTTCAGCGCGACCTCGCCGCCGGGGGCGCGCGGGGGCGCGATCCGTGGGCGGCGCACGAAACCTTCGGTAACCATGGCGGTCCTCTACCCCTCTGTCGCTTCCGGATCGAGGTCGGCGATGTCGGCGTCGTCACTCTTGCGGCGGAATGGAATCCACAGCGCCGCACCGATTCCGAGCAGCGCGAGGCAGGTGATGGCTCCGATGGCGGCGATGCGCCGTGGCAGCGGGTCCGGACCGGGTGGACGCCACGGCTTGGCCATGGGGCTCGGGACGTCGGCGCCCTCGCTGATCGGCTGGTCCGGCAGTTCGGCGGTCAGGGCCGCCACCGGATCGATCAGGCCGTGGCCGATGCGATCGTCGCGGCCGGGCCCCGGCGCCTGGGCGGTGCGTTCGATCCGGTCGATCACCTGGGCGGCGGTCAGATCCGGGAAACGGGAACGGACGAGTGCGGCCAAGCCGGCCACATAGGGTGCGGCGAAGCTGGTGCCCTCAATGGGGCTGATGCCTTCGGCGGTCTGCACGCCGTCGACCAGGCCGGCGCCGCCGGGTTTGCTGTCCAGCGAGACGATCTGGCGGCCGATGGCGGCGACACCGATCCATGGACCGTTCAGGGAGAGCTCGGAGACGATGCCGTTGGGGTCGATCGAGGCGACCGACAGCACGTATGGGTCGAACCAGGCCGGACTGGCGACCGTCTGCACACCGGGCCAGCCGGAACCGGTGTTCTGCGACTTGCAGGCGCCGTCTGTCTGGAGGTTTCCAGCCGCGGCGACCACCACGACATTACGATCGTAAGCGTATTTCACGGCGGCACCGAGCGGCGCATCGACCGTGTCGACTCCGGCTGCGGCGCAGGCGACTTCGGAGATATTGATGACGGTGGCGCCCATATCGACGGCGCGGACCACCGCCGCGGCCAGGGTGAGCACATTGCCGTACCCGCCGCTGGCGATCGCGCCCGGCTTTTCTTCGGCGCCACGGCGATCCTTCGCCTCGAACGCCAGGCTCAGCTGCCGGATGGTGAGGATCTCTGCTTCGGGCGCCACTCCGGCGAAAGCGTCGTCGGGATTCGGGCGAGCCGCGATGATGCCCGCGACCAGGGTGCCGTGGCCGTCGCAGTCGACGGTGCCGTCGGTACCGGAAACATAGTCGCCGCCGGCCTGTAGTGCGGGCAACCGTGGATGCCGGTTGACGCCGGTGTCGATGACCGCCACCTTCTGCCCGGCGCCACGACTGAACTGCCAGGCGGCGGGGAGATCGAGCACAGCCTGCGACACCGGTGGTTCGATCGGTGCGCCACTGTTGAGCACTGGTTCGGCACAGACCGCGCGCTGTTCAGTGGGCTCCAGCGGTGCTGGGCGACCGCTGAGCGCCTTGACTTCGGCGAGAGCGCCGGGGTCGATCTCCGGTGGGGCGACTGCGTACGCCGGTGCGGACCAACCGAATACCGACAGGCCGAGCACCATCACTGCGGCGAACACGGCCGATACCCGGCGGGAGATATCCCCGCTCATCAGATGTTGCGCGCCATCGCGTACACACCCATGATCCACAGCACCAGTGGGATCACCGTGCAGATCAGCAGGTACTCGAAGATCTCACCGAAACGCCTTGTCACCGGGGTGATCTCGATGTGCGGGCCGATCACGCCGAACACCACTACCGAAACCGCGAGAGCCAGCGCCAGCCCACCACAGAGCAGCGGGTCGCCGCCGCCGAGGGCGAGTCCGGTCACCAGCGCGGCGATGATGGTCGCGCCCGCGATGATCAGGGTGGCGGCCTGGACGAGGTCGGCGAAGGCGCGACCACGCAGGCACACGATGACGGCGGTGATCACCGCGAGCGCGATGCCCTGCCACCGTGGATTGCCGAGCGGGTCGGCGGCGCCGAGCGCACCGATCACCGCCGCGATCGAACAGCCGATGAGCAAGCCGGTCTGGTACTGGTTGGCCACCCTGGCCCGTCGGCCGAGCCCTGCCGCCGAGGGCAGCGCGGTCGCACCGATTGCGCCGATTCCCTCGATGGTCGGGCGTTGTTCGTGGTCGGCCGGATCGATCGCACCGCCCGCGGTGGGCACCGGCGGCACCGGCAGCCGGGCCAGCACCGCCGACAGTCGCGGCACCGCCGAGATCAGCACGATCGCGGCCACCAGCAGGCCGGCACCGATCTTCGGCAGCGCGGGGTCCCACACCATGCGCACCAGCGCCGCCACCGCCCCGCACACCGCGGCGGTGACCGCGGCGGCGAACAGGGTGGCACCGGTGCCGGTGGCGCGATAGATGCCGACAGCGGCGACCAGCGTCACCGAAAAGCCCAGCAGCAGATGCGGACTGCCGAGATCACCCGGCACGAACAGTGCTGCGCCGCCGAAGAGCAATAGCAGCACACCGAAGGACAACCAGACCGCGGTGAGTTCGTCGTCGTATTTTCGGACCGCGATCGCGGCGGCGACCGCCGCGCCGATTCCGACCCCGGTCGCAAGGAACGGGGCGGCGATACCCAGCCCATCGGCACGGCCTGCGGCGAACATGGCGAGCGCGAGCACCACGGCCGCCACTGCGACGGCCAGACCGGTCCACCGCGCGGCACCGGGCGACCAGCCGCGAAAGTCATTGGCGGTCAGCCGGGATACCGCGTCGATGACATCGTCGTACAGCGCGGGCGCCTCCTTGGCGCGCACCGAACGCAGCACCAGCAGTTCGCCGTCGAAGACCTCTGCCTCGGTCAGCGTGCGACTCGGCGCGATCGCGTCGCGACCGAGGCGAGCCAGCGTCCAGTGCTGGGTCTGCAGCGGCGCACCGCCGTCTTCGGCGTCGACCGGCGCCGGGTCGCGGGACTCGATGAGCGCGACCAGGTCACCCATGAACGTCGCGATCGGCACGTTCGCCGGAAGACCGACATCGAGCTGGGTATTTCCCCCGATGACGGAAACCCGGCACAGTTCTGGTTCAGCGGTGCCGGTGCCGCTGCTCAACGTCTCGGTCAATTGTCGAACGACCCCAGTTCTTTCCTGCACGTTTCAGACACTCGCGACCGGATTCCTACCCGTCGAACCGCCGGCGACCACATCCGCGGGCACCGGCGAGATATTCCGGCCGGACCACGTTGCAACCTACCGGCAGCGAACAATAATGTATCGGACAGGCCATGCCGACGCGATTTTTGTCGCGGTCGGGCCGAACTCGTCCCTGTCCGCCGCAGTAATGAAGATTTCGGGGTTCCATGCAATGACCGGCAACCGTCAAGCACAACGCGCCTTCGATGCCGGAATCCTGTCCCTCGGGCTGAGTATTGACGGGCAGGAATCGACGCGTGATCTCGAGTACGCGAAATTGGCCTTTCAGCGTGCGACCGAATGGGACCCGGCCATGTGTGATGCCTGGCTCGGCCGGGCCGCGGCAGGCGAGGTGACCGACGAGGTCGTCCGCAATCTGCACCGCACCAGCGCGAGCACGCTCTACCGCGAGCAGCGCAGGCTCGGCCTGCCGCCGCGGGCGCTGGCGGGACGTTTCGTCTCGGGGCTCTACATCGACTATCCGCTGGCCGGCTACGCCGAGATCTGGCTCGCCCACGCCGCCGGGCTGATCGCTGACAAGCAGTACGACGAGGCCGAGCGGGTGCTCGACGAACTGGCCGAACACCGCGCCGGGATGCTGTCGGATGCCGACCGGGAGGTCGACGACCGGATCAGCGCTTACATCCGCGGTGTCCTGCACTTCAACACCCAGCGCTGGCCTGACGTCATGGCGGTACTTGCCGGATCGGCCGAATGGGACGACCCGTACCTGGCCACCGGTGCGCACGTCATGGTCGGTTCGGCCTGCGCCCAGCTCGGGCTGTTCGGCGAGGCGATCCGGCGGATGGAGCAGGCCGAGAACGGTCCGATCCCGGCAGCCAGGACCACCGCCATGTTCTGCCGCGGCCTGTGCCTTCGCGAAACCGGCGGTGAGGCTGACGCGCAGGCACTGTTCGAGCAGGTGTATTCGCAGGCACCGGACTTCGCGGCGAATACCGACGCCATGCGGGACAAGACCTATCGGATCACCATCACCACCAAGGAGTCGATCGACGCCCGCACCGACCGCTGGGATCCCGCGTCCGCGCCGTCGGTCGAGCAGTTGCAGAACGCGGACGCCGAGGACCGAGCCAAGAAGATCCTCACCGACGCCCGCGCCGAACTCGATAAGCAGATCGGCCTGGCGGCGGTGAAGACGCAGGTGGCGAAGTTGCAGGCGACGGCACAGCTGGCCAAGATCCGGGCCGAGAAGGGCATGGCCAGCGTCCCGCGCGGCAATCACCTCGCCTTCACCGGACCGCCGGGAACTGGTAAGACCACCATCGCCAGGGTGGTCGCCAAGATCTACTGCGGTGTCGGCCTACTCAAGACCGACAAGGTGGTCGAGGCCAAGCGCATGGATTTCGTCGGCCAGCATCTGGGCAGCACGGCGATCAAAACCGACAAGCTGATCGATACCGCGATGGACGGTGTGCTGTTCATCGACGAGGCATACACGCTGATCCAGACCGGTTTATCCGGCGGTGACGCGTTCGGCCGCGAGGCGGTGGACACGCTGCTGGCCCGGATGGAGAACGACCGCGACCGGCTGGTGGTGATCATCGCCGGCTACGACGGTGAGATCGATCGGCTGCTGGCCGCCAACGACGGTCTGGCCTCGCGCTTCGCCAAGCGGCTGCAATTCCCGTCCTACACCCCACCCGAGCTGGGGCAGATCGGCAAGCTCATCGCCACCTCCCGCGATTCGGAGTTGTCGCAGGACGCGGTGCTGCTGCTCGAGCAGGCCTGCGACCGGCTCTACAACTCCGAACGCACCGACCAGAGCGGTCAGCCGCGTCGCGGCATCGACCTGGCGGGTAACGGCCGTTTCATCCGCAATGTGATCGAGGCAGCCGAGGAGGAGCGGGAGTTCCGGTTGGCCAATGACGATTCGCTGGATCTGACCGCGGTCGACGAATCGGTGCTCATGCGCATCGAGGAGCCGGACATGGAGGCCGCACTGGCCGGGGTGCTCACTTCCCTGGGCGTGTCTTAGCAGGTCAGCGCCGGTCCACCAGGCGTGGGCCGGCCCCTCGGATCAGTTGCTCTGCGGCAGAACGTCGTGACGGGTGAGCGCGTCGGTGGGAGCAAGGGCCGGGCCGGGCACCAATTGGCCGACGATCGCCCACGGCGCCAGTTCCGGCGAGTCACCGAGGCCGAGCACCATCGCGGTGTCGATATCGGGCACGCCGTAGCGGATGCCGTTATCGGCGATGTAGAACAGGCTGCCGCGCCGTGGACTACCCGGTTCCATGCCGGTGACGTGCACGAACTCCCCCGATGACGGCCGCAGATAGGCCTGGTCGACCCGATCGCCCGATCCGTCGGCGGTCGCAAGCGAAACCGGCTGCGCATCGTCGGGCATCGGTAATCTGGCGCCGATGAGCAGGCTCGCGGCGGCGCGATCGGTAGGACCGTCGACGGCGTCGGCCTCGGCCTGTTCGGTCTTGGACCACGACACACAGGTGACGGGCGCGTCCTCGGCGGACAGGATCGTCGGCACGGCCGCCGGGAAATGGTCGACCGGCAGCTGGGAAAGCACCGCGATGCCGGTCAGCGCGTCCGGTGGGACGGTCTCGATCTGGCTCATACCTTGCGAGTTCGCGGTGCGGATGACCTCGGCGGTGAACTCGGAGACGTGCTGCACACCGTCGGTGAGCACCACATACAGTTCGGCCCGCTCACCTCGGCCGGTCGCCGCCACCGAGATGACGCCGCCCACCGGGATATCGGAGAGCGTGCCCGGCCCCGGCTTCCCGGCATTCGGAATCTCCGGGACCGCGATCGGCGGTACCGGCGTCGAGGCGCCGAGCAGGCCGGCACCGGCCGGTCGCGCACGCTCACCGGACAGGTTCAGCGCCCTTGCGATAACGCTGCTCTCCGGATCAATCTCGGCCCGTTTGCCCTGGTAGATCAGGTATGTGCGATCCGAACGCCGCACGAGTACGGCCTCGTCGGTGCCGGCCTGACGGATCCGTTCGCTCAATTCCGGCCGCGCTGCGAGAACCGTCGTGTCGACACCCGAGGACGACGCGGCGCTACCGGTGATGGATAGCTCGACCGTGTCGCACAGCGTCCAATCCGACCGCTCGCCCTGCGCCGAACCGGGCAGCGCGGAGGGTGCGCCGGGGATGCCGAGCAGCGGCCCTCGGGGCATATCGGCGAGTTTGTCGTCCTTGACCGAGGTCGGAGATTCGCTGCTGCCGCTGATCAGGCGGGCGGAGGCCAGGTTGAGCACTGGGTGCAGCGTGTTGCCGCCGGTGCTGTCGGCGACGACGACGTAGAGCGCGCCGCTGTCCTTGCCCATCACGATCTTGGCGTCACCGATCGCGCCCTGCGGGCGGATGAATGCCAGGATCGCCGCACCCGCGACCACCAGCAGACCGAGCACCGCACCGACCAGCAGCGAACGCAACTGCGAGCGCATCGGATCGTGCAGCATCCGCACGTCTCGGCGCACCAGCGCGTGGTCGAGCCTGCGCAACAGGAATCGGTATCCATTGACCTGCTGCCGGGTGGTCAGCTGTGCCGGCACATGGCCTCCATAGAACTGAGTTCTCCCCTCATCGAGCAATTACAGTATCGGCCGAAACGGTGGTGTCAATCGGCGCGGGAGTTACCCGGTCGGGGCGATATCTCCGCGCCGCGATTTCACCTGCGGGGCGGTATTGTCGAAGTTCTCCAGATCCCGGAAAAAGAGAAAATCCGGCCACAGGAATTCGAACCCAGGGCTACTAATAGTGAACGCGTTTGTAAACGAACGGGAAACCGGAGCCGAAATGCCGGCGAGAAACTCATCCGGGGAAATCGGACCGAACATCGCGGTGAACGCGACATTACATGATCCCGAATTCTGGTTATTCCGGCATATTCCGCTGCGGCGTATGGTTTCGCTGGCACTGCTTGCCGCCACGGCGGCGTGGGTGACGCTGGCATTCGACGCACCGATGTACGCCGTCATCGGCACCGGTGCCGCCGTGCTGCTGCTGGGAGCGGCGCCGATGCGCCGGGCTGATCCACGCAACCTGGCCGGGATGCTGGCCCAGGCACTCGCCTACCGCTGGCGCCGGGCTCGGCCGGGTCCCGCGGACACCGGGGCCGAGCCATTCGACGTCACGCTGCCCGAAGGCGGCAGTTACGGCGTGCGCTGGGACAACGACCTGCTGGTCACCATGTTGCGCATCGATCCGCCGCCCGATGCGATGACCTTGCTGCGCCGCGGTTCGCTCAGCACCGATCAGGTGCTGCCGCTCACCGAGATCGGTACATGCTTGAGCCAGTTCGACATCACGCTCACCTCGATCGATGTGATCAGTACCGGGGCGCGCACTGCGGGCAACGGCGTGGTCGCTCAACTCTATGACCGGATCCTCGGCCCGCTGCCCGCCATCGCTCATCGCACCGTCTGGCTGGTGCTGCGGCTGGACCCGCTGGCCAATGCCGAGGCGGTGGACAATCGGGGCGGCGGACGGACCGGCAGCCTGCGCACGGCGATCATCGCCACCCGGCGAGTCGCCAATCGGCTCGCCGCCCACGACATCTCGGTGTCGGTGCTCACCGCCGGCGAGATGAACGCCGCGCTACGCCGGATGTGCTGGGGTGTGCCGCTGGACCGGTTCACCGAGACCCAGCACTCGCTGGTGCACGGCGAACTGCGGCTCACCAACTACGAGATCGGCCCGGAGCTGGTCGGTTCGCGCGGCTTCGCCGATATCTGGGCGACGCCGAGCCTCAATACCATGGTGACCGTGCGCCTGCGGCCCGGCACCGAACGGCCGGGCGTCGGTAAGCGGGCCGAGTCACCGCCGATCACCCTGGGTGCGCTGGTCCGCTTCGATACCCTCACCGACCCGGGCGAACCACCGGTGGCGGGGCTGCGTCCGTTGCGCGGCAGGCAGTTCCGCGCCTTGCTCGACACGCTGCCCGCGCAGACGGTGGTGCACGACAGCGCCGCCGACTATCACGGCCCGCTCAGCGCGCTCACCGGCATCGCGGTGCCGACCGGTGGTTGCGGCCAGCTCATCGGCGCCGACCGCCACGGTCAGGGTATCGCGGTACCGCTGATCGGAGACGGCACCAGGCATCTCGAGGTGATCGGCAAACTCGACCTGGCCCAGCAGGTCATCCTGCGCGCCATCGCGCTCGGCGCACATGTGGTCGTGCACACCGACCGGCCCGAGGCATGGCAGACCATGGTCGCCAATGTCGGTGCACCACAGTCACTGTCATTGGCCGTCCGCTTCGGTGGGGCAGCTCAGCCGCACAGCCCGGCTACCACAGCGCCCGGTGCGGCATTCAGCACCGCCACCGTCGTGGTGTTCGACGGTATCGCGCCGACGGCGTTGACCGGTGGGGCGACAATCGTCCGGGTACGTGGACCGCATGAGCCCGACGCCGACTTCGACGCCGACGTCACGTTGTCGCAGAACCCCGCCGCCCCGAACCTCATCACGGTGCGCACCTCCACCGCCGCGGCGACGGTCACCATGGTCACCACCCCGGACGAGATGCGCTACATCGGCGAATCCCTCGCCGCCGCCCGCTGAACGGGCCCCGAACAGCCGACAGCCGGCCCGGATCGTCCGGACCGGCTGTCAGGCGCTGGTGAACATCACACGCCCGCGAACCCATCGCCGATCTTGCCGTCGGTGCCGAGGGCGCGGTGCAGCGCGCTCTCCACCGCGGCGGCGACGTTGTCCAGGATCACCAGGGTGTCTTCGAACTTGGTGTCCCAGTCCTTGTGCGCGATCTGGAAGTTGTTGTTGGCCTCGTTGCCTTCCCACGCGGTCGAGAGCGCGGTGCCCGCGTCGGACATGTCGCGGGCGTTGTCGGTGAGTGCCTTGCGGAAACCCTGCAGATCGGCGAACAGGGTGGTCATGGCAGCCTTGTCGTATTCCATCAGAACCCTCCGGGGATCGGTAAGTGAGTGTGGCCGTTGCGCTTGGCGTGCGGCCGTCAGATCTTGATGTAGTTGAACTCGTCTTCGCCTTCGGCGTCCATGCGCTTGAAGGTCGCGCTGCCCTCACCGACCAGCTCGGTGAGCCGGTTGAGCGAACCGTTGAGCTCGGTGGCCTCGGTGTTCCAGCGGTCGGCGGCGGCGTTGAAGGCCGAACGGGCGTCGCCTTCCCAGCCGCGGGCCGCGTTGACCTCGTCGGTGATGGCCTTGAGCGTGAACTTCATGCCCTCCACGGCGTTGGCCATGTCGTCCTTGGCCTTGTCGGCGGATACGTGATCGGCGTAAACCATGATCGAACCTTTCGTGTTGTGATTTCCGTGCCCGGAAGGTGCCGGACGGCACCGCCGGGAGAGTGGCGGGCTACTGCACGCCCTTCGGGTCTACTGCGGCAGCCACCTTCCCCCGGGCAGCGCCTCGACCAGGGCCGATATCGCCTGGGCGATCCGGTGATCGGTGCCCGGTGTCACCGTGGACCACACCTGCTGGTCCGCTGCGAACCCGGGCGCGGCGACGAGGCGGCCGTGCCCGGTGTCGTATACCGCGACCGCCGCGGGCGGCCGGGTCGTCACGCCGTCGATGTGGGCGTAGGCCACGATCTCGGCGTAGGCATGGCAGGACGCGAAGGCCAGGCCGTAGCGGGGCGCGTCCTGATCGGCGACGCCGAGCGCGTACAGCGCGTCGGCGTATTCGGCCGAGGTCTGCGCTGCTTCGAGTCGCTCGCCGAGTTCGAGGGCGGGTGCGCTGAAATCGACGACGTCGGCGGCGGCACACCGGCCGAGGGCGGCGAGCACCGGCCGGACGAGGGCGGCACCTGATCCGTCGGACCAGACGGTGCCGATGTCGTACTCGTCACCGGTGCGCACGGCGAGCGCGTGCTGTTCGCCACGGCGGGCCAGGCAGATTCGGGTGGGCGCACCACCGGTGAAGACCCGCGCGACCAGTTCGCGGTCGGGCTGGGCCAGAGTGAACAGCGCGTCGGCCAGGCTCGGTTCCACCTCACCGTAGGCGTCGATGACGCCCGCACCGGTCAGGTCGGTGACCGCGCGCTGCTGGGCGGCGGCCCATTCGTCGTAGGCATCCTGCTGCGGTGCCACCGACAGCACCTGCGGCAATGTCTGCACGCCGAGGCGTTCGGCGACGGCGAGCAGCCCATCGTTGGTCACGACCCTCACGCGCCACCTCCCGATGCGCTACGTCCCGTCTGCGGGGCACCGGCTTCCGGTGCGCCGAGGACAGCGGGCGCGGAGACGATGCCGAGGTCGGCGCCGAGCGCGTCGGTGCCTGCGTCGCCTGCCCTGGACTGGTACTCCTCTTCTTGCGCGCCTGCCGCGGCAGCGAAGGGGGAACCGGGAACCATCGGCACGTTGGCATGTGAGGCCGGAACTTGCTGCGGAGCCACCACTTCCACGGTCTCGGTCGTGGAAGTCTCGGTGTAAGACGCCGCCTGATAGGTGGTTTCGGCGCGCGGGATCGGTCCGAGTCCGCCGCCGGTCGCGAACATGCCGGGCGTGACCGGAGGCAGTGCCGGGTTGTTTGGTGACGCTGCGGTGAGCGCGACCTGTTCGGCTTCCAACGCGGCGGCGGACACGATCACCGGTGGCGGTTGCTGGGTCCACGGTTCGGCCAGGGGTTCGCTGGCCGACTCATAGCCGCGCATCACCCGTGACGCGGCGGCCTTGGCGGCATCGGCGTCGGTATCGGTCTGCGCGGCCACGGCTTTGATCGGCGCACCGAGTGCCGCGCCGACCTGCTCCAGCAGCCGTTGGATCTCCTGAAGGGCGATGATCTCCGCGGAATTCGGCATGGCCAGCCGCGCTACTTCGTAGGCGGCGACCTGGGTTTCGGCACGGACAGCGTTGTTCGCCGCCGCCGCTGCCGCTTCGGTCAGCCAGTCGCGCAGACGCGAGACCTTGTCCAGCACCTCACGGCTGGTACCCGACTGCCACACCCCGCGCAGTCCGAGCACCACCCGTTCGAAATCGAGCACCGCCGTGCCGAGTTCGGCCGCCATCTGCACCCAGGCCGCGCCGGCCTCGGCCAGTGGAAGCGACCCAGGCCCGGTGGTGAGTTCACGCGCCAGCCGGTCGGGCTGACGCGCCTCCCAGACCACACCGGTGAACCCGGGCTGCGGTGGTTCGATCATCACAGAACTCCGTGGACTCGCCCGGCGCGGGCTACGCCGCTCCGCGCGAGGGCATATCGAAGCCCGCGGCGCTGTCGCTTTCGGACCGGCCGAACTCGGTGACCTGACTGCGCAGCATGGCGGCCAGTTTGCGCAGCTCGAGGATGCCGGCGGCCGTGCTGTCGCCGAAGGACACCGCGACCTCGTTCATCGTCTGCGCGACGACCCGAGACACCTCGTCGGCGCCCGCCGGTTCGACAGTCAATGCGGCTTCACGGGTGGTGAAGCTCTGCTCCAGCCGGTCGGCCAGACCATCGAGCTCGAGTGCGGCGGCACGCGCACCGGCGGCGTCGAACTGAACCCCATCGAAATCCACACCACTGCGGACCATGACAACCTCCTGGATCGGACCGTGCTGACTGCGTCAGAGGGTGAGTTCTTTGTCGGGTGGTGCTTCGGAGTGCTGTTCGGCCGCGCCGACCACCGGCAGCGAGACCCCGTCGATATCGCCGACGACCTCGTCGCCGTGCTGACCGGATATCAGGTGGTTCGGCATATCGCCGGAGTCGCCCGCGCCGCGCACCCCCGAGGCGGCACCGGCAGCGCCCGCGGCCCCCATCGGCATCATGGACGGGCCGGTGCCCGCGGTGGCGGCCGCCGAACGTCCGCCGGCCATGCCCGCCTCACCGGCGGCGGCACCGAATCCGCCGGCCGCACCGGGCACTGCGCCGAGTCCGGCGGTGCGGGTGCCTGGCCACGGGCTCAACGGTGCGGCAACAGGTCCAACACCACCTCCACCAACGCCGCCTCCGCCGACACCACCGCCGCCTGCCCCACCCGGATGGTCTTTGCCGGGTTCGCCGTTCTTCTTCCCGTCCGGATTCTCCGCACCGTCCACAGGTTTCGGCGCGAGCAGCGAGGTATTGGCCGCGGCGAGCTGGCCGATGGATTGGGCTCCGGTACTGGCCATCGTCATCAGCGGGGTGACCATCTGCAGCAACTGCATCACCTGCTGCATCGAGTCCACGCCTTTCGGCGCTCCCGTGACGGCGACCTTCTTGCCCGCCTGAGTCATATTCCCCGAATGGCCGAGCAGTTCACCGCGGGTTTTGGCCACCACGGCAGTCGCCGAGGTAAGCGCCCCCCGGTGCCCGCGGTGGTGGCCTGTAGCCGCGCCCGGTGGTAGCTGACCAGCAGCGCATCCCGCAACGCCAGCATCCC
>NZ_JBHZBU010000010.1:0-285789 GCF_042754945.1 Nocardia sp. NPDC059180
CTCAGAGACACGCTCGAGCGTCCAGGGCTCGCGCACTGTGGTTCTAGCGGTGGTCGAACTTGCCGCCCGCCACTCCGGCGGTGAACGCTTGCCACTCGCCCGGACCGAAGACGAGCGCGCCTCCGGACGGGTTCTTGGAGTCACGGACACCGACCAGCTCTGCATCAAGGAAAGCGACTTCCACGCAATCCTGGGTTGCGTCGCTGCGGCTGCTCTTGAACCAATGTGCATCAGACAGGTCAACGTTCACTGTAGAAACTCCTTAGCTACCTGGCGGAGCAGGCCCCTGCTGTCCACAGCATCCAGCGCACGATCCTGGAATGCCTTGTACGCCTGATGGTACCGGTGAACATCCTTCGGCTTCTCGAAATACATGCCACCGACGATGCCGGGCACATAGACGACAGGCGGCTCAACCAACCCGCCAACGCGGTTGGCGCCGAAGTCGAGGATTGTGAACTGTCCGACGCTATGGCCGCCTGGAACGCCCGCCTCATTGGGCAGTACACGCAAAGTGACGTTCGGCCGCGTACTCATGTCTGCGAGTCGTTTGAGCTGGACGCCTGTGATCTTTCCGTCGCCGATTGTGCGGCGCAGTACCGATTCGTGCAGCACGACATTGACTTCCACCGGCCGACGTTTCCGGGTAACGATCATCTGCCGGTACTGCCGCATCTGCACTCGCCGTTCGTGTTCGGCCGGAGCCTCGTCGGGGAGCGCTTCCCGCACCAGTACCCGCGTGTAGTCCGCAGTCTGCAAGATCCCTGGAACCAAGTCCGGGTGGTACGACGTGAACGTCTGCGCAGCCGCTTCCATCCCCATGTACACGTCGAAGTTCTCCGGAATCAGATCCCCGAACTCATGCCACCAACTCTTCTCGCTCGTCTGCCGCGCCAGGCCGACATAGGCGGCGACGAGGTGTTCGGGTACCCCGTACAGTTCGCAGGCGGCTTCGACGTGGCCAAGGTTTACTTTTCCGTTCTGTCCGTGTTCGAGCCGATACAAACTGGTGGAACCAATGCCGAGTAGTTGAGCCGCCTGTGGCTGGCTGAGCCCGGCGCGGGTGCGCCAGTCCATCAGGTAGCGCCCGAGTTGGCGGCGCGGCAATGTGGATCCGGTGTCCTGCATGGAAGTCCTCCCCATCGAGGGCGGGCCGATCGACCCGCAAACGGGTAGAGCAATGGCACTGCCGCGGAAACCATGCTGGGCTTTTGCATCGTGCGGGCCGACTGGCCCTGCATTCGCCATTCCGCTTCCGCGACAGATGTTTCGCTGTTGCACGCAGATACCGCTCGAGAACCCCAACATCACAATAGCACAACTGTATCAGTCGTAAACCATTCGCACACAACGGTATTGGAGTCCATCAGGGATATTCCAGCCGAGATATTCACCTGCAGAAACCAACGCGGGCGCCGCCCGAGTGGCCTGCGGAACTCACATGCGGTCGGCCACCGACTCGTCCAGCGGCGACGGCGCCACCACCTCCCACGGCACCGACAGCACGTTGTCCCGCATCCGCCTGCGGTACTCGCGCACTGGGAAACCTTGCTCGCGCAAGAGGTGTGCGGCGGCACGCCAGCGCGCTCGCGGACCGAACGGCGCCAGCGGCGCGGCGTGTGACCACGCGCGGTCGGCGGCGGTGAGCAGCGCGTGCACGCCTTCGCCGGGAATGTTGCGGTGGATCAACACCTTCGGGAGACGTTCGGCGATATCGGAGGGTCGCTCGACGGTGAACGGATCCCAGGCCAGGGTGAGCGAGAGCGGGCCGGTGTGGTCGAGCAGCACCCACGCGCTGCGGCGGCCGAGTTCGTCGCAGGTGCCGTCTACCAGCAGGCCTCCGGGGGCGAGGCCGGAGGTGATCGTCGACCAGGCCTCGGGCACAGCCGATTCCGGGTACTGGCGCAGGACGTTGAACGCGCGGACCAGCACCGGCCGCAGCCCGGCGAGTTCGAAGCCGCCGCGGGCGAAGCTCACGCCGTCACGTCCGGGCACCACACGCTCCGGGTCGATCTCCAGACCGACCACACGCACGTCGGGCCGGACCGTGCGCAGTCGCGCGGCCAGCTCGAACGTGGTCCACGGGCTCGCGCCGTAGCCGAGATCGACCACCAGCGGATCGGTGGCCGCGTGCAACCTGGCGGTGACCAGGTCGTCGTTGATCAGCCAGCGGTCACTGCGGCGCAACCGGTTGACGCCGGTGGTGCCGCGCGTGATCGTGCCGACCGGATTCAGCTGGTGGGGTTTTGCTCTTCCAGCCACGTCTGGGTCACCTCGGCCTCGGCACGGAACAGGTCGACTAGGTTGACCAGCATCAGTTGCTCGAGGCGCGGGCCGACCATCGGGATGAACACCTTCGCCTCGGAGGAGAAACGCATGGTGCAGCCGGTCTCGGTGGGGAACAGGTGCATGGTTCCGGTGAGACTGCCGGGGCCCGCTGGAATGGAGGCGGAGTATTTGCCGGTGACCTCGGGCCCGAACGGTCCGTAGCTCTCCTTGCGGGTGATCACCATGTCCTTGCGCATCACCGTCTGCGCGATCTCGGGCAGGGTTTCGCGCGGCAGGATGTGGTGCAGCACCACCTCGATACCGTCGTCATCGGATTCGAGGCTCACCACGTCGTTGGGCGAGAACTTCCGCATTTCCTCGATCCGGGCCTCCCAGTAATCCCGGTTCGACAGCGCCGCGTACAGCTCTTTGGTGGTATGCAGCGGGTAGCGGGCGGAGTAGTCCAGTCGTCGAGCCATGGGCGGTTACGTTACCGGGACCAGTTGTCGCGGCAGCGCCGGGCGGTGGAAGGAGGGACCGGCCACAAACCGGTCCCCGGCGGCGCCGTCGGCGTCACAGTCGGTCAGCTCTCGGAGATCCAAGCGTTGGTGAACTCGGTCTCCTCGGCCAGCAGTTCGGTGAGGCGTTCGGCGATCGCGGCCTCGATCTTGCCGCCGAACAGCGGAACCTTGACCTCGATCCCACCGTCGACCACGGCGGTAGCGCCCGCGTCGACATCGCTGAGGGTGATCGTCCCGCGGACTTCGGCGGGCGCACCCTCCACCCGCGCCTCGAACGTCGCGGAATTACCGGTCCAGCTCTCGATCCGCGGAATGATGAGGTCACCGGGGCGAACGGCGGTGATCGCCGCGGGTAGCAGCTCGGCGGCGATGGCCTGCACCATCTCGATACGTACCTGCTCACCCTCGACGGTGACCGAATCCAGCCGGGCATTCGGCCCACCGACGGCCGCGATCCGGTCCTTCCAGTACTGCTCGTCGGCGAACGCCGCGCGCACCGCAGCAACCGGATGGGTGTAGCGGGCCGTATACGCCAGGGGTGTAGCCATGGTCGGACACGCTACCGTCTGGCTGTGCGAACTTCACGGTTGGTGTCCTCGGAACAAGTGCGTGACCTGCTGTCGGGGACCGGTGCGACGGTCCGCGACGGGGTGCGCCTAGCGGACCTGACGACGCTGCGGGTCGGCGGCCCGGCCACCGTCGCCGACTGCGCGAGCACCGACGCCCTGGTGGCGGCGGTCCGCGCCCTCGACGCGGCCGGAGTACCCCTGCTGCTGCTCGCCGGTGGCTCGAATCTGCTCATCGATGACGCCGGGTTCGCCGGTGTGGTGGTGCGGGTGGCCAATGACGCGGTCACCTTCGGTGCGGACAGTGTGCTCGCGGAGGCGGGCGCGAACTGGGACGCCGTGGTCGCGGCCACCGTCGACGCCGGATTCGGTGGCCTGGAATGCCTGTCCGGGATTCCTGGCTCGGCCGGGGCGACGCCGGTGCAGAACGTCGGCGCGTACGGCGTCGAGGTCGACCGGCTGCTGCGCCGGATCCAGCTGCTCGACCGCACCACCGGCGAGATCGGCTGGGTCGAACCGGCCGAGCTGGGTTTCGGCTACCGCACCAGCGTGCTCAAGCACAGGGATCGGGCGGTGGTGCTCGCGGTGGAGTTCGCGTTGGATCCGAGCGGTGCCAGCGCACCGTTGCGGTATGGGGAACTCGCTCGGGTTCTCGGCGCGACAGACGGTGAATCCCGGACTGCCGCGCAGGTCAGGGCGGCTGTGCTGACCCTTCGCGCGGGCAAGGGGATGGTGCTCGATGCCGCCGATCACGACACCTGGAGCGCGGGCTCGTTCTTCACCAACCCGGTGGTGCCGCAGGCCGAGGCGGACCAGGTGCTCGGCAAGATCCGCGCACATGTCGGCGAAGTCGCCATCCCCACCTATCCCGCACCGGACGGGGTGAAGCTGTCGGCAGGGTGGCTGATCGAACGCGCGGGCTTCGGCAAAGGCTTCCCGGGTCCGGACGCCGCCGCCCGGTTGTCGACCAAGCACACGCTGGCGCTGACCAACCGTGGTGCGGCGACCGCGACCGACCTGGTCGAGCTGGCCCGCACCGTCCGGGACGGGGTTGCCGAACGGTTCGGCATCCGGCTGGTTCCCGAGCCGGTCACCGTCGGGATCGCACTCTGACGACCCCATCTGATCGATAGCTGATCAATTGCTGTGGCGCTGGTTTGCCGGTAGCAAACTTTCCCTCCGACGTGGCTGATCACACACCCGCACGCAGGCGATCCGGCGTGGTTGTGGTCGGGCGGCCGATTTGCCGGGCGTAGATTCGATGGGGTGAGCAACCGACCAGACAAGTTCGGGCCGGCTGCCGCTGTGGCGGGCGTGCTGTTCGCGGTGGTGGCGCTGGTCGCCGGGTGCACGATCGACCGGGGTGCGGGTTCCGGGTCGGCGCCGGACGAGCCGATCGCCTCGATCACCATGACCCCGGACGACGATGCCGCCGACGTCAGCCCGACCGCGCCCGTTTCGGTGACCGTCGAGAACGGCACCATCAACCAGATCGCCCTGACCAACGCCAATGGCAAGCAGGTCAAGGGTGAGGTGTCGCCGGACAAACGCAGCTACCGCACCACCGAGCCGCTCGGCTACGACTCGTCCTACACCTGGACCGGCACCGCGATCGGCACCGACGGCAAACCCGTCCCCATCGACGGCACCTTCAGCACGCTCGCGCCGAAGGCGACCCTCCCGGCCACTCTCAATATCGGTGACGGCCAGGAGGTCGGCATCGCCGCGCCGATCATCGTGCAATTCAAGGGGTCGGTGCAGAACAAGGCCGCGGTGGAGAAGGCGCTCACCGTCACCACCGATCCGCCCACCGAGGGCGCATGGGCCTGGTTCCCCGACGACAACGGCGGCTCCCGGCTGCACTGGCGTCCCAAGGAGTACTGGACGCCGGGCACCACCGTGCATGTCGGAGCCATGCTCTACGGGCTCGACCTCGGCAACGGCGCCTACGGCGACTCCGACATCACCTCCGATTTCACCATCGGACCCGCGCAGATCGTCAAGGCCGATGCACCGAGCCACCGCATGCAGGTGGTGCGCGACGGTGCCGTCGTCTTCGACTTTCCGGTCAGCTACGGCGAGGGCAACGAGGCGCGCAACGTGACCCGCTCGGGCATTCACGTGGTGACCGAGAAGTACGAGGACTTCATGATGTCGAATCCGCCGTTCTACGAGAACGTCCGCGAGCGCTGGGCCGTGCGCATCTCCAACAACGGCGAATTCATTCACGCCAACCCGGCCTCGCTGTCGGCGCAGGGCGCGGCCAATGTCACCAACGGCTGCATCAACCTCTCGCCCGCCGATGCCGAGGCGTATTTCCCGACGGCGCGCTACGGCGACCCCGTCGAGGTCACCGGCACCCGGATCCAGCTCTCGGCCGCGGACGGCGATCTCTACGACTGGACCATCGATTGGCCGACGTGGAAGTCGATGTCGGCGCTCACCGGCAAACCCGCCACGACGGTTTCCGCTACCCCGGTGCCCCCGCAGCCTGCGGGCGGGCGCTGAGCGCTCGGCTCAGGCGTCGGGGGATTCCTCGATGAGGTGCTCGAACGCGCGCAGATTCTTCAGCGATTCCCCGCGGGAGACCCGCCACTTCCATTCCTTGCGGATGGATTCGGCGAACCCCAATTCGAGCAGGGTGTTGAAGTCGAAATCGACGGCCTCGAGGACCTGGCCGAAGATGCGGTCCAGCTCGTCGGGGATGACGGCATGGGTGGACAGCCGCCCGACGAGGTAGATGTCGCCGACGCGGTCCAGGGTGTACGCCACGCCGTAGAGCTTGCGGTTGCGGCGCAGCAGGTATTTGTAGACGCCCTCGAAGTTCTCGTCCGGCTTGCGGCAGACGAACGATTCGATGCGCACGCCGTGCTTGCCGACGGTGAGCATGAGCGTGGTCTTCAGCTTGCGCTCACCGGGCAGGACGACGACGAAGGTGTCGTCGGCGGGACGGGTGTATTCGATCTCGCGCTCGGCCAGCGTCGCGTCGATCACGTCCGCGGTGGCAGCTGCCTCGGATGCCCGGCTCATCGGCGTGCTCCTGTCCGGCGGCGCCACAGCGCCCGTGATCTGGCCTGATTGTCGCCGAGGATAGTGGGCCTGACCGCTGCCGTGGGGAGGCTACCGAGTCCGGCGCGGTCGGCGGCGAACCGCGACAGCGCAGCCGAATAACTGGCCAGCAGGCCGTCGGCGGTGTGCGCCCAGGAGAATTCCGCGGCGTGCTCGACGGCGCGCGCGCCCATCTGTTCGAGCCTGGCGGGTGCGTCGAGCAGTGTGGTCAGTGCGTCGGCCCAGTCGTCGGTGCGATGGCCGGGAACCAGCAGACCGGTGTGCTGATCGCGGACCGCCGTGCCGAGCCCGCCCACATCGGCGGCGAGCACCGGGGTGCCGCTGGCCTGCGCCTCCAGCGCGACAAGGCCGAAAGATTCGTTGTAGCTGGGGACCGCGACCAGGTCGGCGGCGCGATAGATCTGCACCAGCCGGTCCGAGGACTGCGGCGGCAGGAACGTCACCCGATCGGCGATGCCGAGCTCGGCAGCGAGGTCGATGAGCGCGTCCGGGCGTTTGAGCCCACTGCCCGACGGTCCGCCGACGATGAGTACGCGCAGCTTGCGGCTCGGATCGCGGTGCAGGGCCGCGGCTGCGGCGCGAACAAGAACGTCAGGTGCCTTCAGCGGCTGGATGCGGCCGATGAACGCGACGATCTGCTCGTCGCCTGCCAGACCCAACTCGGCGCGGGCAGCGGCCTTGTCGCCCGGACAGTAGCGACTCAGATCGGCGCCGGGGGGTACCACGTCGATGCGGTCGGCTTCGGCGCCATAGAGCTCGACGAGCTGACGCGCCTCCTCACCGGTATTGGCCACCATCCGGTCGGCCTCCGCGATCACCTGCTTCTCGCCGATCTCCCGGGTCGCCGGTTCCGGACAATCGCCCTCGGCCAGCGCGGCATTCTTCACGGCCGCGAGGGTGTGCGCGGTGTGCACCAGCGGCACCCGCCAGCGGTCGCGGGCCAGCCAGCCCACCTGACCGGAGAGCCAGTAATGCGAATGCACCAGGTCGTAATGGCCGGGCAGATGCCGAGCCTCCTGCCGCAGCACCTCGGCGGTGAACGGGCACAGCTGAGTGGGCAGGTCGTGCTTGTCCAGGCCCTCGAACGGGCCCGCCACCACATTGCGCACCAGCACGCCCGGCGCGGCTTCCTGCACCGGCGGGACATTCGAGGAGGTGGCGCGGGTGAAGATCTCCACCTCGGTACCGCGACGAGCCAGCTCGACGGCGGTTTGCAGCACGTAGACGTTCATGCCGCCCGCATCGCCGGTACCTGGTTGCGCGAGTGGTGAGGTGTGCACCGACAACACCGCGATCCGACGGGGCCGTGGTTCCGGGCGTTCACTCACAATGTCCATACTGCATGGTGTAACGCCACGTTCAGGCGCCCGCTTCCCGACGAGTGACAGCCATCACAGACCGGCCGTGAGGGTGGTCACCCGATCCGCTGCGGACGCGCAGGCCCGGGCCGTGCGGCGCTCGGCGCGGGTCGTTCAGAGGCCGTCGATGAACTCGCCGACTTCGCGGACGAAGCGCTCGCGATCCTCGATGAACAGGCCGTGCTGGGCGTCCTCCCAGAACGACGTGCGCGATTTCGGGGCCAGCTCGGCGATGTATCGGCCGTTGTCGATCGGGACAACGGGGTCGGCGGTGCCGTGGAGCACCAGCACCGGAATGTCGAGGTTGCGCAGGGTCTCGGAGTTGTCCACCGTCCGGTAGAACAGCGCTTTGCGTACGAACGGCGGGGTCGACAGGCTCGCGCCGAACAAACGCTGGGCGTCGGCGCCGGTGTCCGCGCCCGGTCCGGTATTGGAGTTGCCGAACGCAGCGAATCCGCGCATGGCCCGGCCTGCGCTCTCCTCGAACACCGACGGAATCGCGGTCTCCATCGCCGGGCCGACGCCCGCACCGGGGATGCCGGGGCCGATATTGGCCAGCGATCCGGTGTAGATCACGCCCGCGATCGCGCCCGTACCGCAAGCGGTCAGGTAATCGCTGATCGCGATCCCGCCGTAGGACCAGCCGAGCAGCACGGCGCCCGACTCGATCGATTCGGCGGACAGGACTGCGGCCAGGTCGGCGGCCCAGTTCTTCGGGTCGTCGTAGCCGGTCGCGGGTGCACCCGAGTAGCCGTGCCCGCGCAGGTCGACCGCGATCACCCGGTACCGCTCGGCGAGATCCTCGGCAGCCCGGCCCCAGGACCGCAGGTTCGCCGACCAGCCGTGCAACAGCACCAGTGGCCTGCCCTCGGCCGGACCGCTGACCCGGTAGACGATGGTTGTTCCGTCAGCGCTGACGACTTCCCGAATAGCCATGCTCGTCAGGCTAGCGTTTCGTCCCCGGGTCCGGCCCGGTGCGGATCGGGTCGAAGACCCGCCCCTTTAGGCTTGGCGCATGAGCGAGCGCAGCGAGCGAACAGTCAACGCAGCCACGAGTGTGCTCGTGCTCGAGCCGAGCGCCGGCGAGGTGAAAGCATGAGCACACGCACCGCCGTCGTCACCGGAGCCAGCTCGGGAATCGGGGAGGCCACCGCCCGCGAGCTCGCCGATCAGGGTTACCACGTGTATGTCGGTGCTCGCAGGCTCGACCGTTTGCAGCGGCTGGCCGACGAGATCGGCGGTACCGCGCTCGAACTCGATGTGACCTCCGAGGATTCGGTGCGGGCGTTCACCGACGCGATCGACCGGGTGGATGTGCTGGTGAACAATGCCGGCGGGGCGAAGGGCCTCGCGACCGTCGCCGAGGCCGATCTCGACGACTGGCGCTGGATGTGGGAGACCAACGTCCTGGGCACGCTGCGGGTGACCAAGGCGCTGCTGCCCAAGCTCATCGACTCCGGCGACGGACTCATCGTCACCATCACCTCCGTGGCCGCCTTCCACGCCTACGACAACGGCTCCGGCTACACCTCCGCCAAGCACGCCCAAGCCGTCCTGCACCGCACCCTGCGCGGCGAGCTGCTCGGCAAACCGGTCCGCCTCACCGAAATCGCTCCAGGCGCCGTGGAAACCGAATTCTCCCTGGTCCGCTTCGAAGGCGACGAAAACCGCGCCGCCAAGGTCTACGAAGGCATCGACCCCCTCGTAGCCAAGGACATCGCCGAAATCGTCGCCTTCACCGCCTCCCGCCCCCCACACGTCAACCTCGACCAAATCATCGTCAAACCCCGCGACCAAGCCGACCCCGGCCGCTTCGCCCGCCGCACCCCCTGACGTCGGCACGAGTGGTACCTGACGGAGCGGTCTTCTCGCGAAATGCCGCAGCCAGGTACCACTCGGCGGTCAGGTGCGTGGGGCGTACATGATGACGGCGACGCCGAGTAGGCAGATGAGGGCGCCGGTGATGTCCCAGCGGTCGGGGCGGAAGCCGTCGAGGGCCATGCCCCAGGCGAGCGAACCGGCGACGAAGACGCCGCCGTACGCGGCGAGGATGCGGCCGAAGTTCGCGTCCGGCTGGAAGGTCGCGACGAAACCGTAGAGCCCGAGTGCGATGACTCCCGCGCCGATCCACGCCCATCCCCGGTGCTCGCGCACGCCCTGCCAGACCAGCCACGCGCCGCCGATCTCGGCTACGGCGGCCAGGGCGAACAGCAGGATCGAGCGCAGCACGGTCATGGGCGCACCTTATGAGACATCGGAGTCGCGCCGGGTGGTGCCGGACACGAGGGCGCGAGTCAGGATGCCGCGTGGGCGTGCGTGCTCGGCTCGGCGGCGAGGATGGATTGCAGGATGGAGCGCGCCGCTTCTCGTTCGGCGATATCGCGGTTCATGCGGTCCAGTTCCGTGCGGAGGTCCCCGGCCATCTCCTCGCACGTCGGCGCAAGGTAGCGGCCGTCGTCGACCATGCAGGGCAGTACCTCGGCGATCACCCGGGTCGGCAGCCCGGCCGCGAGCAGGATGCGGATGCGTCGCACGGATTCCACATCGGATTCGCTGAACTCGCGGTAGCCGCTGGCGCGGCGTGCCGGTCGCAGCAGCCCCTGTTCCTCGTAGTAACGCAGTCCTCGCACGCTCATGCCGGTCTTGTGGGAAAGCTCGCCGATTCGCATGTGACCCCCGTCTCAGGTGGTTGACTCTCACGTCGACGTGAGACTTTAGCGTAACGGCATGACCGAATACGAAAGCTCGAAACCATTGGCGGGCAAGAAGGCTGTAGTCACCGGCGGCACCCACGGTATGGGGCTGGCCATCGTGCAGTCCCTGGTCGATCGCGGTGCGGAGGTGGTGCTCACCGGGCGCAACGAGGCCGGGATCGAGAAAGCGCGCGCGGAATTGGATCCGGCTGCGGCTCATACCGTTCGCTCCGATGCGACGAAACCCGCGGACATCGAAGAACTCGCCCGCATCGTCGACCAACGCCTCGGCGGTATCGATTATCTGTTCGTCAACCACGGGATCGCCGAGTTCAAGACCCTCGACGAAGCCACGGTCGAGCATTGGGATCGCGTTTTCGACGTCAATGCCAAGGGTGCGTTCTTCACCGTGCAGCGGCTCGCTCCGCTGATCAATGACGGTGGCAGCATCGTCTTCACCACGGTCTCCAACGACCGCATCTTCCCCGGGCTCAGTGCGTATTCGGCGGCGAAGGAAGCCGTGCGCGCATTCGCGAAAGTCCTTGCCGCCGAGCTGTTGCCACGCAGTATCCGGGTCAATGCCGTCGCGCCCGGTTTCATCCTTACGCCGAGTATGGGCGTTGCGGAACTGACCGAAGAGCAGCGCGCGGAATTCATCCGTGACGGTAAGGAAACGACGCCGATGGGCAGGCCTGGAACGGTCGACGAGGTCGCCTCGGCGGCGCTCTACCTGGCCGCTGACGCGACCTTCACCACGGGAACCGAATTGATCGTCGATGGCGGGTTCGCGCAGGGTCTCGGATAACCACCACTTGACCTGAAGCATGGTTCAGGTATCACGCTGTTCATCATGAGCGCAACAACATCCGAACCGCCGGTCGTCGAGGACACCTCCGTCGACCACACCGCCGACATCGCCGCGATCGAACAATTGGTCGCCGATGTCGAGACCGGCTACAACAGCAACGATGCCGAATTGATGATCAGCGGATTCACCGCGAACGCGTCGGCGGGCAATGCGGTCGGCTCGGTGATCACCGGCCGCGACGCTCTGCTCGAGGCCGGCCGCCGCGGCCTCGCAGGCTTCCTGAAGAACGAGTACGTGCACTACGAACTCACCGACATCACCTTCCTGCGTCCCGATATCGCCATCGCGCACAAGGCAGCCAGGGCAACTGCCCCGGACGGCACCCTCATCGACAAAGACCCCGCCATGGTCGCCCTCTACGTCCTGGTCAAGGAGAACGACCGCTGGTGGGTCGCCACCCGCCACAACACCCCGGTCCCAGCAGCTTGACCGAAGCCGGGCGGTGTCGCGACACGCGGTGTTGTCACACTCGCCCGCCCTACGTCGTCTATGCGGTGAAGGACATCGGATGGAGGAGGTAGTGATGCGGGTTGCGGTGCTCGGGGCGAGTGGGCGGATCGGCCGTGAGGTCGTTGATGTACTGAAAAACCAGGGGCATGAGGTTGCCGAGCTGACTCGGGCGGCGGGGGTCGACGCCTACACCGGTGCCGGGTTGGAACCGGCGCTGGACGGTGTGGATGTGGTGGTGGATGCGACCAACGCGTCGACGACAGAAACCGCTGCGGTACAAGACTTCTTCCGTACCATCGCCCGGAACGTGCAGCGGGCGGCGCCTGCGGCGGGGGTGCAGCGGATCGTGCTCGTCTCGATCATCGGCATCGATGCGTTCACCGCGGGGCACTATGCGGGCAAGCTGGCCCATGAGCGCGCCTACCGTGAAGGTCCGCTGCCGGTGCGGATTCTGCGGGCCGCGCAGTTCCACGAATTCACCGAGATGATGTTGGACTGGACCACTCGCGGTGACAGCGCCTACGTTCCGGCGACGCGGACCCAGCTCGTCGCCGCGCGCACGGTGGCCGAAGAGCTGGCGAAGCTGGCGACGGCCGATTCTGCCCTCGAGATGACCGAGATCGCCGGCCCGGAAGAACTGAACCTTGCCGCGGCCACAGCGCGCCTTGCCGCCCGTCGTGGTGCCCCGGCCCGGGTACAGGAAATTACCGACGGCGAGGATCCGAACCGCGACTTGCAGGCCGCGGGCGCCTTGCTACCCGGTCCTGGCGCGCTCATCGCGGGCCCGACCTTCGAGCAGTGGCTCGACCAGCACTACCCCGCGAACGGCTAGCTTGCCGGTTCTCTGCGCCACCGGATGATCAGCTTCGCCTCTTGCCTCCGCGACTACGAGGGAGCATCGTGAAGGGCACCGGTGGCGCCGCCGGGCGCTGCCCTGAGTAGAGAGGGGGTGGGTCGTGTTCGCGCGATCTACCACGATTCAGGCGCAACCCTCCGCTATCGACGCCGGGATTGCGCATATGCGTGATGTCGTGCTGCCTGAACTTCAAGAAATACCAGGGTGCGTCGGATTGTCGCTGATGGTGGACCGGACCAACGGCCGGTGCATCGCCACGAGTTCCTGGGAATCGGAAGCGGCCATGCGCGACAGCATGGAGCGGGTCGGTCCGATTCGTGAACGCGCGATCGCCTTGTTCGGCGGGAGCGCACATGTCGAAGAATGGGAAATCGCCGGTCTGCACCGGGCCCATCTGTCCCGCGAAGGCGCATGCGTGCGGGCAACCTGGGTCAAGACCGATCCGAGCCGCGTCGATGCGGCCGTCGAGGTCTACAAGGCCAGCACTCTGCCCGCGATGGAGGAACTCGACGGGTTCTGCAGCGCGAGCCTGATGATCAACCGCAAGTCCGGCCGAGCCGTCTCCTGCACCACCTACGACAACGCCGAGGCCATGCGGCGCAGCCGTGAGCAGTCGGCTTCCCTGCGGGTCGACGCCGCTCGGGAGACCGGTGTCGAGGCGCTCGACGTCCGCGAGTTCGAACTGGCACTGGCGCATCTGCGGGTGCCGGAAATGGCGTAAGGGGTTCTGCGAGTTCGGTGAAGCGCGTGTGAACCGGCGGGTCGCGAGAGAGCGGCCCGCCGGTTCAGCGTCCGCGCCCACCGAATCATCCGCGCTGGATGAGGCTGCTAGGCCTGCTCCGGCGCGTGCCGGAAGCTGTGGTGGCGGCGCTGTTCGGTGACGGTGATGGAGTATTCGCTGTAGAAATCGGTGCGGCCGAGGTGCTGGGCGCGACGGTGTTCGGGGTCCTCCCGCCAGGCGTCGTGGTTGGCGCGGTTGTCGAAGACGACGATGGAAACGCGTTCACCGTCGGCGGCGGTGAACGCCTTGATGTCGAGGAAGCCGGGCATGGCCCTGGCGCGTTCTTCCATGCGGTCGGCCATGGCGGAGTAGCCGTTGGCTTCGGCGTCGGGGCGCAGGCGCGAACGGAAGATGGTCACGATCTGCGGGTCGTCGTCGGTCACGTTCCTGAGCATGCGTCGGCCGATCTCCGAGCACCACTGATTTTCGAGATCGGTGTCGAACCCTTGGCCCGCCGACTGTGACCGTCCGCTGCTCAGGGGGAGGCGCCGCCGTCGAGGACGTGTCGCCCGCCGAGCCCCAGCACCGTGGGCGACAATCGGTGCCGAGACAGTGATCAGGAGGCTCGGTGGCGGTTCTTGCACTCGATATCGGCGCGACGAAGTTCGCAGCCGGGCTCGTCGACAGCACGGGCCGGGTGAGCGCGGTGCGGAAGGTGCCCGTGCCCACGGCGGAGGTCTGGGAGGTTTGCCGGCAGCTGTTGCTCGAGGTCGCCGAAGGGGGTGCGGTGACGGCGGTCGGGATCGGATCGGCGGGGCCGGTGGATGTGCCGGGCGGGATCGCGGGGCCGCTCAATATCCCCGAGTGGCGCGACGGGTTCGCCATCGTGGCCGCGATCGGCGAGTTGTTTCCCGGCGCCGCAGTGCGATTCGCCATCGACGGGGCGTGTCTTGCCTTGGCCGAACAACATTCGGGTGCGCTGCGTGGCGTACGGAACGCGCTGGCGATGACGGTGTCGTCCGGCATCGGTGGCGGCCTGCTGGTCGATGGACGAGTTTCCTCGGGTCGCACCGGGAACGCGGGGCATATCGGCCACATCGTTGTGCCCGGCTGGGACGTGCCCTGCGCTTGCGGTGGGCTCGGGTGTGTCGAGGCGGTCGCCAGTGGAATGTCGTCGGCGCGGTGGGCCAGGGAACAAGGCTGGGTGGGGGAGAACGGAGCCGAGCTGGCGCGGGCGGCCGCGGCCGGTGATCCGATCGCGCGGGCTGCGCTGGAACGTGCCGGGACCGCACTCGGCCAGGCCATCACCTCCGCAGCGGCGCTGCTCGACGTCGACACCGTCGTCATCGGCGGCGGCTTCGCCCATTCGGGTGAACCGCTGTGGGCGCCGATGCGCGCGGCCATCGCCCGGCACGCGGGCTTGAACTTCATCCGCGACCTGCGGGTGGAGCTGTCCACACTGGCCGACGGTGCGACCCTGGTCGGCGCCGCCATCCTCGCGGCAGGCCTGCCCGCGCCGGGCTGAACCTGCCCACCGATCCGCGCTGGACGGTCGGCTCGCGCTGATCGGTCCGCCCCGCGCTGAACGGCCGTCCCCGGCACGAACCCCTCGCCGCTACGCACCTGCGCCCGAACCCCTGACCGGCGGGTCCACCGCTCGAGGTGCACGCACGGCGCCGATTCGACCATGGCAGGATGGCCCGCATGACGTACACCCTCGTGTTGCTGCGCCACGGCGAGAGCGAATGGAATGCCCTGAATCTGTTCACCGGCTGGGTGGACGTCCATCTGACGGACAAGGGCATCGCCGAGGGCAAGCGGGCGGGCGAGCTGCTCGCCGAGCACGGCATCGCGCCTGACATCGTCTACACCTCGCTGCTGCGTCGCGCGATCAGCACCGCCAATATCGCGCTCGACGCCGCCGACCGCCACTGGATCCCGGTCGTGCGCGACTGGCGCCTCAACGAGCGCCATTACGGCGAGCTACAGGGCAAGAACAAGGCCCAGATCCGCGACAAGTACGGCGATGACCAGTTCATGCTGTGGCGTCGCAGCTACGACACCCCGCCGCCGGCGATCGAAGCCGATAACGAGTACAGCCAGACCGGCGATCCGCGCTACGCCGGTATCGATGTTCCACAGACCGAATGCCTGCTCGACGTGGTGAACCGGATGGTCCCGTACTGGGAGTCGACCATCTCCAAGGAGCTGCTGTCGGGCAAGACCGTGCTGGTCGCCGCACACGGCAACTCGCTGCGCGCCCTGGTCAAGCACCTGGACAAGATCTCCGACGACGATATCGCCGGCCTCAACATCCCCACCGGCATCCCGCTGCGCTACGAACTCGACGAGGACCTGCGTCCGGTGCGTCCCCGTGAGTACCTCGACCCGGAGGCCGCCGCTGCCGGTGCGGCCGCCGTGGCGAGCCAGGGTGGGAAATAACCCCCAGCGATACCTCTCGATCAGCGCGCCGCGTCCCGTTCCGGGACGCGGCGCGCTAGCGTTTCGGCCCGATACCCGCACCCGTCCGTCTGGGTCGGTCAGTGCTCACCGGCATCGGGCCACGCCTGTGAATTCACCGTGTGACCGGCCGCGAGTGGATTAAGTGACTGACGATTATTACTCCCCGGTAAGCGGTGTGTAGGCTGCTCAGCGTCTGACCAGTGCGAGAGGTGGGTCACGTCCGATGAAGTACGTCTTACGGGCCGTTGTGATGATGGTGTCGGCGATGCTGCTGTTTCCCCTCCTGGGACAGAGCGCACTCGCGGCACCGGTAGCGGCAGGCCCAGACGGTGGCGCGGCGGGCGCGAGCTGGGCGACGACCCATGACGGCCCCCAGCAATACTCCAAGATCCACATCGAGTGGGACGTGCCCATCACGATGAGCGACGGGACCGTGCTCAAGGGCAACGTCTATCGGCCCGCCGACGAGTCCGGGCGGCCCGTCGATACCAAGACGCCGACCATCGTCAACATGACGCCGTACACCAAGTTGGTGTCGAATCTGGCCGATCACGCCGGGTCCATTCCCGGCCTGTCGGATGCGCTGCTGCAACTGCTGCGCGACATCGACCTCACCGGCACCCCGCTGTCCGGTGTCACCGACCTGACCAAAGCCTTCGCGGGTGGCGAGCTGCGCAATTTCGCCGTCGACCGTCAGCTCGTCAAAAGCGGGTACACGCAGGTAGTGGTCGATGTCCGGGGAACCGGCTTCTCCCAGGGTGTCTGGGACATGTTGCGTGACCGTGAACAGGCCGACACCGTCGAGGTGATCGACTGGGCCTCGCGTCAGCCGTGGTCGACCGGCAAGGTCGGCATGAACGGCATCTCCTACTCCGGCATCAACCAGGTGCAGGCCGCCGAGAAGCAGCCCGCCGCGCTGAAGGCGATCTTCCCGGTGGTACCCGGCAGCGACCTGGCCAACGACGTCCTCATGCCCGGCGGCGGATTCGGCTTCAACTTCATTCCGCTGTGGCTGACCGCGATCAACGGCCTCAAATGGGTGCCCGACGTGTCCTCGCTGGCCCTCGGCAACTTCGATCAGCAGTGGCTGGCCGACCGGATGGCGTCGCCGTTCACCTACCTCGACGTCTTCCTCAACGCCTACACCAAAGTGAACGTCGACGAGATCGACCCGCGGCTGCACGGCATGCTCGATCACACCAGCCCGGAACGGCAGGCGTGGCTCGGCGATCCGGCGAAGATCAAGACCCCGACCTTCGTGGTCGGTGGGTGGCACGACCTGTTCACCTATTCCGAATCCAAGATCTACAACAAGATTTCGCTGCCGCCGGGCCAGAAGCAGCTGTTGATGGGCAACACCTATCACCTGAACTCCGGCAACGAGTACGGCAAGCCCGGTCTGCCGCCGCGCCTGGACGTATTGCAGCGCGCGTGGTTCGACAAGTGGCTCAAGGGCATCGACAACGGCATCGATAGCTTCGGTCCGGTGACTCTGCGCCAGCAGGGCGGCGGCTGGGTGACCCGCGACGGCTTCGGTGACTCGGCCCCGGCCGATCAGCGCGCCGACCACCGTCGGATGTACCTGTCGGCTGCTGCGAGCGGTACCGCGCGGAGTGTGCACGACGGTTCGTTGACCGGTGCCGCCAATGGCGACACCGCCCGCCTGACCGTCGCGCCCGGATTGACCAGTCTGTGCTCCAACGACGCCGCGCAGGGCAGTGCGGGCGTGCTGTCGGTGATCGACGGATGCGCCAAGGACTCTCGCATCCAGGAGCTCAACGGGCTCACCTTCACCAGCGCGCCGGTCGCCGAGGCGACCACCATCTCCGGTCCGATCGCGGTGCGGCTCAATACCGTTCAGGACGCGGCTGACGGCTACTGGGTGGTGACCGTCAACGATGTGGCGCCCGACGGGCAGTCCACCGTGCTGTCGTCCGGGCAGCTGATGGCCTCGCTGCGTGAGGTCGACGAGGCCAACAGCACCCGCTCGGCCAACGGCGACTACACCGACCCGCGCCCGTTCACCTCGATCGAGAAGCGCAATCCGACCACCCCCGGCGAGGCAACCACCCTCGATATCGGCCTCCCGGCGACCGAGGCGCTGCTGAAGCCGGGCCACCGCTTGCGCGTGGACGTCTACGCGGGCAACTTCCCGAAGGGCCTGCCGATTCTGCCGATGTTGATCGACACCGGGCTGAAGCCGCAGCACGTCCAGCTGGACCCGCAGCGGCCCAGCTTCGTCAACATCCCGGTACGAGGCAACACGGGCTGGTAATCCCCGTCCGTCGACCGAACCCGAACAGGGCGCGGCGATCACCGGAGGGGAATCGCCGCGCCGACAGGCTGCGGCCGAGCGGGGCCGCGTGAGTATCCGAACTCGCGCGGCCCCGTTGCTCGTTTCACGCGGTGATCGACGACACGCCGTAATCCACGGCCGCGCCCATACCGCCGCAGTTTTGGCCGAACAGCAAGTGAACGCCTGGCTAACGTCGCCGTAAGCGGCTGTGACCTGCGTGAAACTTCGCGGACCTGCCGTCGGCGGCATTGCTGGCGACCGTACGATTCATGGTGTGAGTGTTCCCCAGGCCGTGCTGCTGGCAGTTCTGGCGGCTGTTGTCGGGCTGGCCATCGGCGGGCTGCTCATTCCGTATATGAACGCCAGGCAGGCCGCCCGCAGGCAGGCCGAGTCCGGGCTCACCATGTCGCAGGTGCTCGATCTCATCGTGCTGGCTTCGGAAAGCGGAATCGCAGTCGTGGACGAATACCGCGACGTGGTGCTCGTGAACCCCCGCGCCGAGGAACTCGGTCTGGTCCGCAACCGGCTGCTCGACGAACGCGCCTGGGCCGCGGTGGAGAAGGTGCTGGCCAGCGGCGAGTCCGCGGAGTTCGATCTGACGGCCAAGAACCCGGTGCCCGGCCGTAGCCGCATCGCGGTGCGCGGGGTGGCCAGGCCGCTCTCGCGTGAGGAAACCAACTTCACCGTCCTGTTCGCCGACGACGACTCCGAACAGGCCCGCATGGAGGCCACCCGCCGCGACTTCGTGGCCAATGTCAGCCACGAACTCAAGACCCCCGTCGGTGCGATGAGCCTGCTCGCCGAGGCGATGCTGGAATCGGCCGACGATCCCGACGCCGTGCGCCACTTCGGCGAACGCGTCCTCGGCGAGTCGCGCAGGCTCGGCAAGATGGTGACCGAACTGATCGCGCTGTCGCGGCTACAGGGTGCGGAGAAGCTGCCGCAGCTGGAAGTGGTCGACGTCGACACCGTGGTCATGCATGCCGTCGACCGCTCCCGCACCACCGCCGAAGCCGCGGGCATCACCGTCAGCACCGACCGGCCAAGCGGGCTAGAGGTGCTCGGCGATGAAACGCTGCTGGTGACCGCACTGTCGAACCTGGTCGAGAACGCCATCGCCTACTCGCCTGCCGGCTCGCATGTCTCGGTCAGCCGCTCGCTGCGCGGCGAGCACGTCGCCATGGCCGTCACCGACCGCGGTATCGGTATCGCCAAGGAAGACCAGGAGCGGGTGTTCGAACGATTCTTCCGCTCGGACAAGGCGCGCTCGCGCTCGACCGGCGGTACCGGCCTCGGGCTGGCTATCGTCAAACACGTGGCCGCCAACCACAACGGTGAGATCACGCTGTGGAGCAAGTTGGGCACCGGCTCGACTTTCACCCTGCGTATACCGGCACATCACGAAGCCGACGGAGAAGAAGAATCCGGCGGCGTGGTGATGAGCAAGAAGGAAACCAGCCCGCGTCCCCCGGCGCCGGGCCGAACCAATGGTGTGGAGGCACGCAGATGACGAGTGTGTTGATCGTCGAGGATGAGGAGTCGCTGGCCGACCCGCTCGCCTTCCTGCTCAAGAAGGAGGGCTTCGAGGTCACCGTCGTTGGTGACGGCCCGTCCGCGCTCGCCGAGTTCGACCGGTCCGGTGCCGACATCGTGCTGCTCGACCTGATGCTGCCCGGTATGAGCGGCACCGACGTGTGCAAACAGCTGCGCACCCGCAGCGGCGTGCCGGTGATCATGGTGACCGCGCGCGACAGCGAGATCGACAAGGTCGTCGGGCTGGAACTCGGCGCCGACGACTACGTCACCAAGCCGTACTCGGCGCGTGAGCTCATCGCCC
The DNA here is from genome assembly GCF_042754945.1 of Nocardia sp. NPDC059180. Classification (NCBI taxonomy): domain Bacteria; kingdom Bacillati; phylum Actinomycetota; class Actinomycetes; order Mycobacteriales; family Nocardiaceae; genus Nocardia; species Nocardia sp. NPDC059180. Next base: position 19,967 of record NZ_JBHZBU010000010.1, read on the forward strand.
GTATCCGGGCCGTGCTGCGCCGCGGCGCGGGAGACGAACTCGACGGCGGCAACGAGAACGGTGTGCTCGAGGCCGGTCCGGTGCGCATGGACGTCGACCGGCACACGGTGCTGGTGAACGGAAAGCCGGTCACGCTGCCGCTCAAGGAGTTCGACCTGCTCGAATACCTGCTGCGCAACTCCGGCAGGGTGCTCACCCGCGGGCAGCTCATCGATCGGGTCTGGGGCGCGGACTACGTCGGCGACACCAAAACCCTCGACGTGCACGTCAAGCGGCTGCGTTCGAAGATCGAAGCCGATCCGGCCCGGCCGGAGCACCTGGTGACGGTGCGCGGTTTGGGCTACAAGCTCGAGGCCTGACCGGACGCGCGTACCGGCCTACGCGGACTGTTCGGTCGCCGGAGCGTCGGCGCGCATCCGGTCGGCGTGCACGGTCGCCGGATGCACGGCGATCAGCCCGAGTCCCGCACGCCGCTTGCAGTGCCGCGCCAGCTCGTCGTAGGCGGGCTTGCCGAGCAGCTCGGTCAGCTCGGGACCATAGGACTGCCAGACCGGTCGTGCGCCGACATGGGCGTCCGGTGAACCGGAGCAGTACCAGTGCAGGTCGAGGCCGCCGGGACCCCAGCCGCGCCGGTCGTATTCGGTGATCACGGTGCGCAGGATCTGCACACCGTCGGGGCGGTCCACCCAATCCTGGGTGCGCCGGATCGGCAGCTGCCAGCACACGTCCGGTTTGACCTCGAGCGGTTCGATGCCGCGGCGCAGCGCCATGGTGTGCAACGCGCAGCCGACGCCGCCCGCGAAACCGGGGCGGTTGAGGAAAATGCAGGCGCCGTCGTAGCGGCGGGTGCGCAGCGCGGGCTCGTCCTCGAGGTCGTCGACCTCCAAATAACCCTTCTTGCTGACCTTGCCCTCGTCGTTGCGGGCCTGATCCATCAGCTGCCAGTCCTCGGGTGTGAGCAGTTTCACAGCCTTCTGGAGGCGCTTGCGGTCGTCGGTATCGGCGAGGAAGGCCCCGTGCGAGCAGCAGCCGTCATCGGGCCGGTCCTCGAGGATGCCCTGACAGGCGGGAGTGCCGAACACACACGTCCACCGCGACAGCAGCCAGGTGAGGTCGGCGACGATGAGATGCTCGTCGTTTGCCGGATCGACGAATTCGATCCATTCACGCGGGAAATCGAGGTCGACCTCTGGGGTCGGGTCCATCTTTCCCGCTGGTCGCGGCCGGGTCTGGCCCGTTGCCGCTGCGCCTGCCGTCACACCTGTCGACGCTAACAGTTCGGTCGCCTGACCTGAAGCTCGCCTCCACCGAATCCATCGCCGGCGTCCCAGGTCATATGGTGCCGCCCGGCTACCGCCTCCGGGCACGCCGCTCGGTCACGAGTACCGTGTTCATGTGCGTCTCGGGGTACTCGATGTGGGAAGCAATACCGTTCACCTACTGGTGGTGGACGCGCATCGGGGTGGCCACCCCATGCCGATGAGTTCCACGAAAGCGACATTGCGGCTGTCGGAAAACATGGATGACGAGGGGAAACTCACCCCCGGCGGCGCCGAGAAGCTGATCGCGACGGTCAAAGAATTCGCCAGCATCGCCGAAACCTCCCGGTGCGTCGAACTGATGCCGTTCGCCACCTCCGCGGTGCGGGATGCCACCAATTCCGAAGAGGTCCTCGCGCGGGTCCGTGCCGAGGCCGGCGTCGATCTGCAGGTGCTGTCCGGCGAGGACGAGGCCCGGCTCACCTTCCTCGCGGTACGCCGCTGGTACGGCTGGAGCGCGGGCCGCATCCTCAATCTCGATATCGGCGGCGGCTCGCTGGAACTGACCATCGGTGGCGACGAGGATCCCGATATCGCGCTGTCGCTTCAGCTCGGTGCGGGGCGGCTGACCAGGGAATGGTTACATGAGGACCCGCCGGGCAAGCGCCGGGTCGCGGTACTGCGCGACTGGCTGGACGCGGAACTGGTCGCACCGGCCAAGCAGGTGATCGATGCGGGCAAACCCGATCTGGCCGTGGGAACTTCGAAGACGTTCCGCTCGCTGGCCCGTCTCACCGGTGCGGCGCCCTCGGGCGCGGGGCCACGGGTGCGTCGTACACTCACCAGCTCAGGTCTTCGTCAACTGATCGGCTTCATCTCCAGAATGACCGCCTCGGACCGGGCGGAGTTGGAGGGCGTGAGTTCGGACCGGTCCCAGCAACTGGTGGCCGGTGCATTGGTCGCGGAGGCGAGTATGCGGGCTCTATCGCTGGATAGCATCGAAATTTGTCCGTGGGCGCTGCGGGAGGGACTGATCCTGCGCAAACTGGATACCGATATGAACGGTGGACCGCTTGTCACACGCGCACCGGGAACGGCCGCTGGCAACAGCGCGCCCTCGCCCGGCGGCGCCACGTCGGCGGGCCCGATCGAAACGGTGCCTTCATGAGTGAGGATTCCAAACAGCTATCGGTCGCCGAGCTGCTGGCCCGCAACGGCCAGCAGGGCGCCGGTTCCTCCGGTGGCGGCCGCCGCCGCAGGGGCGGGCGCGGGCTCTCGGTCGCCGAGCTGACCGGCGATCTGCCGGTGATCGACGGCGGGCGCTCGGCGCATTCGGCGCCCGACGAGGAGGCGGCGGATCCGCAGGCGCCTGCGCCGGGTGAGGTGAACGGATCGCACGGCGTCAGTGGGGTCGACGGCGGGTACGGCGCCAACGGTTCGCACGGCGCGAACGGTTCGCACGGCGCGAACGGTTCGTTTGGCGCGAACGGTTCGTATGGCTCCTACGGCGCGAACGGCTACGGATCCGCTTCGGTGCCCGCACAATTCCCGGCCCCCGCCTACGAATCCCCTGCACCACAGCCGGTGTCCTACGACCCCGACCCGGTCTCTTCGCCGATGTCGGGCCCGATCACCCGATTCGATCCACTGGCCGGCGATACCGATACCGAGCCGCGCCCGGGGCGCAGGTCGCGCCACAGCGCCCCGGACTCGGAGGCAGGCCCCTTCGTCAACGGTCAGCCGCTGGCCGTCGGCGACGCCGTCGGTTCGGGTCGCACCGGCCGCCGCCGCAGGCGCGCGGACCCCGACGACGAGTACGACGCCGAGCCGCAGCTACCGGCCACCACCCACGTCACCGACCCGATGCGCCGAAACGGGCAGCCTGTACCCGAGGCGCCCAACGGCCGGGACAGCTCCGTCAGCGGCCGCGCCGCGCGCCGCAGGGCAGCAGAGGCCGCCGAGGCGCAAGCCGAGGCCGAAGCGCAGGCGGCCGCCGAGGTTCAGGTCGCCGAGCAAGCCAGGGCTGCCGCGGAAGCAGAGGCCGCGGCACAGGCCAAGGCCGCTCGAGCCAGGCCCGCGCGACCCGAGGCAGGCCCGCCCGCCGCGGCGTGGACCCCGCCGGTCAACGGTTACGGACCCACCCCCCAGCCGCAGTGGCAGCCCACCGAGCAGATCGGCCCGCCCGCCCCGCCGAGCCCAGACCTGGGCACGGCAACGGCCGCCTGGACCCCGCCGCCGGTCAACGGTTACTCGCCGGGCCCGCAGCCTCCTGACGAACAGGGCCCGGCGACCGCCGCATGGTCGCCGACCATCAACGGGTTCGCGCCGAGACCCAAACCCGAGCCCGAACCCGGGCCACCGGTTCGCGACAACCGTCCCGAGCTGCCGCGCCGACGTGAGGCGCAGGGCGAGAACGGCCTGCCCGCCTGGTCGGCGCGCAGGCACCGTCCCGGCTCCGGGCCTGAGACCGGTGGCATTCCGACGTCCGCGTGGGCGCTGGCCAGCCAGGACCAGCAGCTGGTCTCCGGTCAGACCGTGGCGGGAGATCTGCTGCGCGACGGCGTCGAACGGGCCGAGGCGGGCCGCAAGGGCCGTGGTCGCAACGACGTCGTCGAACCCGATGATCAGCGCACCGATTTCTTCGCGCCGGTCGCCGACGACGAGCTCGACCACGATGACGCCGACGACTTCTACGATGACGACCTGCTCGACGACGATGATCTCGACGACGAGGACGAGGCGGAATCGTCCTGGGCCCGCCGCACCGCAGCGCTGAGCCGCACCTCGACCTCGCTACGCCGCAAGGCGGGCGCCCTCGGCAAGGTCAAGACCCTCGCCGGCGCCAAGGCCGCGACGCTCGGCAAGAGCGCCTCCGCCGCAGGTGCGGTACCGGCCGCGCGCGGCTCACGCAGCGCCCGCAAGGCCGAGTACGACGCCAACAAACGGCAGTGGATGATCCTCGGCGGCCAGAGCGCGGGCGCGGCGGTCGCGGGCATGTTGCTGTTCAAGGGTTTCGAGCGGATGTGGGAGATGCTGCCCTGGGTGGCGCTCGCGCTGGCCATGGTCGTGATTCTCGGTCTGGTTGCCCTGGTGCGGATCCTGCGGCGCACCGACGACATCCTCAGCACTGTGATCGCGGTCGTCGTCGGCATCTTTGTGACGCTCGGCCCGCTAGCCTTTCTTCTCAGTACGAACTGAGTAGGGAGCGGCTGTGGGGAATATCGGGCAGGCGGACGAGACCAGAGTGGTGCCGGGCCACACGGGCGCGGCGGGGGACTCCGACGTCGACCCTGCCTCGGCCGGCCGAATCCGGGTCGGTTTGTCCACGGCCTCGGTGTATCCGCAGAACACCGAGTCCGCGTTCCGTTATGCCGCCGAATTGGGTTACGACGGTATCGAATTGATGGTCTGGGCCGAACCGGCCAGCCAGAGCATCGCCACCGTGCAGGCCTACATTCGCAAGTACGGGATTCCGGTTCTCGCGGTGCACGCGCCGTGCCTGCTCATCTCCCAACGAGTGTGGGGTCCGGATCCGGTGGCCAAGCTGGAGCGCAGCGTGCGCACCGCGGAGGCGCTCGGCGCCGACACCGTGGTTGTGCATCCGCCGTTCCGCTGGCAGCGCCGCTATGCCGAGAACTTCCCCGCGCAAGTGGCCGAGCTGGAAGCCGACAGCTCCGTGGTGGTCGCGGTGGAGAACATGTTCCCCATGCGCGCCGACACCCTGTTCGGCCGCCGTGGCGGGGCCGCCAAGCGCTTGGAACGGCGCGGTGGACCCGGACTGGCGTTGACGGCGTTCAGCCCGTCCTACGACCCGACCGACACCGGCTTCGCGCACTACACCCTCGACCTGTCGCATACCGCGACCGCGGGCGCCGATCCGCTCGCGCTGGCCGCGCGCATGGGCCCCGGCCTTGTGCATCTGCATCTGGCCGACGGCCGCGGCGCGGCGCACGACGAGCACCTGGTCCCCGGCGACGGGACACAACCGTGTGTCGAGGTGTGCGCCGCACTGGTGGAGTCCGGATTCACCGGTCACGCGGTCGCCGAGATCAATACCCAGAACGCGCGCACCACCGCCGACCGGGCGGGCATGCTCGGCCGGACGCTGGCCTTCGCCCGTGAGCACCTCAACGGGCTCGCCCCGGCGCCCGCGCCGCAGTCGCCGCGCAGCGAATCGGTCTGATAGCGGCCGTCGCATTCCCGCACCCCGGGAATATCGATGTGCCGGTGCCGACTTGTACGCTGTACGAACGACGACGCAGGCCGCACGACAGGAGTGACGATGACGCCGGAGCTGACCGCCGACCCCGATCAGGCCACCGCCGCCCCCTTCGGCCAGGTGTGCGCCCTTACCGAACTCACTACCACCGACCGCGACACCGGGCGCTACGCGGGCACCATCGATCCGATCTGGACGATCGGCCCCAAGGTGCACGGCGGCACCATGGTCGCCTCATCGGCCGCCGCCGCGACCACCTGGCTGCGCACCATCGACCCCGAACGCACCGACATGGCGCCGATCGCGGCGAGCTCGGACTTCCTCGGCGCTCCGGAACCCGGCGCGGTCGAGTACGAGGTGACCGTGCGCAAGGTCGGCCGCCAGATCTGTCTGCTGGACACCACCCTGAGCCAGGGCGGCAAGGCCATGGTGCGCACCGCGTTCACCTTCGGCCATCTCGACGACGCCGGCACACCGCCCGCCTACGCCCCGGCACACACCGACATGCCCGCAGAACCAGGCGCTACCGCTGTCTCCTATGACCCCGAGTCGCCGATGGGCAGGATCGTGCACGTGGCACAGGGCGCCGACCTCTGTATCGATGCCGAATGGGCCCGGTTCCTCGCAGGTGAAACCGGCGAGCCGCGATTGCGGCTGTGGATACGCCCGCGCGAGGCCGACCAGAACGATCCGGACGTGTCGATGTACTTCGCCATGATGGCCGCCGATATGAGCCCGCCGGTTCCGGCGAACCTCGGCAGCTTCGGCTGGGCGCCGACCGTGCAGATGACCACCTATCTGCGCCGCAGGCCCGCCCCTGGCTGGCTGCGCATCATCGCCACCACGCACGAAGTGGGCGGGCGGATGTTCGACGAGGACCAGCTCGTCATCGATTCGACGGGCGCCGTCGTCGCGCAGAGCCGCCAGCTCGCCCTGATGCCGACTCCACGCTGATAGCAGCGAGAGTCGGGTAACCGGCTCGAACGGGCCGCGCTGTCGAGACCCCGCGGTATTGGCAGTACGTCCAGTAGGCCGTCTAGCCTTATGGCTCATGACCAGAATTGCTGTGATCGGTGGCGGGCGGATCGGCGAGGCGTTGATCGCGGGGTTGCTCGAGTCCGGGCGGGCCGTCAAGGATCTGGTGGTCGTGGAGACCCATGCGGATCGGGGTGAGGTGCTCGCGGACCGCTTCGGTATTCGGGTGACCGATTCGGTGACCGACGCCTCCGTCGGCGCGGACCTGCTCGTCATCGCGGTGAAGCCGGGCGATGTCGACGCGGTGCTCGCCGACCTCGGCAAGGCCGAACTCGGCGGCGACCGTGATCAGGTGTTGGTCTCGCTGGCCGCGGGCGTACCGACCGCCCGCCTGGAGAACAAGCTGCCTGCCGGTTTCCCGGTGGTCCGGGTGATGTCGAATACCCCGATGCTCGTCGGACAGGGCATGAGTGTCGTCTCGCCCGGTCGCTACGCCAAGGCCGACCAGCTAGATCTGGTCTCCGAGGTCCTCGACGCCGTCGGCAAGGTTGTTGTCGTCCCCGAAACCCAGATGGACGCGGTCACCGCGGTATCGGGCTCCGGCCCGGCGTATTTCTTCCTCGTCGTCGAGGCGATGGTGGACGCGGGCGTCGGCCTCGGCCTGACCCGCGACGTCGCCACCCAGCTGGTGGTGCAGACCATGGTCGGCTCGGCCGCGCTGCTCGAGGAATCCGGTCAGCATGCCGCGGACCTGCGCGCCGCGGTCACCTCACCGGCCGGAACCACCGCGGCCGCGTTGCGCGAACTGGAGCGCGGCGGAGTGCGTTCGGCCTTCCTCGAGGCCCTGCACGCGGCCAAGCAACGGTCGATAGAACAGGGTGTGGCCGCCGAATAGACGGCAGGGGCCCAGCATGTGAGCCGATTTCTCACTCCCGTCGCAGCAATCCCACTGGTCCCGCTAAGCTTCAAGGAGCACGTGCGTGTCTGTTCCGCCGGTGGGGAAGCCGGCGGCGCGGACGTGCCGGAGGTCAGTGGTGCGATGATGTCTTCGAACAAGATGTCTCAAAGTGGTGGCGGTTCGCCACAGGGACAACCCGTGCTCGGCGGAGGAACCCAGTTCCTCACTGTCGCCGAGGTTGCGAATCTGATGCGAGTGTCGAAAATGACGGTGTATCGGCTGGTGCACTCGGGTGAACTACCCGCGGTGCGCGTCGGCCGGTCGTTCCGGGTGCATGCCAAAGCGGTGCACGAATACCTCGAGACGTCCTACTTCGACGCGGGATGAGTCGATTACCGGCGCGTGTACGCGGGCCGGTACGATGGACCCTCGGTTCGTGTTCACGCACCGCGGCTACCGCATGTTCGTTAGCCCAGGTGGCGCGAACATTGGGAGTGAGGCTTGCCGAGCGACCGGACAGTTGGCGTACGTGAGCGCGTGCGCGCCGAGTAGAGAGAACGCGAGGAACACCCTATGGGTTCTGTGATCAAGAAGCGCCGTAAGCGCATGTCGAAGAAGAAGCACCGCAAGCTGCTTCGTCGTACCCGCGTGCAGCGGCGCAAACTCGGCAAGTAAGCGCTGATGACAGCTGAAGGACCCGTCACCGATCAGGTGGCGGGTCCTTCATTTTGAAATATGAAGATTTGAAACCTGGCATGTTTCCGGTGACTGAAGTCATCGTTAGAAGCCGGTTAAATTTCCCGGCAGCGGGTAGGGCAGCAGTTAGTCTGGAACGGGAATAAATTCGAGGGGGCTCGAAGGTGGGACGGCCCGGTGCGTATGGACGTTGAGGCTAGTAGGGGTGCACGATTGCCCGACGTGGTGATGGTGACCGGCGCGGCCAGGTTCTTCGGCGGCAATGTGGTCTCCCGTCTGGCCCAGGACGAGCGGATCTCGCGCGTCATCGCGGTGGATTCGCTCACCCCCCGCCCGGAACTGCGCAGGCGCATGGGCCGGGCCGAGTTCATTCGCGCCGATATTCGTAACCCGTTGATCCGCAAGGTGGTCGCGGGCAACGACGTCGACACCGTCGTGCACGCCGCGGTGCTGTCGCATCCGCCCGCCGGTGGTAGCCGGGCCGCTATGAAGGATCTCAACGTCCTCGGCGCCATGCAGCTGTTCGCGGTATGCCAGAAGGCGCCTACGGTGCGGCGGGTCGTGCTGCGTTCGTCGTCGGCGGTATACGGCGGCAGCGCCAAGGACCCGGCGAAGTTCACCGAGGAGATGGGCGCGCGCACGCCCCCGAGCGGCGCATTCGCCCGGGACATGATCGAGATCGAAGGATTCGTGCGCGGACTGGCCCGGCGCCGTCCCGATATCGCCGCGCCGATCCTGCGTTTCGCACCGATCGTCGGGCCACGGCTGGCCGGTCGCGGTGCCCAGTTCCTGCGTTCGCCGCTGACACCGACGGTGCTCGGTCGCGACGCACGGATGCAGATGTTGCATGAGGAAGACGCGGTCGCCGCGTTGGTGCACGCAGCGCTGGGTGCACCCGGAGGCACTTTCAATATCGCGGGCGATGGGGCCTTGGCTCTGTCACAAGCGGTTCGTCGCGCGGGCCGGGTGGCGATGCCGGTCCCGTGGGGTTTGTTCCGCACCATCGGCCGCACCCTCATGGGCCCGGTGATGCGTGATTTCAGCGCCGAACAGCTCGACTACTTCCATTTCGGTTGTGGCCTGGACACCACGCGCATGCGCACCGAGCTCGGGTTCGAGCCGCGCTGGACGACGGTGCAGGCGTTCGACGACTTCATCGGGGGCGCAGCGCTGCGGCCCGTTGTCGATCCCACGTGGATCGATGCCGCAGAAAACAAACTGCTCGGCCTCATAGGGGCCGGTACGGGAGCCAATACATGAACGACGTAGCGAAAGTGATTCAGCTGCACGACGTTGCGGTGGAACCGCGTCCACGGTCCGCGCCACGGGACTGGAGTGGACCGGTACCCGCCGTCACGTCACTGACCGAACGATTGGCCGCGGCCGCGCCCGCGGCCCCGCAATCGCTGGCCGAGCTGGTGCGCGGTGCGCTCGGCACACAGATCAGCAAGACCGCGAAATTCGCCCGCCGCAGGCTGACCGGCGATTACCAGGTCGACGAATTCGGCTTCGACGAGCACCTGCTCGAGTCGGTGATCCTGCCCGCGCTGCGGCCGCTGTCGGATTTCTGGTTCCGGGTGCAGGTCAGCGGCATGGAGAACATTCCAGAGGTGGGCGGCGCGCTGATCGTCTCCAACCACGCGGGCACGGTGCCACTGGACGGGCTCATGCTCCAGCTCGCCATCCACGACCATCACCCCAAACAGCGCGCACTGCGTCTGCTCGCCGCCGACCTGGTTTTCGAGACCCCGGTGCTCGGCGTGCTCGCCCGCAAGGCCGGACACACCCTGGCCTGCCGTCCGGATGCCGAGCGGCTGCTGCGATCGGGCGAGCTGACCGGTGTGTTCCCCGAAGGCTTCAAGGGCGTCGGCAAGCAGTACGCCGACCGGTACAAGCTGCAGCGTTTCGGTCGCGGTGGTTTCGTCGCGGCCGCGGTGCGCAGCGGGGTGCCGATCATTCCGTGCTCGATCGTCGGATCCGAGGAGATCTACCCCAAGCTCGCCGACATCAAGCCGCTGGCCCGGCTGCTCGGCCTGCCGTATTTCCCGGTGACGCCGACGTTCCCGCACCTCGGCCCGCTCGGCGCGGTGCCATTGCCGTCGAAGTGGTACATCGAATTCGGTAAGCCGATCGCCACCACCGGCTACGAGCCCGAGGCGGCCGACGATCCGATGACGATGTTCGAGGTCACCGACCAGGTCCGCGAAACCATCCAGCAGACCCTCTACAAACTGCTCACCAAGCGTCGCAATCCGTTCACGGGGTAGGTAAGAGCCGCACCGCCCTCACACAGGGGGCGGCCCCTGAGGAGCCCCGTTCGCGGCCCGGCTCGTGTTTCCGCGGCCGCTGTGCATGCCGAAGGCGAGCAGCGGCCGCGGAAACACGAGCCACAAAGGGGCCGCGAACACGCCGCACCAGCGGCAGATCAGACGCTGCGGCGCCGGGTGATCGCTGCGGCCACCGCACCACCGGCCGCGCCGACGGCCAATGCGGTCGGCACGCCGATCTTGGCGGCCTTGCGGCCGGTGCGGAAATCGCGGATCTCCCAGCCGCGGTTCTTGGCGACCTCACGCAGATCCGAATCCGGGTTGATCGCGACGGCCGTGCCGACCAGCGACAACATCGGCACATCGTTGTGGCTGTCGGAATAGGCGGTGCAGCGCTTGAGGTTGAGGCCCTCACGGATGGCGAGGGTGCGCACCGCGTGCGCCTTGCCGAGCCCGTGCAGGATGTCACCGACCAGGCGTCCGGTGAATTTTCCGTCCACGCTCTCGGCCACCGTGCCGAGCGCACCGGTGAGCCCGAGCCGCTTGGCGATCACCTGCGCCAGCTCCACCGGCGTCGCGGTGACCAGCCACACCTGTTGCCCGGCGTCCAGATGCATCTGGGCCAGCGCGCGGGTGCCCGGCCAGATCTTGTCGGCGATGATCTCGTCGTAGATCTCCTCACCGAGCGCGGCCAGCTCGGCGGTCGAGCGCCCGGCGATGAATTCCAGCGCCTTTTCCTTACCCGAGGCCATATCGGTGCTGTTCTCTTTGCCGGTGACCCGGAACTTCACCTGTTTCCAGGCGATATCGACCAGATCCGAGGTCTTGAAGTATTTACGGGCGGCCAGACCGCGCGCGAAATGCACGATCGAGGCGCCCTGCACCATGGTGTTGTCGACATCGAAGAACGCCGCCGCCGTCAGATCGCGCGGAACCTCCGGGCCCTCGGTCTCCTCTTCGGCAGCCGAGGCCAGCTCCGCGTCGTGCAGCGCAAGCGCCGCATCCGCACTGGCCTCACCTGCCAGATTGGCCCTCAGCTCCTCCTCGCTCGGGCCGAACGGGCTGCGCGAGATGCGGGCGAGCTGATCGGTCAGGCCCTGGCCGAGCGGGCCCAGGTTCCATCGCGCCGGAAACTCGCCGAACCGCCCCGCGATGAATCCGGTCCTCGCCACCCTCGATCGTTCCGGCACCAGTACCTCCGCCCGTCGCGCTGTGTAGCGGCCTCCCGGTGCCCTGCGTGGTTACGCAAGCTTGTCGCCTCCGGGCCCGTCGCTCGACCGCTGTGTCGGATCGCGCCTGACCGGGCCCGCATGGTGGCAGGTTCCACTGCCGCCCGGCGGTGACCTGCCAGGCGCAAGCCACGTCCAACAGTAACCGGATTCCGCCTTCCAGACCCCAGGACCGTGCGCAGCGGCACTCGCGTCGTGAGGGGATTTAATAGCGTCCATGACCAATCCCACAGAAAGTGCCGGATCCGGCGCGCGCCCGGCGGTGACCCTGCTGACCAGGGCGGGTTGCGGAATGTGCGGTATAGCACTCGAACAGTTGCGCGTCATCTGCGCCGATTTCGGTATCGAGGTCGCAACCGTCGACGTCGACGAGGCCGCCGCCACCGACCCTGGCCTGCGCGCGGAGTACGGCGACCGGCTGCCTGTGGTGCTGCTCAACGGTCGTGAGCACAGCTATTTCGACGTCGACGAAGCGCGATTGCGGGCCGACCTGAGCCGTTGATCGGCGCGCCGAACGGCGCTGTGCTGGTCGCGGGGGAAAATGAGGCCAATTTCACCGACTTTGTGCAGGGCTTCACAAGCGGTTACGGTGGTGGCACGCGACCCGCGGGCCGAGGATTCTCGAGAGTTTCTCGAGCAGCGTTCTCGAGTGTGCCGGCGCGCGGTGAATCAACCCGACATTCGATCCCGTCACCGGAGCAGCCCGGGACGGAGGTCACAGACGAACCGGACCTGAACTCAGGACGGGCGAGGAGCCGAGGACGTGACAGAGCAACATGAGGCGCCGGGTGGCGTCTCCAAGGCTCTGCGGTCGAACGACGGGTCCGGTGGCGGCAGCCCGCGCAATCACGAGGCCGCCAATCGTACCCATAAGGACATTCCGCAGGCGACGGTGGCGCGGTTGGCCACCTACCTCCGAGTCCTCGCCATGTTGGCCGACGACGGTGTGCTCATCGTATCGAGTGAGGAACTCGCTGTCGCGGCGGGTGTCAATTCCGCGAAGCTGCGCAAGGACCTGTCGTTCCTCGGCCCCAACGGTGTTCGCGGCGTCGGCTACGACGTCGCCAAGCTGCGGACCAGGATCGAAGACGTCCTCGGCCTGTCCGAGGGCCACCGCGTCGTGCTGGTCGGCGCGGGAAATCTGGGTCGCGCGCTGGTCGGTTACGGCGGATTCCGGCGCCGCGGTTTCACCGTGGTCGGCATGTTCGACAACGATCACGCGGTGATCGGGCGCTCGGTGGCCGGGCATCGCGTGCGTGACGCCGCCGAGCTGGCGGCTGCGGTCGCCGCCCTGGAACCGACCATCGCCGTCATCGCTGTCCCCGACGACGCCGCGCAGGACGTCTGTGACGCCCTCGTCGCCGCCGGTCTGCAGTCGATTCTGAGCTTCGCCCCCTGTGAGCTGGTGGTACCGGCCACGGTGGAGGTGCGGCGGGTGGATCTCGCCGTCGAGATGCAGATGCTGTCGTTCGAGCGCGTCCGCAATGCCGATACCGAACAGCAGCAGGCTGCCGTCGGTGACGAGCGCGGTGACTCGATCCCGGTCGCCCACGCGCTCGGCTCCGGCCGTGTCGCGAGGCGTGCGTCGAATACCCATCCGCAGCCCGCACATCCCGGTCGCGCCCACCCGGCGCCGACCACGCAGCATCCGGCAACCCCGCAGCATCCGGCAACCTCGCATTCGGCAACGGAGCCAACCAGCAAGGGATCGGTGGTCACACCATGAGTGTTCTTCTCGTCGGCATCTCCCATCGCAGTGCTCCGGTCTCGGTGCTGGAGAAGGTCGCGATCACCGACTCCGATCGGCCCAAGCTGATCGACCGGCTGCTGACGTCGAGCCACGTGTCCGAGGCGATGATCGTCTCCACCTGCAACCGCGTCGAGGTCTACGCCGTGGTCGACGCCTTCCACGGCGGCCTCGCCGAGGTCGGCGACCTGCTGACCAAGCACTCCGGACTTCCGCTGCCGGATCTGACCAAGCATGCCTACGTCCGCTACAGCGAAGCCGCCGCCGAGCATCTGTTCGCGGTCTCCAGCGGCCTGGATTCGATGGTGATCGGCGAGCAGCAGGTGCTCAGCCAGATCCGCAGCGCCTACGCCACCGCCGATGCCCAGCAGGCCGTCGGCCGCACGCTGCACGAGCTGGCCCAGCATGCGCTGCGGGTTGGGAAGCGAGTGCATTCGGAGACCGGGATCGACCGGGCAGGCGCCTCGGTGGTGTCGGTGGCCCTCGATCGCGCGAACGCTGTGCTCGGACCGCTCACCGGACGGACCGCGGTTGTCGTCGGCGCCGGTGCGATGGGCGGACTGGCTGTCGCGCATCTGGCGCGGGCGGGCGTCGGTCGCATCATCGTCGTCAACCGCACCATGGAACGGGCCGCGCGCCTGGCCGCCACCGCGCAGACACACGGTGTCGCCGCGCAGGCGATGGAGCTGTCGCGGCTGACCGAGGCGATGTCGGTCGCCGATGTGGTGATCACCTGTACCGGCGCGGTCGGCGCGGTGGTCACGCTGGCCGATACGCACACCGCGCTGGCCGATCGAGACCGGGCGGGCGAGCGTCCGCTGGTGTTCTGCGATCTGGGCCTGCCCCGGGACGTGGAGCACGCGGTGGCCGGGCTACCCGGCGTCACCGTGATCGATATCGAGACCCTGCAGCGCGATCCCGCCGCGGGTGCGGCCGCCGACGATACCGTCGCCGCGCGCACGATCGTCGCCGACGAACTCGCCAAATACCTTGCCGGACAGCGGATGGCCGAGGTCACCCCGACCGTCGCGGCCCTGCGTCAGCGCGCCGCCGAAGTGGTGGAAGCCGAACTGATGCGGCTGGATTCGCGGCTGCCCGGTCTGGCCGACCCCGACCGCGACGAGGTCGCGCGTACGGTGCGCCGGGTGGTGGACAAGCTGCTGCATGCACCGACGGTCCGGGTCAAACAACTGGCCTCGACACCGGGCGGCGACAGCTACGCCGAGGCGCTGCGCGAACTGTTCGAACTCAAACCCGGTGCGGCGCAGGCGGTTGCCGCACCGATGGAAATCCACGCGGTCCCGGCGCCGGGTGAGCGCAATGGCGCAACCCTCGCCATCGAGGACGGCGAAGTCACTTTGGCAGACGATTTTACCGCCGGTCATCTCGGCGACGAAGAGGAGCAGACGGCGTGAGCGGGTCAACGGCCGGAGGCGGCAGCCTGCGTAACCACGCAGGCCGTCCCGTCCACGCCCAGGAGGAAACGGCATGAACGCTTCGATGACGGCCACCACGCGGTCGGCTTCGGAGGTGCGCGCCCCGTTGCGGATCGGCACCAGAGGCAGCCTGCTGGCGCTGACCCAGGCGGGTACCGTGCGCGACGCGCTGATCGCCGCCGGGCGGCCCGCGGAACTGATCGTGGTGAAGACCCCAGGCGATCTGTCCTCCGACCCGGTGGAGAAGATCGGCGTCGGCGTGTTCACCTCCGCGCTGCGTGATGAGCTCGCCGCGGGCACAGTCGATATCGCGGTGCACTCCTACAAGGACCTGCCGACTGCGCCGGACGACCGGTTCACGATTGCCGCGATCCCGCAGCGCGAGGACCCGCGTGACGCCCTTGTCGCCCGCGACGGCCTGGTGCTCGGTGAACTGCCCTCCGGTTCGGTGGTCGGTACCTCGGCCCCGCGCCGTGGCGCCCAGCTGCGTGCTCTCGGACTCGGCTTGGAGATCGTGCCGTTGCGCGGCAACCTCGATTCGCGGTTGCGCAAGGTCAGCGAGGGTGAACTCGACGCGATCGTCGTCGCCCGCGCCGGACTGTCCCGCATCGGCCGTCTCGACGCTGTCACCGAAGCGCTGGAACCGGTGCAGATGCTGTCCGCACCCGCACAGGGTGCCCTCGCGGTGGAATGCCGCAGCGACGATGCCGAACTGATCGAGCTGCTGACCGCGCTGGACGACTTCGCCACCCGCGTCGCCGTCATCGCCGAACGGGCGTTGCTTGCCGAACTCGAGGCCGGATGCACCGCACCGGTCGGCGCCATCGCCGAGGTGGTCGAATCCCTCGACGACGACGGTCGCATCGTCGAGGAACTCTCGCTGCGCGGATGCGCGGCTGCCATCGACGGCTCCGACGTGCTGCGCGCGTCGGTGGTGGGTGCCCCCGCTGATGCCGCCGAATTGGGGCGGGCGCTGGCCCGCGAGCTGCTGGAGCTCGGTGCGCGCGAATTGCTCGCCGCCGAACCCGCCCCGGCAGTGGCCGCCCCCACAGACGTCACCGATCCCAGTCCAATGGAGAACAACCGATGAGTCGAGCCGCAAAGAAGCATCCCGGACGGATCCTTTTCGTCGGGTCGGGTCCAGGAGATCCGGCGCTGCTCACCGTGCGGGCGCGTGAGGTGCTCGGCCGGGCAACGCTCGCCTTCACCGACCCCGATGTCGACAAGGGCGTGCTCGCCCTGATCGGGACCGCGGTCGAGCCGGGCCCTGACGGTGAGTCCGCCGTCGACGTGCGCCCCGCGCTTGGTGAGCCCGCCGAGGTCGCCAAGACGCTGATCGCCGAGGCACGCGCCGGACACGATGTGGTCCGCGTGGTCGCCGGCGATCCGCTGACCACCGACGCCGTGATCGCCGAGGTCACCACGGTGACCCGCTCGCACATGGTGTTCGAGGTGCTGCCCGGTCTGCCCGGTGGGTCGGCGGTGCCGAGTTACGCGGGTATCGCATTGGGTTCGGGCCACACCGAAGCCGATGTGCGCGGCGAGGTCGACTGGGCGGCGCTGGCCGCCGCACCCGGACCGCTGGTGCTGCACGCCACCTCGGGCCATCTCGCCGAAACCGCGAGCGCGCTGGTCGAGCACGGTATGGCGCCGCAGACGCCCGTCGCGGTGACCGTGCGCGGGACCACCCGTCAGCAGCGCACCATCGAGGCCACCCTGGCCACGCTCAACAGCGCCGCTTCCGAACTGGTCGGCCCGCTGGTGGTGACCATCGGCAAGGTGGTCGCGCAGCGGTCGAAGATGTCGTGGTGGGAGTCGCGCGCGCTGTACGGCTGGACCGTGCTCGTGCCGCGCACCAAGGATCAGGCCGCCGAGATGAGCGAGCGTCTGGTCACCCACGGCGCCATCCCGATGGAAGTGCCGACCATCGCGGTCGAGCCGCCGCGTAGCCCCGCGCAGATGGAGCGCGCGGTCAAGGGCCTTGTCGACGGCCGCTACCAGTGGGTTGTGTTCACCTCCACCAACGCGGTGCGCGCGGTGTGGGAGAAGTTCGCCGAGTTCGGGCTGGACGCGCGGGCGTTCTCCGGTGTGAAGATCGCCTGCGTCGGTGAGGCCACCGCGGACAAGGTGCGTTCCTTCGGCATCAACCCGGAACTGCTGCCCAGCGGTGAGCAGTCCTCCGAGGGCCTGCTCGCCGACTTCCCGCCCTACGACGACGTGTTCGATCCGGTGAACCGCGTGCTGTTGCCGCGCGCCGATATCGCCACCGAAACCCTGGCCGAGGGTCTGCGTGACCGCGGCTGGGAAATCGACGACGTCACCGCCTACCGCACGGTGCGTGCCTCGCCGCCGCCCGCGGAGACCCGCGAGATGATCAAGACCGGTGGTTTCGACGCGGTCCTGTTCACCTCGTCCTCCACGGTCCGCAATCTGGTCGGTATCGCGGGTAAGCCGCATGCGCGCACGATCGTCGCATGCATCGGCCCCAAGACCGCCGAGACCGCGATCGAATTCGGCCTGCGCGTCGACGTGCAGCCCGAGTCCGCCCAGGTCGGCCCGCTGGTGGAGGCACTGGCCGAGCACGCAGCCCGGCTGCGCGCCGAGGGCCTGCTGCCGCCGCCGCGCAAGAAGAGCCGCCGCAGCCGCTAGCCCTGCGGCCGCAGGCCATACCACTGCTCGACCCAGCAGCGCGATCATCGATCGCGCTGCTGGTGTTCGGGGGTCAACCACCCCCGTCTCCGTCGGACGCCGGGAGATGGTCGACGACGGGATAGCTCGGTGTTCCGGCATCTGCGACACCCATTGCCGTTCGGGTGACGTGATGCGGACGGGTATGGATGGCGAGGGTGCGGTTGGCTTGTTGTAGCTCGGTGTACAGGTCGGCCAAGGAGCCGGGCAGTTCGATCACCGAACCTGTTGCCGCGCGCTGCCATTTCTCCAGGCGCTGTGTGCGCTCGGCGGTGGCGCGCCTGCGTAGCCGGGCGGCGGCCTCGTGCGGGCGCCGTTGCAGGTGTGAGCCCAGTTCCAGCAGGACGAGACCGAGCACCAGTGATCCGATGAACCAAGCGCACGCCGCGACGAGGAACCAGCGTGCGGCGGTCGGGTGGTCTGCCAGCAGCACCCAGCCGAGGATGGCCAGGGGGAGTGCGAAAAGCGAACGCAGGACCAGTTTTCCGATGCCGCGCACGATCTCGCCACGTGGGCGGCGGGCTGTTCGGGCGGATACGTCCGGGCCGGTGGATTCGGGTTCCTGGTGCGGCTCGATATCGCTGACAGCGTCACGGTTGCGACGCAGCTCGGACCAGTAGGCGGCGGCGGGGGTCCGGCGATCCTGCGCCGCGACCTCCGCGCGGAATCGCAGCACGCCGTCTTGCAGATCGGTCGGTGTCACGAACGCGCGGACCCGGGTGACGGTTCTCGACTCCGGTCGGTTGCGTGCCCACAACAGCGCGCCGTTGTCGTGGATCAGCGATTGGGCAACAGAGCGTGGGGCCCCGGTGGCATGCACCTCGACCGTGGCCTCCTGTCCGCCGAACCGGGTGGCCGACGCCGTGGTCCGTTCGATCCAGCGCGCGCCGCCATCACGATGGAAGGCGTTCATCGAACTCACTTCCACCAGGTAGTGCCGGTGGCCGCGCCGCGCGGGCTCATACGCGGGATACCGCCACGCGCGCCAGAGGCCAACGGTCGCACCGATATCGCGCACCGCGGCCAGCACCGCCTGATCGGCGCGGTCGAACAACAGGTCGTCGAGATCATCGAACCCGCGGCGATCGGTGAGATCGAGCCTGCCCGGTAGCCGCGACCACGCCACCCGCAACGCGGCAGCGGGCACCGGCGCATATCGATGACGTTGCGGTGGAGCGTGATCGACGCCGATCATGCTCCGGGGCCCCGGCAGTTCCCGCCCGATGATCTCGGCCCGGAACAGGGCGACGCCATCCACGAATGCCGGGGGCGGTCCCGCAGTGCGCAGGTGCTCGGTGAGCGCGGGATCCGGCGCCAAGCCGTACTCGTCGAGATAGTGCGCGACGGCTTCGGGCCATACCCAGCGGCCGTCGGTGCGGATCGTCATCGATACCGCCGCAGTGGATTCCGGCTCCACGGTGTCCGCCACTCCGCCCGACGCCCGGCACACCACCGGCGCTGTGCGCAGATAACGCACCGCGGCCCTGCCCTCGGTGAGGCGCGGATGGTTCGCGGGGAAGCGGACCGGATGCTCGGTGAACGGCGCGGGCACACGCGGTGCGGTGTCGTCGGCGGCCCAGAGCAGACACGATCGGGCGCGGGCGGTGAGCTGGTAGCGCGGGAGTGCGTCGCCGGTGGTGTACACCTCGACCTGTCCGTCCGCTTCGCCTGTCGCATGTAGGGCCGAGGCCAGTTCGGCTGCGACGACCCATGGTCGAGCGCCATTGCCGACCTCGACCAGATAGATCCGACGGTGGTGCTGCGGCCCCGTCTCCCGATCCGGCTGCTCGGCCGGATGACGCCAGGACCGCCAGACACCGATCGCCTCGGCATGCTCTCTGGCCGCCTCGACTACGGCAGCGTCGGTCGCGTCAGCCGGATGGTCCACGCCGGCGGCCCCGGTGACGCCGGTCAGGTCGAGCGCTCGCGGCATCGGTGCGCCGGAGCGCTCGACCGCTTCCGGTGGCAGCGGGGTGAATTCGAACGGCACGCGATCCGTCGGCGCGGGTGCAGGCTCGTTCCTCGCGTCCCAGCGTTTGAAACGCATCCCGAGGATCTCCGCAAGTAGCGCGATCTCGGACGGACGTAGCGCGACTTTGCGGCGGCGCGCGATCGCCTCGACGGCGAAGGCGACCTCCCGCTGATCGCCGAGGCCGAGGCTGTAGCGAAGGTCGGTCAGGTGCCGGTCCGGGAACCGGCCGGCGAATCCGAGCAGCATGGCGTGCAGGGCATCTGCGGATGGCATCGTTGGTCCGAATTCGTGTGTGGGCGAGCGGTGGTGGTCCCCGCGCTCATGGACGGAGTCCGATCGTAGTCAGCGTGCGCGGACGCCGACAGGTGTTGTACGCCGAAAACTCCGACCGGGAAGCGCAATTCGATAGCGCACATTCAAGTCCACACACTCGACCCGGGCCGACGACCGATTCCCGGTGTGGAGAAACCCGGAACCTACGTGCGCGACTGCGGCTGCTCAAAGCCGCTGATCGGGTTGCCGGATCAATGCTCCGGCAACCCGATTCGGCCGAAAGCCTGCCGATTGAACGGCTTCGCGACAACGCCGCGAGGTGATCACCGGAGCGGGTGGCCGGTGACCGAGCCCGCACGGCCGATGCGACGGGGGCTCGTGGCGCGTCAACGATGCTGGCGTAGCAACGTACGAACCAGCTCGCAGGTGGCTTCCGATGGCTGCCGTACACCGGCGGCCTCCGCGGCTGTCCGGATCTTGCGATCGGTGGCGTAGCCGGGTGCGTACACGCCTGAATCCAACAGCGCGATGGCAAGGCGCATCGCCTTGCGGCGCCGGTTGTGCAGGATGTACCAGGAACGTGGCCTGCCTGCCGGCAACGGCCTGCGTGTCGATGCGACATGGACGTGATCGATATGAGCGGTCTTCGTAGCCACTGACATCCCTCCCGTAGTGATCCGGGGCACGCGGCCCCTTCGAACATGTCTTCGATTCTACTCGGGGGCACCGACAAATTCGGCTGTGCGCAACAGTTTTCGGTGCTGTGACCGGCGGATTCGTGCAGCCTGCCCAGCCGAGAACGGCGCCGGACGCGGCCGAAGGGGACGCGGCGAGCAGGCGTATCGTGCGGGTTATGACGGGAATGGAACGTCCGCGACGGTTGCGGCGTACCCCTGCGATCCGGCGGCTGGTGGCGGAGACGTCGCTGCAGCCGCGGCATCTGGTGCTGCCGATGTTCGTGGCCGACGGCATCGATGAGCCGCGCGAGATCGGATCGATGCCGGGTGTGCAACAGCATTCGATGGACTCGCTGCGCAAGGCCGCCGTGGATGCGGTCGCCGCGGGCGTCGGTGGCCTGATGTTGTTCGGTGTGCCGCGTCCGGAGGACAAGGACGCCGCCGGAACCCAGGCCAGCGATCCGGACGGCATCCTCAACCGTGGCCTGCGCGCATTGGCCGAGGAGGTCGGCTCGTCGACGGTGATCATGGCCGACACCTGCCTGGACGAGTTCACCGATCACGGGCACTGCGGCGTACTCGCCGCAGACGGCTCGGTCGACAACGACGCCACCCTGCACCGCTATGTCGATATGGCCATCGCGCAGGCCGAATCCGGCGCCGATCTGCTCGGTACCAGCGGCATGATGGACGGCCAGGTCGGTGCGATCCGGCTCGGCCTCGACGCCGCAGGCCACCTCGACACCGGGATCCTGGCCTACGCCGCGAAGTACTCCTCCGCCTTCTACGGCCCGTTCCGCGAGGCCGTCGGGTCGTCGCTGCACGGTGACCGGCGTACCTACCAGCAGGACCCGGCCAACCGCCGCGAGTCGATTCGCGAAGTGGAGCTCGACCTGGCCGAGGGCGCCGACATGGTGATGGTGAAGCCGGCCATGTCCTACCTCGACATCCTGCGCGATGTCGCGGACCGCTCCACCGTGCCGGTCGCCGCCTATCAGATCTCCGGCGAGTACGCGATGATCACCGCCGCCGCTGAACGTGGCTGGATCGACCGTCGGGGCGCCATCATCGAATCGCTGACCGGTATTCGCCGGGCGGGCGCGGACATCGTGCTCACCTACTGGGCGGCCGAGGCGGCGCACTGGCTGTCGTGAATATGCCGTACGTGAATATGTCCAAACCGCCGGACTCCGACCCGGCGCCCGTCATGCCGGAGGATGTGGGCACGGCACGCCAGTTGTGGTGGGGTGCCATCGCGGTCGGGCTCGTGCAGTTGATCGCCTCGGTGATCACCGCTGTCGGGCAGCGGTCCACCTTCACCGAGGACATGCTCGAACAAGCGCGCGCGACCGACCCGCAGTTCAGCGCGGCGACCGCCGAGTTGATGGTCACGATCGCGTTCGTGCTCGTGGTCGTGTTCGGGCTGGTGATCGCCGGGATCGGCCTGCTCGTCGTGCATCAGCTCGCGCGCGGCAAGAGCTGGGCGCGGGTGGTGCTGACCTTCGCGGGCGTCTGGCTGGTGATCATGGCCATCGGATCGCTGTTCGCGCTGGACGCGGTGAGCGGTGCCGCCTCGCTGGTGGCCGGTGGCGCGGCCATCGTGCAGGGCGTGCTCGCCGCGGGCGCGCTCTATTTGAGTCACCGTCCGGACTCGACCAAGTACTTCCAGATGAACCGGCGGTGAACGGTTCCGGCGCCGAGGCCGAGTTTGTGCGGCGTACGACGGCATGTATCGTGAGGGTTGTCACAGAAGGAGTGGGAACCGGAAGTTGTCGCCCGGACGTTCGAATACGGACGTCGCGCAGACTGCTCCGGAAGATCGGAGGCAGTAATGCGAGTGGTGATCCAACAGCCGCAGAGCATTCGGCGAGATCTCGTCGTCTTGAGCCTGCTGATCCTGTTCGGTCTGGTCACCGTCGCCGTCCTGCTGATCCCCAGCCTCCTCGGCTGATCTCACCCCGCCCGCTGCTGTCATGAGCGGTGCCGTCACGAGTGAATCCGCGACCATCCTGTTCGCCGAACCGGGCGGACGTTGGCGTGCCGTCGCCTACGGGCCCGCATTGTGCCTGCTCATCCTCATTCTCGAGCTCGCAACCGGCAGTACCCCGCACTGGTTCGCTCTCCTGTTCTGCGGTGCGCTGATCGCCGCCTTCGTCGCGTTGCAGGTGGTCGCCGCGCGCAGGCACATCAGCGTCGAACTGACCACCGATGCCCTGCGAAACGGCACCGAGACGCTGTCGCTGGACGCCATCGATGCGGTCCTCGGCGAATCCGACGAGCAGAACTGGGACGATGAACCCTGGGACTCCGCGCGTGCGCTCGGTGAACTATCGGGTATCCCGCGCCGCCGCACCGGCATCGGCCTGCGGCGCACCGACGGCGACGTAGTGCAGACGTGGGCTCGCGATCACCGTGGCCTGCGGGCCGCGTTGACGGCCGCACTGGACAAGCGGACACCGCGGCCGAGCGACGGGCACGCAGGAGGCGGCGCGCGTAACCACGGAGGGCCCCGGGAGGCCGCCGATCCACCACCGCAGCAGCGTCCCGGCGAGAACGGAGCGGACCGATGAACCGACGAACCGTGCTGATGATCGTCGACGGCGTGCTCGCGGTGGTCTGTGTCATCGCGGCCGTGCTCAGCTGGCGTCAAGGCGTGCAGACGACCGAATTCGCCCCGATGGGGGAGGTGCCCGGCTTCACCGCCACCCGGTACGCCGGTCCGTGGCTGGTGTTGGCCGCAGTGCTGATCGCGGTTGCGGGGCTTGCGGTGATCGACTTCGTCACCAAGATCGTGCGCGGTCTGTGGGCAAACCATTCCGACCGGAATGTTTTTGCGGCAGAACCCGATTCGGCTACGGTCTGGGCCGGGGGACGACGCAGCGAAGGATAATCCTATGAATCGGCTGGTAATGAGAACCTGTGCGGCCGCCGCGGCTGTCGCAGCCATCGGTTTCGCCGCCGCACCCGCGGGCGCCGCACCCGGTCTGCCGCTGGAACCCGCACCACCGGCCGCGGTGTTCGCGCCCGAGACCGGTTCGGCAGGCGCCTACAACCAGATCATGTGCATGCTGCACACCATCTCGGCCTCCGTGCCGTGCATGTACACCTGACCGGCACCATGGTGCGCTGATCGCGATCCGGATGCCGGGCCGCGATCAGTTCCAATGCTGGTAGACGTCCAAAATCCGCCCGTTGCGGGTGCCAGGCGCATTGATGAGGATCGTGACCGTTCCGTCCGGCCTGCTCGCCGCCTCCGACACGATCTGGCGCAGCGTCGCGTAGACGGCGCCGTTGTCGTCCCGGTAGATCTTGGTGTCGTTCTCCAAGCCCGCACCGATCCGGTTGGCGGGCACGACCATGGTGACCAGCGCCGGGATCGGCCCACCCGCCAAGGCGGCGGTTTCCGCGTTGTTCAGATGCACGCCTGCCCGCGACTGTTCGGGGTCCATGATCGGATCGGCCGCCGACGCCGATCCGGCGCCGAACACGGCCATGGCCGCGACTATCGGGAACAGAACTGCGCTGATGTAGCGAATCCGCATGGCGAGCCTTCCGGCCGAAGTGAGTGGAAGTGGCGCGATATGCCCCGTCACCCTACGCAGCCGACATCGTGGGATGAATCATTTCGCGCGGAGGCGCCATGGCGTGTTGCGCTGCGGTGTGGGTCACTCCACTACACCCTGTCGTCGACTGGATCGGATGCGGCTGCCAGACTGGATCGCGTGAGTTCTTCTCCGCGCGTGACCAGGGCAACGGTGCCGGTTTCCGCTCAGCTCTTCGAACGAGCCACTGCGGTCATTCCCGGCGGTGTCAACTCGCCGGTGCGGGCCTTCAATTCGGTCGGGGGCACACCGCGTTTCATCGCCGCAGCCAACGGCTGCACATTGACCGACGCGGACGGCAACAATTACGTCGACCTGGTGTGCTCCTGGGGTCCGATGATCCTCGGGCACGCCCATCCTGCCGTCGTCGAGGCGGTGCAGAAAGCCGCCACCAGCGGGCTGTCCTTCGGCGCGCCGACCGAGGCCGAGATCGAACTCGCCGAGCACATCGTGGGGCGGGTCGCGCCCGTCGACCGGGTCCGGCTGGTGAACTCCGGCACCGAGGCGACCATGAGCGCGGTCCGGCTCGCCCGCGGCTACACCGGCCGCACCAAGATCATCAAGTTCGCCGGTTGCTATCACGGGCATGTCGACGCGCTGCTGGCCGACGCGGGCTCCGGTGTGGCCACCCTCGGCCTGCCCACCTCGCCCGGCGTGACCGGAGCGCAGGCCGCCGACACCATCGTGCTGCCCTACAACGACCTCGAAGCCGTCACCGCCGCGTTCGCCGCGAACCCCGGCGAGATCGCCTGCGTGATCACCGAGGCGGCCGCCGGCAATATGGGCGCGGTCGCGCCGCTGCCCGGATTCAACCAGGGACTGCGCAAGCTGACCATCGAGCACGGCGCGTTGCTGATCATGGACGAGGTGATGACCGGTTTCCGGGTCAGCCCGGCAGGCTGGTTCGGGCTCGACGGCGTCGCGGGCGATCTGTACACCTTCGGCAAGGTGATGAGCGGCGGCCTGCCCGCGGCGGCCTTCGGCGGCCGCGCCGAGATCATGAACCATCTCGCCCCGCTCGGCCCGGTCTATCAGGCCGGCACCCTCTCCGGGAATCCGGTCGCGGTGGCAGCGGGCCTGGCCACACTGCGCGCGGCCGACGACGAGGTGTACGCGACGCTGGACCGCAACTCCGAACGGCTCGGCATCCTGTTCGCCGAGGCGCTGGCAGAGGCAGGGGTCGAGCACCAGGTTCAGTTCGCAGGCAATATGGTGAGCGTGTTCTTCGCCGATTCCCCGGTCATCGACTACGCCACCGCCAAGGCGAGCCAGACCTGGCGTTATCCCGCCTTCTTCCACGCCCTGCTCGAGGGCGGGGTCTACGCGCCGCCGAGCGCGTTCGAAGCGTGGTTCGTTTCCGCGGCGCTCGACGAGGACGCATTCGCCCGTATCGCCGCCGCCCTGCCCGCCGCCGCACACGCGGCCGCGGCCGCCACACCCGAAGGAACCCGCGCGTGAGCCAGCCCGATTCCGAGCGCGAACCCACCGAGAACACCGCTGACGCGGCATCGGCCGTCGACGCCGCCACCGCCAAGGCCGCCGCGGCCAAAGCGGTCGCCGAGACCGCGGCCGCCGACGCTGTCGTCGCGAAGGCCGCCGCCGAAACCGCCGCCGCCATGGCCGCCGCGGAATCCGATCCGGCCGCCGCCGCCGAGGCCATCGCGCAGACCACTGCCGCCGAGACCGCGGTGGCCGAAGCCATGGTCGCCGAGGCTGCCGCCGAGACCGCCGCTTTCGAAGCCGCCGCCGCTACCGCCGCCGCGGAGAGCGCTGCCGATCAGGCGCAGGAGCCGTCGTCTCCGGTCGCGGCCTCCCAGCCGCGCATCCACGACGGTGGGACCGCCGTCGAGACGATCGTGCATGTGCTGCGTCACGGTGAGGTGCACAACCCGAAGGGCATTCTGTACGGCAGGCTGCCCGGATTCGGGCTGTCGGTGTCGGGCCGGTCCCAGGCCGGTGCGGTCGCGCGGGCGCTGGCCGATCACGATATCGCCGCCGTCATCGCCTCGCCGCTGCAGCGCGCCCAGGAGACCGCCGAGCCGATCGCGGCCGAGCACGGGCTGATCGTGCGCACCGACGAGAACCTGATCGAGGCCGGTAACACCTTCGAAGGCCTGCGGGTATCCGTCGGTGATGGCGCGCTGCGCAAGCCACGGCACTGGTGGAAGCTGCGCGATCCGTTCACCCCGTCCTGGGGCGAGCCGTACCTGCAGATCGCCCATCGCATGCTGGCCGCGGTGAACAAGGCCCGCGCCGAGGCCACCGGCCGCGAAGCGGTGCTTGTCTCCCATCAGCTGCCGGTGTGGACGCTGCGCCGGTTCCTGCAGGGGCAGCGGCTGTGGCACGACCCGCGTCAGCGTCAGTGCTCGCTCGCCTCGCTGACCTCGCTGGTCTATCAGGGCGACACCCTCGTCGACATCGTCTACTCCGAGCCCGCCGGTGGCTCGGATCCCACGGTGCACGGGGCATGACGAGGAAGGTGTCGCCACGGCGGGCCCGGCTGCTGCCGGTCCTGCTGGCCTGCGTGTGTCTGGTCGCCGCGGCTCTCGCCGGCTGCGCGACCGGGGACGACGCGGTGGCATCCGGCGGCACCTTCGAATTCGTTTCACCGGGCGGTAAGACCGTAATCTTCTACGATCCGCCCAGCTCACGCGGCACTCTCGGTGAGCTGTCGGGCCCCGATCTGATGAACGAGGGCTCCGATATCGCGCTGTCGGACTTCGCGGGCAAGGTCGTGGTGATCAATCTGTGGGGCCAGTGGTGCGGGCCCTGCCGGGCCGAGGCGCCCGCGCTGGAGCAGGTCTACGAGCAGACCAAGGACTCCGGCGTCGCCTTCCTCGGCATCAATGTTCGTGATGCCCAGCGCGACAAGGCGCAGGATTTCGTCGTCGACAACAAGGTCGGATACCCGTCGATCTACGATCCATCCATGCGCACGCTGCTCGCTCTGGGCGGCAACTTCCCGACCAGCGTCATCCCGACGACGCTGGTCCTCGATCGTCAGCACCGGGTCGCCGCGGTCTTCCTGCGTGCGCTGCTGGCCGAAGATCTGCAACCTGTCGTCGAGAGCGTCGCTCGCGAGGAACCTGCCGGGGGGACCGTCAACCAAGCGCCGGAGGGTCGATGAACTCACTCCGGGAAGCCACACAGGAGAGACGATGAAACCGGTCCGCAGCCGGACGGCGGTCCGCCGCCGCTACCCGTCGACCCGTCCGCCCCGCGGTGTTCGCGCGGAGGTGATGGTTCGCTCCTCCCTCGGGCACTGGGTGCTCGAATATCGCACGGCCCCCGCCGTCCCGGTCACCCCCCGCACCGAGGACGACAGTGACGCCGACGCGCCGGCCGAGCCGGAGCAGGCGTGACGGTACTGGCCGGGGTGGGTGAATCGTTCCAGCAGACGGCGGCCACAGGGCCGCTGCTGCTGGCACTCGGCGCCTGCCTGCTCGCCGGACTCGTCTCGTTCGCCTCGCCGTGCGTGGTGCCGCTGGTACCGGGCTATCTGTCGTATCTGGCCGGGCTGGTCGGCGCGGAAGCGCCACCCGCCACGGTGGCCGAGGCGCAGGGAAAGACCGCGTCCGGAACTGCTGTCGCTGTGGTGGAACGCAGCCCCCTCCGGGCTGCTCGGATGCGGGTCGCCGGTGCGGCCGGGTTGTTCGTCGCGGGGTTCACCGTGGTGTTCGTCCTGGCGACGGCGACCGTGTTCGGTGTGATCCAGACGTTGAACGTCAACCGGGAGTTGCTGATGCGGCTCGGCGGCGTCGTCACCATCCTGATGGGTCTGGTATTCATCGGGCTGGTCCCGGCGTTGCAGCGCGACACCAGGATGGAGCCGCGCAGGCTGACGAGCATCGCGGGCGCCCCGCTGCTCGGCGGCGTGTTCGCGCTGGGCTGGACGCCGTGCCTCGGTCCGACACTGTCGGGCGTGATGGCCGTGGCCGCGGGCACCGAGGGCGCCACGGCGGTCCGTGGGGTCGCGCTGATCGTGGCCTACTGCCTCGGGCTCGGGCTGCCGTTCGTGATCCTGGCATTCGGATCGGCCAGTGCGCTGCGTGGCGTCGGCTGGCTGCGGCGCAACTCCAGGACCATCCAGGTGATCGGCGGCCTGCTGCTGGTCGCAGTCGGCATCGCGTTGGTCACCGGCGCCTGGGATCAGTTCGTGGCCTGGGTGCGTGACGCGTTCGTCTCCGAGGTGACGCTGCCGATATGACCGTGATCGACCGTCCCGAGGCTCCGGCGCGTCCGCCGCGCCAATCGCTACCAGGTCGGGCGTTGGCTTTCGTGCGCAATGCCTGGCGTGGGCTCACCAGCATGCGCACCGCGCTGGTGCTGCTGTTCCTGCTCGCGTTGGCCGCCATTCCCGGCGCGTTGCTGCCGCAGCGCGAACTCAACGAGCAGAAGGTCAACCAGTACATCGCGGACCGGCCGACGCTCGGCCCGTGGATGGACCGCTTCCAGCTGTTCGACGTGTTCGCCAGTTCGTGGTTCACCGCGATCTACGTGCTGCTGTTCATTTCGCTGGTCGGTTGCATCCTGCCGCGCACCGTCGACCACTACCGCGCGCTGCGTACCCCGCCGGTGCGGGTGCCGCGCAACCTGAAGCGGTTGCCGCACCACTATTCCGGCGCCGTCACCGGCACCCCGGAGGAGGTGATCGCCACTGCGCGCGGGCAGTTGCGGCGTTGGCGGACCGAGGTACGGCCGGGTGATCGCGACGGCGAAGTCACGCTGTCGGCGGAAAAGGGATACACGCGCGAGTTCGGCAATCTGGTCTTCCATCTGGCGTTGGTCGGGCTGCTGATGTCGATCGCGGTGGGCAAGCTGTTCGGCTACGAGGGCAGCGTCATCGTGATCGCGAACAACGGCCCCGGTTTCTGCAGCACCTCGCCCGCGGCGTTCGACTCCTTCCGGACCGGATCGGCCAACGACGGCACCGGGATGACGCCGATCTGCGTGCGGGTCAAAGACTTCCACGCCGATTATCTGGAGAACGGCCAGGCCGAGATGTTCCGCTCCAACATCGCCTACCAAGCGGGCGATGACTTGGCGACGGGCACCTGGCGCGATACCGAGGTCCGGGTGAACCACCCGCTGCGCGTCGCGGGCGACCGCATCTACCTGCAGGGACACGGCTACGCGCCGACGTTCACGGTGAAGTTCCCGAACGGTGAGACTCGCACCGAAACCATCCAGTGGCGCCCCGACGACGCCACCACCTTCCTGTCCAGCGGTGTGCTGCGCATCGACCCGCCCGGCGGGCTCTACCCGACCGAGGAAGAGCGCCGCAACAACCAGATCGCGATCGAAGGCCTCTTCGCGCCGACCGCGAATCTGCACGGCACCCTGCTCAGCTCGTCCTTCCCGGAAATGACCGACCCGGCTGTTGCCGTCGACATCTACCGCGGCGACACCGGACTGGACACCGGCCGCCCGCAGTCGCTGTTCGCCCTCGATCAGGAGCTGATCCGCCAGGAACGGCTCACCAAGGAAGCCAGGGTGAACCTGCGTCCTGGCGAGTCCTCCACGCTGTCCAACGGGACCGTTGTGACCTTCGACGGCGCGGAAGAATTCGTCAACCTGCAGGTCTCGCACGATCCGGCGCAGCAGTGGGTGCTGGTGAGCGCGGTGACCATGATGGCCGGACTGCTGGTATCGCTGCTGGTGTCGCGACGGCGGATCTGGCTGCGCGTGTACCCGGCCACCGATGAAGCGGGTACCGTTGACCAACGACGCGTCGTAGTAGAGATGGGTGGACTCGCCAGGTCTGATCAGGCCGGGTGGGGCGGGGAGTTCGATCGATTGCGCGCACGTCTACTCGACGAGGCCGCGCCCGACGCGCCGACGCCGTCACCGAATGTGAAGACCACGGGAGATTGATGATGCAGATCGACGAGACCATCGCGCGCTACAGCGACTTCGCGTACATGTCCGCGATCTTCGTGTACGCGCTGGTGCTCGTGCTGCTGATCGTGCAGTACGCGTCGGTGCGCACCCGCAAGGTGGTCGAGCGCGAACTGGTGCACGCCGGCGGCGGCGACACCGTCACGATCGATCCGGCCGTCCCCGGCAAAATCGTCGAGGCGCCGCGGCCGCCGCTGTCGGAGCGGCTGGGCAATATGGCCTTCTCGGTGCTCTACGTCGCGGTCGGGCTGCATGTGTTCTCGATCGTGCTGCGCGGCTTCGCGACTCATCGGTTCCCGCTGGGCAACATGTATGAGTTCGTCACCATGGCGACCGCGGCGACCGCGGTGGTCGGGCTGGTGTTCCTACGCGACCAGAAGTACCGGGCGATGTGGGTGTTCCTGCTGGTCCCGCTGCTGATCCTGATGTTCCTGGCCGGCACCGTGCTCTACGCCGACGCCGCGCCCGTGGTGCCCGCGCTCAAATCGTTCTGGTTGCCGATCCACGTGACGATCGTCAGCGTCGGTAGCGGTGTGTTCATGGTGTCCGGTGTGGCGAGTCTGCTGTTCCTGTTCCGGCTCCGTCAGCCGCAGGACGGGGAATCGGACAATGTCTTCGGCGCCATCGCCCGTCGCCTGCCCGACGCGCGCACCCTGGACCGGATCGCCTACAAGACCACCATCATCGGCTTCCCGCTGTTCGGCGCCGGCGTCATCCTCGGCGCCATTTGGGCCGAAGCCGCCTGGGGCCGGTTCTGGGGCTGGGACCCGAAGGAGACCTGCTCGTTCATCGCCTGGGTCCTCTACGCCGCCTACCTGCACGCCCGCGCCACCTCCGGATGGCGTGACACCAAGGCCGCCTGGATCAACGTCGCCGGTTTCGTGGCGATGTTGTTCAACCTGTTCATCATCAATATGGTCGTGTCCGGCCTGCACTCCTACGCCGGCCTGAACTGAGGCCGGGCGCTGGCGATGAGTACGGCGCGGACCAGGCACAACTATGCCGGGCGATCGGTGGCGGAGCGGCGGACGGAGCGGCGCGCGCTATTCCTCGAGGCGGGGCTGACGGTCTTCGCGGACAAGACCTACGCCGCGAGTTCGATCTCGGATGTGTGCGCGGCGGCGGGGCTGTCGCGGCGACAGTTCTACGAGCAGTACTCCGGGCGGGAAGAGCTGCTGGTCGATGTGTACGACCATGTGCAGCAGCGGGCGCGGGCGGCGTTCCGGGAGGGGCTGGAGAGCGCGGGGAGTCTCGATCCCCGGGTGCTGATCGGGGCGGCGATGCGCGCCTACGTCCATGCCATTACCGACGATCTGCGCTGCGTGCAGGTCGCGTTCGTGGAGATCGTCGGGGTCAGTGACTCCGTCGAACGCCATCGCGCGCAGATGCGTGATGAATGGGGCGAGGTGGTCGCGGCGACGGCCGCGGCGGTGCCCGGCGTGCGGACCCCGCCGGGGGGCTGGGGCATGGCGATGGCGGCGTTCATCGGGGCCGTCAACGGTGCGGTGCATCGGTGGAGCCAGCAACAGCCGCGCCCTCCGGTCGACGACCTGCTCGAGGTGCTCTCGACGCTGCTGCTCGCCCTGGTGCTGCCGGGTATCGCCGCCGGGTGATTGCGATGTGGGACACATCCGTGCCATAGTGGGCGCGAAGTTGAGACGTCGGCGTCTCAAAAGGCAATAAGGATGTGGGTCGATGAAGACCGAACCGGGGTGGGTCCGCCGGATCTGCACGTTGTCGCTCAGTGCCGTCGCGGTGATCGCGGTGGTCGGTACGCCCGCATGGGCCGAGCCCGAGCCCGCGGTGATCGAGCCGGCGCGGGTGCTGCCGTTGCCGCCGGAGCTGGATCCCGGCTTCTATCACCCGCCCGCCGAGGTCGTCGGGGCCAAGGCGCCCGGTGAGATCATCGCGATCCGTCAGGTGAACGTCGCCAATTTCGGTCTCATCCCGCTCAATGTCGATGCCTGGCAGGTCTCCTACCGGTCCAACAACAGCCGCGACGAGGCAATCCCCGCCGTCGCCACCCTGATCAAGCCGCGCGGTGTCGCGCCGACGCCGCGCAAGCTGCTGTCGGTACAGATCGCCGAGGATTCCACCGCCGGCTACTGCACGCCCTCCTATGCGCTGCAGCATCTTTCGGTGGCGCCGTTCGTCGGGCAGATCGTGGCGCCCGCGGAGTTCGTCTTCGCGCAGGCCGCGCTGCAACAGGGGTGGGCGGTCGTGATCCCCGATCATCAGGGCCCGAACTCGGCGTACGCGGCCGGTCCGTTGGCCGGGCGCATCACCCTCGACGGTATCCGGGCGGCGACCTCGTTCGCGCCGCTCGAGGTGGGAGCGGAGTCGCCCGTCGGGATGTACGGCTACTCCGGTGGTTCCATCGCCACCGGGCACGCCGCCGAACTACACAAGTCTTACGCGCCCGAACTGAACATCGCCGCGACCGCGATGGGCGGCGTCGGTGCCGATCTCGGTGCGGCGCTGGAGATGTCGAACAACCAGGCCACCTCGGGTCTCGTCTTCGCCGCGGTAATGGGCTTGTCTCGTGAGTACCCCGAGTTCGCCGCCTTCCTCGATCGCAATCTCGACCCGCTCGGCAAGACTCTGATGACGCTCAAAGCGCCACTGTGCGTGCAGTATCAGTCCAGCCTGTTCCCCTTCCTGAACATGAAGGGCATGATGCGCACCCAGGGCGACCCGATGCGCGACCCCGCCGTTGCGGCAATGCTCGACGCCACCCGCATGGGCCGGTCCGTCCCCGAAATGCCCATGTTCATCTGGCATTCCGCCTGGGACGAGATCCTCCCGCTGCACTCGACCAACCAACTGGTCGACACCTACTGCAAGGACCCGAACGCGCAGGTCCAGTACACCCGTGACCACTCCAGCGAACACATCATCGCTGAAGTCACCGGCGGCCCCTCGGCCCTGCTGTGGATGCGTGACCGCCTCAACGGGGTCCCCGCCGCACCCGGCTGCACCACTACCGACGCTCCCTCCTTGCTCGGCACTCCCGGCCAGCTGGACTTCATGGGTTCGGTAGTCGGCGAAACCCTCGCCTCGTTCTTCGGCAAGCCGATCGGATCGCGGTAGAAACTGCTTCGGCACCGGTAGCGAATCGCGGCAATCCGGGGTGGAACCCGGCGGCCGAATCACGGTGTCGCCAGGCTGATCGCCGACTGCGCCCCGCAGGCCTGCGCACCTCGCGATAGGGGTCGCGCAGGCCCTGGGGCGCATCTGCGTGCAGGCGATCTCGGTGGTGCCGCTCGCATCAGAGTTATCCGCGACGTCGAGTGACATGTATCACTGATCAACTGGCGTGCCGATAACCGTGACGTCGGTGTCCTTCGAGGTAGCGCGCTGTGCCGGTGCGTGCGAAAGCTCGAGGAGGGTTACGCGTGGATGCTGGGAACTTCTTGGGGGGCCGGGTCGGGTTATCGAACGTCGAGGATGTCGGCGGGAGCGCACTGCTGCGATTGGTGCGCGCGGCGACCGGGCTGTCGGAGGAGTCGCAGCGGTATCTGGCGATGATCGCCGATCGGCTACGCGTCAGTGAGGGGCTGCCGCTCTTCGATGACGCGGGCGAACTCCGGGAGCGTGGCGACGGGCCCGCGCCGGCCGGCTACGCGACGGATGGCCGCAGCTAGACCACGGAGAGGGCCTGCGGACGCGAGGTCCCGGCTCAGTGCTCGGTGGGGCCGGGATCGCCGTCCCGGTGTTGCGGGCGGGAGATGCGCCAGAGGAATTCGGGGTCGTCATCCGGGCCGACCACGCGCTTGGGGGCGCGCCGGATCGGTGCGGAGATGCCCGCACCTCGGTCGGGGCCGAATGCCTTCCAGCACAGCACCGCGATCGCCACGACCGCAATGAGTGCCAATAGGTACGTCACGTCGCTCACCTCCTGCTACCGAGGGTAGCCCCGGTGCGGGCAGGTGTGCATCGAGACGTGCGATACCCGGTCACGCCGGCCCTGGACGGGCCGCGCGTGACGTGTTGGCGCAGGCCGATCAGCGGGTCGTGGCCTCGGTGGTAAGCGACCTCAGCAGCTGCATGACCTCGGACTCACGGAACCGGCGGTGCCCACCCGGGGTGCGCAACGATCCGAGCCGCCCGGCGTGCGCCCACCGGGTGACGGTCTTCGGATCGACATGAAACAGTGCGGCAACCTGGCCGGGCGTCAGCAGGGTGTCCTGGCCGCCGACGGTGATCGCGGTCATAGCAAACTCTCCGTTCTCGACACTAACTATCCCTCATCAAGATGCCGTCATAGTCGCACCGCGACCCCCAGGTACTCGAATGACCTACTGTTGGTAAAGGGGAGGTAATGGACAAAACGGATATTGTGCGCACTCGCCGTTCGGAGCGCCGGGTCGATCGCCGTTCGGGCAGCCGCTTACTCTGGACACCGTGAGCGACGCATCTCGACCGGAAGGGGCATCTGCCCGGCAAACCAGTGGCTCGACGGGTGGGCGACTGGCCCGCAACCTGGCCCTGTACACAGTGGCCCGGTTGGGCATGGTCGTCATCATCACCGCGGTGATCATGCTGGTGGCGAATCTGATCGGGGTGGAGATTCCGCTGGTGGTCGCGGCACTTTTCGCGCTCATCATCGCGATGCCACTGTCGCTGACCCTGTTCAAGGGTCTGCGCACCAAAGTCAACGAGGACATCGCCGTGGTCGACGCGCGCCGTCGTCAGGACAAGGCGCAGCTGCGGGCCCGCCTACGCGGCGATGAACCCGGCGACGAGGGCGGGCCGAAGGCGTGAAATACGTCGACCGGAGCGCGCCGCGTGCCTGGGTCGACAATGCCGTCCGGCTGATCGACGCCGACACTCAACGCAGTGCCGACACCCATCTGCTGCGGTATCCGCTGCCCGTCGAATGGGACATCCAGCTCTATCTGAAGGATGAATCCACCCACATCACCGGCAGCCTCAAGCACAGGCTGGCGCGCTCGCTGTTCCTGTATGCCCTGTGTAATGGCTGGATCACCGAGAACACCACCGTGGTCGAGGCCTCGTCCGGGTCGACCGCGGTGAGTGAGGCGTACTTCGCCAAACTGCTCGGCCTGGATTTCGTCGCGGTGATGCCTGCCAGTACCTCGCCGCAGAAGATCGCGCTGATCGAGGCGCAGGGCGGCCGCTGTCATTTCGTGCAGCGACCGCCGGAAATGTACACCGAGGCGGCACGGCTGGCCGCCGAATGCGGCGGCCACTACATGGACCAGTTCACCCACGCCGAGCGGGCGACGGATTGGCGCGGCAACAACAACATCGCCGAATCGATCTTCCAGCAGTTGCAGTTGGAGAACCACGCGGTCCCGGAATGGATCGTCACCGGTGCGGGTACCGGCGGCACCGGCGCCACCATCGGCCGCTACATCCGCTACCGCAGGCATGCTACGAAACTGGCGATCGTCGACCCGGAGAACTCCGCGTTCTTCGGCGGCTATGAAACCGGTGACCCCGGATATACGACGGGGATGCCGTCGCGGATCGAAGGCATCGGGCGTCCGCGGGTGGAACCGTCGTTCATCGCGCAGGTGGTGGACCGGATGATCGAGGTGCCGGATGCCGCGTCGATCGCGACGGCGCGCCATGCGAGCCAGGTACTCGGCCGACGCGTCGGCGGCTCGACCGGCACGAACCTGTGGGGTGCGTTCGCGCTGATCGCCGAGATGCTGTCCGAAGGGCGCACCGGAAGCGTGGTCACCCTGCTCTGTGACGGCGGTGATCGATACGCGGGCACCTATTTCGACGACGCCTGGGTCGCGGCAGAGGGCTTCGATCTCGACGAACCGGCCGGTGTGCTGGCCGATTTCGCCGCGACGGGTATCTGGCGCGGCTGATCGGCGGCACGCACCGTCGCGCGAACACCGGCGATGATCGTGTCCACCAAAGCGGCGATGTAGTCGGCGGATTCGGCTTTTGCTCGTTCACGTAGGTGCGGCGGTGTCGCGGTGACGTGGTTGGACACCGCTCCCGCGATCAGATCGGCGACCAGGGCGACCGATGTCTGGGGTGGGAGCTCGCCGCGTTCGATGCCGCGCCGGATGATCGCACGGGTGGCACGCAGATGTTCGGGGTAGGGATCGCCGGCGAGGGTGTCGCCCAGTTTCGCCACACGGTGCGCGTCGGCCGACAATTGGCGGGCGAGCGACCCGTCGTCGGTGCTTTCGTGGGCCAGCCAGCTGGTGGCGAACTCGATCAGATCCGCCCGCAGGTCGCCGGTGTCGATATCGGCGATGAACCGGATCCGTGCACGCACCGCATCCACCAGTAGCGCCTCCTTCGACGGCCACCGTAGATAGAGCGACCCTTTGCCGATTCCGGAGCGGCGGGCAACTTCGTCCAGCGTGAACCCGCTCCATCCGCGTTCGGCATAGACCGAGCGGGCGGCCTGTTGGGCGCGATGTTCCAGCTCCGGATCGCGCGGGCGCCCGGCTCGTCGCGTGTCAACCACCGCCACATTGTGGCACCGGTCTCATTTCCTATTTACGACGGGCACCGTCCGTAATAGGCTGGCGCGAAACTACTGCGATGTCCGTCACAGTGGCCGGTCGGCTCGTGACGGTGAGCTGGAGGTAAGCCGATGATCACCCCGCCGACCGACCTCGGTTCCTGGATCGGGCGCAGGGCCGCATCCGGCCCGGAGCGTCCGGCCATCACCTTCGAAGGGCAGACGCTGACTTACGGAGCGTTGCTCGATCGCATCGACCGGATGGCCGCGGAGTTGGCCGCGGGTGGGGTGGAACCCGGCGACCGCGTCGGCTACCTGGGGCTGAACCATCCGGATTTCCTGGTCACGCTGTTCGCCGCATCGCGCGCCGGTGCGGTTTTCGTCCCGCTCAACTTTCGGCTTGCAGCCGCCGAGCTCGGCTACATCCTGGCCGACGCGGGAGTGCACACCCTGATCGCCGATGCCGAGCGCGCCGACGTGGTCGATCCGGTACTCGCCGAATCCGGGGTGCGGCGAGCGATTTCACTGACAGCCCGGCCCGGTTGGGAGGTGCTCGACGATGTGCTGATCGCGCGCGACCCGATCGCCGAACCGAAGCATCCGGACGTCGATGAGATCGCGGTGATCATGTACACCTCGGGGACCACCGGTCGCCCCAAGGGTGCGATGCTCACGCACGGAAATCTGTTCTGGAACAACGTCAACGCGTTGCTGTCCTTCGACACCCTGCACGACGACGTCACCCTGGTCTGTGCGCCGCTGTTCCATATCGGCGGGCTGAATGTGACCACCCTGGTCTGCCTCCAGAAGGGCGCCCACCTGGTGCTGATGCCGGTGTTCGATCCGGGTCGTGCACTCGAACTCATTGCCGAACACAAGGTCACCACGATGTTCGGTGTGCCCGCGATGTACCTGTTCATGGCGCAGGTCCCGCAGTTCGCGAGCACGGATCTGTCCAGTGTGCGCACCTTCATCTGTGGCGGCGCGCCGGTGCCGGAAGCGCTCATCACGCGCTACGGCGAGCGCGGGGTGCCTTTCGCGCAGGGGTACGGGCTCACCGAAACGGCGCCGCTGGCGTTGGTGCTGTCCACCGACGATGTCGCGACCCGGATCGGCGCCGCCGGACACAAGGTGCTGCCGCTGTCGGACGTCCGCCTTGTCGACCTGGACAACAATCCGGTCCCGGACGGCGAACGCGGCGAGATCTGTGTACGCGGACCGCAGGTCATGAAGGGCTATTGGAACAACAAGGCCGCCACCGACGCGGTCATCGATGCCGAGGGCTGGTTCCACACCGGCGATATCGGCGAGGCCGACCAGGACGGCTTCGTCTACGTGGTCGACCGGGTCAAGGACATGGTGATCACCGGCGGCGAGAACGTGTACCCGGCCGAGGTGGAGAACGTGCTCTATCGGCATCCGGCGGTCGCCGAAGTGGCCGTGCTCGGACTGCCGCACGAGAAGTGGGGTGAGGCCGTGACGGCGGTCGTCGCCGTGCAGCCCGGCACTTCGCTGACGCTGGACGAGCTGCGCGAGTTCGCGCGCGGTGACCTGGCGGGATACAAGGTGCCGTTGCGGCTGGAGTTCGTCGACGCACTGCCGCGCAATGCGTCGGGCAAGGTGCTGAAGTACCGCCTGCGGGAGGAGTTGAGCGAAGCGGCAGAAGGCTGATCGCCGGCCGGTCTCGCGGATCGGCAGCGCCCCGGATTCCGGACTCTCGGCACCGTCGAACCCGCGTGATCGTGGGAAGCCGGAGAGTCGGCCGGGGCGTTTCCTTTGGCCGGTGCGTCAATTTTTGTTGACAACGCCGACACCGTCAATCAATATTGACGACATGACAGAGGCAACAACGCTGGCGGCGGCGGCCGGCAGTCCGGACCCGGAAGTCGGGTTGCGGGCCGTGCTGGCGCTGCGGCGGCTGCTCGAACGGCTCGAAGCGATCCAGGTGACCAATGCCAGGGATCAGGGCTGGTCGTGGCAGGCGATCGCGGACGCGCTCGAGGTCAGCAAACAAGCGGTGCATCAGAAGTACAACCGGAGAGGCAGGGGTCGCTGATGTTCGAGAGGTTCACCAAGAACGCCAAAATGGCGGTGGTCGTCGCGCAGGAAGAAGCTCGCGAGCTGCGGGCGCCGGAGATTCGCGTCGAGCACGTGCTGCTGGGTGTGCTGTCTCAGGCCGAGCCCGCGATGAAGGACATGCTGGCTTCTGCCGGACTCACTCACGATGCCGTGATCGCCTTGCTGGCCGAGGACGGAAAGAACGAACCGCTCGGCGACCGCGACGCCGAGGCGTTGCGCTCCATCGGTATCGACCTCGACGCCGTGCGCGACAGCCTGGAAGCGACTTTCGGCGAAGACGCACTCGATCGGGCAGAGCCGCCGCAACCGCGCGGCCGCTTCGGTCGCGGCGGCATGAACTTCGGGCATATCCGCTTCTCCCGTGACGCGAAGAAGACGCTGGAGCTGTCACTGCGAGAGGCGCTGGCGCGTAAGGATAAAACGATCGAGTCCGGCCACCTGCTACTCGGTATCCTTCGCGCGCCCGACGCGACCACCACCACCCTGATCGGTGGACCCGAATCTGTTGCGGCTCTGCGCACCCAGGTTCACGGGCTGCTCGATCGAGCCGCCTAGGTCGACCCGCGAGCCCCCTCGTCCCAGGTGGGGAATCCGTCCGGCCGCCGCTCGGTGGTGGATTCACGCGCGGAAGCGCCCGTTGGGGTCGGCTCGCAGCACCTCGAATGTGGCTGCGTGCCCGGGCGTGTATCGCGATCGGAAGCGCGGAGGTTCGGCTCGGTACCGCCCGGATCGTGGTATCGGGCTCTAGCATGGCTCCATGCAGCTTGTGCTTCGGTTGATCATCAATGCCTTCGCGATCTGGCTGGCCGCGACCTGGATCGACAAGATCGACATCATCAGTCCGGAGGATCAGGGCAACGGCGCCAAGATCGTCACCCTGCTTGCCGTCGCGGCGGTGTTCACCGCGATCAACGCCCTCGTCAAGCCGATAGTGCAATTGCTGTCGCTGCCACTGGTCATCGTGACTCTCGGCCTGTTCCTGCTGGTGGTCAACGCCCTGATGCTGTGGCTGACCGCGTGGATCACCGAGTTCACCGAGTACGGCCTGCGCATCGACGGCTTCTGGGCCGCGTTCTGGGGGGCGCTGATCGTCACGGTGGTCAACTGGCTGCTCGGCGTACTGGTGCCCGACCGGGACTGAGGATCAGGCCGTTCTCGGCCGATGAATGCAGGCCTCGGATCCGCGTGTAAGACCACGTGGCCGAGGTCGCCCGATGGCAATCGCGCGGACGAGCCCTGGGTTCACAACCATTCGGAGACGTCCATGGGTTCCCCGTCCTCGTCGAGCGGGGGCTCGATACCCCGCGGTTGCGGGGTGCCGAAGGTCGAGGGCGGTCCTGGCTCGGCCGCGACGCCCAGCATCGTGTCGAAGCCGGCAAGTGTGGCGGCCAGCCGGGGCGCGTTGCCGCGGTGGATCTCCGGTTGTGGCCGGCCACGAAAGTCGTTGGTCAGCCAGATGTCGTGATAGACCTCGAGATCGACCATCGGCTCGGCGCCGGTGAGATCCACACCCAGCCGCAGCAGGTCGTCCTCGGTGTGGGGGGTGCCGGAGGCGTCGACGCGAGTGCCGGGGCCGGTCACGGTCAGCGCGCCGATGCTCGCGTGGGCGGGGACCTCTGCCGGGCGCGCGGATTCCAGCAGCGTCGGCAATGCGCGATCGGCGAGGTCACCGGCCACGGCGACTGCCGAGTGCGCGCCCGGCACCATCTGGTCCTCGACCAGCCAACGACAACTCACCTGCGACGGAGAGAGAACGCCGTGTCGCTCGGCGCAGGCCGCGAGCCGCGCCGCCAGCTCGAACTGGGCAGCCACACCCTCTCCGACGTCGGTAGGCCACCAGGTCCACCCGAACGAGAACGCCGGAGCCCGCAGCGGATCGGCCGCGGTCATTCCGGGAAGACTTTCGCGCCGTCGGGAATGGTCAACTCCTTGCCATCGGAAAAGCGCAGAACAAAGGCGATACCGCTGGAGGTGGATCTGTCGGTCAGCGATCGCAGCGTATCGGTATCCAGCGCGGTCGACGGCGCGGCCACCTCCAGCACGCCGACCTTCCGTTCGGCGGGTGCGTCCACCAACTGTTTGACGACCGACGCCGACGCCGACCGGATGCCCTTGATCGAGGAGACCTCCTTGGCCTGATAGGCGAAGAGCACCCGGCCGTCGGCTCCCTTGACGCCGACATCGATGTCGTAGCGCCCCTGACCCTCCTTTGTCCGCCCGAACACCAGCTCACGGCTGCCCCGCCTATACAACTCGTCGCCGAGGCGCAGCTCCTGCATGGCCGCGGGCCGGGCAGCGGCGGGTCCACGGAACTTGGACACCAGATCCTTGAAGCCTTCGGCGCCGGCGAGATGGCCCTTCCCGATGATGTCGGCGGCCTCGGCGCCCATCGGGGTGCTGCGCGCATTGCGCAGCGCCTGGATCGTGCGCTGTTGATCAGGCCCGGATATGCCGAGGCGATCCATGACGCTCGATACCTTCGCGACCTGATCCTCGCGCATCGGCTGCCCGGCGCTGCCGCGTTCCTGCGCCGAACTGTTCGCGCGGTCATAGCGCTGGGTCCACTTCGGCTTCGGCAGAGTGCCGCCGGTTTCGGCGTATCGCCGGTAGCTGTCCGGCGCTTCCTCGGCGA
Organism: Nocardia sp. NPDC059180; assembly: GCF_042754945.1. Lineage (NCBI taxonomy): Bacteria > Bacillati > Actinomycetota > Actinomycetes > Mycobacteriales > Nocardiaceae > Nocardia > Nocardia sp. NPDC059180. The sequence continues at coordinate 60,971 of NZ_JBHZBU010000010.1, forward strand.
TGTCCTTGACCTTCCGGCCACGGTCGATCGTCCGGTCGTGAAGTTCGGTGACCTGCTGTGGATCGAGCGCGCGCACGGTGATCTGGATGGTGGCCGTGATCGGCCTGGTCTGTCCGGCCGGGATCAGCTGCGGGTTGTAGGACGCGCTGCACGACAGCGTGGTCGAGCCGTTGGCCGGCATGGTGCCGCTGCCGTTGCACCCGGCTCCGAGCGCGATCGGCACCGACGACTGCATGGTGACGGTGTAATCGAAGGCGACCGTGGTGACTCGCATATCGGGCGAGGTGTTCACCGTATTGCTGATGACGAACTGGATCGTGCAGGTGCCCATGCACGGGTTCTGCAAGAAGTGGCCGTTGACATTGCCGCCAAGCGTCACCCGGGAATCGACGGCATCACCGAGACCGTCCACCCGGCCGGGCAGCTCCTCGTAGATGCCCTGGGCATCGTCGGCTTCGCCGGGCGTCGGATCGAGAATGAATTCGGGCAGCTCCGGTTCGTCGGCGCCGGGTTCATCCGACGCTGACGCGCTGACGATGCGGTCGATGACCGGCCGATCGGATCCGCCGGTGCTCGGCTCGTCCGCCGCATCGAGGTTGCTCAGGTAGGTGGTGATTGAGCCGCTGGTGATCGGCGTGGACTCGTGGCCATCGATCTCGATCGGTTCCCCGATGGTGACGTCTTCGCTGTGCTGCGCATCGGGGTCGAGCGCCAGCGCCAGCCGCGCAGGCGCCAAGGTGCTCGCCAGATCGAACCCGAAGCGATCGGGGCCGACCAGCACCGGTACTCCCGCGTAGCGGGCGGCGTTGTCCGCGGATTCGCCGAACGCGAGCCATGCCTGCTCGTCGCCCTGGAGAAAGGACTTCCCGCCGACACCGAGATAGTCCAGCTCCACGCCGTCACGCACCGATACCTTGCCCGTCGCATCGCCGACATTGGTGACGGTGAGATCTACCCGGAGCCGATCTGCCGAGGCACCTTTCGGTTTCATCGTTCCGGTGAAATGCGTGGCAGGCGTATCCAGCAGACGCAGCTGGGCGGTGGCCAGAGCAGCCCGGCCACGCTGCTCGGCACTCGGCTCGTTGCCGGTGAGCCGCCAGATCGCCACCCCACCACCGATCCCGAGCGCGCAGACGACCAGGATCACCAGCGACGCGATGAGCCACGGGCGGCGGCGTGAGCGCGTCGGCGGGGCTGCGGCGAGCATCGGCCCGCCTTGCCGCGGATCGAATCCGTACCCCGGACCCGGATACGGTGGAAACGGCCCACCTGGCCCCGGTCCGCCCAGTTGTGGTGGGACCGGTCCGCTGCCTGGTGTCTGTCCGCCGTGTTGCGGCGGAAATGGTCCGCCGCCTGGTGCCTGGGCGCCGGGTTGTGGTGGGAACGGTCGACCACCCGGTGTCTGACCGCCGGTTTGCGGCGGAAATGGTCCGCCACCGGGCATCTGTCCGCCGTGTTGCGGGCGAAATGGCCCGGTGGGCGGCTCCTGTCGTCCGGGCTGCGGGGGAAATGGCCCGCCGCCCGGCGTCTGCCCGCCGAGTTGTGATGGATGCGGTCCGCCGCCCGGCATCTGTCCGCCGTGCTGCGGGTTCGCGTACGGAGATCGTCCCGAATGCCCTTGTGCCGAAGCCTGATACGAGCCTGGATGCGGCTGGGCCTGTGGTGGGTAGGAACTCGGCGGCATAGCCGGAGGAGGCGAGTATTGGGCATGCGGAGGATGGGTGGCAGGAGGGCCCGGTACGGCCGGTGTTGATCCCGTGGGCGGGTGCTGGCCGGGCGGTCGGTTCGACGGCACCGGTGGCTGCGGAATCGCGGGTTGGCCCGGTCCGGCGGCGGCTGTCGGATTCGATCCGGTGAACGGCTGCGACTCCGGCGACGACGACTGTGGATTCGGTACAGGTTGCCCAGAAGGCGAATCGGTTCGCCGCTCCGACTTTTCGCGGTCGCCGTCCTCCGACATGGCCCCTCCTCGAAATTGCGGGGCCACTGAGCGCCGTGCCGCCGGATCCCTCGCCCCTGCCTCAACAGTACGGCCTGACCACGCTTTTCGGGTCCGATCCAGACACCAGTACCGGCGGCCACCGGCGTGGCGGTCTGCGATGTCATGGTGGGGCGCCTCGGCGGCGAAGCGTCGTCTGCATCCAGTTCACCGTGTGATGCAGTCCGGTATGCAGGGGTGTGGCCGGTTGCCAGCCCAGCAGCGCCTTGGTACGGGTGAGATCGGGTTGCCGTGGGGTGGGGTGCGAGGGTGTCGATCGGCAGACCTCCACCCAGCCGCTGCCGGCGATCTCGACTGCGGTGCGGGCGAATTCGGCGAGTCTGGTCGGTTGGGCGCCGACGTCCACGGGACCGGGTGTGTCGCTGTCGAGCAGCGCGACCAACGCGGCAACCGTATCGGCCACATAGACGAATGACCGTGCTTCATCATCGAGGTGGATCGTCTGATCGCGCAGCGCCGCCGCGCAGATCGCGGCGCTCACACCGCGCCCCGGCCATAGATGCGGCCCGTACACCTCGAACGGCCGCGCGATCGCGACGTTCGCGCCGGGATAGTGGCGGGCCGCGGCTTCGGTGATCAGTTCGATCGCCATCCGGGCACAGTCCCCGTCCGGCCCGGAATGAGCTGCGGGCCGGTGTCCGCGCGGTTCCTCGCGGGCGCGCGGCCCGGACACGATGACGATGCGGGCATCGTGGGCGGCACCCAGATCCAGCACGGCCAGCGTGCCGGTCGACGCGGTCCTGATGGCGTCGACCGGATGCCGTGCCCGCTCCCGCGTCCCGCCCGCGAGGTGCACGACATGGGTGACGGTGTCGAGTTCGGCGAACGCGCCAAGCGCGGTCACGTCGGTAGTGCGCAGGGTGAACAGCGGATACTCGAGCAGGTCGGCGATGGCCCGAGTGCCCGCGCCGCGCAGATCGTCCACAGCCGTGACGTGGTCGCCCCGATCGAGCAGCGCCCGGCACAGATGTGAGCCGATGAACCCGGCGCCCCCGGTGATGACGACATGGTTCACGACAGCTCCCACCGGGGGTACCGGCGCGACGAATCGGGTCTGATCCGCCCGGCCGCGACCAGCGTGGCGAACGCGGCCCGCTTGCGGGCGCAATCGTGTTCGCGATGATGGCGCATGGCTTGGTGCGCGTCGTCGATGGTCAACGGCGCCAACGGGAGATCGCAGGTCCACGCCGTGGGCCGGACGATCGTCCGCACGTGACTCGACGTGGCGCCGCGCCGATGTGCGGGCGTGTGCTGCGGCGAGTCGGTCGGCCACAAGCATCCGATGATGAGCACCGCGATACCGCATCCGGCCAGTACCGAAGCGACACTGGAGAGAATGTGCCACGAATCCACTGCGGTCATGTCGCTCGGCCCTCATCGTTGGTCGTGCGTATGAGCCCGTCGAGTACTTGGCGCAGGGTCGCGACGTCGGTCATGGCAGTCAGGGCCGTGCTGTTGCCGTCCGGCGTGGGTGCGGCCGAGACGGGTGCGACGGTCCGGCTGTGGGAACTCGAACCCGCAGAGGGGAACTCGATGCCCCGCAAGTAGGCCCGTTCCCGTGCGCTCAGTGTTTGCGGCGCGAGCCGCCCGAGGTGCACCAATGTGCAGTACGCGACCCACTTCCAGGCGCACCGCTCGATCCGGCACTCCCGATGCCGCCGCATCAGCCGATGCGCCGACTCCGCATCGGCCATCCCACACACCATCGGCGGCGCGAACCCGCCCTCGAACCCCCTCACGCAACCACCCGCTCTGGCTGCGGGATAGCCGGATTCGACCGCGGTGGCTGCGTGCCGCGACGAGGGAGACATGAGCCTGGGCTCTGCGGCGTGTCGCCGGTCTGATGTCTCCGTCGTGCGGAGGTGGTGGCAGTTGGGGCGGGGCGGCGTTGATTGGAATGTGGGGCGGGTGGTGGTGGGGTGGTGCGGGTCCAGAGGGTGGGTGGGCAGACGGTTTCGAGGTGGAAGCCGGCGTCGCAGACGCGGGCTGGGGTGTGGTTCGTGTGGGCGAGGTCGAAGACCACGATGGTGTCGACGGAATGGGCTGCCGCAAACCTGAGGACATAGCCGGTCGGGTCGGGGCAGTCGGCCGGCGGACGCACGGTGTAGATGTAGCTGCGCCCCGATCTGGTTGCGTAACGCTGGATTTCGGCCGCGTGACGAGCAGCGTGCGGCCCGGAGATTTCAGTACGAACGAACCCGATGACTGTGCTGCAGTCGCCGCTCGGCGCGGGTCCGGCGGTGTGCGGGGATGACATGGTCCCTCCGTGGATCTGATCGATGGGTGAGATGCGCGGCCATCCGAGCGGGTCACGGCAACGAATCCTCTTCGAGGGGGCAGAACTATCGGCACACTTGCCGTCGAAGCGAACTGCCCACAGATAGTGTTGTGGAACAGTGGGATTCATGAGGGTTGTGACCTGCGGTGATGCTCGAATGCTGACACCAGGACACCATGTTCGCTACTCATAGCCAAGGAGAATCGAATGGGCCGAACTCAGTTGGTCGAAAGCTCCAGAGTGGGACTCGATCGTCGTCGCGGGTTGATTCGATTTCGGGGTTCCATTTGGTTCGATTTCGCACCGGTGGTGCGCCGATGACGAACGATGACGCAACGGAACCATCGACCCTGCCCAGACGGCAGCTGGCCCGATTCCTGCGAGAGAAGCGCGAAGGCGTGGGGTTGAGCATCGCCAAGGCGGCGGCGCTCGTAGAACTGAGTCAAGCGGCTCTGCAACGCATCGAGGCAGCGAAGACTCAGAAGGTCCGGGCGGTCGACGTGCAAGCTCTGTGCGATCTCTACGAGGTGCCAAAGGCGGCCGCATTTGATGCGGTCGAGTTGGCCAAGCAGTCGAGGGTCACGTCTTGGTACTCGGCGTTTGCCGGTCTCTATAGCGACCCGACATTCAACATGCACGTCGAGTTGACAGCCGCAGCGCGCCAGCTGATCTCGTATCAAGAGATTGTTCTTGGTCTGCTACAGACCCCAGACTATGCGCGGGCCTTGATCAGTGACTTCTACAGGGATGACTGCCCGGAGAACATTGAGCGTCGTGTGGAACTGAGGATGCGACGACAGTCAATCATCACCCGAAAGGCCGATCCGGTTCATCTGGAACTGCTGCTCCACGAGTCTGCGCTCCACCGGGTCGTGGGCGGACCCCGGGTGATGGCTGCACAACTGCGACACTTGGCCGAGATCGGCAAACGGCCGAACATCAGCATTCGGATCCATCCGTTCAGTGCTGGGTATGCCCGGGGGTTGCTACACGGCCCGTTCGTAATCTTGAAGTTCGGTACCGGCGCCAAGGGCACGCCGATAGAACCACCTTTGGTCTACTTCGAGGGGCACGGGAAACCGGATATTTACCTCGAGAGCGCTGATGACTACCGGCGCTACGATGAGCTTGCTTCGACTGTACGAAGCACTTCGCACGATGAAGTGAAATCGCGAGACCTGCTCCGGCGGGTTGCAAGGGAGTATGAAGCGTGATTACGGATCTAGGCGGTACGACTTGGTTCAAGAGCAGCTACAGCGGTGGCCAGACCGACTGCGTAGAGGTGGCCTGGCTCCGGGGTGGGCGCGTTGGCGTACGTGACTCGAAGAACCCCGCCGGGCCTGCGTTGGTCTTTGCTCCGGACCAGTGGGATGTGTTCGCGAGCGCACTGCGATCGGGTGACTTCGACCGCTAGTCTCGCTCACCGGGCGGGAACCTGCCGATATATCGCGAGTGGCGCCTGAGCGTAGCGAATAGCGAGAAGACACCAGGCTCAGGTGCCGCTCGACGACCTGGATGAACGTCGATCGTCGCCTTGCGGTGCGTGGTGGGCGAACTGTGCGACCGCACGTGCAAGTCGATGGAACCGATCCGGCTATCCGTGCGTCCTACACTACGAGCGGATCAATCGGCGGCTGAACGGGAGCAGCGGTGGGACGACGAAAGACGGCAGTGGTTGCGGTGCTGGCGGGAGCCTTGCTGGCGGCCGCCGGGTGTGGCTCCGCAAACGAGGGCACCGCGACGCCAACTGCCACCACGGACCAGGCAGCGGCCGAGGAGGCCTTGTGGGATCCGTGCCAGATTAGCGACGACGTGCTCGTGCGGATCGGGGTGGATCCTTCTACCGAAGACAACACCATCGCTGGGGTGGAGAACGTCGAGGGGTGGGAGTTGTGCTCGTGGAAGGACAAGCCGACGAGGTCGAATTACACCGTCGGAGCGTGGTCGACCACTCACAGCCTCGAAGACATCAAGAGCGATTCGAACAACATCGAATACGAAGAACTTTCAGTTGCAGGGCGTACTGGCATCCAGTTTCGGAAGTCGCACGACGAGGATAAGAGTGAGTGCTATATAGCCTTTCCCTCAGGTGCGCAAACTTTGGAGGTATCGGCGTACAAATCGACTCTCACGGAAGACGTCCGCGATTCGTGTGAGATCGCCCTCTCCGCCGCAGAGGCGCTGGTTCCAATCTTTCCCAGTTAGAGAAAGTGGGCAAGGCTGTGGGAATGCAAGACGACATCTCCTTATGGCAGCACCTTTCCGATGAGGCGAAGGCTGGAAGCCTTTACCTCGACGATGCAGTGGCGAAAAGTTGCCGCACCGCGATCGACGACCAGATCGAGGTATACGAAGGCGTTCGACAAGGCATAAGTCAGATGGCGAACGTGACCGGACTCGGCGAATTCGAGTGTGGAAAAGAGCTGGCGAAACTTCTGGGATTGAAGGCGATCGATGCAGGTGGTGATGGCGACCTGGACACCGCACTCGCGGACCACCTCCGGGTCTTGGCGCTCATGGGCGATACCATCCAAGTAACTCTAGATCGTCTGCAAGAGCAGGATTCCAGCAATTCTCAAGGCTACAACGGCGTTTAACCACAGGGGGGTTCGAAATGCTCGGTCTTCCATCGTTCGAGACGGTCGTGTCGAATGTCGGCAAGCTGGTTTTGTCCGGACCTCTAGGTGCCGTCCTGACCTCCAACAATGAATTCGATGCCGCCGCAAACGCTTTGGCTGTCGCGCTCGGCGATCAGAGTCCGGAATCGATCGCGGCGCGCAACCGTATCAAAGATCTGGCCGATAACCATTTTGACGGCGAGTTTCATGATCCGCGCATTCCTGACAGCTTGTTCGGCAATGTTCGCAGCGAAGATCTGGACGAGTTGTACCGCAAAGCACAGGCCGTCGATGTCGCGGCGATGACCACGTTGCATCAGGCGTGGCAGTCGCGGGCCGACAAGCTGGAGCAGGGGCTCAGCACCTTCGGGCCGAAAATCCTTGCGGCGATGGAAGACACCTGGGAGGGCCAGTCGAAGAAGGCCGCCGCTCAGGGGATCGTCGACTATGTCGAGAAGGCCGGGAACCTGGTCTCGGGGACGAAGATCGTCGCGGGCAAGGTCGAGTTGGTGAAGTCGGCTGTCGAGGTCACCAAGGCCAATGTGCAGCCAAGTCCGGACACCAGCGGATGGGGCAGCAAGGTCGCCAGCTGGACGCCCGGCCCGACCTGGAAAATGAACGAAGACCGCACCAACGCGGCCGAGCTCGCGACCTACACCATCCTCGAGAAGGTCTATCAACCCGGCATCCGCGAAGGCGACACCGGCCAGCCACGAATCCCACTCGCCTACAACCCTGTCCACGATCCCGGCACCGTTCCTCCGGTCGTGCCCCCGCCCGGTTCATGGCCGCCCGACGAGCGCGGCGGCGGCCAATGGGATCCGCCGGCCACCCCCGGCGGCGACGAGGAAGAAGAAGGCCCCGGCACCACCGGCGAGGACACCGACGACACGACGACTGCGGGCGTCGACCCGTCGACCAACCCGTCGACCGTGAACAACAACACCACCTCGGGCATCGGCACCACACCCGCCTCCACCACCGCGGCCTCCACTGGCACCGGCAGCCTTGCCGGGACCGGCTACGCCCCAGGCGGTCTCGGTACGGGCACCCTCGGCTCCGGCTCGGGCGGCGGCTCCGACGCAGGCGGCACGGGATCCGGATCCCGTGCGGGCGGCTCAGTTTCCGGCGTCCCGGGCGGCGCAGCCCCCGGCGGCCCCGGACGATCCCTACCCGGCACCGGCGGACCCGGTATCGGCGCCGCCACCACCGGTGCGGGTGCGGCACCCCGCGGCGGCGCTCGTCCCATGGCTATGGGCCCGATGATGCCGCCCGGCGCCCGCGGCGGAAAGGGCGACGAGGAGAACGAAAAGGGCAAGTCGGCGATCGCCGAAGCGCTGGTGAATCAGCGCAACGGTGAAGAGCTGACCGGCCTCGATCCGGAGCATCGACCCAAGACCGTGCCGCCGGTCCTGGGCGAATAGCGCCGGGCGGAAATCAATGACGCAAAAAACCTGGACGATGTCCGGCCTGGAACTGACCGTGCTCTGGCACGCCATCGGCCGCGACATCCTCCCGTACCCACTGCAATACCGCCCGTCCGAAGACACCGCCGACGCCTACGACCGCGCCTACAAATCCGCCGCCACCCGCATCCAATCCATTCTCGACGAAGACATTTACGGCCCCCTGCGAGTGCTCGTCGAACCCGAAGCCCGCATCGAAATCGCCGGATTCGCCGGCGCCGCAACCCCGATCATGCCCCGCGCCGACGCCGACCCCACCGCCATGCTGCGCATCCACGCCGCCGTATCCGGCGGCGGCGCAGTCATCCTCACCCAGCAACCCACCGCGAAACCGAACACCGGCGGCGCCGTCCGCATGGAATACCTGCGCGCCCACAACGCCGCCCGCCGCATCATCGCCGCCCTCCCCGAAGCCCCCCAAGGCACCGCCCGCCCCTTCCAGATCAACCGCACCGACATCGAATCCCCCGAAGACGCCCCCTTCACCCGCTTCCGCGACGACGCCCCGCGCCCACAACACGACCGAATCACCCGCTTCTTCGAACGCCCCCGCACCACCGTCGCCCACATAGCCGTCTACCCCGGCCCCGCCTTCGACAACCGCCCCACCCCCACCCGCGACTTCCACCTCATCGACTACCCCGAAGGCCGCTACCGAATCCGCACCACCGCCTCCATCCAATCCACCCCCACCAACACCCCCGACCTCCAGTCCCACCTCCAATCCCTCCTAGACCGAACCCTCCAAGACCATCGCGAAGACAATGACCCCACCTACCGCTGAAGCTCAGGTCGCCAAGCCGTGTCATCGGTCATTCCCCGGCCGTCGCACTGACCACGTCGGAGCCCGATGATCCGTCCCGGACATGGCCGAACCCGCGACTAGCGCCAACGCTGTGTCTCCTGCTCGGTCGGACCGCTATGCGTAGTCCATCCCATCGCTATCGAATACGGCTTCTACCAGGCTCTTATTTGTGGCGGCACCGATTCTCTTCCCGATGCCCGGATCGGTGAGGGGCAATGCGCGGAGCTGGTCCCCGACCTTGATGACCGCCAGGCATCGTCGGATTCGGTCACCATGATCCTGGGCATATCGAGCCAGCGCTGCCCATTTCGCCGCGGTGTCGGCAAGGTCATGGCGGTGCGGATCTACTATGTCCATGACGTAGTCGCTGCCACCGTCGTCGTGCCAGAACAGGAAGTCGGGGTGCATCAGCTGGAACTTATCCCCGAACTCGTACGGGATGGCGAGCGCGTTCCGGCCAGAGGATGGGTTCCGATACCAGCCAACCAACGTCGAAGGACCCAGCTCCGCGGCCAGGACAGCTTCCTCCCATGATGACCGCGACGTGTCGACTGGGAACCGGCCGGCGTTTTGCTTGCCAGCAGGGATGACGTACAGGTGACCCGGGTAGGTGCCGATCGACTCGGTCGCATTGCCCTTGATCCGCTCCGTCGACGCGGGATACGCGTCGCGTGCTTCGACCGTGGTCGGATGCATCGGCGTGGTGCCGAGATACCACAACGGCTCGATCAAATCGCGCGTCGACCGCTGCATGCGCGAAACCGCGGATTGGTGCTGATCGCGCCACATGTCGATAAGAGCGGCGGCCTGCTCCTCGATGAGGCCCTTGAAACCCAGCTGCGCCATGGCCGTGACCCTCACGCCTGCGTCGACCTCGTCATAGTCCCGATCACATAAGTCGTTGTAATACCAGGACGCCGAGCCGTCAGGAAGGAGGCGAACCGCTCGGGCGTAGTACCCGTCGAGGTCCCGCTCGGCGATAGTAGCTTCTTCCTCGCCCACGCTCAGCATGAGTGCTTCGCCATAGCTGACGACTGTCGTACCGAGTCTCAACGACAGAATATCCTTGACCTTGGCATCGATCTCTTCCTTCTGCTGGCTGTCACCAGCCCGCATCTGATCGACGATCCAGGAACGAACCTTCAAGGACGCGTTCGGCACGAGGCCATGCTCGTTGAGCGCGGCTGCCAGCCGCACGAGCTGTGTCGTTCGGTTCGCGAAGACCGCCTTCGGGCGGGTGAACGACGGCAGCGTATCGAGGAGTTCGAATACAGCATTCGGAACCGCGGGCGATCGGACACAGACCTCCGGCGTGATCAGAATCTCGACCTTGACGTTCTCGTCTTCGGTGAGCGCGTTGACGACACGAACGACGTGATCGGTCTTGAACCCTGGCAAGTATGCGACAACCTCATTGAGGCGGTCATCGCCGCCATCGACCCGTTTCGCGAGCGGCGTTCGGACCAGTCGGCCGATCAGCTGAGCGATTTCGGTGTAGGACTCCTTGCCTTGGAACGACACCAGCACCTCGGCGCGCGGGCAGTCCCAACCAGTGGTCAGAGCTGATTTGAATAGCACGACGCGAGCCTTGTCATCGCCCGCGATAGCTTCCGGTGGGAGGTACCGGACCGTTTTGTCGCCGACCTTGAGCGGTCCGTGTGGATCGCCGAACGCGTGCGCCACCGAATAGTCCGTGAGTTCCGGCCAAGCTGATTCGATGACGGACAGAATCTCGGCGAGCCGGGACTCGGTCACCTTCGGCTCCACCTGCACGACGAGCAGCGGCTCAACAAGCCGGTCGCCGGTGTGTTCGTGATGCGTACGCCACGCTTGATCCGCATCGCGCAGGTCCTTGACGGCAAGTCCGAGCATCGTGTTGTCGGCCGACTGCGACTCGGCGATATTCCGAAGGAGGATCCGGTCCTTGAGCAGACCAGATTCTCTGACGTCGCCTGGCGGCACTTCGGCCAGCCGGATCGTGCGCCCGGCCGCCGACATGGCGGCCTGAAACCGATCCGGCGTCGCTGATATCCCCAACACGACGGGGGCCGGTGGCTGGACGGTGCCGATGTTGGTCTGACCGCCATCGACAATGGTGCCGGCAATCGACTTCCGCTCGGTCTTCGTCGTCCCGGACCCGCGGTGTGCCTCGTCCCAGATGACCAAAAAATCAGCGCCCCGGTCCTGGATCGTGTTGGCAATCATGTCCCATGCGCCGTAACTACGCTTGTCGTTTCGAGTGCCATCTGCGCGGACGGCATGCAACGTCGAATTCTTCTGCAGCGCTTGGATATGCACGAAATAGATGTATCCCGCTTCGAGTGTCCGCTCGTCCGTTTCGCCTAGGAACCGCACCCGATTGGCATCGATACGGCCACCGGATGCCGTCAGGATCTTGCTGATCGTCTGCGCATTCAGCGCCCGGTCATCGGTAAGCCACAGCACGGTCAAACCCGGCTGCGGGTCGCGGGTGGATGTGCCGAAGTACAGGTCTTCCAGCACAGCGGTGGCGATCACGGTCTTGCCAGCCCCGGTCGGCGCCGTCAGCCCGACAGCTGTCCGTTCACCGTCCTCGCGGTAGCCGTTCCGAGCTTTCGCGAGGGAGGACAGGATGCTGTCAACAGCTTTGTCCTGGTACTCCTCCAGCGTGAACTTCACCGAGTCCTCCCACCGATATTGATCGTGTAGTTCGACAGGTAGTCGGAGTACAGCTGCACCGTCTCGATGCCAACCGGGAGCTGCTCGACCGCCGCCTGGTACTCGGCTGGCGAGTCGGTGATGATGAACAGCACTTGCAGTACCGAGTCGGTTGTTGCGGTCTCGGCAACGGCCGTCGCGAACGGTTTCAATGCATCGATCGTGAACAGCACGCCGTAAGACTCGGTCAAGGCCCAGCCCACCTCAGGGATGGCTTGAATCCTCTCGCCTCGTGCCCCACCCTCCAACCACATCAGCGGTGCAACTGCCGAATACTCTGATCCACGCCGGACGCGGCCAGGATCAAGGTAGGTCAGTTCGAAGAACTCGACGTTTGCTTCCAATCCGTCCGAGTACACCGAGCCGTCAGGACGCTTGCCGGTCGCGACCGTGGAGATGCGAGGTCGGCAGACATGCTCGAAGACGCCTTTCGCCTCCCAAGCCGGATCGCCGGGATGGGCACCACCCTTGCGCATCGCGCTAGCCTGCTTAGCCCCGACCTCATTGTTCGTCACCAGGATCGACTGTCGGCTACCTCCATCCTGAGCGTTGAGCCGCATAGCCGCCTCGGTGGTAGTGCCCGAGCCACCGAAGAAATCCAAAATCAGAGCGTTCGGAGGAGCCAGGGGCCCCATCCATCGCATAATGACTTCTACGTCCTTTGGGTTCGGAAAGCGACGATCACCCAGGATTGTTTCAAGCCGTTTCGATCCAGCCATTCGGGATTCAGTAAATGTCGGGTAAAGAACACGATCCTCCTGGTCGGCGAGAAATCGCTTAAGTCGAGGTGTTGTCGTTTCATCTGACCCGAACAATATTCGATTATCGTCAATCAATGACTTCATTGTATCACGTGAGTAACGCCATCCGTTCACTGGCGTAGGCACGGCATTGCCAGTCACGGGGTGATCAACCTGATACTTCAGATTCTCGCGGGGATTAGGACTAACCAAACTGGTCGCCTGAAAGGCTCGGCCCTCGCTGTCGATTTGATCGTAGCGGAAGACTGCAGGCTCCAACTGATCTCTTAAACGGCGAAGAGCTGCCCGGTATTTTGTCGTCGCAACAATTGGATCATACGATGAATCGGCCCAGGAGCGGTCAGCAGCCGAAAGCGCGAGGCCTAGCCCGGGTTTCGGCTCACGCCAACGAATATCTGCGGCACTCAGCGAATCTTCGTCACGGGCATACAGAAGCATATAGTCGACGCCCCCGGCAGTGTACCGCGCATCATTCTTGCCCGCTCCTTGCCATGTAATATTCGCAAGAAAGTTTCCGGAGCCAAATACTTGATCGAGCAGCATTCTCAGACGGTGATGCTCCTCGTCTCCGATAGCAACAATTACAACGCCGGTCGGCTTCAGAAGATCACGAGCGACCAGCAGCCGACGCTCCAGGAATGAGAGCCACTTCGAAGACTTGGCCCGGTCATTCTGGTCGACATACCGATCGTTGTAGATCCAGCCATCGTTGCCGGTGTTATACGGCGGGTCGATGTAAATGAGGTCAACCTTGCCACGATGAGTCGAACGCAGCGCCTGCAGTGCATGGAAGTTTTCGCCCTTGATGACGACATGCCACGGAGCATCGTCAGCCCCTCGCTGGATCCGCTCGACTGTTGATAGGCCAGGGTATATCGGCTCCCCGAACTCGCGGACCACCACGAGATCGCCGACTGGACGCTCGCCGCCATCACCATCGAGTACCGCAACGGACCGTGAGGTGTCGGTGAATCCGAGGACCGTCCATGTCGCCGTTGTGGATTCGTCCCGCAAGGACACCCGGATACCTTTTCGGACCGGATAGTCGGTCAGTCGCACAGACTCGGGCAAGTGGCGATCGAAGACCAATCCGAATCGACGTGACCCACGAAGCAGCTCAACCTCGCGAGCGATCCGACTTCGTAGCGACTCGTCCCCAACCTGCGTGATCAGCTGGTCGAGGATGTTGGTCTCGTCCACCATAGGAAAACCACCCCTCTGTACTTGAGCGGTCCACTCAACCGACTCCTGCGTACCTTATCGTTTGGCGGCCAGTCTGCCTGCAGGCGGCGGCAAGGCGGGCTCGGCGGCTGAGGCGCGTCATCCATCGCCAACCAGGCTCGTGATGTAGCGCTATGGGGCCTCGGCAAATCCAGTCGTCCTGGCATGGAATCAGCGTGCGCGGACGCACTGAATAGCTCGAAACGTTCCCGTGCCCGTTTTCCAGTCCGCCGCTTGCGACTTGCTCCGTCTGTCGCGTCAGCCCGAGGTTCAGCGCAGGGCTATGGGGCGCGTTACCAACTCTCCGTGCCGCCGATGGTTACTGCGCCCACGCGGCTACTCGTAAATCAGCCCCGCAGCAATCAGGCGTGCGACAAATTTCCACTCCTCGAAACTGCTGATATAGGGATCGATTGACTGCGCATCTTCCAGCCATGCTGCTGCACCTTCCAGGAAATCCGAAGAGCTGACGTTCATGTAGGCGTCCGGATGCATTTCTAATTCACGTGACACCTCCCGCGCGAACCGGATGAACGAGCCGAGATTTTCCACTTCATTAGGATCTAGGATTGCCATACAAATCCTCCTTCGCCACGTATTCGAATGCTAAGACCTTCAGATCTGGACGTAAACTTGAACGCCTCGCGTGCAACCTGCGTGTCCGACGCCATCACATACGGGACGTCAACTCCAGCCATTTGGAACGCTACAAGTCTCCTGTTGTCGAGTGTGTATAGGTGGCCCTGTTGTTCAAATATTCTAATCGGCGGAATAGATTCTGAGTCGATGTCGCCCGACCGCAGGCCATCCACCAGATCGAACACCGAGGAACCGTCCTTGAATGTTGCCCTGACGGAGTCCTGTGTGAATCGAACCTGATTGGGGTCAATCGTATTGCACGGGGTAAGGCCTAGTGGGTCTGTCCAGGAAATTGGGTTGTGTGGATATGTAATCGGATTTGCCGCTGGTGAAAGACCGAGCGGATCGCCCGTGAGGAATCGCCCAGTTGCGGGGTCGTAGACCCTCATTAGGTTGTAATGAAGACCGGTTTCGTCGTCGTACAGCTGACCAGGCATACGAAGAGGAGTGCAGACCTCGCCGGTCCACAACGCTCGGCCCCATAGATCGAATTTCGCGCTGCCGACTGTACGACCCGTTACGGGCTCCACGAGCTGATTCGGGGTGCCGACCAGATCGCTAACAATGATGTTTAGTCGAGGTTCAGCACCTGCTCGGTGAGAAACCTCGGTGACGGGCGTATAGACACCCGGCAGGTAAGTCCACGACAAACCGGCGGTCGGGGTAGCCTGCCCGGCCAGCTGGGCGCCATCCCATTCGTATGTGGTTGTTTCGAGTACGGCCCGTTCGTTGGTTAGGCGTCGCTTGGTCGTCCTGCGCCCGAGTGCGTCGTAGGTGTAGTGCCACCACTGCTGATCCGGGGTGTAGACGTCCGTGAGCTGGTCGAAGGCGTTGTACCGGTAGTGCCAGACGTCAGGTTTCCGCGACAGGCGTGTAGTCGTTTTGCGGATGAGGCGGCCGGCGGGGTCGTAGGTGTAGTGGTTGCGGCCGTCTCGGATGAGGAGGTTGTTGTGGTATTCGCGGCGGGTGTTTAGAGGCGAGTTGCCCCGGGCGGCAGCTGGGTTCGGAGGGATGCCTGGTGGGGCGTAATGGTCTGGGGGAGTGGTCGGGAACCTAGGTGCGTTGCTGGGGTTGGAGGCGTCCGGGGTGAGGACGCCGACGGAGGTGATGTTGCTGAGTTTGTCGTAGGTGTATTGCTCGGCGAGGGTGCCGTTTCGGGTGATGGTGGTGACTCGGCCGATAGGGTCGAGGGTGTATTGGCGGTGGTCGGGGGCGGTATTGGGGTGGGTGGTGGTGTGGGAGGTGAGGTAGCCGTCGGGGCGCCAGGTGTAGTCGTCGCGGCGGAGAATGCTCGGGTTGGGGCCGGGAGGCGTTTCGTAGTCGTTGGGTTGGCGGGTGCCGTATGGGTCGAGCGATCCCGTTCCACCCATGTGGGTCATCGATCCGGGCGGTCCAGGGTATTCGCCTCGGGAGGGCGTGCCCGGCGTTGCTCCGTGGGCGGGGTTTTCGTCGGCCCCGCCTGTGTGTCCTGGGTATCCACCTGCGTTGGGTCGCGGGTTGAGCTCGCTCCCAGCAGGATTCATGGCGACACCCGGGCGGTGTGCGGTGACGATCTGGTGGGTGGTGTGACCGACCGGCGTGTATGCGCGGTCGATGGAGATGTTGCCGATGCGCCAGCCGGTGGTCCGGCCGAGGGGATCGTGGGCGAAGGTGATGGCGTGGCCGTCGGTGGTCATCGATGTGACGCGGCCGGTCTGGTCGTGGGTCCAGGCGGTGACGCCGCCGGAGGGGGTGGTGCGTGAAGTACGGCGGCCGTGCTCGTCGTGGGTGAAGACCATCGGTGGTTGGTCGTCGACCTGTTGGGTGGCGAGTCGGCCGGTGGGGGTGTGGGTGAATTGGAGGGTGTGGGTTCGGGTTTCGCCGGTGCCGGAGACGGCGGTCTTTACTCGGCCTGTGGTGTCGTGGGTGTAGTGGATCCATTCGCCGGTGTCGGCGGTGATCGAGACCAGGCGGCCGAGGATGTCGTGGGTGTGGTGGCGGGTTACGCCGGTGGCGGGGGTGACGGTCTTGACGCGGCCCGCCACGTCGTGGGTGTAGTGGGTGGTAGCGCCGGTGTAGTCGGTCTCCGAGGCAAGGTGCCCGGCGGGGGCATAGGTGTAGTGCCAGGTCTGGCCGATGGGGTTGGCGACGGCGGTGAGGCGGCGTTGGGTGTCCCAGCGGTAGTGGGTCATGGCGCCGTCGGGTTCGGTGCGGGCGGTGAGGAGATCGAACGCGCCGTAGACGTAGCGGGTGATGCCGTTCGCGCGGTTGACGTGGGCGGTGAGGTTGAGTTCGCCGTCCCAAACCCAGGATTCGCCGATGTCGTCGGGGTCGATGCGGCGCAGCAGTTTGCCCTCGCCGGACCAGATGTATTGCACGGTCGAGCCGAGGGGGTCTGTTACCCGGATCGGGCGGCCGAAGTGGTCGCGTTCGATGGTGGTGACTGCGCCGTAAGGGTCGGTGACACGGGTCGGGAGCCCGGCAAGGTCGACATCGATGGTGGTGTGCGCGCCGGTGGGTTCGGTGACCGTAGCGACCGCGCCGGAAACATGGTGTGTGTATTCGGTGCGGTTTCCGACGGGGTCGATGACGGCGGTGAGGTTGCCGTCGCTGGTCCATTCTTGGCGGGTGGTCGTGCCGTCGACATTGGTGACGGTGATCGGCCGGTTGTGGGCCTGGTAGGTGATGTCGATGGGTAGGCCGTCGGGGCGCGTGATGCGGTGGACGTCGCCGGCTGGGGTGTACTCGTAGGTCGTAGCGGCGCCGTCGGGGGCGATTACTTGGGTGGGGCGGCGGCGGTCGTCGTAGTCGGTGCGGGTGCGGGCACCGTTGGGGTCGATCTGTTCGATCAGGCGCAGGTCGGCGTTGAAGATGAAGGTGGTGGGCGCGCCGGTCGAGTCGGTGTGGATGGTGCGGTGGGTGCTGTTGTCGGGGGTGGTGAAGTAGTCGAAGGTGGCGTTGAGGATGCCGGAGTTGCCGTGCTGGGTTACGACGCGGCCGTCGGGGTCGTAGGCGTTGACCATGCGGTTGCCGTTGGAATCGGTCCACCCGGTCAGACGATGTTCGTCGTCGTAGTCGTAGCGGGTGGTCGCACCGACACCGTTGGTGACCGCGACCAGTTCACCGGCGTCGTAACCGAATTCGCGGACCTTCGTGACGATTTCGGCGACCGATCCAGGGCCGGTGGCAGCGTCGGAGCCGGTTCCGCTTCCTGCATTGTTGACGCCTCCGGCTCCCGAATTCGTGACCGAACCGTCTTCGGCGTCCGTGGCTGTCGGCTTACTGCTGTCCGGTTGGGAAGCCGGTGGGATGGCTGGATTCGGCCCGACCACGGATAGCCCGGTCACCCGACCGTCGGCGGTGCTCACACGGACCCGGTATCCGCCGGAGTGGGTGATTTCGACGGGGGCGCCGTCGCGGTCGTAATGGAAGCGGATGTGGTTGTGGTGGCGGTCGGTGATCTCCGAGATCGCGTGGTTGCCGAGCAGGCCATCGAGGCCGCCGAGTTCGGGGGCGGGGTCGAAATGCCAGGTCAGTTCGCGGTCGGGGTCGTAGACGCGGTAGCCGCCGACCTCGGTGCGGGTCAGGGTCCAGCGTTGACCGCCGTTGCTGGGGCGGACGGGCTTGCCGACCTCGGCGTGGGGGTAGACCAGAAGCAGGCCGTGTTCGCCGATGAAGGTGACCGTCTGGTCCTCGATCACCACGCGCATGTCCAGAGTTGCCGACCAGGATGGGCCGAACCAGCGGCCGAATCGGTAACTCGAGCGATGCCGCCGCAGCAACACCAGCGGTAGGACGCCCGGCAGGGTCAGGTCGGTTTCCGGGAGCAGGAATTCACCTGTGGCGACGTCGACGGGGTCGTTGCATTCGGTGACGTCTTTGTCGTCCTGGGTGTTCTTCGGGCCGCCCTCGGTGGCTTTGTCGCCGGCGCCTTCGTCGGCTTTGGCTTGGTTCTCCGGCTTCCCGGACTGATCCGGCGTGCGCTGCGTCTCCGGGTCACCGGTCTTCGACGGGTTATCGGTCGACGCCGTCGAGGTGTCGGGGGACTTGTCGCCGGGCTTGCTCGGGGTATCGGGGTCGGTGGTCTTCTTAGGGGTATCTGTCGAGGCGGTGGTGGTGTCGGTGGAGGTCTTCTTCGTCGACGATGGTGTGGATTTGCTGCCCTTGCCGAGGACCTTCGTGATGGCCTTCCATGCGTCCTTGAGCTTGGCGAGCAGGGGTTTGAGTTTGGCGAAGGTGGAGGCGACCTTGGAGAACAGGCGCGCGATGGTCGTCATCGTCTTCGCCACAAACGTTGCTGCCTGGGCGGCGATGATCGGGGTCGCGGTGCCCAACGAGAACACCGCCTCCGCCGCCCACACCGCGAGCCGCCCCACTGCTTGGGCGACGATGTCGCGCACCGTCATCCGGACCGCGGCCACGATCCCGCCCGCCATCTCGATGGCCTGCGACGCCGCCGTCGCCGCAGCAGACGCGGCAGCTAACGCGTCCGAGGTTTCCGCCGCCCGCGCCCGATACGCCGACGCCGACGCCCCGGTCCAGTTCGCGATATCGGCAGAGACGGCCTGCTTGTGCGTATCGACAGCCGAACTCACCTGCGTGGCAACGTTTTCCCACGTCTTCGCATACGCCGTGATCTGATCAGGATCCCCGGCCACCCAATCCAGAGCATCCGAGAGCGGCTGCACGTGCTCGATCAGGAAACTGACCCCGAACCCGGCCAGGGTGCCGATCGGATCGACCACCATCGCCGCGACTTCCATACCGGCGGCCGCGATCCCTACACCGGCCTCGATCCACGAACCCGACGAAATCGCATCACCCACATCAGCGACCGACTCGAACAACGTGACACCGGAATACCACTCGGTCGAATCCTCACGCGCGGCGATCAACGGATTCGACGCCGTGTCCGTCACCGCGACACCCCACAACCCGCCGCGCCAGGCACGACCGCCAGCGACGCAGCCCCACCAGCCACACCGACCCCGACGACCGCGTCGAGCACGTCGACCGCGTCGAGCACGTCGACCGCGTCGAGCACGTCGACCACGAGACCATCACCCACGACGAGGCCGGACTCCCTGCACCACAACTCGACCGAAACCCGAGCCGCGACCGCCGCCCGCGCGCCCGTCACTGCGACACTCCGTTTCCCGCCGCACGCACCGCCGCCGCATTCGAGGTGTCCGCCTGGGAGAACGAATCCGCTGCCGACCGCAGCTTCCCCGCATCCTCGGACAACGCCGTCAGCGCCGTCTCCAACGCCGTGATCCCGTCGGTCTCCACCGAATCCACGAACAACGGCGGCAGAAACGCACACAACTTCCCAAACGCATCCGACGGCGCCGACACCGCCTTCGCCGCCTCCAACGCCTGACCCATCGGGCCCTGCAAACCCTCCACATTCCCCGCATGAGTCCGTAAATCCTCCGGCTCCACCTGCACCGGCTGCGCGTCCGTCATCGAAATCCCCCGTCTAGCAGTAGAACAGTCCGTCAACCATACCGGCGCCGAACACCGGATCGGTTTGCTCGCGACGGCCGTGGGGGAACGACAGCCCTACCGAATTGTCGTGCGACGTGTCATCAGCGAACGTGCGTTAGGTGTAGTGAGACAACCTCATACAGTCGCGAATCCGAGCGCGAGCGCCGTCAGGATCGACCAGGTCAGTAGGGCGAGCCCGGAATCGCGCAAGGCCGGGATCAGTTCGAGTCCGCCACGGCCTGATCGGACCGGGGCGTTGGCGCGCACGGCCAGCGGGACGGCGAGCAAGCCCACCAGTGCCCACGGCGAGCGCACCACCAGCAGCAACGTCGCCACGAACGGCACCGCGAGCAGGACCAGGTGCAACGTCCGGGTTCGAGGGTCGCCGAGCTTCACGGCGAGAGTGACTTTCCCGGATTCGGTGTCGGTGCGGATATCGCGCAGGTTGTTGGCGACCAGGACCGCGCTGGAGAACGCGCCGACCGCGACGGCGAGGGCCGCGCCCACCCAGTCGATCCGCTCGGCTTGGACGAACTGGGTGCCGAGCACGCCGATCAGGCCGAAGAAGACGAAGACGGCGATCTCGCCGAAACCGCTGTATCCGTAGGGCTTGCTGCCGCCGGTGTAATACCAGGCGCCTGCCAGGCAGGCGGCGCCGATCAGGATCAACCACCAGGCCGTCAGGGCGACCAAGACGAGACCGAACACCGCGCCGATGGCGAGGCTGACGACGGCGGCGGTGCGGACGGCGGCGGGGGAGGCCAGGCCCGAGCCGACCAGGCGCAGCGGGCCGACGCGCTCGTCATCGGTGCCGCGGATACCGTCGGAGTAGTCGTTGGCGTAGTTCACGCCGATGATGAGCGCCAGCGAGACCAGCAGCGCCAGAATCGCTTTCCACCACACCACGGCGTCGATGGACGCGGCGGCGCCGGTGCCTGCGATGACCGGGGCGATAGCGTTCGGCAGGGTGCGGGGCCGGGCGCCCTCGATCCATTGCGCTGCGGTAGCCATGACCGCAGCCTAATCGGGTGGTCAGGACTGTGTGGCTTCGGCGGCCACCCGCAGCCGGCCCAGACCCTTCTCGAAATCCTTGCCGACCAGGCTGTCCATCGAGATGACCTTGCCCATCAGAGCCATCAGTCCGCGCTGTTCACCACTCATCCGCCACACCACCTGGGTGCCGCCACTCTCGTCGGGCGCAAGGGTGAAGACGACGTTGTTGGTGGACTTGAACGGCTTCTCGAAGTCCAGTGTTATCCGGATCTCCTGCTCGGTGCTGGAGGTGATCTCCATATTGCCGCGACCGGCGCGGCGATTGCCCTCCCAGGCGTAGCGCGCTCCGACTCCCGCGTCGGGGCCGCTGTACATGCGGCGGATCTCCGGGTCGAGATCCTCCCACGGTGACCAGGCGACCCACTCGTGGAAGTCGTTGATCAGCCCGTGGATGCGTGCCGGTTCGGCCGCGATGACGATCTGGCGCACCACCTCGAATTCGGCCATTCGCCCAGCGTATGCGACCGACCGGTCGGACCGCAGGTAAATCGGCGCGCTTCGCGGCCGGACCAGCGCATACGATGGCCACGGCATGGTTTCTGAGCTGAGCGGTCCGAGCGGCCGAATACCAGTGGTGACGCCCGCAGAATCGGTCGTGGTGGCCCTGCTGGGCGAGGTCGCGCTACGCCGGAATGGCGCGCTGGCGCCGGTGCCTGGGGTGCGGGCAAGGGCATTGCTGGCGGCGTTGGCGGTGACGCCGGGTCGCAGCCGCAGCGCGCAGGCCCTAATCGATGAGGTCTGGGGCGAGCAGCCGCCACGGGCTCCGATGAACGCCCTGCACACGCAGGTTTCCCGGTTGCGCACCGCACTGCCCGACGGAGCATTGGATATCGGGCCTGCCGGCTACCGCTTGCGGCTGACGGCCGAGCAGGTGGACCTCACCGCGGTCACGACGCTGCTGCGGCAGGCCCGCGAAGCCTGCGCCGCGCACGAGTACACCCACTGTCTCGACCTGGTGGCGCGGGCACGAGCGCTGTGGCGTGGCGAACCAGGAGCCGATCTCACGCCCGGCCCGCTCGCCGACGAACTCGCCACCGCGGCCGCCGGCCACTGGGCCGCCCTGGATGCGACCGAACTCGCCGCTCGAGAAGCGATCGGTGACCTGGACGGCGCCATCGCGCTGGCCCGCGTCGCAGCCTCCGCCGATCCACTCAGCGAACCCGCCGCCCGAGCGCTGATGCGCCTGCTGGCCACCGCAGGCGATGCGAACGCGGCCCTTGACGTCTTCGCCACGATCCGCGCCGCGCTGGCAGACCACCTCGGTACCGATCCCGGTCCGGCGCTGGTCGAGCTGAATTCCGCCATCCTGCGCGGAGAATTCGCACCGGCGGCGCCGTCATCGGAAGTGTCGGCGGCCGAACCCCGGTCGATACCCGGGGACGAACGGCCGTCCGAACAGCATGGCGGCAACGGTGTCGGATCACCGCCTGTGCCGCACGGCTGGGAACGGCCCCGGGCACCAGGAGGGCACTCGGCAACCGGATCGCCGTCGCTGCCGAGAAACGATCACGCGGTCCGGCCGCCGACAGCCATTGGTCCTGGTACGGCGATGGAGCAAGCTGGCCACGCGGAGCCGCAGCGGCGGCTGTCGGACGTGACGCACCCGTTGGTCGCCGCGGATGAGCGCACGGCATCGCCGGGCCGATCCGAGCGTTCGGCAGCGTCGAGTCCGGGAGCGGCCGAGCCGCCGTTCTCGCCGCGAACGGGTGCCGCGATCGGGGTGCGTGCGGCACCTAATGCCTTGCTCGGGCGTGCGGGCGATATAACCGCGCTCACCGCGCTGCTGCGGAACTCGCGCGTCACCACCGTGCTCGGTCCGGGCGGCACCGGAAAGACCCGGATCGCCAACGAACTCGGTGCGCGGATGGCGCGAGATCAACCGGTGGTGCTGGTGGAGCTCGCCTCGGTGCGGGCCGATGGCGCCGATGATGCGCGCGGTGAGGTCGAGGCGGCGATCGGCGCGATGCTCGGGCTCGGTGATTTCGCCCGTGACCCGACGCTGATCCGGTCCGGGCTTCGGATCGATATTCGGCAGCGATTGAGGGACGCGCTGTCGGAGCGGCCGACCCTGCTGATCTTGGACAACTGTGAGCATCTGATCGACGCGGTGGCCGAGGTGGTGGCCGATCTGGTGGGTGGGTGCGACCAGCTGACCGTGCTCACCACCAGCCGGTCGCCGCTGGCCATCACCGCGGAGACGGTCTATCCGCTGGCTCCGCTGACGATCGACGCCGCCGGATCGCCGGCCACCGAGCTGTTCATCGCCAGGGCCAAGGCGGTGCGCCCGGCCGCGCGGCTGAATCCGGAGGTGGTGGCGCGGCTGTGTCATCGCCTCGACGGGCTGCCACTGGCGATCGAATTGGCCGCCGCGCGGGTGCGGACGATGAGCGTGGAGGAGATCGACACCAGGCTCGAGCACCGGTTCGCGCTGTTGCGCAGCGGCGATCGGTCCTCGCCGGAACGACACCGCACCCTGCACGCCGTGATCGCCTGGAGCTGGAATCTGCTCGATGAACCGCAGCAGATCACCCTGCGCAGGCTGTGCCGGTTCCCGGCCGGATTCACCCTCGATGCGGCGGAATTCGTGGCCGGCGGCCCCGAGGTCGGCGATGTGGTCGCCGCGGTGGAAGGGTTGGTCGGGCAGTCGCTGCTCACCGTGCTCGAGGACGATCGGCCCGATCCGGACGTCAGCCTGCCGCTGCGCTATCGGATGTTGGAAACGGTCCGCGAATTCGGTGAGGAGCAACTCACCGCGTCGCGAAACTGCGCCGACGAGGGCACCCGGGCAGTCGCCGACGAGATAAATGCGGCGGCGACCGGACATCTCGGTGCCCCCGGGGCAGCCGCCCACCACCCATCGGCCCGCGCGGCCTGGACCGCCGCCAGCCCGGATTTCACCGACGTGCGCGGCAGCGCTGGTGGACAACCTGGCGTTCCACCACCTCCCGCCCGTCCGCGAACCGGAACTGCCGATACATCGGGCCGAGGCGATACCGGCGGCCCACTCACCGAATCGGAGCTGGTCGCCGACCGAATGTGCGGATGGGCACGTCATTTCGCCTTGACCGCCACCCGCCGCTATCACGACGACGACCAGGTGACGCTGGTTCTCACCGTCGCCGCCGAGATGGACAATCTCACCGCGGTGCTGCGATTGGCCGACGAGCGCAGTGACACGCGAACGATGTACACGGTCTTCCCGGTGACCGCGTTGCTGTGGGTGATGCGCGGTGCGCATATGGAACTCGTCGGGTGGGTGCGCCGGATGCTGACCATGGAGCCGCCGGTCAGCCACGGCACCGAAGCAGACCTCGAGATGCTCGGCTATGTGTACAGCGGCCTGCATCTGATGTACATGGAGAGCAGCTTCCGCGATGCGGCGCTGGTTCGGATCCGCGCGCGCCGCCTGCTGCGAAGCGACTGTGGGCTCGGCGAACTGGCACAGTTCTTCGGCAAGCTCATCACCTGCACTGTCGACGGGTGGGCCCTGGCGCGGCTGCTCGCCGCGGGGGTGCGCTCGGCCGACCGCGATACCAAGGTGGCGGCATTGATCATGCGCGCCAATTCCTGGGAGAACCACGGTCAGCTACGTGGTTCGACGCGGGACGCGCGGATCGCGGCGTCGGTGATCACCGAACAGGATGTCTGGCTGGGCGCCATGATCAACCAGCACCTCGGCGGATTGGCCGGGCAGAGTGGTCGTTACGGCGAAGCGAACCGGTATTACGAGTTCGCCGCCGAGCAGTTGCGCAGGTTGGGCGCCTATGAGGAGAGCCTGGAGATGCGTAGTTTCCTCGCCGCATCGTTGACCGCGTCCGGGCAGACCGGCCGCGCACGGGACGAAATCGACATCGCGGTGGGCCTCACCGATTCCGCCACCTCCCGGCTGGCCGCGCTCGACGACCCCGGCATCCGGCGCAATCACCGGTTGTCGACGATCGCCGCGAGCCTGGCCGAAATCGAACTCGTCGAAGGCGATACCGATCGCGGCCTGTGGCTTTTCCGTCGTTCGCTCGAGTTGCTCGGCTGGCCCGGTCGCGAGTTCGTACCAGGGCCCGGCGTGCTGATGCTGTGCAGCGCGATGCTCGACGCGCACACCCTCTACGGGCATGCGGCCGAGGTCACGAGCACGGCCGCGCAGCTGGCGGATATCGCGGTGGAACGACTCGTCCAGTTCTGGGACGTGCCGCAGATCGGTTCGGTCGCCTGCGCGGTGGGATCGAACCGGCTCGCCACCGATCCGGACTCCAGGATCGGCCTCGAATTGCTCGCCCTGGCCCAGCCCGCGAAGGCCAGACAGGACTATCCGGTGATGGCGCTGTCGCGGCATCGGGAGCTGCATCGCGACACCGTCGGCATCGACCGCATCGATCAGGCGAGGGCCGAGGTGGCGGGTCTGCGCAAGCTGGTCGCCGCGGATCGGATCATGACATTGCTGAAACAAGTCGCGGGCCGCGCAGACGAACCGGGCACGCTCGCACGATGACGTGCAAGCGTGCCCGGTCGGGTGCGGCACAGTTTCAGACTCGCCGCATGTAGGCGCGCACCGTCAGCGGGGCGAAGATCGCCATGATCACCCCGGCGCCGACCAGCGACCAGAGCACGTGCGAACCGACATGCCCATCGTTCATCAGGTCACGGCACGCCCACACCAGATGCGAGACCGGGTTGACGTCGATGAAGGCCTGCAACCAGCCCGGCATGGTCTCCTTCGGCACGAACGCGGGGGAGGCGAAGGTCAGCGGGAACATCACCAGCATCGAATAGCCCTGCACCGCAGAGGCCTTGTTGGCGATGACGCCGAAGAACGCCCAGATCCAGCTGGTCGCGAACGAGCAGACGATCACCAGCGCGACACCGGCGATCGCGCCGAGCGGATTCGGCCGGAAGCCCATGATCACGCCCATGACCAGCGTCAGCACCGAGGCGATGGCGTAGCGAACCATATCGGCGGTCAGCGCGCCCGACAGTGCCGAGATGCGGGCGATGGGCAGGGATTTGAAGCGGTCGAAGACGCCTTTCTCCATATCCTCCTTGAGCTGCACACCGGTGACGATGGAGGTCATGATGACCGTCTGCACCAGGATGCCGGGGATGATGACCGGCAGGTAGCTCTGCACGTCACCGGAGATGGCGCCGCCGAAGATGTAGGTGAACATCAGCGTGAAGATGATCGGCTGGATCACCACATCGAAGAGCTGCTCGGGGTTGTGCTTGATCTTCAGTAGGCCGCGATAGGCCATGGTGAGGGTGTTGTCGAAGGTCTGTTTCAGGGTGATGGGGCCTGCGGGCTGCGGCAGCGGCTTGGTGGGCGCGGGGGCCGTGAGGGTAGTGGTCACGCCACACTCCGTTCCAGTTCGGATTCGTCGTTGTTGTCTTCGGCCGGATGGCCGGTGATGGTGAGGAAGACCTCGTCGAGGCTCGGCTTGCTGACCGAGATCTCTTCGATGCCGATCTCCCACTCGCGCAGCCGGATCAGCAGATCGGCGGTGACACCCGGATCGGGCAGTGCCGCGGTGAGGCGGCCTGCCTCGGGGGAGATGGTGGCGTCGGTGCCGAGGAAGTCGCCGATGATGCGGCCCGCGTCGGCGAGCTGGTCGCGCTCGGCCAGGGTCAGGTGCAGCGAGGACTGCCCGACCGAGGATTTGAGTTCGTCGGCGGTGCCGTCGGCGATCACCCGGCCGCGGTCGATCACGGCGATCCGGTCGGCCAGTTGGTCGGCCTCGTCCAGGTACTGGGTGGTGAGCAGCACCGTCGCGCCCTCGCGCACCAGCCTGCGGATGGTCTCCCACATCTGGGCGCGGGTGCGCGGGTCAAGGCCGGTGGTCGGCTCGTCGAGGAACAGCAGCGGCGGGGTGGAGATCAGGCTGGCGGCCAGATCCAGCCGCCTGCGCATTCCGCCGGAGAAGTTTTTCAGCGCCTTGTCCGCGGCTTCGGACAGGTCGAATTCCTCGAGCAGATCGGCGGTCTTGCGGCGTGCGTCCGCGCGGGAGAGCCCGAGCAGCCTGGAGAAGATCATCAGGTTCTCCGAGGCGGTCAGATCCTCGTCTACGGAGGCGTACTGCCCGGTGACGCCGATGAGCGAGCGCACGGCATCCGGCTCGGCGAGCACATCGTGGCCGAAGATCCTGGCGCTGCCGCCGTCGGGGCGCAGCAGGGTCGCCAGCATGCGGATGGTGGTGGTCTTGCCCGCGCCGTTGGGCCCGAGCACCCCGTAGACCGCGCCCTGTGGCACGGCCAGACTCACCCCGTCGACGGCGCGCTGGGCGCCGAACATCTTGACCAGGCCGTCGGCCTCGATGGCGAGGGTGCCGGTCGATGCGTAATCGTTCATGCCGACGACTGTGCGCGCCCGTTCTTGCACCCGGCTTGCATCGCTATTGCGTGCGTCGTGCAAGCGGACGCAAGCGGGCACGATGCCTTCGATTTGACCTGAACGTTTGTTGAGCTTCTACCGTCGTCGGTGACGGTCGAAAGCCGTTGAACAAGCCCTCCGACCAGCGAAGGTATCTGATGAACCCCAAGACCGCAGTGAGCGATCTCCGTGTGGCCGCGATCATCGGCAGTGTCCGTGACGGCCGATTCGGTGTCCGGATCGGCGCGTGGGTGCACGACCGGCTGACCAGCTCCGGCATCGATGTCGACCTCATCGATCTGGCTGAATCGACCATCCCGCACACGATGGGCGCGCACGAGGATTTCACGACTCTCACCGAACGTATAGGCCGTGCCGACGCGATCATCGTGATCACGCCCGAGTACAACCACAGCTATCCGGGCCCGCTCAAGACCGCCATCGACATGCTCGGCCACGAATTGCGCGCGAAACCGGTCGGATTCGTCTCCTACGGCGGAATCTCCGGCGGGCTGCGCGCGGTGGAGGCGCTGCGCCCGGTGCTGGCGGAACTGCATGCGATGACCGTCCGGGAGACCGTCAGCCTGCACAACCCGTGGCAGTCGGTCGCGGAGTCGGCGGACGGGTACCCGGATCAGGCGGCGACCGATGCACTGCACGTCATGGCACGACAGCTGCTCTGGTGGGCCGATGCGCTGCGCACGGCCAAGGAGCGGGTGCCTTACCCGGCCTGATCGGCGCGGGCTCTGCTCGGAAGTGGCCGCTTGCCTAGTGAGCCGACTCCGACATCAGGATCTCGCGCAGCTTCGCGCGGTCGGGTTTGCCGGGCCCGTGTAGCGGCAACTCGTCGAGCACCGCCAGCTCCCTTGGTGCTGCGATGGGATCCAGCTCGCGCAGCACATGATCGCGCAGGTCGTCGAGGGTCGGGGTGGCGCCGGCCACCGGCACCACCGCGACCGCGACGCGCTGGCCGAGCCGCTCGTCCGGTACGCCGAGCACCACGCATTCACTGATCGCCGGATGGGTGACCAGCACGGCCTCCACCACCTGCGGGATCACCAGCAGCCCGCCGGTCATGATGGCCTCGTCGAGGCGGCCGCTGATGCTGAGCACGCCGTCGTCGAAGGCGCCCGCGTCCTCGGTACGGAACCAGCCGGGTTCGGAGAAGGCGGGGTGGTCGGGCAGGCCGCGGTAACCCGAGGCCAGCATCGCGCCGCCGAGCAGCACCCGGCCGTCCTCGATGCGCACCTTCGCGCCGTCGAGCGGGACGCCGTCGTAAACGCAGCCACCGCAGGTCTCGCTCATACCGTAGGTCCGGACGACGTTGATACCCGCGGCTTTCGCGCGCTCCAGCACCGGGATCGGCGTGGCCGCACCGCCGACGAGCACCGCGTCCAGCTGGGCCAGCGCGGCGGCGCCCGCCGGGGCGTCGAGCGCCTTGATCAACTGGGTCGGCACGAGTGAGGTGTAGCGGCGCGGGCCCGGCATGCTCGCGACAGCACCTGCCAGGGCCTCCGGCAGAAAACCACCGGAGACGTCGAGCACGGTCGGTTCGATCCCGGCAAGGATGCTGCGCAGCAGCACCTGGATACCGGCGATGTGGTGAGTCGGCAGCGCGAGCAGCCAGCTGCCCGGCCCACCGAGCCGGTCATGGGTGGCAGTGCCGCTGGCGCGCAGGGCGGCCGCGCTCAGCATCGCGCCCTTGGGCACACCGGTGGTGCCGGAGGTGGTGACCACCAGCGCGACATCGTCTTCGATCGGCTCGCCGGGGGACAACGCGCCGCTCAGCCTGCGGGCCTCGCGCCGATCGCTGGTCGGGATAGGCAGCCAGGCAGGGCCGTTGCCTTCCAGCGCCTCGCGCAGATGCGGCAGCACATCGCCCAGCCCAGAGCCGGTGGGCATCGGCAGGGTACGCAGGGTACTCATGGCTCCACCTCGCCGCGCTCGTTCACGGTAGGGATCGTGTCATGCGAACCCGATCGGGCACGGAACGGGTTGCCGTGACGGTGCGTACCAGCTGCGACCGGCACGGGAAAAGAGGGCTCGGATAGGCCAAACATCGAAACTGCGATTCGTTCGTCGGATGTACGCGGGCTACGGTCACCCGGGCATCGACGGTCGGGCGGCCATCCGAGCGCTATCGTTCCCCTCGGCTGTCCGAATGGCAACTCGGTTGCCTGCCTACAGTCGCAGGGCGCGGCCGCGTTCACTCCGGCTGCCTGCGGTTGTCGCGGCGAATCGGATGATCGTCGGGCACTTCGACGAGCACGATCGCCACACCGTCGGGATCGCGCACCCACATCTCGATCAACCCCCACGGCTCCTGCACCGGCGCCCGCTCGATGGCCACACCCTTGAGCGCGAGCTCCACCGCGGCGTTCGAGGCGTCGCGGATCTGCAACCAGAGAGCTCCGTCGAAGCTCGACGAACCACCCGACCCACCGTGGCCGGCGATCTCGATCAGCGACTGCCCGGCGAAGAAGACCGTGCCGCCCGGATACTCCCTGGCGATGGCCAGCCCGAGATCGTCGCGGTAGAAGGTGAGTGTCCGGTCGTAATCGGCCGGTCGCAGCAGGATTCGGCTACTCAGGATGTCCATCCGTCTCCCTCGGGGTGTTGGTCCGCGCCGTGGTGCCCGGGTCCGGGCTGTGGCAGGTCAGAAGTACCAGGGGTAGGGGGCCCAGTCGGGTGCGCGCTTCTCCAGGAAGGAGTCGCGGCCTTCGACGGCCTCGTCGGTCATGTAGGCCATCCGGGTCGCCTCGCCCGCGAACAGCTGCTGGCCGACCAAACCGTCGTCGAGCAGGTTGAACGCATACTTCAGCATGCGCTGAGCCTGCGGCGATTTGCCGTTGATGTCGGCGGCCCACTCGAGCGCGACGTTCTCGAGCTCGGCATGGTCGACGACCTTGTTCACCGCGCCCATCTGATGCATTTCCTCGGCGGTGTAGGGCCTGCCGAGGAAGAAGATCTCCCGCGCGAACTTCTGCCCGACCATCTTGGCCAGGTACGCGCTGCCGTAGCCGCCGTCGAAGCTGCCGACATCGGCATCGGTCTGCTTGAACCTGGCGTGCTCACGGCTGGCCAGAGTGAGATCGCAGACCACGTGCAGGCTGTGCCCGCCACCGGCGGCCCAGCCGTTGACCAGCGCGATCACCACTTTGGGCATGAATCGGATCAGCCGCTGCACCTCGAGGATGTGCAGCCGGCC
Organism: Nocardia sp. NPDC059180; assembly: GCF_042754945.1. Classification (NCBI taxonomy): domain Bacteria; kingdom Bacillati; phylum Actinomycetota; class Actinomycetes; order Mycobacteriales; family Nocardiaceae; genus Nocardia; species Nocardia sp. NPDC059180. The sequence continues at coordinate 91,537 of NZ_JBHZBU010000010.1, forward strand.
CGCCCTGGCCTGGTCGACCGTATCGGCGGTGTCGCCGCTGGCGTACTGGTATCCGTTGCGTCCCCGGATGCGCTGGTCGCCGCCGGAGCAGAAGGCCCAGCCGCCGTCCTTGGGGCTCGGTCCGTTGCCGGTGAGCAGGACCGCGCCGACGTCGGAGGTCATCCTGGCGTGGTCGAGCGCGCGGAAGAGCTCGTCGACGGTGTGCGGGCGGAAGGCGTTGCGCACCTCGGGCCGGTCGAACGCGATCCGGACGGTGCCCTGATCGATATGCCGGTGGTAGGTGATGTCGGTCAGGTTCTCGAACCCGGGTACGGGCCGCCACAGCGTCGGATTGAACGTCACGCCAGTGATTATGGCCCTGCGGTCGCCGAGTTCGGCCGCAGGTGTGAGCCGCCAGACTCCCGGCGTACGGGACACATCGACTTGACGGTGTAAAAAATCGCGTTAGCGTGCAGGTATGAGCGAGCGAGTGGAACCGGTTATCGACGACAGCGCGGTGGACGTGTCCCGGTACGAGGATCACGGCGGGTTTCCGAAGATCACCCCCGCACAGGTCGGACCCGAGTACGGGCAGTTCGTCGAGGCCATGCGCACCCTGCAGGACCTCACCGTTTCCGTGGACGCACCGGATGAGGTCTACGGCGCCGCGCTAGACCAGGCGCGCCGGCTGATCGATCTGCTCGAGCCCTACCGCGCGCCCGAACGTCAGGGCCCGGCCGGTCGCGCGGTCGAGCTGCCCGGCCGCGGCAGCCTGCTGCTGCTCCCGTGGCGGACCGTTGAAGCCGGCCCGGACGGCATCGTGATGACGGGTGTCTTCCGCCGCTTCCATCTCGGCGGCAATTCCGCCGCGCACGGCGGCGTGCTGCCGCTGCTGTTCGACGACCTGCTCGGCATGATCGTGCACTACTCCGGACGCCCGATCAGCCGCACCGCCTACTTGCATGTGAACTACCGCAAGGTGACTCCACTGGAGACCCCGCTGACCGTGCGCGGGCGAGTCGAACGAATCGAAGGTCGCAAGACGTTCATCAGCGCGGAATTGGCCGATGAGCAGGGCAGCGTGCTCGCCGATTGTGAAGGGCTGATGGTGCAGTTGCTGCCATGGCAGCCGTAGCCACCGCGAAGCTGGAAGCGATGCGTATAGTTGCGGCAGCTCGTCCATCGAAATAACGATCCGGAGGACCCTGAAAGTGGTTGCAGCACTGTCTGAATCCCTGCTCGACGAGGCCAAGCGTCCGGCCTTTCTCGCCGAGGCCGTCCAGGTTCTGGACGCCGAGGTCTCGGACAAGGGTGGTGCGTCCGGCCTGGCTGTGAAGGGTGGATACGCGGCGGTCAAGAAGATCAGCCCGTCCATCGTGCCCGACGCGCTGGAGTCGCTGGCGCCCAAGCTGCTCGCGCAGCTGGAGCCGTTCTGGCAGGAGTACGTCGCTGCCGGTTCGGGTAGTTTCGCCGACCTGCTCGTCGCCAAGTCCGACGAGGTCGCCGAGGCGTTGCTCGTGGTGACCGACGAGCGTGCCGAAGGCTCCACCCGGCCCGCCATCAAGAAGGTCTACTCGTCGATGCGTTCGTCGGCGAAGAAGAACGTCATCGAGGCGCTGCCGCGCGTCGGCGACCTGGTGCAGCGGCACGCGGGCTGATTTCGCCCCTGTGATGCCGCCGCGGAATCTCGCGGCGGCATCGCAATGCCGTGCGGCCTCCGGCTTCTCGTACCGGCCGGGGGTCCGCCACCGAATTCCTGGACCGGCGGCATGTTTACGGCTCTGATCAGCTCGGAGCGGCCTTGCCGAATCGCCAGTAGCCGGTGAAGGTGACGTCCGCCTTGGGAATTCCCCGCTCGTTCACCAGATGCCTGCGCACGCCCGAGGCGAGTGCCTGTTCGCCCGCGATGAATCCGTATACGCCCGTGCCGGGCAGCTCGGCCTCGCGGACCGTGGCCGCCGCCAACTCCCCGATCTTGGCCGCGCTGTCAGTGCGCGGCAGCCAATGCACCGCGACGCCTTCGGGTTCGTCCAGCTCCTGAACGTCATCGGCGTGCGGGATCTCGATATATGCCGCGCCACGCAGATCGCGCGGCGCCGACCGCAGCACACCCGCGATCGCGGGCAGCGCGCTCTCGTCGCCGACCAGCAGTGACCAGTCCGTGTGATCCGGCGCCTGGTACATCAGGCCTTCGTCGAACAGGCCGACCGTGGTTCCGGTGCTGACATTGTTCGCCCACGCCGAGGCTGGACTGTCGTCACCGTGCGATACGAAATCGATATCGATCTCTGGATGTTCACCGAACTGCCCGGAGCCCGCAGGGCGGAAATCGCGCACTGTGTAGTTGCGCACCAGCGGCCGGGTGTCCTTGCTCATCATCAGGTACTGCGCGTACCAGAGGTTGTTCGCGGCCGTCGGCAGGCGCAATTCGCTCTGCTGGGGGCGGCGCAGGAACAGCCGGAACCACTGGTCGTAGCCCATCGAGGTGAAGTCACCGAGGTCCGCGCCGCCGACGGTCACACGGACGAAGTGCGGACTCACCTGCTTGCTCGCCACGACCTCGGCGGTGCAGATCCGCCGGTCCTCCGGCTTGACGTACTTGGTGCGCTTGGCCATATGGCGTAGGTTAGCAAACCCTAAGTTGCTTCGGGTGTGAGCAGGCTGACGCACCGCGGCGGCGCACGGTCTGAGAGTCTGGAGACGTGAACCCGTCAACAGCACAGGCCCAGGTCGTCGTCGACGAGCTGGCGCGCGGGGGCGTGCGAGATGTCGTGCTGTGCCCCGGCTCGCGCAATGCGCCGCTGGCCTTCGCATTGCAGGCCGCCGACGCCGCCGGACGGCTGCGGTTGCATATGCGGATCGACGAACGCACCGCCGGGTTCCTCGCGATCGGGCTCGCCATCGCCTCCGGCTGTCCGGTGCCCGTCGTCATGACCTCCGGCACCGCCGTGGCCAACCTCGGGCCCGCCGTGCTCGAGGCCAACTACGCGCGGGTTCCGATCATCGTGCTCAGCGCGAACCGGCCCTACGAGATGCTCGGCACCGGCGCCAATCAGACCGTCGAACAGCTCGGTCTGTTCGGCAGCCAGGTGCGCGCAACCATCAGCCTCGGGCTGGCCGAAGCCGACGATCCGAGCGGCGGGTACGACCAGCACAACAGCGTCTGGCGCTCGGCGGTCTGCCGGGTGCTCGCCGCCGCGCGCGGCACCCGATCCGGCAATGCCGGGCCGGTCCATTTCGACATTCCACTGCGGGAGCCGCTGGTCCCCGATCTCGCACAGGGAGAACCGCTGCCGCAGGGCCGCGCCGACGGTAGCGCCTGGACCGCGACCCGCTACGCCACCCTCGACGTCCCGCTCGATATCGACCTCACCCTCGACACTGTCGTCATCTCCGGCCACGGTGCCGGGCTGCGGCCGGAATTGGCGCAGTTGCCGACCGTCGCCGAGCCGACCGCCCCGATGCACGGTCCCGCGCTGCATCCGCTGGCCCTGCCCCTACTGAAGCCGCGGCAGGCGATCATCACCGGCCGGCCAACCCTGCATCGTCAGGTGTCGAAGGTGCTGGCCGATCCCGACGTCACGGTATTCGCACTGACCACCGGCCCGCGCTGGCCCGATGTGTCCGGCAATGTCGTTGGCACCGGCACACGCGCGGTGACGACCGGGCAGCCGAGCCCGCAATGGCTGGCTCATTGCCGCGACCTCGACGCCAAGGCGAGCGAGGTCGTGCGCGATGAGCTGGCGTGTCATCCGAAGCCGACCGGCCTGCATGTGGCCGCTGTCGTGATGGACGCCCTGCGCGACGGTGATCAGCTGCTGCTGGGCGCTTCCAACCCGGTGCGTGACGCGGCGCTCGTATCGCAGCCGCGCCCGGGCGTTCGGGTGCTGTCCAACCGCGGTGTCGCAGGTATCGACGGCACCGTCTCCACCGCGGTCGGCGCGGCCCTGCATCATCCCGGCCGCACCATCGCGTTGATCGGTGACCTGACCTTCCTGCACGACGCGGCCGGGCTGTTGATCGGGCGCGGCGAGCCTCGGCCCGCCGATCTGACCATCGTGGTCGCCAATGACGACGGCGGGGGCATCTTCGAGCTGCTCGAACAGGGCGATCCGCAGTACGCGGGCGTGTTCGAACGCGTCTTCGGTACCCCGCACGGCATGGATCTCGCGGCATTGTGTGCGGCATACCGTATTCCGCATCAGCAGGTCACGCCGGAGAAGCTGGCGATCGAGCTCGGCGGGAACGCGCACGGGATCCGGGTGCTCGAGGTGGTGACCGAACGGTCCAGCCTGCGTGAGCTGCACGCGACGGTGCGCGCCAAGATCCAGGGCTGAATCCGGCGCGCGCGTCGTGCTGTCAGGCCGGGGCCTCTGACTCCTCGCCGTATTCGTCGTCCATCGGTACCGGGATGGACTGCTCCAGCAGGTCGGCGGGGTCGGCGTTCCAGTTGTCGCGGGTGTGGAGCTCGGCGCCGTCGGGGGCGGTGTCGTCCTCGGGTTCGACCTGCAGGGACTGCTCGGCCAGATCGGCGGTGTCGGCGGCCGGGACCGGGTCGGGTGTACTCGGGATCATCGTGGGCTCCTCTCCGCGAATGCCCCGGGCGAGTGCCGCCACGGGGCGGACAACAGTCCAACGCTGTCGAGCATGCCCCGCTTACCGCGATCCGGCAACCGGCCCTCTGCACTCGTTGTTTTCCACGGGCGCGATGAATTCCGGTGCGTCCGGCCGTCTCAACAACTGGACGTCCCACCCCTCGCTCCAGGAGAAACGATGACACCGGAGTTCGATTTCACACCGGCCGCCGCCACCCTCGCCACCGTCGTCGCAGGCATCACCGACGACCAGCTCGACGCCCCGACTCCCTGCGCCGACACCACCGTGCGCGATCTACTCGCCCATGTCGTCGACCTGACCGAAGCCTTCCGGCAGGCCGCCACCAAGGAAGCGGTCGGTGGTTCGGTCGCGCCGACCACCGGTCCGGAGAATCCGCTCGTGCCGGAGTGGCGTGCTCGCATTCCCCGGCAGCTCGACGCGCTGGTCCTGGCCTGGCGCGAGGATTCGGCCTGGGACGGTGACACCGAAGCGGGTGGGGTCAGCATGCCCGCGAACATCATGGCCCGCGTCGCCCTCGACGAAGTGGTGATCCACGCGTGGGATCTCGCCCGCGCCACCGGCCAGGACGTCACGCCCACCGATGCCGACCTCGAGATCCTGCTGGAGTTCCTGCACGACAGCCCCGCGGAGGGGACGCCGGGGATGTTCGGTCCGGTGGTGTCGGTCTCCGCGGATGCCCCGCGCCTGGACCGCGTGTTGGCGCTGACCGGGCGTGCGGCGAACTGGTTGTCGCCGGCAGATTCGACGGTCTGATTACGCGCAGACAACTGCGTGATTCAAGAGTTCGTTCAGTCGATTCCGAAGTGCTGCCCGGCTGAGCGGGTTCACGGCTGCCCAGGCCGGACTGTGGTCACGCTGAGCCCGGCGTCCGCGCTGCGGCGCATCGGCACAGAGCGGGCTGGTTCGACGCCGGTACGCTGGCGTCGTCATGCTGACCCTTTTTCTCGCGCTCGCCGGGTTCGCATTCATCGATTCACTAGACCTGTTGCTCATCGGAGTCACCACCGCGATCGTGCTCGACAGCAGGCTCGGGCGGCGCTCGCCCATCCTCGGTGGGCTGAGTTTCATCGCCGGTGTCTTCGCCGTTACCACGACCTTCGGTCTGCTGGCGGTTCTCGGGATCAACTTCCTGACCGGACTGGTGAGCTTCCAGCTGACGCCCACCATCCGGGCCTGGGGTGAGTTGGCGATCGGCATCGCACTCATCGCCGTCGCTTGCCTGCCCGCAGGCGCCCGCGCCGAACCGCCGCCCTGGGCGACGACGTTCCGTCGAAAACCCTGGCTGCTCGGCATCGTCGGTGTCGCCATCGGGCTCGCGCAGGCACCGACCGCCATCCCGTACCTCGCCGGGCTGGCGATGATCTCGGCCCGCGACCCACTGCCGACGCTGTGGCCGCTGATCATCGTCGCCTACTGCGCCCTCGCCCTGCTGCCCCCGCTGCTCGTCCTGGCGCTCGGCACCCGCCGCACTCCGACAGCCCAGCGGATCTACCGGAAAGTGGTGCGGGTCTGCACCCGATACGGGCCGGCCTCGGTCCGCGTGATCTTTGTCGTTCTCGGTATCGCGCTGCTGGTCGATGCGGGCATCCATTACGAGCACTTGTGGTGAGCCACGCGGGTAACCAAGGCAACACCGGTGCGAGCACCGAGACTCCGTCGGCGCCCGTTAATGTCGGTGGCGTGGCGAAAACACACTCGGTCCGGGCCTCGCTGGACAAGCAGCCCAATGAGGTCGCGGCGATGTTCGACGAGGTCGCGCAGAAGTACGACTCCACCAACATCCTGATCTCCGGCGGGCAGGACTGGTACTGGCGCCGCGAGACCCGCAAGGCGATCGCACCGCGACCCGGCGAGCGGGTGCTCGACCTGGCCGCGGGTACCGGAGTGTCCACCGCGGAGTTCAGCAAATCGGGTGCGTGGTGCGTGGCGGCCGACTTCTCGCAGGGCATGTTGAAAGCGGGTCGATTCCGCAACGTACCGATGGTCGCCGGCGACGCGATGGCGCTGCCCTTCGCCGACAACTCCTTCGACGCGGTCACGATCTCCTATGGTCTGCGCAATGTGGCCGACCCGGATCTGGCGTTGCGGGAGATGCTGCGCGTCACCAAGCCGGGCGGGCGGCTGGTGATCTGCGAGTTCTCCACGCCCGTGGTGCGGGCGTTCCGGGGCATCTACGTCAAGTATCTGACTAAAGTCATGCCGCAGATCGCCCGCGTGGCCAGCAGCAATCCCGAGGCCTACGCCTACCTCGCCGAGTCCATTCCGGACTGGTCGAATCAGCGTCAGCTCGCGCTGCGGATCGCCGACGCGGGCTGGTCCGGAGTCAAATGGCGCAACCTCAGCCTCGGCGCGGTAGCGCTGCACCGAGCCTACAAGCTGGGGTGATGCACGTCTCACCGACGTGAACCCCCTGGTCCCGGCCGAAAATCCGGCGCTGAGCGGAAACGTCATCTGCCGATAACATCGGGCAAAACTGCCGAAACCGAGCGCGGCAATGATCGGTGGCATGTCCGATGCGGCGACCAACCGGCAGCCGGGCACGACCAGGACGGCGTGCTCGTACTGCGGCGTCGGCTGCGGTATCACCGTCGAGACCGGCCGCGACGCCTCGGGCGCCACCGTGATCGCCAAGGTCAGCGGCGACAAACTGCATCCGTCGAACGCGGGCAGGCTGTGCACCAAGGGCGCCACCCACGCCGAACTCATGCGCGCCGACGGCCGCATGGGCACCGCCTACCGCCGCGACGGCCGTGGCGAGACGCCCGCGCCGATCGATGTGGACGCCGCGGTCGCCGAGGCCGCCAACCGGCTGCGCGCGATCCTCGACGAACACGGCCCCGACGCCATCGCCCTCTATGTCTCCGGGCAGATGTCATTGGAAGCGCAGTATCTGGCCACCAAACTGGCCAAGGGCTATCTGCGCACCGTGCACATCGAGGCCAATTCCCGGCTGTGCATGGCGAGTGCGGGCACCGGCTACAAGCAGTCGCTCGGTGCGGACGGACCGCCCGGCTCCTACGACGATATCGATCACGCCGACCTGTTCTTCGTCATCGGGGCGAACATGGCCGACTGCCACCCCATCCTTTTCCTCCGGATGGCCGACCGCCTGAAGTCGGGCGCGAAGCTGATCGTGGTGGATCCACGACGCACCGATACCGCGGCCCGCGCCGACCTGTTCTTGCAGATCGCGCCGGGTACCGATCTGGCCCTGCTGAACGGGCTGCTGCATCTATTGGTAGAGGCCGGCGATATCGACGCCGAGTTCATCGCCGAGCACACCGAGGGCTGGGCGGCGATGCCGGAGTTCCTCGCCGACTACACCCCTGACCGGGTCGCGGAGATCACTGGCCTGGCCGCGGACGATATCCGCACCGCGGCCCGCTGGATCGGCGAAGCCGGTGAATGGATGAGCCTGTGGACGATGGGCTTGAACCAGTCCACCCACGGCACTTGGAACACCAATGCGCTGATCAATCTGCATCTGGCCACCGGCGCTATCTGCCGCCCCGGTAGTGGGCCGTTCTCGCTGACCGGTCAGCCGAACGCCATGGGTGGTCGGGAGATGGGCTATATGGGTCCGGGCCTGCCGGGTCAGCGCAGTGTGCTGTCTCCTGCCGACCGGACCTTCGTGGAGTCGGCGTGGGGCGTCGCACCGGGCACTCTCCGCGCCGAGTCGGGGCCGGGGACCATCGAGATGTTCCGTGAGCTGTCCGCGGGCAACATCAAAGCGGCCTGGATCATCTGCACCAATCCCGTGGCCACCGTTGCCAATAGGAAGACGGTCATCGCGGGCCTGGAGGCGGCCGAGCTGGTGATCGCCCAGGACACCTATACCGAGACCGCCACCAACGCCTACGCCGATCTGCTGCTGCCCGCCACCCTGTGGGCCGAGGCCGACGCCGTGATGGTGAACTCCGAACGCAATGTCACCCTGCTACAGAGTTCGGTCGAGCCTGCGGGTGACGCCCGCCCGGATTGGCAGCTCATCGCTCAGGTCGCCACCGCGATGGGGTTCCCCGGCTTCGATTTCAGCTCCAGCGCGGAAGTTTTCGCCGAGCTGCGCCGGTTCGCCAATCCGGCGACCGGCTACGACCTGAGCGGGATGAGCTACGAACGGCTGCGCGAAGGGCCCATGCAGTGGCCGTGCCCGGATTCCGAGCAGCGTCGCAACCCGATTCGCTACGTCAACGACGGGGTGAGCCAGACAGCGTTCGTCGACGCCGACGGCCACCGTCCGCGACTGGCGTTCCCCACGCCGAGTCACCGTGCGATCTTCTGGCCTCGCCCGCATCTGCTGCCGGAAGAAATGCCGGATGACGACTATCCGTTCCTGCTCAATACCGGCCGCCTGCAACATCAGTGGCATTCGATGACCAAGACCGGCCGGATCGACAAGCTCAACAAGCTCAACGGCGAACCATTCGTCGAGGTCCACCCCGACGACGCCCGCGCGCTCGAACTGGCTCTCGGCGATCAGCTCGAGATCACCTCACGCCGCGGCCGTGCCGTACTGCCGGTCCGGATCAGCGATCGGGTGCGGCCGGGCGATTGCTTCGCGCCTTTCCACTGGAACGACGAACAGGGTGAGTATCTGACCATCAATGCCGTCACCAACGACGCCGTCGACTCCGATTCGCTGCAACCGGAGTTCAAGGCATGCGCCGTCGCATTGCGCCGGGTCGCTCCCATCGCGCGGCCGACGCGGGAAACACCGGGCGCGCAGCCTGAATCGGCACCGGCCGACGGCACCCACCCGCTGGCCGCGATGCTCGGCCTCGATGCACCCGCCACCCCGACCCTGAGCGAGACCGAACGGATCTACCTCGGCGGGTATCTGGCTGCCCTGCATTCCATGCCCGTCGCCGGTCAGCCGGTGCTGCCCGCGTCGGCGCCGCTGTCGCCGCAGAGCAGGCTGTGGGTCGACGGGATGCTGGCAGGCATGTATTCGCGTGGCGTCGCCGGTGATTCGATGCAGGCCGCCGAACCCGCAGCCGAGCCACGGCCGGTGACGGTGCTGTGGGCTTCGCAGACCGGCAATGCCGAGGAATTCGCGGCGGTGGCAGCGCAACGGCTGGCCGAATCCGGTTTCGGCCCGCGACTGCTCGATATGGATTCCTGCGAGCTGGGTGCGCTGACCGGCGACGTGCTCGTCATCAGCAGCACCTTCGGTGACGGCGGGCCACCGGACAACGGCACCGACTTCTGGAGCCGCCTCGACGACAGCGCGACCCGGTTCACCGGCTTGCGCTACGCCGTTTTCGCATTGGGCGATTCGTCCTACGACGACTTCTGCGGGCACGGCCGCAAACTGGACGAGAAGTTCGCCGCACGCGGCGCGACCCGGCTGTTGCCGCGGGTGGACTGCGAACCCGACTTCACCGATCCCGGCCAGGCGTGGCTGGACGAGGTGATGGTGGCGCTCGGTGGATCCGAGGGCGATCCGCCCGCAGGGCCCACCGGCTCGAATCCGCCCGATTCGGTCGGGTTCGGGCCGCCCACCGGGTCCGGCGGCACCGCCACCGCCGTGCTCGATCGCACCGTCACCACCGCGCCCGCGCCACAGCCCGCACGCCGCGCACCCGCACCCTTCAGTCGCAATGCCCCGTTGCGCGCACCGCTGGTGCGCAATGAGGTGCTGACCACCGCGGATTCGTCGAAAGAGGTGCGCAGGTTCGGTTTCGATCTGCGCGGGCTGGACGCCGGTTACGAGGTCGGCGATTCGCTGGGGGTGTGGCCGACGAACTGTCCGTCACTGGTGGATGAATGGCTCGCCGCGACCGGGCTGGACGGCCGCTGGAACGTCGAGGTCGACTCGACCGAGCTGCCGTTGGCCGAGGCGCTGCGCACTCGCTACGACATCACCAAGATCTCCCATGATCTGCTGGAATTCGTCGCCGACCGCAATCCGGACAAGCGGCTGGCCAAGCTCCTGCGCCGCGACAACCGCAATGAGCTGGCCGGGTATCTGTGGGATCGCCAGGCCGTGGACGTGCTGCGCGATTTCCCGGTGCGCGCCGATCTGGTCGAATGGCTCGGCGCGCTGAAAAAGCTACAGCCGCGTCAGTATTCGATCTCGTCCAGTCCGCTGGTCAGCCCGGATCAGGTGGAGTTGACCGTCGGTGTGGTGCGCTACGGCGATCCGGCCGCCGCGGGGTCGGCCGCCCGGCGTGGCGGCGTCAGCTCGACATTCCTCGCCGACCGCGCCGACGCCGCCGAGGTGCCGATCTTCCTGCAGCGCGCCCCGCATTTCCGGCCGCCGCTGGACCCGAGCGTCCCCATGATCATGGTCGGCCCCGGCACCGGCATCGCGCCGTTCCGCGGGTTCCTGCACGAGCGTCGCGCACTCGGCGCCACCGGGCGCAACTGGCTGTTCTTCGGCGACCAGCACGCCGCCCAGAACTTCTACTACCGCGCCGAGCTGGAAGACATGTTCCGTACCGGGCACCTGTCCCGACTCGATCTCGCGTTCTCCCGCGACCAGCGCGAGCGGATCTACGTGCAGCACCGCATGATCGAGCACGGCGCCGAGCTGTGGTCCTGGCTGCGCGAGGGCGCCCACTTCTACGTCTGCGGCGACGCCGCCCGCATGGCCAAGGACGTCGACGACACCCTGCTCACGATCGCCCAGATCCACGGCAAACTCGACGAAGACGCCGCCCTGGCCTTCAAAAAACAACTCGTAGCCGAAAAGCGCTACGTCCGCGACGTCTACTGAGAGCGCGTCGGTAGCCATCCCTCGGCCCCCTGCCGCCTCTCGGGGATGCCGAGTGGCACATGAGCGGGGGCCCACTCGCACGATGCCTCAGCCATGTGCCGTTCGACGTTTTCGTTGAGCGAGCACCCACTGCCGGCTTCTCGCCGGGCCATCCAACGGTGCGCCACCGACACGGGGTCCTAGCAATGAATCAGTACGACCGTCCTGGTCGAACTTCGTGCTAGTGGGGTATTGACGCCAACACTTCGCAAAACTTACAGTACAGTCGTCCACATAGTTTGGAGGTATGCGAGATGCGTGCAATACAGCAGCGGGAATGGGGCGGTCCCGAGACGCTGCAGCTGGTCGAGGTGGAGCAACCGCAGCCCGGTCCAGGCGAGGTGTTGGTGCAGGTGGTTGCAGCGGGCGTCAATCCCGTCGACTACTACACGCGCGAAGGCCACGCGTATAACCGAGTGCTCAGCCTGCCCTTCATCAACGGATGGGACGCGGCCGGCATCGTGTCCGCGGTGGGCTACGGCGTGACCCGATTCCGGCCCGGCGATCGGGTCTTCGGCATGCCGTGGTTTCCGCGGGAGGCAGGCGCCTACGCCGAGTACGTCACGGCTCCGGCACGCCACTTCGCGCTGATGCCGGATGAACTCGGCTTCGTGGAAGCCGCCGCGCTGCCGCTGGCCGGTTTGACCGCGTGGCAGATGCTGGTCGACGTAGCGAACGTCGCCGCGGGGCAACGGGTTCTCATCGCGGGTGCCGCCGGCGGGGTCGGCCATCTGGCCATTCAGGTCGCCAAGGCGCGCGGCGCCCACGTCATCGGCACCGGTCGCGCAGCCAAACACCCGTTCCTGCGCGAGCTGGGCGCCGACGAGACCATCGACTACACCACCTCGGATGTGGCGACCGAGGTACGCGATGCCGACGTGGTGATTCAGATGTTCGGCGGTAAGCATGGGCTCGGTGCCCTCGAATCCCTTCGTCCCGGCGGGATTCTGGTCAGCGGCCAAGCCGCCTGGACGCCCGGACTGCTCGAACGTGCAGACGAGCTCGGCGTGCGCGCCACCGGCTATCTCGTAGATCCGGACGATGCCGGGTTGGAGGCGCTGGCAGATCTCGTCCGGAACCGGCAGTTGCGTGTCCACGTCGACCACGAGCTACCCCTGGCGGAAGCGGCAAAGGCCCACGAGATCGTCGCGCAGGCCACAACCACGGGAAAGATCGTCCTGAATATTGCCGAAGCCGCGTGAGGCACGAGGAGAACAGCACATGCCCGAACCAGCACCGGCCGATATCGTCCGAGCCTATGCGTCCGCGAAGAGCCGGGCGGACGTCCCGGCCGCACTCACGGCCTGCCATCGTGACGCGGTCTTCGAAACGATTCCCTTCCAGGCACTGGCGCGGGGAACCGATGAAGCCGCACGACATTTCACCGGGTTCTTCCGCGCTTTCCCCGACTATCACGTGGAACTCGAATACCTGCACTCCGCGGACGATCTGGTGGTCGGCTCCGGCATCATTTCCGCGACCATGCGGGGCCCGCTCGCGGGCATCGAGCCGACCGGCACAAGCTACCGCCTGCCATTCGCATGCCATTGGACCGTGAGTGGCGGATTGATCATCCACGAGCGGTTCTTCTTCGATTTCCACCAGATGTGCGAGCAGCTGGGTTTTTCTACCGACTACGCCGCCGCCCAGTTCCGCATCTGGCGGGAGAAGGCCGAGGCGTCACAGGGGCGCCACGACGGCCAACCGGGCGTCGATCATTCGACGAGCCCGCTCGTAACGGGCGGGATCGTCGAATAGCAACGCGTCCTGCGCAGCCTGCCTGGCGACTGCGTCCAGTTCGAATGCGAGATCGGCGGGATCGATATCCGGATCGATCTCGCCGAGCGATATCGCTTCGGCGACAGTGGATTCATACAGCCGCAGCCAGTCCTGCCGAGCCGCTGCGAGAGCACCACGCACCCGCCCGGGGCGCGCGTCGAACTCCGAGATCGTGGACAGGAAGAAGCATCCGCCACTGAAAATGGGTTTGGCTGCGTAGTCGATCCACGACTCGGCCAGGGCGCGCACCCGACGCATTCCCCCGGGCGCTCGCCGGGCCGGTTTGACCACCTGGGTGGCGAACACGTCGATCGCCGCACGCACAGTGGCGAGCTGCAGTTCCTCTTTGGATCCGAACTGCGCGAAAACCCCGCTGTTGCTGAGTCCGAGTTCTGCGGACAGCCGCCGAGTCGACAGGCTTTCCAGCCCTTCGACCGAGGCGATGTCCATCGCTCGATTCAGGATGGCGCGCCGGGACTGTTCGCCACGGCGCACGCGGCCGTCGACCTTGCTGTTGCCAACCATGCCGTCCACCTTCCTCCTGCCCGGCCAGAATAATAGTACAACCGTCCACTTATCCCGGCGGACGCCGTAGGCGTGGCGACGAGTGGTACTTGGCTGCGGGGAGTTCTCGCGAAATGCCGCAGCCAAGTACCGCTCGTGCGCCCTACACCGCGGGCGGGTTGAGGCGGGTGAAGTCGGGGAGGCGGTAGTACGGGTAGTAGGGGTAGGGCGGGGTGACGGCGCTCGCCTTGTCGAGGCGGGCGATCTGGTCGGCGGACAGTTGCCAGCCGATGGCGCCGAGGTTCTGGCGCAGCTGGTCTTCGTTGCGGGCGCCGACGATGACGGTGGCGACCGTGGGGCGGGTGAGCAGCCAGTTCAGCGCGATCTGCGGGACGGTCTTGCCGGTCTCGGCGGCGATCTCATCGAGGACGTCGACCACGTCGTAGAGCTGTTCGTCGTTCACCGGCGGGCCTGCCGCTGCGGTCTGATGCAGGCGGCTGCCTTCCGGCAGTGGCTGTCCGCGACGGATCTTGCCGGTCAGCCTGCCCCAGCCCAGCGGGCTCCACACCACCGCACCCACGCCTTCGTCGCGGCCGAGTGGCATCAGTTCCCATTCGTAGTCCCGGCCGACCAGCGAGTAGTAGACCTGGTGGGCGACGTAGCGGGTCAGGCCGTTGCGGTCCGCGGCGGCCAGCGATTTCATCAGCTGCCAGCCCGCGAAGTTCGATGCGCCGAGGTAGCGGATCTTGCCCGCACGCACCAGATCATCGAGTGCGCGCAGCACTTCATCGATCGGGGTGTGCGCATCGAAGGCGTGCAGCTGGAACAGGTCGATGTGATCGACCCCGAGCCGCCGCAGGGAGGCCTCCACGGCACCGATCAGCCGGGATCGGCCCGAGCCTGCGTCGAAGGGGCCGGGTCCGGTGGGCAAGCTCGCCTTGGTGGACAGCAGCAGCTGATCACGCCGTCCACGGATGGCCGCGCCGAGGACTTCCTCGGAGGCGCCGTCGGAATAGACATCGGCCGTATCGAACATGGTGACGCCCGCGTCCAAGCTGATATCGACCATGCGCCGCGCCTGTGCCGCATCGGTGTCACCCCAGGCACTGAACAGTTCGCCGCGGCCGCCGAATGTGCCCGCCCCGAAGCTCAACGCGGGAACGAGCAGACCCGAGGCACCCAACCGCCGATACTCCATGACAACTCCTAAAGGGTCTATAGTTCCGTTAACAACTAAGAACGTACACCCGTTCGGCGATAAATGAAACTGGAGTCCCGTTATGACGGAAGATTCGACCGCCCCAGGGGCGGTCCGCCCAGGTGGACGCACCGCCCGCGTCCGTACGGCCGTGCTCGGCGCCGCCGGCGATCTGCTCGCCGAACACGGATTCGACCAACTGGATCTGGCCGAGGTCGCCGCGCGCGCGGAGGTCGGCAAGACCACCGTCTACCGGCGCTGGCGCACCCCCACCGGCCTCATTGCCGACCTCTTGGTGGACATGGCCGAACAATCACTGCCCCGCGCCGACACCGGCTCGCTGCTCGGCGACCTCACCGCCAACGCCCGCCTGGTCGCGAAAACCCTCACCGACCCGCGCCAAGGCCGCCTGTTCCTGGCCGTTATCGCAGCGGCCACCTGCGACGAGACCACTGCCGCCGCCTTGCGCCGCTTCTACGACATCCGCCTGACCGAATGGTCGCCGTGTGTCACCGACGCCATCGCCCGCGGTGAGGTCCCGCCCGGAACCGATCCCCGCGCGGTCCTCACGGCAGTGTCCGGCCCGCTGTACTACCGGCTGCTCGCCAGCGGGGATTCGATCGACGACGTTGCCGCTCGCAGCGCCGCCGAATCGGCAGCTGTTGCGGCCGGGCGTGGGATTTTTGTACGAACCCTTGATCTCGGCCGGAGTGGCGACGAACGGCCGCTGACGTCGTGACGACGCTGAGCACTACTCGTCGCCGCCCTTATCGGGCGGCCACCAGACCGCTGCGGCAATAACCAGCAACGGCAGACCGCCCGCGACGGCGTACCCGGCAAACGTCCAGCCGCTCACACTCGAGCTCCGGTAATCGACCAGCGGGCGAAAGACAGTCGCGGACACACCGATTCCACGTCGCGGTAGTGCATGACGGCGTTGAGCGTGAGCGGGTCTAGGTGCTCGGGCGCCGGAATGATCAGAGCTTCGGCGTCGGACTCGCGCACCTGATCCGGCAGCGGCAATTGCGAACCTGCGCGCGGCCACATGAGTTCGTAGCCGAGCCGTCGCGCGAGCTGCTGCACTCGTGCGGCATCCCATTCTGGAGCAAGTGTGAAGTCCGGATCTATCCATCCCAGCGCGGTCGGTCGGTATCGCATCGGCGGCCCCATTCGTCGGGTTGTGGTGTGCACCCGCCGCCGAGGAAACCGGGAGCGGTTCGGCCGCGTCCCGGCGGCGGGGCTGAAAGGAACCTTGACAGCGCTTGCGCCGGAAGCGGTCCCGCGATGGGACACCGGAATAGTCCCGCTATGGGACAGTGGGGAAATGAGCGACTTTCAGCCAGACGACGACCGCTATGTCGGTCGTCAGGTGCGCACAATCCGCGCCCGGCGAGGGATCTCGCAACAAGTACTCGCCGACCGAGCTGGACTGTCGCGTGGTGCGGTTGCCAAGTACGAGAACGGTGAACGGCCGATCGACTCACGCCGAACACTACTGGTGCTGGCATCTGCCCTCGGCGTCACCATCGGTGATCTGACAGGCCACCCAGAGCAAGAGAAGCTCGACCCGGTCGCAGCCGGATTCCACGCGGCCGTCCCGGATATCGAAACCGCGCTGTGGACCCATGGCGACCTGACCGAGAACCGCCGACCGCGCACCCTCAACGCGCTGACAACAGCGGCTCGGGAGGCAAACCGGCTACGGGCAGACTGTGACTACGCCACGCTGGGTCCGTTGCTCGCACCGATGCTGGTCGATGGCTACCGCTGGGTGCGTGAAAAGCCATCGGACGAACAAGCGTGGGATGTGTTCGGAAACGTCGCTTACGGCGTCGCATCGGCGCTGAAAGCGCGCGGGTATCCAGCGCTCGCATGGACGGCTGCGGCCGAGGCTCAGCGAGCAGCCCAACATACCGGCAGCCCGGCGGCTGCCGCAGGCTCGGCGTTCTACCGCTCTCAGATTCTGCTGACCCGGCCCGATGCTCTCCCGGCGGCGCTCCGGGAAGCCGAAGATACCGCCGACCGACTCGCGGCCGATGTGCGCACGGTCGGGGATGTCGAAGTAACCGGGATGCTGCGCCTTCAAGCATCACTGGTGACGGCAGCGCTCGGCGGTGATCCGGAACCGCACCTTGCCGAAGCGGCGGAGCAAGCAGGCAGGCTCGCTGAGGCGGCGCCGAGCACATCACTGGCGCGCAATGAGTCGTTCCGGCCGCCGAACATCACCCTTTGGCGGATGTCCGCTGCGATGGAGCGGCGCGAACCGGGTCAGGTGCTCGCGCTTGCTCCTACGCTGTCACCGGAGCACCTACCGAATCAAAATCGCCGCGCGCAGTACTTCGTAGAGGTCGGCCGCGCGCATGCCATGCAGCGCAACCACCGCGATTCGCTGTACGCGCTGCTGCGCGCCGAACACGCCGCACCACAGCACGTTCGAAATATGGTCCATGTGCGGGAACTGGTCGGGCACATGATGCGAACAGCGCGCCGAGAACTCACAACGGGAGATCTCGGTCGACTGGCTCAGCGGGTAGGTGTCGTGCCTACTTGACGGAGATGTACCGCGAATCGTCTGCCGGCCGGTTCTTAGTCATTTGGACAGGAGGCGGATGAGGATCTCAGCGGCTCAGCTGGCGGCGGAGTCCGATGAGGACCGATTGGTTGTGCTCGATCACGGCATCATCGTTCTCGATGGCGCCACCGCACTCGCCCCGGCGATCTCGTCAGCGGGCCGGTATGTGCATGTTCTAGGCGGCGAGTGGCGCGGCGTATGAACAATCCTGATCTCAGGGCGGCGTTAGCCGATTCGTTGATCGGGGTGTCGCAGCGACTTCGCCTACGGTCAGGGGAATCGCCGTCGAGCACAGTAGCGGTGATTCGGGTCGATGAGGACACGCTCGATCTTCTCGTACTCGGTGACACCGCAGTCGCGGTCGGGATGACAGACGGTTCGTGCCGGGTGGTCTTGGACAACCGGTTGTCGGATGCCGGGCTTCGCGATCTACTCGCACGTCTTCACGCTTGGGAGTCCGAGGCGGACCCGGACGGTCGTCGGCTACCGCGGTCGAAACGACACGACGACAAGACCATCGCCGTGATCGGTTTGCGTACTACCGGCGGTTCGCCAGTGGAGATTCAATCGACGAATTTGCCGCCCGGGCCGCCGCAGAATCAACAACTGACGCGGCCGTACGGGAGGTCTACGTGACTGCCCCGGCCCAGATGTCCTAGCCGTCGGCGGCGATCCATTCCATGCCGAGAATCTCGGCCGGTATCGATATCGACCCGACCGAGGGCCCCGGCCACAGCAGGGGACGGGCGGCCGGCCCGTCCCCACAACGTCGACACACAACTCAGGCGGCATCGGCGTGCCGGACGATGACGTTGCCGAGCGAGCTCCGCGCGAATACCTGCACGGTGTCCACGGGCTCCGATCCGACCGGTGCCAGTGTGTTCTGCACTGTGCCGACGGTGGCATCGGTCTCGAGGTGCACCGCGCTGCCGGGGTTGATACCGACCTCGAGTTCACCGACCGACGTCTCCAGCCGGATCTCGCCGCGGGTCGCGACGCCGATGCGGATATCGCCCTTGGAGGTCTTCGCGGTCACCGACCCCTGCGGACGTTCGATGGTGATATCGCCGAGCGCCACTGTCAGATCGCAGTGGCCGAGTGCGCCTGCGCCACGCACATGGCCGACTCCCGCGGTGCTCTTCAGCTCGGAGCCGGTCGGTACCTCGATGGTCACCGTGATCGCCGGGTTGCCGCCGAAAGGGGTGTAGGTCAGCCAAGTCTTCGGCGTGGTCACCCGCAGGGTGCCGTCGCGGAACTCGACCTCGGTGTGCTCGGCGGCGCGCACATCGGCCTTCTTGGACTCGTCGGCAGGGCGAACCACGACGACGGTGTCGGTGCGATCGGAGGCGGTGACGATGACATCGGCGGCCAGGGCATCGACGACGACGGCGATCGGCTGCGGAGTCTGGAAGGTGTGCATGGTTGTCTCTCCTCGAGTTCGGCGGTGTCGCTCCCGCAATCGGTGCGCTGCGGTCGCTGTTTCGTTGATGGGACTACCTTCGCGGACGTCGCTGATACGGACCTGACACCGACCTGATGCTCCCTCTGATCCCAGGAATGTCCAGCCTTTCCCATTGACGGAGGACGGTCACCTGGCCTCCCGTGCACAATAGGGCCGGTGCAGATCGGGATCCTTGGGCCGCTGGAAGTTCGAACAGAGAGCGGTGGCTCGATAGAGGTGCCGGGTGCACGGTTGCGGGCACTGTTGATCGCGCTGGCGCTCGAGCCCGGTCGCGCGGTGTCGAAAGCGAAACTGGTCGATTGGATCTGGGGGGAGCAGCCGCCCGCCGACGCGGCCAATGCGTTGCAGGCGCTGGTCTCCCGGCTGCGGCGGGTCCTCCCCGACGGCTCCCTCGATGTACAGCCAGGCGGATACCGGCTCGCGGTGCACCCGGGCGCCGTCGACGCGGTGCGATTCGATCAGCTGCTCGACTCGGCGCGTGGCGGCGACGACGCGTATCAGGCTCGGCTGCTGCGCGAGGCCCTGGCACTGTGGCGTGGTGCGCCGATGCCCGATCTCGGAGACAGCGCGGATGTCGACGCGGTGATCACCCGGTTCGATGGGCTGCGCTTGGCCGCAATGGAAGATCTGTACGAGGCGGAGATCCGGCTCGGCCGCGGCGGCGAACTCGTCGCCGAGCTGACCGACCTGGTCGCCCAGCACCCGCTGCGGGAACGGCTGGTGGCCGCATTGATGCGGGCACTGGGTGCGGCGGGCAGGGGCGCCGAGGCCTTGACGGTCTACCAGCGTGCACGGGAGGCGCTCGCCGACGAACTCGGCGTCGACCCGTCACCGGAGCTGTCCACGCTGCACGTCGCGTTGTTGCGTGGTGAAGTCGGGGCACGACCCGAGGAGCGCACCACCAACCTGCGCGCCGAGCTGACCAGCTTCGTCGGTAAGAGCGCCGATATCGCCGTCGTTCGCGAACTCCTGGTCGCTCATCGGCTCACCACGGTGACCGGGCCGGGCGGATCCGGGAAGACCAGGCTGGCCGTCGAGGCAGCGCGGACCATGCTCGGCGACCTGCCCGACGGCGCCTGGCTGGTCGAACTGGCCGGTGCCGATGGCACCGGCGATCTGGCGCAACCGGCGCTGGCCGCCTTCGGGCTCCGCGACGCACTGCTCGGCGGCGCGCCGAACGCCGAACCGGTGGACCGGCTGATCGCGGCGATCCGCGACCGCGAGACGCTGCTGATTCTGGACAACTGCGAGCATGTGATCGAGGCGGCGGCGGCCTTCGCGCACCGGGTGCTCGGCGAATGCACGCGCCTGCGGATCCTCGCGACGAGCCGGGAGCCGCTCGGTATCACCGGTGAGGCGCTGTGGCCGGTCGCGCCGCTGGCCTTGCCCCGCACCGACACCGACGCCGACGCGATCCACACCTCCCCGGCCGTCGCCTTGCTGCGGGACCGGGCAAGTGCGGTCCGTAAAGATCTCGGAACCGACGCGGCCGCATTGGCGACCATGGCACGGATCTGCCGGGCCCTCGACGGGATTCCGCTGGAGATCGAACTCGCCGCGGCCCGATTGCGCACCATGTCCCTCGATCAGCTCGCCGACCGGCTCGACGACCGGTTCCGGCTGCTGACCGGTGGCAGCCGCACCGCGATTCCCCAGCACCGGACCCTGCGCGCGGTGGTCGACTGGAGCTGGGAGCTGCTCAGTGACGCCGAAAAGCTGGTGCTGCGCAGGCTCGCGGTATTTGCCGGCGGTGCGAGTCTGGAAGCGGCGGAACAGGTCTGCGCAGACTCCGGTGTGGTCGAGCAGTGGCAGGTACTCGAGCTGCTGACCGCGCTTACCGAAAAGTCGCTGCTCCAGGTCACCGAGGACGACAGCCCGCGCTTCCGCATGCTGGAGACGATCAAGCAGTACGCCGCCGAACGGCTCGTCGAGTCGGGCGACGCGGATGCCGCGCGCCGCGCACATCTGGCGTACTTCACCGGGCTTGCCGCGACCGCCGAACCGCACCTGCGTCGCGCCGAGCAGCTGACGTGGCTCGCCGTCCTCGACGCCGAGCACCACAACATCACCGCGGCGATGCGAGGCGCGCTCGCGCGCGGCGAAGCGGCCGGCGCGATGCGGCTCGCCGCGGCCGCGGGGTGGTACTGGTGGCTGGGCGGACACAAGGGTCTCGGCACCGAGCTCGTCGTCGCGGCCGCGGAGCTACCCGGCGAGGTCGAGGACGAGACCAGGGCGCTCGTGTACGGGCTGGTCGTGCATTTCGTGATCTCGGGCCGCAACGACGAACAGCACGTCGCGGACTGGATCCACAAGGCCTACCAGGCCGGCCTGGATGTGGAGGGCAGCCATCCCGTCCTGCGGCTCGCCGCCGCGCTGGAACGGATGCTCGGTCGCCCGGACGAGTATCTGCCCGCCTTCGAAGCGGTGCTGACCGACGACGATCCTTGGGTGCGGGCGCTGGCCCGGCTCCAGCTCGGCAAACTGCGCACTCTGCTCGGCCATGCCGGGCCGGAGGCGGACGAATACCTTGCGCAGGCTCTTACCGAGTTCCGCGCCCTCGGCGACCGATGGGGCATGTCGTTCGCGCTGACCGAGCTGGCGAACCGGATCGCGGTGCGCGGCGAACTCGACCGCGCCGTCGCACTCTTCGACGAGGCGATCGCGGTGGTCACCGAAGTCGGCGCGATCGAGGATGTGGTCACGATGCGCGCACGGCAGGCCCAGCTGTACTGGTTGCTCGGCCGGGCCGAGGACAGTGCGGCCGCTCTGGCCGAAGCGCAGCGGCGTGCCGATCACACCGGCTGGCCGGCGGCACTGGCCGAGGTCGCTATGGCGCGGGCGGAATTGGCGAGGTGCAGTGGCGATACCACGCTGGCCTTCCAGCAGGTCGACCTCGCGCGGACGGTGCTCGGCAGCGATGCCGAGCAGCCGAGTATCAGTGCGATGGTCCACGTTCTGCTCGGCGCACTCACCGAGGATCTCGCCGAGGCCGCGATTCACTACGACACGGCCTTCCGGGCGGCGTCGACCGCGGGGTACGCGCCCCTGGTCGCCGATGTCCTCGTCGGGATCGCGGATCTGGCGGTGCGCGCCGAACAGTACGAGCAGGCCGCACGGCTGCTCGGCGCGAGTACCGCGGTGCGCGGGTTGCCCGATCATTCCCACCCGAATACGGCAGGCATCGAGCAGACAGCACGACATCGCCTCGGTGACCAGGGGTTCACCGAGGCGATGCGGGAGGGTGCGGTAGCCGACCGTGCCGATCTGGTCGCGGTCACGCTCGCTTCGTGAAGGTGGCACGCGACCACAGGTAGCCGACCACGGCGAAGCCGACGCACCAGGCCAGCGCCGTCGCGGTGTATCCGGCCGAGGGGTTCCCGGTCAGGAAGCCGCGCACGGATTCGATGATCGGGGTGAAGGGCTGGTACTCGGCGAACTGCCGGACGCCGGGACCCATCTTGTCGGCGGGCACGATCGCGCTGCTCACGAAGGGCAGCATCATCAGCGGCACCAACGACATGCCCGCGGCTTCCGCGGTTTTGGCGGCCATGCCGAGGGCGACCGTGAGCCAGGAGGCGGCGAAGGAGGCGGCCAGCAGGACGCCGAGCGCACCCAACCACTGCACAGCGGTCGCCGGGGAGCGGAAACCGAGTGCGACACCGACGCCGACGACGGAGGCGATGGCGACCACGTTGGTCACTATGCAGGCCGCGACATGGCCGGTGAGCACGGCGCCACGGGACACATCCATGACCTTGAACCGGTTGATCACACCGGTGGTCATATCGGAGCTCACCGCGACCGCGGTACCGGAGAGCCCGTAGCTGATGGCGAGCATCAGCATGCCGGGAAGGGCATAGTCGATGTAGTTCTCGCCGACGTCGAACGCGTCACCGAAGACGTAGACGAAGATCAGCATCGCCATCACGGGCATGAGCGCCGCGTTGAAAAGCGCGATGGGCGAGCGGGTGATGTGGGTGAAGTTGCGGCGCAACATCACCGAAGAGTCGTACAGGGCGGCGGACAGACGGTTCGGTGCGGTCGTGGTGCTCATCGTGCTTCGGCCTCCGTGGTGGCATGCCCGGTCAGGGCAAGAAAAACGTCATCGAGATCGGGAGTGTGGATGGAGACCTGCTCGGCCTCGATCCCGTGGGTGGCGAGCAGGTCCAGCAGGGCCCGCAGGGTTGTCGAGCTGCCATCGCCGGGGACACTCAGGGTGAGCCCGTCGTCGGTGGCGGCGGTGGCGCCGGGCAGGATCTGCGCCGCCGTCGCCAGTTCTGTGGCGGCGGTGAAGCGCAGCCGGATGTGGCTGCCAGGCACGCGGCGCTTGAGTTCGTCGGCGGTGCCTTCGGCGACGATGTGGCCATGGTCGAGGACCGCGATCCGGTCGGCCAGCTGATCGGCTTCCTCGAGGTATTGGGTGGTGAGGAAGATCGTCACGCCATCGGTGGTCAACTCCCGCACGATTTCCCACATGGTGCGCCTGCTGCGCGGATCGAGTCCGGTGGTCGGCTCGTCGAGGAAGACGACCCCGGGCTTGGTGACGAGAGTCATCGCCAGATCCAGCTTCCGGCGCATACCACCGGAGTAGCTCGCGGCCGGCTTACGCGCCGATTCGATCAGGTCGAATCGCTCGAGCAGCTCGGTGATCACCCGCTTACCGTCCTTACCGCGCAGACGGTGCAGATCCGCCATCAAGCGCAGGTTCTCCTCGCCGGTCAGCAGACCATCCACTGCGGCGAACTGGCCGGTGACTCCGATCGACGCGCGCACCGCCTTGGTCTCGGTGGCGAGATCGTGGCCAGCGACGCGTGCCGTGCCGCCATCGGCCTTCAACAGGGTGGTCAGGACGTTCACCGTCGTCGTCTTGCCCGCTCCGTTCGGACCGAGCAGGGCGAAGATCGTGCCCGCATCGACAGTCAGGTCGACGCCGTCGAGGACTGCCTTGTCCCCGTAAGACTTCCGCAGCCCCGAGGCCGCAATTGCTGTGCTGTTCATGGGAACTACCGTCGCCGGTGCGACTGATGCCGGGCTGACACCGTGCTGACACGTCCGCTGACAGCGCCGGGCGCTCGGTCGTGCCAGCGGTGTGTCAGTCCGGCATCAGGTCGCCGTCAGCGGAGGCGGCGACCGTGCTTCTCGTGAACAGCACAGCATTCGCCGCCCCGTCCGCCGGTCCCGTCCGCGTACCGATGCTGCGCACGCAATCCCCTCGCACCGGTGTGCGGCAGTTTCTGCTCGGCGATCACGCCTTCGCGCAGCTGCTCCGCTTTGCCCTGGTCGGCGGCGCCAGCAATATCGCCTACCTGCTGCTGTTCCTCGTCTGCGCCGGGCTCGGCCCGCTGGTCGCCAATGTCGTCGGCTCGATCGTGAGCACGATGATCGCGAACGAACTGCACCGCAAGCTCACCTTCCGCGCGGCAGGCCGGATCGGCTGGTTCACCGCGCAGTGGGAAGGCGGTGGGCTTGCGCTGATCGGGCTGGCGGTCAGCACCGCGACCTTGGCCGGCCTCGAGTTCATGGCGCCAGGGCTGGGCGAGGTCACCAGGGCAGCCGCTGTACTCGTCGTCATGGCGGCGGTCGGCGGCCTGCGTTTCCTGGCCCTGCGCGGCTTGTTCTAGCCGGTCGACCGCATCACGCTGTTCGAGAGAGTCGAGATTCGCGGCCGGTCACCTCCGCGTAATGCCCGATCAACTCATCGCAGATGGCAGGCCATGTCCGGTGCAGCACCGATTTGCGGGCGGCACCGGCGAACCTGGCCCGCAGGACCGGATCGCGGAGCGCGGCGACGGCGCTCGGCAGCAGTTCGGTGAACCGGTCCACCGGCAGCAGATAGCCGTTGCGGCAATGCGAAATCAGATCGCGCGGGCCGCCTGCGTCCGGGCCGATGACCGGAACGCCCGAGGCCAGTGCCTCCTGGACGCCCTGGCAGAACGTTTCGTGTTCGCCCGCGTGCACCATCACGTCCAAGCTCGCGTAGGCCTGCGCGAGTTCGTCACCACCGAGTTCGCCGGTGAAGACCGCGTTCGGCAGGAGCCGCGCGAGTTTGCCGCGCTCCGGCCCGTCGCCGACGATCACCAACTGAATGCCCGGATCGTGCGCGAGCACCGCCAGTCGCTCGACATGCTTCTCCGGCGCGAGCCGCCCGACGAAACCGACGATCAGTGCCGACTCACCACCCAGCCACGCCTCCCGCAACGATGCCCGCCGCGCGGACGGCGTGAACCGCGCGATATCGACGCCTCGCCCCCAACGATGCACCCGAGGGATGCCGTGCAAGGCCAGATCAGCGGCCGCCGCGCTCGACGGCGCCAGCGTGCGGGCCGCTCCCTCGTGAATCCGCCGAGTCCACCCCCACGCCGCTCTGCTGGCCAGTCCGAGGCCATAGCTTTTCGCAAACCCCGCCACATCGGTCTGGTAGACCGCAACCGCGGGCAGATCCAGTCGCAGCGCCGCCCCGAGTCCACCAGCACCGAGCAGGAACGGCGAGGCCAGATGCACCACATCGGCGTCGAACTCCGCGATCGCCCGCACGATCCCCGGCTGCGGCAGACCCACCGGCAGCGAACTGACTTTCGGCACCATCATCGCGGGGACCCGATATACCGGGAAGCGCCCATGGAATCGAGGCGCGGGCGGCTGTCCACGCAACGTGTCCGGCGCGATGACCAGTGCGTCGTGCCCGTGCTGGTCCAGATGGTCGAGCACCCGGAGCACGGAATTGACCACGCCGTTCATATTCGGCAGGAACGACTCCGCCACAATGGCTACGCGCACCACTCGAGTCTGGGCATCGGCCTTCTCGCCTCGGCCACACCGACGTGACGTCCGTGCGAAGTTCCGGCGAATACCTCACCGGAGCGGCACTGACCCGGGTCGCGCACCTGACGGTGTGCCCAGGTCAGGCCTGCGCAGCCGAAACAGTGACCGGCCTGCGACTGATCCGCCGCAGAATCCACAACGTCGGCAGCGCGAGCGCCCAGGTCACCGCGATCACCGATAGTGCGGGCGGAATGGCCACCCGGACGTCGCGTCCGGCGACTCGCACCAGATCGGGGTCGGCGCGGTTGTATTCGACATTGATGTGCTCGCCCGCGGTGAGATTGGTGGGGTAGAGGATGCCGACCTTCGGATTGTGGGTCACCCCGTCCGGTGTCACGTACATCACCGCAGAACGCAGGCGGCCCGCCGACAGCACCTCACCGGTGGTCCGGCCCATATCCGAGGTGATCAGATAGTCGTTGCGCCAGGCCGCGAGCACCAGCAGCCCGACGAGCACGGTGACCACCGTCGCGGCGGTCAGCACGCCGATCCGGACGCGCCGCAGGCGCTGCGGACGCCGCTGCGGCTGACTGGTTTCCGACACCGCCACAGGCTACTGGTCAGCTCGGCTGCGCGTACCGCGGCCTCGCACAGCCTGATGACCGGCCGCGCTCGGCCGTGTTGACTAGGGTTTCGCCCATGTCCCGAAAATTCAGCTTCACGGTGCCCTACACCGTTCCGGTGGAAGACCTGCACCGGGCACTCACCGGCGACGAGCTGTGGCAGGCCCGGTTCGCCGACGCCGAGACGGCCACCCTCGATCTGGCCCACCCCGGCGGCGAGGGCACCATCCGGCTCGCGATGAGCGAGAAGATACGCCCCGACAAGATTCCCGGCATCGTGCGCAAGGTCCTCAAGAGCGATCTTGTCGTCTCTCGTACCGACACCTGGCAGGCCCTGACCGGTGAGATCGCCAAGGGCAGCTTCGAAGGCTCCTCCAACGGCGTCAACTCGGAGATGTCGGGCAGCTACGAGCTGCGCCCGACCGCCGAAGGCTGCGAGATCGAGGTCGTCGGCACCGTCAAGGTGAAGGTTCCGCTGGTCGGCGGTGCCATCGAGCCACTGGCCGAGCAGCTGCACCACCGCGTCCTCGACAGCGAACGCAAGTTCATCGAGAAGTGGTTCGCCGGGCAGGCCTCGGCCTGATCGGTGGTGAGCCGGATGCGTGCCGTACGGTGCGCATCTACTCCGGTGCCGCGATGGTCGGGTCGTATTCCCTCGGCTCGACCAACACCAGCCAGTTGCCGGAGTTGTCGCGGAAGACCGCCTCGACGCCGTAGGGACGTTCGGAGGGCGGCTGCACGAATTCGACGCCCTTGGCCGACAGTTCCTCATAGGCCTTCTGGCAGTCGTCGGTATTGAGACCCAAAGCGCCGTGCGTGCCGTTGGCGAGTGAACGCCGGATCGCGTCGGCCATATTGTCGTCCAGCGGCGGGCCGGGCAGCATCAGCGTCACCTCGAGCTCGCGGTGATCGGGATGGCTGACGCTGACCCACCGGAAACCGTTATCGCCCATGGTGATGTCGGCGGTCTCCACGAACCCGAGCTTGTCGACGTACCAGTTCTTGGCCGCGTCCTGATCGGTCACATACACCGTGACCAGCGAAATGTTTTTGATCGGAGTCATGAGACCAGGCTAGGGCGGCGCCTGCCCGATGAGCTTCTCCGAAATTGCTGTGTCCAGGATCGGCATCACATACCGCTGTCGGGGCGCGGCGCTCGATCGGACAACCCGTGCATGAACACATAACAGCCGGGGATTCGCGGCGCCCCGTCGGCGGCGAACTTCGCCTGATACGCCGACGGCGACATCCCGACCAGCTCGGTGAACTTCCGGGAGAACGATCCGAGGCTGGTGTAGCCGACCAGCATGCATGCCTCGGTCACCGTGACGTTGGTCGCGCGCAGCAGATCCTGGGCCCGTTCGATTCGCCGCTCGGCCAGATACACCGCCGGTGTCTTGCCGTAGGTCGCCGCGAAACACCGCAGGAAGTGGTATTTCGAGACACCCGCCGCGGCGGCCAGACCGTCCAGGTCCAGCGGTTGTGCGTACTCGCGGTCGGCGAGATCCCGTGCGCGCCGCAGATGCGGGAGCAGATCCTGGGGAACCGGCCGCGATGTCATCGCTTGCTCAGCAGAACGGCGGACGTTCGTCGAATCGTCGCGACAGCCGCCCGGCGGTCCGCCAGGCGCGCGCGACCAGGTCGACGTCCTCGTCGGTGACCAGATTGCCCATCACCCGGACCGCGGTGCGCTGCAAGAACTTCGACCGCATCACCGGCGGCCCGCCCAGCGGCACCATCCGCGGATGGGTGGCCAGTCCGGCGATCCGGCGCGCCACCGAATACGTGCGGCCGTAGCGAGCCCGCAGCAGCTGCGGCCAGACGGCGCTCAAATCGGGTTCGTCGAGCAGTTCGGCCAGCATGTGGC
This sequence comes from Nocardia sp. NPDC059180, assembly GCF_042754945.1. Lineage (NCBI taxonomy): Bacteria > Bacillati > Actinomycetota > Actinomycetes > Mycobacteriales > Nocardiaceae > Nocardia > Nocardia sp. NPDC059180. Next base: position 119,657 of record NZ_JBHZBU010000010.1, read on the forward strand.
CGCCCTCGAGGCCGTAGTCGATGCCCTCACCGTTCAGCGGGTTCACACACCCCGCGGCGTCACCGACCAGCACCCAGTTGGGCCCCGCGATATTCGACACCGCACCGCCCATCGGCAGCAGCGCCGATGCGACCGCGCGTAGTGAACCGCTGAACTCCCATTCCTCTCGCCGCAGCGCCGTGTAGTGCTCCAGCAGCGGCTTCAACGCGATATGTGAGGGACGGCGCTCGGTGGCCAGTGAACCGACACCGATATTGACCTCGCCGTTGGCCAGCGGGAACACCCAGCCGTAGCCGGGCACCAGTTCGCCGTTCGCGTCGCGCAGCTCCAGATGGGAGGTGATCCACTGATCGTCGGAGCGACCGGAGGTGATGTAGGCGCGGGCGGCGACGCCGTAGGCGTACTGCCGATGCCAGGCGCGGCCGAGGATCTTGCCGATCGGCGAACGCACACCGTCGGCGACGACGAGGGTCGTGCAGGAGATCGTCGTGGTGCCCGCACCGGTGCGCACAGTCACGCCCGTGACGCGATCACCGTCGCGGGTCACATCGACGACCTTGGTGCCCTCCAGCATTCCCGCGCCGGACTTCACCGCGGTCTCGCGCAGCTTGTCGTCGAGCTCGGTTCGCGTAACGGCGCTTCCGTAGGTCGGGAACGACCCGCCCGGCCAGGGCAGCAGCTCCTCGCGCCCGAAACCGGTCATCCGCAGACCGTGATTGACGGTGTGCGCGCGCACCCAGTCACCAAGACCCAGATGTTCCAGTTCGGCCGTCGCGCGCGGTGTCAGGCCGTCGCCGCAGGTCTTGTCGCGCGGGAACACCGCCGAGTCGACCAGCAGGACATCGCGTCCCGCGCGCGCGGCCCATGTCGCCGCGGCCGATCCGGCCGGCCCGGCCCCGACCACGAGGACATCGGCGTGCGCGGGTATCGCGCCGCGCGTCTGTTCGTCCCCGCCCGCTGGTGTGACATCCGGTGCACCCATGGGTCCCATACTCGCAGCGCGGCCGCACCGATGTCGACGCCGGTGCCGTGTGATGTGCGGCGGATGCCGAGTGTGCGGCAGTGCTGGGTGGTGTGCGGCCGTGCTGGGTGGTGCGGCGGGTGCCGGGTGGTGTGCGGCCGATACCGGGCAATGTGCCGCCGATGCCGGGTGATGTGCGGCAGGCGCTGTGTGTGATGTGCGGCGGGTCGTGTCCGACGTGCCGCCGGGCTCACCGTCCGGTACCGGCCTCGGTGTGCGAAGGTGTGCGGTGCGCCCCAGTGGATATTGCCGGGAGTGACGGTGTTCATGGGGTTATCTAGCGTGGACACGCTAGGTTCTTTGACCGTGGGTCGGACGCATCGCTGGGAGAAGAAATGAGCACATCTGCTGTGAGCGACGAGAGCACGGTGGTAGCTGGGGTGGATCTCGGCGATACCGAGCTCGCCGCGACGGTGCGCACCGGCCTGGCCGACGTCGAGAAGCTACTGATCGAGGAGCTGTCCGACGGCGCGTCCTTCCTCCAGGAAGCGGCCCTGCACCTGGCCAAAGCGGGAGGCAAACGGTTCCGCCCGCTGTTCACCATCCTCACCGGGCAGCTCGGGCCGCGCCCGACCGACCCCGACCTCATCACCGCGGGCACCGTCGTCGAACTCGTGCATCTGGCGACGTTGTACCACGACGACGTGATGGACGAGGCCACCATGCGCCGAGGTGCACCGAGCGTGAATTCGCGCTGGGGCAACAGCATCGCCATCCTCGCCGGTGACTATCTGTTCGCCCACGCGTCGCGGCTGGTGTCCACGCTCGGCCCGGACGCGGTGCGGATCATCGCCGAAACCTTCGCCGAACTCGTCACCGGGCAGATGCGCGAAACCATGGGCGCCGCCGAGTCCAAGGATCCGGTCGCGCACTATCTGCGTGTGGTCTGGGAGAAGACCGGTTCGCTGATCGCGGCCGCCGGACGTTTCGGCGGCACCTTCTCCGGCGCCGATACCGAACACGTCGAGCGGCTGGCCCGCCTCGGTGATGCGGTAGGCACCGCCTTCCAGATCTCCGACGACATCATCGACATCTCCTCCGAATCCGCCCAGTCCGGCAAGACTCCCGGCACCGACCTGCGCGAAGGCGTGCACACCCTGCCGGTGCTGTACGCGCTGCGCGACGAGGGCGCCGACGGCGACCGGCTGCGCACCCTGCTGGCGCGTCCGCTGGAAACCGATGCCGAGGTCGAGGAGGCGCTGCAATTGCTCGGCCGTTCGCCAGGCATGGTGCAGGCCAAGCAGAAGCTCCAGGAATATGCCGACCTCGCCTACACCGAACTGTCGGCGCTACCGCCCGGCCCCGCCAACGACGCACTGGTGCGTCTGGTCCGCTACACCATCGAGCGAGTCGGGTAGCAGTTTTTGATTGCGGCGCTGCGGCACCGCGTGTTCGCGGCCCCTGGTGGCTCGCGTTCGCGCGACCGCTGCTTGCCTTCGGCGTGCACAGCGCCCCACGGAAACGCGAGCCGGGCCGCGAACTGGTCTCCTCGAGGTCGCCCATCAGCGCGCGCGCATGGGGCACGATGGTGCCGAAGCCATCTCGTCCGGTGGAGTAACCAGGAACTTTGCGTCGGGACCGTTTCGTTGTCTGTCCAGGAAGCACGCAACGAACGGGGGAGCGGCAAGGAGAACTATGCACGGCCACGGGTATGCGAATGGAATCAAGACGTTCGGGCTGATGGTGGGCATGTCCGCGCTGATCGTGTTCGCCGGGGCGATGTTCCGCAGCCCGACGATCCTGGTCATCGCGATCCTGCTGGCGGTGGGCATGAACGCCTACGCCTATTTCAACAGCGACAAGCTCGCGTTGAAGGCCATGCACGCGCAGCCGGTCAGCGAATTGGAAGCGCCGGTCATCTACCGGATCGTGCGTGAACTGGCCACCGCTGCCCGTCAGCCCATGCCGCGGCTCTACATCAGCCCGACCAACGCGCCCAATGCGTTCGCCACCGGCCGCAACCCCCGCCACGCCGCGGTGTGCTGCACCAGCGGCATTCTGCAGATCCTCGACGAGCGGGAGCTGCGCGCCGTCCTCGGCCACGAGCTGTCCCACGTCTACAACCGCGACATCCTCATCTCCTCGGTCGCGGGCGCGCTGGCCGCCGTGATCTCCGGCCTGGCCAATCTGGCCTTCTTCGCCACCGCCTTCGGCGGCAACCGTGGCGACGGCGGCCCCAACATCATCGGCGTGATTCTGGTCTCGTTGCTCGGCCCCATCGCGGCCACCCTGATCAAGCTGGCGGTCTCCCGTTCCCGCGAATATCAGGCCGATCAGTCCGGCGCCGAGCTCACCGGCGATCCACTCGCGCTGGCCTCGGCCCTGCGCAAGCTCGAACGCGGCGTTCAGGCCGCCCCGCTGCCGCCGGAACCGCAGCTCACCGCCCAGTCCCACCTGATGATCGCCAACCCATTTCGCCCTGGTGAGCGCGCCGCGCGCTGGTTCTCCACGCACCCCCCGATGGCCGAGCGCATCGCCCGCCTCGAGGAGCTGGCCGGGCGGCCGCACAACGGCTGATCCAGCGTCCGAACGTGCACGGCCGTGCCGGCGCAACCTTCGCGCCGACACGGCCCACGTCTGTTTACGGGTTGATGTCTACCGGTAGTTGACGAACTGAAGCGCGATACCGAAATCCTCGCCCTTGAGCAGCGAGATCACGGCCTGCAGGTCGTCGCGCTTCTTACTGCTGACGCGCAGTTCCTCGCCCTGGATCTGGGCCTTGACGCCCTTGGGGCCCTCGTCGCGGATCTTCTTGGAGATCTTCTTCGCGTGCTCGGAGTCGATGCCCTGCACCAGCGAACCGGTGATCTTGTAGGTCTTGCCCGACACCACCGGATCGCCGGCGTCGAACGCCTTGAGCGAGATGTCGCGGCGGATCAGCTTCTCCTTGAAGACCTCGAGCGCGGCCTTGACCCGCTCCTCGGCCTCGGCGCTGATCACGATGTTCTCCTCACCGGACCATTCGATCGCCGCACCGGTGCCCCGGAAGTCGTAGCGGGTGTTCAGCTCCTTCTCCGCCTGATGCAACGCGTTGTCGACCTCCTGACGATCGACCTTGCTGACGACATCGAAAGACGAATCGGCCACACTGCGCTCCTGTCCTGACGGTCCGGCGTTCGGGGTCGTGCCGGATGGTTCGCCGCACCCACCTAGTTCTACCCGGCCGCCTGAGATTAGTCGCCGGGCGCCGGCTGTGTCGCCGATGGCGTCGTCGTGCGCCGACGCGATCATGCCGTCATCCAGCCGGTTTGCATTCGGGGTGTGGGTTCGTTGTATTCTGCTCTGCGCGCCGAGAAGCGTGAAGGCAGATTGCCCGAGCGGCCAATGGGAGCAGACTGTAAATCTGTCGGTGAAAGCCTACGTAGGTTCGAATCCTACATCTGCCACCGAGGACCCCCGCGGATCGAATGATCCGCGGGGGTTCTTCTGTTTCGGCGCCCGGCAATGTCCGCACACGCCGCCCCGTGCGGTGTTCGAGATCAGAAATCTCGGGTCTGACCAGCCGGTTTGGTGCGGAGACCAGTGAGTGTGTAACCTCGTTCAAGACTTCGAAGCGCCGGGGTCGAGAAAGTCGAGTCCCGGTGCGCACGAGGTCATGCCCCCTTAGCTCAGTCGGCAGAGCGTTTCCATGGTAAGGAAAAGGTCAACGGTTCGATTCCGTTAGGGGGCTCGCCGGATTGCCGGTGGTGACCGACTCGGCATCGCTTCCCGCTTGTTGGAGGGCTGGGTGCGGCGCCGCGGCAATGCGACCCGTGGCGGTGTAGCTCAGTCGGTAGAGCAAACGACTCATAATCGTTGTGTCGCCGGTTCAAGTCCGGCCATCGCTACCACAACCGATCAAGTCCAGTTCCGGAAAGAAGGCATATCGTGGCCGCGAAGTCCACCGATGTCCGGCCAAAGATCACCTTGGCCTGCGAGCAGTGCAAGCATCGCAACTACATCACCAAGAAGAACCGGCGCAACGACCCGGACCGGCTGGAGCTGAAGAAGTTCTGCCCGAACTGCGGCACGCACCGGGCGCACCGCGAGTCCCGCTAGCAATCCACGCGTGAAGCTACCGCGTGTATCGGCGCCGGGACACTGATCCCGGCCTCACGAGCCGGGACACAACCGCCGTGACACAAGCCATCGGGCCGGACGCGATGTCCGGCCCGACTGCTTTTTCACGGTGCATCTCCAGCGGTGGTCAACGCTTCACCGACCCCGCCTGCCGCGGGGTCAGATAGGTACAGTCCTCCCGTGACAATCAACACCGGTACAGACGAAGCGGTCGCGTCGGGCGAGAAATTCGACCCAGCAGAACACGCGGCGGCCATGGTCGGGCACCACTACCGCGTCGACGACTACTACGAGGTCGGCCGCGAGAAGGTTCGCGAATACGCCCGCGCCGTGCAGGACTACCACCCGGTGCACTGGGAGGAAGACACCGCGCTCGAGTACGGCTACGACGGCCTGCTCGCACCGCTGACCTTCATCTCCCTGGTCGGCATTCTGGCCCAGCGCAAGCTGTTCGAAGAGGTTGTCACCGGCTACGACCTGAGCCAGATCATGCAGACCGACCAGATCCTGGAATTCCACCGGCCGATCAAGGTCGGCGACCAGTTGACCTGCGATGTCTACCTGCACTCCTTCCGGCAGGCCTTCGGCGGCGACATCATCGTCACCAAGAACATCGTCACCGATCAGCGCGACGAGCTGGTGCTCACCACCTACACCACGCTCATCGGCCGCAGTGGCGGCGATATCGACCCGAACCTGACCGGTGCGGTTCGCAACGTGCTCATGCACGGCCTGGGTGAGGACACCCCCGACCATCACCCGCGCACAGCGCCCACCTCGGCCCCAGCGCCGGTGCCGAGCGTTCCCGTGGTCGCACCGAGTAAGCACGCCCTCGCCTTCGACGCGATCAGCGCCGGCGACGAGCTGCCTCCGCGCACCGTTCGCCTGACCCGCGGCGACCTGGTCAACTACGCCGGTGTGTCCGGCGACGCCAACCCGATCCACTGGAGTGACGAAGTCGTCAAGCTGGTCGGCCTGGACAACGTTGTGGCCCACGGCATGCTGACCATGGGTCTCGGTGGCGGATTCGTCAGTTCCTGGCTCGGCGACCCCGGCGCGGTCAAGGAGTACAACGTGCGGTTCACCAGCCCGGTGTACGTGGGCGTGGACGATCCGGCCGAGGTCGAATTCACCGGCAAGGTGAAATCGGTCGACCCCGAGACCAGGACAGCGGTCGTGGCCATCGTCGCGAAGTCCGCGGGCCGCAAGATCTTCGGTCGCGCGACGGCGACGGTCCAGCTGGCCTGACCTGCTCGCGTGGCCCCGGATTGGCTAATGCCACCGGTCTTCACGTACACTCGGGTTTCTGGGGTCACCAGCCGATGCGCGCTGCTCTGCAAGGCTGGTTCCAGGCGGCCCGGGGCGCAGCTCCGGAACTTCCGCTTACGGGGCCGGCAACTGCCGGAGCGGCGCGCGTGTTTGTGACACCAGTGAACAACTGAATACAGCACAAGTGGCTGGGCATCAGCACCACCGTCCAGCCGAAGGGGCGTAGCTCAATTGGCAGAGCAGCGGTCTCCAAAACCGCAGGTTGCAGGTTCAAGTCCTGTCGCCCCTGCCCTGGATGCCAGCGACGAGAGAGGGTTGACGTGACCGACGAGCGGGACACTCGCGACGACGGCGATGGCACCGCCGCAGCGAGTCGGCCGAGCGGCAAGCGGTCCGCCCGGCGGGCCCGCGCAGGGTCGTCGTCGACCGACAACGGATCGGTCGCCACGATCGACCGTCCGGCGCGCAAGGCAGCCAAGACCTCCGATCGGGCCGAACGCAATAAGTCGGGTAATCCGATCAAGCGTTTGATCAAGTTCCTGCGTGAGGTGATCGCGGAACTGCGCAAGGTCATCTGGCCCAACCGGAAGCAGATGGTCACCTATACGAGCGTTGTTCTGGTGTTCGTGGTCTTCATGGTCGCGTTCATCGCGGGGTTGGATGTGGCGTTCGTCAAAGGTGTCGACTGGCTGTTCGGCTAGCGAACGCTGACGCCGGAAGCCGCCCCCCGGGACGGGACGGACGGACCATTTTTCATCGTGTCCGGCCCCGGCACGCAGAGGATGTACGTGACGACACAGGAAGCGAGTGCCCCAGTGAGCACCCCGGAGAACGACACAAACGACGAGTTCCCGGTCGACGACGCGACGGCCGAGTCTGCCGCCGACTCCGTCGAGGAATCCGCCGACGAGTCCGTGGCTGTCGACGAATCCGCACCCGCTGACGAGGACGCCGCTACCGCTGAAGCCCCCGCCGAGGAGCTCCCCGCCGATCCGGTGGAAGAGATGAAGGCTGCGCTGCGACGCGCGCCCGGCGACTGGTACGTCATCCACTCCTACGCGGGCTACGAGAACAAGGTCAAGGCCAACCTCGAGACCCGTGTGCAGAACCTCGATCTCGAGGAGTACATCTTCCAGGTGGAAGTGCCCACCGAAGAGGTCACCGAGATCAAGAACGGCCAGCGCAAGAACGTCAACCGCAAGGTGCTGCCCGGTTACATCCTGGTCCGGATGGAACTGAACGACGAGTCCTGGGGCGCGGTGCGTAACACCCCCGGTGTCACCGGCTTCGTCGGCGCGACGTCGCGGCCCTCGCCGCTGACCATCAGCGATGTGGTGAAGTTCCTGGTACCGGCCTCGCAGCAGAAGAAGGCCCCCGCCGCTGCGGCCGCTTCCGCGTCCGGCGCTCAGGAAGCCGCTACCGAGGCCGTCGCCAAGCCGGTCATCGAGGTCGACTTCGAGGTCGGCGAGTCGGTCACCGTCATGGACGGCCCGTTCGCGACGCTGCCCGCCAGCATCTCCGAGGTCAACGCCGAGCAGCAGAAGCTCAAGGTGCTGGTGTCGATCTTCGGCCGTGAAACTCCGGTCGAGCTGGCGTTCACCCAGGTCGCGAAGATCTGATCGGGGGCGGGCCACCCGCCCCACTCGATCAGCCGCACGGGCGATCCCGGTAAGGTGTCAGGGTTCGCGCGAGAATCAGAACGTTCCACCGGATTCGTCGTGCGGAGCCGGGTGCGCCCGGCTGCGGGTGTACACCCGCGCAAGGCTTACGGCAACCGTAAGGAACCGAAACCAAGGAAGAAAGATGCCCCCCAAGAAGAAGAAGCTCGCCGGGATCATCAAGCTGCAGATCCAGGCCGGCCAGGCGAACCCGGCCCCTCCGGTCGGCCCCGCGCTCGGTCAGCACGGCGTCAACATCATGGAGTTCTGCAAGGCGTACAACGCCGCGACCGAGTCGCAGCGTGGCAACGTCATTCCGGTCGAGATCTCGGTATACGAGGACCGGTCCTTCGACTTCAAGCTGAAGACCCCGCCCGCCGCCAAGCTGCTGCTCAAGGCCGCAGGCGTGCAGAAGGGTTCGGCGGAGCCGCACCGCAACAAGGTCGCCTCGGTGACCATGGACCAGGTGCGCGAGATCGCCAAGACCAAGCAGGAAGACCTGAACGCCAACGACATCGAGCAGGCCGCGAAGATCATCGCAGGCACCGCTCGTTCGATGGGCATCACCGTCGAGGGCTGATAGCCCCTGCAAGGTGGGAGGGCCGGCCAGGCCCGATAACCACTTCTGAACCACATTTAAGGACAGAGAAACATGGCAAAACGAAGCAAGGCGTACCTCGCCGCGGCCGAGAAGGTCGATCGCGACAAGCTCTACTCCCCGCTGACCGCAGCGCGGCTGGCCAAGGAGACCTCGAGCACCAAGACCGACGCGACCGTCGAGGTCGCCGTTCGTCTCGGTGTGGATCCCCGCAAGGCCGACCAGATGGTCCGTGGCACCGTCAACCTGCCGCACGGCACCGGTAAGACCGCCCGCGTCATCGTGTTCGCGGTCGGCGACAAGGCCGCCGAGGCCGAGGCCGCCGGTGCGGACGCCGTCGGCGCCGAGGACCTGATCGAGCGGATCCAGGGCGGCTGGCTGGACTTCGACGCCGCGATCGCCACCCCGGATCAGATGGCCAAGGTCGGCCGCATCGCGCGTGTCCTGGGCCCGCGCGGTCTGATGCCGAACCCGAAGACGGGCACGGTCACCCCCGATGTGACCAAGGCCGTCAACGACATCAAGGGCGGCAAGATCAACTTCCGCGTCGACAAGCAGGCCAACCTGCACTTCGTCATCGGCAAGGCGTCCTTCGACGACTCCAAGCTGGTGGAGAACTACGGCGCCGCGCTGGAGGAGATCCTGCGTGTCAAGCCGTCGACCGCCAAGGGCCGCTACGTCAAGAAGGTGACGGTCTCGACGAACACCGGACCGGGCATCCCGGTGGACCCGAACCGCACCCGCAACCTCCTGGACGAGGACGCGTAAGCAGCACCTGAGCAAGACCCGAAACGGCGGGAACGCGATTGCGTTCCCGCCGTTTCGTATTCGGTGAGCTATATCGCCTGCACTCGAGGACCGACCAGAGCGCAGCCGACCCGTTCTGACTTTGCCGCGATTCTGAGAGAGAATATGGATGTGAGCGACGGAGTCAGCACAAGAATCAGACATCGACTCGGTGCCCCGACCGGTAGCGCGGCATTCGGCGGCTGCTAGCTCGATGTCGGATCAAGAAGTACCGGACCAGCGGTCCTCGAAGGTTGTCCCGCTGCCGCGGCGCCCGCGGCGAGTGGCAGAGACAGCTCGCTCGAAAACCTGGCGTCCGGAAAGTGGCACCGTGTACGACCCGACACCGACCAGGCCGGTGCTGCGATCGGAGTTGCAGGGCGAAACCGGTGCATGGCCGGTCGATCCCGCTGCGGCCTGGTCGCCAACGGCGGCGGTCGACCCAGCCAACGCCGACCAGGACGGGAGTGTCGTCGATCTCGCGGAAATGCGCCGGAAGCGAACTGGCGACGACGACCCTGCCGTCGGAAACCGGCGCCTGCCCAAACCCCGCCGAATCGGTGAGGGTTCCAGCGGCGACGGTGAAGACGACCGCAACCAGGACGATTGCTCCGATTCCCCACCGGCGGGCAAGCGCACCGGACGACATCGCAAGTAACCGAACCCGGTGACGATGGGCCTGCGTTCGCCGACGCACCTGTATCGCTCGAACTCGGTGGAAGGGCCGGACTAATTCGTGACCCGGCATCGTTGCCTGTGCTGTGACGGTTGTTCTGCTGATCTCCGGAAGTACCCGCGATGGCTCGACCAATACCGCGGCCCTGCGCACCGTGCAGGCTCTCTCGCCGGATGGTGTCGACGCGGCGTTGTACGGCGGTCTCACCGAACTGCCAGCCTTCATCCCTGGTGATGACGGCGCCGAACGCCCCGCCGTTCTCGCTCTGCGCGAACAGCTTTCACATGCCGACGCGGTCCTGTTCTGTACCCCCGAGTACGCGGGCACGTTGCCGGGGAGCTTGAAGAACCTGCTCGACTGGACCGTCGGAACCGGCGAGCTGAACGAGAAGCCCGCCGCCTGGATCAGCGTGGCCGCCCCTGGTCGCGGTGAGGGCGCCACCGCGACGCTGCAGAGCGTTCTCGGCTATGTGGGCGCCGATGTCGATCCGGCGATATGCGAGCGGCTGCCGGTTCATCGTGATCACGTCGGCGTGGACGGGCTGGTGTCCGAGCCCGAGTTTCGGACCGGCGCGATCGAGGCGTTGAACCTGCTCGTCCGGCACGCGACACGCAACCGCGTTGCCCCGGCCGATCCGACCGGCGCCTAGTCGGGCGAGTCCTGCGTGGATCGAGCGGTCCGACGCCAGCCGAGCAATACCGAGTCGCCGTCCGTGATGCCCCACGGCAGGAGGATCGCGACAACCACCGCGCAGACCACGACCGCGCCCGTGGCGACCAGCGATGCTGCGTGCGAGCCTTCCAAGCAGGCCGCCTTCATCGCGGTGATGATGTTCTCGCGCTGTGACTCGAAGAAGGGTGCGAGTTCGCGTTTGCGCATCTCCAGCACGCTCAGTGGCGTCGCCTTGGCGAAATCCTTCTCGTTGGCCGACATCAAGCTCTCTGGGACGCGGTCTACGAGCGGCGCCACCTTGGTGGTGTAGTACGACGCGACGATCGAGCCGAGTACCGCGACCCCGAGGGTGCCGCCGAATTCGCGGGTGGTGTCATTGACCGCCGAGCCTGCGCCCGCCTCGTTCAACGGCAACGACGACATGATCGATTCGGTGGCGGGCCCCTGCACGATGGCCAGGCCCAGCGCCATCGACACCATCGACGGCAGCACCTCGGTGAGGTAGCCGCTGTCCACGGTCACCTGACCGCCCAGATACAGGCCGAGCCCGGTGAGCAGCAGGCCGAACACGATGGCGGGAGTCGTGCCGAGCCGCTGGGCCAGCAACGTCGCGATGGGCGCGCCGAGGGCGACGGAGAACGCGAACGGCAGTGAGGCGATACCGAATTCGAGTGGCGAGTATTCACGCACACCCTGGAAATACTGGGTGATCAGGAACAGGAATCCGAACATCGAGAAATAGCCGACCGCGATCGCCAAGGCGGGCAGCGAGAATCGCCGATTGCGGAACAAACGCATATCGAGAATCGGTGCGCGGGTGCGCAATTCCCACGCGATGAACGCCGCGAGAAGCGCAACACCGCCCGCTGCCGCAAGAAGGGTTGTCGCCGACATCCAGCCGTAGCGCGGCGCCTCGATGATCGCCCAGACCAGCAGCGTGATGCCCGCGATCGACAGCGCGATGCCGGGCAGGTCGAGCCTGCCGACCTCCGAGGAGCGGGATTCGGGCACCCACAGCATCGTCGCGACCACCGCGATCAGCGCCACCGGGACGTTTATCCAGAAGACGGAGTGCCAGGAGAAATGTTCGAGCAGCCAGCCACCGGAGATAGGGCCGATTGCGATGGCGAAGCCGGCCATGGCGGTCCAGGCGGCGATGGCGAGCGCCCGCTCCCTCCGATCGGTGAAGATGTTGATGACCAGCGCCAATGTCGCCGGGAAGACCGCCGCGGCGAACACGCCCATGGCGGCGCGGGCCGCGATGACGCCGTCGAGCGAGGTCGACAGCGCACCCGCCACCGACATGGCCCCGACGCCGACCAGGCCGATCATCATCACCCGGCGCCTGCCGTAGCGGTCGCCGAGATTGCCGAAGGCAAGCAGCAGGCCTGCGAAGGTGAGGGTGTAGGCATCGACGACCCATTGCAGGCCGCTGACGCCGGTGGACAGCTCCACACCGATGGACGGCAGGGCGACGTTGACGATGGTGTTGTCGAGCACGACCAGCAGTTCGGCCAGGCAGATCACCGCGAGCGCGAGGAATCGGTGCGCGCGTCGTTCCAGCAGCGCCGGTGGATCGACTGTGAAGGTTGTCATGGGAGCAGCTAATCAGTAACCGTTACTATGAGTAACACCTAATTGCTGCGATCTCGCTCACTGATGGCCATCAATTGTGATGTGTGCCACTGCAACTGACCGATATTGCCGTCCATTCGGGGGCTTCCGGGGCCCGTTTTGCCAGATGGCGGACCTACCGGTACTCTAAAGCGAAGTTATCGACGTGTTCGATCACTACCCAATCCGTTCTACCGAAGACCGTTGGTCGCCGATCCCGCATGGGTTCGGTCGAAGGTCCGGCAGCAGCCGGCGGCCCACGCAGGGAGAGCCGAGGCTGGGAGTCGATTACGGGTCCAGGCCCGAATCGGTTCATCCTATTGCGCCCCGGAACGCTCTGCGTCCGGGGCGTTTGTTGTTTCGTCACCTCAGGTCGGTAGTTCGGGTCCGAACCGACATCAGAGAGGAGGCGAAGTATGGCAAAACCCGAGAAGGTCACCGCGGTCGCGGAGATCGCTGAGCAGTTCAAGAGCTCGACGGCCACCGTTGTCACGGAATACCGTGGCCTGTCCGTCGGTCGCATCACCGAGCTGCGTCGCGCGCTCGGTGCCGACGCCACGTACTCCGTCGCCAAGAACACCCTGGTCAAGCGGGCTGCCGCTGAAGCCGGTGTCGAGGGCCTGGACGATTTGTTCGTCGGACCGACCGCTATCGCCTTCATCACGGGCGAACCGGTCAACGCGGCGAAGGCGCTCAAGACCTTCGCCAAGGACAACAAGTCGCTGGTCATCAAGGGCGGCTACATGGACGGCAATGCGCTGTCCGTGGCCGAGGTCGAGAAGATCGCCGACCTGGAAACCCGCGAGGTGCTGCTGGCCAAGCTGGCCGGTGCGCTGAAGGGCAACCTGGCAAAGGCTGCCGGTCTGTTCAACGCTCCTGCTTCGCAGGTGGCCCGCCTGGCCGCCGCGCTGGAGGACAAGAAGCGGGCCGAAGGCGCCGAATAAGCGCCACCCCATCCGGGTGAATCGCGCTAGCCGGCTCGCCCAACCCAGACATCACCTACCGAAAGGAAACAACAATGGCCAACGTTGACGAACTGCTCGAGACCTTCGGCAACATGACCCTGCTCGAGCTGTCGGACTTCGTCAAGAAGTTCGAGGAGAAGTTCGAGGTCACCGCTGCTGCTCCGGTCGCCGTCGCCGCCGTCGGTGGCGCTGCCGCTCCGGCCGAGGCCGCCGAAGAGCAGGACGAGTTCGACGTCATCCTCGAGGGTGCCGGCGACAAGAAGATCCAGGTCATCAAGGTGGTCCGCGAGATCGTCTCCGGCCTGGGCCTGAAGGAAGCCAAGGACCTGGTCGAGGGTGCCCCGAAGCCGATCCTGGAGAAGGTCGCCAAGGACGCTGCCGAAGCCGCCAAGGAGAAGCTGGAAGCGGCCGGCGCCTCGGTCTCGGTCAAGTAATTCCGAGCGAAACGCCGTAACGGGCGGTCCCTTTTCGGGGGCCGCCCGTTCGTTTTTTTCCACGCCGAATCAGGGTCACAGGAATAATGGGCCCGTTCGGTGGTTACTCTTCGGTCAGGTTGGGGTGTGCGACAACATGCCCATGCGATAGAGTGACCGCACCCACTGTGACGTGACACACCGCGATGTCGAGCAAACGCGGTTCGCCGGTGGGGGGCTCGCTGAGAAATGTGGAGGTTGGCGTGGGCGTCGAGGTCAGGACCGAAGGCATTACCAAGTCCTTTGGTTCCCAGCGGATTTGGCAGGACGTTTCGATCACCCTGCCGTCCGGGGAGGTCAGTGCGCTACTCGGCCCCTCCGGTACCGGTAAGTCCGTCTTTCTGAAGTCGCTGATCGGTCTGCTGCGCCCCGAGCGCGGCTCGATCTACATCGACGGCACCGATATCACCACCTGCTCCAACAAGGATCTCTACGAGATCCGCAAGCTGTTCGGCGTCCTGTTCCAGGACGGTGCGCTGTTCGGCTCCATGCATCTCTACGACAACGTCGCCTTCCCGTTGCGCGAGCACACGAAGAAGTCGGAGTCGGAGATCAAGAAGATCGTCATGGAGAAGCTGGAGATGACCGGCCTTCTCGGTGCCGAGCACAAGCTCCCCGGCGAAATCTCCGGTGGTATGCGCAAACGTGCCGGCCTGGCCCGCGCCCTGGTGCTCGACCCGCAGATCATCCTCGTCGACGAGCCGGACTCGGGTCTGGATCCGGTCCGCACCACCTACCTGAGCCAGCTGCTCATCGACATCAACTCGCAGATCGACGCCACGATCCTCATTGTGACCCACAACATCAACCTGGCCCGCACCGTGCCCGACAACATCGGCATGCTGTTCCGGCGCAATCTGGTCATGTTCGGCCCGCGTGAGGTGCTGCTCACCTCCGACGAGCCGGTGGTCAAGCAGTTCCTCAACGGCCGCATGATCGGCCCGATCGGTATGTCCGAGGAAAAGGACGAGGCGCAGATGGCCCGCGAGCAGGCCATGGTCGACGCCGGTCACCACCACGGTGGCGCCGAGGAGATCGAAGGCATCATCCCGCAGATGAAGGCCACCCCCGGTATGCCGGTCCGCCAGGCGGTGCACCGCCGTAAGCAGCGGGTGCGCGAGATCATGCACACCCTGCCGCATGCCGCGCAGGTCGCGATCCAGCAGTCGCTGGACGAGAACGACGACACCCAGGTGATGTCCTACGACACCGCGCAGCTCGCGCAGGGTGGCCCCTACGACGCCACGGTGCCGCACCACCAGATGCCGAACATGTAAATCGATCCACTCGGATACCGCGCCGGATTCCGGCGCGGTATTCGCATTTTCGGCGTCCGATGCCGATAAACCCGGCGACACGGCGGTCATGCACAGCCGCCCGTAGGTGTAACGCAGGTAACATTTGCGAGCGTGAACCCAACGCTCGCGCGTTTACGGACTCCCGTCGAGTCCGGGTTCGCTCAGGCCGGGAAGATCTTCGCGTTGTTTCTCGACGTGGCACGCAAGGTTTTTCGCCGGCCATTTCAATGGCGTGAGTTCATCGAGCAGTCCTGGTTCATTGCCAGCGTCTCGATTCTGCCGAGCGCGCTGGTGGCCATTCCGTTCGGCGCGGTTGTCGCGCTGCAAACCGGGTCGCTGATCAAACAGCTCGGCGCCGAATCGTTCACCGGCGCCACCAGCGTGCTCGCGACCGTGCAGCAGGCGGCGCCGGTGGTGACGGCGTTGATCATCGCGGGTGCGGCCGGTTCGGCGGTAGCCGCCGACCTCGGTGCGCGCACCATCCGCGAGGAGATCGACGCGCTGGAGGTGCTCGGCATCGATCCGGTGCAGAGGCTGGTCGTGCCGCGCGTGCTCGGCATGATGCTGGTCGCGTTGTTGCTCAACGGTCTTGTATCCGTGGTCGGCATTGCCGGTGGCTATTTCTTCAACGTCTTGTTGCAGGGCGGTACACCGGGCGCCTATCTCGCGTCGTTCTCGGCGCTGGCGCAGCTGCCCGATTTGTGGATCGGTGAGATCAAGGCCGCTATTTTCGGGCTGATCGCGGGCGTGATCGCCGCGTACAAGGGGCTGCATCCGAGTGGGGGGCCGAAAGGAGTCGGCGACGCGGTGAACCAATCAGTGGTGATCACGTTCCTGGTGCTTTTCTTCGTGAACCTGGTCCTGACCTTGATCTATCTGCAGATTGTTCCCGCAAAGGGCTCCTGAGGCGGTGGCTGTCCGCTACCGGAATCCAGCCCTTGCCAAAACGGCCCGCCGGGCCGGGGATATCGCACGCGCGCCGCTGAATGTCATCGACCGTGCGGGCGAGCAGATGTCGTTCTACTCCCGTGCGATCGCCTGGATTCCGCGCACCGCGGTGCATTACCGCAAGGAGGTCATGCGGCTGCTGGCCGAGGTGACCTTCGGCAGTGGTGCGCTCGCGGTGATCGGCGGAACCATCGGCGTCATCGTGTTCATGTCCGGTTCGGTCGGCGTGGTGGTCGGACTACAGGGCTTCAAGGCGCTCGATTCGCTCGGAAGTTCGGTCCTGACCGGCTTTCTCACCGCCTATATCAACACCAGGGAGATCGCGCCGCTGGTGGCGGCGCTGGCCCTGTCGGCGACGGTGGGCTGTGGTTTCACCGCCCAATTGGGAGCCATGCGTATTTCCGAGGAGATCGACGCGCTGGAAGTGATGGCGGTGCCCGGGGTGCCGTTCCTGGTGACGACCAGGGTGATCGCGGGATTCCTCGCCGTCATTCCGCTCTATATCGTCGGGCTGCTGGGGACGTTTCTGGCTTCGCGGATGATCAGTATCTGGTTCAACGGCCAGTCCAGCGGGTCCTATGACCACTATTTCGGGCTGTTTCTGCCACCAGAGGACGTGCTGTATTCGTTCCTCAAAGTGCTGGTGTTCGCCTTCGTGATCATCATGGTGCACTGCTATTACGGCTTCCACGCCACCGGAGGACCGGCGGGCGTCGGCGTCGCGGTGGGGCGGGCGGTCCGCGCGGCGATCGTGCTGGTCAATGTGCTGGATTTCTTCCTCAGCCTGGCGATCTGGGGCACCACGACGACTGTGCGGGTGGCGGGATGAGCAGCCGGGTGCAGTGGTGGCGGTCGACGGCGAAGGCCAGGAACAGGCTGCTCGGTATCGCGTTCTTCGTGTTGGTGGCGCTGTTCCTGTGGACGACGGTGGCCATCTACAACAAGCAGTTCGTGCGTACCGTGGACGTGCACCTGATCACCGACAGCGTGGGCAATTCGCTGACCCGCAACGCCGACGTCAAGGCACGCGGAGTCAATGTCGGCGAGGTGCGCTCGAGCCGTGCCGAAGGCGGTGAGGTCACCCTCGAGCTGGCCATCGATCCTGATCGCGCAGAGCAGATCCCGGTCAACACCACCGCCAGGTTGTTGCCGAAGACGCTGTTCGGTGAACGCTATGTGGATCTGATCATCCCGCAGGATCCGAGCCCGGAGCATCTGACCTCTGGGGTGACGTTGCATCAGGACGCCAGCGGTAATGCGATCGAGGTGAGCCAACTGCTCGACGATCTGCTGCCGCTGTTGCAAGCGATTCCGCCGCAGGATCTGGCGGCCACGCTCGGTGCGCTGTCGCAGGCGCTGTCCGGGCAGGGGGAGGGGCTCGGCGCGACCCTCGATCGGCTCGACGTCATTTTGACCGACGTCAACGCGGTGCTGCCCGAACTGCGCGAGGGGCTGCGCAGTCTGGCCGAGACCGCGGTCACCTACGCCGACGCCGCGCCGCAGCTGATCGATGCCCTGGACAACCTGCGCACCACCAACGCGACCATCGTGCAGCGCCGCACCGATATCGATGTCCTGCTCGCGACGCTGATGCCAACGTCGGCGTCGACCGCCGATTTCCTGATCGCCAACCACGACAACATCATCGATATCGCTGCCGACGCCCGTCCGGCGCTGGAACTGCTGGCCACCTATTCGCCGACCTATGTCTGCACGATGGCCAATTTCGCGAAGATGCGCCCGCGCATCGATCAGCTTTTCGGGATGGGCACCGATCGGCCCGGTTCCAGGGTGACGATCGAGCTGGTCAATACCCGCGGCCGTTATCTGCCCAATCAAGACGAGCCGCGCTGGCTCGACACCCGCGGTCCCGCGTGTTTCGCGGAGTTCCCGGTGGGTGTGGATGCCGGGCAGTATCCGGGCGGGCCGAACAACGACGGCTCCTATCAGGTGCCGAGCCGCAATCCGGGTGATCAGCAGATCGGTGCGATGCAGGCGCCGCAGTTCGGGGTTTTCCCCGCGGGCAATACCCCGACCCTCGCGGGCTCGCCGGGTGAACGGCACGCGTTGGGTGCGATCTACGGTGCCGCGCAGGGGGTTTCGCCGGATCAGGTGCCGGGCTGGATTACCAGGATCGCCGCGCCGGCCTTCCGCGGCAGCGAGGTGAGTGTGCGATGAAGGCGCGGCTGCGCGGCCTGGGTGGCCCGCTCACCAAACTGGTGATCTTCGTGGTGGTGACCCTGCTCGCGACGACCTTTCTCGGGCTGTCGATCGCCAACTACACCGGCGGCGGGACGCTGTTCAAGGCCCGCTTCACCGATGTCACCTCGCTCAATCCGGGCGATGAGATTCGCATCGCCGGTGTGCGCGTCGGCAAGGTCACCGGCATCGAGATCGTGGACCGGCGCCTGGCCGAGGTGAAGTTCGAACTCACCGACCGCGAATGGCTGCCCGCGTCGGTCACCGCGACCATCCGCTTCCGCAATCTGGTGGGGCAACGCTATATCGAGTTGGAGCGCGGCCCAGGTGAGCAGGGCCGCAAGCTCAACGAGGGTGCCACGATCCCGCTGGAGCGCACCCGGCCCGCCTTGAATCTGACCACGCTGTTCGACGGGTTCCGTCCGTTGTTCCGGACGTTGCAGCCCGAGGACGTCAACAAGCTGTCCTACGAGATCATCCAGGTCTTCCAGGGTGAACAGGGCACCGTCGCCGATCTGGTCGCCAGCACCGCGAACCTCACCAACAAGATCGCCGACAAAGACGCGGTCATCGGGGAGCTGGTGCGGGATCTGACCGAGGTACTCGACACGATCAACGCGCGCGAGGATCAATTCGACCAGCTCATCGTCAATACCGCTGCCCTCGTCGACGGCCTTGCCGCGCAACGCGACACCATCGGCCGCGCGGTCACCTCACTCGGTGACGTCGCCACCGCCACCTCCGAGCTGTTGGTGCCGACTCGGCCGTCGTTGCAGGGCACCATTGCCGGGTTGAGTCAGCTGACCGGCGTGATCGACGAACGCAGCGACGAGGTCGACCAGGCGCTGGTGAATCTGCCCATCAAGATGGAAAAACTCGGCCGTGTCGGCAGTTACGGTTCCTGGTTCCAGTTCTATCTGTGCGGCATCGACATCGTCGCCGGGCCGGGTATCCCCGACGCGCCCCAGCTGAACCTTCCCGCAGGCATGCCGACGATCAATCAGCCGCTCTACACCAATGCCGCCCCGCGCTGTCACGGGGAAGGGGGCCGCTGATGGACGACCGGGTATTGCTCGGCAAACGCAGCCCCGCCTTCATCGGCGTGCTCGGCCTGGTGATGGTGCTGCTGGTGACGATGTCGGCGTTCTTCCTGGATCGGCTGCCGATCATCGGTGCGGGCATCTCCTACACGGCCGAATTCTCCGAAGCCGCCGGCCTCAAACGCGGTAACGAGGTGCGGGTGGCCGGGGTGAAGGTCGGCTCGGTGTCGGGCGTGCGGCTCGACGGTGACCGGGTGCTGGTCGACTTCCGCACCAGGGATACCTGGATCGGCGACGAAACCACCGCCTCCATCCAGATCAAGACGCTGCTCGGGCAGAAATATCTGGCGCTGGATCCGCAGGGGTCGCGGGTGGCCGATCCCAGTGAGCCGATCCCGTTGTCGCGCACCGTGTCCCCCTACGACGTGATCGATGCCTTCAGCGACGCCGCGCGCACGCTCGACGATATCGACACCACTCAGCTGGCCACCTCGATGCGGGTGCTCTCCGATGCCTTCACCGCCACGCCGCCGCATATCCGCAGCGCCATCGATGGGGTGACGCGGCTGTCGAACACCGTGGCCACCCGCGACGACGAACTGCGCAAACTCTTCGCGGCGACCAAGAAGACCACGCAGGTACTGGCCGATCGCAATACCGGATTCGAGCGACTGCTCACCTCGGGCGGTCAGCTGTTCGCCGAACTCAATATCCGCCAGCAGGCCATCTCGCAGTTGCTGGCCGGCGCGCAGACGGTGTCGATCGAGCTGAGCGCGCTGGTGGCCGATAACGAGAAACAGATCGGCCCGGCGTTGACGAATCTGCAGGCCGCGATCGACCTGCTCAATGCCAACCAGCAGAACATCGCCGCGACGCTGGAGCTGGCGGCGCCGTTCTACGGGGTCTACGCGAATGTGCTCGGCACCGGACGTTGGTTCGACGCGGTCATCGTCAACGTCCTACCGCCGGGGCTGCCCGAGATTCCCGGCTATCGGCCGCCGGTGCGCACGCTGGGAGGCAACTGATGGCGATGCGGCGTGGCAGCAAGATCGCGATCGCGCTGATCGTGGTGATCGCGTTGGTGGCGGTCGGTGCGCTGTGGTGGATGTTCACTCGGCTGAACACCACCACGATCACGGCCTACTTCGATCGCTCGGTCGGCATCTACGAGGGTTCGGATGTGCGGATCCTCGGAGTGCCGGTGGGATCGGTGGATTCGGTCGAGCCGATGGGCGATCAGGTGAAGATCGTCATGAGCGTCGATCGTTCCTACGACATTCCCGCCGACGCGCGGGCCGCTCAGATCACCCCGTCGATCGTGTCGGATCGGTTCGTTCAGCTCACGCCCGTGTACCGGGGCGGACCGAAGATGGAGCGCAACGCCACGATTCCGCGCGAACGCACCGTCACGCCGGTCGAGGTGGACCAGCTCTACCGCAGCATCACCGAGCTGTCGGAGGCGCTCGGCCCGGAAGGAGCCAACGCCGACGGTGCGCTCGACGAGCTGGTGCAAACCTCGGCGCAGAACCTGGCGGGCAACGGCGCCGCGATCGCCGACGGCATCACCGCACTATCGGCGGCGGCGCGCACGCTCTCGGATTCGCGTGGCGACATCTTCGACACGGTCAAGAATCTGCAATCGTTCATCACCATGCTGGCCCGCAACGACCAGCAGGTGCGTCAGTTCAACACCCAGCTCGCGGACCTGTCGTCGTTCCTGGCCGGTGAACGGCACAACCTCGGCAATGCGCTGGAATTGCTGTCCATCGCGCTCGGCGATGTGGCGCGGTTCATCGACGCCAACCGGCAGTTGATCCAGGGCAATGCCGACTCGCTGATCACCCTCACCCAAACCCTGGCCGACCACCGTGACGCGCTGGCGGAAGCGTTGCCGGTGCTGCCGGTGGCCTTGAGCAATCTGATCAATATCCACAATGGCGAATCCGGCACGCTCGACATGCGCGCCAACTTCCCGGATCTGCAAGACCCGTTCGGTGCGATCTGCCGGATGCTCGATCTGAGCAAACTCATGCCCGGCGATCCGAAGTTCGAGGCGATCGGCAAGCAGATGCGGCCGCTGCTCGAACACTGCACGACCATCACCGACCAGATCACCGCCGGCGTCCGAACACCGACGCTGATCCTGCCGTTCGGCATCCTGAGCGGTGAGAACCAACAGCGTGCCCCCGTACCCGGGACCGTGCCGGGGACGCCTTCGGATCGGCTGCCGCCCTCGCAGGGAGGCCAGCGATGATGCGTCACCGAATCGCGGTGGCTGCGGCTGTTGTGCTGTCGGGGTTGCTGCTCGGGTCGTGTTCGTCGGACGGTATCTACAGCATTCCGCTGCCCGGTGGCGCGGACGTCGGGTCGGATCCGATGCACATCGATATCCGTTTCGACGATGTGCTGGATCTGGTGCCGCAGTCCGCGGTGAAGGTCGAGGGCGTGCCGGTCGGGCGAGTGGAGGACATCACCCTTGCCGAGGACGGCTGGACCGCGAACGTCGCCACCCTGGTGAATTCGTCGGTCGACCTGCCGGCGAACGCGCTGGCCGAGGTGCGGCAGTCGAACCTGCTCGGCGAGAAGTTCATCGAACTGTCCGCGCCAGAAGGTGATGAGTCGGGACCACGACTCGCCGACGGCGCGGTGATCCCGCTGACCAACACCAGGCACGCCACCGAGGTGGAGCAGGTGCTGGGAGCATTGTCGCTGCTGCTCAACGGTGGCGGGGTGGCGCAATTGCAGCCGATCGTCAGTGAGTTGAACAAGGCTCTCGGCGGCCGCGAAGACCGGGCTCGCGCGGTGCTGGAAGAGGCGAACACGCTTATCGGTGGACTCAACGACCAGGTCGACGACATCACCCGGGCACTCGACGGTCTGGAGACGCTGAGCAATCGAGTCGCCGCACAGACCGGGCAGCTCACCAAGATCCTCGACGAACTGCCCGAAGGCATCCGGATCCTGGAGGAGCAGCGGCCGCAGCTGATCGCACTGCTCGCGCAACTGGACCGGGTCGGGCGGGCCGGGTTCGACGTCATCGATACCGCCAAGGACGACCTCATCCGCGATCTGCGCGCGCTGCGGCCCACACTCCAGGAACTCGGCCGCGCCGCGCCGGACTTGGTGACCGCGCTTCCGCTGATTCCGACCTACCCGTTCCCGGACTCGACGCTGGAGGGCACCTTCGGCGGGCAGGTCAATACTTGGCTGTCGGTGGATCAGCAGATCGGCGTGACACTGAGCAACCTCGGCGTCGGCAAGCCCGATCCGGTGTACATCCCGCCGATCGGTCCGCCCGTGAACGTCGACCCGAGCAATCCGTACTACAACGACAACGGACCGCGACCCGGCTGGCCGACGGTGTCGCTGCTGCCCCTGCCGCCGACGATGGCGGTCGTGCCGGTGCCGGGGCAGCCGGGTGTGCCCGGACTGCCGCCGCAGCTCGGGCCGCTGCTCGAGCAGTTCGGGAACGGGGGTGGCCCGCGATGACGCGCATGGTGCGGTATCAGCTGATCGCGTTCGTCGTAGTCGCGGTGCTCGGTGTCGTCTATGTCGGTGCCCGCTATATCCGGCTCGATCACATGCTCGGGTTCGGTCAGTACGAGGTGATGGTGCGGGCCGAGCACACCGGCGGTGCGTACACCGGCGCCGAGGTCACCTATCGCGGAGTGCCGGTGGGCCGGGTGGGTGGACTCGACCTGACCGAGGACGGTGTACTGATCACACTGGTGATCGATTCGAGTTCACCCTCGATTCCGTCATCGGCGCGGGCGGTGGTGGCCAACCGGTCGGCTATCGGTGAGCAGTACGTCGATCTGCAACCAGACACCGTCGGCGAACCGTATCTGCGCGACGGGTCGATCATCGACACGGTGACCACGCCGGTGCCGGTGGAGGAGCTGATCGGCAGCGTCGACACCCTCGCGAGCACCGTCGACCTGACGGCGCTGAGTACCACCGTCACCGAACTGGGCCGCGCGCTCGACGGCAAGGGCGGCGATCTGCGCGGGCTGCTCGATTCATTGCGCACCTTCACCGAGAGCTTCCATGAGGCCCTGCCGCAGACTGTGCAGCTGATCCGCGACGGCAAGGTCGCGCTGGGCACCCAGGCCGCCCAGTCGGCCGAGATCCGTGAGTTCAGCACCGGCCTCGACCAGCTCGCCGCCCAGCTGCGAGCCAGTGACCCCGCCGTGCGCAGACTCATCGGTACCGGCACCGACGCCGGTCAGCAGATCGGTGCCCTGCTGAACGAGAGCGGCGCCGCGCTCACCACCGATCTGACGAATCTTCGTGTGCTGCTGCTGGCCATCTCCCCGCAGTTCTACGCGATCAAGCCGCTGCTGCAGATGCTGCCGCAGCTGTCCATCGGCGCCTCGGCCACCGCCCCGGGCGACGGCACCAGCCATTTCGGACTGGTGCTCGAGACCAACAACCCGCCCGCCTGCACCGTCGGCTACGAGGGCACCCAGGTGATTCTCGACCAGATGAAGGCACAGAACCCGGACTTCGACGACACCCGCGACGAGTTCCCCTTCAATACCGAGGCCACCTGCGCGGTGCCGTTCGGCAATCCGACCGCGGTCCGCGGCGGCGAACGCGCCGACCTGGCCGATCCCGCCATCGTCCAGCCGTGGGACGCCAATCCCAAGGTCGACCCCGACAAGCTCAACCTGACCCCCATCGCCGTCCAGCTCTCGACCCTGCTGGGAGTAACGCCGAAACGCTGATTCGAATGACATGAGGTGCGCAGTGAATCTCGACCCGCTCGAACCCGCCCACGAAGCCACCGATCATGAGATCGGGGCCATGTCGCCAGGGGCCGACGAGGAGCCTTCGGCCGAGACCGCGGTACGCGAGTCCGGTGCCAATTCTGAATCGGCGGCACCAGTGGCCGGAGACGACGCGCGTCCGGCTGCCGATCGCAAGGCAGGCGCCGGACCCGCTGCCGATGCGCCGGGAAACGGTGCCGCCGGCGCGGCTGCTTCCGGTCGGCGCTCGGGGTCGGGGCCGGTCGAAGCGACTGCCGATCCGGTCGACGCGACCACCGTCGTGGCCGGCGAGCGCGGGTCGGTTGATCGCGGCGGGCGGTCCGGTCCGCCGAAGCTCTTGACCGTGGCGGCCATCGCTGCGCTGGTGATCGCGCTGGCCGCGGCCGCATGGTTCGGCGCGGGCTGGGTGCGGGCGGCCTACTTCACCGATGGACCACGGGCGGCCGCGCGCGATGCCGCATTAGATGCCGCGCAGCAGGTGGCGATCAACATGACCTCGATGAATCTCGACGATGTGCCGGGATCGCTGGCGATCGCGCGGTCGTCGATGACCGGCCCGATCCTGGCCTCGGCGACTGAACATCGGCAGCAGGCCGAGGCGATGGCGACCCAGGCGGGCGTGCGGATGGAATCAAATGTGCTCGGCGCAGCGTTGACCTCGCTGAACTCCGAGCGGGATCGGGCATCGGCGCTGGTGGTGCTGCGGGTGACCGAGGCCAAGCCCGGGGAGCGGCCGATCGGATATCGGTACACCTGGAGCCTCGACATGGCCAAGGAAGACGATGTCTGGAAGGCCGAGCAGGTGGCGTCACTGGGTCAGCCCGTGCCGCTGAACGAGGCAGGCACCAGCCCCGCCGATCCGGTGGCGCCGGGCCAGGGCGGCGTCTCGCCGGACAGTCCGGCGCCCGGCTCCGGGGCTGCTCCCGCGCCGGGTGAGTCGGGCGACGCTCCCGCACCGGGTGCTCCGGCCCAGGATGTGCCGGAGAGCTCGCCCCCTCCTGGGGAGACCCGGTGACACCCGCCCCACGGTGTGCTCGACGTCGACACCCAGCCCCCGTGCACCCGTCCCACAACCCCACTCGATAGCCGGTGCCCAGGAGGAACAGCGATGGCTGAACGCCGACCCGTCAACAAGATCTCCTCGCGCCGCCCGGTCGAACGCCCGGGTCGCCCGGTCCGCCGCACCGGAACGCCGTCGACGGGAACCCGTGGGATCGCCGCGCCCGGCGCCCGCCCCACCGGCACCCGCATCGGCGGAGCGCGCGGCGCGGACAGTCGCGGCCCCGCCGCGCTGACCGGAACGAACGCCCCCCGCGCGTCCCGCACCAAGGCCACGCGCGCTGCCCGGCTGTCGCGTCCGACGCCGAGCGGCCGGGATCGTCGCCGCTTCCTGCCGCGCAGGCGCCTCCGCTCCGGCCGAGCCGGTTCGTGGACGCTCCCGCTGGCTTGCGGTATCGCCGCACTCGCGCTGGCCGCCTTCGTCGTCGTCGCCGCCCTGCGACCCGGAGTCCCCGACGACAACGCCGCCTTCGTCGACAACGCCGCCACTGAAGAGGTGCGCGCCGCCGCCGAACACGCGCTGAACACCGTCTACGGCTATCAGGTCGAGGACATCGACGGCTATCAAGCGGCCGTTTCTCAGGTGCTCACCGGGAAGATGCGCGAGGAGCTCGACAGCTACGCCGCGACCACCATCTCGGCCATCGAACAGGCCGGGACCAGTACCGAAGCCCATGTCGAGCCGGTCGGTGTGACGCTGCTGACGGGCGACCGGGCCGAGGTCCTCGTCAACCTCGTGGTCAGTGCCGAGAAGGACGGCATCGCGCAGCAGAGTGTCGCCGGACCGGTGGTACTGCAGATGCGGAAGGTGGATGGCCGCTGGCTGGCCGAAGACATCGTCGACCGATGACAACCGCCTGATCCGGGCCGTCGAGCCGCCCGGATAAGCACAGCGGGGCAGTCGATCTCGCCGACTGCCGACCCGGCGCTGCCACTTGACGAGTCTCGTTGGACCCGTCACGCTATTCACAGCAGCGGCAGCTGTCACCGTGGCGGTAATCCGTCACACATGACACTCGGCTCACCGTGGTTCACCCCGCAGCCAGCGGAATCGGACACGGTCAGAGCAGGGTGGGCCGGACACGGCGCGCCAGCCACGCGAAAATTCGCACGGGTGGTACTTTGACACCTCCGTGTCAGTAGGTGTAAGTTTGGACGTTGCGCTGGCTGCCTCCTGTCCACACCTCGATTTTGCACACGAAAGTTCCACCTTCCGGTGTTACTTCCGTTGGTGCCTGTTCGAGTTTCGTTCGGGTCGTAACCAGCGGAATTCGTAGCAGACAAGCGACGGTCGCGGACCACCACGCGACGCGCGTGAGGTGCTGGAAGGACGCATCTTGGCAGTCTCCACCCAGACAAGCGCCAATTCGAAGCTGGGAGTTGCGGGGTCAATCCCCGGGGCCCCGTTGCGGGTGTCTTTCGCGAAGCTCAGGGAGCCGCTCGCGGTCCCCGGGCTTCTCGATCTACAAACGGAATCTTTCGCCTGGCTGATCGGGTCGCCCGAATGGCGTGAGCGGGCAGCTGCCCGCGGCGACGTCGGCCTGGTCGGTGGGCTCGAGGAGGTGCTCGAGGAGCTCTCGCCCATCGAGGACTTCTCCGGGTCGATGTCTCTGTCCTTCTCCGATCCACGCTTCGAAGAGGTCAAGGCCTCCATCGATGAGTGCAAAGACAAGGACATGACCTACGCGGCGCCGCTGTTCGTCACCGCGGAGTTCATCAACAACAACACCGGTGAGATCAAGAGCCAGACGGTCTTCATGGGTGATTTCCCGATGATGACCGACAAGGGCACGTTCATCATCAACGGCACCGAGCGCGTCGTCGTCTCGCAGCTGGTGCGCTCGCCCGGTGTGTACTTCGACCACTCCGTCGACAAGAGCACCGAGAAGGATCTGCACAGCGTGCGGGTCATCCCGAGCCGTGGCGCGTGGCTGGAGTTCGACGTCGACAAGCGCGACACCGTCGGCGTCCGCATCGACCGCAAGCGGCGTCAGCCGGTCACCGTGCTGCTCAAGGCACTGGGCCTGACCACCGAGGAGATCGTCGAGCGTTTCGGCTTCTCCGAGATCATGATGTCCACCCTCGAGAAGGACAACACCGCCGGTCAGGACGAGGCGCTGTTGGACATCTACCGCAAGCTGCGTCCGGGCGAGCCGCCCACCAAGGAGTCCGCGCAGACCCTGCTGGAGAACCTGTTCTTCAAGGAGAAGCGCTACGACCTGGCGCGCGTCGGTCGCTACAAGATCAACAAGAAGCTCGGCATCCACCTCGGTGAGCCGGTCACCAGCTCGGTGCTGACGAAGGAAGACATCGTCAGCATCATCGAGTACCTGGTGCGCCTGCACGGCGGTGACCGCGTGATGACCGCGCCCGGCGGCGCGGAGGTTCCGGTCGGGGTCGACGACATCGACCACTTCGGTAACCGTCGTATCCGTACCGTCGGCGAGCTGATCCAGAACCAGATCCGGGTCGGCCTGTCCCGGATGGAGCGCGTGGTCCGTGAGCGGATGACCACCCAGGACGTCGAGGCCATCACGCCGCAGACCCTGATCAACATCCGCCCGGTCGTCGCCGCGATCAAGGAGTTCTTCGGAACCTCCCAGCTGTCGCAGTTCATGGACCAGAACAACCCGCTGTCGGGCCTGACCCACAAGCGCCGCCTCAACGCGCTCGGCCCCGGTGGTCTGTCCCGTGAGCGTGCCGGCCTGGAAGTCCGTGACGTCCACCCCTCGCACTACGGACGCATGTGCCCGATCGAGACCCCGGAAGGCCCGAACATCGGCCTGATCGGTTCGCTGTCGGTGTACGCGCGGGTCAACCCGTTCGGCTTTATCGAGACGCCCTACCGCAAGGTGGTCGAGGGCCGGGTCAGCGATGAGGTCAAGTACCTCACCGCCGACGAGGAGGACCGCGAGGTCCGCGCCCAGGCGAACTCGCCGATCGACCTCGACGGCAACTTCCTCGATGACAAGGTGCTCGCGCGCAAGGGCAACGAGGAGATGGAGTTCGTCGCCCCGGCCGAGGTGACCTACATGGACGTCTCGCCGCGCCAGATGGTGTCGGTCGCGACCGCCATGATCCCGTTCCTCGAGCACGACGACGCCAACCGTGCCCTCATGGGTGCGAACATGCAGCGTCAGGCCGTGCCGCTGATCCGTTCCGAGGCCCCCGTTGTCGGCACCGGTATGGAGCTGCGCGCCGCAGTCGACGCAGGCGACGTCGTGGTGAACGAGAAGTCCGGTGTGGTCGAGGAAGTCTCCGCCGACTACGTCACCGTGATGGCCGACGACGGCACCCGCAAGTCCTACCGGATGCGCAAGTTCGCCCGCTCCAACCAGGGCACCTGCGCCAACCAGCGTCCGATCGTGGACGAAGGCCAGCGGGTCGAGACCGGCCAGGTCCTCGCCGACGGTCCCTGCACCGAGAACGGTGAGATGGCGCTGGGCAAGAACCTGCTCGTCGCGGTCATGCCGTGGGAGGGCCACAACTACGAGGACGCGATCATCCTGTCGCAGCGCCTCGTGGAGGACGACGTCCTCACCTCCATCCACATCGAAGAGCACGAGATCGACGCCCGCGACACCAAGCTGGGCGCCGAGGAGATCACCCGGGACATCCCGAACGTCTCCGACGAGGTGCTTGCCGATCTGGACGAGCGCGGCATCGTCCGCATCGGTGCCGAGGTTCGCGACGGCGACATCCTGGTCGGCAAGGTCACCCCGAAGGGTGAAACCGAGCTGACCCCGGAGGAGCGGCTGCTGCGTGCCATCTTCGGCGAGAAGGCCCGCGAGGTCCGCGATACCTCGCTGAAGGTGCCCCACGGTGAGTCCGGCAAGGTCATCGGCATCCGCGTGTTCTCGCGCGACGACGACGACGATCTGCCTCCCGGCGTCAACGAGCTGGTGCGCGTGTACGTCGCGCAGAAGCGCAAGATCCAGGACGGCGACAAGCTCGCCGGTCGCCACGGCAACAAGGGCGTCATCGGCAAGATCCTCCCCACCGAGGACATGCCGTTCATGCCCGACGGCACCCCGGTCGACATCATCCTGAACACCCACGGTGTCCCGCGTCGTATGAACATCGGCCAGATCTTGGAGACCCACCTCGGGTGGATCGGCAAGGCGGGCTGGCAGGTCGACGTGGCCACCGACGGCACTCGTCCGGACTGGGCCAAGGCCCTGCCTGAGCAGATGCTGGGTGCGCCGGCCGACTCGAACATCGCCACCCCGGTGTTCGACGGTGCCCGCGAGGAGGAGCTGACCGGTCTGCTCGGCTCGACCCTGCCCAACCGTGACGGTGACCGCATGGTCAACGAGAACGGCAAGGCGACCCTGTTCGACGGCCGCTCCGGCGAGCCGTTCCCGTACCCGGTCGCGGTCGGCTACATGTACATCCTGAAGCTGCACCACCTGGTCGACGACAAGATCCACGCCCGTTCGACCGGCCCGTACTCGATGATCACCCAGCAGCCGCTCGGTGGTAAGGCGCAGTTCGGTGGTCAGCGCTTCGGTGAGATGGAGTGCTGGGCCATGCAGGCCTACGGCGCCGCCTACACCCTGCAGGAACTGCTGACCATCAAGTCCGACGACGTGGTGGGCCGTGTGAAGGTCTACGAGGCGATCGTCAAGGGCGAGAACATTCCGGAGCCGGGCATTCCGGAATCGTTCAAGGTGCTGCTCAAGGAACTCCAGTCGCTGTGCCTCAACGTCGAGGTGCTGTCGTCCGACGGCGCCGCGATCGAGATGCGCGACGGCGATGACGAGGATCTGGAGCGGGCGGCGGCCAACCTGGGCATCAACCTGTCCAGGAACGAAGCGGCCACCGTCGACGATTTGGCGAACTAGGCGGTCGGCCGGATGTCGTCTTCGGACGGCATCCGGCCTCCGCGCTCGACTCACTAGTGAACTTTTGCTCGAATTCGACCCGCACAGGGGAAAGGAAGTTACGTGCTAGACGTCAACTTCTTCGATGAACTCCGGATCGGCCTTGCCACCGCCGAAGACATCCGCCGGTGGTCCTACGGTGAGGTGAAGAAGCCGGAGACCATCAACTACCGCACGCTCAAGCCGGAGAAGGATGGCTTGTTCTGCGAGAAGATCTTCGGTCCCACCCGGGACTGGGAGTGCTACTGCGGTAAGTACAAGCGCGTCCGCTTCAAGGGCATCATCTGTGAGCGCTGTGGCGTCGAGGTCACCCGCGCCAAGGTGCGTCGTGAGCGGATGGGCCACATCGAGCTGGCCGCACCGGTCACCCACATCTGGTATTTCAAGGGCGTGCCCTCGCGCCTTGGCTACCTGCTCGACCTGGCGCCGAAGGATCTGGAAAAGATCATCTACTTCGCCGCCTACGTCATCACCACCGTCGACGAGGAGCTCCGTCACAACGAGCTGTCCACCCTCGAGGCGGAGATGGAGGTCGAGAAGAAGGCCGTCGCCGATCAGCGTGACGCCGATCTCGAAGCCCGCGCCCAGAAGCTCGAGGCCGATATCGCCGAGCTCGAGGCCGAAGGCGCCAAGTCCGACGTCCGCCGCAAGGTCAAGGACGGCGGCGAGCGTGAGATGAAGCAGCTGCGCGACCGCGCCCAGCGTGAGTTGGACCGGCTCGACGAGATCTGGACCACCTTCACCAAGCTGGCCCCCAAGCAGCTCATCGTCGACGAGGTTCTCTACCGCGAGATCACCGACCGCTATGGCGAGTACTTCACCGGCGCGATGGGCGCGGAGTCCATCCAGAAGCTGATGCAGAACTTCGACATCGCGGCCGAGGCCGAGAACCTGCGCGAGACCATCCGCAGCGGTAAGGGTCAGAAGAAGCTGCGTGCGCTCAAGCGACTCAAGGTCGTGGCCGCGTTCCAGGCCAACGGCAACTCGCCCATGGGCATGGTGCTCGACGCCGTTCCGGTGATCCCGCCGGAGCTGCGTCCGATGGTCCAGCTCGACGGTGGCCGTTTCGCCACCTCCGACCTGAACGACCTGTACCGCCGCGTCATCAACCGCAACAACCGACTCAAGCGACTGATCGACCTCGGCGCGCCCGAGATCATCGTCAACAACGAGAAGCGGATGCTGCAGGAGTCGGTCGACGCGCTGTTCGACAACGGCCGTCGCGGACGTCCGGTCACCGGACCGGGCAACCGTCCGCTCAAGTCGCTGTCGGATCTGCTCAAGGGCAAGCAGGGTCGTTTCCGTCAGAACCTGCTCGGTAAGCGTGTCGACTACTCGGGCCGTTCGGTCATCGTCGTCGGCCCGCAGCTCAAGCTGCACCAGTGCGGTCTGCCCAAGCTGATGGCGCTCGAGCTGTTCAAGCCGTTCGTGATGAAGCGTCTGGTCGACCTGAACCACGCGCAGAACATCAAGTCCGCCAAGCGGATGGTGGAGCGGCAGCGGCCGCAGGTGTGGGATGTCCTCGAAGAGGTCATCGCCGAGCACCCCGTGCTGCTCAACCGTGCACCCACCCTGCACCGCCTCGGTATCCAGGCCTTCGAGCCGCAGCTGGTGGAAGGCAAGGCCATCCAGCTGCACCCGCTGGTCTGTGAGGCGTTCAACGCCGACTTCGACGGTGACCAGATGGCCGTGCATCTGCCGCTGAGCGCGGAGGCGCAGGCCGAGGCCCGCATCCTGATGCTGTCCTCGAACAACATCCTGTCGCCGGCCTCGGGTCGTCCGCTGGCCATGCCGCGTCTGGACATGGTGACCGGTCTGTACTACCTGACCCGCCTGCACGAGGGCGCCAAGGGCGAGTACCGGGCCGCCACCAAGGACGCGCCGGAGTACGGCGTGTACTCCTCGCCGGCCGAGGCACAGATGGCGGTCGACCGTGGTGAGCTGACCGTGCGGTCGCTGATCAAGGTGCGCCTGACCGACCAGCGTCCGCAAAAGGACGTCGAGGCCGAGCTGTTCCCCGACGGCTGGCGGCGTGGCGATGCGTGGACCACGCAGACCACGCTGGGCCGGGTGCTGTTCAACGAGCTGCTGCCCGCGGACTACGCGTTCATCAACGAGCAGATGCCGAAGAAGCGGCAGGCGACGATCATCAACGATCTCGCCGAGCGCTACCCGATGATCGTGGTCGCGCAGACCGTCGACAAGCTCAAGGACGCCGGTTTCTACTGGGCCACGCGTTCGGGTGTCACCGTCTCCATGTCGGACGTTCTCGTTCCGCCGGAGAAGGCCGAGATCATGGAGCGCTACGAGGCGCAGTCGGATCAGATCGAGAAGAAGTACCAGCGTGGTGCGCTCGATCACCAGGAGCGCAACAACGCCCTGGTCAAGATCTGGCAGGAGGCGACCGAAGAGGTCGGTAAGGCGCTGCGCGCGCACTACCCGGCCGACAACCCGATCATCACGATCGTCGATTCGGGCGCCACGGGTAACTTCACCCAGACTCGTACCCTCGCCGGTATGAAGGGCCTGGTGACGAACCCGAAGGGTGAGTTCATCCCGCGGCCGATCAAGTCCTCCTTCCGTGAGGGCCTGACCGTTCTCGAGTACTTCATCAACACCCACGGTGCCCGTAAGGGTCTGGCCGACACCGCGCTGCGTACCGCCGACTCGGGTTACCTGACCCGTCGTCTGGTGGACGTGTCGCAGGACGTCATCGTGCGCGAGCACGACTGTGGCACCGAGCGCGGCATCCTGGTGCCGATCGCCGAGAAGCAGCTCGACGGGTCGATCATCCGCGACGCGCATGTGGAGACCTCCACCTACGCCCGTACGCTCGCCGCCGACGCGGTCGACGCCAACGGAAACGTCGTGGTGAACAAGGGCGCCGACCTGGGCGACCCGGCCATCGAGGCGCTGCTCGACGCCGGTATCACCGAGGTCAAGGTCCGCTCCGTGCTGACCTGCACCACCGGCACCGGCGTGTGTGCGACCTGCTACGGCCGCTCCATGGCGACCGGCAAGCTGGTCGACATCGGTGAGGCCGTCGGTATCGTCGCCGCGCAGTCCATCGGTGAGCCCGGTACCCAGCTGACCATGCGTACCTTCCACCAGGGTGGTGTCGCAGGCGATGACATCACCGGTGGTCTGCCGCGTGTTCAGGAGCTGTTCGAGGCCCGCGTGCCCAAGGGCAAGGCTCCGATCGCCGAGGTCTCGGGTCGCGTGCGGCTCGAGGACGACGACCGCTTCTACAAGATCACCATCATCCCCGATGACGGTGGCGAGGATGTCGTCTACGACAAGCTCTCGAAGCGTCAGCGTCTGCGCGTGTTCAAACACGACGACGGCACCGAGCGCCTGCTCTCCGACGGTGACCATGTCGAGGTCGGCCAGCAGCTGCTGGAAGGCGCGGCGGATCCGCACGAGGTGCTGCGCGTGATGGGCCCCCGTCAGGTGCAGATCCACCTGGTCCACGAGGTCCAGGAGGTCTACCGCTCGCAGGGTGTGTCGATCCACGACAAGCACATCGAGACCATCGTGCGTCAGATGCTGCGTCGCGTGACGATCATCGACTCCGGTGCCACCGAGTTCCTGCCCGGTTCGCTCACCGAGCGTGCCGAGTTCGAGGCGGCCAACCGTCGCGTCGTGTCCGAGGGTGGCGAGCCCGCGGCCGGACGCCCGGTGCTGATGGGTATCACCAAGGCGTCGCTTGCCACCGATTCGTGGCTGTCGGCGGCGTCGTTCCAGGAGACCACTCGAGTCCTGACGGATGCGGCGATCAACTGCCGCTCCGACAAGCTCATCGGCCTCAAGGAGAACGTGATCATCGGTAAGCTGATCCCCGCCGGTACCGGCATCAACCGTTACCGCAATATCCAGGTTCAGCCGACCGAAGAGGCCCGTGCCGCGGCGTACGCGGTGCCGTCCTACGACGACACCTACTACAGCCCGGAGGGCTTCGGCACCACCACCGGTGCCGCGGTCCCGCTGGACGACTACGGTTTCAGCGACTACCGGTAATCGGTAGGTAGCAACAACATTCGGCCCCGCTCCGGTTTCGGAGCGGGGCCGAATGCATGTGTTGGGAAGAACGGATGCCATCTCCGGGTGCGGGCATGCCGGCACGGTAGGGGCGTGCCGCCGCCGGAGCGGGCAGGCGGCCGGCTTCGCTAGCTGATCGCGTCGGTCAGTAACTTTGCTGCCAGTGCTGCGCCGTCGGTGCGGACCATGCCGGCTATTGCTTTCGCGCGGTCTCGGGTGGTCGAGCTCAGTGCTGTGTCGAGGGCTGCGGATAACGATGCCAGGTCGGGGGCGGGGCTTTCGCACGCCGTACCGACGCCGAGATCGGTGACTCGGTGAGCCCAATACGGCTGGTCCATCATCTGGGGGACCACCACTTGCGGGACGCCGGCTCGGGCGGCGGTCGTTGTCGTGCCCGCGCCGCCGTGGTGCATGACGGCGGCCACACGGGTGAACAGCGCCTGATGGTTGACTTCGCCGACGGCCATGCAGTCGGAGAGATCGTCGACCAGGGCCAACTCGGCCCAGCCACGAGACAGGAGCACACGGCGGTTGTGCGCGCGGGCTGCTTCGATTCCGACCTGGGCGATGCCGTTGGGCACCCGCATGCTGCCGAAACCGATATATACCGGGGGTGTACCCGCATCCAGGAACGACTCCAACTCGGCAGGAAGGGGGCGTTCGTCGGGAACGATCCAGGCACCGGTCTGCACGACGTCCAGACCGGGTGAATCGGGCCATGGTCCCAGGATCGGGTCCGCAGCCAACCACGGGCGGTCGGTGACGACATGGTCGCGCACATTGGCTACCGGTGGCAGCCCGAGCGTCGCCCGGCCGGAATTCAGCGCCGCGCCGAACTGTGCATTCCACCCCAGGGCATCGATCTCCCATTGCAGTCGGTTGCCGATCGCCGCCGGCGCGGGCTGATCGCCCGGCATCCGCGGCATCGGCGGATGATGCGGTGAGGGCAGACTGGTCGGCTGGTAGCTCGCGTACCGGTAGTGGATTCCCAGTCCCTCAGCAGCCGACCGGGCGGCGATCTCGGTAATACCGGTCGCAATTATGGCATCGCATCCCGCGGCTGCCGCGGGGATCGTGTCGAATTGAGCTGCGGGCCAACGGTCCGCGTAGTCCAGCAGATCCGCCGGCGAGGCCCTAGCGCCGCGCAGAGCAGGAATCGGCGGCCCCATCGGCACCAACGGTACAGCCAGTTCGGCGCAGCGCCCTGCGAAGTCCGGTGGCGCGCACACCCGCACCTGTGCCCCGAACTCGCGCAACGCCAGCGAGAGCCCCAAGGCCGGCTCGATATCGCCGCGTGTCCCGCTCGCTGACAACAGCACCCGCACGCCGCCACTCCCTGCTCACGTATTCGACGAGCACCATAATCGGCGCTGGAAAGTCCCGCGAACAATGTGTTCCCGCCGATGACGATGGCTTCAGCGCGGTGCACGGGCGGCGGTGGGACACCGGATTCCGGTCAGAAGACGCCGAATCTGTCATTGCCTCCGGGAGGCGCCGGGCATCAGGGGGTGCGGCTCAAGTATGCAACTGCGGCATCGATAGCGGGCTGTCCACCGGAATGTGCGAGACCCGCGAAAGCGCCTATCGCGGCGCCTACAACGGTGCCGACGGGGACGGTGATGAAGTCGAGCACGAACAGCCCGAGCGGCAAGCCGAGGATGAAACCGATGGCGCCGCCGATGACCGCGCCTGTGATGATGGCGGGCTTATGGCGCTCGACTTCGGCGAAGAACCGTTCCTCGGCATTGATGTCGCGCAGCGGGGCCTGTGCGGACTCGGATTTTGCAGGCGTGAGCGTGAGGGTGGTGCCGTCGGCTTCGATGAGCGGGGTGAGGTCGACCTGCTTGTCGCCGAGGCGGATCGCCATCGGGAACGCGGCGACGACCTCGCCGGTGCGGTCGGTGAGGGTGACTACGCGGTCGTTCTCGACCAGTTCGAATCGTCCGTTTTCGATGGTGGTCACGGCCGCGCGCCGGTCCTGGTCGGCGTTGACGCGGTAGTCGATCTGCTGCACGGATCCGGACAGGTCGAGCTTCGGCTCGTCGGGGGCGGGTGCTGCCGGTGCGAGCCCGGCGGTGATGCCGGTGGCGACCAGTGCGAGCAGTGCCGTCGCGGTGATCCTCGTGAGCCTCATCGTGTCCTTTGTGCTGGCGCCATCGGCGAAATGTCCGGTTCGGGTTGCGAAGACCATACCGGTCCTGCGCCGTTCGCAGAAACCAAATGTGGTGGTACGGCATGGTTTCGTGGTGCCTCACAACCCCACCCGGCATGGAATACGGCCTCAACGACAGCTACCGGGGCCCTCGATGCCCTTCCGGCCGAATCAGCCTGATCGAGAGCACTTCCCAGGCGGCCCGGGTCGTGACGGCGGTACCGGGTCGCCTGTTGTTCAGTGCCCGCCGAAACGGCGCTTGCGTGGTTTCAGCCGCAGACCCGGCAGTGGTGGCGCCGGAATCCGTTGCTGCGGTGGATGCCCTGCGATATCGGCGAACCGCTCGACATCGCGGTTCTCCCAATCCTCGCGGGCCGCGGTGATCTCGTCGTGGCTGCGGGCGACGAAGTTCCACCACATGACCAGATCCTCGTCGAACGGTTCGCCACCGATCAACGCGAAGTGCGCGCCCGGGCCGCTCCTGATGGTCAGCTCGTCGCGTTCGGTGCCGAGGTAGAGCAGCGGGCCCGGGCTCAGATCCGCACCGGCGACCGATATTGCACCCTCTAGTACCAGGACCGCGTATTCGAAGGCCGGGTCGACCGGCAGCACCACTTCGGTACCCGGATCGATGTGCACGTCGGCGCCTACCAGCGGCGTGTAGGTGACCGCCGGGGACGTGACGCCCGCGAATGTGCCGAGCAAGACGATCGCGCGCAGACCCGAGTCCTCGTATACCGGCAGCTCGCGGTGCTGTTCGAAATGTGGATCGATCCCGGTGGCGCTGCTCGGCAACGCGACCCACAACTGCAATCCGTGACCGGCCGGTGCGCCGGCGACCCCGTACTCCGAATGCGCGATGCCGCGTCCGGATGTCATCAGGTTCAGCTGTCCGGGTTCGATCTCGACATCGGAGCCGACGGAATCGCGATGCCGGATCTTGCCCTCGAACGGCCAGGTCACCGTCTGCAAACCGATATGCGGATGCGGATCGATATCGGGTGGCGCACCGGTCTTGGTGACGGTGGGCGAGCCGAAATGGTCGAGGAAGCACCAGGCGCCGACCGTCGGCAGATCCCGCTGCGGCAGGACCCGCTCGACGAAGACGCCGCGCACCCCACCGAGTGGAACCTCACGCGCCGGATACGACTCGGTGACCGGACCCGGTCCCGGCGACGGTTCGCACAGCGCCTCCGCCGGATGCGGATCCAGGTCACTCATGACTCCACCTCGCTAACGCTCGGCTCCGTGACTCCACCTCGCTAACGCTCGGCTCGCTCACCGAGTAATGCCCTTGCCGACAACGTGCTCGTCGTATTCGGAATGCTTGTCGAGGTAGGCCTTGATGAACGGGCACTCCGCCCGGATCACCTGGCCGCGGGCGATGACGTCCTCGACCGCCTTGCGGGCCAGTACGGTGCCGAGGCCCTTGCCGCCGAAGGCCTTGTCGATCTCGGTGTGGATGAACACCGTCTCGTCGTCGCGTTCCTCGTACTCGGTGAACCCGGCGAGTTCGTCGCCGTACCAGATTTCGTAGCGGTCCTTGCCCTCGTTGTGGACAACCTTGGTCGCCACCGTCGATTCGGTCATGGTCCGTCTCTCCTCTCACACCGATGAGTTCGAGCAGCCTGCGATCGGGCCGGTCCCGCGTACCGCACCGGCGAGGATGCGGTACGCGGTCGGCTCCACTCTCGGATGCTAGTCCGAGCAGCTCATTCGCGGCCCGCGGAGGTGAACGACATATCCGCGTAGCGTGGCCCGGCGACCTGACCGGCGATGGGCTCCAAGGCCTCGAGTTCCTCGGTCGACAGCGTGACCGCGGCCGCGCCCACGTTCTCCGCGAGCCGTGTGCGCTTGCGGGTGCCGGGGATCGGCACCACCGGAAGGCCGTGCACGGCCGACCGGGCATGCACCCACGCCAGCGCCACCTGCGCAGGTGTCAGCCCGCGTGCCTCGGCGATCGCGCGCACCGGAGCGAGTAGTTCGGCGTTGTGCGCGGCATTGTCCCCGCTGAAACGGGGCATCCTGGTGCGGAAGTCGCCGTCGCCCAGCTCGTTCGCGGCGCTGAACGAACCGGTGAGGAAGCCACGGCCGAGCGGGGAGTACGGCACGAACGCCACACCGAGCTCGGCGGCCGCGGGCACGGCGGTCTTCTCCACATCACGGGAGAACAGCGACCATTCCGACTGCACCGCGGCGATGGGATGCACGGCGTGCGCGGCACGCAGTTCGTCGCCGGTCACCTCGGACAGGCCCAACGCGCGCACCTTGCCTTCCCGCACCAACTCGGCCATGGTGCCGACGGCGTCCTCGATCGGCACCTCGGGGTCGCGCCGGTGCATGTAGTACAGGTCGATGGTGTCGATTCCCAGCCTGCGCAGGCTGGCCTCGACCGCGTCGCGAATGTAGCCGGGGGAGTTGTCGAACCCGCGGTAGACCGGGTCGTCGGCCTTGCGGAGCATGCCGAACTTGGTGGCAAGGACCACCTGCTCCCGGTTGGCTCGGACGAAGTCGCTGAGGAACTCCTCGTTATGGCCCGACCCGTAGATGTCGGCGGTATCGAACAGCGTGATGCCGAGTTCCAGCGCTCGATCCAACGTGGCGCGGGCTTCCGCGAGATCGGTGCTGCCGTAGAACTCGCTCATCCCCATGCAGCCGAGGCCCTGGGTGCCCACGCGGATACCGTCCGCGCCGAGAGTAGTGGTGGCCAATCTGTCCGTGCTCGTCATGACGATGTCCCTTCGCAGTGGATAGACCTGATCGGACGGACCGTCGTCGACTTGCCCTCGTAGAGCTCGATTTTGTAGTCGAGCACGGCGACCGTCCGTTGCAGTTCGGCGATTTTGGCCAGCGAGTCCTCGCGGGTAGCCCGGAACATCTCCAGACGCTGGGGAACCGTGTCATCCCCGGCACGCACGAGTTCCGCGTACCGAACCATGTCCGCCACCGACATACCCGTGGTGCGCAGGCGGCCGATCAATTCGAGCCAGTCCAGATCGCGGTCACTGAACCGGCGCTTGCCGGTGTGATCGCGGCCGATGTAATCCATCAGCCCGATCCGCTCGTACCAGCGCAGCGTGTCCCGGCTCAGCCCACACCGATCGGCGACCTCGCCGATCGAGTAGCGCGGCCGCTCCCTCTCCGTGCTGTCTACATCCTGACGTGCGGTTTCGATCATCTGATGGCCCCTCTCGCCGAACGCCGACGACGTTAGTCACCTGGAGTGCACTCCAAGCAAACACGAATCGAGAGGGGCGCGACCACCGCGCGGCCGGAACCGGTCAGCTGGGCGAGCCTGCCGCGTAATCCGGCAGCTCCTGCACGGCCCACTTGTTGCCGTCGGGATCGGCGAAGAAGGTGAACAGACCCCAGCCGAGGTCCTTCACCGGCGCCGCTTCTACACCGGCGGCAGTCAGCTGCTGATAGGCCTGCTCGGCGCTGGCGACCACTATCTGCATGCCCTCGACACTGCCTGGCGCCGCCTCGGTGATGCCGCGGCCGATACAGATCGAGCATCCGGAGCCCGGCGGCGTGAGCTGCACGAAACGGATGTCCTCGGTGGGGGAGTGGTCGTGATCGGCATTGAAACCGATCTTGGTGTAGAAATCCTTGGCACGGTCGACATCTGTCACCGGGATGGCCACGAGTTCGATTTTCCAATCCATGTGACGAGCATCGCACCGACCACCGACACGTTCGCCGGTTCCGGCCTACCCTGGAGCCATGCCAGGTAAGGAAATCGACCGCGTCCGGGCCCGTTCGGCCTGGGCCACGGTCCGGGAAAGCCCGGTGATCACCGCCATCGCCGTCGCGCCGTTCGCGCTGGCGCTCGGGGTCGTGTGGTGGTTGTTCGGCGGAATCGCAGCCTTGGTACTGCTGGTGGTGCTGGGCGGCGTCGCCGTGTACGGCGGCAAACTGCTGCGCTGAGACCGGCCGGGCCCGGCAAGGGGCCTCTACGTCGTCATCGCGCCACGTGGAAGCTCACCAGATCGCCGGTCCCCGGATCGACCTCCGTCCACGGCCGGTCGAAACGCAGCACCGCGAGCGCCGACGTGGGGAACTTGCGACTCAGCTCGATCGCGGGTGTCGAGTCGCGATTGCCTGCCAGCTCCCACGCGGTCCACGGCATCCCGGGCGCGTGCCCGATCACGAGGAGGGTGGCCACGTCGTCGTCGCTGAGCTGGACCAGTTCGATCAGGGTCTGCGGCGAGGCCTCGTAGATGCCGCGTTCGTAGACCACCGGGGCGGTCACGCCGGTGGCGGCGAGGGTTTCGCGAGTACGGGTCGCTGTCGAACAGCGCACCGCGTCGATCGGCGGCTGGGTCTCGCGCAACCACTGTCCGGCCAGGCCCGCCTCGCGCAATCCACGCGGTGCGAGCGGGCGTTCGTGGTCGTCGACGCCGTCCGGATAGGCCGATTTACCGTGCCGCATGAGGATCAGAGTCCGCACCATGGCACCACCGTAAGCCCTCCGGTGCGGAGACTCTGGCCACACTCGAGGCAAACTGAAAGAGGCGTCACACAACGGCGGCCCACCGGTCACTCCGTGATCCCCACCATGACGCCGCACCACCCGCAACCCGGGGTGGTCATAGCCCACGCACAGTTTTCGAGGATCTGCACAATATGGCCTACGTAATCACGCAGCGTTGTTGCAATGACGCCAGCTGCGTTTCCGAGTGCCCGGTCGACTGCATCCGACCCACCCCGGACCAGCCGGAGTTCGCGACGACCGAGATGCTCTACATCGACCCCGACACCTGTATCGACTGCGGAGCCTGTGTCGACGCGTGCCCGGTGGAGGCCATCTTCCCCGAAGACGACCTGACCGCATCGCTGGCCCGGTTCCGCGACGTCAACGCCGCCTACTTCCAGCGTCATCCGCTGGAGTCGAACTTCGACCCGATCGCCGCGCCGACGAGACCACCGAAGGATCTCGGCACACTACGCGTCGCCATCGTCGGTGCCGGGCCCGCCGCCTGCTACGCCGCCGATGAGCTGTTGCGCCGCTCCGACGTCGAGGTGGAGATCTTCGATCGGCTGCCGACACCGTGGGGTCTGGTGCGCGCAGGCGTCGCCCCGGACCACCCGGGCACCAAGGGTGTGTCGAGCATGTTCGAATCGGCGTTCCGCCGGGACACGCTGCAGTTCTACCTCAACGTCGAGGTCGGCAACCACATCACCCATGACGAGCTGCTCGAGCACCATCACGCCGTGCTCTACGCCGTCGGCGCCGCGTCCGACCGGCATATGGGCGTCCCCGGCGAGGACCTGCCCGGCAGCCATTCCGCGACCGAGTTCGTCGCCTGGTACAACGGGCATCCCGACTACGCCGACCGGGAATTCGACCTGTCGGGTGAGCGGGCGGTCATCGTCGGTAACGGCAACGTCGCCCTCGACGTCGCCAGGGTGCTGACCGTCGATCCCGACGAGCTCGCCAAGACCGATATCGCCGACCACGCGCTGGACGCGCTGCGCCGCAGCAATATCCGCGAGGTCGTCGTGCTCGGCAGGCGTGGCCCGCTGCAGGCGGCTTACTCCTCGCCGGAGTTCATGGCGCTGGCGCATCTGAAGGGCGTCGACATCGTCGTCGACCCGGCCGATCTGGAACTCGATCCGGGCAGCCAGGCGGTGCTCGACGATCCGGACGTGGAGCCCTCGCTCGCGCTCAAATACACCCTGGCGCAGGAATTCGCGGACGCGCCGCGTGATCCGGCGAACAAGCGGATCGTGTTCCGCTACCTGGCCTCGCCCACCGGGCTCACCGGTACCGACCGGGTGGAATCGCTGGAATACGTGCACAACGAATTGCTCAGCGAGGGTGAGCAGTTGATCGCCCGCGCCACCGACCGCACCGGCGGCCTGCCCGCGTCGCTGGTGCTGCGTTCGATCGGCTACCGCGGTGAACCCGTCACGGGTCTTCCGTTCGACGAACGGCGGGCCGTGGTCCCCAATGAGCACGGGCGGGTCATCGGCGAAGACGGCACACCGGTGCCGGGCGTGTACGTGAGCGGCTGGATCAAGCGCGGACCGCGCGGGGTGATCGGCTCCAACCGGGTCGACTCGGAGGAGACGGTCGAGGGCCTGATCGCCGACTTCATCGCGGGCAAGCTGGGCGCACCGCGCGCCGACCGGGCCGCGTTGCGGGCGCTGATTCAGCAGCGGCAGCCCGATCTGGTCGACCGCGACGGCTGGCGTGCCATCGACCAGGCCGAACGCACCGCCGGCAAGTCCGCGGGTCGTCCGCGGGTCAAGTTCACCACCCGTCCCGACCTGCTCAAGGCTGCCAACGGCTGAGACGCACCGAGTGGCACCCGGCCGCGGCGCACGCCGAGAGGCGGCCACGGCCAGGTGTCACTCGATCAGCTGGGCAGCGGCATGACGCGGACGATGGTCGTGGTGGTGCCGCCGACGACGAACCACAGCCGCAGCGTCGGGGAGCCGGCACCGTCGCCCGGCTCGTAGCGGCTGCGGACCGTGATGTGCTCGCGGGCCAGCACCGGAGCCACGTATTCGATGACGGCCCGGTGCGGACCGGCGACGAGCTTCGGGTAGTCGACCAGATACTGCTCGACCGCCTGCCAGTAGCAGGCATTGTTGACGTGGTTGTACTGGTCGATATCGGTGGCGCGGACCGGGAACGGCAGGTCGGTGTCCGATTCCGCCGGGGTGGCGTCGGTGAGCCACGGCCGCCAGCGCAACCGATGCTCCTGCGCGGTCTGGGCCAGGTAGGACAGGCCCTCGTCGCTGATGCGGGCCGGGCGGTTGTTCGACTCGCTGATATTGATCCAGAAGCCCTCGGTCTCGATCAGGCCGCCGTTGTCGCTGGTGATCCGCACCCGCATATTCGTCCAGCGGGTCGACATGGCCGAACACCAGCGCACCAGCCGGACCTGGTCCGGCCACATGATGGGCTTGATGACGTCGATGACGGTGCGCCGGACGATCCAGTTCGGATCGGTTCGCTCCAATAGTGTCTGCTGCAGCTGCTCCCAGGCGATGTCCTGCAGGTAGCGGGCGACGCCGTCGAATCGCAGCCGGTTGTACGGATCCACATCGCCGGCTCGTACGGGCCAAGCCGAAGCAAAGCCCATGTCCTCCTGTGGAAGCGGGGCGAGTGGCTGATCGAGTGACACTTGTGCTCCTCGCGCTGCACGGTGTGCCGCGTTCTCATGCGGTGCTTCTTGTGAGACGACTTTACGGGGCGTGCGTCACACTCTCGCGGCGAGCCGCCAGGTCGGGGCCCATCGGGCGCCGCCGCACCGGCAATTCCATCAGTCGCGTAGCTTCTTTCCACTCCGCACTCCGGCGCCGCGATCAGTAGCCGACGTAGCTCTGGTTCTGTCCCATCGCCACGATGCCCGGAACATTGCTCAACGACCCGTATCGTTCGATCGCGTACCGGGATCCGGCGATGATGTTGTCGACCGGATTCCAGATGTCGTCGTGACCCGCCAGCTTGTAGGAGTTGAAGGTCGGGTCGATGGTCTGCATCAGGCCCTTCGATGGGATACCCGCGGCGGCGTTGCTGTCCCACAAGTTGATCGCGTTCGGATTACCGCCGGACTCCTTCTCGATGATCGCGGCGATGATCGCGGCATCGGAATCGGAAATGTCGTAACCGTTTTCGCGCAGCGTCTGAATGGCTTCCTGGATCCATTGTGCCTTCTCGCCCGTCGGCATCTCGGTCGGCGCGCCACCGGACTGGAGTGCGGCTTCCGACCAGCTGCCGTCGCCTCCCGACGAGCTCGAGCCGCCGCCCGACGAGCTCGAACCGCCCGACCCCGACATCAGCGGGCTGGTATTGCCGGTTGTGCTCGGCTTGTCGCTCTTCGGTGCCGGAGTCGAGGCGGGGGTGGTGGCCGGGGCCGCAGGCGCGGGGACGTTGAGGGTGGGGTCACCGAGACCGGCGAAGGCCTGGTCGAGCTTGTTCGCGGCATTGTCGACCTGGACGCGGGCGCGTTCGGCGGCGTCGGCGGCGGCCTTCAGAGCATTGGCGATATGCCACTGATGCACGGCGGCCAGATACATCTCGGCCAGGCATTCACCCTCGACGTTGGCCTTGCCCTCGGCGTGCTTGCGCAGGTAGTCCATGCGAGCCTGGGCGCTGACGGTGCCGTTGGCGGC
This sequence comes from Nocardia sp. NPDC059180, assembly GCF_042754945.1. Lineage (NCBI taxonomy): Bacteria > Bacillati > Actinomycetota > Actinomycetes > Mycobacteriales > Nocardiaceae > Nocardia > Nocardia sp. NPDC059180. The sequence goes on from NZ_JBHZBU010000010.1 coordinate 163,961, forward strand.
GACCTGGAAGCCGGGCATCTCGCCGCCCGGCGTCTGGGCGCCGTCGCGCAGTTGCAGGACCTTGCTCTTGGTCTCGGTGAGGTTGCCGACCTCGACGTTCAGCGCGGTCTGCAGCTCCAGTAGCGCCTTGCTGACCGCGCCCGCGCGGGTCTTCTCGGTGTCCATCCTGGTCTTGGCGGCGGTACCGGCCGGACCGGTCCACTCCAGGGTCTCGGTGTTGGTGCGGCCGGAGGCGGTGAGGCCGTCGAGGCGGGTGGCGATATTGGCTGCGTTGGTGGCGGCGGTGGCGAGCTGGTCGGGCTTCCACTGTTCGACGTCGGGGATGGTCAGTGTCACTGCGGTAGCCCGATCGTCTTCAGCTTCTGCTCGAAGTCGGCTTCGGTGAGTTCATAGGCGCCCGCGGTATTGCGCAGGCTGTCGGCGACGGTGGTGAGCCGGTCGCTGATGCGCTGCAGGCATTGACCGGTGGCGTCGCAGGCATGCTGGGCGGCGGTACCGAAGGCTGTGCCGGGTAGCGCGGTGACCGCACCGCTGATATTCGCGTCTTCCGCTGTGCCGAGGCCGGTCACGTTCTGTGCCTCGCCGCCCAGTTGCTGTGCGAAACCGCGCAGCACCTCCGGATCGACGCGGACGGTCTTCGTGTCTTCGTTACCGCTCACGGATGTCCCCCTTCCCTCCCGATACGACTGGGCCGAGCTTAACAAAGGTGTTGGCGCTGAACAGGGGCTCTCGGCAACGGATCGGGCGCTGCGCGGACGGCGGGTGAGCGCTGCGGCCCGGTGCCTATTAGGTTGGGATTCGGCGTCGCCGACGGCGACGGCGCCGGAGAGACGGAAGAGGTCGGCACATGCGCGCAGCCCAGGTCAGCAAGCTGGAAGGACCCGAATCGATCGAGGTCGTCGACATCGCGGAACCCACGCCGTACGCCGGTGGTGTGGTCATCGATGTGCACGCCGCGGGGGTCGCGTTTCCCGATGTACTGATGACGCGCGGGCTGTATCAGATGAAGCCGCAGCTGCCGTTCGTCGTCGGTGGCGAGGTCGCCGGTGTAGTGCGGGAAGCGCCCGAGGGCGCCCATGTGCGCCCCGGTGACCGGGTCGTCGCGCTGACGCTGCTCGGCAATGCCATGGCCGAGGTGGCTCTCGCGCCTGCCGAGATGGTGTTCCGCCTACCCGACAACGTGTCGCTGGAAGCGGGCGCGGGAATCCTGTTCAACGATCTGACCGTCCACTTCTGCCTGCGCAACCGCGGCAGGCTGGCGGCTGGGGAGACGGTGCTGGTGCACGGTGCCGCGGGCGGTATCGGCACGTCGACACTGCGGATGGCGGCCGCGCTCGGAGCCGGGCGCACCATCGCGGTCGTAAGCACCGAGGAGAAGGCCGAGGTCGCGAGGGCCAATGGCGCCACCGATGTGGTGCTCGCCGATGGCTGGCTGGCCGCGGTGAAGGAGCTGACGGGCGGTCGCGGGGTGGATATCGTGCTCGACCCGGTCGGCGGCGACCGCTTCACCGACAGCGTCCGTTCACTCGCCTCGGCGGGCAGGCTGCTGGTCGTCGGCTTCACCGCGGGTGAAATCCCCACGGTGAAGGTGAACCGACTGTTGCTCAAGAACGTCGAGGTGATCGGCGCGGCCTGGGGTGAATGGGTCATGACGCATCCGGGCTACCTTGCCGAACAGTGGGCCGAGGTGGAGCCGCTGCTCGCCTCGGGCGCGATCACCGCGCCGCAGCCGGTGCTGTTCCCGCTCGAGCGGGCCGCCGACGCCGTCGCATCGCTGGATAATCGCACCGCGACCGGCAAGGTCGTCGTCACCCTGCGCTGAACGACCATGGCGCCTGCGGGCATGAGTCCGACGGCTCGCGCTACCGACCTTCGCGGTAGGCAGGCGCCTTACTGGTCCCGGTCGGGGTGAGAGTGCGCAGCAGTGGCAGGGTGCGCCGCTCGACCACCGTCGACAGCACGATCACACTGTGCGAACGAACCACCGGACTCGTGCGGTCGATACTCAGCAGCACCTCCTGGAGTCCGGTATGCGAATCCGCGCCGATCCGGCACAGCACATCGCCGGATCCGGTCGTCGCATACGCCTCTAGAACACCCGGTATCGCGTCCAGTTCGGCAGCGACGGCGTCGAGCGCCCCCTGGGCGATCTCCAGGGTGACGAAGGCCTGCACCTCGAAACCCGCGGCGGTCACGTCGATCTGCGGGTCGTAGGAGGAGATCACCCCTGATTCCTCCAGCCGCGCGATGCGCGACTGCACGGTGGCGCGCGCAACCCGGGTGCGCCGCGACAGCTCCAGAATTCCCGCTTTCTGGTACTCGTGCATCGCGGTGAGGATCGCGAGATCGAGATCGTCGAGTTTCGCCGGTGTGCGCGACATGGCGGCCTCCGTTCGGGACAGCGCGTGATTCCCCAATGCTAGTCAATCTGCTCAGCATCGGTGGCCAGTTACTAGGCCGATCCGCCAGTGTGTCTACCGAAAACACCGCTGGTTGCCTACCGTTCCGGTCGGCGATTTCCTTGGTTCATGACTCTCGAGCAGATGCCGGACGCCCGGCGTGCCGGCACCCCGACCGACGGTGAGCTGCGCACTCTGGTCGGACTGGTGGACCACGATGACAGTGTCGATCCGTTTCCGGTGATCGGCTGGGACGCCCTGGTGTGGGTGGTCGGCAACGCGACCCAGACCGCGCACTTCATGGAGTCGGCGTTCGGCATGCGGTTGGAGGCCTACTCGGGACCGGAGACCGGCAATCGCGATCACAAGGCGTTCGTGTTGCGCAGCGGTGGCGCCAGGTTCGTGGTCAAGGGTGCCGTCGATCCGGACAGTGCGCTGATCGCCCACCACGATCGCCACGGCGACGGTGTCGTCGATATCGCGCTGGAAGTTCCCGACGTGGACCGGTGCGTCGATTGGGCGCGCAGGCACGGCGCCACCGTTCTTGTCGAACCGCATGACGAGAGCGACGAATTCGGCACGGTCCGTTCGGCCGCGCTGGCCACCTACGGCGAGACCAGGCACACCCTCGTCGATCGTTCTGGTTATCTCGGCCCCTATCTGCCCGGCTATATCGCGCGCCGCTCGGCCTTCCGGCCGCGGCCCGACGCACCCGCCCGGCTGTTCCAGGCGATCGACCACGTGGTCGGCAATGTGGAGCTGGGCCGGATGGACGAATGGGTCGAGTTCTACCGCCGAGTCATGGGTTTCACGAATATGGCGGAGTTCGTCGGTGACGATATCGCCACCGAGTATTCGGCGCTGATGAGCAAGGTGGTGGCCAATGGCAATCACCGGGTGAAGTTTCCGCTCAACGAGCCCGCGGTCGGCAAGAAGCGTTCCCAGATCGACGAATACCTGGAGTTCTACCGCGGCCCCGGCGTCCAGCACATCGCGCTGGCCACCGCCGACATCCTGTCCTGCGTGGACAGCCTGCGCCGCGAAGGAGTCGAATTCCTGGCGACCCCCGACGCCTACTATCAGGACCCCGAACTGCGCGCCCGCATCGGCCATGTCCGAGTTCCGGTGCAGGAGTTGCAATCTCGCGGCATCCTTGTCGACCGCGACGAGGACGGTTATCTGCTGCAGATCTTCTGCCGCCCGCTCACCGACCGCCCCACCGTCTTCTTCGAACTCATCGAACGCCACGGCTCCCTCGGTTTCGGCAAGGGCAACTTCAAGGCCTTGTTCCAGGCCATCGAGCGCGAACAGGACGCCCGCGGGAATTTGTAGCCGAGGCCGACTCGCGAGGCGGTCGGTAGAGTTCATCGCATGCGAATCCCGTCGGTCCTCGTCTCGGTGACGGCCCTGACGCTGTTGCTGTCGGCGTGCGGCTCCAGCGAGGAGGGCGATTCACCCCAGGCGCCGCATCGCCCGCCGCCGAAGGTCGCCACGCTCGGCCCGTTCGTCGGCGAATGCGGTCACGTCACCGATGACGAGGTGCGCGAAGTCGCGGGGATGACGCAGATCTCGCAGGTCTTCAAGAATTCGACCGGCTGCAACTGGCAGGCCTCGGGCAGCGGCTCGACCAGCGTCACCTTCGCCTCCTTCCGCGGAAGTCCGATCGAACGCGAACGCGCCTGGGTCACCACCCAGGGCCGCAATCCGCAGTCGATCGAGGTCGCGGGCAAGAACGGCTTCCAGGCGCTGGAGCCGAGCGGGTCGGTGTGCGATCTGGCCGTGCAGATCGGTGACGACTTCTTCGAATGGTCGATGTCCTACGGGTTGTTCGAGGCGAATGGTGGCAATCCGTGCGACCGGATGCGGCAACTGGCCGAGCTGACCGTGCAGAGGCTGCAATGAGGGGAGTGGTGATGACGGGCGGGGGCAGGCGCGTGCGCGCGATGATGGCGGTGACGGCCGCGGTGGGCGTCACACTGACGCTCGGCGGATGCGGTCGCACGGTGGAGGGCTCGGCCCAGCCCACCGGCGCCGCCGAGGCGAGCACGGTGAACACCGATTTCGACAAGCTGCTGCGTGAATGCGATGTGGTCACCCAGGACCAGATCGCGAAGGTCGTCGACGAGACCAGCATGGTCCAGCCGTCGTTCTATGGTGCGGTCTGCATGTGGGATCTGGAAGGCGGGGCGACCGGCAGCGGCATGGTCTCGCTGAACTGGTACGAGATCGGTTCGCTGAACAACGAGCGCACCAACAACGACAAGCTCGGCTACACCACCACCACGATCACCGTGCAGGGGCGCAGCGCGCTGGAGACGCGGCGGCCGGGCGATCCGGATTCGTGCGGCGTCAGCGCGAGCGCCGCCGATACCGGCATCATCGGCTGGTGGGTGAACTACCGGGCAGGCAGCGCGCACCCCGATCCGTGCGGTGCGGCGAAGAAGCTGGTCGAGCTGACCTTGAATCTGGCCAGGTGAGAGACTTGCCGCGCACCGCGTGATCGACCCCGCTTTGCCCATGCTCGAGCACCCGAGTATCGTGGATCGCTGTGCCCGGAAGCTTGCGGGCAAGTTCGAGCGCAGAACGTAGGCCAGCGAGAGCGGCCGACAGTTCCAGCGTGCCCATGAATCGGGCTGCTGACCTGCGCGCGACACGCCCGACCTCGGGACGCGAGAAACGTGGCCGGACGTGCGAGTGAATACTCGATGACACGTATACGACACCGCAATAACCAATAAGGAAAGCCGGTCTATGCCAACCATCAACCAGCTGGTCCGCAAGGGTCGTCGCGACAAGGTCTCCAAGACCAAGACCGCGGCCCTCAAGGGGAGCCCGCAGCGTCGTGGCGTGTGCACGCGTGTGTACACCACGACCCCGAAGAAGCCGAACTCCGCGCTGCGTAAGGTCGCGCGTGTTCGCCTGACCAGCGCGGTCGAGGTCACGGCGTACATCCCGGGTGAAGGCCACAACCTGCAGGAGCACTCGATGGTGCTCGTGCGCGGCGGTCGTGTGAAGGACCTCCCCGGTGTGCGCTACAAGATCATCCGCGGTTCGCTCGACACCCAGGGTGTGAAGAACCGCAAGCAGGCCCGCAGCCGCTACGGCGCCAAGAAGGAGAAGAGCTGATATGCCACGCAAGGGCCCCGCTCCCAAGCGTCCGCTGATCAACGACCCGGTCTACGGGTCGCCGCTGGTCACTCAGCTGGTCAACAAGATCCTGCTCGACGGCAAGAAGTCGACCGCAGAGCGCATCGTCTACGGTGCGCTCGAGCAGGCGCGCGAGAAGACCGGCACCGATCCGGTCGTCACCCTCAAGCGCGCCCTCGACAACGTCAAGCCCGCCCTCGAGGTGAAGCCCCGTCGTGTCGGTGGCGCCACCTACCAGGTGCCGGTCGAGGTTCGCCCGGGTCGCTCCAACACCCTCGCGCTGCGCTGGCTGGTCAACTACTCGCGCGCTCGTCGTGAGAAGACCATGGTCGAGCGTCTGGCCAACGAGCTGCTCGATGCCAGCAACGGCCTCGGCGCCTCGGTGAAGCGTCGCGAGGACACCCACAAGATGGCCGAATCCAACCGGGCCTTCGCGCACTACCGCTGGTGACGACTGCCCGGCCCATCGCTGGTGGGGTCGGCAATCATCACGGCCGGGGGCGGCACTTCGGTGCCGCTTCCGGCGTTGACATAGTGACGACCTCGCCGGTCGTCCCCGAGAATCCCAACTAGCTGATCGCTAACAGAGCAGAGCGGGGAAGATTTCCGTGGCACAGGACGTGCTCACCGACCTGAACAAGGTCCGCAACATCGGCATCATGGCCCACATCGATGCGGGCAAGACGACGACAACAGAACGAATCCTGTTCTACACCGGTGTGAACTACAAGATCGGTGAGACCCACGACGGTGCCTCGACCACCGACTGGATGGAACAGGAACAGGAACGCGGCATCACCATCACCTCCGCGGCGGTGACGTGTTTCTGGAACCAGAACCAGATCAACATCATCGACACCCCGGGCCACGTGGACTTCACCGTCGAGGTGGAGCGTTCGCTGCGCGTGCTCGACGGCGCCGTCGCCGTCTTCGACGGCAAGGAAGGCGTCGAGCCGCAGTCCGAGCAGGTGTGGCGTCAGGCCGACAAGTACGACGTGCCGCGCATCTGCTTCGTCAACAAGATGGACAAGCTCGGTGCGGACTTCTACTTCACCGTGCAGACCATCAAGGACCGCCTCGGCGCCAAGCCGTTGGTCATCCAGCTGCCGATCGGCGCGGAGGACACCTTCGAGGGCATCGTCGACCTGGTCGAGATGAACGCCAAGGTGTGGACCGGCGAGACCAAGCTCGGTGAGAAGTACGAGGTCCAGGAAATCCCCGCGGACCTCCAGGAGAAGGCCGAGCAGTACCGCCAGGAGCTGCTCGAGACCGTCGCCGAGTCGGACGAGGCGCTGCTGGAGAAGTTCTTCGGTGGCGAAGAGCTCTCGATCGATGAGATCAAGGGCGCCATCCGCAAGATGACCGTCAACTCCGAGCTCTACCCGGTGCTGTGCGGTTCGGCGTTCAAGAACAAGGGCGTGCAGCCCATGCTCGACGCCGTCGTGGACTACCTGCCCTCGCCGCTGGATGTCGAGTCCGTGCAGGGTCACATCCCCAGCAAGGAAGAAGAGCTCATCACTCGCAAGCCGAGTGCCGACGAGCCCTTCGCCGCGCTGGCGTTCAAGATCGCGGTGCACCCCTTCTTCGGCAAGCTGACCTACATCCGGGTGTACTCGGGCAAGGTCGACTCCGGCGCCCAGGTCATCAACGCGACCAAGGGCAAGAAGGAGCGTCTGGGCAAGCTGTTCCAGATGCACTCCAACAAGGAGAACCCGGTTCCCCAGGTCTCCGCGGGCCACATCTACGCGGTGATCGGCCTCAAGGACACCACCACCGGCGACACCCTGTGCGATCCGAACAACCAGATCGTGCTCGAGTCCATGACCTTCCCGGACCCGGTCATCGAGGTCTCCATCGAGCCCAAGACCAAGTCCGACCAGGAAAAGCTGGGCACCGCGATCCAGAAGCTGTCCGAAGAGGACCCCACCTTCTCGGTGAAGCTGGATCAGGAGACCGGCCAGACCGTCATCGGCGGCATGGGCGAGCTGCACCTCGACATCCTGGTCGACCGGATGAAGCGCGAGTTCAAGGTCGAGGCGAACGTCGGTAAGCCGCAGGTAGCCTACCGCGAGACCATCACCAAGAAGGTCGAGAAGCTCGAGTTCACGCACAAGAAGCAGACCGGTGGTTCCGGCCAGTTCGCGAAGGTCATCATCGCGGTCGAGCCGTTCGTCGGCGAAGACGGTGCGACCTACGAGTTCGAGAACAAGGTCACCGGTGGCCGCGTGCCGCGCGAGTACATCCCATCGGTCGACGCCGGTGCGCAGGACGCCATGCAGTACGGTGTGCTCGCCGGTTACCCGCTGGTCAACCTGAAGGTGACCCTGCTCGACGGCGCGTACCATGACGTCGACTCCTCGGAGATGGCGTTCAAGATCGCCGGCTCGCAGGCCCTGAAGGAAGCGGCCCGTAAGGCCGGTCCGGTGATCCTCGAACCGCTCATGGCGGTCGAGGTCATCACGCCCGAGGATTACATGGGCGATGTGATCGGCGATCTGAACTCCCGCCGTGGCCAGATCCAGGCCATGGAGGAACGCAGTGGTGCCCGTGTCGTCAAGGCGCTGGTTCCGCTCTCGGAGATGTTCGGCTACATCGGTGACCTGCGGTCTAGGACCCAGGGCCGGGCGAACTACTCCATGGTGTTCGATTCGTACGCGGAGGTTCCGGCCAACGTGTCGAAGGAGATCATCGCCAAGGCGACCGGCGAGTAGTACGACGGGGCAGGGCGCGAGCTCTGCCCCATCAGCCGGGCGTCTGTACGACCCAAGTAAGTAAAAACCGCACTGCTGCAACTGCACGCACCAACAAGTCCAGGAGGGCCCCACAGTGGCGAAGGCGAAGTTCGAGCGGACGAAGCCGCACGTCAACATCGGCACCATCGGTCACGTCGACCACGGCAAGACCACGCTGACCGCAGCGATCACCAAGGTGCTGGCGGAGAAGTACCCGGACCTGAACGAGAGCTTCGCTTTCGATCAGATCGACAAGGCGCCGGAGGAGAAGGCTCGTGGTATCACGATCAACATCTCCCACGTCGAGTACCAGACCGAGAAGCGCCACTACGCGCACGTCGACGCCCCGGGTCACGCCGACTACATCAAGAACATGATCACCGGTGCGGCGCAGATGGACGGTGCCATCCTCGTGGTCGCCGCCACCGACGGCCCGATGCCGCAGACCCGTGAGCACGTGCTGCTCGCCCGTCAGGTCGGCGTGCCCTACATCCTGGTCGCGCTGAACAAGTCGGACATGGTCGACGACGAGGAAATCCTCGAGCTCGTCGAGATGGAGGTCCGCGAGCTGCTGGCCTCGCAGGAGTTCGACGAGGACGCCCCCGTCGTGCGCGTTTCGGGCCTGAAGGCGCTCGAGGGCGACGCGAAGTGGTCGGAGTCGATCCTGGAGCTCATGAACGCTGTCGACGAGTCCATCCCGGACCCGGTCCGTGAGACCGACAAGCCGTTCCTGATGCCGATCGAGGACGTCTTCACCATCACCGGTCGTGGCACCGTGGTCACCGGTCGCGTCGAGCGTGGCGTGATCAACGTGAACGAGGAAGTCGAGATCGTCGGCATCCGGGAGAAGACCACCAAGACCACCGTCACCGGTGTCGAGATGTTCCGCAAGCTGCTGGACCAGGGCCAGGCGGGCGACAACGTCGGTCTGCTGGTTCGTGGTCTGAAGCGTGAGGACGTGGAGCGCGGCCAGGTCGTCGTGAAGCCGGGCACCACCACCCCGCACACCGAGTTCGAGGGTCAGGCCTACATCCTGTCGAAGGACGAGGGTGGCCGCCACACCCCGTTCTTCAACAACTACCGTCCGCAGTTCTACTTCCGTACAACTGACGTGACGGGCGTTGTGACCCTGCCCGAGGGCACCGAGATGGTCATGCCCGGTGACAACACCGAGATGTCCGTCAAGCTGATCCAGCCGGTCGCCATGGACGAGGGCCTGCGCTTCGCGATCCGCGAAGGTGGCCGCACCGTCGGCGCCGGTCGCGTCACCAAGATCGTTGCCTGATCTTCTGACGTAACGCCGAACGGCGCCGCTCCGAAAGGAGCGGCGCCGTTTTGTTTTTCGCGTGGCGTACCGGACTACTCGTCAGGCGCGTTGTTGTCGAAAGTCGCGATGGCCAAGGACTTCCACGCGCCGATTGGTTTCCGATCAGAGCCGCTGGTCGTCGATGAGGTCGCTAGCGATACCAATTCCTTGGATCGGTTCTGGTGCAGGCCCTTTCAGAGTGCGGGCCGCCGAGACGCGGCCTGCTTTCCGTGGCGTCTGCTGGTCTACGGGGACGATCCGAGCGATTGGTCGACCGTGGTCGGTAACCATAAGAGGTGTACCGGATCGCACCGCGGCGAGGTGACGGTCTAGGTGATCCCTCAGATCGCGTACATCGACGTTCATGCAGTCCTCTCTCTATTGCGGGCCCCATGCTTCGTCCCAAGTATCGCCGTTGGTGCGGCCGTTGTCGGAATACGCCCAGCTCGAATGTGGTCCGACTGCGCGAAACGGCGCCGCTCCAGCTGGAGCGGCGCCGTTTCGTATTCGAGTTTCTTTGCGGCCGGCCGGCCCGGCCAAGGGACGTTTCAGTCCGATTCGCCGGCGGCCTGTAACAGTGCCTGTGCGAACTGCACCATCTGGGTGGAACCGCCGTACCAGGCCGAGACGACCTCCACGGCGGCGGCGCGGGTGCGGCGGGCGGTCCGGATGACCTCCTCGTTGGAAAGGTTGCCCGCTTCGGCTTTGGCGGCGAGGGCGTTGAGTTCGTCGCTGGCGAGCAGTAGTCGCATGATTCGGTGTAGGTCGACGCCGCCGTCGGCGGTCGGTAGTGGCAGTGGTGGTTCGGCGGATGGTTCAGCCGATGCTTCGGCGGCAGCGCGGGCTGCGCGTCGGGACGGGATGGCGGAGCGTGGTGCCGGTGTCGGGTTGGACCCCGGGGCCTCGGGTTCCTGCTTCGGGGCAGGGGCTGGAGTTTCGGTCTTTGCGACAGTGGAGGGGACCGCGATAGACGAGGTGGCCGGCGCGCTCGCCGCGGCGTCGATGCTGGTCAGTCCGATGCCCTGGGCCGGTTCGGGTTCCGATGGCGGGACGGCTTGGCGTGGCTCCGGCATGGGCGGCAGCTGTGTCGGCGACCAGTCGAACGAGGCGGGCTGGGCCGCCGTGCGGGTGGGCAGTGCCCCGTTGGTAGTGGTGGTGGTGTCCGCACCGGTCAGTCCGGCCGCCATGGCGACGGCTGGTTCGACGGGCTCCCGTTCGGTGCGGTGAAAACCCTCCTGGCGGGCACGAAGTCCATCTCCGAGACCGTTGTAATCGGCATCCATGAGGTCATTCTTACCCGAGGGGGCCGTCATTCTGCGCGCTGGCGCCCGCGTTACGGCGGCGTAGACGGGCCGGGCCTGATGCTCGAACCTTGTGTAGGAACGGCTTCCGGCGAACCCAGGTACGGAGCGGTCAGCAGTTACTCGGCGCCGGTTCACCACGGAACCGGGCGTCCAGCCATGCGATCGCGCCCGGCAGCCCGAGTACCGCGGCCGAAAGATGCTCCGGCGTCGGGAGCCCTTCGGCCAGCACCGGCACGCCCGCATCGCAGTAGCGGCGATTGGTGGCGACGATGGAGTCGATCGGTATGAGCGGGTCGTGGGGCGAATGCCATTCGTAGATGGGGATATTCGGTTCTTGATCGAACAGTTCCAGGCTGTTCTCCTCGAGCACCGCCCTGGCGTCGTCATCGTGCATGAGCGAGGTATTGCTGGCGTAGTCGCGGACACTGCGCCCGGCGCCGGTGGCGATGATTTCGTTGGTGCAGCCGTTGGCCATCTGATCGCGCGCCGCCAATCCGGTCGCGTTGAGGTTATCGCTGATCGGGAAGCGCTCGGGATATTCGCGTTCGAGCCCGATCGCTGCCGCCATCACCAGACCGAATCCTGGATGCGGGTTGAACTGCAGCCCTTCCAGCATCCGCACCAGATTCACCGGGACTCCACCGGCCGCGGCGCCGGCCAACCGCAGATCCGGCGCGTAGCTCGGCGCCAGCGCGGCCGCCCACGCCGTGGCCATGCCGCCGCCGGAGTAGCCGGCCATGGCGACCGGGCTGTGCTCGAGTGCGAGTTCCGGAACGCGCTGCGCCGCACGGATTCCGTCGAGGGTGATCTGCCCACCGAGCCGGGCCGCGCCGTAGGCGAAGGTCGGCCCGAGGTGGTCCGGCAGGGCAATGCTCCAGCCGCGAAGTAGCAGCAGATTGAGCGCGACGGCCTCGCGGACCTGCAGATTCGGGTCGGCGGTGTAGAGGACCCGCGATACCGCGCAGGACGGTCCGAGCCCGTTGATGATGTGCTGATACGACAGCAGCGGCCCACCGGGGCGAGACCCGGGCGGCGTCAGCACGGTGGTGGTGGCCGCGATGGGCAGGCCGCGCGAATTGGTGGAGCGGAACTTCACCAGCGTCAGCGTGGTGCCGGGGAAGGTCAGCAGCGGCGGCAACCGCCGCACCGCCAGCACATCACCGGGCTGGTGCGCCGCGAGATCATCGGGCTGCGAATAGAAGGGGTCGGGGTCGGCCACGGGATAGCGGGGTAACGCCGGGGCTGGAACCGTCCCGACCAAGAGAACCGCAGAGGCGCCGAGGAGCGCGCCGGTTATCAAACGCTGGATAACCTGCATGGCAGTTATTGCTACCACGACATGGCGTCGCGATCGCGCAGGCTGAGCGGGGTGTCCGGAGAATCCGCAGGTGTAAGGCTGTGGCCGCCCGCCGCCGCTATGCTGGTTCGGTGTCGAGGATTACGTTCGATCCGAATCAGTGCGGGGGGCGACCCTGCATTCGCGGTATGCGCATTCGAGTGAGCGACGTACTCGAACTGCTGGCAGCAGGGGAGACCGAGGATTCGATTCTCGAAGACTATCCCTACCTGGAGCTGGAAGATATCCGAGCCTGCCTCGCATTCGCGGCCGCCGAAGCAGACCACCCCATCCTGCGGACCGCATCTTGAGATTTGTCGTCGATGCGCAACTGCCTCCCGCTGTGGCACGTGTGTTGGCCGAGGATGGCCATGATGCCGTGCATGTCTGCGATATCGGATTGCTGTCGGCCCCCGATATCGAAATCTGGGCCGAGGCTCTACGGCGAGATCCGGTAAGCGGCCTGATTTCGCACTTGGCCGCGCCCGCCGGGTAGCCGCGGTCATAACGCCCGAACAGCGTCGTCAACCGAGCTGCGTCATGCCCGCCGCCACCACCTGAGCCACATTGAGGATCTCGTCGGTCGTCGGCAGTGGGACGCCGTCGAGGGCGTGCAGGCGGTCGGTGCTGGCGATGGCGAACATGGCCGAGACCCAGGCGGCGGCGCAGGCGCGCAGGGTGCCGGGGCGGATCGGGGTTGGGGTGCTGGCCTGCAGGACGCGGGCGGTGACGTCGAGGAGTTGATCGCGTAGCTGCCGTAGCTGGCGTCGGACGTCGGGGTGGGTGTCGGCCTCGCGCCACATGATGACCCGGAGCACCGAGGAATGGTGGTCGCGAAGGTTCAGTGCCGCATCGAGATTGACGAGGCTGGCCGCCGGATCACCCGGTGCGACCACGGTGTCGATGTCCTCGATGGGTTGTGGCGGCACCCGTTCGGCCATCAGGGCCGACAGGATCGAATTCTTGGTGGGGAAATAGTAGAAGACCAGACCCTTGGGCACGTCGGCGATCGCGGCGATCGCCGCCGTCGGGGTGCCGTCGAACCCCTGTGCCGCGAAAAGCTTTTCAGCCGCGTCCAGGATGAGTTGACGGGCGTCGCCGTCGGTTTTCGCACTGCGGCGACGCCCGGCACGACGGGGTCTGGTCATGGTCGTCAGTGATGTGGAGCCATATCGTGCAGCCGGCCCGACACCGCCGGCAGCGCTGCCACCGCGACCACCACGGTCACTATCCCGACCACCCATGCGGTCCAGGATGCGCCACTGAAGCCGCTGAAGTCCATGACCCACGGGGACAAGAACATCAGCACGCCGAGCAGGCCCATCGCATAGTCGGCGGAGGCCATCTCGGGACGGTACATCTGTGCCAGACCGGTCAGTGCGATGAGCGCACCCAGCACGATCAACGACCACATGGCCCGATCATTCGTCTCCACCCAGAGCGGTGAGAGTGCGGCGAAGACGCCCAGCACTACGGCCAGAAAGTCTTGCGCACGGCTTTCGGTGAACATGTATGCCTCCTTGCATTTTGCGGGGTGGGCAGACCCGAAAATCTGTCCTGACCTCGGTATAGACCTGATTGACCGCCCGGTCGATATAGGAACGGCCACGATTGCGCGGCAATCGATGGCACGGTAAAGGTGACGGTCCCCACTACAGCACCAACCAAGCGGACGTTAGGGTGGACTGTCTTCACAGTCAGTGGTGGCCGACCGACACAACGGCCCGAAGGAAGGGATGCCGGCATGTCTGCTGCGCCGATCGTGATCGTGGGGGCCGGCCTGGCCGGCTTGCGCACCGCGGAGGAGTTGCGCCGCGCGGGATACGAGGGCGAGCTGATCCTGCTCGGCGACGAATCCCGTCCGCCGTACGACCGCCCACCGCTGTCCAAGCAGTTCGTTCGCGGCGAGACCGACGACACCACCTTGCGTCCTGCGGAGTTCTTCACCGAGAAGAAGATCGATCTGCGGCTGAACCAGGAGGCCGTCGGCGTCGACGCCGAGGCACGCCGCCTACGCCTGGCCGACGGTTCCGCTCTGGACTACAGCGAGCTGATCATCGCGACCGGGCTGCGCCCGCGCAGGCTGCCCGGCCTCCCCGACCTCGGTGGTGTCCACGTGCTGCGCAATCACGCCGATGCCGCGGCACTGCGCTCGGAACTGGGCGGCGCAAAGGTCGCGCTGGTTATCGGGGCCGGATTCATCGGCTGTGAGCTGGCCGCCAGCTTCCGGGCCTCCGGTGTCGAGGTGGTGCTGGTGGAACCGCAGCCGACGCCGCTGGCTTCGGTGCTCGGCGAGCAGATCGGTGCGCTGGTCGCGCGGATGCACCGCGACGAAGGCGTGGATCTGCGCTGCGGCACCGGAGTCGATTCGCTGCTCGCCGATGACGGGGGCAAGGTGCGCGGCGTGCTGCTCACCGACGGATCCGAGGTAGCGGCCGATCTGGTGGTCATCGGGGTCGGCTCGCGGCCGGTCACCGAATGGCTCGCCGAATCCGGTATCGAACTGGCCGAACCAGCTGCCGGTGGCGGCGTCCTCGCCGACGAGGTCGGCCGTACCTCGGCAGCCGGTGTGTGGGCCGTCGGCGACGTCGCGGCTTGGCTGCACGACACCGGGGCCCGTAAGCGGGTCGAGCATTGGACCAATGCCGGTGAGCAGGCAAAACTGCTGGCCTGTGCCCTGCTGGGTGCCGAACCGCCCACGGCGGCGCGGGTGCCCTACTTCTGGAGCGACCAGTACGACGTGAAGATCCAGGCCCTCGGCACGCCTGGCGCCACCGACGAGGTGCGCATCGTCTCCGACGACGGCCGCAAGTTCCTCGCCTACTACATCCAGGACGGCATTCTCACCGGTGTGGTCGGCGCCGGGATGACCGCGCAGGTGATGAAGACCAGGGCGAAGATCGCGGCGGGTGCCCCGGTGGCGGAGTTGCTCGGCGCGAGCTAATACCTTTGTCGGTGTGATCGTCGCGCTCATCGATTCCGGTCTCGGCTCGCTGCCGACCGCGGCTTGGCTACGCAAGCTGCGCCCGGACGTGGATTTGGTGCTGCAACTGGATCCCGATGGTGCGCCGTGGGGGCCGAAACCGGAGCAGTGGGTGGTCGAGCGGGTGGTCGACACCGCACGCGCCTCGCTGACGATGGGCGCGGAGGTCATCGTGCTGCCGTGCAATACCGCCAGCGTCACCGCCCTCGAACACGTCCGCGCCGATGTCGGGCCCGGCATTCCGGTGATCGGCACCGTGCCCGCGATCAAACCGGCCGCGGCGGCCTGCCGGTCGGTCGCGGTCTGGGCCACCGCGGCGACCACCGCGAGCCGCTATCAGGCCGATCTCATCGCCCGGTTCGGCGGCGAGGCCACGGTCACTGGCGTGGCCTGTCACGGTCTGGCCGACGCCATCGACGCCGGTGATCTGGTAGCTGTGCGTGCGGCGATTGCGGCGGCGGCCGAGCAGACTCCCGACGATGTGGAGGGTGTGGTGCTCGGCTGCACCCACTATCCGCTGGTGGTGGACAACATCGTGGCCGCGTTGCCAGACGGCGTGCGGCTGTTCGACAGCGCCCAAGCCGTTGCCGCGCAGACTATCCGGCGTATGGACGGACTCGGCAGGGCGAGCACCGGCAACGGCACGGTGCAGGTGTTCAACAGCGGCCGCCCGGGTGAACTGCCTGCTGCTGCCGCCGCTTTCGAACCCGGACGGGCACTCGGCGCGACGGACTGACGCTCGGACCCTGCGATCGATCGAAAGGCAGGCTCGATGACCGACAACACCGGATCCGCCGAACAGGTGCGGGCCGCGCTGGCCGAACTCGCCGATCCCGCCGACGCGGTGCACCTGCAACGGTTCTTCAAGACCGGACCCGGCGAGTACGGCGAAGGGGACGTCTTCGTGGGCGTGCGGGTTCCGGCCACCCGTTCGGTCGCCAAACGCTTTGCGGCCCTGCCACTCACCGAGATCGACGCGCTGCTGGACAGCCCTGTGCACGAGGAACGCTTGGCGGCACTGATCATCCTCAATGCCCGGTTCGAGAAGGCATCGAAGCCGCGCACCTTCGACGACGCCGCCCGCGCGGAGATGGTGCGGTTCTACCTGGACGCGGTGCGGCGCGGCCGGGTGAACAATTGGGACCTCGTAGACGTCTCCGCAGAGCGGATCGTCGGCCCATGGCTACTGGACAAGTCACGTGATCTGCTCGTCGAACTCGCCGATTCGGATTCGCTGTGGGAGCGGCGAGTCGCGCTGCTGTCCACCTTCGCGTTCATCAAGGCAGGCGACGCCTCGACCACATTCGCCCTGGCCGAGCGGCTGCTCGCCGACCGGCACGACCTGATCCAGAAGGCGCTGGGCTGGATGTTGCGCGAGGTCGGCAAACGCATCGACCGGCAACAGCTGACCGACTTCCTCGATCGGCACGCGGCCGAGATGGGCCGGACCGCACTGAGTTACGCCACCGAGCACTTGGACCCGGAGAGCCGGGTCCGCTACCGCGCGATGCGTTGAGCCCTCAGAACTGGATCTTCAAATGATCGGTGACCGGCCGCGCCTGGCAGCCGAGGATATAACCGTTCTCGATGTCCTCCGGGTCGAGGATTTCGGCGTTCTCCATTTCGACCTTGCCTTCGAGGACGGTGCATGCGCAGGAGCCGCATTCGCCTTCCTGGCAGGAGTAGGGGACGTCGAGTCCCTTGGACAGCATGATGTCGACGAGGGTCTGCTTGCGGGGCCAGCTCAAGTTGTGCACCTCGCCGTCGAGTTCCACCTCGACGGTTGCGGCGTCGGCGGCTTCTTCGTCGCTGATCTCCACCGGTGCCTGGTCGGCGAACGGGTCGCCTGCGAGGGAGTTGAAGACTTCGGCGTGGGTGCGGTTGCGGGGGACGTCGAGCTGGGCCAGTGCGTCGTGCACGAGGTCCATGAACGGGCGCGGGCCGCACATGAACGCACGGTAGCTGGTGTATGGGCGGACCAGGCCGGCGAGCGCGTCGGCGGTGGGTAGGCCCTGCAACGGTTCCAGCCAATGGATGACGGTGAGCCGCTGCGGATCCTTATCGGCGAGTTCGCGCAGTTCTGCGGCGAAGATGACCGACTGCGGGTCGCGGTTGGCGTAGACGAGCACGATCTTGCCGGTGCCGCGGGCCAGGGCCGACTTCAGGATCGACATCACCGGCGTGATGCCGCTGCCCGCGCCGAACAGCAACAGATCCTCGTCGAGATCCTTCGGCGTGAACACCCCCGACGGCGGCAGCACCTCGATTTCCGAACCGGCCACGATGTTGTCGCAGAGCCAGTTGGAGCCGTATCCGCCTTCGGTGCGCTTGACGGTGACCTTGGGTAGGTCGTCGGTGTAGGGCGAACTGGCCAGCGAGTAGCAGCGTGCCACCGAACCGGTCTGGTCGCTGGGGATGCGCAGGGTGAGGAACTGGCCGGGCTGGTATTCGAAGCGTTCGCGGAGTTCACCGGGTACGTCGAAGACCAGCGAGGAGGTATCGGCGGTCTCGGCGATGACCGCGGCTACCCGCAGCACGACCGATCGTGAGCCGTGTGGAACTTCGACGGTGGTCATGTCGTCCTCTCGAACGTGGCGCGGCCGATCCGGTGCCCCGGGACGGCAAAACTAGAACGTGTTGCAGTTTTATCGTACGTCGGCGTCGGGCTGCTCGACAAGCTGGGCTTCCAGCCCGGCGATCAGCACGCTCACCCCGAAGTCGTACGAATACTTGCCGCGCAGGTCAGGCATGTATTTGGTGGCTCGGGCCACCGCGTCGGGCAGTGTGACGTCGGTCAGCACCGACCGGTCACGCGGGTTCACCCGGCTGCGACCGAACAGGAATGTGTGGATGGTCGCATAGGCGGCCAGCACATTGCGATCGCTGAATCCCGCATCGAACAGGATCTCCATCACCGCGGCGATCACATCGAGCTGTTTGCCCAGCATCTGTTCGATCAGCACATCGCCGAGGCCCGGGTGCTTGCGTAGTTTCTCATCGATCTGGCCGATGAGTTCACGCAGGCGCTGCTGCCACGGGCCCGACTCCGGCGGGGGTTTGCGCACACCGGCCAATGCGGCGGTGGCCACCAGGTCGAGCAGTTCCCGTTTGTCGGCCACGTAGTAGTACGGGGCCATCGGGGAAACGCCCAGCTCGCGGGATAGTCGCCGCATCGATAGCTTGTCCACGCCGTCAGCGCGGACCACCCGCAATGCGGCCTCGACGATCTCTGATTCCGAGAGAGTATTACCGCCCCCGCTTGCCTGCGTTCGCCCGACTCCCATGCCACCTCTACCACCGCGGGCGCGTTCGGCCCGTCACGTCCTGTTCAGCTGCTTGCCACCGGAAAGTTTAGAGGGGTCGGTGTCGGTACCGCCGATTCCTCGGTCGAAACGGCTTCTTTTTGTCAGTTCATGACGTTATGGTGTGTGAGCGCGGCTACACCTGTGGCCGCGACCACAGTGCCAACTGGAGTGGAGGTAGCCATGCCGGACCAGGGATTCAACGGATCCGCCGACACCGACAACCGCGGCCCGATCGCGGCGGTCGCGCAGCGCTCGGCCGAGGACACACCGCTGGTGGAGGAATCGCTCATCGAAGAGGTGTCCATCGACGGTATGTGCGGCGTCTACTGACCTGAGAGGAGCGTCTGACATGCTCGATCTCGACACTCGCTGGCAGCTGCATCCGCGCGTTGCCCTGCGGCCGGAACCCTTCGGCGCGTTGCTGTATCACTTCGGCACGCGGAAGCTGTCGTTTCTGAAGAACCCGCGGATCGTCGAGATCGTGCGGTCACTGCCCGCGCAGCCATCGGTGCGTTCGGCCATGCGGGCCGCCGGTATCGACGAGTCCGCAGCCGCGCCCTATGTGAAAGCACTGGCGCAGCTGGCCGATTCGGACATGATCGTCGGCGCGCCCGAATCGGCGCCGCTCGCTGCCGCGGCCGCGCCGGCCCCGTTCGCGCCCGCCGCGTCGGGCGACGATCGGGCGGTGCGGCTGGTGGACCGGTTCGAATCGGGGCTGGCCGCACCGATCTGCCTGACCTGGGAACTCACCTACGCGTGCAATCTGTCCTGCGTGCACTGCCTGTCCTCGTCGGGGCGGCGCGATCCGCGCGAGCTGAGCACCGAGCAGTGCAAGGCGCTCATCGACGAGTTCCAGCGCATGCAGGTGTTCTACGTCAATATCGGCGGTGGCGAACCCACGGTGCGCCCGGACTTCTGGGAATTGGTCGACTACGCCACCGACCACCAGGTCGGGGTGAAGTTCTCCACCAACGGTGTTCGGATCACCCCCGAGGTCGCCGCGCGGCTGGCCGCCAGTGACTATGTGGACGTACAGATCTCGCTGGACGGCGCCGACGCCGCCGTCAATGATGCCGTGCGCGGACCCGGTTCCTACGATATGGCCATCCGCGCACTGGAAAACCTTGCCGCGGCGGGCTTCAAGGACGCCAAGCTGTCGGTGGTGGCGACCAGGCACAATATCGCCCAGCTCGACCAGTTCCGCGAGATCGCCGATCGATACGGCGCCACCCTGCGTTTGACTCGACTGCGTCCGTCCGGTCGCGGTGCCGATGTGTGGGACGAACTGCATCCGTTGCCGGAGCAGCAGCGCGAGCTCTACGAATGGCTGCTGCGCAACGGCGACGGCGTGCTCACCGGTGACTCGTTCTTCCACCTGTCGGCCTTCGGTGAGGCGCTGCCCGGTCTGAACATGTGCGGTGCAGGCCGGGTGGTGTGTCTGGTCGATCCGGTAGGCGACGTCTACGCCTGCCCGTTCGCGATCCATGACCGCTTCCACGCCGGAAACGTGATCTCCGACGGCGGTTTCGCCAGTGTGTGGAGTGAATCCGAGCTGTTCCGGGAGCTGCGCGAGCCCACCGGTGGCGGTGCGTGCTCGTCCTGCGCGCACTACGACTCGTGCCGTGGCGGCTGCATGGCGGCGAAGTTCTTCACCGGCCTGCCCGCCGACGGGCCGGACCCGGAATGCGTGCAGGGCTACGGTGAAGCGGCACTCGCCGACGCAGGCCGAGTGGTGCCGCGTTCGTCGGTCGACCATTCGCGACGGAGTGCGCCCCGGCGTTCGGGCGGACGCAAATCCGGGCCCGTTCCGCTGACGCTGACGGTCCCGTCGCGACGTCCCTCACGGGCCTGTGACGAGAGCCCGCTGGGGTAGCGGCGCGAGGATAGCCGGAGCCGGTGCGCGAGCCTCACGGGGCTCGCGCACCGACCGCGCGGTACGCGATTGCCATTCGGTTGCCATCGAAGCGAAGACTCGCATAGCGATCCTTCAGCAACGCAGATCCTGTCGGCTACCGGGCCTACCACGCGAAATACTCCGGAACTGGTTGCGTGTTTCGCGACTGTTGGTGTCAGCCGAGCGAACTCCGTCTAACATGCCAGGAATGCGCCATGATCGCCTTCCCGACGGATTCGGGGTGCGGATCGATCCACGGGTACGCGCATACTCCGGGGGACGCATCCTGATCGGAGGATCACCCGCGAGGTTGCTGCGCCTTGCCCCGGAAGCCGCCGAAATGATCGGCGACGGGTACCTCGAGGTCAACGGCCCGAAGTCCGCCGTCGTTGCCAGGCGGCTGCTCGATTCCGGAGTGGCCAATCCGCGGCCCCGCCTGCTGCCTTCGCCCGAGGACGTCACCGTCATCGTGCCGTTGCACAACAACGCCGATGGTCTGGTCCGACTGCTCGCGGCCCTGCGCGGACACACTGTGATCGTCGTCGACGACGGCTCCGACCAGCCGGTGCGGGTTGCGCCCGACAGTGGTGGCCGATGCCGGGTCAGCGTGCTGCGCCATGAGAGCCCGCTGGGCCCGGCCGCCGCGCGCAATACCGGATTGCGGGCGGCGACAACCGAGTTCGTGGCGTTCCTGGACTCAGATGTGGTGCCGCGCAGCGGCTGGCTCGAGGTGATGCTCGGGCATTTCAGTGATCCGGAGGTCGCGCTGGTCGCGCCGCGGATCGTCGCGCTGGACCCGGAATCCAATGCGCTGGCCCGCTACGAGCACACCCGGTCCTCGCTGGATCTCGGCAGGCGCGAGTCGGCGGTGCAGTCGCGCGGGATGGTCTCGTATGTGCCGAGTGCGGCGCTGCTGGTGCGGCGCGGGGCACTGCTGGCCGAGGGCGGTTTCGACGAGTCCATGCATGTCGCCGAGGACGTCGATCTGTGCTGGCGGCTGGAGCGGGCGGGCTGGCGGTTGCGCTACGAGCCGGCCGCCCATGTCGCCCACGATCATCGGGTGTCCTTCCGCGCCTGGTTCAACCGGAAGATGTTCTACGGCACCGGCGCCGCGCCGCTGGGCGCCCGGCACGCGGGCATGGTGTCACCGCTGTCGGTGCCGTCGTGGACCATGCTTGCGGCGGTGCTGTTCGGCACCCAGACCCGCTGGGGTTTCCTCGGCGGTGTGTTCACCCTGGTGGCGGCGCTCGGCCGGTTGCGGCGAGTGTTCGGCGAACTGGACAACCCCACCCGGATCGCCGCGATCTATCTGGCGCGCGGATTCTTCGCCGGACTGTGGCGGCTGGCCTCGGCCATGTGCAGGCACTATTGGCCGGTCACCGTGCTGGCCATGATGGCGTCGCGGCGAATTCGGCGCATCGCGGTGACGATGGCACTGGCCGACGGACTGGCCGACTGGTTCACCCACCGCGACGCAGGCGGTCTGGACCCGTTCCGCTACATCGCCTTCCGCCGTGTCGACGATATCGCCTACGGCACCGGCCTCTGGCTGGGTGCGTGGCGGGCACGCAGTATCGAATCGCTCAAACCCACCACACCGCCGCGCTGAGCGCAGGCGCTGACGGATTCGCATGGCTGACACGCTCATCGTCGGCGGTGGCAGCGCGGGCTGTGTGCTCGCCGCCCGCCTCAGCGCCGATCCGGACCATCACGTGCGGCTGGTGGAAGCGGGGCCCATGTGGCCCTCGCCCGAACTGTTTCCGCCCGGCCTGCGTGATGGCACCGAACTACCGCTCGGCGATGACGCGCTGCTCTGGCGCTATGCGATACAGCTGACCCCGGGTGCCACCGCGACCACCGTGCGCGGCCGGGTGATCGGCGGGTCGGGATCGGTCAACGGCTGCTACTTCGTGCGCCCGCCCGCCGCCGACTTCGCCGCCTGGAGCCGCGAGATCGGTGCTGCGGGCTGGACTTACGACGAGGTGCTCCCGGCGCTGTGCCGACTCGAACACGATAACGACTTCGGCGACCGCGCTGGTCACGGCGTCAACGGGCCGGTTCCCGTCCGCCGCCCTGCCTCGATCACCCCGCTCACCGAAGAGTTCGTCGCGGCGGCTTCGGCGGCAGGCTTCACCGAGATTCCCGACCTGAACGCGCCCGACGTCGACGAGATCGGCTTCGGCCGGGTACCCGCCAATATCGACCGCCCGAATGGGACGGCGCTACGCGTCGGCAGCGCGCAGGCGTACCTGCTGCCCGCGCTGGCCCGCCCGAATCTCACCGTGACCGCGGGGACGCGGGTGACCAGGATTCGTTTCCGCGGCACCAGGGCGACCGGGGTCGAGTGTCTGCGCGACGGTGTCGCGGAGTTCATCGCCGCCGATCGGATCGTGTTGTGCGCGGGCGCGATCGAATCGGCGGCGCTGCTGCTGCGGTCGGGGATCGGTGATCCGGCGCGGCTGCGCGAACTCGGTATCCGGGTCGTGCAACCGGCTCCCGTCGGCGAGTGGTGCACCGACCATCCGGAGATCGGCATCGACTACCGGCACGCCGCGCCGCATCGTCGCACCGTGGTGCTCGAATACGTACTCGAGCTCGGCGATATCGAAATCCGGCCGTACACGATGGCTTTCACAGCGGGGGCCCGGCAGTTCGCCATCGCATTGATGCGTCCGCACGGTGCCGGTGAGCTGCGGTTGCGCTCGAACGATCCATTCGAGCCGCCGCTGATCGACCAGCGCTATCTCGAACAGCGCCTCGATCGCGACAGGCTTCGTAGTGCCGTCCGGTTGTCGGCGGAGATCATGCGGGGGATGTCGGCGGCACCGATCGGCGCGCCGATACCCGGCACCGTCTCCGATGAATGGCTGACGGCCCATCTGGCGACGTCGCAACATCTGTCCGGAACCTGCCGGATGGGGGCGCCCTCCGACGAGCGTGCGGTGGTGGACGAGCGCTGTCGCGTGCACGGCGTCGACGGCTTGGCGGTGGCAGATCTATCGGTCGTTCCGGTGCCGCTCGGGCGCGGGCCGCAGGCGGCGGCGGTCCTCATCGGTGAACACGCCGCCGATCTGCTCTCGGGCGACTGATGCCGACCGCGCAGTGCCGCGTGGCTCACATCGGGCGGACGGGGGTGACGCGTGTGACCTGGCGGACAAACCTCACCATCCGCCGGTCGTTGCCGGTACCCGCCGGTACAGTTTGTCGTAGGTGAAAGGCAAATGGTCAGCAATCTTGCGGGTGGTCGCCCCTCGCGGCATGGAGTAGAACCTGGCACGCAGCTCGGTGCACTGGAAGCCTATGCCGCTCAAGCGCATGGATATCTCGGTGCCGGTGGTGAGCGGCTGTCCCGGCTCGCCGGTTTACTGCGCCCTGCGGTCCTGGAATCGTGGTTGCGCAGTGTTCGCGGTGGCATCGATCCGATGGATGTCGTCGACGGTCGTGGGCTGCGCGGCGCCGACCTCCAGCGCTACCGCGACGCGCACCCGATCGCTGCCCTGATGCCGCTGATCGACAAGCTGCTCGTCGAGGACGCCGCCCGCACCGGGTTGATCGTGGTGGTGGCCGATCAGTTCGGCCGGGTGCTCTCGGTGCACGGTGATACCGAGCGGGTCAGCGCCGCCGCCGAGATCGGACTGCGCGCGGGTGACGATCTGAGCGAGCGACGCATCGGTACCAATGCCGTCGGCATGGTGGTCCGCACCGGGCGCGCCGCCTGGATCCACGGTCCCGAACACTTCCTGCACCGCATGCACCAGCTCACCGGCGCCGCCGCACCCGTGCACGACCCGGACGGCAGGCTGGTCGGCGTGCTGATGATCGCCGGCGGCGTGCGGGTCGCCCGGCCCGAGATCCTGGCTCTGGTGAAGGCCGCCGCGACCGCCGCTGAGATGGATCTGTTGCTCACCGCGATGCGGGCCGATCGGCACGCTCCCGCCGGAAACGTGCGCGACCGGGCCGAGTCCGCACCCGATCGTGGCCGGCTCGGCCTCGACGTACTCGGCCTCGGGCAGCCGCAGCTGAGCATCGCCGGTAAGCGCGTGCCGTTGTCGCAGCGGCATGCCGAGATCCTGCTGCTGCTCACCGAGCATCCCGAGGGCCTCGGCGCGGACCATCTGGCCTTGCTGCTCGACGACACCGATCTGGACAACGGCACCATCCGCGCCGCCATGTCGCGGCTGCGCACGGTGGTCGGACCCGAGGTGTTCGGATCCAGGCCCTACCGGCTGCGCGTACCCGTGGCCACCGATATCGATTTCCTGCGCGCCGCGCTGGACTCCGGTGACGTGGACGCGGCACTGCGGCTCTACGCGGGGCCGGTACTGCCGCGCTCGAGCGCTCCCGGAATCGTCGATCTGCGCGATGAGCTGCGGGTTCGTTTGCGTACCTCGGTACTGGACTCGCGTGATCCGGCCGCGTTGCGGCGCTGGACCTCGACCGCGGAGGGCCGTGACGATGCCGCGGCCTGGGTCGCCTACCGGTCGAGTGTCGATCGCGATTCACCACTGTTCGCCCAGATCGAGGCCAAGATTCGGGTGCTCGATCGGCGTCTGGGCGCGGATGCAACGCAGATGCAACGTTTCGGCTCATAGTCTGCCCATCTGAAAGTGCGGTAGCTCACATGCGCGAGGCGCAGCTGATCGCGGGTAGAAAGCTGCCCGGAGCCGCTCGCACCAGGGGGGATCTGGACGCTTGTCCGATATTTTTAGAGGAATCAGTTCCTTTTTATTTCGACCTGGCCTAGTGTTCGCAATACGTGGATGACTTCCATGTGACATAGCTGACATACCGCCGTTATCGAATCCGCGGCGGCAGTGAAGTTGGAGGAAAGATCACTAGCTAGGCACCTTCGGTCCGTTCCGGGAGTGCGGCCTGTGCGGCCCTCGAATCCGGACGGCACGGCGGTGACCGCACCGGTCACCGATCCTGTTCACACACATCTGTCGAATACGCGCGATTCCCCCGACGAGCATCGCGTGTGATTCGCCGACACCTCATGCGGTAGCCCAGCCGCGCCCCGGGAACTCCGACCCCCGCCGCGCAGGCTTATTCGTGCTGCCCAAAAGTATTCGGCCAGCCGTTTATTCGCCATTCGAGGAGGCTCTGGTGCACAGTACGGAGTTGGGTGGAACCAGCGCACGGAAGCAGGAAACGCCGGCCACCGAGGTGCGAACATCCGTGCCGGCCCGGTTCCCGCTCGCACCGGCGCAGCTGGGGGTCTGGTACGCCCAGCTCCTCGATCCCGAGGTGCCGATCAATGTGGCGCAATATGTGGACGTGCGCGGTGCGGTGGACGCACAACTGTTGCAAGAAGTTTCGACCGCCGCGGGACGCGAGTACGAATCGGTGCTGGTGCGTATCGGCGAATCCGACGGTGTGCCGTATCAGTGGGTCGATCCGAAATCGACGGTCGATATTCCCCTGGTCGATTTCCGTTCGTATCCCGATTCCGTTGCCGCGGCCAGGGAATGGATGCGCGCCGACGCGAGTGCGCCGGTGGATCTGCTGCACGATCGGCTCTTCGCCGGTGCGCTGCTACGCGTCGATACCGACCGCTATTTCTGGTATCTGCGCGCGCACCACATCATCCTCGACGGGTTCGGCGCGCTCACCAACACCATGCGGGTAGCCGAGCGCTACACCGCGCGAATGCTCGGACGGGAACCGGAGACGGTTTCGCCCGGCAGCCTGGCGACCCTGGTCGAGGGCGAGCACGCCTACCGTGACAGCTCCCGGTTCGGCACCGATCGCGTGCACTGGGCCGAGCGGGTCGCCGGCCTGGACGCCCCGACCAGCCTCGACGGCCGGACCGCGCCGCGCTCGGCGTCGAACCTGATCGCGGGGCGGCCGCTGCCCGATCGGCTCATCGAGCGCATGAACACCCTTGCCGCGAGTCAGGATTCGACGCCGGCGGTGGTGCTGCTCGCTGCTTTCGCCGCCTACCTCGGCCGACTGACCGATCGCGACGAAGCGGTCCTCAGCCTGCCGGTGACCGCCCGGACCACCGCCGTCATGCGCAGGTCGGCGGGCATGCTGTCCAATATCGTGCCGCTGCGGCTTTCGACCGGCGTCACCTGGGATGAGTTGTTGTACGCGACGCGGGTGGAGGTCGCGGGTGCGCTACGGCATCAGCGTTATCGCGCCGAGGACATCCGCCGCGACGCCGAGCACGACGGACGCCCGGCCCGGCGCGCGCTGTTCGGCCCGCTGGCCAACATCATGCTCTTCCGCAGCGATCTGACCCTCGGTACCGCGGGCGGGCAGTACCATGTGCTGTCGACCGGTCCGGTGGAGGATCTGAGCCTCAACGTCTACTACGGCGAACGCGACCGGGTGCACGTCGACTTCGAGGCGAATCCCAACCTGTACGCCGCCGACGACATCGCCCGCCACCATGCCCGGTTCGTCCGCTACCTGGACCGGCTGCTCGTCAGCGACCTGGACGCGCCCCTTGCCGACGTCGAGGTGGCCACCGAGCTGGAGCTCGAGGTCAGTACCAAGATCTGGAACGCCACCGATCATCCGGTGGACGCACGGGCCACTCTGGTGTCGATGTTCGAGGCACAAGCCGCACGCACTCCGGACGCGATCGCGCTGCGATTCGCGGGTGCGCCGGAGCTGACCTACGCACAGCTGTCCGCGCAGGCCAACCGGCTGGCCCGGGTGCTGATCGCGCGCGGTATCGGACCCGAGTCACTGGTGGCGCTGCATATCCGGCGCTCGCCCGAACTCGTCGTCGCGATGTACGCGGTACTCGCCGCAGGCGCCGCCTATGTGCCGCTGGATCCCGACCACCCCGCCGATCGGACCGCGCATATCGTCGCGACCGCGCGACCGGCATGCGTGCTGACCGCCGGGGATGCGCCGGTGCTCGCCGACGGTTCGGCGCCTGTGCTGGACGTCCGAAACCAGGACGCGACCGGGCCCGCAGGCCCCGTCTGGGACCGGGAACGCACCACACCGTTGCGTCCCGCCCATCCGGCTTACGTGATCTTCACTTCCGGCTCGACCGGCAAACCCAAGGGTGTCGTGGTCTCCCATGCCGCGATCGTGAACCGGCTGGTGTGGATGCAGAGCGCCTACCGGCTCGTGGCGACCGACGTGGTGTTGCAGAAGACACCCGCCACCTTCGATGTGTCGGTCTGGGAATTCTTCTGGCCGCTACAGATCGGTGCGACGCTGGTGCTGGCCCAGCCCGACGGGCACCGCGATCCGGCCTACCTGCGCGCGGCGATCGCCGAATATGGCGTCACCACCGCACATTTCGTGCCATCGATGCTCGAGGCGTTCCTGGCTCACCAGGACATGGGCGCCGAGACCTCGCTGCGCACGGTTTTCGCTTCCGGCGAGGCACTCCCCGCCTCGCTCGCCCAGCGGCTACGGGTGCTGACCGGCGCCCGGCTGCACAACCTGTACGGTCCGACCGAAGCGGCGGTGGACGTCACCTTCCATGAGGTGACCGATGCCGATGCCGTTTCGGTGCCGATCGGGGCACCGGTGTTCAACACCAGACTGCATGTGCTCGATTCACGGCTGCGTCCGGTACCGGTGGGGGCGCCGGGTGAGCTGTATCTGTCGGGGGTACAGCTCGCCCGGGGATATGCCGGTGCGCCCGGCCTGTCGGCGGGACGATTCGTCGCCCACCCGTTCGGCGCCGAGCCCGGCGAGCGGATGTACCGCACCGGTGATGTGGTGCGCTGGACCACCAACGGCGAGCTGGAGTACCTGGGCCGGACCGATTTCCAGGTGAAGCTGCGCGGGCTGCGGATCGAGCCGGGGGAGATCGAGACGGTGCTCGCCGCGGTGGACTCGGTGGTCCGGGCCGTGGTCGTGGTGCGTGATGATCACGGCGTCGGCGAACAGTTGGTGGCCTATGTGGTGGAGGCCGAGCCGGACACCGTGACGGCGGAGGGGCTGCGCGCGGCGGCCGCACGGGCGCTGCCTGGCTACATGGTGCCCGCGGCGTATGTCGTGCTCGACGCGCTTCCGGTCAATGCCTCCGGCAAATTGGATCGTGGCGCGCTGCCCGCACCGCAGCGCACCACTGCCGTGTATGCCGCGCCCGCGACGCCGGTGGAGCAGGCGGTGGCCGGGGTGTTCGCCGAACTGCTCGGGCCGCAGCGGATCGGACGCGACGACGACTTCTTCGCTCTCGGCGGCAACAGCCTGATCGCCACCCAGGTGGCGGCCAGACTCGGCGCCGATCTCGGCTGCCGGCTCGGTGTGCGCGAGCTGTTCGCGGCATCCACGGTGGCGGGCCTCGCCGAATTGATCGAGCGCCGTACCGATACCGGGGCGCTCGCGCCGCTGTACGCGCGCCCCCGGCCGGAGTACGTGCCGCTTTCGCCCGCACAGCAGCGGATCTGGTTCCTCAACCGATTCGAAGCCGCGAGCGCGAGCTACAACATGCCGTTCGTGGTGCGGCTGCGCGGCGACCTGGATCGCCGGGCGCTGTGCGCCGCGCTGGCCGATCTCGTCGAACGCCATGAGGTGCTGCGCACGGTCTTCCCGGCAACACCACCCGGTGTGGATGCGGCCGGGTCGGCGGCGCACCAGGTGGTGCTCGAACCGGCACAGTTCGAACTCACGCCGGAAACGATCGGCGCGGATGAGCTGACGCGCGAGCTGACGTCGTTCGCCGCGGCCGGGTTCGACCTCGAACGCGAGATCCCCTTCCGTGCCCGCATGTTCGATGTCGACGACGACAGCTGCGCGCTGGTGATCGTCGCGCACCACATCGCTGCCGACGGACTGTCGCTGCGGGTACTGGCTCGCGATGTGATGACCGCGTACACCGCGCGGCGCGACGGTGCCGCGCCGGCGAGGACACCGCTGACGGTGCAGTACGCCGACTACAGCATGTGGCAGCGCGAGCTGCTCGGTTCGGCCACCGATCCGGCCGCACCGCTGGGGCGTCAGCTGGATTTCTGGGCCACCGCACTCTCGGGTGCGCCGGACCTGCTGGAGCTCCCCGCCGACCGGACGCGTCCGGCGATCGCTTCCGGGCGCGGCGCGACCCACCGGTTCGAGATTCCTGCCGACCTGTATGCTGCCGTCTCCGAAGTCGCACGCGCACAGCATGTCTCAGTCTTCATGGTGGTACATACTGCGTTCGCCATGCTGCTGTCGCGCCTCAGTGGCGCCGATGACATCGTGATCGGCACCCCGGTCGCCGGGCGCGGTGATCGCGCGCTCGACGATCTGATCGGCATGTTCGTCAACACGCTCGCCCTGCGCACAACCATCGCCGCCGACAGCACTGTCGAACAGCTGATCGCGCAGGTCAAAGCGGACGACCTGGCCGCATTCGGGCACGCGGAGCTACCGTTCGAGCAGTTGGTCGAGGCGATCAACCCGCCGCGATCGCAAGCCCGCCACCCGCTGTTCCAAGTACTACTCGCCTTCGACAACGCGGGCGACATCAGCTTCGAACTCCCCGGAATCTCGGCAAAGACCAGTACTCTGGACACCTGGGTGACCAAGTTCGATCTCCAACTCACGGTCACCGATCACCTCGGCGGGGCCGGACTCAGGGAAGGTCCGGCGCCGACCGGGGTTCCCGCTGAATTTACTTACGCTACAGATCTTTTCGACGAATCGACGATCGCCGAGTACGCGCGGTTACTGCTGCGCGTGCTGCGGGCGATCACCGGCGACAGCAGCGTCATCGTCGCCGATCTGCCGCTGCTGGATGCCGCCGTACAGCGCGCCGTGATCGATCGCGGCGATGCGACCGCAGTGCGTCCGAAACGCCGCGCGATCGCCGGCGGGGGCCCGAATTGCCTCAGCAACGAATCGGCCGCGCGCGGTCGGCGTCTGCCCGCCTCCGGCGTCGTGGGGGAGCGCTCGGACTCGGACGAGACGGTCGAATACTATTCCAGTGCAGGACGTTCGCCGGGTGGAATGGCCACCGAAGGTACCCCGCCGAGCCTCGGTCAAGGGGCGATTCCCGGAGCCATCGGGCCGACACTGCTGGACGCGTTCGCAGCCCGCGCCACCCGGACGCCGGACGCCATCGCGGTCGTCGACGGCGACCTCCGACTGACCTACGCCGAACTCGCCGCCCGAACCAACCGGCTCGCACGTCATCTCATCGCCGCAGGTGTCGGACCGGAAGCCCTGGTAGCGCTTGGCATGCCGCGCTCGGCCGACTTCGTGATCGCCGCATACGCGGTGCTCACCGCTGGTGGCGCCTACGTTCCACTCGACCCCGATCAGCCGTCCGCGCGAATCGCGCAAGTGCTGGAAACCGCACAGCCGGTGTGCGTGCTGATCAGATCGGGCGACACCTGGCCGATCGACGCCGAAGTCCCCGTCGTAGTGGTGGACGACGGCCGGGTCGCGGCACATTCACCCGAACCGGTGTCCGATGCGCAGCGACTCGTACCGTTGCGCCCCGCTCACACCGCGTACGTCATCTTCACCTCCGGATCCACCGGACGACCCAAGGGCGTCGCCGTGCCGCACGCTGCGGTGGTCAACCAGATCGACTGGATCACCGCCGAATACAGCATCGACTCCGACGATGTGGTGCTGTTCAAGACTCCGGCAACCTTCGATGTTTCGGTGTGGGAGCTGTTCGCGCCGACCGCAGTCGGCGCCCGGCTGGTGGTGGCCGAACCAGGTGGCCACCGGGAGGTCACCTATCTGGCCGAGACCATCGCGGCCCATCGGGTGACCATGACCTCGTTCGTGCCGTCCATGCTGAGGGTGTTCGCCGATACCGCGCCCGCCGCGTCGCTGGCCTCGCTGCGCACGGTGCTGGTTGCCGGTGAGGCCATGACCGGCGCGGCAGCGTCGGCGTTCGCAGCGGTGAGCCGGGCTGCGCTGTACAACCTTTACGGGCCAACGGAATTCACGGTGCATGCCACCCACTCGCCTGTACCGGCGCAGGCGAGCGGCGCGGTGCCGATCGGGCGTCCGGTGTCGGGTAGCCAGGTGCTGGTTCTCGACGCGCGGCTGCGGCCGGTTCCCGACACGGTGGTCGGCGAGCTGTATCTGTCCGGCGTACAGGTGGCGCGCGGCTACCACGGACGCGCCGACCTCAGCGCGGGACGTTTCGTCGCCAACCCTTACGGTCCCGCAGGTGCGCGGATGTATCGCACCGGCGATCTGGTCCGGCGCAATCGAGCCGGCGAGCTGGAGTACCTGGGCCGCAGTGACTTCCAGGTGAAGTTGCGCGGGCAGCGCATCGAGCTCGGCGAGATCGAGGCGGCGCTGACCGGTGCGGCCGAGGTACAGGCCGCCGCCGTGCGGGTGTACACCCATACCGCCGGTGAGCTGCTGGTCGCGTATGTGGTCACCGATATCCAGGACCCGGCGCGGGATCTCGAGTCCCGGCTGCGGTCCGTGCTGCCCTCGTACATGGTGCCCGGCGCCTACGTCCGACTCGACGCCATGCCGTTGACCAGTTCCGGCAAACTCGACCGCAAGGCACTGACCGATCCGGTGCTGACCGCCGCGACCTTCCGCACACCCGTCAGCCGGGCCGAGCAGACGGTGGCCGAGATCTTCGCGCAGATGCTCGGCGTCGACCGGGTCGGCCTGGACGACGACTTCTTCGCCCTCGGCGGGAACTCACTGGTCGCGACGCAGATCGCGGCCCGCATCGCCGCGCTGCTCGACGTCGATGTGCCGGTGCGGACGCTGTTCGAATACTCGACGGTCGGCGCGCTCGCCGCCGAGCTGACCGAACCGGACGGTTCCGTCCGGACCCGGCGCCCGCTGGTCGTGGGGGAGCGTCCCGAGGTGGTGCCGCTGTCGTACGCGCAGCAGCGCATGTGGTTCCTCAACCAGTTCGACGCGGATTCGGTGGCGAACAACCTCACCGCCGCCCTTCGGTTGACCGGGGTGCTCGACCGTGACGCACTGAGCGCGGCGGTCGCCGATGTTGTCGAGCGACATGAGGCGCTGCGGACGACCTACCCCGCGGTGGACGGTATCGCACGCCAGCAGGTGCTTCCCGCCGACGCGGTGGCCATCCGGCTCGAGGCCGACGACATCGCACCCGACGAGCTGGATGCGCGGATCCGTGCTGAAGCCGTCGCGGCGTTCCAGGTCGATCGGGAACCCCCGGTCCGCGTCGGCCTGCTGCGCCTCGACGCCGACGATCACGTGCTGGTGGTGTCGATGCATCACATCAGCGCCGACGGCTGGTCGATCGCCCCGCTCACCCGCGACCTCATGCGTGCCTACGCCGCGAGATGCGCAGGTGCGGGGCCGGAATGGTCGCCGCTGCCCGCGCAGTACGCCGACTACACGCTGTGGCAGCGCGAGGTTCTCGGCACCGAAGACGATCCGGATTCGCTGCTCGCCGAGCAGATCCGGTTCTGGTCGGCGGAACTGGACCGGTTACCCGACGTCCTGGATCTACCCGCCGACCGTCCGCGCCCCGCCATCGCCTCCGGTCGCGGCGCACGTCACGCGTTCACCATCGACGCCGTCACCCATCGCGGTATCCGCGAGCTGGCCCGCCGCTCGAACGCCTCACTGTTCATGGTGTTGCACACCGCCTTCGCGACCCTGCTCGCGCGCTCGAGCGGTCGCACCGATATCGCCATCGGCACGCCCGTCGCAGGTCGCGGCGACGAGGCACTGGACGAGTTGGTCGGCATGTTCGTCAACACGCTGGTGCTGCGGTC
Organism: Nocardia sp. NPDC059180; assembly: GCF_042754945.1. NCBI lineage: Bacteria > Bacillati > Actinomycetota > Actinomycetes > Mycobacteriales > Nocardiaceae > Nocardia > Nocardia sp. NPDC059180. Next base: position 197,008 of record NZ_JBHZBU010000010.1, read on the forward strand.
GCAGGTGGCGCCCGAGCGCAGCTTCGCCGAGTTGCTCGCCGCCATCCGCGAGACGGATCTGCGGGCGTTCGCCCAGGCTGATGTGCCATTCGAGCGGCTGGTCGAGGTGCTGAACCCGCAGCGTTCGGCGGCGCGCCACCCGCTGTTCCAGGTGATGCTGGATGTGCAGAACGCCGCGACGACCAGCCTGGAACTGGCGGGCGTCACGGCTGCTCGGCTCGATATCGACACCCACACGGCGAAATTCGACGTGCAGCTGACGGCGACCGAAACCGTCGATGGCGGGGATCCGGCGGGCATCGAGGCCGTGTTCGAGTACGCGACCGATCTGTTCGACGCCGCCACCATCGCCGCCTTCGCCGACCGCCTGCGGCTGCTGCTGGATGACGCGCTCGTCGATCCGCAGCGTCCGGTGGGTGACCTCGATCTGATGGCGCCCGGTGAGCGTGCACGGGTGCTCGATACCTGGAACGCCACCGCCGCGGATGTCCCAGCCGGACAGACGTTGGTATCGCTGTTCGAGGCGCAGGCTGCACGTACGCCCGACACAGTCGCAGTGTCGTACCACGACGATGAACTGGCTCACCCGGCGTTCGACCCCCACCCCTCATCGACTCGGTTCGCGACCCTGTCTTATGGCGAGTTCGCCGCCCGGGTGAACCGGCTGGCCCGGCTGCTGGTGTCGATCGGTGTGCGCCCCGATTCCCGGGTCGCGGTGGCCATGCCGCGGTCGCTGGATCAGGTGGTCGCGATGTACGCGGTGCTCACCGCGGGCGGCGCGTACGTCCCGGTGGATCCAGAGCACCCGGCCGAGCGCATCGGTCATGTGTTGCGGACCGCGCGGCCGGTGTGTGTGCTCACCCGGTCTACCGACGGCTTGGACCTGCCCGCGCCCGATGCCGACGACGCACGCGTATGGGCGGTGCTCGACGTCGACCAGTTCGACACCTCCGACTATTCGGACGAGCCGCTGACCGACGCCGACCGGCTCGGCGCGTTGACCGGCGCCCATGCGGCGTACGTGATCTTCACCTCGGGCTCGACCGGTAGGCCGAAGGGCGTCACCGTGTCGCACGCGGCGATTGTGAATCGCCTGGTCTGGATGCAGTCGGCGTATCGGCTGGATTGCGCCGATGTGGTGTTACAGAAGACGCCGGCGACCTTCGACGTGTCGGTGTGGGAGTTCTTCTGGCCCTTGCAGATCGGGGCGCGGCTGGTATTGGCAGCGCCCGAGGGGCACCGAGACCCCGCTTACCTGGCCGATGTCATCGACGCCGAAGCGGTGACGGTCATGCACTTCGTACCGTCCATGCTCGCCGCCTTCGTGAGCTCACCCGCGCTCGCGGCGCCCCGACGCTGCACCTCGTTGCGGATGGTTTTCGCTTCCGGAGAGGCCCTGCCCGCCGCACCCGCGCACCGGCTGCGCGAACTCACCGGTGCCGCACTGCACAACCTCTACGGTCCGACCGAAGCCGCGGTCGACGTGACCTTCCATGAGGTGACCGAGGCCGACACGGTGTCGGTGCCGATCGGTGCTCCGGTGTTCAACACGCAGGTCTATGTGCTGGATGCCCGGCTCAACCCGGTGCCGGTGGGTGTCGCGGGTGAGCTGTATCTGGCGGGTGTGCAGCTGGCGCGCGGTTATATGGCGCGTCCGGATCTGACCGCGGATCGTTTCGTCGCGAACCCGTTCGGTACTTCTGAGCGGATGTACCGCACCGGTGACCTGGTGCGATGGGTGCCTGCATCGCGAAGCGATTCGACGGGTGGGCATGCCTTCGGCGAGCTGGAGTACCTGGGCCGCACCGACTTCCAGGTGAAGCTGCGTGGTCTGCGTATCGAGCTCGGCGAGATCGAGGCGGCACTCGATGATCTCGATGGTGTCGCCCGATCAGCGGTGCTGTTGCGCGCCGACACCGCGGGCGATCAACTGGTCGGCTATCTGCTCGGTGAGCCCGGCCATGACATCGACCTCGCCGTCGTGAAAGCATCGCTGGCCGAGCGCGTTCCGTCGTACATGCTGCCAGCCGCGTATGTGGTGCTCGACGAATTCCCGGTCAATGCCTCCGGAAAACTCGACCGCGCCGCTTTGCCGGCGCCGGTGCAGGAAGTCGCCGTCTTCCGGGCGCCGACCACACCCGCCGAACAACTCGTGGCCGACATCTTTTCCGAGGTACTCGGCATTCACCGCGCCGGACTGGACGACGACTTCTTCGCCCTCGGCGGCAACTCGCTGAACGCGACTCAGGTCGTCGCGCGCGTCGCAAGCGCGCTCGACGCGGCCATCGGTGTGCGGGAGCTGTTCGACGCACCCACCGTCGCCGCGTTCGCTGCCCGCGCCCTCGCACAGCGCGGCACCCGGACCCAGACGCCGCTGATGCGGCGGGAACGCCCGGAGCGGATCCCGCTCTCGCCCGCGCAGCAGCGCATGTGGTTCCTCAACCGGTTCCTCAGCGAGGACGCGGGCGTGGGTGACGCCATCGACAACATTCCGCTGGCACTGCGCCTGACCGGCGACCTCGACCGCGAGGCCCTGACCGCCGCCCTCGCCGATCTGGTGGATCGCCACGAAACATTGCGCACGATCTACCCGGACGGCGTCGACGGCCCTGAGCAGCTCATCCTTCCCGGCGCCGCTGTCGATGCCGATGCACCTGACGCTATGAGCGCTACCGCCGATGCCGTCACCGCGACCGCCGACGCCTCTTCGGTCGGTGGCAGTGCCGATGCCGCGGCCCGTATCGCACTACGCGCCGAGACCGTGACCGCATCCGAGCTACGGCACCGGCTCACCGCTCTCGCTGCCGAGCCGTTCGACCTGACCGCCGAAACCCCTCTGCGCGCGGCACTGTTCACCGTCGACTCGACCGATCATGTGCTGGCCCTGGTCCTGCACCACATCAGCGCCGATGGTTTCTCCCTGGGCCCGCTGGCCCGCCACCTGATGACCGCCTACACCGCCCGCCGCACCGGCATCGTGCCCGAATGGGACGAACTGCCAGTGCAGTACGCCGACTACGCGCTCTGGCAGCACGACATCGCCGCCTCCGACGACCACCGCCGCGCGCTCGAGCACTGGCGGCGCACCCTCGACGGTCTGCCCGAGCAACTGGAACTTCCCACCGACCGGCCGCGTCCCGCCGTCTCCACCCATCGCGGCGACACGTTCCGACTGCACATCGACGCCGAACTGCACAGCGAACTGCGCGAACTGGCCCGCAAACGCGAAACCACGCTGTTCGGCACCGTGCACGCCGCGCTGGCGGTGCTGCTGTCGCGGCTGTCCGGCACGGCCGATATCGCCATCGGCACCCCGGTCGCCGGACGCGGCGACGCGGCGCTGGACGAGGTGGTCGGCATGTTCGTCAACACGCTGGTGCTGCGCAGCCACATCGACACCAGGCAGCGCTTCGAAACCGTGCTCGACCAAGTGCGGGCCGCCGATATCGAGGCGCTGGCGCATGCGGAGGTCCCGTTCGATCAGCTGGTCGACACGGTTGCGCCGACCCGCGCGCGCAACCGTCATCCACTGTTCCAGGTGGCGTTGACCTTCCAGAACTTCGAGCTGCCCGCGCTGGAACTGCCCGAACTCGCGGTGCGCCCGCTCGACATCGACGCGGGCGCGGCGAAATTCGATCTCCAGTTCACCGTCCGCGAATCCGATCCGGAAGGACGCGCCGACGGCATGGATATCGACATCACCTACGCCACTGATCTGTTCGACGCGGACACCGTCGCCGTGCTCGGGCGCCGCTTCACCCAGGTGCTCGCCGCTGTCGCCGCCGACGCCACCGTGGTGGTTGGCGATATCCAGGTGCTCTCGGCTGAGGAACAGCATCGCGCGCTCTACGAATGGTCGGTCACCGGTGCTGATCGAGCCACCGAATCCGGCACGCTCGCCGATCGGTTCGCCCGCGTCGCCGCCCTCGACCCGGCGGCGGTCGCGGTGCGCGCCGATGGCCGTTCGCTGAGCTACGCGGAACTCGACGAGTGGTCGAACCGGCTGGCACGGCGGCTGATAGCGGCCGGTGTCGGGCCCGAAGCGCTGGTCGCGGTGGCGTTGCCGCGGTCGGTGGAGCTGGTGGTCGCGCTGCTGGCGGTGGTCAAGGCCGGTGGTGGTTACCTGCCGATCGACCCCGCCTATCCCGCCGATCGGATCGAGTACGTCCTCGATGACGCGCGGCCGGTCTGCGCGATCACCAGCGCGGCCACCGAACTGGCCCGCGGCTGGTTCGGCGGCCCGGTAATCGATGTCGCGCTCACCGATCCGGCCGATCCGGCCAACCGGGACCACGGGGGCCACGCGCCGATCACCGATGCCGAGCGTCGCGCGCCGCTCGATCCGGCCGCGACCGCCTATGTCATCTACACCTCCGGCTCCACCGGACGGCCCAAGGGCGTCGTCGTCCCGCATCGCAATGTGCTGCGCCTGCTGGACAACAGCCGGCGCCACTTCGCGTTCGGGCCGTCGGATGTGTGGACGCTGTTCCACTCCTACGCCTTCGATTTCTCGGTATGGGAGCTGTGGGGTGCGCTGCTGCACGGCGGGACCCTCGTGGTCGTCGACTACTACACCTCGCGTTCGCCGCAGCAGTTCCGCGAACTGCTCGCCGCCGAAGGCGTGACGGTGCTCAACCAGACCCCGTCGGCGTTCTACCAGCTGGCGGCCGCCGACCTGGCCGAACCCGCCCGCGACGACCTCACCCTTCGGTACGTGATCTTCGGTGGTGAGGCGCTGGAACCGCAGCGCCTGTCCGGATGGTTCGCGCGGTATCAGCGCACACCGCGGTTGGTGAACATGTACGGCATCACCGAGACCACGGTGCACGTGTCCTATCGGCCGATCGAGGCGGGTACCGGCTCGGCCAGCGTCATCGGTGGCGCGTTGCCCGGCCTGGTGGTGCGGGTTCTCGACGACCGGCTGCGGCCGGTGCCGGTCGGTGTTCCCGGTGAAATTTATGTCTCCGGTGGACAGTTGGCGCGGGGCTACCTCGGCAGGCCCGCCCTCACCGCCACCCGTTTCGTCGCTGACCCGTACGCCGCCGACGGCTCCCTGGCCTACCGCTCCGGCGACCTCGCACGCTGGACTCCCGACGGCGAGCTCGAATACCTCGGCCGTGCCGACCAACAGGTCAACCTGCGTGGGTTCCGAATCGAACTCGGCGAGATCGAGGCCGCGCTGCTGGATGAGGCTGTGTTGCTGGATGAGGTGGCATTGCCGGTACAGGGCGATGCGCCGCTGCCGGGCGAGTCCACGTCGGTGGGTGGAGTCGCGCGGGTAGACGACCCGAGCGGTGCCGCCACTGTGGACGGAGCTGGCGCCCCGGCTTCCGGGCGGCCGCGCAGCGTCGGACGGGCTGTCATCCGCGAAACCGCGGTGGTGGTTCGCACCGATCTGGCCGACGAGCCGCGAATCGTTGCCTACCTGGTCGCACCGGGTGTGATCGACACGGCTGCTCTGCGGCAGCGGCTGGCACAGCGGCTGCCCGAGCACATGGTGCCCGCGGCGATCGTGCCGGTGGAGCGGATTCCGTTGACAGTCAATGGAAAGCTCGATCGGGCGGCATTGCCCGCACCGGTGTTCGAGACCACCGTCTACCGCAAGCCGGCAACGCCCGCCGAGGAGATCGTGGCCGGGGTGTTCGCCGAGGTGCTCGGGCTTGGCACCGGGGCGGGGCATCGAGTCGGCGCGGACGACGACTTCTTCGAGCTCGGTGGCAGTTCGCTGCTCGCCGCGAAGGCCGCCGCGCGGATCGGGGCTGCGTTCGGGCGGACGGTCGGTGTTCGCGCGGTGTTCGAGCAGCCTCGGGTGGCGGAGCTGGCGGCCGTGGCCGGTGCCGATGCGACGGAGCCGAGCAGGCCGCCGCTGGTGGCGGGCGTGCGCCCGGCTCGGTTGCCGCTCTCGCCCGCCCAGCAGCGCATGTGGTTCCTGAACCGCTTCGACGGTGCGTCGACCGCCTACAACATCCCGCTGGCGCTGCGGCTGTCCGGTGCGCTGGATATCGCTGCGCTGCGCGCCGCTGTGGGCGATGTGATCGGCAGGCATGAATCGCTGCGCACCCGTTATCCGGAGACCGACGGCGCGGCCGAACAGCTGATCGTTCCCGCCGCGCAAGCGATGACATCCCTCGAGCCGGTGACCGTGACCGACACCGAATTGCCCGAGCGGATCAAGGACCTGGCGCAGACCACCTTCGACATCACCGCCGAGATTCCGGTGCGGATGCGGCTGTTCCGGCTGACCGACACCGACTTCGTCTTCGCCGCCGTTCTGCATCACATCGCCGCCGACGGCTCGTCCATCGCGCCGTTCGTCCGGGATCTGATGCTCGCCTATTCGGCGCGGCTGGACGGTTGCGCGCCGTGCTGGAACCCGCCCGCGATCCAGTACGCCGACTACGCGCTGTGGCAGCGGAGACTGCTCGGCTCCGAGAACGATCCGCAGTCCGCCGCGGCACGTCAGCTCGCCTTCTGGCGCGAGAGCCTGGCCGGTCTGCCCGACCAGCTGAGCTTGCCCACCGACCACCCGCGCCCGGCCAAGCAGAGCCTGCGCGGCGCGAAGATCGCCTGCACGCTCGATCCCGAACTGCACGCCGCCCTGACCGCACTCGGCCGCCGCAACGGCGCGACCCTGTTCATGGTGGTCCACGCGGCCTTCGCCACCTTGCTTGCCAGGCTGTCGGGCACCACCGATATCGCGGTCGGCACTCCGGTCGCCGGGCGCGGCGCGGCTGAACTCGACGACGTCATCGGCATGTTCGTCAACACGCTGGTGCTGCGCACCCGGGTCGAGGGCGCCGAACCGTTCGACGCGCTGATCGCCCGCGCGCGGGAGACCGACCTGGCCGCACTCTCGCACGCCGATGTGCCGTTCGAGCGCCTGGTCGAGGTGCTGAACCCGCAGCGTTCCACCGCCAGGCACCCGCTGTTCCAGGTCGGCTATTCCTTCCAGAACCACGAGCGCGGCGAGCTCCGGTTGCCCGGCCTCGATATCGCTGATATCGAATTCGACAGCGGTACCGCGCAATTCGATCTGCATCTGTTCGCGGTCGATCAGTACGCCGGTGACGGCGCGCCCGCCGGCCTCGAACTGACGCTCGGCTACGCCACCGATCTGTTCGAATCCGCCACGGCCGAACGCATCCTCGCCCAGCTGGGGCGAGTGCTGTCGGCAGTGGTCGCGCATCCGGAGCTGCCGGTCGGCGATATCGAATTGCTGGACGCAGACGACCGTGCACGCTTTTCGCAGTGGAACGAGACCGCGCATCCGGCGCCCTCGGTGACTCTCGCGGATCTCTCGGCCGGTCGCCCCGCCGACCTGAACGAGACCGCCGTCATCGACACCGTCGGCGACGCGCACCTCACCTACGGAGAGTTCGATGCACGCGTGAATCGCCTCGCGCGCACGCTCATTGCCCATGGTGTGGGGCCCGAGTCCATGGTGGTGCTGGCCATGCGACGTTCGGTGGAGCTGGTGATCGCGATGTACGCCGTGGTGCGCGCGGGTGGTGCGTATGTGCCCATCGATCCCGACCATCCGGTCGATCGCATCCGTCACATCGTGGCGACCGCCGCGCCGGTGTGTGTGCTCACCACCTCCGTTGACGGAGTACCGATCGATATCGACGTGCCGGTGCTGGTAGCCGACCGGCCCGAGTCCGATATGGATTCGAGCCCCGTCCGCGACAGCGAGCGGATCCGCCCGCTGCGTCCCGAACACCCGGCGTACGTGATCTTCACCTCCGGCTCGACCGGTCTGCCGAAGGGCGTGACGGTCTCGCACGCGGCAGTGGTGAACCAGCTGACGTGGCTGCGCGCGCACTTCGACCTCGGAAGCGACAACCGGGCACTGCTCAAAACACCCGCCACCTTCGATCTGTCGGTATGGGAGTTCTGGTCGCCGTTGACGACCGGCGGCGCACTCGTGATCACCGCGCCCGGCAGTGAACGCGATCCGGACCGGTTACGCGCGCTCATCGCTGAACACGGCGTCACGGTGCTGCATGCGGTGCCGTCGCTGATCGGAATGCTGGTGGCCGGTGGTCAGGTGCTGCCCGCCTCGCTACGGCACGTGCTCGCGATCGGTGAGGCGCTGCCCTCGGCTACCGCTGCCGAGTTCGCGTCCTGCTCGGCGCAGCCCGGCGCCCGCTTGTACAACCTCTACGGGCCGACCGAGGCCGCCGTATCCATCACCTCCTATGAGGTCGTAGGAGAGCCGTCACACACCGTGCCGATCGGACGGCCGGTCTGGAACAGCGGCGTCCATGTCCTCGACGCCCGACTACATCCGGTGCCGGTCGGCGTGGCGGGTGAGCTGTACCTGTCCGGTGCCCAGCTCGCCCGCGGCTACCACGGCCGTCCCGGTCTGACCGCGGACCGTTTCGTCCCCGATCCGCACGCGGTCGGCGCCCGGATGTACCGGACCGGCGATATCGTGCGCAGGCTGCCCGACGGCAACCTCGAGTACCTCGAACGCGCCGATTTCCAGGTGCAGATCGGCGGCTTCCGGATCGAACTGGGTGAGGTCGAGTCGGCGTTGCTGCGCAAGCCGCAGGTGCGGGCGGCGGTGGCGGTCGCGCGACATGACGAGCGAGCGGGCGACCGGCTCATCGCGTATGTCGCGGTACCGGATGCGGACGCTGAGGTCGGCGCCCGTTTGCGGACAGCGATCGCGGCGGAGCTGCCCGCCTACATGGTGCCGTCGGCGATCGTGGTGCTCGACGCACTGCCGCTGAATGCCAACGGCAAGGTCGACCGGGCTCGACTGCCCGAGCCGGTCTTCACCGAGGCAGCCTTCCGCGCTCCGGCAGGCGAGTTCGAAGCGCTGGTCGCGGATACCTTCGCCGAGGTCATCGGTGCGGACACCGTCGGCGCGGATGACGACTTCTTCGCCCTCGGCGGCAACTCGCTGATGGCGACGCGGCTGTCCGCGCGGCTCGGTGCCGCACTGGGCAGGCAGGTACCGGTTGCCGCGGTCTTCGACGCGCCGACGGTGGCCGGGCTGGCCGCCGCGCTGGCGTCCGCACGGGGGCCCGCGCGTCCACCGCTGGTGCGGCGCACCGGTACCGGCCCGGCTCGGCTCTCGCCCGCGCAGCAGCGCATGTGGGTGGTCAGCCGGCTCACCCCGGACTCCTCGGCTTACCACGTGCCCGCCGCGCTGCGGCTGACCGGCGCACTGGATCTCACCGCCCTCACCGCCGCGATCACCGACGTGGTGGTCCGGCACGAGGCACTGCGCACGCGGTACCCGGACACCGACGAGGGGCCGATCCAAGAGGTGCTCGACGCCGCCGCGGTCGCCCTCGATCTGACACCGGTGCCGGTGCGCGAGGACGCATTCCAGTCGACGATCGACGACTTCGTCGCCACCGGCTTCGACATCACCGCCGCACCACCCGTGCGGGCCGCGCTGTTACAGCTCGCTGCGACCGAACACGTCCTGGTGGTGGTGTTGCACCACATCAGCGCCGACGGCTACTCCATCGCGCCGATGACCCGCGATCTGGTCACCGCCTATCTGGCGCACAGCGCGGGCCGAACGCCGCAATGGCAGCCGCTCGAGATCCAGTACGGCGATTTCGGCGAATGGCAGCACGAGCTGCTGGGTGTGGCAGGCGACCCGGACAGCGTGGCGGCACGGCAGCTGGCCCACTGGTCCAGTGAACTGCGGGACGCACCCGAGATGCTGGCGCTGCCGACGGACCGCCCCCGGCCCGCGCGACGCGATATGCACGGCGGGGTCGTCGAGTTCGCGATCGACGCCGAGCAGATGGCCACGCTGGACGGCATCGCTCGCGCCAACGGCACCACCGTGTTCTCGCTGGTCCACAGTGCCCTGGCCGTGCTGCTGGCCAAGCTGTCGGGCAGCGGTGACATCGTCATCGGCGCGCCGGTGGCCGGGCGCGGTGAACGGGCACTCGACGACCTCATCGGCATGTTCGTCAATACCGTCGCACTGCGCACCGATGTCGACCCGCGAACCCACTTCGCCGACCTGCTCCGTGTCACCGGACGCCGCGACCTGGCAGCGCTGGCGCACGCCGATATCCCCTTCGAGCAGGTCGTCGACGCCCTCGGCCGCACCCGGTCGAGCAGCTACACACCGCTGTTCCAGGTGATGTTCACCTACCAGAACATGCCGCACGGTGTGGTGGAGCTGCCCGGGCTGGAGGTGCGTGCACTCGACCTCGGCCTGGCCGAAGCCAAGTTCGATCTGCACCTCACCGGTATCGAACGTCCGGACCGCGCGGGCATCGACTTCCAATTCGGCTACGCCAGTGACATTTTCGATGCGGAGACGGTGCGGCTGTTCGCCGATCGCCTGCTGCTGGTGCTGGATGCCGTCGCCGCGGACCCGCAGGTGGTCGTGCGCGCGATCGATATCCGTACTGCCGCGGAGCGTGTGGGGAAATCGGCGGGGCCGACTTCGGAGGTCGACCTGCCCACCCTGATCGCCGCCGCCGCGGCCGCGGCACCGGACGCGACCGCCTTCGCCCATGGTGACAACACCGTCAGCTTCGGCCGACTCGCCGCCAAGATCACCACCGTCGCCAAAGCCATGGGTGCCGCCGCGAAACCGGAAGCGCTGATCAACGTCAGCCTCGCCGGACTGGTCCCCGGCGTCCTGGCCGCCCTCGGTGCCGCCGGTTTGGCTTCGGCCATCGCGGAGCTGCGTACCGCGGCCGAAGCCACGGTCCCCAACACCTCAGATGTCGATTCGGAAGGAAACTGCTGATGACTCACGCGGATTCGATTGCGGCCGGCTCGATCGGCATGGACGGTGCTGCGGGTGATCTGGTGGCACTACGCCGCGCCCACGGTGTCGACGATCTGCCCGGACTCGTCCGCACCGTTGCCGAGATCGACCCGGAGCGCACGGCCATCGCCCACGACGGAGTCACCGTCGGCTACGGGGAACTGGCCGCCGAACTGTCGGCACTGGACGAGGCAATGGGCGGTGCGCTCGCGGCAGGCGAACTGCTGCCGATCGCGATGTCCGGTCGCCTTCCCGCGCTGCTGGAATCCGCTGACGGCGCCCTCGGTGACCTGCTCGAACAGCTGCTCACCGACGCCGTCATCGCCGCTGCGCCGGTGCTGACGCCGCTGGCGCCCGCCGAGACGCTGATCAGCCTGTTCGAGGAGCAGGTGCGGCGCACACCGGACGCCGTCGCCCTGGAGTTCGAGGGCACCACCCTCACCTACGCCGAGTTCAGCGCCCGCGTCGACGCGCTGGCCCGCCGCCTGCGCGACCTCGGCGTCGGCCCGGACGCGCTGGTCGGGCTCGCGCTGCGCCGTTCGCTGGAACTGCTGATCGGTATGTACGCGACGTTGAAGGCCGGCGGTGGATATGTGCCGATCGACCCGGACCACCCTGTCGACCGCATCGCCTACGTTCTCGACGTTGCGCGTCCTGTCGTTGTGCTGACCACTGCCGCGGACCAGGCTGTGCTGGATCCCACGGTGCGTGTGCTGGAGATCGATGGGATCGGCTCGCCGACGACCGCCGATGCAGGTTCGGCCGGTGCGGCGGGTGAGTCGTCGCCAGGTTCCAGCCGGCCGACGATCTCGCCCGACAACACCGCCTACGTCATCTTCACCTCCGGCTCCACCGGCCGCCCCAAGGGTGTGGCCGTCTCGCACCGTGCGATCGTGGCGAATCTGCGGTGGCGGCAACGGCTGTACCGGTTGGGTGCCGATGATGTGGTGTTGCAGAAGACGCCGTTCACCTTCGACGTGTCGGTATGGGAGTTCTTCTGGCCGTTGCAGGTGGGTGCGCGGCTGGTGATCGCGCGGCCGGAAGGGCATCGGGACCCGGCGTATCTGGCGCGGGTGATCGGTGAATCCGGTGTCACGGTCACACATTTCGTGCCATCGATGCTCGCGGTGTTCGTGGCCGAGCCGAGCGTGGCGCGCTCCATCGACAGTGTGCGGCTGGTCTTCGCATCCGGTGAGGCGCTGCCCGCGGCGACCGCCGCCGCGCTCCGCGATATCAGCGGCGCGACCCTGCACAACCTGTACGGGCCCACCGAAGCCGCGGTCGACGTCACCGCGCACGAGGTCACCGCCGCCGATCGGGACGGGGTGCCGATCGGTACCGCGGCCGACGACACCGACCTGCTGGTACTCGACGACAATCTGCGTCCGGTGCCGACCGGAGTGGTGGGCGAGCTGTACCTGGCCGGTGTCCAGCTGGCCCGCGGCTACCTGTCGCGCCCCGGCCTGACCGCCGATCGTTTCGTCGCCAACCCCGAGGGCGCCCCCGGCGACCGCATGTACCGCACCGGCGACCTGGTGCGCTGGACCACCGGTGGCGACGGCGGTCCCGACGAACTGGAATACCTGGGCCGCATCGATTTCCAGGTGAAGCTGCGCGGGTTGCGCATCGAACTCGGCGAGATCGAGGCAGCGCTGCTGGACGAGGACGCGGTGGCGCAAGCCGCCGCTGTGGTGCATCGCGGTGCGGCCGGCGATCAGCTCGTCGCCTACGTGGTCGCGGCCGCCCGTGGAAATGCCGGCGGGCTAGAGCCTGCCTCCTCGCTCGATCCCACGGCACTGCTCGACGCGGTCCGCAAGCGGCTCCCGGACTACATGGTCCCCGCCCAGCTCATCGTGCTCGACGAGATGCCACTGAGCCCGAACGGCAAACTGGATCGCCGCGCTCTGCCGGAACCAGAGTTCGATTCGGCCACATCCGAATACCGCGAACCGGCCACCGACGCCGAACGTGCCGTCGCCGCGATCTTCGCCGAACTGCTCGCCCACGACCGCGTCGGCGCCGACGACAACTTCTTCGGCCGCGGCGGAAACTCCCTCATCGCCACCCGCGCCCTCGCCCGCATCGGCGCGGCACTCGATATCACCGTCGACGTGCGCGACTTCTTCGACAACCCGACGCCTGCGGGTTTGGCCGCCCTCGCGCAAGGTGAAGTCTCGGCGCCCGATGAAGGCGGCAGTCCTGCTGGTCTGCCTGTCGGCGCACAACGCCCCGACCGCGTCCCGCTCTCCCCGGCCCAGCGGCGCATGTGGTTCCTCAACCGCTTCAGTGTCGAATCCGGCGGCGCCACCGCAGCTGTCGACAACATCCCGGTGGCGCTGCGGCTGCGCGGCGACCTGGATATCGCGGCGCTCTCGGCAGCGGTCACCGATCTGCTCGCGCGCCATGAGGTTCTGCGTACGGTCTACCCGCGGCACGAGGACGGGCCGGTCCAGGTGGTGTGCGCGGCAGCGGCCTTCGAGCTCGAAGCCGAGCCGGTACCTGACATCGCGGCCGCCGTACGGGAGACAGCCGGTACCGGATTCGATGTGGCCGAACAGGTCCCGGTTCGCATTCGGCTTCTGCACACCACCACCGACGATCACACGCTGGTGCTGGTCGTGCACCATATCGCCGCCGACGGCGTCTCCATGGGCCCGCTCATGCGCGATCTGATCACCGCCTATGCGGCTCGCCGCGACGGTCGTGCACCGGACTGGGCGCCGCTGGCGGTGCAGTACGCCGACTACGCGCTGTGGCAGCAGCAGATGCTGGGTGAGGAGGCCGATCCGCACTCCGCGGCTGCGCGGCAGATCGATTTCTGGACCACCGAACTCGCCGAACTGCCCGCACAACTCGATCTCCCCGCGGACCGCCCGCGTCCCGTGCAGCTCAGCTACCGGGGCGCGGTGCACGAATTCGGTATCGACGCCGAGCTGCGCGCGGCCATCGACCGCGTCGCGACCGAGACCCGATCCACCCCGTTCATGGTGCTGCACGCGGCGCTCGCGGCCCTGCTGGCCCGGCTGTCGGGCACCACCGATATCGCCATCGGCACGCCGGTCGCGGGACGCGGTGAGGCCGCGCTCGATGATCTGGTCGGCATGTTCGTCAACACTCTGGTGCTGCGGACAGACGTGCGCGGCGACATCACCTTCGCCGATCTCGTCGCGCACACCCGCGACCGTGACCTGCGTGCCTTCGCCCACGGCGATATCCCGTTCGAGCGGCTGGTCGAGGTTGTCAACCCGGCCCGCTCCCAGGCCCGCCACCCGCTGTTCCAGGTCGCGCTGTTCATGCAGAATCTCGGCCCGGGCGCACTGGAGCTGCCCGGTCTGACCGCTGAGACGGTCGACTTCGGCGCCGAGTTCGCGAAGTTCGACCTGCAACTGACCATTTCCGATGCAGCCGACGGTTATCGCGCCGAATTCACCTACGCCACCGATTTGTTCGACGCGCCGACGGTGCGTGAGTTCGGCACGAAGTTTCTGCGTCTGCTTCGCGGAGCGGTCACCGAACCTGCCACGGCGGTCGGCGATATCGAGCTGCTGGACGCCGGCGAACTGGACTACGTCACCGCGAGCTGGAATGCCAGCGGCCACCGCGTGGCCGACCGGTTCCTGCACGAGGGTTTCGACGGCCAGATTCGCCGCACCCCGCGCGGTATCGCGCTGGTGGCCGAGGATCCGGTGCCCGTCGAGCTGACCTATGCCGAGCTGTCCGAGCGGGTCAACCGGCTGGCCCGGTTCCTCATCAGAACCGGTGTCGGGCCGGAATCGCTGGTGGTGCTTGCGATGCCGCGTTCGGTGGAACTCGTCGTCGCCATGTACGCGGTGTCGCGAGCCGGCGGTGCCTATGTGCCGGTGGATCCCTCACATCCGGTCGAGCGCATCGGGCACATTCTCGAGACGGCGCGGCCGCACTGTGTCTTGAGTACGCGGGCATCTGGTTTCGCCGCTGCCACGCAGGCGCCGGTACATCTGCTGGACGCCTTGGACCTGTCGGAGCTGTCGACGGCGGCGATCGCCGAGACAGAGCGCCGCACTCCGTTGCATCCCGACCATCCCGCGTACGTGATCTTCACCTCCGGTTCCACCGGCAAGCCCAAGGGCGTGGCGGTCACGCACCGTGCCATCGCCAACCAGCTGGCGTGGATGGAGCACGAATACCGGCCCCGCACGGGCGATGTCTACCTGCAAAAGACCGCAACCACCTTCGACGTATCGCTGTGGGGCTATTTCCTGCCGCTGCGTACCGGTGCCACGCTGTTGCTGGCCGCACCGGACGGCCATCGCGATCCGCGCTATATCGCCGAGACGATCGCCCGCCACGGCGTCACCCTCACCGACTTCGTGCCCTCCATGCTGACGGTGTTCGCCGCGCACGCGCGGCGCGCGGAACTGGACTCGCTGCGCGATGTCTTCGTCATCGGTGAGGCGCTGCCGCCGGAGACGGTGACTGCGTTCCATGCGGTCAGCGACGCCGGACTGCACAACCTGTACGGCCCGACCGAGGCTGCGGTATCGATCACCTATCGCGAGGTCAGCGAAGCCGACGCCCCGCTGGTACCGATCGGTGAGCCGGAGTGGAATTCGCAGGTCTACGTGCTGGATTCGCGGCTGCGCCCGGTGCCGATCGGTGTGCCGGGTGAGCTGTATCTGGCGGGGGATCAGTTGGCGCGCGGCTATCACCGGCGGGTCGATCTCACCTCTGACCGCTTCGTGGCCAATCCGTTCGGCCTCGACGGTGAGCGCATGTACCGGACCGGAGACCTGGTGCGCTGGACCGTCGACGGCGAGCTGGTCTACCTGGGCCGCGCCGATTTCCAGGTGAAGTTCCGTGGCCAGCGCATCGAACTGGCCGAGATCGAGACGGCGCTGCTGGCCGACCCCGGGGTGAGCCAGGCCGCCGCACGGTTGATCAGCGGGTCCGACGGCGATTTCCTGGCCGGTTACGTCATCCGGGCGGTCGGTGCCGAGTTGGATGTCGATGCGCTGAGAGAGTCCTTGTCCCAACGGCTTCCGGCCTACATGGTGCCCACCGCGGTGGTCGAGCTGACCGAGTTCCCGCTCAATACCAGCGGCAAGCTGGACCGCAAGGCACTGCCCGTGCCGACCCTGCGCACCGTCCGGTTCCGGGCGCCCGTCGACGCCGATCAGCGGCTGGTCGCCGAGGTCTTCGCGGAGGTCCTGCACCGGGATCGGGTCGGTCTCGACGACGACTTCTTCGCCCTCGGTGGCAGTTCCCTCGACGCCACCCAGGTCACCGCTCGGGCGGGTGCGGAGGCAGGCATCCGTGTTCCGGTGCGTGCGCTGTTCGACGCGCCGACCGTCGCGGGATTCGCGGCCGCCGTCGCCGAACTGCGCGCCGAGGCTACGCCGCGCCCGCCGCTGACTCGCCGCGAGCGCCCCGATCTGATCCCGCTCGCCCCCGCCCAGCAGCGGTTGTGGTTCTTGAACCGACTGGAAAGCCAGGACGAGGATGCGGCGTCTACCGGTGTCTACAACTTGCCCGTGGTGTTGCGGCTGACCGGAACACTTGATCCACGGGCCCTGGAACAGGCCGTGCTCGACGTGCTGATCAGGCATGAATCGCTGCGCACGCTCTACCCGGAGACCGACTCGGGTCCGTACCAGTCGATCCTCGCCGCCGACGCGATCGGACTCGGACTGAACCCGGTGCGGGTGCGGGCCTGCGATGTCGACGCCACGGTCGCCGCCATCGCGGGCGGCGGATTCGATGTGACGACCGAGCTGCCTGCGCGGGTCGCCCTGCTCGCTGTCGACGGCAGCGACGAGCACCTGCTGGTGTTCGTGGTCCACCACATCGCCGCCGACGCGCTGTCGCTGACGCCGCTGGTCACCGACCTGATCACCGCCTACCTCGCCCGCACCGCAGGCGCCACACCGGAGCTGCCGGAACTTCCGGTGCAGTACGCCGATTACAGCCTGTGGCAGCGCGAACTGCTCGGCTCCGCGGACCGCCCCGGTGATCTGGCCGCCCAGCAGATCCGGTTCTGGCATGCGGTGCTCGACGCGATCCCCGCCGACCTCGCCCTACCCACCGACCGGCCGCGACCGGCGCAGCCGTCCCAGCGCGGTGACACCGTCGAATTCGCGGTCCCGTCCGAGGTATCCGATGGCCTGCGTGAGCTGGCGCGACGCTGCGGTGCCTCGCTGTTCATGGTGGTCCATGCGGCGTTCGCGGCGACGCTGGCGCGGATGAGCGCCACCACCGACATCGTCGTCGGCACTCCCGTCGGTGGTCGCGGCGAACGTGAGCTGGACGGGCTCATCGGCATGTTCGTCAATACCCTGGTGCTGCGCAGCGAGGTGCGCCCCGAGTCCACATTCATCGAACTGCTCGGCGCGGTTCGCGACGGCGATCTGGCGGCCTTCGCCAATGCCGAGCTGCCGTTCGAGCAGCTGGTGGACACCATGGCAGTGGACCGCACGACCGGCGCGCACCCGCTGTTTCAGGTGATGCTGAGCTTCGGCGAGCAGCGCGGTCCGGTGCTCGGTGACGCGGCGATGGAAGTCGCGGGACTTCGTGTGCGGCCCGTCGACCTCCCGGACGAGACCGTCAAATTCGACCTGCACCTGGTGGTCGCCGATACCGAGAACACCGCACTGACCGGCAGCCTGCGCTACGCCACCGACCTGTTCGACGCCGCCACCATCGAATCGCTGACCACGCGGTTCGCGCGAGTGCTCGAGGCCGTCAGCGGCGATCCCGGTGTGCGGGTCGGTGACATCGAGCTGCTGGACCAGGCCGAACTCGGCACGGTACTCGACGACTGGAACGACACCACGCACCCGCTGGACGCCGACCAGACGCTCGCCGATCTGTTCGCGGAACAGGCTGCCCGCACGCCGGACGCACCCGCGGTCACCTTCGACGGGCCCTCATCGAGTCGCTCCGCGACCCTGGCCTATGGCGAGTTCGCCGCACAGGTGAACCGCCTCGCCCGCAAGCTGATCGACCTCGGCGTCGGCCCGGAAACACTGGTCGGGCTGGGCATGCACCGGTCGATCGACCTGGTCGTCGGCATGTACGCGGTGACCGTCGCCGGCGGTGGTTATGTCCCGCTGGACCCGGATCATCCGGCCGAACGCACCGCCCACATCCTCGATACCGCGACACCGATCTGCGTGCTCACCTCCGGCACGGATCTGGACCTCCCTGTCGCGCAGATCCGCATCGACGAACTCGACCTCACGGCATATTCGCCTGCGCCGGTGACCGACGACGATCGCCGCGCTCCACTGCGAACGTCGAACACCGCGTACGTGCTGTTCACCTCCGGGTCCACCGGACGCCCCAAGGGTGTGGCGATGAGCCACGGCGCCATCGTCAACCGGCTGCGCTGGATGCAGTCGGCCTACGTCACGCTGGACGGCACCGACGCGCTCCTACAGAAGACCCCCGCCACCTTCGACGTCTCGGTGCCGGAGTTCTTCTGGCCGTTGCAGGTCGGGGCGCGGCTCGTTCTCGCGAAACCGGACGGTCATCGCGACCCGGCCTACCTGGCCGAACTCATGCGCCGCGAATCGATCACCGCCGCACACTTCGTGCCCTCCATGCTGGCCGCGTTCATTGCCGAAGAGCAGGTCGACGTTCCGGCGCTGCTCCACATCTTCTGTTCCGGCGAAGCCCTGCCCGCCGCCATCGCCCACCGCGCCCGCGCCCTCACCGGCGCCCGCGTGCACAACATGTACGGCCCCACCGAGACTGCCGTGGAGATCACCGCGCACGAGGTGCGCGACGCCGACGATACGGTGCTGCCGATCGGCGGTCCGGTGTGGAACAGCCAGGCCTACGTCCTCGACACCCGGCTGCGTCCGGTGCCCGCGGGCGTTCCTGGCGAGTTGTATCTGGCGGGCGCGCAGCTCGCGCACGGCTACCTCGGCCGACCCGATCTGACCGGCGACAGGTTCGTCGCCAACCCCTTCGGCGCACCCGGCACCCGCATGTACCGCACCGGCGACCTCATGGCCTGGACCGACGACGGCGAACTGAACTTCCTCGGCCGCACCGATTTCCAGGTGAAGGTGCGCGGTCTGCGGATCGAGCTCGGCGAGATCGAGGCGGCGCTGCTGGCGCTGCCGCCGGTGGCGCAGGCCGTCGTGCTGGTGCGTGACGATCACGGCACCGGCGCGCAGCTGGTCGCGTACCTGGTCCCGGACGGGAGCCTCGATCTCGACGTGGTCTGTGCCGAATTGGCCCGTGTCCTGCCGGGTTACATGATCCCCGCCGGATTCGTCGTGCTCGACGCCTTCCCTGTGAACGCCTCCGGCAAACTGGATCGCAAGGCCCTGCCCGCGCCGGTGCTCGCGCCGATCGAGTTCATCGCACCCGAGGGCCCCGCGGAAACCCTTGTCGCCGATACCTTCGCCGCGCTGCTCGGTGTGGATCGAGTCGGCGCCGCTGACGACTTCTTCACCCTCGGCGGCAACTCACTGATCGCCACCCAGCTCGCCTCCCGTCTCGCCAAGGCGACGAATGCGCAGGTGCCGGTGCGCGCGGTGTTCGACGCACCGACCGTCCGCGAACTCGCCCGCCGGATCGAGGTAGAAACAGCGGGCTCGGCTCCGACACTGCCGCCGCTGGTCGCGCAGGACCGCACCGCACCCATCCCACTGTCCATCGCCCAGCAGCGCATGTGGTTCCTCAACCGCTTCGACGCCGCGAGCGCGGGCTACAACATCCCGTTCGCGCTGCACCTGACCGGGCCGCTGGATGTGGCCGCGCTGAACGCGGCGATCGAGGATGTCATCGCCCGGCACGAAACGCTGCGCACGGTGTACCCCGAACACGATGGCACTGCTTCGCAACTCGTACTTGCTGTTGGTGCGAAGCCGATGCGGCTGGAGCCGCGCATGACGACCCCCGCCGACCTACCGAATCTGGTGGCGGCGGCCGCGAGTACCGGATTCGACGTCACCACCGAAGCCCCGATCCGCATCGAGCTACTGCGTGTGGTGGACGATTCCGCCCGCGCGCAGATCGCGGTCGATCTCCCGGCCGAGGCGAGCGACCCGGCGCCCCCGGCCGAGCAGACCCACGTTCTCCTGTTCGTCGTCCACCACATCGCCGCCGACGGCTGGTCTTTCGCGCCGCTGACTCGCGACCTCGCCGCCGCCTACCTCGCGCGCTCCTCGGGCTCGGCTCCGGCGTTCACACCGCTGCCGCTCCAGTACGCCGATTTCGCGCTCTGGCAGCGCACCGCACTAGGTGACGCCGAGGATTCGAATTCTCCACTGGCGCAGCAGCTCGTGTACTGGACCGAGCGCCTGTCCGGCCTCCCCGATGTGCTCACCCTCCCGTCGGATCGCCCACGTCCCGCGATTGCCACCAACCGTGGCGGCGCGCTCACCGGCCGCCTCGATGCCGGGCTCCATCAGCGCATCCAGGAAGTCGCCGCCGACCATCGCGCGACCCCGTTCATGGTGTTGCACGCGGCGCTGGCGGTACTGCTGGCGCGGCTGGGCGGCACCGACGACATTGCGATCGGCACCTCGGTCGCGGGTCGCGGCGACGAGGCGCTCGACGAGCTGGTCGGCATGTTCGTCAACACCCTGGTGTTGCGTACCGGTGTGCGCGCCGAGGCCACGCTGACCGAACTGGTCGAGCAAGTCAGGGCCGTGGACCTGGCCGCTTTCGACCACGCCGCCATACCGTTCGAGCAGCTGGTCGATGCGGTGAACCCGGTGCGTTCGCAGGCCCATGCGCCGCTGTACCAAGTGGCGTTGACCTTGCAGAACCAGGCCACACCGGACTTCCGCCTCGACCGCCTCGGCATCTGCGCGCTCGAGGTCGGCGCGGCGCCGATCCAGCTCGATCTGGACTGGACGCTGACCGACCGCTACACCACCGACGGCGTGGCCGACGGCATCGACGTCCACCTGCACTACGCCCTCGATTTGTTCGACGCCGATACCGCCGCCCGCTTCCTCTCGGCCTTCGAGCAGGTGCTGCGCGCCCTGGTCGACCATCCGGACGCGCTGGTCGGCGAGATCGAAGTGATGTCGGCGGCCGAGCGCGCTCTGCTGCTGTCGGAATGCAATGCCACCGACCGGCGGGTGCCCGTCGAAACCCTGGACGACCTGCTCACCGCCCGGGTCGCCGCGACCCCGGACGCCGTCGCGGTAGGTTTCGAGGGCTCCGTGCTGACCTATGCCGAGCTGGCGTCGAAGGTGAACCGCCTGGCCCGCAAGCTCATCGCCGAGGGCGCGGGACCGGACACGATCGTAGGGCTCGGTGCCCTGCGTTCGATCGACATGCTCGTCGCCATGTACGCGATCGTGCGTGCGGGCGCGGCCTACGTGCCGATCGATCCCGAACACCCCGCGGATCGCATCGCGCAGGTGGTCGAGGGTGCGGCGCCGCTGCTGGTGGTGCAGACCGGCGGTGCCCAGCTGCCGGAACTCGCTGTGCCCGTGCTCGATTACCCGAACCTCGACCTGTCCGGATACAACGCGTCACCTGTGACCGACGCCGAACGCACGCATCCGCTGCGCCCGGACAACGCCGCCTACGTGCTGTTCACCTCCGGCTCCACCGGCCGCCCCAAGGGTGTGTCCATCTCGCACCGCGCGATCACCAATCAGCTGCGCTGGCTGGAGGCCAGATACGAGGTCACCGATCGGGACCGGCTGTTGCAGCGTGCCCCGCTCACCTTCGACGTCTCGGTGTGGGAGTGCTTCCTGCCGGTGGCGGTCGGCGCGCCGCTCATCGTGGCGCGGCCGAGTGGGCATCTCGACCTCGAATATCTGGCCGGTCTGCTGCGCGAGCACGAGATCACCTTCGCCGAATTCGTGCCCTCGGTGCTTGCGGCGCTGGTCGGCGAGGGTATGGGCGATGCGCTCGGCTCGCTGCGTCATCTGCACTGTGGCGGTGAAGCGCTGACCCCGGATCTGCTCGCCGCGCTGCGCGAGGGTTTCCCGGGCGCGGTGCACAACTCCTACGGCCCCACCGAGGCGGCGATTTCGGCGGTGTTCCACGAGTTCACCGATCCGGCCTCGGAATCGGACCGGGATGTGGCGATCGGGCGGCCCTGCTGGAACACCCGCGCCTATGTGCTGGACGCCCGGCTGCGTCCGGTGCCGATCGGTGTCACCGGCGAGCTGTATCTCGCCGGTGAGCAGCTGGCTCGCGGCTATCAGGGCCGGGCGGCGCTCACCGCGGAACGATTCGTGGCCGATCCGTTCGGCGCCTCCGGCCGGATGATGTACCGGACCGGCGATCTGGTGCGCTGGAACCGCAACGGCGATCTGGTGTACCTGGGTCGCAACGATTTCCAGGTGAAGCTGCGCGGTCAGCGCATCGAACTCGGTGAGATCGAGGCGGCGCTCACCTCGGTGCCGGGTGTGCGCAATGCGGCCGTCATCGCGGCCCGCGACAGCTCGGGGCAGGACTGTCTCGTCGGCTATGTCAGCGGCGATTCCCTGTCTGTCGATGCCGTACTCGACGATGTCCGCGGCCTGCTCCCTGCGTACATGGTGCCCGCACATCTGATGGTGCTCGACGAGATGCCCTTGACCACGGCGGGCAAGCTCGACCGCAAGGCGCTGCCCTCCGTCGAGGTCACCGGTACCGGTGCCGCCTTCCGCGCACCGCGCGAAGGTGTGGAATCGGTGCTGGTCGCGCTGATCGCCGACCTGATCGGCACTGCGACCCCGCTGGGCGTCGACGACGACTTCTTCGCCAGAGGCGGCAACTCACTGCTGGCCATGCGGCTGGTCGCGCGCGCCAATGCGGCGTTCGGCTCGGCGCTGACGGTGCGTGCGGTGTTCGAGGCGCCGACCGTCGCCGGACTCGCGGCCCGCGTCGCGACGGGGACCGCCGCTGATCGGCCTGCCCTGGTGGCAGGGCCGCGACCGGCCCGTATCCCGTTGTCGCTGGCTCAGACCCGGATGTGGTTGCTCAACCGGATCGATCCGGATTCGGCTGTCTACAACATTCCGATCACCATCCGGTTGACCGGCGAGCTGGACGTGCCCGCGCTGCGCGCCGCCTTGCGGGATGTGGTGCATCGGCACGAGTCGCTGCGGACGATCTTCCCCGCCGACACGGACGGCCCCACCCAGGTGGTGCTTGCCGAACTCCCCGCAGGCGAACTGGAGCTGCATCCCGTCGATGTGCCCGAATCGGATCCGGCCGAGTCTGTGATCGCCGCCGTCTCCGGTGGTTTCGACTTGCGCACCAGCCTCCCGGTGCGCGCGACGCTCCTGCGTGTCGCCCCGAACGACCATGTTCTAGCCGTCGTCGTTCACCACATCGCCGCCGACGGCGTCTCGACCGCACCGCTGGCCCGCGACCTGATGACGGCCTACATCGCCCGCACCGCGGATATGAGCCCCGACTGGTCGCCGCTGCCGGTGCAGTACGCCGACTTCACACTGTGGCAGCACGCCGCGCTCGGTGCGGCCGACGATCCGGATTCGGTGCTGGCCGCGCAGATCGCGCACTGGCGTAACGAACTCGCCGGCCTGGCTCCGGTTCTGGAACTGCCCGCCGACCGTCCCCGGCCCGCCGTGGCCTCGGGCCGAGGTGCCACGGTGGAGTTCGGCATCGGCACCGAGCTCGCCGGGCGTATCGCCGAGCTCGCCAAGGCGCACGGTGTTTCGTCGTTCATGGTCGTCCACGCCGCCTATGCCACGCTGCTCGGCCGTCTGGCCGGTGTCGACGACATCGCCGTCGGCACACCGGTGGCAGGCCGCGCCGAAGAAGCCCTCGACGAGCTGGTCGGCATGTTCGTCAACACCCTGGTGCTGCGGACCCGCGTGGATGCCGATCGGTCGTTCACCGAACTGCTCGCCGAGGTGCGCGAGACGGATGTGCGTGCCTTCGCGAATGCCGAACTGCCTTTCGAGCGGCTGGTGGAAGAGCTGGATCCGGTCCGCTCCCAAGCTCATTCGCCGATCGTGCAGGCCCTGCTGACCTTCGAGCATCGCGACGACACCACCTTGCGGCTGCCGGGTCTCGAGGTCGCCGGATACCCGATCGACAACCAGGTCGCCCAGTTCGACCTCGCCCTCGAACTCAGCGAACAGGCCGACGCCGACGCGACCGCCGTGCGCGGCGTGCTGCGCTATGCCACCGACCTGTTCGACCAGCGCACCGCACAATCGTTCGCGGCCCGCTTCGTGCGGGTGCTCGAGGCCGTCGTGGCCGCGCCGGAACTGCCGGTCGGTGATATCGACCTGCTCGACCACACGGAATGGGCCGCTCTCGAACGCTGGAACGACACCGCTCATCCGGTGGACTCGACGGCCACCCTGGTCTCCCTGTTCGAAGCCCAGGCCGCCCGTACGCCGGACGCCACTGCCGTCACCTTCGAGGGGACAGATCTGTCCTACGCCGAATTCGCCGCACGTGTGCACCGACTGGCCCGCTGGCTGGTAGACCAGGGGGTCGGCTCGGAATCGGTAGTCGCACTGGGTATGCGCCGGTCCCTGGATCTGGTCACCGCCATGTACGCGGTGGCCGCCGCGGGCGCCGCCTACCTGCCGCTGGACCCGGACCACCCCGCCGAACGCACCGAATACGTCCTCACCACCGCGCGCCCGGTGTGCGTACTCACCTCGGGCTTCGATCTCCACGCGGGCGCCGCCCGCCAGGTCCGGATCGACCGCCTCGAGCTGTCCGGCTACCCGTCGCATCCGCTGACGCCCGCCGACCGGATCGGTGCCCTCATCCCCGGCAATACCGCCTACATCATCTTCACCTCCGGTTCCACCGGCCGACCCAAGGGTGTCGCGGTCCCGCATCACGCCATCGTCAACCGCCTCGTCTGGATGCAGGACCAATACGCGCTGACCGCGGCGGACACGGTGGTGCAGAAGACTCCAGCGACCTTCGACGTCTCGGTCTGGGAGTTCTTCTGGCCGCTCCAGATCGGCGCGCGCCTCGTCATCGCCCGCCCCGACGGCCACCGCGACGCTGCCTATCTGGCGCGACTGATCCGCGGCGAGCAGATCACCGTCGCGCATTTCGTGCCGTCGATGCTCGCGGTGTTCGTGGAAGCGCAGGCTACCGATGCCACCTTTGTCAGCGCCGCTGACCGCTCGGCCGTGCGCGGTGACGCTGTCGTGGCCGTCGAATCGTCGGCCGCTGACGCCGACAAGACACTGCGGCTCCTGTTCACCTCCGGTGAAGCTTTGCCCGCCGCAACAGCCCAACGCGCCCGCGAGCTGACCGGCGCTCACGTGCACAACCTCTACGGCCCTACCGAGGCAGCCGTGGACGTCACCTTCCACGAGGTCACCGACGACGATCAGGCGTCCGTGCCGATCGGGCGCCCGGTGTTCAATACCGGCCTGCTGGTGCTGGATTCGCGCATGCGTCAGGTCGCGGCCGGTATCGCGGGTGAGCTGTACCTCTCCGGCGCCCAACTGGCATCCGGATATGTGGCTCGGCCGGAACTCACCGCCGAGCGTTTCGTGGCCAATCCGTTCGGCGAGCCGGGGGAGCGGATGTACCGCACCGGCGACCTGGTGCGCAGGCGTGCGGACGGCGAGGTGGAATACTTGGGCCGCACCGACTTCCAGGTGAAGCTGCGTGGTCTGCGCATCGAGCTGGGGGAGATCGAAGCGGCGCTGACGGCACTGGATTCGATCAGCCGCGCCGTGGTCGTGGTGCGGTCGGATGCACGTCTGGGTGACCAGCTGGTCGCCTATCTGGTGCCGGTCGGCAGCATCGATGTCGATGCGATCCGTGCGGAACTCGCCGCCGAGCTCCCCGCCTACATGGTGCCCGCCGCGTTCGTCACCCTCGACGACCTGCCGCTCAATTCCTCGGGCAAACTCGATCGCAACGCACTACCCGCGCCGGTGTTCACCGCCGCCCCCTTCCGCGCGCCCGCCGCAGGCATCGAGCAGACCGTCGCCACTGTTGTCGGAGAGCTGCTCGGCGCCGACCGGATCGGCGCCGACGACGACTTCTTCGCGCTCGGCGGAAACTCGCTCATCGCCACCAGGGTGGCGGCCCGGCTCGGTGCCGAACTGGACGCCGAGATCCCGGTGCGTGTGCTGTTCGAGGCACCGACCGTCGCCGGGCTCGCCGCCCGCGTCGACCGGCTGCGTGGCACCGGCGGCAGGGCCGCGCTGACCCGCAGGCCGCGTCCGGAGACAGTGCCGCTCTCGCCTGCCCAGCAGCGCATGTGGTTCCTCAACCGGTTCGATCCCGAGGAGACGGTCAACAACATCCCGGTCGCGATCCGTCTCACCGGCAGCCTCGATCTCGACGCACTGACCGCCGCCGTCGCCGACGTGGTTGCCAGGCACGAAACCCTGCGCACCGTCTATCCGGACATCGACGGCGTCGGCAGCCAGCGCGTTCTCCAACCGGCGCAGGTGCCGGACATCGTCGCGCTCGATGCGGGACGAGCCGCCGAATCCATCGCCGGATTCGTCGACAGCCCGTTCGATGTGACGAGCGCGGTCCCGTTGCGCATCGGGCTGGCCCGGCTCGCCGATCGCGAACACATCCTCGTCCTGGTGGTCCACCACATCGCCGCCGACGGGTTCTCGATGGGCCCGCTGGCCCGCGATATCGCCACCGCATACGCGGCCCGCGCTACCGGCACCGCGCCCGGATGGGCCGAGCTGCCGGTGCAGTACGCCGATTACGCCCTGTGGCAACGCGAAACGCTCGGCGACGAGGACGATCCGTCGACACCGGCCGCGGCCCAGCTCGCCTACTGGCAGCAGACGCTGCGCGGCCTGCCTGCCCAGCTCGACCTGCCCGCCGACCATCCCCGCCCCGCCGTCGCCTCCCATGCGGGTGCGAGCGTCACGATCACGATGAGCGACGACCTTCGTGCACGGATCGCCGCCCTCGCCGCCCGCACCGACACCACCCCCTTCATGGTGGTGCACGCCGCGTTCGCGGTACTGCTGGCCCGCCTGTCCGCCACCACCGATATCGCGATCGGCGCACCCGTGGCCGGACGCGGTGACGCCGCACTCGACGACCTGGTCGGCATGTTCGTCAACACCGTGGTCCTGCGCACCGAGGTCGACCCCGCCGCCGGATTCGCCGAGCTGCTGCACCGGGTCCGCGATAGTGACCTGGACGCCTTCGCCCATGCCGAGCTGCCGTTCGAGCGGTTGGTGGAGGTGCTCGATCCGCCGCGCTCGCAGGCCAGGCATCCGCTGTTCCAGGTCGCGCTGTTCTTCCAGAACCTGGAACCGGTCCGGCTCGAGCTCGACGGTCTCACCATCACCGAATACGACGGCCCCGGCTACGAAACCATCCGTTTCGATCTGCAACTGACCGTCGGTGATGATCAGCTCAGGTTCGGTTACGCCACTGATCTTTTCGACGGCGACACCGTTCTCGGTTTCGGCACGCGGCTCGTGCGCCTGTTGACCGAAGCGGCCGCGGACCCGAACCGCGCCGTCGGCGATATCGACCTGTTCGCGTCCGGGGAACGCCGCCGCGTGCTCACCGAATGGAACGATTCGGCGCATACCTGCTACGTCCCGGAGCTGCTGCTCGACGAATTCGAGGCGCAGGCCACCGCAACACCCGAGGATCCCGCGCTCGTCTACGTCCCCGACGATGGCTCGCCCGCCGTCACTGTGGGCTACCGCGACCTCGACCGCCGGGCCAACCGGTTGGCCCGTCACCTCATCGACCTCGGTGTCGGCCCGGAATCGCTGGTGGCGCTCTCGATTCGCCGCTCCGTCGACTTGGTGGTCGCCATGTACGCGGTGCTGAAGGCGGGCGGCGCGTATGTTCCGATCGACCCCGACCACCCGGCCCAGCGCATCGCGCACATCCTCGACACCGCACGGCCTGCCGCGCTGCTCACCACCGAACGCGACAAGGTCGACTACCGAGGGCGGACGGTGTGCGTCGACACCGTCGCATTGACCGACCGATCCGATGAACCGATCAGCGCCGACGAGCGCACCGCCGCTCTGCGACCGCAGCATCCGGCCTACGTGATCTTCACGTCCGGTTCGACCGGAAAGCCCAAGGGCGTCACGGTGTCGCACGCCGCGATCGTCAACCAGATGAACTGGATGCAGGCCCAGTACCGCCTCGGCGGCGACGACGTGTACCTGCAAAAGACGGCGACCACCTTCGATGTCTCGCTGTGGGGCTACTTTCTGCCGCTGCGGGTGGGCGCGACGGTTGTGCTGGCCACCCCGGACGGGCATCGCGATCCCGGTTACCTCGCCGAGGTGATCGGCGGATACGGCGTCACTGTCACCGACTTCGTGCCGTCCATGCTGAGCGTGTTCGCCGGGCATATGGGCACCGCCGAGCTGATCGGCGCCTTGCGTTCGCTGCGCACGGTATTCGTCATCGGTGAGGCACTGCCCGCCGAGACCGTGCGGGCCTTCGGCGCGGTGAGCCCGGCGGCGCTGCACAACCTGTACGGGCCCACCGAGGCGGCGGTCAGCATCACCTACCGCGAGGTCACCGGCGAGGTCGAACGCACCGTCATGCCGATCGGCAATCCCGAATGGAACAGCCGTGTCTATGTGCTGGACGCGCGGCTGCGGCCGACGCTGCCCGGTGTCGCGGGCGAACTGTATCTGGCGGGCACGCAGCTGGCGCGCGGCTATCACGGACGCACGGCCATCACCGCCGACCGGTTCGTCGCGAACCCGTTCGGCGAGCCCGGCGAGCGGATGTACCGCACCGGTGATCTGGTGCGGTGGGAACAGGCCGGGTCCGGCGCCGAGCTGGTCTACTTGGGCCGCACCGACTTCCAGGTGAAGTTCCGCGGTCAGCGCATCGAACTCGGCGAAATCGAGGCCGTGCTGGCAGCCGCACCGGGTGTCGCCCAGGCCGCGGCCCGGGTCGCCGACGAGCATCTGGTCGGCTATGTCACCACCCAGCCGGGTGCCGCCGTGCGCGAGCAGGAGCTGCTGGCCGCCGCGGCCGCCGCGCTTCCGTCGTACATGCTGCCGTCGGCGATCATGGTGCTCGACACCTTCCCGCTCAACGCCTCCGGAAAGTTGGACCGCGCCGCCCTGCCCGATCCGGTGTTCGATCGTGTGGCCTATCGCGCCCCGGTTTCTCCGGCCGAACGGCTGGTGGCCGAGGCCTTCGAGAGCGTTCTCGATACCGGTCCGGTCGGCGTCGACGACGGCTTCTTCGATCTCGGCGGTAACTCGCTCACCGCGACCCGGGTGCTGGCGCGGCTGGGGGAGCGGCTTGGCCGGCGGGTGCCGGTGCGGCTGTTGTTCGAAGCGCCCACCGTGCACGGGCTGGCCGCGCGGCTCGGCGATGCAGGCGAACAGGTGATCGCGCTGGTCGCGGGCCCTAGGCCGGAGCAGATTCCGCTGGCGCCGGTGCAGCGCGGTATGTGGTTCCTCAACCGGCTCGATCCGGCGTCGGCGGCGCACAACATCCCTGTGGCGGTACGTATCCGCGGTGAACTCGACACCGACGCGCTGGTTGCCGCGTTCGATGCGGTGATCGCCCGGCACGAGGTGCTGCGGACGATCTACCCCGTCGATGCCACGGGCACCGGACATCAGGTGGTGCTGCCTGCCGACTCCGCGCACATCCGGCTCGCGGTCGAGTCGCTCACCGGATCGGTCGAGGACCGTATCGCCGCGTTCATCGGCGCGGGATTCGACGTCACCACCGAGGTGCCGCTGCGCGCGGTGCTGCTGCGTGAGCACGACAGCAGTCATGTGCTGGTCGCGGTCGTGCACCATATCGCCGCCGACGGCTACTCGATGAACCCGCTGCTGCGCGACCTGCTCGCGGCCTACCTGTCCCGAGTCTCCGGCGGAGCGCCGATATGGCCGCAGCTGCGAGCCCAGTACGCCGATTACGCGTTGTGGCAGCACTCCGCGGTGGAATCGGTGGCGGCCGAGCAACTCGCCTACTGGGCCGACACCCTGCGTGATCTCCCCGAAGAACTGGCCCTGCCGATGGACCGGCCACGTCCCGCCGTCGCCTCCAAGCGGGGCAGGAGCATACGGGCCCGCATCGGCGGCGGTGTCGGCGCGCGGGTGCAGGAGATCGCGGCCCGGCACAACGCGACCCCGTTCATGGTGTTGCACGCCGCACTGGCCGCGCTGCTGGCGCGGCTCTCGGGCGGCACCGATATCGCCATCGGCACGCCGGTCGCCGGGCGTGGGGAAGCCGCACTGGACGATCTGGTCGGCATGTTCGTCAACACCCTGGTGCTGCGCACCCGGCCGGAGCCCGGTCTGTCCTTCGGCGAACTCATCGACCAGACCCGCGAAGCCGATGTCGCGGCGTTCGCGAACGCGACGGTGCCGTTCGATCGGGTGGTCGACGAACTCGGTACCGAACGCTCGCAGGCCCGTCATCCGCTGTTCACGGTCGCGCTCAACTATCTGAACACCGGGGCCGACGCCCTCGCCGTGCCCGGCCTCGACCTGACGCCGGTGCCGTTCGACGAGCCGGTGGCGCGATTCGATCTCCAGTTCACCGTCGCCACCGAACTCGACGACGACGGTCACCTCGGCATCGAACTCGACTACGCCACCGACCTGTTCGACCGCTCCACCGCTGCGGGACTACTGCGCCGATTCGGCCGCCTACTCGGTTCGCTCACCGCCGAACCCGGCCGGCCGATCGGCGCCACCGGCCTGCTCGCCCCCGCCGAACGTACGGAACTGCTGGCGCGCCGCGGTGCCGCACCGGTTCCGCCGTGCACTCTCGCCCAGCTCATCGCGAGCGCCGTCGCGGCCGATCCCGCCGCCATCGCGGTCATCGCCGACGACCGGGAGCTGACCTATCGCGCGATGGACGAGCAGTCCTCACGTCTGGCCCGCCTGCTCATCGGTGCGGGCATCGGCGCCGAAGACGTGGTGGCCGTGGCCATTGCGCGGTCGGCGAAATCGATGCTGGCCCTATGGGCGGTGGCCAAGACCGGCGCCGCCCTCGTGCCGGTCGACCCGACATACCCGGCCGAACGCATCAGCCACATGCTGGCGGATTCCGGTGCCGTGCTCGGGCTCACCACCCTCGCATCACGCGCCGCACTACCGGACGGTGTCGAATGGCTGGTGGTGGACGCTCCCGCCACCGCCACCCGCCTGTGGCATTCGAGCCCCGCGCCGATCGCGGCCACCGAGCTGGTGCGCCGGGTGCGGGTCGCCAACCCGGCCTGGATGATCTACACCTCCGGTTCGACCGGTGTACCGAAGGGCGTCGTCGCGACCCATGCCGGTATCGCCGGTGTCGCTGTCGCGCAACGTGATCGGTATCAGGTCGGGCCGGATTCGCGGGTCCTGCACGTCGCGTCACCGAGCTTCGACGCCTCCATGCTGGAACTGCTGCTCGCGCTCGCCGCGGGCGCGACGCTGGTCATCGCACCGGCAGGGGTGTACGGCGGCAGCGAGCTGACCGTACTCATCAGGGACAAGCAGGTGAGCCATGCGTTCCTCACCCCGGCCGTCCTGCAAACGCTCGACCCCGCCGAGCTGGACTGCCTCACCCGGTTGACCGTCGGCGGTGAATCGTTCGGCCCGGATGTGGTGCGTCGCTGGTCGCACGGACAACGCCACTTCCACAACACCTACGGCCCGACCGAAACCACCATCATCACCACGATCAGCACACCGATGCGCCCCGGTGATCCCTTCGATATGGGCACACCGATCCATGGCATGTCCGCGGTCGTATTGGACGAGCGGTTGCAGCCGGTTCCCGTGGGTGTCACCGGTGAGCTGTACCTGCGCGGACCCGGCCTGGCCCGCGGCTACCACGCGCGGTCAGCGCTGACGGCGCAGCGTTTCGTCGCCGACCCGTACGGGCCGGCCGGCGGACGGCTGTACCGCACCGGTGACCTGGTGCGCTGGACCGCCTCCGCCGCGATCCAATACGTCGGTCGCTCCGATCAGCAGGTGAAGGTGCGCGGCCTGCGCATCGAACTCGGCGAGATCGACGCCGTGCTCACCACGCATCCCAGTGTTGAGTACGCGGTCACCGTCGGCCACACCGACAGCGCGGGCACCACCGTGCTGGTGTCTTATGTCGTCGCCGCACCCGGACACGTCGTCGACACGGGCACCCTCACCACGCATGCGGCCAAGTCCCTGACCGCGTACATGGTGCCGAGCGCCATCATGGTCCTCGACGAGCTGCCGCTGACGCCGGTGGGCAAGCTGGATCGAAAGGCGCTGCCTGCGCCGGAGATTCGCACGGCAGCATTCCGCGCGCCGAGAACTGCGACTGAACGCACCGTCGCCGTCGTCGTCGCCGAGGTGCTCGGTCTCGGTTCGTCCGCCGCTGTCGGGCTCGACGACGACTTCTTCACTCTCGGCGGAAACTCGCTTACGGCAACGCAGCTCGCTGCCCGCCTCGGCAGCGCGCTCGGCGTCTCTGTCGGTGTTCGAGCCGTATTCGAGCACCCGACAGTCGCCGCGCTCGCCGCTGAACTCGATGCGGCACGGGAAACCGGGCAAGCCGCACGCCCGGTCCTGGCCCGCCGCACCGACGACGGACCTGTCCCGCTGTCGCTCGCCCAGCAGCGCATGTGGTTCCTCAACCGCCTCGACCGTCAGTCCACGGCCTACAACATCCCGCTCGCCGTGCGGCTGACCGGCGAGCTGGATGTCGCCGCCCTCAATGCCGCCATCACCGATGTGGTGCAACGGCATGAGGTGCTGCGCACCGTTTACCCGCAGCAGCAGGCGGGTCCGGTGCAGGTCGTGCTGCCGATCGAGCAGGCGGGTACGCCGGTGCTGGTGCCGATCGCGGTGACCGCCGACGATCTCACCGCCGCGGTGGCGAACTTCGTCGGCGACGGTTTCGACGTCACCGATACGGTGCCGATCCGGGCCAGGCTGCTGGCACTCGGCCCGGACGAACATGTGCTCGTGGTGGTCGTGCACCACATCGCCGCCGACGGCTCCTCGCTGGCGCCGCTGGCGCGCGATGTGATGGTCGCCTACGCCGCACGCAAGCGCGGCGCCGTGCCGGACTGGGCTCCGCTGCCGGTGCAGTACGCCGACTACAGCCGCTGGCAGCGGGAACTGCTCGGCTCCGAGGACGACGCCGAGTCGCTCATCTCCCGTCAGCTCGGCTTCTGGACCGATGCGCTGGCCGGGCTCCCCGCACAACTGTCGTTGCCCGCCGACCGGCCCCGGCCCGCAGTGGTGTCCACGCAGGGCAGGCACCTCGATTTCACCATCGACGCCGCACTGCACGCCGGGCTCGCCGAACTCGGTCGTGACAGCGGCGCCACCCTGTTCATGGTCACCCATGCCGCGTTCGCGGTGCTGCTGGCCAGGCTGTCGGGGACCACCGATATCGCGGTCGGCACCCCCGTCGCCGGACGTGGCGATGCCGCGCTCGACGAGGTCGTCGGCATGTTCGTCAACACCCTCGTGCTGCGCGCCGAGGTCGACGCGGGTTCGGGCTTCATCGAACTGCTCGACCGGGTGCGCAGGGCCGATGTCGCCGCGTTCGCACACGCCGACGTGCCGTTCGAACGTCTGGTGGAGGTGCTCAACCCGGAGCGATCCACCGCACGCCATCCGCTGTTCCAGGTCGGCTTCTCCTTCCACAACCAGGTCGAAGCCGATTTCGCACTGGACGGATTGTCGGTCACCGCCGCCGATTTCGATTCCGAGGTCGCGCAGTTCGATCTGCACCTGGTGGTGACCGACCGTTACCACGCCGACGGAACGCCCGCGGGTATGGCGGCCTCGCTCACCTACGCCACCGCACTGTTCGATGAATCGACCGTCGCCGGATTCGCTGGCCGGTTGCACCGCCTGCTCGAGGCGATTTGCGCGACGCCGCAAGCGCCGGTCGGCGATCTCCCGCTGCTCGATCCAGCCGAATCCGAACGCGTCCTGCGCGTCTGGAACGAGGCCGAGCACGCTTTCGCCCCTGCGCTGCTGACCACGGCTTTCGAATCGCAGGTTGCGCGCACTCCCGGTGCGATCGCACTGCTCGCCGCCGATACCGCCCTCACCTACGGCGAATTCGGTGCCAGGGTCAACCAGCTGGCCCGCGTGCTCATTCGGCGCGGTGTCGGTCCGGAAACGCTGGTTGCGTTGGCGATTCCGCGCAGCGTCGACCTGCTGGTGGCCATGTACGCGGTGGTCACGGCGGGTGGGGCCTACGTCCCGCTGGATCCCGCGCATCCACTCGATCGCACGGCAGCGGTGCTGGCGGCGGCGACGCCTTCGCTGGTACTCACCTCGGCTCGTGCACCGATGGAGTTGCCGGGAGCGTTCGAGCCTGCGGTGCTCGATATCTGGGCAGCCGGCGCGGCGGCGGCCGAGTCCGGGCCGGTGCGTCCGCATGAGCGCCGAGCGCCGCTCACCCCATCGAACACGGCCTACGTCATCTTCACCTCCGGTTCCACCGGCACACCCAAGGGCGTGGCGGTTGCGCACGCGGCGGTTGCGCATCAGTTGGACTGGATGCAGTCCGAATACGATCTCGGCGTAGGTGATTCGGTGTTGCAACTGACCTCGGCCGCCTTCGACCTGTCGATCTGGGAACTGTGGTTGGCCACTCGCACCGGCGCCCGCATCGTGCTCGCACCGCAGGGTGCGCACCGCGATCCGCACCGGCTGCTCGGCCTGATCGACCACACCTCGATCACCACCGTGACCCTGGTGCCGTCGCTACTGGCCATGCTGGCCGAGGCGGCAGGCGACCGGCAGCTGCCCGCATCATTGCGCAGGCTCCTGGTGATCGGTGAGGCGTTGCCCGCCGCGACCCTGGCGCGGGTTGCGGCCAGGACGACCGCGCGCATCGACAACCTCTACGGCCCCACCGAGGCCGCGGTGTCGGTGACTCGGTTCCGCACCGAGCGCGGTTCCAATCAGCCGGTCGTGCCCATCGGCACCCCCGAATCCGGCAACCAGGTATACGTCCTGGACGACCGGCTGCACCCGGTGCCCGCCGGGGTGACGGGCGAGCTGTATCTCGGTGGCGCTCAGCTGGCCCGCGGCTATCACGCCCGCCCGGACCTCACCGCCGAACGTTTCATCGCCGACCCGTTCGGCGCACCCGGCGCCCGCCTCTACCGCACCGGCGACATGGTGCGCTGGAATACCGGCGGCGACCTCGAGTACGTGGAGCGCCGCGACTTCCAGGTCAAGGTCGGCGGCTACCGCATCGAACTCACCGAGATCGAACACGCCCTGCGTTCCCGGCCCGAGGTCACCGACGCGATCGTCCTCGCGCACCGCTCCGGTGGTGAGAACGCCATGCTGGTGGGCTATTTCACCGCGGCGAAGCGGCTCACCGACGCCGCCCTGCGTGCTGCGCTGTCGGAACAATTGCCCAGCTACATGGTTCCTGCGGTGCTGATGCGGTTGCCTGTGCTGCCGCTGACGGCCAACGGGAAGGTCGATCGCAACGCGCTACCGCGACCGGAGATCGGCGCCCGCGAATTCCGGGCCCCCGCCACCGAGGTGGAGCGCACGGTCTGTGCGGTCTTCGCCGATGTGCTCGGGGCCGCTGAGGCAGCACGCATCGGGCTCGACGACAACTTCTTCGAACGCGGTGGCAATTCACTACTTGCCACCCGGTTGGCCGCACAGCTCACCGCCGCACTGGGTGAACAGATCCCGGTCGTGTGGCTGTTCTCCGCACCCACCCCCGCCGGTCTCGTTGCCCAGATCGAGCAGCGCCGGGCCGGACGCGGGCAGATCGACCTAGATGCCGCCTTCGAGGTGCTGCTGCCATTGCGATCCGGTGGTTCTCGGGAGCCGCTGTTCTGCGTGCACCCCGTCGGAGGCGTGGCGTGGTCGTTCGCCGGTCTGGCCGCGCATATCGAACCGGACCGCCCGCTGTACGGACTCCAGTCGCCGGCGTTGAATTCCGATGAGCCGCAAGCCGGTTCCATCGAGGAATGGGCGCAGCGTTACGTCCGGGAGATCCGCGCGGTGCAACCCGATGGCCCATACCATCTGCTCGGCTGGTCGCTCGGCGGTGTACTCGCCCACGCCATCGCGGTTCTGCTCCAGGACCAGGGCCAACATGTGGCCACCTTGGCCATGATGGACAGTCCCCTGATCATCGATGCGGATCCGTCCGCGCCGATCCCGGTGGCGGAACTGCTCGGCGGGCTGCTCGGTGATCAGACCGCCACCGAACTCGACCCGGACCAGCTGGCCGACCATCTGTCCGGACTCCCGGAACCGTTCGCCTCCTTCGGCATCGACCGCCTCACCCGAATCCTGGATTCCGGCGCCGACTCGCTGCGCCTGATCACCCGCTACCACCCCCGCCCCTACAAGGGCGAGCTGGTGTACTTCACCGCCCTGTCCGACGACCCCACCGGCGCCACGGGCGCCGCGACCTGGTCCGACGCCGTCGACGGCATCGTGCACAACCACGCCGTCCAGACCACGCACTGGCGCATGACCACCGATGCCGCCCTCGCCCGCATCGGCTACGTCCTCACCGGGCGATGGACCGACCACGACCGCGCATAAACCTTCGCACCATCCAGAAAGGCACCATCATGACCAACCCGTTCGACGACGACAACGCCCAGTTCTACGTCCTCATCAACGACGAAGGCGAACACTCCATGTGGCCCACCTTCGCCACTGTCCCCGGCGGCTGGACCATCGCCCACGGCCCCTCGCCCCGCAAAGCCTGCCTCGACTATGTCGAAACCCACTGGCTCGACATGCGCCCCGCCTCCCTCGTTCGAGCGATGGCGGCCGAAGCCAACTGAGTTCGGGGCGTCGGCGACGCGGGTGGGTCCGCCGCACTGAACGTGCGCGCAGATTCGGCGATCGGCAATGATTCGACGGCCGACCTACCCGGAGAGAAATCCCCGGCGGGCGCGCAGGGCGTCTGCCGGGGACAGTCCGGGGATTACCGGCGCACGTAGATCCCCACCAGGTCCTTGAGCGCGCGGTTTTCGCCGTGCAGCTCTTCCAGCGCCATGCGGAGGCGGCGGACCTCGATGGCGAGGTCGTCGGAGGTGCGGTGGCCGAATTCCGGGTCCGCGACCGCGGTGACGGCAGGCGCTGCCTTCGAGACCGCAACGAGTTCGGCGGCAGGCTTGTCCTGGGCGGCGGGGGCCTCGGCGGCCACAGTGACGCTGTCGACGGTCGCCACTGGCTCGGTGTCCGCCACCAGAGTTGCGACGGCCGGGGTGGCCTCAGGCGCAGGCGCGCCGTTCTTCTCGGGAGACGAACCGTTGGCCGATACCGCCTGCTTGCGTGCGGTGGCCGCCCGCGCCTTCCGCGGCTTCTTCACAACGCGCCGCTCGGTGGCAGGGGCCGGAGCCTGCTCGGCGGGGGCAGGGGCGGCGACCTCTTCGGCCGGTGCCGTGCTGCTCGCCGCTTCCGCTGCCTTCACCCAGTTGGTCAGCGCGCCCACCGACGGCCAGCCCGCCTTCTGCACGACTTCCTCACACGCCGCGTTCAACGACTTTCCTTCGGCGCGGGCCTTTTCCACCTTCTTGACCGCCCTGGCTTTTTCCGCATCGGTGAATCTCTTGGCCATCGTTGCCGCTCCTGCTATCCAGATCATGGGGATGTCATCGTGTACCGAACACAGATGACAGCACAGCCAGTGCCGTGCGAAACATAACGGATATACCCGATTCCATGCCAATCATGACAATCCTGGGAACGGCTCAGTCAATTCTCGGGTCTGCGGATGCGGCTTTCCTGTGATGACCAGCGCGAACGTATTTCTCTGTGCAGGAACAACTTCGATGTGGCATCCCTCGCATTAGCGCAACCGGGGTCCCGTCAATGGATGTGACGGATTCCCGTGAACCCAGTGTTTCGGCATGTGGTGGTAGCCGCTTGGTATCGACGATGAACGCCCCGGGTCGACAGTGAGGTGTGCCCATCGGGAGCAACACTGAAACCATCAACTATTTCTCTTCATCGACCCAGCCCCATCACCTGTGCACCACTTATGCCGGGGACACCGACACCGGCACACCGTTGAACACCGCATTCCCAGACGGAACGTCGACAATCGTGTCGTCGGTGAGCACATTGGTGTTCACTCCGGCATGCTCTCGCGCCACCCGCTGACCACCGACGTTATGCCCCCAGCCGTGCGGCAGGCTGACCACGCCCGGCATGATCGCCTCGGTCGGTTCCAGATCCACGGTGAGTTCGCCGGCTGCCGACTTCACCACCGCACAGTCACCGAGGCCGAGACGATCGACGTCACTGGGATGGATGTGCAGAGTGCAGCGATTGGTGCCACTCACCAGGCGCGGCATGTTGTGCATCCAACTGTTGTTGGAACGCAGATGGCGGCGGCCGATCAGCGCCATCTCCGGCGCGGCCGTGGCAGTCCCGGAGCGCAGCCGGTCGACATCGGCGAGCAACTGCGGTGGCGCGAGTTCGACACAGCGTGATTCGGTGCGCAGCACCTCGGGCAGCCGCGGCCGCAGGGGCCCGAGGTCGATGCCGTGCGGGTTGTCCAGCAGCGTCGTCACACTCAGGTGACCGCCGTTCCACGCGCCGTAGGGGCCCAGGCGCAGCATCATGTCGATGCGTTGTTCGGTCGTATTCGCACCCGACAGCTCGGGTCTGCGCTCGGCGAGTCCGGCCTTGT
This sequence comes from Nocardia sp. NPDC059180, assembly GCF_042754945.1. Lineage (NCBI taxonomy): Bacteria > Bacillati > Actinomycetota > Actinomycetes > Mycobacteriales > Nocardiaceae > Nocardia > Nocardia sp. NPDC059180. The sequence continues at coordinate 235,277 of NZ_JBHZBU010000010.1, forward strand.
GCAGGGTTCCCGCGATGACGAACTCGTCGAATGCGCTGAGCGCGTCGCGCCCATCGGCGCCACGGTGCGCGCCACCGATGACCGCTGCCGCGAGCCGGGCGATGACAGCCGCCTCCGAAGGACGCTCACCCAAGGGCAGCAGCGGCCGCGAATACCGTGCGTAATTGCGGACCGCGAACTGCAACAGCGCGAAGTCGTAATGCGGTGATTGCAGCGGACGCGGTGGCGGCAGGATCACATCGGCATGGCGTGTGGTCTCGTTCACGTAGCAGTCCACACTCACCATGAAGTCGAGGTCGGCGAATGCCGCGTCGAGGCGGGCGCCGTTCGGTGCGGACAACACCGGATTGCCCGCGACGGTGATCAATGCCCGGACCTGGCCCGCGCCCGGTGTGGTGATTTCATCGGCGAGGGTCGCCACGGGGAATTCGCCCATGACCTCCGGAAGGTCGCGTACCCGGCTGGTCCAGCGGCCGGTGCGGAATGGTTTGCTGCGCACGATGCCGAGCGCCGCGCCCGCGGCGAACATGGCCCCGCCAGGAGAGTCCAGGTTCCCGGTGAGCGTATTGATCACGTCGACGAGCCACTGGGTCACCGTCCCGAACTCGGTTGTGCAGGTGCCGATGCGCGCATACACGGCGGCGGTGGGCGCGGCGGCGAGTTCACGGGCGAGCCGGACCACCGTCTCGGCGGGCACCCCGGTGCGGCGCTCGACCGACTCGGGTGCGAAATCGGCGGCGGCGGTGCGCACTTCGTCGAGGCCGCGCACGTCAACGCGCACCTGCACGAGGCTCTCGGCGAACAAGGTGTGCACTATCCCGAACAACAGGTAGGCATCGCTGCCCGGCCGGATGAACAGGTGCTCGTCGGCAGCGTCGGCCGTGCGGGTGCGTCGCGGATCGACCACGACGAGGCGTCCACCACGCGCCCGCAACGCCTTCAATCGGCCGGGGAAATCCGGCGCGGTGCAGATCGACCCGTTCGATTCCAACGGGTTCGCCCCGAGCATCAGCAAGTAGTCGGTGCGGTCGAGGTCGGGGACGGGGATGGTGAGCGGGTCGCCGAACATCAGCCCGCAGGAGACCTGTTTCGGCATCTGATCGGCCGTACTCGCCGAATACAGATTCTTGGTGCCGAGACCGCGGATCAGCGCCGGGACGTACAGCGCGCCGGCCACGCTGTGTGCATTCGGGTTGCCGAGGTACAGCGCGGCCGATTGGTTGCCGTGCTCGGCCGTCACTGCCGGAAATCGTTCGGCGATCAGGTCGAGGGCGTCATCCCATGACGCGGTGCTCCAGTCGCCGGTGGCGCGGTCCCGGATCATCGGCTCGGTCAGGCGGTCGGGGTCGGCGTCGAGTGTGCCGAGGCTGGCGCCCTTCGGACAGAGAAAGCCCGCGCTGAAGGGGTCCTGCCGGTCGCCGCGGACCGAGAGGACCTGGTCGTTCCGGTCGAGGGTCAGCTCCAGCCCACAGACTGCTTCGCAGAGGGGGCAGGTCCGCAGCCCGGTCCGCGTGCCGTCTGCGGCGTTGGGGTCGGAGGAACCGGTGGATGTGGACGCGCGCGTGGCCATACCCCATCGTCGCGCGACGAGCCGGTCGATGAGAAGGATTCTGCGCAGTTTTCTCAATCTTCCATATCGACCATCGTCGGCCGGACGGCAAGAACGTCACATGGATTTCCTGTCCTGCCGAGAGGTTGATACCGGCGCGATAGCGCAGTAACCAAGACCCCCAGCAGGTTCGGTATCTCAGCATCAAGATCAGGGTTGTCCCGGATGTGGTGCGGTCGGGGTCGTCCGTACCGTCGCGGATATGCGCCTGCTGACAATTCCTCTGGTTGTATCCGCGCTCGCGGTCACCCTTGGCTGTTCGACCGAAGCCGACTCCGCGGCGGCAGAGGTGTCGGCGGATCGGCTGGCGGCTGTGCAGGCCGATCTCGAGCAGGTGGTTGCCGCGGGTGCGGTGGGGGCGATCGCGACCATCACCGAGAACGGTCAGACCGTGGTGCTGACCAGTGGTGTCGCCGATCGGGATGCCGGGAAGTGGATTCCGACCGATACGCCGCAGCATGTGCGCGTCGGCAGCATCAGTAAGACGTTCGCCGCCGTGGTCATCCTGCACCTGGTCGCCGAGGGCAAGGTCGGACTGGATGAGCCGGTCGAGAAGTATCTGCCCGGCGTGCTGCGCGGCGAGGGTATCGATGGCAATCGGATCACTGTCCGTCAGGTGTTGCGACACCAGAGCGGGCTGCCGAATTTCACCAAAGACCACCCGGGCTACGAATACCTGATGGCGCAGGAGGGGAAAACCGCCACGCCCGATGAGTTGATGGCGCTCGCGCTGAGCAGGCCTGCCGATTTCGAACCGGGTACCAACTGGGCGTACAGCAATACGAACTACATCGTCGCCGGAATGCTGGTGGAGAAGGTTACCGGGAACACCTATACCGACGAGCTGAACCGCCGCGTCCTCGAACCGCTGCACCTCGCCGACACCTACCTGCCCGGTCCGCGCGAATACGAGATTCGCGCACCGCATCCCAAGGGCTACAGAGAGCTGGACGGCAAGCTGACGGATGTCTCGTGGATCGAGCCTTCGGTGCCGTGGGCGGCGGGCGCGATGGTCTCCACCGGCGCCGACCTCAACCGCTTCTACCTGGGGCTGGTCAATGGTGAGGTGCTCGACCCGGCGGAAACCGCGCAGATGATGAACGATCCCGTGCCGACCGGCCGTCGCAGTGATGAGTCGTACGGGACCGCACTCGAGACCGGCACACTGCCGTGCGGTACCAAGTATTTCGGGCACAGCGGTGGCATCGTCGGCTTCCACAATATGTCTGCCGCCACCGCCGACGGCCGCGCGATCACCTTCACCCTCACCAGCTCGCCGAATCCGGCACCGGACGTGGTCGAGATGCTCGGCAACGCATTGTGCCCGTGAGGATCAGATCAGGTTCTTCTGCTTACGCATCCGCCTGCGCAGATCCGTCATCAGCGCATACGACCCACCGAACCGCAGGAATCGCGGTATGAACCGGTTGACGAAACCGACGAACAGGAAAAGGTGGTCGAACCGCCGCTGATCGGCGGCGGTCCACTCCACCCGCAGCTGCTCGCGGAAGTAGGGCGCGAGAAACCCGATGGTCAGGAATCTCAACAGCCCGCGGAACGGGATCCGCATGTACCAGTGGATCATTCGCAGGTTCAGCAGATCCTCGAGATAGCCGCGGACGAAGTCGTCGAGCACGGCCTGGCGGGCCAGATCGTTCCAGTACGCGTCGAAATCCTTGCGGGTGGCCGGCCACATCTCCCTGGTCACCTGCAGGCCCGTGGCCAGCGTCGATGAGGTCTGATAGAACTGCTCGGCCTGCTCATCGGTCATCTTGCCGTTGAGCAGTTGATAGGTGTCCTCGAAGCCGATGAACAGGCAGGCGGCCACCCAGAGCTGCAAGTCGCGGTTGAAGGCGTTGTATGTGACCTTGCTGTCGGGTCCAGAACGCACCTGGCGATGCGCGACATTGACCGCCTCACGGAAGGCGTCGATCTCTTCCTGTGTTCCGAGAATCGACACGGCCAGGTATTGCGTGGTGGTCCGGGCTCGCTTCCACGGATGAACCATGAGTGCACCGGATTCCACCCGGCTCTCGGCCACTCCATAGCCGACACCTGGACGCGCCATCTGCATGACGACATTGGCCGCGGCGCCGCCGAAGCTCCAGAAATCCAGGGCATCGGTCAGCGCGAGCGGGCGCTTGGTGAACGGCCGATGCTCGGTGCCGATGGGGATGCGAGTCTGCTCGGTGGTCAGCGACGGCAGATCGTCCTGCTCAAAGGGTCGCGCGGCGGCGGTCATCGGCGTACTTCCGTTCTCTTACCTGTGGTCCGGAGGACCCTGGCTTCGGGTGTGCACTGAGCCCAGTATGTTACTGAAGATTCTTCCTGGCAAGGGTGCTTTGGTCAGCGAACTGTCGATAACTTATGCACGCGCATCTGTCACGTATCGCCTGGCTGGTCTGGTTAATCCCGCCACTGGCGGATGGGATCTTGCCGAATGTCTTCCTTCTTGAGCGGAATGGTGCGTAACATACCGATCCAGCCGGACCGGTTGGGAGGCGCGCCGGGCAGACGGCACGCAGCGGTGCGCACGGCGGCGGGGATCGTGCGCCGGACGGGGTCGGCCGGCGTAGGAAAGGACTAGGCGATGCTCAAGAGGCTGGATCGAATATTCAGCTACGAGATGAAGGTCTCCGAATTCATCGGGACGCTCATCATTCTCGGCATTCCATACGGCTTGATCGGTGTCATCTGGACGCTGACACACACCAGCCATCTGCGCGATATGCACGGAATCGACGTCGTCATCTCGTTTCTCGGCTCGATCGTGTGCTGGCCAGTGCTCACCTTCGCGAATGTGTGCATGACCTGATGATGATCCTGGTGTGGCTCATCGACATCTTGGTGATCGGCGTCAAGGTCCTCGGCGGGCGGATGAAAGTGAACCCGATTCTGCGCTTCGGTCTGTGGCTTGCGGTGCTCAGCACCGTGGCCGCCGGTGTCGCGGTGGTGGGGTACGGGCTGGTGGAACTCCAGCACCATCTCAGCGGTGACGTCACCGCGGCAGGGATCGGATAGCCGATGACCACCATCGAAAAGCCTTCGCAGCAGACCGACCTGGAGAAGGCGGTCGCCGATGTCAGGGGTCTGTGGAAACGCCATCCGCAGCGTTCGCTGGAAACGCTCGGTCGTCAGGTGACTCTCGGCCGTGACGCGATCCTGGAAACCTTCCGCGCCATATTCGCGCGCCGCTTCCCGTTCCAGGAATTCATCAAGCAGTGCGCGTTCATGGCCAATGTGTCCGCCGCCCCGACGGTGTTCGTCGCCATCCCGATCGCGGTGGTGGTGTCGATCCAGGTGGGTGCGCTGGTCAACCAGGTCGGCGCCACCACCTTTATCGGTGCTGTCGCCGGTTTGGGCATCATTCGGCAGGGCGCGCCGCTGGTCACCTCGTTGATGATCGCGGGCGCGGTCGGTTCGGCCATCTGCGCCGATCTCGGCTCCCGCACCATCAGGGAGGAGATCGACGCCATGATGGTGATGGGTGTCGACCCGGTGCGCAGGCTGGTGGCGCCGCGGCTGGTGGCCGCGGTGCTGGTGAGCATGCTGCTGTGCGGGTTCATCGTCTTCGTCGGTTTCGCGACTGCCTACATGTTCAACGTCTATGCCCAGTCGGGTACGCCGGGGTCGTTCATCGGTTCGTTCGCCTCCTTCGCCGTGGCCAACGACCTGATCGTCGCGCTGGTGAAGGCCGCCGTATTCGGGGCGCTCACCGCGATCATCGCCTGCGATATCGGACTGCATGCCAAGGGCGGTCCCGGCGGTGTGGCCGATGCGGTGAACTCCGCCGTGGTGAGTTCGGCGCTGATGTTGTTCGCCACCAACATCATTCTGACCCAGCTGTACAACACCCTGTTCCCGACGAAGGTGATCTGAGGTGGGTAGCTCCTACACCCCGCCCGCCCTGAAACCGGTGCGGATGGCGGGCGCGGCGGCCGCGGTCCCGATCCAGGCCAACCAGAGGGTCGGCCATCAGGCGATCACGTTCTTCCAGGCGGTGGCGGCGATTCCGTTCGTGCTGCGGCATTACCGCAAGGAAGTGCTGCGGCTGACCGCAGATGTGGGCTTCGGCAACGGGTCGCTGATCGTCGGCGGCGGCACCGTCGGTGTGGTGATCATCCTGTGTGCTTTCGGCGGCATCACTGTCGGTATGGAGTCGTTCACGGCGCTGAATCTGCTCACGATGGGGCCGCTGACCGGCGCGATCTCGGGTTTCGCCACCACACGTGAGCTCGCCCCCATCCTGGCGACGCTCGCCTTTGCCATCCAGGCCGGCTGCCGGTTCACCGCGCAATTGGGTTCCATGCGGATCTCGGAGGAGATCGACGCGCTCGAGTCCATCGCGATCCGGCCGCTGCCGTATCTGGTGACGACGCGGATGATCGCGGCGACGCTGACCATCGTCCCGCTCTACAGCATCGGACTGGCCACCGCCTATCTCGCGACGAAGCTGTCGGTGCTGTTTCTCGGCGGCACCTCGGCGGGCACCTATGACCACTACTTCTTCCAATTCCTCATCGGTCCCGATGTGTTCTTCTCCCTGCTCAAGGTGATCGTTTTCGTGATGCTCTCGACGTTCATCCAGTGCTACTACGGCTATTTCGCCACCGGCGGTCCCGAGGGTGTCGGCGTGGCGGCAGGCCGGGCGATCAAGATGGTCATTGTCGTCATGGTGTTCGCGAATCTGTTCCTGACCCTCGCTATCTGGGGTATCGACCCCGGATTCCGGATCTCCGGGTAGGCGGCGATGATTCTCGATCCGAGTGGGCGCGGCCCTACCGCACGGCAGCTGACCCTGTCCGGGCTGGCCGTCATGGGCACCATTGTGTTGTTGCTGGGTCTGCTGGCCTTGCGCTACACCGGCTACTTCGAGTCCAAGGTGCCCGTCACCGTCACCTTGACCAGCACCGGCGACGGGCTGCCCGCGCGCGCGGATGTGAAGTTCCGCGGCATGGTGGTCGGGGCGGTGAGCACGGTCGACGTGGTCGCGGCCGGGCAGCGGCAGGAAGTGGCCGTCGATCTGAAACCCGTGGTGGCCGAGACCATCCCGGACAATGTGACAGCGCGAGTCATCCCGAACAACCTGTTCGGCGTCACCGCGATCGAACTGGTGGACAACGGTCCGTCCGACGGAGTGTTGCACGAGGGCTCGGCCATCGCCGAGGACACCAGCGCGGGCACCGTCCAACTACAGACGACACTGACCGTCCTGAGCGATGTGCTCGACAATATCCAGCCCGAAAAGCTGGGCCGGGTGCTGGCGACCTTCTCCGCCGCACTCGATCCCGGCGCCCGCGTCCCCGGGTCCACCATCGAGCGACTCGACAACTGGATCACCCAGGTGCACTCGATCGAGGGCATCGGGGAACTGCTAGGCGATCTGGGCCGCGCGACCACCGCGTTGAGCCAGTCGGCCCCGGAACTGGTCGGCGTGCTGTCGGAGTCGGTGACCACGGCCCGCACCCTCACCGAACGCCGCGAGAACCTGATCGCGCTGCTCGCCAATGCCGGCGGCGCCGTCGATTCGGTGAACAGCCTGTTCGCGCGCAACCCGAATGCGGCCAAGGAACTCGTACCCGGCCTGGACGAGCTGTTCGGCTCACTGGCCCGCGACGCCGATGCCATCCCGTCCACGGCGGCCAACCTGAACGCCACCTTGCAGAAGATGCAGTCGGTATTCACCTTCGGCCAGCGCAAACAGATGGTGTGGAAGATGGATGTCTCCTTCACTCCGTTCCAGCAGTACACGGCCGAGGACTGCCCGAGCTATGGCGATATGTACGGGCCGCGCTGCGGTGGGCCGACGGTGCCGCAGGTAGCGCCACCGCAGGAGTATCCGCCGCAAATGCTGCCGCGCAGGCTGGATTCGGCCGGGCCCGCTCCCGCCATCAATCCGCTACCCGGCGTCGCGCCCGGGCCGGCGCAGCCCGGCACTCCGGCGATTCCCGGACTGCCGTTCATTCCCGGCCTGCCTGCGATTCCCGGGATCACGGTGCCTGGTGCCGCCGCCCCCGCGCCCGCGGCCCCTGGCGCGATCGCGCCCGGTGGGACCGCAGCGGAGGGGAGGACGGTACCGAATGGCGCCGCGCCTGCTGCTGCGCCCGGTCGGTCCGGCTCGGATCGGGGGATTTCCGCAGGTAACACGCCTACTGGCGCCGCAGCCTCTGGGGTGGCCGGAACGGGAACCGTACCCGTAGGCCCGCGGCGCATGGTGCCCGTCTCGGACGCGAGCGTCTCCGCTGTGCGCCCGACCGCAACCGTGCGTGGGCACGCGGCAGTCGCCGAGATCGTCGGAGGTAAGCCGAACGCCGCCCAGTTGCTGCTCCTGACGCCGCTGCTGGCCGGTGGAGCTGTGGAGGTCTACGCGTGAAATCAGGCAAAGCGCTGATCGGGTTCAGCCTGTTCGCGGTGCTGGCGATGGTGTTGACGTACACGATCTGGTCGACGTTGCAGCGGTCGGTCCCCGGCCCGACCCACACCTATTCGGCGACGTTCTCCGATGTGCTCGGGGTACGTGTCGGTGACGATGTCCGGATGGCCGGGGTCCGAGTCGGCAGGGTCGACAACATCGACTTCGAACCGGACTACAAGGCCCGCCTGGAATTGCGTATCCAGGACCGGCAGCGACTGACCACCACGACCAAAGCGCTGGTGCGGTACCAGAACCTGATCGGCCAACGCTATATCGCGCTGGTCCCCGGCGAGGGTGACGGCACGGCGCTCGAAGCGGGCGGGCATATTCCGCTGGAGCGCACCGAACCCTCCTTCGACGTGTCGGCCCTGCTCTCGGGATTCGAGCCGCTGTTCAGCGTGCTGCAACCGGACCAGGTGAACTCACTGTCGGAAACGCTGATCCAGGCCCTACAGGGCGACGGCGTGTCGTTGAGCGCGCTCATCACCCAGGCGGCCGAACTCGCCACCACGTTCGGGCAGCGTGACGAGATCCTCGGCCAGGTCATCACCAATCTGAGCAGTGTGATCGCCGGGCTGGCCAATCGCAGCAAGGAGCTGGAAACACTCATCACGCAGGCCAGATCACTGGTCGACGCCCTGTATGCGGAGGGTGAGTCGCTCAAGAGTTCGGTCGATCAGGTGGCGACCTCCACCGATGCGCTGGTCGGGCTGATCACCCAGGTCAAACCCGATATGGCCCGGGCACAGATCGACGCGACGAGCGGTGTGGCATTGCTGCTGCTCAATGGTGCCGCGCTCGATCAGGCGGCGATCGAACTGCCGAATGTGCTCAATGGTCTGGCCCGTTTCACCAGTTACGGCGCCTACGCCAATGCCTATATCTGCCGCCTCGATGTGTCGCTGTGGGGCGTACTGCTGCCGCCGGGACTGTTCTCGCAGGTCGGCGGAGATTCCCAATCGGAGGTGTGTCGATGATGGCGCGTTTACGACTGCCGAAGTATTCGGCGAATCGTTTCCTGTGGCTCGGGGTCGGTGCTGCGGCCGCGGTGGGGCTTCTTGTGATCGGATCGAGCATTTTGTCGGAAGCGCGGCTGTCGGACAAGACGATTCAGGCCGAATTCGCCCAGGCCGCCGGGTTGCGGCCGGGTGCGACGGTCGATGTGTCGGGGATCGAGGTCGGCGCGGTCCAGGCGGTGAAGCTGGTCGACGACAAGGTGGTCGTCGATCTGCGGGTGCGCCGCGATATGCGGTTGGGCCCGAATGCCCGTGCGGCGATCAAGATGTCGACCATTCTCGGCCGGCTGCATATCGAACTCACGCCCGGTGATGGTAAAGGACTGCCGGACAATCGGATTCCCATCGAGAACACTTCGGTGCCGTACAACCTCGGCAAGGTCATCCAGGATCCGACATACAAGTCCTCGTTCGAACGCATCGAGCGGATCGATCCGGAAAAGCTGCGCAAGGCGCTGGATCTGTTCGACCAGCAGATGGGCCAGTCACCCGAACTGGCAGTGACCGCGCTCGACAGTATCGGCGCACTGGCCAAGGTGATCAATGACCGCCGCGACGAGGTCGATGTGCTGCTGAAGGGCCTCGATCAGGTCTCGCAGCTGGCGGCCGATAACCAGAACAGCGTCTTGCTGTTGCTGACCCGAGGCGAAGCGATCGGCAATGCGGTGTCCTTGCGGCAGAACCTGTTACGCCAACTGCTGGACAATGTGGCCGCGCTATCGGCGCTACTGAGCGAGATGGGCATCGAGAACAACGGACAGCTCGGCCCGCTGATCCAGAACTTGAACACCATGACCCAAGGTCTGGAGAAGAACCGCGACAATCTGGATCGGCTCTACGAGATCATGCCGGTCGCCCTGCGCCAGTTCAACAATGCCCTCGGCAACGGCCCATACGGCGATGTCTGGGCGCCGTGGTTCCTTCCGGACAACTGGCTCTGTTTCGCTCAGGTCGTCGAAGGATGCGGCACATGAGAATTCGCACAATCATGCGCACGGCTGCGCTGTGTTTTGCCGCGACGCTGGCCGCCGGGTGTGCGCTACTGCCCGACAGCATCAGCTCGCTGCCCAACCAATACCTTGGCGAGCAATTGATGATCAGCGCCGACTTCGAGAACGTCGCGGGCCTGTACGCGGGCAATGAAGTTGCGATCCTCGGCGTACCCGTCGGCCGTGTGGAGACGGTGACGGCGAAGGGCAGCTATGTCCAGGTGACCATGTCCATCGACAAGGGCGTCAAGGTGCCAGAGAGCGCCATGGCGGCCCTCATCTCGCCACAGCTCATCACCAACCGGCACGTCGAATTGGCGCCCGCCTATTCCGGAGAAGGGCCGCTGCTGACCGACGGCGCGCACATCCCACTGGAACGCACACGGGTGCCGGTGGAACTCGACCGGATCCTGGAGAACTTCGATCAGCTCGGCGCCGCATTGAAAGGTGACAACGCGCAGGGCCCGATGGCGAGCCGGGTGCTGTTCCCGCTGCTCGAAGGCAATGGTGATCGGCTCCGGGCCACCCTCGATGCGCTGTCGTCGGCCTTCGAGGTGTCCTTCGCCAATAAGGACCAGATCGCCAACACCATCATCAAACTCAACGAGATCACCCAGATCCTCGCCCAGAACGACCAGACCGTCCGCGATTTCAGCGGCAGGCTCACCGAACTGGTGCAGTTGATGGGTGAGCAGTCACCGGGTTTGCAGGCGGTGCTTACCCAGCTCAACGACTTCGTGAACAACACATCGACCGTGGTCGGCCAGAATTCCGATCAGCTGGCCGGCGCGTTGCAGCGATTCACCACCATCACCGCCCAGATGCGGGCCAACGCACGCGGCCTCACCGAATTGGTCGATGTGGCACCGCTGTTCTTCGACAACTTCTCCAATGCCGTCAGCCGCGAGCACCGGGCCCTGCGGCTACACGGACTGTTGGACAAGGCGGTGCTCGACGGCGAGGTGCTGTCGCTGTTCTGCGAGCGCGTGCAGATGCGTTCCGACGGTTGCCGCACCGGCAAGATCCAGGATTTCGGTCCCGATTTCGGGCTCACCGCCGCATTGCTCGGACTCACGAAATGAGAGTGATGATTCGCAGGAAACTGGGTGCCGTCGCCCTGCTCCTCACCGCGGGGCTGGCGACCGGCTGCGGAGTGACGGTGGACAGCGTGCCGATGCCCGAACCGGGTATCGGCGGCCCCGGCTACACGATTCGCGCCGCGTTCCGCGACGCACTCAATCTGCCCGACCGCGCGCATGTGAAGATCGGCGGCACCGATATCGGCGTCGTCACCGATATCGCCACCACCAATTTCATCGCCGATGTGGAAATGCTCATCCGCGGCGACATCAAGCTGCCCCGCGGCACCACCGCCGAACTGCGCCAGGCCACCCCGCTCGGCGACATCTTCGTCGCGATGACATTGCCGCCGGCGTCGCCCGGCACCCAGCTGATGCAAGCCGGCGACGTCATCACCACCGAGCACACCGGTGCGGGCGCCTCCGTCGAAGAACTGATGGTGTCGGTATCGCTGCTGCTCAACGGCGGTGGGCTCAATCAGGCTGCCGAGATCACCGCGCAGATGGATTCGATGTTCGGCGGGCGCGCACCGCAGCTCGCGCACATGATCACCGAGCTCACCGCTGTGCTGGCGGCCCTCAACGCGCGCACCGGCGATATCGACAGCGTGCTGTCCGGAGTGAACGTACTGACCGGTGAGCTCGCCGCGCGCAAGGCCGAACTGGGCCAGGCCGCCGATACCTTCCCCGGGCTGCTCGGTCTCGTCGCCGAGAACAATCGCGATATCTCCGCACTGATCAACAAGGTGTCGGTCACCATGGCCGCGCTCGGCGATTTCACCGAGACGACCGGACCGGATTTCGTAAGCCTGTTCGACAGCATCCAGCGGCTGATGGCGGGTTTCACCGGTATGGGCGACAACCTCGGCCAGACCCTGGAGCGGTTCCATCAGCTCTATCCCTCGCTGGATGCCACCCTGGAGGGCCCGACGCTTGCGGTCGCCGCGACGGTGTCCTATCTCAGCGTCGGCGCGCTGACCGACCCGAGCGGCAGCAGGCTGCCCGAACTGGGTGATGTGCCCGCGTTCATCGGCAGTCTCGCGCAGGTGATCCAGAAGGTGATCGGCCGGGTCACCAGCCCGCCGCAACCGATGCCCGCGCCGTCACCGCAGGGCGGTGGTCGGTGAACATTCCGCTGTGGAATTACCTGGTTCGCCGTCGCGTTGCCGTCGCGAACCTGGGACTCGTGGTGATCCTGGTGCTCGGGTCCTGGTATCTCGGTGCCGAGGTGCTGCGCATCAGCCCGCTGCCCAACAGCTACTCGGTGACAGTCGAACTGCGTGGCTCCGGCGGGCTGCTGACGGGCAACGACGTCACCTTCCGCGGGACCAGGGTCGGCCGGGTCAGCCAGGTGCGGGTCTCGGAGACCGGTATCGCCGCTGTGGCCGAAATCGACTCCTCGGCAAAGATTCCGGTGGGTGGCACCGTCGCCGTCGGGCGGCTGTCGGCGGCGGGGGAGCAGTACCTGGACTTCCGGCCGGACGCCGATACCGGGCCTTACCTGGGCGACGGTGCGGTAGTGGATGTCGCGCGGACCTCGACGCCGGTATCGGTGCAGTCGGTACTGACGAATATGAGCGGACTGATCGGCGGGCTGAACCCGGAGCGGCTCACCGTCATCGTGGACGAACTCGACAAGGCACTGGCCGGCGGCCCGGATCGCATGCGCAATATGATCTCCGGGATCAGCCGCGCCATGGCGGGCCTCAACGATCTGCTTCCGCAGACCCGTCAGCTCATCGACAACCTCGGCGTCATCGCCGAGACCACTTCGCATGCCCAGCCCGACCTGAGCACCCTCACCACCGGCGCGGGCGCGCTGTTCGAGCAGCTCACCGCCGCCGACGAGGAGGTGCGCCGGTTCCTCGACCTCGCCCCCGATCAGCTCGCCACCCTGGGCGGGTTCGTGCAGGCCACGGAGGACCCGATCACCAACCTGGTGACCAATTTCGTCGCCATCACCAAGGCCGCCAAACTCCGCGCCCCCGCCATCGCCGCGCTCTTCCCGGCCCTGCGGGAAGGGGCGGCAGCCATCGGCATCCCGGCACACGACGGCGCGTACCACACCCTCGTCGACCCCTGGCCGCGTCCGACCTGCGAATACGACACCATCCCCGTCGTCCCCACCACGCCGACGGCGGATACCCGCACCCGCCTCTACAACTACTGCATCACCAGCAACCCGGCATTGCAGATCCGTGGTTCCGCCAACGCACCGCGACCGAACGTCCCGGACAACACCGCAGGCCCACCGCCGGGCGTCACCGGCAACGAACTCTCCCGCCCGATCCCCGGCAGATAGGACCGAAATAGTATGAGCAGCAAAGATACTGACGCTGGAGCGGTGGCGCGCGAAGAGTCGCCGATGAACGAGCTTTCGGTCGCAGTCGACGATTCGCAGCCGAGTGGCGCCGCTCGCCGGCGTGCCCATCTCCGGCTGCCCGGCTCGGTCAAGCGCCGTGGGGGAGACCGCCCATCGTCGCGCGTGATCGCAGCGCGATGCGCGGTTGCCCTGCTACTGGTAGCGGCCGCCGCGTCGACGCTGTTCTTCTACCTGCAAGATCGCGATAAAGCCGCGGTGCTCGCGGCGCAGGAGCAGGCGCGGCTTGCGGCCTGTGAGTATGCGCCCGTGCTGGCCAATTACGATGCGAAGAATCTCGACCCGTATTTCACCGCAGTGCTCGACGGTGCGACCGGCGACTGGCATCAGCAGTTCGAATCCACCAGTCAGGAGTTGCGCGAGGTACTGGCCGAAGGTCAGGTCATCTCGGCTGTGAGCGATGTGCAGTGCGCGATCAAATCCGGTGACGAAACCTCCGCGGAGGCCGTCGTGGTGATCGGGCAGACCATCACCAGCCTGGGTACACAGGGGCAGCCCGCTCCAGGCCAGTTGTCGATGGTGATGCGGATGGAGAAGTCCGGTGATCGCTGGCTGGTCAATGACATGAACGCACCCTTGGCGCCGTCACCGCAGCCCTGAGCGATACGAATCCTTCGTACGGCCGCCGTGGGCGCTGCGCAGGCTGCCGGGCAGTCGACGCAGCCGGTACGCCGCCGCTCGACCCAGCGGCAATATCGCCGCACCGGCCGAACGCTCGCTCACTGTCCGAACAGCACCTGCCGCATCAGCGTGGCGACCCTCCTGCGCGAGCACGCGGGATCAACCGAGCCGAACCGCTGCCCGAGATCGACCACCATCGCCAACGCGGCGTGCACGAGTACCCGCGCGGCGGGGGCGGCGAGCTCGGGGCGCGCGGCCATCAACAGCTTGGCCCACTCTTCGACGTTGAGCCGCTGGATGTTTCGCAGCACCGTGCGTTCCTCGGTAGGCACATTACTGATCTCGGCGTAGTAGACGAAGGTCAGCTCGCGTTCGGCGAAGGAGCCGTCGACGAACAGGTCGATGAGGGTGTGCAGCGCTTGCCGCGGACCGTCGGAGCCGGCGACGGCGGGGCCGATGGCTGCCGAAACCCGGTCGGCCGCCCGGCGAAACGCGGCGGCGAGGATATCGCCCTTGCCGCGGTAGAACCGGTAGACCGCCGACGAGGCGGGCAGCCCGGCGGCGGTGGCGATGTCCTCGACACTCACGTTCGGGTACCCGCGCTCATGGAAAAGTTCGACCGCCCGCACCAGCAGCAGTTCGTGTTTGAAGGTCAGTGGAATCTCGCGTGCCGTGGTCGCCTCGGTGTCGTCGGCGGGTGCGGGCAGTTCGATATCGGTCAGTGCGCGGCAGGCGGAGCCGAGCACCTCGGTCAGGGCCCGCACCGGGATGGCCACATGATGGTCGCCGATGCTGCTCAGCACGCTCAACAGGGCCGCCGACAGCACCGCGCGGTCGCGTCCGGGCAGCTCTGGCCGGTATTCACCGAGCCGCGCCCGCAATGCGCTGTCGACGAGAGCCAGTTGGGTGGCCAGCATGGCGGCGTCGTCCGGTTCGAGGTAGCGGCGCTGCCAACGCAGCAACGCGGCGCTGCGCCGGTTGGTGATGGACGCGCCGATCAGCGCGTCGAGTACATGCTCGAGCCGGTGCCGTGCGGTCCACTGGCCTGCCTCCTCGGGCAGCCGCACCGCCTCGACGCTGAGCGTGCCCAGGCGCAGGGTTTCGGCACGGAACAGCGCGTACTTGCTCGGATAGTGGCGGTACAGCGCGGTCGAGCTGATGTCGAGCCGGGACGCGATGTCCTCCATGCTCACCCCGTGGTAGCCGAGCGATCCGAAGGCTTCGGCCGATGCCGCGGCGATCTGCGCGCGCCGGTCTCGCGGTCGACGGCGAACCACCCGAGGCCCGGGGGATTCGTCCGCGGTCGTCTCCCGCGTCGAGCGGCGATTCCGGGCTCCCATGCGGCGATGATAACCCCGCCGGACGCCCGCTCACTGCGACTTTCCCGTCCTGTGAGAGAAGTGAATTACAAATCACAAAAGTGCCTGTAACGTCTACTATTAGCCTGTATATAGAAAGAATGGCCCGTAACATACTCGAAATCCTGCGGGCAGGTTCGGGTGTGAACGGACCACGGGATGGGGTGGGATCAGACCTGGGCGGGGCGCCCGAACAACACGATCTGCATCAGCGCGGCGACCCGGGCCTGCGAGGCGATCGGTGTGGTGCCGAACGACCGTCCCAGGTCCACCACCAAGGCGAACGCGGCATGCACAAGGAACCGTGATTCCGCGGGCGTGAGCTCCGGCCGCACCTCACGCACCAGCCGCGCCCACTCCTCGACGCTGAGTCGCTGGATATTGCGCAGCACCGTGCGTTCTTCAGCCGGCACATGCTGGAACTCGGTGTAGTAGACGAACGTCAGCGCGCGCTCGGTGAACGACCCTTCGACGTACTGGTCGATCAGCGACACCAAGGCGGCCTCGGGGCTCTCGGCGGTGGCCACCGCGGGACCGATAGCACTCGAAACCCGTTCGGCCGCACGGCGGAACGCCGCCGCCAGCAGATCGCTCTTACCGCGATAGAACCGGTACACCGCCGAAGCGGCGGACAGGCCCGCCGCCGTCGCGATGTCCTCCACGCTGACGTTCGGGTAGCCGCGATCGTGAAACAGTTCGACGGCCTTGCGTAGCAGCAGTTCGTGCTTGAACGAATCCGGAATCTCCGCTGCCGCAGCGAGTTCCACGGCGTCGCCGACGGCGGGTAGCTCGGCCCGAGCGATATCCCAGCAGGCCGAGGACAGCAGGCGCGCAAGCGATTTCGCGGGCAGCGCGGCGTGGTGGTCGGCGATGCTGGTGATGGTGCTGAGCATGGCGGCGCGCAGCACCCGCAGATCGTCCTCGTCGAGCCCGGGCCGCAGCGCGATGAGTTCGGCACCGAGCGCGTCGAGGACGCCGGTCTGTTGCTCGTTGAGTAGCTCCAGATCCTCCGGCTCGAGGTAGCGGCCCTCCCAGCGCACCAGGGTGACGCTCACGCGGTTGTCGATGGTGGCAGTGATGAGTGCGTCGAGCACCTGGCGCAGCCGCTGTTCGGGGGACGCGTCCGCGGCCTGCTCGGGTAGCTGCACCGACTCCGTCATGGCCCGGCCGACCCGCAGCAGTTCCTCCCGGAACAGGGCGTACTTGCTGGGGTAATGCCGATACAGCGCGGCCGAGCTGATACCGAGACCCGAGGCGATGTCCTCCATGCTGACACCGTGGTAGCCGAGGGAGCCGAAGGCGGAGGCTGCGGCCGCCGCGATCTGGGCTCGCCGGTTCTTCGGCCTGCGCCGGATCTCCCGTGGCGCCGAGTCGCCGTTGGTCTTCGCACGCACCGTACGGCGATTGTCGACACTCATCCCGACATGGTATCGCTCGGTAACCAGCGACAATGTGGCGCTCCCCGCCGTGAGTCGTGGATCACCGGCTGCCGGGCGGACGGATCCGCGAATACCAGTCGAGCAGGTCGGGATCGTCGACGGCGCTGCGCTCGACCACCCGGGCCGGGTCCGCACCCTGGAACAGCTTCTTGATGGGTACCTCGAGCTTCTTGCCGGTGCGGGTGTGCGGGACGGCGGGCGCGGTCAGGATCTCATCGGGCACGTGCCGCGGCGACACCTCGGTGCGGATCACCGACTTGATCCGCTCGCTCAGCTCGTCGGTCAGTTCGGCGCCAGGGGCGAGCACCACGAACAGTGGCATCCAGTAGCCGCCGTCGGGCTGTTCGGCGCCGATCACCAGGGCCTCGGTGATCTCGGGCAACCGTTCCACGGCCTGGTAGATATCCGCGCTGCCCATCCGGATGCCGTGCCGGTTGAGCGTGGAATCGGAGCGGCCGTGCACCACGATGGAGCCGTGCTCGGTGAGGGTGATCCAGTCGCCGTGCCGCCACACGCCGGGGTAGGTGTCGAAATAGGCGTCGTGATAACGCTTTCCGTCCGGGTCGCGCCAGAAGCTCACCGGCATGGACGGCATGGGCCGGGTGATCACCAGTTCACCGACCTCGCCGCGCACCGGCTTGCCCGATTCGTCGTAAGCATCCAGTGCCACACCGAGATACGGTGCCGACAGCTCTCCCGGCCACACCGGCACCGTGCGCACGCCGCCGACGAACGCCGACACCACATCGGTGCCACCGCTGATCGAGGAGACCGGGATATGGGCGCCGACGTTGTCGCGCAACCACAGTGCCGACGACGGCGGCAACGAGGAGCCGGTGATCCCGATCAGTCGCAATGCCGACAGATCGTGCTCGGTCTGCGGCACCGAACCCGCTTTGATGCAGGCCAGCACATAGCCGGGGCTGGTGCCGAGTACGGTCGCGCGTACTTTCGCCGCGATCCGCCACAATGCGTCCGGTTCCGGGTAGGTGGGGCTGCCGTCGAAGCAGACGATCGTCGCACCCGCGAGTAGCCCGGCGACCTGGAAATTCCACATCATCCAGCTGGGGCTGGTGTACCAGAAGAAGGTGTCGTCGGGTCCGATATCGGATTGCAGCGCCACCGCTTTCAGATGTTCGAGCAGCACGCCGCCGTGACCGTGCACGATGCCCTTGGGCAGTCCGGTGGTGCCGGAGGAGAACACGATCCACAGCGGATGGTCGAAGTCGACCGACTCCGTCTCGATCCCCGCGTCGGCGTCGGTGCTCGCGACGGCGTCGGCCCAGGTCATCGTGTCCGCAACGTCGAGTCCGAGCCGCGATACGACGACGGTCTCACGCACCGTGGACAGCCCGGCGCGCAACTGGGCGATGTCCTCGCGCTTGTCGTGTGCCTTCCCGCCGAAGCGGTAGCCGTCGGCGGTGACCAGCACCGTCGGCTCGAGCTGGCCGAGCCGGTCGAGAGCGGCCTTGGCGGTGTAGTCCTGCCCGCAGGCGCTCCACACCGCACCCACCGCGGCCGTCCCGAGGAAGGCGATCACGGCCTCGGCGATATTGGGCAGGTACCCGGCCACCCGGTCGCCTGGCTGCACCCCGAGCGAGCGCAGGGTCCGCGCGAATGCGGCTGTCCGGTCGATCAATTCGGTCCAAGAGACCTCGGTGACTTCTTCGCCGCCGTCGCTGAGCTGCACGATCGCCGGACGATCGGTGCGGAACTGCCGGACCACCTGATCCATATAGTTCAACCGCGTGCCGGGAAACCAGCGCGCACCCGGCATCGCCTCATCGGCCAGCACCTCGCCCGCGATCTCACCGAGTTCGAAGTAGTCCCACAGTGCGCGCCAGAAGCCAGGTAGGTCGTCCACCGACCATTGCCACAGCGCGGCGTAGTCGGCTGTGGGGACGCCGGTGCGCGCGGTGACGAAGCGGGCGAAATCGGTGATCTTCGCCTCGGCGATTTCCCGGTCGGTGGGCACCCACTGTGGCTGCATCGTGGTTCTCCTGGCTCGGTGTGCGGATCAGCTGCGGGCGCGCCGGACGATCTGTTCGGCGTGCCGCAGAACGGGCGCGTCGACCATGCGGCCCTGGTAGGCGAAGACTCCGCGATGGTGCGGCACTTGTTCGAGAACGCCACGTGCCCAGGCGATCTCGTCGTCTGAGGGGGTGTACGCATCACGGATGACGGCTACTTGGCTCGGATGAATGCCCACCTTGACGTCGAACCCGACGGCCACCGCGTCCTCGGTCTCGGAGCGCAACCCGTCCAGATCGGCGATATCGAGATACACCGAATCTATGGCGAGCTTGCCGTGTGCCTTGGCGGCCAGCAGCGCCTTCGAGCGGACATGCCTGGCGACGTCGCGATAGCTGCCGTCGGCGTGCCTGCTCGACTTACCGCCGAGCCCGGCGACCAGATCCTCCGCACCCCACATGACGCCGATGGTGTTCTCGGCCGCCGCGGTGCGCTCCACCTCCAGCGCGCCGAGCGGCGACTCCACCAGCACGATGACCTCGTAGGGCGACAGCGCGGCGAGCTGCGCCGTCGACTCGCATTTGGGCAGCATGATCCGCCGGTATCCGGTGTCGATGAGCGCGGCAAGGTCGTGGCGGTGCTCATCGGTGCCCGCGGCGTTGACCCGGACGATCGTGGTCTCCGGATCGAGCGGCGTCTCGACCAGCGCCTTGCGGGCCGCGGACTTGTCGCCTGCGGCGACCCCGTCCTCCAGATCGAGGATCACCACATCGGCCGCCGCGGCCGCCTTCGCGAAGCGTTCGGGTCGGTCGGCCGGGCAGAACAGCCAGGCCGGTCCGCTCATCTGCCGGCTCATGCCGACTCCGGACGCATCCGGACCAGGGTCTTCCTGGTGGCGGTGGCGACGAGATCGCCGTGCTGATTGTGGGCGGCATGAGCCAGGCTGACGATGCCCTCGCCCGGCCGCGATTTCGACGCCCGCTTATCGGTGACCACGGTCTCGGCGTACATCGTGTCGCCGTGGAACAGCGGATTCGGGAACGCGATATCACCGAAACCGAGGTTGGCCACCAGCGTGCCCTGCGTCAGCTGCGCGACCGACAGCCCGACCAGCGTGGAGAGGGTGAACATCGAGTTCACCAGGCGCTGATTGAACGGCGGCTGCGCATCGCTGAACGCGGCGTCCAGATGCAGCGCCTGGGTATTCATGGTCAGCGTCGTGAACAGGACATTGTCGGCCTCGGTGATGGTGCGGCCGGGCCGGTGCTCATAAACCACACCGGTCTCGAACTCCTCGAACCACAGCCCTCGCTGGACGACGCGGCGTAGCTCGGTCACAGGCCCAGCTCCCGCGCGATCAACATCAATTGCACCTCCGTCGTGCCTTCACCGATCTCCAGGATCTTGCTGTCGCGGTAGTGCCTG
Source organism: Nocardia sp. NPDC059180 (assembly GCF_042754945.1). Classification (NCBI taxonomy): domain Bacteria; kingdom Bacillati; phylum Actinomycetota; class Actinomycetes; order Mycobacteriales; family Nocardiaceae; genus Nocardia; species Nocardia sp. NPDC059180. The sequence continues at coordinate 255,579 of NZ_JBHZBU010000010.1, forward strand.
GCCACAGGGTATTCGTTCATGAAGCCGTAGCCGCCGAAGATCTGTGTGGCGTCGCGGGCGTTGTCCATGGCCGCCTCGCCCGCGATCAGCTTGGCGATCGAGGCCTGCTTCTTGAACGACTTGCCCGCGAGCATCAGCGCGGCCGCGTCGTAGTAGGCGGCGCGGGCGGTATGCGCGCGGGCCTCCATCCGAGCGATCTTGAAAGCGATGGCCTGATTGGTGCCGATCGCCCGGCCGAAGGCTTCGCGTTCCTTGGCGTAGCGCACGCTCTCGTCGACGCAGCCCTGGGCGGCGCCGGTGGACAGCGCGGCGATGGCGATGCGGCCCTCGTCGAGAATGCGCAGGAAGTTCGCGTAGCCGCGGCCGCGTTCACCGAGCAGGTTCTCCTGCGGCACCCGCACATCGGTGAACGAGAGCGGATGGGTGTCGGAGGCGTTCCAGCCGACCTTGTTGTAGGCGGGCTCGGCGACGAAACCGGGGGTGTCGGTCGGCACGAGGATGGTGGAGATCTCCTTCTTGCCGCCTGTTTCCCCGGTCACCGCGGTCACGGTCACCAGCTTGGTGATGTCGGTGCCGGAGTTGGTGATGAACTGCTTGCTTCCGTTGATGACCCAGTCGCCGCTGTCGACGACGGCGGTGGTGCGGGTGCCGCCCGCATCGCTGCCCGCACCGGGTTCGGTGAGGCCGAACGCGGCCAGGTTGCGTCCGCTGGTCAGCAGCGGCAGCCATTCCTGCTTCTGTTTGTCGTTGCCGAACCGGTAGATCGGCATGGCGCCAAGCGAGACGCCCGCCTCCAGGGTGATCGCCACACTCTGGTCGATCTTGCCCAGCTCCTCGAGCGCCAGGCACAGCGCGAAGTAGTCGCCGCCCATGCCGCCGAACTCCTCGGGGAACGGCAGGCCGAACAAGCCCATCTCGGCCATGCCCTCGACGACCTTGTACGGGAAGGTGTGGTTGGCGTCGTGTTCGGCGGCGACCGGGGCGACAACCTGGTTCGCGAAATCGCGGACGGTCAGGGCCAGGTCGCGGTATTCGTCGGGAAGTGTTCCGGTGGAAAGGAAATCGTTCACTGTGTGTCCTATCGGTCGGTCGAGAGGTCGGTGGGTGCCGCGGAACTACCGATCGGCGCCGAGTTCGGCGGCCACGTCGGCGTTATCGGCGGCAACAGCTGATTCGGAGGTTGCGGCGCTGTGGATGCGGGCGAGCATTTGGTCCAGGCTCACCTGATCGCCGGGCTTGACCAGTAGCTCGACGGTGCCTGCGGCCGGCGCGGTGAGCGAATGCTCCATCTTCATCGCCTCCACCACGACCACGGCCGCACCCGCCGCGACCTCGGCGCCGGACTCGACCGGCACTGCGATCACCGAACCGGGCATGGGGCTGCGGATCTCGGTGTCGCCCGAATCGGCGTCACCTGCACGGACATTCACCTCCGCGACCTCGCGCAGCGCGGCAACTCCGAATGGTCCGCCGACCCACAGACGGTGCTCATATTCGGCGACGCGGTAGTCGCGGCGCAGGCCGTCGACGGTGATCGTCAGCAGCCCTCGGCCGTCGTGGCGGGCCGACAGCGCGACGGGCACGCCGTCGTCACCGACCCGAAGTTCGGCGGCTGTCGGTGTGCCGGTAAGGTACACGTGCTCGACGCGGTCGCCGCCCTCTAGCCGGATCGGCGTCGGTGCCGCGGCGCCGACGCGCCAGCCCGTCGGCTGCTGCCACGGATCGCTGGGTTGCGTCGGCCAGCGTCGCAGCCAGTGGTGGACGGCGGCCGCAGCGAAGGCGTCGTCGGGCACGGACGCCGGTACGAAATCAACCGCCCTGCGGTCCAGCAGCGCGGTGTCCAGGCGACCCGCCACCACATCGGGATCGGCGAGCAGGAACCGCAGGAACTCGATATTGGTCGTCACGCCCAGCACAGCGGTATCGGCCAGTGCCCGATCCAGCGCTGTCAGTGCGGCGGCACGATCGGGGCCGTGCGCGATGACCTTCGACAGCATCGGGTCGTAATCGCTGCCGACCACGGTGCCGACGCGCAATCCGGAATCCACGCGAACGCCGTTGCCGCTGGGTTCGGCCAGATCGACCACGGTGCCGCCGGTCGGCAGAAAGCCGCGGCCGGGGTCCTCGGCGTAGACGCGCGCTTCCATCGCGTGCCCGATGAGCCGGATGTCCTCCTGCGCCAACGTGATCCGCTGTCCTGCGGCGACCCGAACCTGGCATTCGACCAGATCCACGCCGGTCACCATTTCGGTCACCGGATGCTCGACCTGCAGGCGGGTATTCATTTCCATGAAGAAGAACTCGTCCGGCCGGTCCGCCGACACGATGAACTCCACCGTGCCCGCACCCACATAGTCGACACTGCGCGCGGTATTGCAGGCCGCGGTGCCGATCCTGGCCCTGGTCGCCGCGTCCAGCAGCGGCGAGGGTGCCTCTTCGATGACCTTCTGATGCCTGCGCTGCAGGCTGCATTCGCGTTCACCGAGATGCACGACATTGCCGTGCTGGTCGGCGAGGATCTGCACCTCGATATGCCGCGGCCGGGTGACGAACCGTTCCAGGAACAGCGTGTCGTCACCGAATGCGGAACCGGCCTCACGGCGGGCACTGGCGAGCGCGGCAGGCAGGTCGGCCGGATCCTCGACCAGTCGCATGCCCTTACCGCCACCACCGGCGGACGGCTTGACCAGCACGGGATAGCCGATCTCGGTGGCGGCCGCGATCAGCGCGGCGTCGTCGAGACCGGGTTCGGCGATGCCGGGCACCACCGGCACGTCGAAGGCCGAGACCGTGTTCTTCGCGGTGATCTTGTCGCCCATCACCTCGATCGCCTTGGCGGGCGGGCCGAGGAAAACGATCTCCTTCTCGGCCAGCGCGGCGGCGAAAGCGGCGTTCTCGGAGAGGAATCCGTAGCCGGGGTGCACGGCCTGGGCGCCGGTGCGCACGGCGGCGTCGACCACCTTGGCGATATCCAGGTAGCTCTCACGCGCGGGTGCGGGCCCGAGCCGGATCGCCACGTCGGCCTCGTGCACGTGCCTGGCGTCGACGTCGGCGTCGCTGTACACCGCGACCGAGCGGATGCCCATCTCGCGCAGTGTGCGGATGACGCGCACCGCGATCTCGCCGCGATTGGCGACGAGGACGGTGTCGAAACCGACGGGATCAGTCTTGTTCAGCATGGTCATCACATCCGGAAGACGCCGTAGGAGACAGGTTCCAGCGGAGCCTGCGCACAGACCGACAGGGCAAGGCCGAGCACGGTTCTGGTGTCGGCCGGGTCGATGACGCCGTCGTCCCAGATCCGCGCGGTGGAGTAGTAGGGGTTGCCCTGACGTTCGTATTGATCGCGGATCGGAGCCTTGAACGCCTCCTGATCGTCCTCGGTCCATGGCTTTCCGCTGCTGTCGAGCTGATCGCCGCGCACGGTCGACAGCACCGACGCCGCCTGCTCACCGCCCATCACCGAGATCCGGGCATTGGGCCACATCCACAGGAAGCGCGGCGAATACGCGCGCCCGCACATGGAGTAGTTGCCCGCGCCGTACGAACCTCCGATGACGACCGTCAGCTTCGGCACCCGCGCGCAGGCCACCGCGGTCACCATCTTCGCGCCGTGCTTGGCGATGCCGCCCGCTTCGTAGTCGCGGCCGACCATGAATCCGGTGATGTTCTGCAGGAACAGCAGCGGAATCTTGCGCTTGTCGCACAGTTCGATGAAATGTGCGCCCTTCATGGCGGATTCGCTGAACAACACGCCGTTGTTGGCGACGATGCCGACCGGATGCCCATGGATATGGGCGAATCCGGTGACCAAGGTCTTGCCGTATTCGGCTTTGAATTCGTGGAATCCGCTGCCGCCGTCGGGATCGCCGTCGACGATGCGGGTGATCACCTCGCGCACGTCATAGGGGGTGCGCAGGTCGACCGGGACCACGTCGTACAGCTCTTCGGCGGGCGCGGCAGGCTCGACCGGCGAGCGCACCTCCCAGGGACTGTCCTGGCGCGGGCCGAGGGTGGCGACGATGCGGCGCACGATTCGAAGCGCGTCCTGATCGTCGTCGGCGAGATGGTCGGTGACGCCGGACGTCCGTGAATGCAGCGCGCCGCCGCCGAGTTCCTCCGCGGTGACGACCTCACCGGTCGCCGCCTTCACCAGCGGGGGACCGCCGAGGAAGATGGTGCCCTGATCGCGCACGATCACCGCTTCATCGCTCATCGCGGGCACATACGCGCCGCCCGCGGTGCACGAGCCCATGACCGCGGCGATCTGGGCGATGCCCTTGGCGCTCAGGTTCGCCTGGTTGTAGAAGATCCGGCCGAAATGCTCGCGATCGGGGAACACCTCGTCCTGATGCGGCAGATACGCCCCACCGGAATCGACCAGGTAGACGCAGGGCAGATTGTTCTGCAAGGCGACTTCCTGCGCGCGCAGATGCTTCTTCACCGAGAGCGGGTAGTACGTGCCGCCCTTGACCGTCGCGTCGTTGGCGACGATCACGCATTCGCGGCCCGACACCCGGCCGATGCCGGTGATGACGCCCGCGCCCGGGCATTCGTCGTCGTACATCCCGGTGGCCGCCAGCGGGGACAGCTCGAGGAACGGGCTGCCCGGATCGAGCAGCTGATCCACCCGTTGGCGCGGCAGCAGCTTGCCGCGCGCGATATGGCGCTGCCTGGCCTTCTCGGGGCCGCCGAGCGCGGTCGCGGCGAGCCGGGCGCGCAGATCGCCGACCAGCGCCTGATGCGCCGCGTAATTGTCGGAGACCGCGCTTGCTCGCGGGTCCTGGGTCATCGTCATCACGCCATCCTGCCAGTCAGTTAATCGCTGATAACTGGAATACAGGTTAATCTTGACTAACCGAGTTGTCCAGACCGGGTGGGAGGAGCGCCGATGACCGGCACGGAGACCGGCACGCTCACGCGCCGTGAACAGCAGAAAGCCGAGCGCAGGCGGCAGTTGCTCGATGCAGGTGCGCGGCTGATCGCCGACCGCGGCTTCCTCGGCATGCGCCTGGACGACCTCGGCGCGGCCGTCGGCATCAGCGGGCCCGCGGTCTACCGGCACTTCCCGAACAAGGACGCTCTGCTGGTCGAACTGCTGGTCGGAGTCAGTCGCAGGCTGTTCGAGGGCGGTGAAGCCGTGGTGGCGGATGCTTCGTCTCCGAGCGAGGCACTCGGCAAGCTGGTCGATTTCCATCTCGACTTCGCCCTCGGTGATCCCGAGCTGATTCGTATCCAGGACCGCGACCTGGACAACGTCCCCGAACCCGCGCGTCGCGAGGTGCGCCGCTTCCAGCGCCGCTACGTCGAGATCTGGGTGGGGGTGCAGCGGGAATTGCACCCCGAACTGGCCGAGGACGCGGCGCGGGTCAAGGCCCACGCGGCGTTCGGTCTGATGAACTCCACCCCGCACAGTGCGACACCGGCTACGGCAGCCCGGGCGCGAGCGATCCTGCGAGAGATGGCGATCGCGGCATTGACCTGACGGGCCTGTGGACCGGTGTGCGCCCCGCCTGGTACGACTGTCGCCGGTGTGCCGGATCGGCCCCCTCATAGCGCCGACCCGGCACGTCGGGCGCTGGAGCGTATTGCGCGACTTCCCGGCGTCACCCAGGCGGATATGCCGCGCATCAGCGCACCAGCGCCGCGACCGACCGATCACCGGGCGCTCCAACCTCCGTCCATCGTGTAGGACGCGCCCGTGACCATCCCGGCGTCCGGCCCCGCCAGCCATGCGGTGAGCGCACCGACTTCCTCCGGCTCCACCAACCGTTTGATGGCGCTCTCGGTGAGCAGAATCCCTTCCAGCACTTCGCTTTCGGCGATACCGTGGGTTCGGGCCTGGTCGGCGATCTGCTTGTCGACCAGCGGAGTGCGCACATAGCCCGGGTTGACGCAGTTGCTCGTCACGCCGTGCCTGCCGCCCTCCAGCGCAGTCACCTTGGAAATGCCCTCCAAGGCGTGCTTGGCGGCGACGTAGGCGACCTTGTACTCCGAGGCCCGCAGACCATGCACCGAGGAGATGTTCACGATCCGGCCGAATCCCTGCTCGTACATATGCGGCAGCGCGGCCCGGATCAGTAGGAACGGCGCCTCGGCCATCAGCGTCATCAGGGTGCGGAATCGCTGCGGCGCGAAATCGGTGATGGGGTCGATGCTCTGGATGCCGGCATTGTTCACCAGGACTTCGACCTCGAGGGTCAGCTGCTCGAGTTCGGCGACGTCGAGCAGGTCGACGCCCCAGGCTGTGCCGCCGATCTCCTCCGCCAGCGCCTTCGCGCCGACCTCGTCGATATCGGCGACGGTGACGTGTGCACCCCGCGCGGCGAGCGCCCGGGCGCAGGCCGCACCGATCCCGCTCGCGCCGCCTGTCACCAAGGCCCGCCGTCCGGTCAGTGCGCTCATTTCACCGTCACCGGGGCAGGCGCGGCGGCCGGGGCGGAATCACGTGCGGCCTCGGAAGCCAGGTTCGCCGCGTCGGCCGAGTCGATATCGGCCAGGTCCAGACCGCTGGTCTCCCTGGCGACGATCACCGCGACGGCGGTCACCGCGCAGGCGCCGGCCAGGTACCAGGCGATCGGTACCGAGGAGTCGAAGGTGTCCAGCAGCCGCACCGCGATGATCGGGGCGAGCGAACCAGCGACGATCGAGGTCACCTGGTAGCCCAGCGAAACGCCGGAGTACCGCATCCGGGTGGGGAACATCTCCGCCATGATCGCGGGCTGCGCCGCGTACATGAGCGCGTGGAACAGCAGGCCGATGATGATCGCGGACAGGATGACCGCGTTGTGGCCGCTGTCCATCATCGGGAAGGCGAAGAAGCCCCAGGTGCCCGCGGTGACGGCGCCGATCAGATACACCGGCCGCCTGCCGAACCGGTCACTGAGCCTGCCGACCATCGGGATCGCGAAGAAGTGGATGGCGTGCGCGATCAACAGCCACCACAGGATGGTGTCGGTCTCGACGTCGACCTGCACCTTGAGGTAGGTGATGGTGAACGTGACGACCAGGTAATACATGATGTTCTCGCCGAAGCGCAGGCCCATGGCGGTGAAAACGCCACGCGGATAACGCTTGAGCACCTCGACCACACTGAACGAGGTGGCGCGGGCCTGCTCGGCCTCCTGCTGAGCGGCGACGAAGATCGGCGCGTCGGTGACCTTGGTGCGCACGTAGTAACCGACCAGCACGACCACCGCCGACAGCCAGAACGCCACGCGCCAGCCCCAGCTCAGGAATGCCGCGTCCGACAGCGTCGAGGTCAACGCGAGCAGCACCACCGTCGCGAGCAGATTGCCCGCGGGTACGCCCGCCTGCGGCCAGCTCGCCCAGAATCCGCGACTGCGGTTCGGGCTGTGCTCGGCCACGAGAAGTACCGCACCGCCCCACTCGCCGCCGACCGCGAAACCTTGGATGAATCGCAGGGTGACCAGCAATGCCGGCGCCCAATAGCCGACCTGCCCGAACGTGGGCAGACAGCCCATCAGGAAGGTGGCCGCGCCGACCAGCAGCAGGCTGAACTGCAGCAGCTTCTTGCGTCCGTACTTGTCACCGAAGTGGCCGAAGACGATGCCGCCGAGCGGCCGGGCGGCGAAGCCCACCGCATACGTGACGAACGCCGCGAGGATCGCATCCAGATCGCTGGTGCTCTCGGCGAAGAACACTTTGCTGAACACCAGCGTCGCGGCGGTGCCGTACAGGAAGAACTCGTACCACTCGACGACCGTGCCCGCCATCGACGCGGCGACCACTCTGCGTAGGCCGGTCGGTGCTCCTGGATCTTTGGTTCGACTAGCCGCGTCGTGCACGCTCATCGTTGAAACTCCCTCATCATCGCGACCACATCACTGATCGAATGTGATGGCCGCCACAGGCCATGACGATGAGTATCAGTGCACAGGGTTATCGGCGGCAATGGCCAGATGCGCAGGGCATGTCTGCAAAAATGCAGAAATGAACGTGTCCGCTTCGGGTCCGATACGTCGTCCCAGCGCCGATGATCTGCTGGTTCTGCTGGCTGTCGGGCGTTCGGGACGCTATGTCACCGCGGCGAACGAACTCGGCATCAACCACACCACCATCGCCCGCCGCATCGCCGCACTGGAACAGACCCTCGGCGGACGGGTGCTGACCCGCTCGGCCGGCGGCTGGGAGCTCACCGAGCTCGGCAGTGCGGCGCTGATCGCGGCGGAAACCATCGAGACGGCGATCAAGTTCATGTCGAGCCCGCGGGGAAACCGGGAACTGGAAGGTGTGGTGCGGCTGTCGGCGACCGACGGTTTCAGCGCCTACCTCGCCGCACCCGCCGCCGCGCGGGTCCGGCGCGAGCATCCGCGGGTCGCCGTCGAGATCGTCGCTACGACCAGGCGTGCCTCACAGCAGCGATCCGGCCTGGATATCGAAGTGGTCGTCGGCGAACCGCAGGTGCACCGCGCCAAGGCGATTCGGCTCGGTGACTACTGCCTCGGCCTCTATGGCGCCCGTGACTACCTGGCCGAGCGCGGGACCCCGGCCGGAATTGCCGATCTGGCCGGCCATCCGCTGGTGTATTTCATCGATTCGATGCTCCAGGTGGACGATCTGGATCTCGCCTCCAGCTTCGCTCCCTCCATGCGGGAATCGGTGACCTCGACCAACGTGTTCGTCCACGTCGAAGCCACGCGCGCCGCAGCCGGTCTCGGCCTGCTGCCGTGCTTCATGGCCGACCGCCATGCCGACCTGGTCCGCGTTCTCCCGGATGCTGTCACCGTCCGGCTGTCGTACTGGCTCGTGGCGCGGCCGGAAACCCTGCGTCGTCCCGAAGTGGCCGCGGTCGTCGACGCACTTGTTCAGCTGGTCGGCGAACAGCGGGCTGCGCTACTCGGTGAGCGCTGACCGCGCGGCCTGCGTGCACCGGTCAGCGTGCGCGTCACGCGTGGCCGTCGATGACACCTACAATCACGGGGCCCGGTACCAATCGACGACCGATCGCGCTGCGTGGCCGACGGTGGTCCCGGAAACGATCACCGTGTACGACGTTGCGAGACCGTGCAACCCGTTGATCGCGCATTCATAGCCGACCCGATGGGCCACGCTCCGAACCCAACGGATCGCTCGCGTTCGCTCGGCGGCCGAGGTGCGCTCCGCATCGCACACGACGAGCAGTCGACGTGCCGCGATCGTGATCGCGGCCTTGGTCGCCAGGTCGCAGATCTGGTGTTCGGCCGATCGCACTCTGCGTGCTCGACCGAACAATCGGATTCCGGCTCCGCTGCCCGTATGTTCGCCGAACAGGTAGTCGACCAATGATTGATCGACAATGACGATGACCGCCTCGGTGCCGGTCCGGTTTTCGGCGTCGGCCGGTGGGGTGAGTGCCGAGGTGAGCGGCTGAGTGAGCGCGGGGTCGATTCCGTCGAGCGAGGGCAGTGGCCGCGAAAAATTCGGGGCCCCACCGTAACTCGCTGGTATTCGCTCCTGACGGAACTCGGCGATTGTCCGTTCGAGCAGGCGAGTCGGCCGGCCGATGACAACCGGCGACGGGCCGGCCCCCCGCACCGACCCGACGACTTGGATGGATGAAGGAATAGGGGAACGGCGCCGCGGCCGTGCGTGCGCCTCGCCCCTACGGTTCGGCCTCGTCGCGATCACGACCGTCGTTCCCGTCTACTCGTATGTGGTGCGTCCTGGCGTCGAACATCTCCTTGATTCGCGCCTTGATCTCGGCGGTGCTGAAACTCGACCCGCGGCCGGTCGTTCGGTCCGCGATTCCAGATGAATTCATGGGGTTCTCCTGAAGAAATGAAATTCGCACGGCTGTTTTCCGCGGATCTCGACACTTTTGCGTGGAAAAGCGGTTCTGTGATTCTCTTTTTCGAATCGAACCCGCGTCCTGGAGAGTCGGACACCGGTCGGTGCGCGCGAACGAAAATCTTCGCACCGAATCGGTGGTCTGTCAGCCCAGGCAGTGCTCGCCGTCGATAGGTGAAAAGTAGCTCAACGCTTACGCTTCCGTATGATCACCGAAGCATCGGCTTCGCGTTCCCGCTTCGCGGCGCGACGCTCCTTGATGGTGGTCGCCGGCTTTTTGAGGGTTTTTCCGTTAGATTTGTCAGCCATTGTCGCTCCTGCTTTCGAAGTTCCAACTGGCCTCGACCATACGTCAGAAAAAAATAAAAGCCAGTCCGGTCAGAACGCGGCCGTCTTCCGAGCAACCAGGGTCGGTGCGCGGCGGGCAGGGAGGCCGGACGATCGGCGCGGTTCGCTGCACATGTCCAGAGCTGTGAGCTGCCCGTCGACCATGCGATAGGCGGCGTCCAGGCGGGGAAGGTGGGTGAGGTCATGGGTGACCAGAAGAGTGGCGGCCCGATGAGTACGCACCACCTCCAGGATGAGGTCGATGACGGCGGCGCCGCGTTCGGAATCGAGGGCACTGGTCGGCTCGTCGATCACCAGCAGCGCGGGCTCGTTCATCAGCGCGCGGGCGATATTCACCCGCTGCCGCTGCCCGCCGGAGAGCTGAGCCGGGCGTTTGCCGGCAAAGGCGGCGAGGCCCACCGATTCGAGCAACTCCATTGCCTTGGTGCGGGTTCGGCGGCGGCGTGCGGAGGAGGTGAACAGGCGCTGTCCGAGGTGATCCATCGCCTCGAGTTGCTCGACGGCGGTGAGTGCCGGAACCAGATTCGGCTGCTGGAAGACGATGCCGATCGACGAGCGGCGCAGCGCCGCCGCGTCCCGGCGCGACAGCACCGCCAGATCCACCCGGCCATCGCGGGTTTCGAGGTGCACCTGCCCGGAATCCGGGCGGATCAGCGTGGAGACGACGGCGAGCAGGCTCGACTTCCCGGACCCCGACGGTCCGGTGACGGCTGCGACCGCGCCGCCGGGCACGTCGACGCTCACCCGGTCGAGCGCCGTGATCCGGTCTGCGCCATCGGGGTAGGTGAGGGTGACATCGTCGACGGACAAACCGTTGGTCATTGCAGTTCCTCCAAGCATCAGCGGGCCGCGCCGAGCGCGGTGAGCGGGTCGGTGGTGAACAGGAATCGCAGCGCGAACGCGGCGCCGCCGAGGCCGAGCAGAATCAACGCTCCCGCCGGTAGCAGCGTGGTCGCCGGGCGGATGACGAACGGCAACGCATCGCCCATCGCACTCGCCGCGGCCACCGTGATCCCCAGACCTGCGGTGACGCCGGCCGCCAGCACGATCGCAGCCTGCGCCAGGGCGTCACGCACCAGCGATGCCGAGGTGGCGCCGAGCGCTTTCAGCGTCGCGATATCGGGCAGCCGCTGAATAGTCCAGACGGTGAAGAAGGCGCCGATGACCAGTGCGGAGATGGCGAACAGCAGCAGCGTCATCAATGTCAGCGAACCGTTCTCGGCCTGATAGGAACCGATCGCTTCCAGCGCGCCGGAGTGAGTCGTAGATGTGGTGGCTGCGGCGGTGTTCACCGAGGTCTGATCCGGTACGCCGGAGACGGCGAGCACCGTCGCGGCCCCGGATCGCGGGCTCACCGACTGCCAGTCGGGCAACGTCATCCAGACAACGGGAGTATGGCTGTACCAGTCGTCGCCGCGCACAGCCGCCACGGTGAAGGTGTGCCCGCCGAGATCGACCGCATCACCGTCCGCGGCGGCGAGTGCGGAGGCCGCGCCTTCGCTCAACACGACGGTCCCAGTGGCGGTTGCGTTGCGATTGCCGAATGCGGTTCCGTCCGCACCGAACAGCGCCACCTGGCTGGGTGCCGAGCCGGTTGCCGAGGTGGCGCGGGTCCGGCTGATCCCGATCGGTTCGACCGATCCGCCTGCCTGCTGCCACGTCGTGATCTGTTGTTCGGTCAGCGCGGAGGTGTCGAAGGAAGGGTCCGCGCCGGTGTCGGCGAACACTATCTCGTCGGCAGCGATCCGCTCTATGGCCGAAATGTTCTGGTGCGCGAGCCCTGCGGTGAGTCCGCTCAGGAAACTCACCAGCAGCGCGACCAGGGTGACGACCAGCGTGATGAGCACGAAGCGACCACGGGCGGCGCGGAGATCTCGGAGTGCGACGAACATGTTGTCAACGATGCCGCGATCCGGCCTCCGAACCATCGCGCGCGCGAACCAACCGCCGACGATCGAAGGTCGGTATCGCCTTTACACCTTTTGATGGATGCCGTCCAGGTAGCCGGGCATAAGCTGGCACGGTGCATCCGTCGCCGCTCACCCCTGTCGTCACCGCCCTGCGGTTGGGGTTGCATGTGTTGGTGACTGCGCTGGTTGCGGTGGTGGTGATCCGGGCGTTGCTGCCCGGCGCCGAGTATCCGGTCGCGGTGGTTGTGCTGAGTGCCGGGTTCCTCGGTGTCTATTTCGCCGGCGCCGCGATGGGTGGCCGGCGTGGCGGGATGCTGCTGTGGCTCGGCGTGCTGACGATCCTGTGGTTCGCCCTCGTCGCGCTCTCCGCCGACGCCATCTACCTCGCTTTCGGCCTGTTCTTCCTGTATCTGCACCTGCTGCCCCGGCCGCTGAACTATGTGGCCGTGATCGCGGCGACCGGGGTGGCGGTCGCCGGATTCGGCCTCCACCGCGGCTGGTCGGTCGCCGGTGTGATCGGCCCGGTGTTCGGTGCGGCCGTCGCCGTCGGAATCGCGCTCGGCTATCGGATGCTGTTTCGCGAATCCGGCGAACGTGAGCAGTTGATCACCGAACTGCTCAGTACCAGAGCCTCGCTCGCCGAACAGGAGCGCACTGCGGGCAAGCTTGCCGAACGTGAACGCCTCGCCCAGGAAATTCACGACACCGTCGCCCAGGGGTTGAGCAGTATCCAGTTGCTGCTGTATGCCGCCGAACAGGCGGCGCCCGATCATCCCGCGTTACCGCAGATCCAGTTGGCGCGCGCGACCGCTGCCGAAGATCTGGCCGAAACCCGTAGGCTCATCGCGGAATTGACACCCGCCGCGTTGGAAGGGAAATCGCTGGCCGAGGCGTTGGAGCGCGTCTGCCTGCGAGCCGAAACGCCGGAGTTGGCCGCACAACTGGCGGTGGAAGGCGCCCCGGAACGGTTGCCGATGCCGATCGAGGCCGCACTCGTGCGCATCGCACAGGGCGCGGTATCCAACGTCGTCCAACATGCCAACGCCACCCGCATGCGCCTCACCCTCACCTACGCCGAGTCGGAAGTCCTGCTCGACGTGGTCGACGATGGCGTAGGTATCGCGTCGGGAATTCTCGACCAGCCGCCACCGGGTTCGTTCGGCCTGGCCGCCACCCGCCGCCGGGTCGAGCAGCAGGGTGGTGCGATGACTGTCGAATCGGAGCCGGGCCATACCGCGGTGACGGTGTCGTTTCCGTTGCCGCCGCGACGTGCGGGGGAGGCGCACCCCGCATCCGGTCATCGCGACCCCGGTGAACTGGGGTTCGCCGCCGAGCCCGCGCGGCACCCGGCTGCCGACTTCGCCGACCGCCGAGTCCCGCCCACACCACAACCCGAGCAACGCACGCACCGCGGGCACTTCGATGACGCAGGACAGGCTCCGTGATCCGACTGCTGCTCGCCGATGATCACGCCATTGTCCGGGCAGGGCTGCGTGCACTGCTCGAGGGCGCCGACGATATTCACGTAGTCGGCGATGTGCCGACCGGCGAAGCCGCCGTCGCCTTCTGTACTACCGAAGCGGTCGACGTCGTCCTGATGGATCTGAGCTTCGGCCCCGGCCGATCCGGCGCACAAGCCACCGCCGAACTCTGCGCATTGCCGGATCCGCCCAACGTCCTGGTGGTCACCAACTACGACACCGACGCCGACATCCTCGGCGCCATCGAAGCCGGTGCCTGCGGCTACATCCTCAAAGACACCCCACCCACCGAACTCCTCGCCGCGGTCCGCTCGGCCGCCGCAGGCGAGAGCGTCCTCTCACCCGCCGTCGCATCCCGGCTGATGACCCGTGTCCGCCGCCCCGACACCACCCTCAGCCCCCGCGAGATCGAAGTCCTGCGCCTGGTCGCCGACGGCCGCTCCAACCGCGACATCGCCCGCGAACTGTTCCTGAGCGAAACCACCGTCAAATCGCATCTGGTCCACATCTACGGCAAACTCGGCGTCCGCTCCCGCACCTCCGCCGTCGCCCGAGCCCGCGAGCAAGGAGCGATCTGAGGCTGACATAGCGGCGTCTCATCTGAGGTCGCCCTTATGGTGGGCGCATGGCAGCGTTGTCGGATCCCGCGGTGCGGGACTTTCTCACCGAGGGCACCCGGACCGCGAAGGTGGCCTTCACAGCGAGCGACGGGCGCCCGGTGGTGGCGCCGGTGTGGTTCATCGTCGAAGGCGAGGAGCTGGTGTTCAACACCGGCAAGAGTTCGGCCAAAGGGAAGGCCTTCGCTCGTGATGGGCGGGTCGCGCTATGTGTCGATCTGGAAGCGCCGCCATATGCGTTCGTGCAGGTCCAGGGCACGGTGACGTTGTCGGAAGACCCGGAGGAGCTGCTGCGTACGGCCACTGCGATCGGTAGGCGCTACATGGGCGCCGACCGTGCCGAGGAGTTCGGCGAACGCAATGGTGCGCCCGGCGAAATGGTGGTGCGGGTGCGGCCGGCCAAGGTCATCGCCGAGCTCGATATCGCAGGCTGAATAGACTCGGCGGCAGGCCCGTGGCCTTAGACGGGCGAGCACAGAGCGAGCAGTGAGGACCCAGCATGACCGTGCACTTCATCGGGGCAGGGCCCGGCGCGGCGGATCTGCTGACCGTCCGCGCGGTCGAACTGCTCCGCACGTCGCCGGTCTGCTTATACGCAGGCACCTACCTCGACCCCGAGGTGCTCGCCCACTGCGCCCCCGGCGCCGAACTCATCGACACCCAGCACCTGGACATCGACCAGATCATCGCCCACCTGGTCCGCGCCCACGACTCCGGCCGTGACGTCGCCCGCCTGTGCTCGGGCGACCCGTCCATCTACTCGGCCCTCACCGAACAGACCCGGCGCCTCGACGCGCACAACGTCCCCTGGGACGTCACCCCCGGCGTACCCGCCTATGCCGCAGCGGCCGCCATCCTCGGCACCGAATTGACCGTGCCCGAAGTGGTGCAGTCCGTCGTCCTCACCCGCACCCAGGCCCGCTCCACCGCCATGCCGGAATCCGAGGCGCTGGCCGAATTCGCCCGCACCGGAGCGACTCTGGTACTGCACCTCGCCATCACCCGAATCCGCACGCTGGCAGCCGAACTCACCGAGTTCCACGGCGCCGATTGCCCCACTGCCGTCGTCTACCGAGCCAGCCAACCCGAAGAACTGGTCCTGCGCGGAACCCTCGCCGATATTGCCGACCAGGTCGAAACTGCGGGATTGCGTCAGGCGGCAATCATTCTCGTCGGCCCGGCCTTGCGAGTCGGCGTGTCATGCGTGGGGTCGCACCTCTACGACCCGCAGCGCGACCGGCGCACCGTCTCAGGAGACGCACCTCGGGGGTGAGGCTCCGGGCCATGCCTGCGGCCACCGACATCTCGCTCTGGAAGTCCGACTCGGCGGTGCTGATACTCGGCTGTCGCATGTGAACCCGATAAAAGCTGGTTCCGTACCTCACGCCGCACAAAGCCATCCGGCTGTCACATTCGTCCGGCGCAGCCGGTCATAGAAACGACGGGATGATCCCGTGTCCGCCGGCGTAGTCCGGCGGGGCTCGTTTCATAGACGTTTCGGAGGAAGCTGCGATGGCTACACGCACCCCGCCTGCCTGGTTGCGCACTGGCATCTACTGGTTCTTTGGCTTCACATTCACCATGGGAGCGATCACCAAGTTCTATTCGGGCGAGACGTTCTTCGGCCCGGCTTACTCGGAAAAGTTCGCCGAGTGGGGTTTCGACCCGAACATGCGTTTCGTAGCAGGCGCCATCGAGTTGGTCTGCGCGATCCTGCTGGTTGTCCCGCGCAAGCAGACCAGATTTCTCGGCGCCTCGATGCTTGTGCTGCTGCTGACCGGCGCGGTCACCACTCACATCATCGACGAGGCGCCGGTCGGTGAAGAGGTATCGGCGCCACTGCACTTGGTGGCCATGATGATTATCGCGCTGGTGAATTGGCCTGCGGACTGGCGCGAACTGCTGCCCGGGCGTGCACCGGCGTCCCCGTCGGTGGGATCGTCGGTTGTGCGGAGCGGAAGCTAGCCATGCTCGGCGTACAGAGGTCGGCGATTCCCGTTGCCGCCGCTGGATTCCGGGCTCGCACCATCGTCTACTGGGTCACCACTCTCATCGTCGTGGCGGAATCGATTATCGGCGGTGTCTGGGACGTCACGAGGACCGATTACATCCGTGACGTCGTCGAGGCGCAGTTGGGGTATCCCTGGTTCCTCCCGGTCATCATCGGCGTCTGCAAGATCCCCGGCGCCCTGGTGCTGTTGGCGCCGCGAATGCCACGGCTGAAGGAATGGGCCTATGCCGGAATGGTATTCATCTATATCGGCGCTTCCGCCTCGCATTTCGCGGAGGGCAATATCCAGGCGGGGATCGGCCCGCTCGGCTTCACCGCGCTTACCTTGACGTCCTGGGCTTTACGCCCCGTATCCCGTCGCGACCTCGGCCACCGGCCGTGGGTGCCGATGCGCGGGTGGATCGACGGAGCTCGGAACCCGATCATCGGATACTGGATCTTCACGACGATCATCGGGTTCGTGCTGTTGTCCGGCGGGATCGCGGACGTGGTGCGTCGCGCCGGAACCAGCGCCGGCGTGCTGGAGCTGGGGTATCCGGCGTACTTCCTGACCATCCTGGGGGTGTGGAAGGTACTCGGCGTGTGTGCTCTGCTCGCCCCTGGGCTTCCACGGTTGAAGGAGTGGGCGTACGCGGGGACGTTCTATATGTTCGCCGGCGCTTTCATTTCGCATCTGATCGTTGGGTCGGCGGTCAACCACCCGATCTGGACCGGCTTGTTCGCTGTCTGCACGATCATGTCGTGGATATTGCGGCCGGACAATCGCGTCGTCGAGGGTCCGGCGGCAGTGCGTTCGGTCGCCAAGGTAGCGGTGGTGTAGTTGCGAGAGGCAGATTCCCACGAAGGGGACATGAGACTGGGCTCAGCGGCGTGTCGCCAGTTTCAGGTCCCCCTCGTGGGTTTCGTGAGGCGGAGGGCCGCGGGTGCGGCCGACCAAGGTCATCGCCGAGCTCGATATCGCGGGCTGAATACACTCAGCGGGAGACCCGCCGCGTAGACGCGCGCGGCGTCCCCTGGGTGGTCACCTCATCGAGCGGTTCTATTGACGGGGCCGAACGATGATCGCCGCGCGGCGATACCAGAAATTGGCGGTGTTTCCTTCATTGCCCATGTAGCCCTCGATTTCCGACGCGAACGGCTCCAACGTCGACTTCGATCCGCCTACGCACAACTCCTCATCCAGAACCCTACGAACAGCGGGTTCGCCGGCCGCCCCTGACCTGTCGATCTGCCACGTCAATGTGGTGGTCGACCAGCGGAGCTCGCCGAGATCTTCCGATCCCGGGGCCAACGGCAGGCTGGAGAGCACCGGAAGGTCCGCGGGGTCATCGGGCACAGGATCGACCATTTCCCCGTCGTCATCGAACTCGACATCAGAGCTTTCGACGCATTTCCACCCCTCCTCAACGCGCTCCCAACGCTGACGATAAATCATCATCCACGAGGTGTAGTCCTCCTCGTAGGTGTCCTCGACCTCCGCGAGCGCCAGCGACGTGTCGTGTCCCGCGATGTCGGCTGCCGCGAGCATCATCCCAGCACGCGCAGCGTCGCCGCCCTTGAGTCGATCCCACCCGAATCCGTGCTGGGAATACTGATGATCCAGCAGGTAGACGAGTTGGCGCGGTGAGCGTTTCGCCGACGACGACGTCGACAATTCCATCGGCGTGGTGAGATGCGCGCGCAACTGCTCGGCCAGTAACGCGACTGACGGATGCATGCCGAATGCGGCGGCGTCCGGGCCGGTACGCCCCTTCGCCACCAGGTTGTAGGTCAGCGTGATCCGGAAACCGTCGGTTACCGGGAGCACCTCGTGCTCGCAGTCGGCATAGAACGCAACGAACGACAGCTCCACCGGAGAACCCTGATCGGTGATCTTCGTCCCCTGCTGCTCGATCACCAGCTCCCCGCCGGCGAACGCCGAAGGTAGCGTCACCACCAACGTGCCGATCATGCCGTCGGCCTTCTCCGAATCTTGATGGCGCCGAAAGAATTGCCCCGGCTCGTACACCAGCATCGAATGGAGCTCCGCCGACAACTCGCAGTCCTGCGCCAGACCCAGCTCGGCCCGCAGTATGTCCAGCATGGGCAGTAATGTTTCGCGCCACTGCCGCTCGTCGATCGCTACCTGGTCCGGCGGAATCTCCCATGTGTCGCGTACGTTCGCGTCCAATCGAGTCTGCTCGCGCAATCCATACCGCGCCGGCCGCGCGATTTCGCACAGTCGCCGCGCCTGAACCGGCGTCACCGGCAATCCGATCGGCCCCACCCCGTCCACCTCGATCACCAGGTTCTCCGCGGGCCCCGTCCGACGCGCAGCAAACGAACCCGTCCCCGGCACCGAACCCATGAGCTCGCCGATCATCTGTAAAGTCTTGTCCGTCATACACTTCTCCCACGTTCGACAATGTTCGCGGGCATTCTGTCAGGGCCCACCGACGATTCAGCCCCGGATCGCGCGCCTACCCTCGACCGCGACCGCTTTGATTGTTGTGCCGCCGATTTCGCTGTCGCCCGGCGTCCGGTGTAATTCGCCCCGCCGCAACAAGCGTGGCGAACGCGGCGCGTTTGCGGAATCAGCCTCGCGTGGCGGCCACGGGTGGGGCGACGCTCGAAAGTGTGCAGACCAAATGTGCAGAATCTGCCGTTGACAACACCTGACGTGCGCGGAAATTGCTCGATTTCGGTGAGTACGGGCCGCGAACGGGTAGTGAGTTGATCGGCGCCACCGGCCGCTTGTCCAGCTGCGTCGGGTGGCTCTCCTACGACGCGAACCAGCCAGGTATCGCCCGCCGCTGCTACACCGACGCCATCATGTTGGCCGAACAAAGTGGCGACGACGGCATGATGGCTGGCGCGCTGGGCGGGCTGAGCATCATCCTGACCGACCGTCCCACGAACAGCCGCGAACCGGTCCGTATAACCCAGCGAACCAGTGAGCTGGCCAGACAAGTTCCCTCAGCCCGTCTCAACGCGCTGCGAACCGCGAGATTGGCGAGCGCATACGCCGCCGTCGGCGACCACCAGGAGTTCGAGCGCGCGACGAACTGCGTCTGGCGCGAGGTCGATCGCGGACTCGATGACGCCGACGACCCAGTGTGGCTGGCCTTCGTCACCGAACCCGAGCTACGCGTCCAAGAAGCCAAGGGCCACAAGATGCTCGGCCAACACCACCGCGCCGCCACCCTGTTCCGCGAAAGCCTCAACCGCCCCACCAACCTCCCCCGCGACGAAGCCTCCTACCGCACCTACTACGCCGCCTCCCTAGCCGGCCTAGGCGACACCACCGAGGCCCTCACCGCCGCCCACTCGGCCCTCGACCTCCTCGACGGCCCCGTCCAATCCCCACGCTTGCTGGCCGAACTACAGCCCGTCCGCGACGCTGCCGAGTGCAACCGGTCGGATTCAGCGGCCCGATTTCGCCACCGTTTCGACTCGACGGCCAGCGGTTGACCTACGCAGGTACTATCCGCGGCCGCCGTGATAACCCGCATTACCCGCCATCCTTATTAAAGGTTATCTGCTAACCTTTAATAAGGAGGAGTCATGGCAAAGCTTGTGCAGCGACGCTGGGTCAGCGACCTGGACGGCAGCGGCCTGTCGCGCCGGGATCGTGGCTCCGGTGTCTATCAGGCTTACCTGCCGGATCGCCTGGTCGGCCGCCTTATCGCGCTGACCAGCGAAACCGCTGCCGATGTGGTCGACGCCGAAGTCGCCATCACACGCCTGGACACCGAGGCGACGGCGCTCGTCGAGACCGAAGCGCTGTCTCGATTGCTCCTGCGCGCCGAGGCCATCGCCTCCTCGCGCATCGAGGGACTCGAGATCGGCGCTCGGCGGCTGCTACGCGCGGAGGCGGCTCGTGAGTTGGAAGGCGAATCCTCGGATGTCACCGCTGCCGAGGTACTGGCGAACATCGATGCGATGGCTTTGGCTACCACGGTGATCGAGCCCGGCGGTGCGATCACAGAGAACGCCGTTCTGGAGGTTCACCGCAGACTGCTCGCGGGCACCAAGCTCGCAGCGCATGGCGGACACCTGCGCACGGTGCAGAACTGGATCGGTGGCAGCTCCTTCAATCCCTGCTCGGCCGAGTTCGTTCCGCCACCGCCGGAAAATGTTCCCGAGCTGATGCAGGACCTGATCAGCTTCTGCAACAGCGACGACTTGCCCGCTGTCGCCCAGGCGGCGATCGCGCACGCGCAATTCGAGACGATCCACCCATTCGTCGATGGCAACGGCCGAACCGGCCGCGCATTGATCCACCTCATTCTGCGTCGCCGCGGTGTCGCCGAACGCATCGTCGCACCGGTGTCGCTGATACTCGCGACCTGGAGCGACAGCTACATCGACGGCCTGAACCGCTTCCGCCATCTCGGCGCGCCCGACTCGAAGCAGGCCACCGAAGACCTCAACACCTGGGTCGCGCGGTTCGCCGCGGCGTGCACACGCGCAGCCGCCGACGCCACAGATTTCGAACACAAGGCTGCCGACCTGCAACGATCATGGCGCGCCCGGCTGGCCCCCGTCCGCGCGAACTCCGCGCTCGACCTATTGATCGGCAAACTCGTCGGCGCCCCAATCCTGACCGTCGCCACAGCCGCAGCGCTGATCGAACGCAGCTACCCCGCGACCAATCCTGCAATCGAGCGCCTGACCGACGCGGGAATCCTCCGCCAACTCACCGTCGGCCGCCGCAACAGAGCCTTCGAATCCCCGGACGTGATCACAGCATTCACCGCCCTGGAACGCCGCCTCGCCAGCCCTGACGGCGACACCCGCTCGTCGCCACCGAAACGACCTGTGCCGCGCCGCAATACCCGCTGACCAGAGCGGTTTGCGAGATTTCACCTGCCGGTGTGACGGCAGAGCGCTTCGACTGATCCTCACCGTTTGTGCACGGACGCGAAGTGCTGCTGCAGCGCCAGGACCGCGCGGTCGGTGGCGCCTTGATCGGGCACGTCAGCGTGGAACCTGCAGTGGTGTATGTGCTCGAGGAGATCATCCTCCGGTGCAATTCCGTGCTCCGCTAGGTAGTACGCGGCTGCGCGCGACCATATCCAAGTTCCATCCGTGGCAAAGGACATCGGGACACCCCGCTTTCGCTCGGGGGCAAGCAGATCCGGTCCACGTGCAGAAGTCCTGAGAACGAGTCTCCCGCCCTTCAAGAATCCGAGGACTCTGGCGCGTTCGGCATCGCATTCCATGATCAGCCGCGCGGAGAATTCGGGGCGCCCGGCGTCGTCGGTCCCGTCGAAGAGGCGTCCGATCCTCATCGCTCCATCATGCTCGGTCGGTGCGCCGAGGATCGGATCGACCGATGGGAACCGGGGTCTACCGCGCATAAGGGGCTCCGCCCGGGCGAACTCGGCTCCTCAGGTCAGCTCCGATTGAGGATGTCCGTGACCAGCATGCGTCCGCCCAGCAGCCGTAGTGCCGCGATTCTCGAGTTGGCGCGGCCGAGGTTCTGGGTTCGGGAACCGCGTTCGTAGTAGAAGACCTCCCACCAGCCGTCGTCGGCTTCGACGACGCACCATGCTTGTTCCCGTTCCCGGCCTTCGGATACAAGCGAATCCGGTGTGCTGACTTTGGAGAACTGTGCCAGCTGGCTGGTCGGGTCCTGGGGGAAGAGTTCGCCTCCGGTGGTCACAGCGCCATCTCCTCGATGAAGCCTGAGCCCACCAGGTCAACGGCGGGCATCAGAGTGAAGTATTGGGTTCCGCCGCCCGGCTGTCCGAACCAGGGCGCCACCGGGCCCGACCACACCGGCATCTGCTTGATCACTCGCCATCGGCGGTAACCGGAATGCGCGTAGTCGAGGGGGAGCGAGCGTTCGACGAACGGTGTTCCGATGTCGTACAGCAGACGGGTGTATGTAGACCCGAACGAGTCCACGATCCGGCCGGGTTCGATCCGGATAGGCGCGCGGCCCGCAGGTTCGGCGAATCCGTCGGGGTGCCGGGTCGGATTCGGCCAGATCAGGCGGCGTTCTCCCATCGGCAGGCTACGATCCTCTGCCACGACGAACTGTTGTACCCAAGCGTCTTCGGTGAGGTCACCGAATACGCCGCCGGAATCGTCATGCAGCAGTGACTGCACCGCGGGATGGGTGATCGGTGCTCCGCCGAGCGCGCCCGCGGTACCCCGGCCGGGGGCGAGCGGCTGCGTCCCGTCCAATCCGCCGCCGATCATGCCCAACATGCCCCAGCACGCTGCATCCTGCTTGTTGTACACGCAACGGTCGTGGCGGCCGCCGCGCTCATACCAAAAGACCTCGTAGGTGCCGTCTTCCATCGGCACGAGGCAATAATGATCATCGGCGAGCTTGCCGATCGAGAAAATCGACTCCGGCACGCCGAGCCCGCGCAGGATCATATCCAGCTCGTAGTAATCCACGTCCTGACCTTTCTGAAGGCCTACCTGCCTTGTCAGTCGAACAGTTTGTCGAACTCTTGCTCGGCGGCCTTCAGCGCCGCAGCGTCGAGAACCGCCGGGACGAAGTTCCGTTCCCGCGCATGAGCGATGAACTCGGCCGGCACTTCGACGCCGTACTTGCGGACGAAGTAACCCCAGTACGAGGGCCAGGCCCATGTCCCGTCGGTCGAGTAGCCGATCGACACCACCCGCTTCTTGCTCGGGTCGAGGGGATCGTCGATCGACGCGGTGACCCACAGTGCGCTCGACTCGTCCAGGTAGTCGGCCAACGGTGAGCGGAGTTCCTGGTCGAGCTGGTCCAGCCGCTCCCGTGCAGGTACCTGCTCGAACGGGGTCTCGTCGTCGGCGTCATCGAGCTGGTTCACGACCTCGTCGATATCGGGCAGTATGTACATAACGTGCAATCCTCCCACTTGGATCGGTTGAACTAATCGCCGTCGTGCATGTTTCGATGCTCGGGTACAAGGATCTGCACGCTTGCTCCATGGCTGTTCAGCCAATCTTCTAATTCGCTGCCATCCAGCGTTCGTGTTCCGGATGGCTCGAAGATCTGCGCCGGACCGTACGCGGTACCTGTCATGTGTTCTACGAGCGTGGTTCCATCCATTGCGATCTCGAGCGCGCATGCTTCGAGTCGCACTTCGCGAAGATTTGCCCCCCTGAGGTCGGTATTGATCAGGTTGCAGTCGGTAATCACCGCACCGCTGAGGTTGGAAGACCGCATATTCGAGCGGTAGAACGACGTTTTTGCTATCTGGCAGGCGCGGAGATCTGAATGTGCCAAGGTGGCGTAATCCCATTCGACTCGCGCGATTCTCGAGCGAGCTACATCGGCTCCGGTGAAGTCGGTTTCCGACAGGTCTGAACGATAGATGACTGCATCTCGGATGGACGTACCGCGGAAGGAGGAACCATTCAATTGGCAGTTGGAGAAATCGCCACCTGACAGATCTGCCGAATCGAACGCCAGTCCGTACGCGACGAACCCTTCTCCGGGCCGCGTCAGCCAATCATTCAGAACTCGAGCCGTTTCGGGGTCGCTCGGCATCTGGGCCGGCCTCCAGGGGCTAGGGGTACCAGATGACATTGTCGGACCACCCTTTCGATTCCACGATGTTTTTCAGGTCGGTGATAGCGGCTTCGTTCGCGTTGCGAGTATCCAGGACGATCATTCGGCTCTTCACGATCTGTCGCTCCATATTGGCGACGAATTTCTCGTTACGGTCGGGATTGTAAGCGCCCTTGAATGGCTGCGATTTATCGCGATGGTTATTCAGGGGCGGCCAATCTGGGTATACGTCCCCATCAGCCCAATCCAGGGTGTTATCCGGCCTGGTGATCGAAGCCATCCACGCGTCATGGCCGAGACCGTGATACGGATCGAACCCGTCCGGGAGCAGCGACTGGACGGCAGGATGGCTGCGATCGACACCGGGCGGCGTCGGTGGCCACTGTCCGGTTCTGTCTTTGTATTCTTTCGTGCTTTTGTCCAGAGCTTCTTGGATCGCTTGCAGCCGTTGCAGTTCGGTCGAATCCATATCCGGATGGACCAGATCGTCGGTCGGGACCGGGTTGCCTTTCGGCCGGAAGTACTCATCGCGCGGCAGCGACGGGTCCGGTGCGGAATGGCCGGCGATCGGCGCGGCGGAGTCACCTGCGGCCTGTGGCGCCGCAGAGGTCGCCTGCTCAGGGCGCTCGGCGCCATCATTGCGCTGTGGAGCCAACGATTCCGCGCTCGGCGCGGGATTGTTTCGTTCGAGCCGAGCCGGCGTAGAGGGCGGCTTGTCTTCCGTCCGACCCCGGCCGGGCGGCTGATCGCCTGCCGCAGTGCTGCGGCCGGGGTGATGCAGGCCTGCTTCCATACGCACTGGGTCAGCTGATGTACGGCTGCTCGGCTGGTCAGCGGGCTTGGTTGCGCTTGGCTGGGTGTTCTGGTCGATCGGAGCTGCGGAGGGCTGGGAGTTCTGCGGGGTTGTGGAGGAATCGGGTTCGCGACTGTCGTCTAGAACTCGAATGTCCCTGTCTGGGGCCAGGTCCCGTCCTGGCGGCTGCGCCATTCCGTCCATGCCAGGGCCTCCTGACATGCCGGGTGGGCCGCTGGGGTGCTGGTTCGAGAATCCAGGGTTTGCTTGTTGATCACCAACTGGTCGTTGATCGGTGATTGATGGGGTTCAGTGAGGGAGGTCGCCCGGACCTGGTACTCGACTTCCTGGGGTGTCTCCCGTGTCCGTTCGACGTGAACCGTCCACATCGGTGGGAATACTTGGTACCCCGGAATCGGTTGGCCCGTCCTGATCGCTTGGTCGTACTCCTCCCCGATTAGTTTCGGGGGCAGGCTCCGATGTGCTGTTATCACTCCGGTCTGCTTGTTCACCACGTAGTTCCCGAGGCCCAGTCCCTGCCCGTTCGCTATCTGCTCCTGGGTCAGGATCGGACGGGCCACCCATCCGAACTCCGTCTCCAGAATGGTCTGTTCCTGGCTCGGGTAGATCTGAGCCAGGTATTGCTCCACTTGCTCCCTGGTGTGGAACTGTCGATCCGGCATTGGTGGCTCCTTGATCAGCGGAAATCGGAATCGACAGCTTGGTCGAATTGTCGGCCATCCAGGCAGGTGGGGTGTCGGATGCCGCGCCCGACTGCGGGGCTGTATGGGTATCGGCCTGGGGACCTTGGTCTAGAACTCGAACGTCCCTGTCTGGGGCCAGGTTCCGTTCTGGCGGCTGCGGGCTTCCGCCCATGCCATCGCTCGGGTGCATGTGGGATGGATTGCCGGGGTGTTCGTGTGGTGCTGGAGGTTGTGTTTGTTGATCGTAAGCTGATGTTGCGTTGGAGGTTCCATCGGTGGTTGCGTCTGGGATTCGGACAGGACTCGGTACTGGATCTCGTCGGGAGTCTCCTGAATCCGATCGATATGGACTCTCCACGTCGGGGGATACACTTGCCGACCCTGGACTGGTTGCCCGGTCCGAATCGCTTCGTCGTACTGTTCCCCGATCGTCCGCGGCGACAGGCTCCGGTGTGCTGTCACGACTCCGGTCTGACGGTTGACCACGTAGTTCCCCAGCCCGAGACCCCTGCCCTTCGCTCGTTCCTCCGGCGTCAGTATTCGACGGCATACCCAGCCGAACTGAGTCGGGAGAACCGTGAACTGGCGGGTGGTGTTGAGCGCTCGAGCCAGGTACCGCTGGACTTGTTCCGGCGTTTCCAGGGGCTCGGGCATCGGTGGCTCCTGCTGCGGTTGCTTGGTTCTGTGGTGTCGTGCCAACTTCCTGATCAAGTCCGCGACGGGTATCGGAACCCTCGGTAGCGGGGGTCAGTACTCTGTTGTCCCCACGACCGGCCAGGTCCCGTCCTGGTTCTTGCGCCAGTCTGCCCACGACGTCACGACCGCTGAGGTCGTCCCGGTCGGTTGGTACTCCAACGTACGTTTGTTGATCACCAGTTGGAACTCGTGTGGGGGCTGACGTTGGGCCAGCTCCGTCACTTGATATGTGATCTGGTCGATGGTTTCGTTCGCGCGCCGGATCCTGACCTGTGTTCGTGGTGGGTAGATCTGCCCGCCTGCTGGTGGCCGACCCGTCCGCATCGCTTCGGCGTAGTCCTCGGCGATCATCGGTCCCGGCCAGCTCGGATACTGGGTCACCGTCCCGGTCTCGGCGTTGACCACCAGGCTGGTCATCCCGACGGTCTGACTGAATGTCGTTCCCGGAGTCGGCTCCGGGCTGCACAGCCACCCGAATTCGATCGGACCGATGTGGTACTTCTGGCTGGGACCGAGGATCTGTGCCAGATACTGTTCCACCTGATCCTTGGTTCTGTACGGTGCCGGCATTCATTGCTCCTTGGTCGGCGGGTATGGGGATGAAATCCACAGTCACCGAGTTGCCGACCATCCTTGGGGGTGGTGTATCGGACACGGTTCCGGCTTGCGGGTCCCACCAGAGCGGGCCCGAAGCTCCTGGCGGATAAACGATTACCGTAGCGTGACCACCTTAATTAACCGGAGATCCATCGAGGTGATAGCGGTATGGATCGTTCGTGGTTCAGGATTGATTCTGCGTAGAGGCAAAGTGCTGTTTGAGCCTGTCAATGGCGGAGCTCACGGTATCCTGGTCGGGGACGATTGCAGAATAATCGCACCGACGGATATGTTCGAGGAAATCTTCCTCGGGCGCTATGCCGTGATTGGACAGGTAGTAGGCGGCGGCGCGCGACCAGATCCAAACGCCATCCGTGGCATAGGACATCGGAACTGCCCTCTTTTTTTCTGGTGCAAGCACGTCCGCGCCGCGTCCGGAGGTTCGGAGAATGAGAGTTCCTCCGGTCAAGAACTGTTTAATTCTCGCTCTCTCGCTATCGTCCTCGACAATCTGGCGCGATGAGAAATCGGGAAAACCCGAACTATCTGATCCGTCGAACAGTTGTGCAATTCTTGTCATTGAATTGTCTCCTTCAGTTCTCGGTTGGATGGAATCGGACCCATATTCCGTCTGGCGGCCACTTCGGTTGGGTGCATGTGTCGCTGTCGCAATGAGCTGAGGAAACTATGCTGGTCCCATCCGCATAGCCCCAGGCGAGCTCCGTCGGTGCATGAACTGTGACTCCGAGTTCGTCGGCCAGATGTTGTGCGAATGGGTCTTCGCCTTGGCCTGTTTCGCACGAGAACAGGCGGATCGGTTCTCCGTTCCAGTTCGGGTCGGCGCGAACCAATTCCGCAAGCTCTGCCGCAGTTAGCTCATCGTCGCCGATATACGCTGCCTCAGGGCTGCCGTGTAGATCGAGAGTATAGAACCCGGGAATTGCCTGAAGCGCCAGTGCGGAGTCCCGCATATCCTGGTCGTCGGGCTCGTAGTAGGCCCGTCCCGCCGGCGTCTCTAGACCGGTGTCATATAGATCTTGCAGTTCCTCGGAGAGGGCCTCGACTTGCTCCAAGGGGATTGTCGGCATATCGGCGATGCTGTCCGTTACAACAGGAATTGGAACGGTCGGGTGCTCTGAAGGCGGAACCCATGGGTGAGTCCTCGGGTTTGCGACATCTGACCCGGCGGTTGCACCTTGTGCTGGACTCGGGTGTGGCCCGCGCCTTTGAGGGTTGTCGCGGGTCTCGGAGTTGGTATCTGTGAGCGAACTTTGTCGCGAATCGGTGTGTGGAGGTGGTTCATTGCCGAATGAGCCGAGCGCTGGCCCCAAACCTTTGAGACGTTCCAGCCATTCTTGTGGACTTCGCTGTGGGGTGTCGAAGACCGGCTTGTAGCCCGAGACCGGACGCGGAGTCGAAACTGGGCTACCAGGAGGACCGGCCGTTTGAGCGCGACCAACGCCAGCCGGAGTGCTCGTGTGGGGCTGGTCCGACTCCGAGTATCCAGTTCTCCCGTCAAAGTTTGGGTGACCGGACGAGCTGAAATCCTTGCCTGACCTGCTGCGACCCGGCGGATCGTTGTGGAAGTAGTTGCTACGTCCAGGACTTTGACTATCGCGGTCGCCGAACTCCTGTTGGTCTTGTCGGTCGTTGGTGGATGGCGAATACGACAGCGGAGCCCGTGCATCGGGAAGGTTCGTTGAGTGAGGTCGGTGTCCGGGTACGTAGTCGCTCGACGAGGACTTGGTGTATGGACTGTCTGGTGTCTGACTGGATTGCTTGACCTGTGCATCTAGGGCCGATGTACGGTTCGGGATTCCAGGTTGGGGACGGGCGGGTGTGTTCGCGAGTTGGGCTCGTTCGGCCTGGTATTCGGCTTCGGTGGGTTGGTAGCGGCCGGTGTGGGGGTTGTATTGGCCGGTGTAGAAGGGGTCGCGGGGGATGGGGCGGCCGTCGTTGAAGTGGGCGACGTATGTGTGGATGTCGGGGTTGTAGCCGGGGCGGTTCGGTGGGGGTGAATCTGGGGTGGTGTTGGGGTCGTTGGCGTCCGGGGTCGGGTCCGAATCCGGGCTTGGTGAGGTTGGGTGGCTGGCTTCGGGGTTCGGGTCCGAGGATGTGGCGCGGTTCGCGTCGGGGCTCGGAGCGGGGGATGTGGTGTGGGTGGGGTCGGTTTTCGGGACCGGAGGCGTCGCGTCGCCGGTGCCGACGTTCGGGTCGGCGGATGTTGCGCGGTTGGTGTTGGTGTTCGGGCGCGACGGAGTGGGGCGGCCGGACGTGGCTCGGTCGCCTGGTGGGGTTGGGCTGGGTGGTGTTGTGGGGGTGGGGGTCTGGGTCGGCGAAGGGGTGGGGCTGGCGGGGTTGGGCGAGTTCGCTGTGGCGGCGTTCGCGGGTGTGGGCGAGTTGGGTTGGGCGGCCGTATCCAGCGGTGGTGCGGTGGCTGCTGCTGCCGTGGTGTTTGCCGGTGCTGCGGCGGCGGTGAGTGGGGCACCGGCGGGTGGGGTCGCGGCTTCGTCTTGCGCGGGCGGGGTTTGGTTGCGGCCGGTCGAACTGTCGGGTGTGGGCGCTGCGGATTGAGGCGGTGGTGTGTGCTGCGTAGTCGAACTCGGGCCGCCGGTTGACGTGGGGGCGCCGAGACTCGACGGCGTGCCCGTGCCCGACTGGCCGGATGTGTCTTGACTGGGGGCGTTCTGGGCTTGCGGATCGCCAGGCGCGTCGTCGGTGTTCTGGGTGGGCAGGTCCAAGGGGGTTGGCCGGGAGTTCGACGGTGTGTCGTGGGGTGGCAGGTCGAGGGGATCAGTGGTCAGGTTCGAGGGTGCCTGGCTGTCCTGCTCGGGGAGGTCCAGAGAGCTCGTGGGCTCGGCCGGTTGGGTCGTGCCGGGCTGGGCGGTGCGATTCTCCTGCGTCGGCAGGTCGAGCGAATCGGGGCCTTGGGACGGCTGCTCGGGCTGGGGTGCGGAGGGGTCTTGGGCGGGAAGGTCGAGGGAGCTCGGGTCGGTGCCGGTGGGCTGGTGGGTCGGCTGGTCGGTGGGGGAGCTGGTACCGCCATCGTTGTTGCCGGTGCTACCGCTGCCACCGCTATCACCATTACCGGTGCTACCGCCACTGTCACCGGCGCCATCGTTCTGCGCTGTCGGGACAGAGTGCGCGGGCGGTTCGTCAGCCGGAGCGTTGTTGCCGTTGCCGGAGGTTTCATCCCCGGGGCTGCTGGTGGTGCTGCCGCCCTCGCCGGGGGTGGGCGCGTCGGGCTGCGGCTGTTGGCCGGAGGAGGGCTGGTTGCCGTTGCCATCGTTCTGGCTGGGGTGGTTGCCGCTGCTGTCGTCGCCCGCGGGGCTGGTTTGGGTCGGTTGCTGGCTCGGGGACGGGTTATTGCCGCCGGTGTTGTTCGGGTCGCCGCTGGGGGACGGTTGGGTGCGGGCAGGTGGTTCCGTGCCGTCCCCGGGGCTGTTGTCGTTATTGCCGCTGGAGGGCTGAGCGCTGGCGGGCGGTTCGTTGCTGTTGACGCCGCGGTCGTTGTTCTGGCCGCCGTCAGGGGTGTCCTGGTTGTTCTCGCCGCGGCCGGGGTTGTTGCTGTTTTCACCCCGGGCCGGATCGTTGTTGTTCGCGGGGTCTTGGTTGGGCTCGCGTTCGGGGTCTTGGCCGGGTCCGTTGTCGCCGCCGTCGTTGCCACCACGGTCGAATTGGTTCTGTGCGGCGCCGGCGGCGGCGCTGGTGAAGGTGTCGGCGGTGAGTTCGAAGTCTTCGCCGGTGATGGCGGCCATGGCGGC
>NZ_JBHZBU010000011.1:0-246994 GCF_042754945.1 Nocardia sp. NPDC059180
TTTTTTTTTTTTTTTTTGTATGTCGTTCATCAACGGTGGGCGGGTGGGGGGGGGGGTTCGGGGGGGGGGGCCGCCCCCACTTCTATCACCTACAGCTGACGGGTCTCGCGATCCCCTCGACTTCCAGCCGCGCTACGCCACCGATACACCGGGCGACCACCCGCCCGTGGTCAGTTCTGTCCTTGCGGGATATCCTGGCCCACTTTTGTAACCTGCTGCCCGGTGCTCTGGTCGGTCTCGGTCAGGTTCGCAATCGACTTGGCAACAACCTGTTGGATCAGCTTGACAGTCTCGATGTGCTCCAAGAGCACCGCATCGATCGACTGCGTAGTCCCGCTTCCCTTCTGCGTGAACTTTTCCGTTAAAGCATCGCCAGATGGGAATGTTCCGAAACCCTCGACCCTCGCCACCCTGCCTGCGGTTCGCAGTATCTCGTCCAGTTTGTCGAGGTAGTCCGTGCATACCTTGTCCAAGCCAGCTCCGACATCGGGATCCAACGTCAGCTCGCCGGAATTCGCCTGGTCGAGAAGGTGACGCCACTGTTGTGGGTCCACGCCTCCGAGATCTAACACGCTCATGTCCGCTCCCACTGTGTTCTCGAGCAGTCAGTCGCACTCCAGCAGCTTGTCGAGGAGACCGGGCGGTGAGTGGCATCGTCACCGAACTGCATAGGTTCCCTAGTTCTCGGGTAGGTATTCAGCGAGGTCCGCGACATGTCGGTCCAGCACCGCGCAGGGGTCCTCTTTTGCGCCGACAGAAGCTCGAGCCTGAACGTCGAACATCACGATCCCTTGGCTGACTTCTACTGCTATCGCACACGTCAGATGGGCAGTCGCGCCGGTATCCCGGTACTGCACGGCCTGATGTGAGCCGACAGTGCGCGCTTGGAACGATGTGGAGTCAGGGCGAGCACGAACATCATCCAAGGTTGGTGTCCCCGAATACATCCCGAAGTTGTACCACCCAGCGGTCGCGCGCCAATCGCACGTCTTCCAGCCCGCATCAGTGAAATCCACGTTGGCGATTCCGGATTCCTTACTCGCGGGATCCAGCCCCGTCCCGCTGATCGCCGATTCCGGCAGCGCACACGGATCCCACAGATCCGCGCCCTCCGATGCGGCAGTAGTGCTCGCCGCCGCACTGCCCGTTTCCGAGCCTTGCCCGCTATCAGGACTGTTCGCCACACTCTCCACTGCAGTCGGAGAGCCTTCGGTCGACCCCGAGCACCCGGCTGCTCCGAGCATCGCTGCCGTCAGCAGCACTGCCGCCGGGATCAGACCGGCGCGCCTGATCCTTCTGTATTCCACGGACACAAAGCCCCCTTCAGTACCCACCGGCCGCCCAACCGTCCACACCGGACAGCCAGCAGACCCATTTCACCAGCACGCTACCCGCGCCCACGCACCCTCAACAACCGCAGTCCGGCGCCGGTAGTTCACACCCCAGCTGATGACTTCACACATCTATTTGCCCCACGCGTGGCGGGCGTCTGGTGTGAGGTGCGGTACCGGTGGGAGGTTGGTGCCGAGGCTTCAGGAGAACACCACTGTGCGCCGTCCGTGCACAAGCACCCGGCCCTCCAGATGCCAGCGCAGCCCGCGAGCCAGCACGACCCGTTCGATATCGCGGCCCTGTCGCACCATGTCGCGGACCTCGTCGGCGTGATCGATGCGGATCACGTCCTGTTCGATGATGGGGCCCGCGTCCAGTTCGGGCGTCACGTAGTGGCAGGTCGCGCCGATGAGCTTGACCCCGCGCACGAACGCCTGGTGGTAGGGGCGTGCGCCGACGAACGAGGGCAGGAAGCTGTGGTGGATGTTGATGGCCTTGCCCGCCCAGTGCTCGCACAGTTCCGCAGGCAGCACCTGCATGAAACGGGCCAGCACCACCGCATGCGGATCGTGCGCGTCGACCAGAGCGCGGACCTGTTCGAAAGCGGGACCGCGTTCGGCCGGATCCTTCGGGAACGGCACGTGATGGAACTTCACCCCGTGCGCCTCGGTGATCTCGGCAAGATCGAGATGATTGCCGATCACGGCCTCGATGGTGGCCGGTAGCTCACCGGAGGCCGCCCGGCCGAGCAGATCGTGCAGGCAGTGCCCGTCCTTGCTGACCAGCACGACCGCCCGCCGCCGCGCCCCTGAGTCGAGCAGTTGCCAGTCGGTCTCGGAGCCGAGGCTCGCGGCGACGTCAGCGAAGCGGGTGCGCAGCTCACCGAGATCGAACGGCACCGTCGAAGCCTTGATCGCCTGCCGGGTGAAGAACCAGCCGGTCTCCAGATCGGAGTGATACCCGGCCTCCATGATCGACCCACCGAAACCCGCGATGAACGAGGTGATCTCGGCGATGATGCCCGGACGATCCGGGCAGCCGAGAGTCAGCACGTAGCGACGTTCGTCGGAGACGGATGGTGTAGCACTCATGCGCCCATCCTCGCAGGTGAGAAAGTCTCACCCGCACCGAGTGCGCCACCGGATCGGTAATCAGCTGTAGAACGGTTCGGCGTAGTGGAACTCGCCGAGGATCTGCGCGTCGTAGGCAGTGAGGGAACGGACCTGGAAGTGACTCGCCCAGCTCGGCTCGTCGGGTGCGATGCCGACGCGGGTGCCAGGGACGAAGCCGAAGCGGGGGTAATAGTCGTGGTGGCCGACGAGTCCGATGAGCGGTTCGTCGAGTGCGTCGGCGGCGCCGATGACGGCGTGCATGAGCGCAGCGCCGACACCGTCACCCTGATGGTCGCCCAGCACCCCGACGGGGCCGAGAGCGAGCACCGGGAACGGGCCGACGGCGGCGCGGGTCAGGCAGACGTGCCCGATGACGGCGTCGTGCTCCACCGCGACCATCGACAGCGTCGGTATCCAGCCCGGATCACTGCGCAGGCGCTCGACGAGATCGACTTCGGGGGGTTGTTCGGCGTCCCGGCCGGTGTACTGCGGGCCGAAAGCGCTGCGGTGGACTGCGGCGATGGCGTCGATGTCGCCGGCGCGTTCGCGTCGGATCAGCACGGTTGTCCTCTCTTCCCGAACAATAGAAGTGTGCGTGAACCGATCCTGGCGCGCAATCCGATTCCTGCCCGGCTCGGACGATATCGTCGATATGCCAGACTCGGCGCATGGCAGATTCCGCGTCGCTGACCCGGGCCGTAGTGGCCGACATGATCGACCACACCCTGTTGTCGCCGGAGGCGACCACCGACGATGTGGCGGAGCTGGTGCGCGAGGCTCGCGAGCTCGGGGTGTACGCGATCTGCGTGTCCCCGTCGATGTTGCCGGTGCGGGCGCCGGGGCTCGCGGTGGCGACCGTGGCCGGATTCCCGTCCGGCAAACATCATTCGCTCGTCAAGGGCGCCGAGGCCAGGCTTGCTGTCGATCAGGGCGCGGCCGAGGTGGATATGGTCATCGACGTCGGCGCCGCCGTCGTCGGGGACTATACGGCCGTGCTCGCCGATATCGTGACGGTGCGTGAGGCCGTCGGCGACCGGGCGCTGCTGAAGGTGATCATCGAATCCGCCGCACTGCCGGATGAGGCGATCGTGCAGGTGTGCCGGGTCGCCGAACGCGCGGGCGCCGATTTCGTGAAGACCTCCACCGGATTTCATCCCGCAGGCGGTGCCAGCGTGCACGCGGTCGAGCTGATGGCCGAGGCCGTCGGCGGCCGGCTCGGGATCAAGGCCAGCGGCGGCATCCGCACCGCGGCGGCGGCGGCGGATCTGATCGCGGCGGGCGCCACCCGCCTCGGACTGTCCAAATCCCGTGCGGTGCTGGAGGGTTTCGCGGCCTGACCGCACCCGTGCGGCAATAATGTGCTGTCGGTGTGTGGCCTCGGCGCTCAGCAGGACGAGCTGCCTTGGTCCCCGGCGGGCAACTCGGCACGGCCGCCGGCCAGCTGCACCCGGAGGCCGTCGTCGGTGACCTGCAGGCCGGTCGGCTGCATCTCGAACGGGTAGACCTGCAGGCTCTGCGACAGCACATCGGCGATGTCCTGAACCAGGTCGGTCGGCAAGCCGATGCCGAGCACATGCGCGGATTCGATATCGACCTGCACCGTGCCGTTGGCGACGAGCGGCTGCACCGCGACCTGGGCGAAGCCGCCGAGCACGTCCATGGGCAGTTTGCCGTCGGCGGACGAGGAGCTGACGTTGCTCACCAGTCCGCCGAGGGTCTTGCCGATACCTTCGTTGCTCCAGGTGACGTCCGCGGTGGAGCGGCCGATCGCGGCGCCGCCGCGGCCGTTGTCGGTGACCTCGATATCGTGGAACTTCGCGTGCACCCGCATGCCGACGGCCGGACCGAACTTCACGTCGTCACTGTTGACGTTCACCTCGGGCAATTTGCCGTCGACCCAGGTCACCAGCATCGGCTTGGCGCCGAAACCGACGTCGATCTTGGAGCCCATCTCCTTCTCGAACTGGCTGCTGACACAGCTCGACACCGCGTGCCGCGCATACGCCTCGCCGCCGACCAGCACGGTGGCCAGCAATGCGGCCACCGCGATCAGGGCGATCACCAGGGTGCGGCGACTGACCGTCAGTGCGGAGCGGATCTTCGTGGGCATGCGGCAGATTCTTCCCGACGTTTCTGTGTCGGCTCTGAGGGTGCGGTGAGGGATGTCTTGTAGGCGAGCCGACCCGATTGTGACATGTGCCACAAGATTGCCCGGTAGCCTGGTTCCCATGGCCGGTGAAGCGGCGAGGCGCAGTCCTGGATTCCTTCCCGATCCTCTCGCGCCCGCAAGCGGGGATTCCGGTCGCGGCTGGCGGGTGCTGTGCCGCCTGGCCGGTCGCCACGCCGGCTTCTTCACCACCCGTCAGGTGTTGCGCACCGGTTGCGCCGATCGAGTGCGCGCCTGCCTCGGCAACGGATCGGTGACCAGAACCGGCGTCGGGATGCTGCGCATCGCGGACTGGCCGGAGGGTCCGCTGGACGAATGCGCGATGTGGGCGGCCTGGTTCGACGGCGCGGTGGCGGTATCGCATCAGAGCGCCGCGGATCTGCACGGGATCGGACGGTTGCATCCGACCTTCCTGCATCTGTCAGCGGCCGCCGGCCGTCCGCCCGTCACCCAGCGGGTGGTGGTACTGCGCAGGCGGCTACGGAGCGCCGACCTCGAATCCGCGGGCTCGTTCATGGTGACCACACCCGTGCGCACCGTGCTCGATCTCGCCGAATCCGATATCGCCCAGTCCGCGCTGGACGAGGTGGTGGTCGACGCGCTGGCCATTCACCGCTGCGACGCCGACGAGATCCGCGCGGCGGGAGAAGGTCTCGGCACCTGGGCGTCGGTGCGGGTCCGGCGCGCACTCGCCGCCGGATAGCCCGACGCCGAGTAGTCGGACAAGGTGCATGGAAGCCTCACTCGCCACGAATTCCACAAGCATGCATAGAATTTCCTGAGATCACCTCAATGAATCCCGCGAGATTTAAGTATCTCGAAATCCTCAGCAATCGGCCCCGAGGCTGGAATTCTGAGCCACCACCATCCGCGGTGAGAAATATCAACATCGGCGATAACAGACACTCTCTTGCCCGAGTCGGATACCGTGTACCCGCGAAACCGCTCGTCTACGGGTTCTATCAGGCCCGTCAGCTTGCCTCTCAGCTCCTCGGGCAATATGTCGAGTGCGCCCTGCAGGTAGTCGCGCATCGTAAGTGCTGCTACGAAATCATACTCGGTCCAGACTGTTCGATCGGTCCGTGGAAGCTCTCGGTCTCGGTCAATCTTTTCAACATGAGCAGCCCAAGCCGCAGCAAGATCTAGTACCGTTACTTCGGTGGAACCGAGGCGATGCGTACGACTCTCTATATCGCGAAGACCGTCTTCACTAAAATTCCGGGCCAGATCATCTGGAGTAATCGTCATTTCTGACGCCAGACGGGGAGATACTCTTCCATCGATTGCCTCATTACGACGATTTGGTCAGCTGGAAGCCTGACGCGGCGTTCCTCGCCAAGGATCCCCATACTTCTCGTATGGGTTACCCAGCTCGGCCAACCTTTCTTCACCATCCTCGATCAATTCGGCTCGAAATATTTCGTTCGAGCCGATTTCGTCGTCCGTGATATCCAAATACCCACGAACACCGTTATATCCGTGAGCAATTCGATCGATTGCTTCATCTATCGAAACACCCCACGGTTCCCATGATCTGCCACCCCCGGGGAAGGATCCGAATCGGATGAATCGGCTGGCCGCCAAGCTTCGAATAAGGTCGAGTACCGCATATCGCGAGTAGGACTCTGGCGCGATCCTCGCGAACATCCCATCGAATGCGGCGATAGCAGCCCAATCATCGGACAGCTCATACAGAATGAAGTGTTCGAGTTTCTCGTTCATTTCTTTGGCAGGTGCACTTTCACTGGAACTGGATTGTCCGGGTACTTGATATCAACTGTAACACCACGTGATTTGCTTTCCTCCCTGATTCGCACCTCGGTGCCATCGGGAAGCCGCTTACCTTCTCCCGGGTATGTGCCGACGTCGATCGCCTCGCGAGCCTGATAGTTGTCCGCTGTCACGCCCAGCTTTTCGGCCATACCCGTAAACGCCGCGATGATCTGCACACCACCATCACGCAATTCGGTCCAACCCTCGGTGAACTGGGTCGCTGCACCGCCACGCCAACCACCATCGGTCAGCGAATCGACATCCCGAGCCGCTGACTCCAACGCCGACCGCAGCGCATCCGCCACCCCGTAGACGTATTGACCGACCGCACGCACCTGCTCGGGCACCACCATGACAGCGTCACCGGACACCGGCACATCCCCCGCACTCACGATTCAATACGGTACCGGCCGGCCGATCGCGCGGTCCACTGCGGGCGCGACCGTCCTCCCACGCGGACGACTTGTCTTCATTATTTAGTTGGAGGTCGGATTCCTTCGTCGTCGTTCGAATCCTGCGGGCGAAGTTGGGATTTCGGCCAACTGGGCACGACCTACCGTCCGGGCATGCGTCACCTTGGTGGCGGATTGGATCCCGGTCCGCGTGCGGGAAGATCAGCCGACGGCTTCGACCGGCTGATGCACCGCGTCGAGTACGCGCGCGAGTTCCTCGTTGAACCGCTCGTAGGCCTCGACATTGCCGAGGTGGCCGGTCGGCAGGACCTCGTAG
The DNA here is from genome assembly GCF_042754945.1 of Nocardia sp. NPDC059180. Classification (NCBI taxonomy): domain Bacteria; kingdom Bacillati; phylum Actinomycetota; class Actinomycetes; order Mycobacteriales; family Nocardiaceae; genus Nocardia; species Nocardia sp. NPDC059180. The sequence continues at coordinate 7,114 of NZ_JBHZBU010000011.1, forward strand.
CGGACCAGGTTGCCTGCTTCGGCGAGGATCTCGGCGAGCTGGTCGGAGTGCACGACCGGGGTCATGTCGTCGAATTCGCCGGCCAGCAGGGTGGTCGGGACGACCAAGTTGCGGGCGGAATCGCCGAGGTGCATATCGGCGAGCAGGAAGCCGAATTTCGCTCGGACCGAAGCCGGGCACGTGCGCACGACCGCCATGCTGAAATCGACCAGTTCGCGCGGCGCGTTCAGGGACATGATCTGGCGGGCGAAGACCCAGCGGACCGGGGCGATCGGCGGGAAGACGATCGGGGTGCCGAGGCCTAGGCGGCCGAACCAGAACGGCAGCGCGATGGTGCGGCCGCCGAGCCAGGACAGCGGCTTGTTGAACGGGGGCACCACGGTGGTCTCGGCGACCAGCGAATGCGGGCCGGTATTGCTGAGCAGCACGGCCTCGGCCTGCGCGGTGACCCGGTCGGGGTGCTTGCCCGCCCACGCCTGCAGCGTCATACCGCCGAGGCTGTGGCCGACGAGCACGGCGCGCTGACCGGGACGCAGGGCGGCGTCGAGCACCGCGCACAGGTCATCGGCGAGCAGATCGCAGTCGAGGGGGCTGGACCCGAGCTCGCTCTCGCCGTGGCCGCGCTGGTCGTAGGCGACGACGCGGTAGTCACCGGCGAAGGCATTGATCTGCGGGTACCAGTATTCGATGGCGCAGGTCCAACCGTGCACCAGCACGATGACGTCGCCGTCGGCAGGTCCATACGCGTGCACACGCAGCCGAGCACCATCCGAGGCCGTCACCGGGATGACGTCGTGCGGGACGGTCGGCGGATTCAGCGCGGCGTCGTCGTAGGTGCGCGACCGGAGGTTCGCACGGTGCACATCCAGCAGGCCCCGAAGCTGGTTCGAGACGCTCGCCAACGCATTCGGCAACATTGCACGCATTGGACACTCCTTTGTGTTACTGCGAGATACAGTAACCAATGGAGCGCGTGCTAGCTAGTGCTAGCACCGAGGAAATTCGGGAGAACAGTCGTTCACCAGCGGGGACGGCGCCGAAATTTTCTTCGAACCGGTGGCACGCCCCAGACCGCGCATGGCCGCAGTGGACGCGGAGATCCACCTACCAGCGCGGACCGCGCTGAACCTCGTCCACCTTCGGACGCACATCGGCCAAGTAGATGCCCGTCGCGATGATCGCGATGAACGCGAACAGGCCGAGCCCGGCGAACGACAGCAGCAGCAACAGCACCGCCACGCCGAGGATGGCCAGCCAGATCGGCTTGGTCAGCTTGTCGACCGCCGTAAACGCGTCCGGCCGCTGCCGTAGGGCGTGAATCAGCGCGAACATCGTCGCGCCGAAAGCCAGCAGCCACAGCACGAGCACGATCAGGCCGGTAACACCCTGCGCAATTTCCACTCCACCATGATAGAAGCAACCCCCACTACCAAGCCGTTTCCAGCCCAGGAAGGGCTGCGAACGCAGCGACCCCGCGCACCAGGTGCGCGGGGTCGCGGTGAAGCGTGACCGGTCAGCCCGTCAGTGGGCCCCCAGCCTGGCGATCAAGCCTTCTTGGCGGCAGTCTTGCGCGCCGGAGCCTTCTTCGCCGGGGTGGCGGGGGCCTTGGCAGCGGCGGCCTTGGCGGGAGCCTTCTTGGCCGGCGCCTTCTTGGCGGCCGGGGCAGGCGCGGACTCGGTGGTGACCTCGACGACCTCGGCGTCGACGACAGCCTCGGCAGCCGCGTCGGCCTCGTCCTCGACGGCCGTGTCCGAGCGGCCGATCAGGTCGTTGACCCGACCGAGCACGTCCTCGGCCCGCTCGGCGGCGTCCTTGTACAGCGACTCGACCCGGCCGACCTGCTCCTCGACCAGGTGGTTGGCGCGCAGGCGGTCCACGGTCTCCTCACCGCGCACGGCGAGGTCTGCGTACAGGTCGACGACCTGGCGGTAGTACTGCTCGGCCAGCTTGCGCAGCTCCTCGGAGGTGAACTTCTCGCGCAGTTCGGCGAGGTCCTCGGGCAGCTCGGAGGGCAGGCCCGAGAGCCGATCGCGCAGCGAATCGAACTGGCCCTGCACGTCGGCAGGCAGGTTGGCGATGCGCTCGCGGGCTTCATCGACCCGGCCGGTCACATCGGCGGACTGAGCGCGCTCGCGGACCTGGGTCACGGCATCGAGGACGGCGGTGTAGACGGCGTCACCCGCACCGACGGTGGCGTAGAGCGGCTTGGTGGTGGCGTTGTCGGTCATGTTTCGTTCTCCTGGCGTGGCGGAGTGTCGGTCGTAATATGCGGAACGGCGTTGTCCCAGTCATCCCCCCCTGATTCGTTCCCTCCGTTTTCCCGGCGAAACGATTCATAAATTTCCAGCAGGACCTGCTTTTGCCGTTCACTGATCGATGTGTCGGCAAGCAGGGCATCCCGGACCGGGCTGTGCGGCCGCTGCTCGAGATAGCCGGCCCGGACGTACAGCACCTCCGAGGACACACGCAGTGCCTTCGCGATCTGCGCGAGCACCTCGGCGGACGGGTTACGCAATCCGCGCTCGATCTGACTGAGATACGGGTTGCTCACCCCCGCCAGTTGCGCGAGCTGACGCAGTGAGACCTGAGCGGCCTCACGTTGCGACCTGATGAAACCTCCGATGTCGTGCGCCGCGTTGGTCACGCGGCCCGCCCGTTCCCCGAGACCGGTGCCATCGTCCGGATCCTCGGCGTGCTGGGCGGAAACCTCGGGCTGGTCTGCCATCACTCACCTTCTGGCGGTAGTACGTAACCAATGCTAGGACAGGGTGCTAACTATTGCAAGCACTTGTGTTAGCACGCTTCGGGCAAACGTCCGGCGCTGCTGTCTCAGCCGCCGAACATCAGATGCGAAATCGTGTAGATCGCCAGCCCGGCAAGCGAACCCACCACCGTGCCGTTGATCCGGATGAACTGCAGATCGCGCCCGACCTGCAATTCGATTTTCTTACTCGCTTCTTCCGCATCCCACCTGGCAACGGTATCGCTGACGATCGTCGCGATCTCGTCCGCGTAGTTGGCCGCCAGATACCGTGCGCCACGCTCGATCCAGCCGTCGACCTTCGCGCGGGTCTGTTCATCATCGCGCAGTTGCTCGCCGAGCGCCTGGACGTTTTCGGCAACCTTGCGCCGCAATGTGCTGTTCGGGTCGTCGGCCGACTCCAGGATCAACCGCTTGGCCGCGCGCCAGGTGGCCTCCGCCATCCCGGTGATCTCCTCGCGGCCCATGATCTGGGACTTGATCCGCTCGGCCTTGGCGATCATCGCCTCGTCGTGTTGCAGATCGTCGGCGAACTGCTCGAGGAAACGATTGGCCGCCAGCCGGACCTCGTGATCGGGTGTCGAACGCACCTTCCAGGTGAATTCGACCAGTTCACGGTAGATCTTCTCCGACAGCATGATGTTGACGAACTTCGGCGCCCACTGCGGCGCATCCCGCAACACCACGCGATCGATCGTTTCCTGGCTACCGAGCGCCCACTGATGCGCACGCTCTGCGAGCAGATCCAGCAGCGGCAGCTGACGGTTGTCGGCCAGCAGTTCCGTGAGCACCCGCCCGATCGGCGGCCCCCACTGCGGTTCGGCGATCCGCTTGACGATCGTGTTGTCGATGACCTGCTCGACGTCCTCATCGCGCAACACCCCGACCACGGCGCGCAAGATCGTCGAACTCTCCTGCGCCACCCGGGCGGCATTGCCCGGATCGGCCATCCACCGGCCGACCCGCCAGGACACTTGCGCCGAATTGACCTTCGCGGTCACCACCTCGGGCGAGAGGAAGTTGGTGCCGACGAAGCTGCCGAGGCTGGCGCCGAGCTGGTCCTTTTTGCGTTTGATGATGGCCGTGTGCGGGATGGGCAGCCCGAGCGGATGCCGGAACAGAGCCGTTACCGCGAACCAGTCGGCAAGTGCGCCGACCATGCCCGCCTCGGACGCGGCCCGCACATAGCCGACCCAGTCACCACCGCCGCCGCGCGACTCGAGCCAGCGGCAGCCGAGATATATCGCGGTTGCCAGCACCAGCAGGCCGGTGGCCAGCGATTTCATCTTCCACAGGTCGCGCCGTTTGCTCGCGTCATCGGTGAAGGACGCGAAGCTGCTCGGCATCTTCGCCTGCGCATCGGCGGCGTCGGAACGGCGGTCACCGAGGACCGCGGTATCGCCGGGAGCGTTCTGCATGCCCTCCATTCTGCTGGCGTTTTCCGGTTCCGGACCGGCGCCGTGACCAACCGGAGGGTCGCGAACGGCCGCAGAGGCGTGACTTAGCTCGCATCGACCCCCCGAATGCGGTGATCGGCACCCCAAACCGGCCTGCCGGGAGGTAATGCGACCTAAGCTGGACCAAAGGATCCGCCTACGAACGAGGGAGCCCACCCTGTCCACCGAAGACCTTGTCGACGTCGGCGAGCGCGCCGAGCGACCGGCGGCGGTGCGCACCGGCCATACCGATGGCCGCAAACGCCGGTGGCGACAGCACAAGATCGACCGCCGCGAGGAGCTGGTCGACGGCACCCTCGCCGCGGTCCGCGCCCGCGGCAGCAGCGCGGGCATGGATGAGATCGCCGCCGAGATCGGCGTCTCCAAGACCGTGCTGTACCGCTATTTCGCGGACAAGAACGATCTGGTCCACGCCACCATGCAGCGATTCATCGAGATCACCCTGATGCCACGCGTCTACGGCGCGATCAGTCTCGACGCCGACGAATACCAACTGGTCCGCACCGCCCTCGGTGAGTACGTCGGCGCGGTCGACGAGGACCCCGAGGTCTATCGCTTCATCATGGGCAACGGCTCGGCCGACCAGTCCTCGCTCGCCGAGTTCGAGAAGCTGTTCGCCGAGGTCGTCGCGGCCGCCATCATCAGCAGGGCCGCCGATCTCGACCTCGAGACCGAGGGCGCGATGCTGTGGTCGTATGTGCTGGTCGGTGGCATCCAGCTGGCCACGCACTGGTGGACCACCGACAAGACCATGTCGCGTGAGGAAGTCATCGACTACCTGTCGATGATGGCCTGGAGCGCTATCGAGGGCATGGCGCGCGCGGGCGGTTCTCGCAGCAAATTCAACGCGATGCCGCATGTGCTGCCGGAGCAGGCAGCCACTGCCGAGACCGCCGCGGAATCCGCCGAAGGCACCGTCTGAGCCAGTACCGGCGCCGACGCGTACCGGATGTGACACGGGACTCGACATCGTCGCGCGTTTGGTTAGTCTGAACCCCTAGCGGGGCGCCGCAGAGGGGTTGCGTCTCCGTTCGCGCGTCGGCACCAACGGAGGTACCTCGATGGCGAAGCAAGTGCCGACATCCCGGCTCGCTCGCGGGACGAAGCTCGGTGCGGTCGCGGCCGGATCCATGCTGCGCACCCAGCGCGCGCGCATGTCCATGCGCGGCCGCTCGGAAGCAGTGCGCGCGAAAATGGCCGAGGAATCGATGATCCGCACCACCGAACAGGTGGTCATGGTGCTCGGCACCATGAAGGGCGTGGCCATGAAACTGGGCCAGATGATGTCGGTGCTCGATATGGATCTGGTGCCGCCCGAACATCGCGAACGCTTCCAGAAACGTCTCGCCGTGTTGCGCAACGCCGCGCCGACGGTGTCGTTCGAGGCCATGCGCGCGGTGATCGAGGAGGATTTCGGCCGCCCACTCGAGGACGTGTTCGCCGAATTCGAGTCCGAACCTGTGGCGGCCGCCTCGATCGGCCAGGTTTATCGTGGGCGACTGCACGACGGACGCAGGGTCGCGGTGAAGGTGCAGTATCCGGGCATCGATATTGCCGTCCGCGCGGACCTGAAGAACCTCGCCATGTTTCGCCGGGTACTGCAATCGGCCATGCCGTGGGTGACGCCCGCGGTGCTGGACGAGCTGCGGCTCAATATGGAGGCCGAGCTCGACTATCACGCCGAGGCCGAGACCCAGCGCCAGATCTCCGAGCTCTACGCCGGCCATCCGTTCATCGTGGTGCCGCAGCCGGTGCTGGAGTTGAGCACGCGGCGGGTGCTCGTGAGCGAATATCTGGACGGCAGCGGATTCGAGGAGATCAAGGAGCTGCCGCAGGCCGATCACGATCGGATCGGCGAGATCATCTACCGCTTCTATGTCGGTTCGCTGTTCGTGTTCAACGAATTCTGCGGTGATCCGCATCCGGGCAATGTCATGCTCACCACCGACGGGCGGGTCGGTTTTCTCGATTTCGGCCTGTTCAACCGGATGGACCCCGACCACGTCCGGTTCGAGGCGGCCTGTCTGCGGGCGGCCGCAGAGGATCGGGCCGAGGATCTGCGGCAGTTGATGATCCAGCGCGGGGTGATCGACTCCCCCGACGAGATCGGGCCGGATGAATGCCTCGAGTACGTGCTCGCCGCCTCGGAATGGTGTCTGATCGACGAGGAACTCACCATCACTCCGGAGCTGGCCAGCGGCGCTTTCCTACTCGCCGTCGACCCTCGGGCCAGCGAGTTCACCGGGATGAAGCAACAGAATCTGCCACCTGAGCACCTGTTCTCCCGGCGCGCGGACTTCCTCACCTTCGGCATGCTCGGCCAGCTCGAAGCGACGGCGAATTGGCATCGCATCTCCCGTGAATGGCTGTACGACGAGCCGCCGGTCACCGAACTCGGCAAGGAACATCAGCGTTGGCTGGCCGAGCGCACCGGCGGCGACCAGTCCGGTAAGACTCGACACAACAAGGCATGAGGGCACCCATGGCGGACAACCGCGAATTCGATCTGACTCTCTTCGGTGCGACGGGCTTCGTCGGAAAGCTCACCGCGCAGTATCTGCTGGATGCGGCGCCCGCGGGCGCCAAGATCGCGTTGGCCGGGCGCTCGGTGGACAAGCTGAGCCGGGTGCGCGATGAGCTCGGCCCCGCTGCCGCGGGCTGGGAACTGGTGGTCGCCGACGCGGCCGATCAGCCCGCACTCGACGCACTCGCCGCCCGCACCACCGTCGTGGTGACGACGGTGGGTCCGTACCTGCGCTACGGTCTGCCGCTGGTCGCCGCCTGCGCGAAGGCGGGCACCCACTATGCCGATCTCACCGGGGAGCCGCTGTTCATCCGGGAGGCGATCGACCGCAATCACGACGAGGCCGCGCGCACCGGCGCCAAGATCGTCAATTCCTGTGGCTACGACTCGATTCCGTCGGATCTGAGCGTGTATCAGCTGTATCGGCGTTCGGTAGAGGACAACACCGGCGAACTCACCGACACCACCTTGATCGCCTCGCTGAAGGGTGGGGTCAGCGGCGGAACCATCGATTCCGGGCGCGCGATGATGGAGGCGGTGGCCGCCGATCCGTCCAAGCAGTCCGTGCTCAGCCACCCGTATTCGCTGAGCCCGGACAAGTCCATGGATCCCGATGTCGGCAGGCAGTCCGATCAGGCCTTGCAGCGCGCCAGTGCCATCGACCCGAGCCTGGACGGCTGGGTGGGTACGTTCGTCATGGCGATGCACAACACCAAGATCGTGCGCCGCTCCAATGGTCTGCTCGGTTGGGTGTACGGCAAGAACTTCCGCTATCGCGAGGTGATGAGCGCGGGCAAGTCGGCGGCCGCACCGCTGGTGGCGGCCGGTATGTCCGGTGGGATCGTGGCCACCATGGCGGCGGGTGCACTGCTGTCGCGGGTGGGCGCAGGTCGCAAGCTGCTGGATCGGGTGCTGCCCAAGCCGGGGACCGGGCCGAGTGAGCAGGCGCGCACGAGCGGCTGGTTCACCATGAAGACCTATGCGCACACGACCTCGGGCGCGAAGTACGTCGCGACCTTCGCCGGTCAGGGCGATCCGGGGTACCAGGCGACGGCGGTGTTGCTCGGTGAGAGCGGCTTGTGCCTGGCGTTCGACGGTGCGAAGCAGCCGGAATTGGCGGGTGTACTCACCCCCGCGGCAGCGATGGGTGACGCGCTCACCGAGCGTTTGCGCGCAGCCGGGATGACGATCGAGGTGGACCGGGCCTGAACGCACGCCCCTGATGACGGATCTCTCGCGGACAACGGAGTCGGCACGATGAACCTCGCTCGGCGCACCATGAACAATCCGGCCTTGGCCGCGGTGTACGAGCGGGCGTGGCGGCCTGCGCTGTTCTATCTGGCCAGTGGCCGCACGACCGAGTCGGATCGTCGTTTCGCGGCCGAATCGCTGCGATTGCCGAGCGCGCACCGGGTTCTCGATATCGCGTGCGGGCCCGGCAATTTCACTCGCTATCTGAGCGAGCAGTTGCCCGGTGACGGCTATGCCGTTGGTGTGGATTTCTCGCCGCCGATGCTGGCCAGAGCCGTCGCCGACAATTCGGGGCCGCGGGTGGGCTATCTGCGTGGTGACGCGCGGTTTCTGCCGTTCGCGGATGGATCTTTCGACGCGGTGTGCTGTTTCGGCGCGCTGTATCTGATCCCGGATCCGCTGGCGGCGGTGCGGGAGATGATCCGAGTGCTTGCACCGGGCGGGCGGATCGCGATCACCACGAGTCATCGTGGTGATTCGACATTCGGGCAGGCGACGCGGATCGTCGGCGGCTGGTCTGGTTTGCGGGTCTTCGATACCGATACCTTTCCCGTGCTGTTCGCCGAGCACGGGTTGATCGATATCGATCAGGAGATCCATCGGCTGTTGCAGTACGTATCGGCGACGCGTCCGGGGTGAGTTTCGTAACCCCCACTATCGTGCGCGACATCACAGCCGGGGCCCGGTTCCGGCCTGCGAACGGGCCGCCGCCGGGTATTTCGGACCGGTAGAGTCCGAATCGGCGCGGCGGGGATGTAGACCTAGGGGAAGGGGGAGCCAGATGGCGGTACCGGAGACCGGGCAGAGCCGGGCTCGGCAGTTGTATGTCGCGGCACTCGACGGTGGGACGGCATCGTTCGAACTCGCGGAAGACGTGGCATCGAATCTGGCCGCGGCCTGCGACTTACTCGTCGACGATCTACAACGCGCCAGAGCCGAATCACATCTGATCACCGAGGTTTCCGGCTTCCCGGATCTGCCCACCGGCCATGCGCTCGCCAGGGGATTCGGCGCCAAGGGACGCGAATACCTGGACACATTGACCGCACTGCAGGAGACCGCGCTGCTCTACAAGGCTGCCTATCTGGCGGCCGGTAAGAAGTTCGCCGACGCCGACGCCGCCAACAAGGCCGCGATCGACCTCGTCGCCGCACATCTGGCGCCGCGATGACGCCGGGCATCGAGTGAGGAGCGTAGCGCCCCATGGCAGATCACGCCGAACCCGCAGGCCCCTCCGGTGACATCGACCCCGCCTACGCGCCGGAGCGTGAACACTTCATCGGCTACACCCACCAGGAGATCTGGGATCGCGTGCACGAGGTGATGGACCCGGCCGCACTCGACCGGGCCGCGGCCGTATGGCAGGCGAACGCCGTCGCACTCGGCGAGGCGTTCCGCGCCTTCGGCGACGCCACCAACCGCGAGTTCGCGCGCTGGTCGGGCCACACCGCCGACGCCGCGGCGCAGGCCACCCGCGAGTTCGTCGCCGCGGGCGCCGACGCGCACGACGTCTGCACCGCGGTCGCCGCACTGCTCGAGCTCGATCGCGATGCGGCACAAACCGTTCGAGCTGCGATCGCGCCGCCACAGCCGTATCGTCCGCTCGACGATCCGGCCGCCGAAGCCATCCACGGCGGACAACGGAGGATGGATCACGACATCGCGGCGGCGGCCGTCACCGCCGACGTCCAGGACCTCATGACTCACGTCTACTCCCCCGCCATCCCCGCTTCGGGAGATCGGGTGCCCCGCTTCGCGGTAACCCGCATCGACCCCACCGGCGGCGGGAGCCAACCACTGTGAAATGGGTACTCACCCCGGACGAATTCAGCTACGTCTGGCAGAACGAAACCGATCTCGATCGCCGCCCCTACCCGGTCAATATGGCACCCGGCGCCACCGTGCGCACCGATGCCGAACACCTCGGATTGCGATTACCGCAGCGGTTCGCCAGACAGGCCGACCCCGATCTGGCTGCCGCGCTCATGTTGTGCGCCCGCGCCGACGCCACCACCATCACCGTGTCCGGCGAGCGCACCGCCTCCGCAGACGGAGGCGGCCCCGAACGCATCCTGGCCTTCGCCGCCCTGGTCCATCAGCACGCCGCCATCCTGGTCGCCGCGCCGACCGGCGTGACGGTGCTGATGTGCCACGCGCGCGGCCTCGGTGAGCACCTGGTCGAGGTCATCGGGCCGGCACAACCGGGCCGATCCGGCACCCTGCGCGAACCACAGGACGCGGTGCTCGGCGCCACCGACCACGCGGGCAACGGTCAGGCTTTCTCCGCCAACGGTGAGCGCGGCGCCGCCCGATTCCGCCGCGCGCTGCGCAAACCGGTCGACGGCCGCGGCTTCATTACCGTCACGGTGGAGCCGGACAACCCGATGTCGCCGCCCACCCGTCATCGCACCTGGCTCGACGTCACCGGCGACGGCCGCTATCTGCTCACCACCGCCGACGAGCTGACCCTCACCCCGGTGACCGACGCCGATTTCGCCTGTCAGCTGCTCAGGCTGGCGCAGATCCGCTGATCACGGCCACGAATGTGGTAGGTCTGACAGATGGCGAAGCATTGGTCGATTCCGGCACGGCAGGCATTGAAGGCAGACGGCCTGCACATCGCCGATCTGGATACCTCGGCCCGCCCCGGTTTCGAGGGCGATAAAAAGCTCGGCGAGGCGCTGCTCGCCGAGCGCGGCAAGGTGCTGTCGGATCTGCAGGAAAAGCTGTATGCCAATGGCCGATCCGGCGATTCGCGCAGCGTGCTGCTGGTGTTGCAGGGTATGGACACCGCGGGCAAGGGCGGCATCGTCCGCCATGTGATCGGTTCGGTGGATCCGCAGGGCGTCGACCACGCCGCCTTCGGTGTGCCGACCGAGGAGGAGAAGCGCCACCATTACCTGTGGCGCATCCGCAAGGCGCTGCCGCGCGGTGGGCAGATCGGTGTCTTCGACCGTTCGCACTACGAGGACGTCCTGGTGGTGCGGGTACACAATCTCGTTCCCGCCACCGTCTGGGGTGAGCGCTACGACGAGATCAACGCTTTCGAGCGCGAACTCACCGACGAGGGCATCACTTTGGTGAAGGTCGCGATGTTCGTCTCACTGGAAGAACAGAAGAAGCGGCTGCGCCAACGCCTGGAACGCCCCGACAAGTACTGGAAGTTCAACCCCGCCGATATCGACGAGCGCGCCTTCTGGCCCGCCTATCAGGACGCCTACCAGGCCATGCTCGACCGCACTTCCACTGAGAATGCCCCCTGGCACGTCCTGCCCGCGGACAACAAGTGGTACTCGCGCCTCGCCGTCACCGAACTGCTCATCGAGGCCCTGAAGACCCTCGACCTGGATTGGCCCCCTGCCGATTTCGACGTCGAGGAACAACTCGCCCGCCTCGACCAGGCCTGATCGCACGAAAGAGCCCGTCATCGCCTGCGCCCGGGCAGCCGCAGGCGATGACGTCGCCTACCGCCGTTCCATACACTCTTGTATGGAAGTGGGCGAGCGTCTACCATTTACTGAGACTCCGGGTCCCAGGTAATTTTCCCGGAAGCTGGAACGAGGGAGACACCGATGACGCTGTCCGCTGTATCGAAGCCGGAATCCGCTGATCAGGCGTACCGCGAGGTCCTGCAGGGGCTGTCCGAGGGGTCGGTGAACCGGCACTTCGACCCCTATGTGGATATCGACTGGGACTCCCCCGACTACGGGGTCGACAAGAACGATCGACGCTGGGTTCTGCCCGAGGCGGATCCGCTGGGCCGCCACCCCTGGTACAAGGCGCTGCCCGTCGAGAAGCAGATCGCCATGGGAATGTGGCGGCAGGCCGGAATCGCGAAGGTCGGGCTCGACTTCGAACAGCTGCTGATCCGCGGGCTCATGCAGTACGTGGTGTCGCTGCCCAACGGCGATCCGGAGTTCCGCTTCATCACCCATGAGGCGGCCGAAGAGTGCAACCACACACTCATGTTCCAGGAGATGATCAATCGTATCGGCGAGGACGTCGTCGGCATGGGGTCGATCGACCGCAAGCTGACGATGATCATCTGGCCCGCGGTGAAGTACTTCCCCGAATTCTTCTTCACCATGGTGCTCGGCGGCGAGGAACCCATCGACCACCTGCAGAAGTCGATCCTGCGTGGTGGCGACGAGATGCATCCGATGGTGCAGCGGGTCATGCAGATCCACGTCGCCGAAGAAGCGCGCCATATTTCATTCGCGCACGAATACCTGCGCCGCAACGTCCCGAAGATGCACCCCGCCACCCGATTCGCGCTGTCGCTGCTGTTCCCGACAGCGATGCGAATCATGTGCGAAATGATCGCGACCCCGCCGAGGGAATTCATCGAGAAGTTCGAGATCCCGCAGTCGGTGGTGAAGGACATGTACTGGCGCAGCGAGGAATCCAGCAACGCGCTCAGCGATATCTTCGCCGACGTGCGAGCACTCGCCGAGCAGAGCGGGCTGATCAACCCGGTATCGAAGCTGGTGTGGAAGGTGCTCGGCATCGACGGCAGGCCATCGCGGTACCGCAGCGAACCCGTCCGGCGCGCGGCCGCCTGATTCGGCCCGGGCGCTCGCCCCTGAACGCAGACTGTCACCCGAAGCCGAAAGTCGATATCCCACCGCCGAGGATACTGCCCGGCGGTGGGACGTCGGGCTCAGTCGGCGACCAGGCGGGTGCGGAAATGGGAGTGTTCGCGCTGCCGTCGAATGACGTAGGTGCCGGGAACACTGCCGGTACCGCCGTGTTCGGGATGCATCAGGTAGGCAACGGTATCCGCGGAGAAGATACCCAACGCGAGGCCGCTCGGATCGGTGACATCGGTGGTCCACCGGCATGTACCGGGTTCTGCCACCAGCGCGTGTGGGTTACCGCCCGCGGCGCCGCGCAGCACCTCGACGCCCTCCGGCGGGACAGCGCGCCAGCTCGCGCCGGGGGTCGGCGTGACCGAGTCGAGCAGGTAGAGCGGGATGACGATCAGGTCACCCTGTGCATGCATGCCGCGGATTACCGGAATGCGAACGGACTCGTCGAGTTGGTCGAGGACAAGGGATTCGGTCATGGGTATCACCTCAGGTGCGGTGTAGGAGTTGGGAATACTGCCCGCCGGTGAGGCCGTAGGTCCAGGCCGCGGCGTCGACGGGATCGGCGAGATAGCCGGGAACGGTGAGTCCGTAGCGACGACGGGTGCCGTCGCGTTCTACGGATCCATTCACCGCGACCAGCACCCGCTGATTGTCCGGCAGGTCGTAGAGCATCAATTCGAAGCCGTGGTTACCGGGATCGGGTGCGCAGGCCAGCAGTTGCATCCCGGCCTCTTCGACGTAGGCAGGCCAGCCGAGACGTTCGATGGCACAACGCCGGATCTCGATATTGGTTTCGCGGTCGATGGCTTCCGCAGTGGGATCTGTGATCACCCACCTGGGCACCTGGGTTCCATGCCAGAAGTACAGTTCCCAACCATCGGCGTAGCGGACGGCGGGACCATCGGCGCAGTGCAAACGCGGTCGGCCCAGGTCTCCCGCCTCCTCTGTCGCCAGCCTCTCGGGACGTTCCGAGACGACGCACAGATTCTCGTCCGGCCACCACGGGCCGCAGGTCGCCGCCACCGTTGCCCACAGCTCCCATGCACGGGCCGGACCGCGAGCTCGATTGGGCGGGAATTCCGACCACACGGCCGAGCCCGAGGCGAAGTGTATGTTTTGCCGGAGCCAACCCGGCCCGCCACCGGCGGCCGTGATGATTCTGCCGAAGGTATTGCCCCAGGAGGTATTCAGCGCACTGGTGACGTATTGCTCGAAGGGTGCGAGCACGCCGGCCCAGTCGTCACATTCGCGCCGTGACATCCCGACGGTGACCCGCATGCCGCTCAATACGCGCGAAAGATACTGCACTACTGGATGTTCCGGTCTCGCATCGGCACCGAGCTTGCCCTTGGCTCCGGGTTCGCCCGTCGCATAGGCGATCAGCGGTGATGATACCCATCGAAAGCGAGGTGGCCCGAGGCCCGCGAGTTCGTAGATTTCGGATATCGCCGCCTCGGCGGCTCGACGATCGGCCGGTGCGGTGGACAGCATCCGACCGAGCCATTTGTTTCGGATTTCCGCAGCTTCCCGCTGCCCGAGAACACTCACCGGATGACGGTGGTGTCGTCCTTTCCAACGATCATGTGCTCAACAGTGACAGATCAGCGGCGAATGGGCAATAACCGACCCGGCCTGGAGCATCGGACAGTCGCACTGGACACCGCATCATTTCCCGGATGCGGTTACGGAATCTGCTGGGCCGCAGTCGAACCCGATGCGTGCCGCGACCACCCCGGTTCGCCGGAACACACGAAGGAGCCCCAGCAGCTCCGTGTCGACTTACCGAGCGCACGGACCTCGGCAGGCGTCAGGGGGCTCAGCATCGCCGCGTCATGCCAGGCGGAGTCGTCGCCGAACAGCAGCGGCAGCTCGAGGCAATGGCAGGCGCCGAACGGGTTGTCCGGATCCAGGGTGTGGACCCGGTAGCGGTAGACATCAGCGCCGTGCGATGCGAGCAGATCGGCGAATTTCGTGGTGCCGTCTTCGAACGCTTTGCGTCCGACCAGCTTCTGCACGCGCGCGGCAATGCGCGGGCCCATTCCCGGGATCGACCGGATGCGGGAGAACACCGGGTGTGGCCCGCCATAGAACGCTCCCATCTCATCGGCAGTCGCGCCGATCATCACCTGGAGCCCGTTCGCACGGTCGACGACTTCCCGGCGCCAACGTGACTCGTCCGGCAGCGGAGCGACGCCCGCGATCGGGAGATACGGTGGCGCCGAATTGAGCCCTCCGGGCCCGGCGAGTTTCGTCGCCGCCCCGGCCTGGGCGGCCAGCACATCGGACACCGACGCGTCCCGCGGGTCACCACCGAGCGCGGCGAGGAAGGCCTGCGCCGCCCGCTGCGCCTTCGCTTCACCATGGAAGCCGATCCCGAACGGTGCACTCTGCACTATGGCGCGGCGAAATAGCGTGCGCGTGGACTCGATACCGAGCAGGGCAACGATCGAATGCGCGCCCGCCGACTGGCCTGCGACGGTGATCCGGGCGGGATCGCCACCGAACTCGGCGATGTGGTCACGCACCCATTGCAGTGCCGCGATCTGATCGAGCAGCCCGAGGTTGCCGGGCGAGACGCCCGGTATCCGCGCATAGCCGAGGACGCCGAGCCGATAGTTGATCGACACGACCACGATGCCGGTTTCGCGGACCAGCTCGCTCGGGTCGTACAGGTTCCATGCCCCACCACCGGCCAGATATGCGCCGCCGTGGATCCACACCATGACCGGACGGCCTCCCGGATCGGGCGCGGCGGGTGCGGTGATGGTCAGCTCCAGGCAGTCCTCGGATTGCGGTAGCCGCGCCGGCGCCCCCATCACCGGCTCCAGCCGGCCAGGATTTTGCGGCGCCGTCACCGGCTGCCGGTGCGAGTCAGGCCCCGCATAGGGAACCAGTATCGGTGCTCCGAATCGCTCTGCCCGCGCGAACGGGATACCTGGGGACACCACGACGTCACTGCCGACCATGTCTCTCCTTCTGCAAATATCGCAAGTCGACTTGCGTTATCGCCACGCTAGGTCCCGAATTCGATCAACGCAAGACGACTTGCGATAATCGGCGCCATGGCCGAAGCGGCGAACCGCACCCCGCAACTGCGCGGCGCACGGCTGCGTCGAGCTGTGCTGGACGCGACGCTCGCCCGGATCGAGGCCGTCGGCATCGACGACGTGCGCATCGCCGATATCGCCGCCGCCGCAGGCGTGCACGAGACCTCCATCTACCGCCGCTGGAAAACCCTGCCCCGCCTGCTGCTGGACGCGCTGCTCGCACGAATGGAATCCCAGATACCCATCCCGGACACCGGTTCGGTGCGCACCGACATGCTCGAATTCATGACAGTGCTCGTCGGATTCGCGCGCACCCCGTCCGGCGCTGCCCTCATTCGCTCCACCGATACCGACGCCGAGGCCGAGGCGGTCCGGCGTGAATTCTGGGCGGTGCGCCTGGCCGCCTCGCAGGAGATCGTCCGACGTGGCATCGAGCGCGGCGAGATCGCCGAGGCGGTCGACCCGCGGCTCACCATGCTGACACTGGGCGGGCTGGTGCACATCTACACAAACCAGCTCGACGGCAACATTCCCGACGATCTGGCCGAGACCTCCGTTGACATGCTGATGGCAGGGCTCGCCCCACGGTGACCGATTCCGGGCGAGAACACGCCGGGTATTTCGGAAACTCTCAGGTTCACCGACCATGATGTGGCTTGCCGCTGAGGCCGGAAACCCGCGTCCGGCTCTACCATCAGGGCAGCAGGCAACGCGAAAGCGAGCGAAAGGCGTGGTGAACGCACGGTGAGCAACAAACCGGGTCGGAAGAATCCGCTGGCGGCAGCCGAGCGCGCCGACCGCAACCGCAAGATCGCGATTCAGGTGGGTGTCGCGGCGGTGCTCGTCGCCCTCGTTGCCGCGATCGGCGTCGGTATCGCCATGCGCGGCGACGACGACGAGGATCTCGGTGCGATCCCCAGCGTGATCGCCGGAAACCCGACCGCGAGTCCGGGCGCCGCGCCCGTTGAGGCGCAGGATCCGGTGGCCTCCACCGGCGCCATCCGCGTCGGCAATCCGGATGCGAAGGTGACCGTGCGGGTGGTTGCCGACATGCAGTGCCCGATCTGCAAGCTGTTCGAGGAAGCCAACGGCCAGGTGCTTGCCGACGGCGTCGCCAACGGCACCATCAACGTCGAATACAACATCGCCTCGTTCCTCGACCAGATGTCGACGACCGACTTCTCTTCCCGCAGCGCCAACGCGGCCTACTGCGTCACCGACACCGGAGTCGACAAGTTCCAGTCCTGGCTGCAGGCCATGTTCGCCCAGCAGCCGCCCGAGGGTGGTGCCGGTCTCCCGGACGAGAAGTTGATCGAGATCGCACAGTCGGTCGGATATACCGACCCCGGTATCGCGCAGTGCGTCACCGACCGCAAGTACGACAAGTTCGTGCAGGCCAAGTCGAAGAAGCTGCTGGACGAGGGCATCAAGGGCACGCCGACCGTGTTCGTCAACGGTGAGCAGGTCCAGACGCGTGAGGCGCTGTTCACGCCGGGCGGGTTGGCGCCGGTGATCGCGCAGGCCGCGGGCCAGTGATCGCGGCGGCCCCAAGATCCGCCTGGGTTCTGCTGATCGGTGGTCTGGCCGGCTGGATCGCGTCGTTCACGCTGACCGTCGAACGGTTCAAACTGTTCGTCGATCCCGCTTATCAGCCGTCGTGCAGCCTCAACCCCATCCTGTCCTGCGGTTCGGTGATGACCACCGATCAGGCCGCGCTGTTCGGGTTCCCCAATCCGATCATCGGCGTGGCAGGTTTCGCGGTGGTCGTCACTCTCGCCGTGCTGGCGGTCGCCGGGGTAGCGATGCCGCGCTGGATCTGGATCGGGCTGTGGCTCGGCACCATCGCAGGCACGGTCTTCATCTGCTGGCTGATCTTCCAGAGCCTGTACCGGATCGGCGCGCTCTGCCCGTACTGCATGGTCGTGTGGGCCATCATCACCCCGCTGCTCGCCGCGGTCACCCAGACGCTGTGGGGCGGTTCGCGTGGGCCGATGCGGGTGGTCGCGGAATGGCGGTGGACGTTCGTCGCGCTGTTCTACGCCGTGGTGCTGCTGCTGATATTCCTGCGGTTCCAGGACTACTGGCTGTCGCTCGTCTGAGCTACACCTGGCGCGGCGGCGTGGACCGAGTTCCACGGTTGCCGTATCGGGCTGGTATCGCCGACGCGACCATGGCGCGGTTGGGCGGCTGAGCCGGATCGCACCGACGATCGGCTAGTTCGGGGTCCCCGCGCCAAGGACGACGCGAACGGTCCGTTCACCACCCGGCCCGGTGACGCCAAGCTGCACGACATCCTGCGGTTTGTGTTTGTTGATCGCGGCGCGCAGGGCGCGGGCGGTGGTGATGGCGCGGCCGTCGATCGAGGTGATGATCTCGCCGTCGGCCAGTCCGGCATCGTGCGCGGGAAGACCGTAGATGGCGACGTCGACCCGTGCGCCGCTCGGACGGGCATCGGAGATCAATACGCCGAGGGTGGCGGTGGGGCCGATATGCACGGTCTCGGTGGGTGTGCCCGAGCGAATCTGGCGGACCACCCGCATGGCGGTATCGATCGGCACGGCGTAGCCGATCGGCGGGCGTTGGGCCTGCGCACCGGGATCCTCGTCTTCCTCATGGTCGCCGGAGGCCGCCGCGATCACGCCGATCACCGCGCCCGCGTGGTCGGCCAGCGCACCACCGGATTGGCCCGAACTCACCGCCGCGGTGATCTCCACCATGCCGGTGAGCGCCTTGCGGGACAGATCCGCGGAATTCAACGCCAGGATGGTGCTGTCGAGATCGGAGATGTGCCCGGACACCGCGGTCGGTGCGCCGGTACCGCCGGCATTGCCGATGGCGAGGACTTCATCGCGCAGCCGCAACCCCGACGAACTGCCGATCCGGGCCGTGGTCAGGCCGGTCGCGCCGACCAATCCGAGCAGGGCGATATCGGTGCTGGAGTCGTATCCGAGCACCTCTGCCTCGTAGACCAGACCGTCGGAGACCCGGGTGACCTTCACCGCCTCGGCCCCCTTGACCACATGGTGGCTGGTGAGGACCTGGCCGTCGGCGGTCAGCACGATGCCCGACCCCGCGGCGCCCACCCCGAACGGTTTGGTCGAGGCGTTGATGTTCACCAGCACCGGTTCCATCCCGGCCGAGACAGCCACCGGGTCCAGCGGCGGGCGCGGCTCGACCACTGCGGGCGCGGCAGCGGGCACCCGTTCCAGCGAGGGCCAGCCTGGCAGCTCACCGCGATATCCGAGGAAGGCGGCGACGGCCAGGATCGCCGCGACGATCGCAGCGCTGACCCGGCCCGCACCACCCCGCCGGCGGGGGCGTTCATCCCGCTGGTAGTCGCGCGAATCCTGCCAGTCGCCGTCCATGCGCCTCCCGCTTCACCCGCAGCCGATCACTCTATTGTCTCCCGAGCGCAACCGTAGCGGCCCGCTATTTCCTGGGGATGGGTGGTGAGCTGCGGAAATCAACCAGTGGCGACGAGGATTCGATGCTGCTCAGTCGGACTTGCCGCGCCGCAGCCGGATCAGCCGGTGATGCGGCCGTTCGGGTTTGGGCAGCGGCGGCGGGGCGTTCCCCGTCGGAACCTCGACGTCGTAGCGGCGGATGTAGGCGCCCGCGAAACCCTGCAAGGTGGCGGTGACCGGGATCGCCAGCAGCGCCCCTGTCGGCCCGAGGATGGCGGCGCCCGCGAGCACCGCACCGAAGGCGACGGCCGGATGCATATCGAGGGTGGTGGCGGTGATCCTCGGCTGCAGCACATAATTCTCGAACTGCTGGTAGAGGATGATGAAGCCGAGCACCCACAGGCCGTCGGGCGGGTTGTTGACCACGGCGACCACCACCGGCAGCGCACCGGCGAGATAGGTGCCGACGGTCGGGATGAACTGCGAGACCACCCCGACCCACAGCGCCAGCGCGAACGCCGACGGTACGTCGAACACCCGCAACATGATGTAGTGCGCCAGCGTCGACACCAGCGCGAGCAGGCCGCGCGAGTAGATGTAGCCGCCGGTCTTCTCCACCGCGATATCCCAGGCCCGCAACACATGCCGCTGTTTGCTCGGCGGCAGCAACGAGCAGACCGCATTGCGGAAACGCGGACCGTCGGCGGCGAAGTAGTAGGTGAACAGCAGTACGCCGAGCGCCTGGAACAACGCTGCCACCGCGGTGGTGCCGATGCCCCACACGTTGCCCGCCAGCCCCACCGCATAACCCTCGAGGTTGGAACTCCACTCGGTGGCGTACTTCTCGATATCGTCGCCGGACATATCGGTCTTGAAGGTCTTGTTGAACAGGTCGACCGCCTCGTCCGCATAGTGCGGCGCGTTCTCGACCAGCGTGGTGACCTGCTCGACCAGCAACGACCCCAGCGTCCACACGAACGCGACGACCACGAGCAGCAGCGTCAAGAACACCACGCCGGTAGCCGGACCGCGCCGCCAGCCATGTCTGGCCAGCCAATTCACCGACGGCTCGATGGCGAAGGCGAGAAACAGCGACACCACCAGCACCGTCAGCAGCCCCTGCAACTGCTGCAGCAGCCAGAACGCCGCGACGAACCCCGCCACCGTCGCCGCCGCGAGTAGGAACGCACGCAACAGCCACGGTGGCGGATTCATCGGGCCCGCGGAATCGGGCCTGGCTCCTTGCGGATCATCCCCGCCTGCGCGGGGAGCATTCTCATCTGCGGCGCACATGCCTGCCTCGGGATCGAATCATCCCCAGCACGCTCGGAACTCGGCAGCCGGGACCATGGGTCAAGATACCCAACTGCCGCGCAGATCAACCACCGACATGGCCGCCCCGACGCGTCACATAGTCGCGGCGTCGATCACGAAGCGGTACCGCACATCGCTGGCGACCACGCGGTCGTAGGCGCCGTCGATCTCGTCGGCGGCGATGACCTCGATCTCGGCGCCGATGCCGTGCGCGGCACAGAAGTTCAGCATCTCCTGGGTCTGGGCGATGCCGCCGATCATCGAACCCGACAGTGAGCGGCGGTAGCCGGCCAGCGTCATCGGGCGGACCGAGAGGGGCTGCTCGGGCAGGCCGAGGATTACCAGGGTGCCGTCGAGGGCGAGCATGCGCATGTAGGAATCGATCGGCAGATCGGCCGAGACGGTGTTGATGATCAGGTCGAATTTCCCGCGCAGCTCGCGGAAGGTCTGCTTGTCGCTGGTGGCGTAGTAGTGGTGCGCGCCGAAACGTTTGCCGTCGTCCTGCTTGCTCAGCGAATGACTGAGCACCGTGACCTCGGCGCCGAGTGCCGCGGCGATCTTCACCCCCACGTGCCCGAGCCCGCCCATGCCGATGATGGCGACCTTCTTGCCAGGACCGGCCTGCCAGTGCCGCAGCGGGGAGAACAGTGTGATGCCCGCGCACAGCAGCGGCGCGGCGACATCGAGGTCGATGCCGTCCGGGATGGCGAGGACGAAGTTCTCGGTCACCACGACCTGGGTGGCGTAACCGCCCATGGTGAACCCGCCGGGCTGCACGTCCTCCGGCACCGTCGTGTTGTAGGTCATGGTCGACCCGCCGGTGCAGTACTGCTCCTCACCGGCCAGGCAGGCCGGGCAGACCCCACAGGAATCCACCATGCAGCCGACGCCCACCCGATCGCCGACCTTGTGCCTGGTCACCGCCGACCCGACCGCCGCGACGAGCCCCGCGATCTCATGTCCGGGCACACACGGGTAGTTCGCCCCGCCCCACTCGTTGCGCGCGGTGTGGATGTCGGAGTGACATATCCCCGCGTACTTGATGTCGATCAGCACATCGTGCGGGCCCAGCTCACGACGTTCGATGGCGACCTTCTCGAACGGCGCGTCCGGCCCGGCCATTGCGTAAGCGGTAGCAGTACTCATGCGTCCATGCCTACCGCCGCATGCGTCGGTTTGCCAACCTCGCCGTCCTCGCCACGGCGCCGGTAGGGCCTCCCAGTGGCCCAGACCCTAGCCCGCCGCGCGGGTGGCGCGACGGGGGCGACGCTGCTGGCGAGTGCCCGCAGCGGCCGGGGACGAGTCCTCGAACCGACGATGGCTGTCGGCGTTGTGGCCGCGCGCGCTGGTACCACGCGCGGCAGTGGTTCGGTCCGCACGACCGGGCGCACGGTGGCTTCCAGCGGCGTCATGGGCGTGGTCGCTGTGGCGGCCGGGCTGCCTGGTGCGGCCCTGTCCGTCGGCGTGGCGGGCTTCCCCTGCGCCGCGGACACCACCGCGCCGGTTGCCCTGTCCGGCTGCCCGGTTGCCGTGATCGGTGGAGCGGTTGCCGTGGTCGCCCGCTTCGCGGCCGCCGTTCAGCCGGTGCTCGGTGGTCGAGCGGCCCGCCGCCGGGCGACCACGGCGAGCACCGCCGTTGCGTCGTCCGGAGACTGCGGCGCCACCGCCGCGATGCTCGGCGGCCGGGCGGCTGCCGCGTCGCGACCCTCGGGCACCGGAGGTGCGGTTGTCGTCGCGATCGTCGGCCGGGGCCGTGGCGCGGTGCTCGGTCGGGGCAACGGTGCCGATGAGGGCGGTCACGGCCGGCGAGGTCGCGCTCGCGCGCTGCGGGGTCGCGGTGATTCCGGCCTTGCGCAGCAGGACGGCGACATCCTTGCGCTGCTCGGGCAGGACAACGGTGACGACGTCGCCGGAGCCGCCCGCGCGGGCGGTGCGGCCGGATCGGTGCAGGTAGGCCTTGTGCTCGGCGGGCGGATCGACATGAACGACCAGCTCGACGTCGTCGACGTGGACGCCGCGGGCCGCGATATCGGTGGCGACGAGCACGCGGGTGGAACCGTCGGCGAAGGCGCTGAGATTACGGTCGCGGGCGGCCTGGGAGAGGTTGCCGTGCAGGTCGGCGGCCGGAATCCCGGAGGCGGTCAGCTGCTTGGCGAGCCTGCGGGCATGGTGTTTGGTCCGCATGAACAGGATGCGCCTGCCGGTACCGGAGGCCAGCGCGCGCACCAAATCCTTCTTCGCGTCGGCACCTGCGACCTCGAAGATGTGGTGGGTCATCGTCGGGACCGGGCTCGCGGCCGTGTCGACGGAGTGGGTGATCGGATCGCGCAGGAAGCGCTTGACCAGCCGGTCCACCTCGTTGTCGAGGGTGGCCGAGAACAGCAGCCGCTGGCCATTGGCGGGTGTCGCGGTCAGGATGCGGGTCACGGCGGGCAGGAAGCCGAGGTCGGCCATGTGGTCGGCCTCGTCGAGGATGCTGATGCGCACGGCGTCCAGTGAGACGACGCCCTGCCGCATCAGGTCCTCGAGCCGGCCCGGGCAGGCGACGACGATATCGGCGCCCGCACGCAGCTCACGGGTCTGCCGGTTCACCGGCACCCCGCCGAACACCGTGACCACACGTAGGCCACACGGTCGGGCAAGCATCTCGACTGTGGCCGCGATCTGGGTGGCCAGCTCGCGGGTCGGCGCGAGAATCAGACCGGCCGGACGCCCGGGCTTGCTGGTGCCGCCGGCGAGCCGCTCGACCATCGGAATGCTGAACGCGAGGGTCTTGCCGCTGCCGGTCTTACCGCGTGCGAGCACGTCGCGTCCGGCCATGGTGTCGGGCAGCGTGGCGGCCTGGATGGGGAACGCGCCGGTGATACCGGCGGCGTTCATCGCCTCGACCAGCGAGGCACGCACACCGAATTCGGCGAACGAGGAGGTCGTGGGCGCGGCAGTAGAAGGTTTGTCAGACATGGGGATAGCAGGTGCCTTTCCGGCATCGGAGCGAGCCGCAGCGTCGCGCAGGACAGGAGTCCTCACCCGATGGTGGCAGCGCCGCGATGACCGGCGCGAAAGGTGCACATCCACGACGGAGTTGGGGGACGTGCGCGAACGATCAGCGCACGGAACCTCCGCAACCCTACCCCATCGACGCCGCGACCCGCTCCGCACGAGCTGTGCCACATCGCACGCACGTTCGGCTGCTCACCTCCGCCAGAAGACCCGGATTTGGTGTCCCGACGACGATCTGGGCGAGGTCTGCCTGCCTCGTTCGTATCGTCGCGGTCCGACCTGCCGAGCCCACAGTGACATCACTCACCCACGCAGCGCTCCCGACTCGACGCTGATGCTCTGCAACACCTGAGCCAGCGCCGTCCGCAGCCGCGCTTGCCGCGCCCTGCTGTACAGCGCGGTATCGAATTCGACCTGAACGGTCATGCGGTCGCCGACGGTGAAGACGGTCAGTTTCGGCGGCAGCGTGGGCGCCATCGCAAAGATGTCGTCGCGGACGAACGTCAGACCGGCGGGCAGCGAATGTGCAGGCAACCGACCGATATTCGACAGCGTGAGGGTGGGTCGAGCCGACAACAGGGCGGCCATGACCGGGTCGTCGCCGATCGTCTGCGCGGCCAGCATCACCAGGGCGTGTTCCCGGCGGCCCAAGCTTGCCTGCACACCGGCCTCCACCGATCGGCCGAGCTCACAAGGATTCGCGCCGTCATCGACCGGCAGCACTGTTCCGATGCCGGAAGCCCAGTTGACGACCGTGGCGGCCGGCAGCGGCGGAACCAGCTGCGAACGCAGATCGGCGGCGTGCCCGAGGTTCAGCAACAGCGGGCCGTCCGCATCGAAGAGCGCACGAAGCGCGACCATCGCAGCCCCGCTGAACAGGCTGTTGACCGAGATGCAGTGCGCACGAGCCGAGTTGACGAGTGCTCGCGTGTCGTCGGGGTCGAGTTCGATACGCACCATCGCGAAGCGGTCGAGCGGATCGCCCGCGCCGACCCCGTCATGCGGCAGCGCGGCGGGAACGGCATCCGGACCGGCCATCGCCACCTGCGCAGCAATGTCCTCCGACCACTCCGCCACGGCGGCACGATCGACAACATCGGCCATCCGCACATCGGCCGCCGCGGGGAGGTCGCGCTCGGTCGCGGGCCGCGGCGACGGCGAACCGGTCAGGTGGGCGCAGTAGCGCCGCCACAGCTGGTCGAGCAGCGCGAACGCGGACCGGCCGTCGGCGATGCCGTGGTGGATGACGAGCACGATCTGCTCGCGGTCGCCCTCGCGCAGCAATCGCGCCGAGAACAGCCCGTCCGACCAGGTCCGCTCCTCGTTGACCAGCCGGAAGTACTCGCGCTCACCACCGGCGCCCACCTCGAGGCGCGGGCGGAAACCGTCGTCGACGACGAAAAGCTTGGCCTCTTCCGCATCGTGTACGACCCGGCTGCGCAGCAGTGGGTGCGCAGCCGCGAGCTCGTCGAGCACGAGCTGGAGGATCCGTTCGTCCACCCGGCCGGTGACGGTGGTTCCGATGTAGAGGGGCATGCCACCGGTGACGACGCTGCCGAACTTGGCGCCGTCGGTGAAATAGGCGGCTTCGAAGGGTGAAAGCGGACGTTGAGCGGTCATCGTCGGTCTCGTTTCCGTGCGTCGAAACAGGTACAAGGCTCAACATACAGATGTTTCAAACGCTTGTCACAGACGTTTGTTTGGAACATACGTCACAAACGCCTGTATGGAACTTGCTAGGGTACGGAGGTGGGAACACGCGAGGCGCTACTGGACGCGGCGAAGACATGCCTGGCCGAACGCGGCTACGCGCGCACGACAGTGCGCGATATCGTCGCGGCCTCCGGCACGAATCTGGCCGCCATCAACTACCACTTCGGCACCCGCGACGCCCTGCTCTACCAGGCGATGATGGAGTCCAGCGGAGACGCGGTACAGGAGATTCTCGATTCACTGCCCGCCGACGATCCGGACGACCGGACCGCGCGGCTGGATGCGTTCCTTGCCGCACTGATCGGCTCTTTTCGCACGAATCCTGGCCTGTGGTCGGCCAATATGGAAAGTCTTGCGCAGGCCCTGCACTCCCCCGAACTGCGCGCCGAGATCAGTACGGCGCAGGACCGGGCTCGCCGCGGGCTGGCGCAGTTCGGCCGCGGCGACAACGGTGATGCCGTCGGGGCCGTCCTACAGACTCTGATGTGCGGCCTGCTGGTGCAGTGGGTGATCGACCCGGACGGCGTGCCCGCTCCCGATGAGCTCACCGCGGGCTTGCGCGCCCTCACCGATCGGCTCGCACCGGCTCCGCCACCACAATGAGACGCCTGCCGATCGCGACCACCTGAGTCCGCACGAATTCTCGCCGCCGCGGGCTCGGCACCCGCGCACGACAAAGGCCGCCTCTCCGCGAACGGAAAGGCGGCCTTCGAATTTCGACTATTCGGCTGCCGACTCGGCCGCAGCCGCTTCGGCCCGCCGCCGCACGCGCCGCGCCGCGGCGACCATATTGCGCAGCGACGGCTCCAACTGCCAGTAGTGCCGGGTCTTCAGACCACCGTCCGGGTTGGCCCACAGGCGTTGCGGAGTGACGGCTTCGGCTGCCGCGGTGAGTAGTTCGTCCAGCTCATCGATATCGGGGATGCGCGCCGAACGGCTTTCGTACACACCGGGTCCGACGCCGTGACTGAGCCCGTGACCGGAGGCGCAGTCCTCGTTGAGCGCGTTGAGCACCCATTCGATCGAGCGAGTGGCCACGATCGCGGTGACGTCGGCGTCGAGCTGTTCGATCGCCTCGACCACTTCGGCGCGACCGGAATACCCGATGTGGGTGTGGATCTGGGTCTCCGGCTTGACGCCCGAGGTCGCCAGCCGGAACGCGCCGACCGCCCAGCGCAGGTACTCCGCACGGCCCTCGGGGCGCGGCGGCAGCAGTTCACGGATGGCGGGCTCGTCGACCTGGATGATCGAGATCCCGGCCTTCTCCAGATCCACCACTTCATCGCGAATAGCCAGCGCAACCTGGTCGGCGGTCTCGTACAGCGGCTGATCCTGCCGCACGAACGAGCGCGCGATCATGGTGACCGGCCCGGTGACCATGCCCTTGACCGGCCGGTCGGTGAGCGACTGCGCGTAGCTGATCCACTCCACCGACATCGGCGCCGGACGGGCGACATCGCCGTAGATGATCGGCGGACGCACACACCGCGAACCGTAGACCTGCACCCAGCCGAAATGCGTGGTGGCGAAGCCGTCGAGCAGTTCGGCGAAGTACTGGATCATGTCGTTGCGCTCGTGCTCACCGTGCACGAGCACATCCAGGCCGATGTCCTCCTGCAAACGGATGGTCGCCTCGATCTCGGCTTCGATCCGCTTGCGGTATTCGTCGTAGGACAGCCGGCCTTCACCCAGGTCGTAGCGGGCTTGGCGGATCTTGGCGGTCTGCGGGAACGAGCCGAGCGTGGTCGCGGGCACCGGCGGCAGATTCAGCTTCTCCTGCTGGGCGGCGCGACGCTCGGAATACGGTGCGCGCTCACGCATTTCCGGCGTGATGGCGTAAACCCGTTGCCGCACGGCGTGCTTCTGCTTGAAATGCACCTCGGTCGGGCGCTTGCGCCATTTGTCCGACGGACCTTCGGTGAGCGCCTTCGCCAACGAAACGACCTCGCCCACCTTCTGTTTCGCGAAAGCGAGGCGGTCGGCGACATTGCCTTCGATGTCGTACTCGGCGAGCACGTCGTAGGGCACGTGCAGCAGCGTGGTACCGGTGGCGACCACCAGGTCGGGGCAGACCTTGGCCAGCTCGTTGAGGTATTCCAGCGTCACGTAACGGTCCGCACGCCAGACGTTCTGGCCGCTGATCACACCGGCGTAGAGCCGCTTACGGCGGATGCCGGGGATCTGCGCCAGATCATCCGGGCGCATCCGGAACGAGGCCAGGTCCAGGCCGATCGCCTCGACATTGGTGCGCGCCAGAATGGTCAGCGCCTCACCGAAATCGCCGTACTGGCCGGTGACCAGGATGCGCGGACGCAGCGGCGCCTTCGACAGCCGCTCGTAGGCGCGCTCGAAAAGGGCCAGTTCGCTCTCGGACCGCTCGCTGGTGAAGCACGGCTCGTCCAGCTGCACGCAGGTGGACCCGCGCTTGGCCAGGATCTCGAACAGCTGCTCGTACACCGGCAGCAGCTTGTCCAGCAGCGTCAGCGTGTCGAAGCCGCCCGATTCACCGGGGATGTGGCCGGCCTTGGACAGCAGCAGCAGCGACATCGGACCGAGCACCACCGGCCGTAGTTCGATGCCGCGGGCCATGGCGCGATCCCATTCGTCCAGCAGCGCCTCGGGGTGCAGCGAGAACTCGGTGGACTCGTCCAGCTCGGGCTGGCGGTAGTGGTAGTTGGTGCCGAAGAACCGCACCAGCTCCAGCGGCGGCAGATCTGGGCGTCCGCGCGCCATCAGGAAGTAGAAGTCGAGGGGATCCATCCCCTCCTGCAACTCCTGGAACCGAGCCGGGACCGCACCGAACAGCAGCGCGTTGTCCAGCACGTGATCGTAGAAGGAGAAGGTGTTGCCCGGCACCTGGGTCAGCCCGGTGGCGGCCAGCTCGTTGAACTGACGCTCCTGGATATCGCGGCCGACGGCGAGCAGTTCGTCGCGGGAAAGGGCGTCGCGCCAATACGCCTCGAGCGCTCGCTTCAGTTCCCGGTGCGGCCCGATCCGCGGATATCCGAGAACGCTCGACCCGAAACCATCGGTGACGTTGACCATGAGCGGAAACTCCCTTTCGATCACCTGACCGGCTTCCACCAGCAACGATGGATGCCGTAGAACGCTGCGCTCGGTGTCGGCCGGTCCAATGGACGGCCGTTATGCAGCTTATGCCCGGCAGCGGTGGCAGCTACCGGATCCCGCCGAAGTACATCTATGGGTCACAACGCTAGCCGCCGCGAGCTCCGTGTCAGGCGATCCCGACGAACCCGACCCAACGCGACAACTGATCTCGTGAGGGCCGGGTAACTCGTCGGGTATGCCCAGAATCGGTTCGGCACCCAACCGTCGGCACGGGTGCCCGACGCCGACGGCACTACGCCGCCCGCAAAAAACCCGGAGAGGCGGTCCAGCCAGCTCTACTTGCTGTTGTACTGGTAGAAACCCGCGCCGGTCTTCTTGCCGAGCAACCCGGCCTCAACCATGCGCATGAGCAGCGGCGGGGCGGAGTACAGCGGCTCCTTGAATTCGGCGTACATCGAGTCGGCGATGGACTTGACGGTGTCGAGGCCGACCAGGTCGGTCAGTGCCAGCGGGCCCATCGGGTGGGCGCAGCCGAGCACCATGGCCTTGTCGACGTCTTCCTTGGTGGCGAAGCCGGACTCGACCATGCGGATCGAGGACAGCAGGTACGGCACCAGCAGCGCGTTGACGACGAAGCCGGAGCGGTCGGCCGAACGCACGACCTGCTTGCCGAGCACCTCTGCGGCGAACGCCTCGGCCCGCGTGGACACCGACTCGCTGGTCTTGAGCGTGGTGACCAGCTCGACCAGCGGCAGCACCGGCACCGGGTTGAAGAAGTGCATGCCGACAACCCGCTCCGGGTTGTTGGTGGAGACGGCGACCTTCATGATCGGGATGGAGGAGGTGTTGGAGGCCAGCACCGCGTCCGGGTCGGTGACGACCTTGTCCAGCTCGGAGAAGATGGCGGTCTTGACCTTCTCGTCCTCGAGCACGGCCTCGACGACCAGCTGGCGATCGGCGAAATCGCCCAGGTCGGAGGTGAAACGCAGCCGCCATGCGGCCTGCTCGCGTTCGCGCTCGGTGATCTTGCCGCTGCTCACACCGCGATCCAGCGAGCGCAGGATGCGCGCGCGACCGGCGGCGGCCAGTTCCCGGGTCTGCTCGTAGACCAGCACGTCGACGTGCGCCCGTGCGCACACCTCCGCGATTCCGGCACCCATCTGTCCGGCGCCGATGACTCCGACACGTTGAATCTTTTCGCTGCTCACGTCCAGCTCCTGGGGTAGGTCTTGGCTGTCGGGTTTGGCTTGGTCGGCGGCCGGGGTGACCGGCACCTTCAAATGATCAAGGTATAGGGATGCCCTCCCGCCCGGGGCTGTTCGGGCGGGAGGGCGGTACACCCCTACCGGGGTAGAGGACTCGCTATGGAGTTGGCCTCACGGCGCCACCCGAGGGTGGCGCCGTCAGACACAGATCAGTGGAACTGACCCTCTTCGGTGGAGCCCTTCAGGGCGGCCGTCGAGGTGTTGGGGTCCACGGTGGTCGCGATGCTGTCGAAGTAGCCGGCACCGACCTCACGCTGGTGCTTGATGGCGGTGAAGCCACGCTCTTCGGCGGCCTTGAACTCGCGCTCCTGCAGGTCGACGAAGGCGGTCATGCCCTCGCGGGCGTAGCCGTGGGCCAGGTCGAACATGCCGTAGTTGAGCGAGTGGAAGCCGGCCAGAGTGATGAACTGGAACTTGAAGCCCATCGCGCCGAGCTCCTTCTGGAACTTCGCGATGGTCGCGTCGTCCAGGTGAGCCTTCCAGTTGAAGGACGGCGAGCAGTTGTAGGCCAGCAGCTGGTCCGGGAACTCGCTGCGGACGGACTCGGCGAACTTCTTGGCGACCTCGAGGTCCGGCACGCCGGTCTCCATCCAGATGAGGTCGGAGTAGGGGGCGTAGGCCTTGGCACGGGCGATGCAGGGCTCGATGCCGTTCTTCACGCCGAAGAAGCCCTCGGCGGTGCGGGTGCCGTCCAGGAACTCGCGGTCGCGCTCGTCCACGTCGGTGGTGAGCAGCGTGGCGGCCTCGGCGTCGGTGCGGGCGATGACGACGGTCGGCACGCCCGCGACGTCGGCGGCCAGACGGGCCGAGGTCAGGGTGCGGATGTGCTGCTGGGTCGGGATCAGCACCTTGCCACCGAGGTGGCCGCACTTCTTCTCCGACGCGAGCTGGTCTTCCCAGTGCGAACCGGCGACACCGGCCGCGATCATGGCCTTCTGCAGCTCGTAGACGTTGAGGGCGCCACCGAAGCCGGCCTCACCGTCGGCGACGATCGGGGCGAGCCAGTTCGCGACCGAGTCATCGCCCTCGACCTTGGCGATCTCGTCGGCACGCAGCAGGGCGTTGTTGATCCGGCGCACGATCTGCGGCACGGAGTTGGCCGGGTACAGCGACTGGTCCGGGTAGGTGTGGCCGGACAGGTTCGCGTCACCGGCGACCTGCCAACCGGACAGGTAGATGGCCTTCAGGCCGGCGCGGACCTGCTGCACGGCCTGGTTACCGGTGAGGGCGCCGAGCGAGTTGATGTAGTCCTCGTTGTTGACGAGATCCCAGAGGATCTCCGAGCCGCGGCGAGCGAGCGTGTGCTCCTCGACGACGGTGCCCTGCAGCTTGACGACCTGATCGGCCGTGTAGTTGCGGGTGATGCCCTTCCAGCGGGGGTTGGTGTCCCAATCCTGCTGGATTTCGGCAGCGGTCTTCGGGGTGCCGACAGTCGACATCTGTGACTCCACTTCCTCGTTCGGTCGGTGCCGCGCCGTCCGTGCTCCTCCGGAGGAGGTTTCGCTCGAACTGCTGGAGCGGCAATTTGCAGGCTTGCTAGGCCCAAGGGGTGTACTTCCACACGATGGCATATCCAGAAATAGCCGTCTACCTGTTGGAACTGTGAATCTCAGCTAGGTTTCACCCGCACGTTGCTAACTCTGCGAAATTTGCGGGCTAATTGCAAGCATGGAATCTACTCACGGGTAGCGCTGACATGCGGTTTTAGCGTAACGCTCGTACTGTTTGAGATCGGAGGGTGGTACGGCGCCCTGCCCAGCCGACGCGCCGGGCTGTGAGCACACTCACAAGGCTTACGGCCGCGACATTGTGCGACCCATCACGCAACGACACGCGAGTGCCGCGGAGCCCGGAAGCGACGGGCCCGCGGACCGTGTGCCCACTCGTCGAAATCATCCGGCCGATCGCCATCGCACGGTGCGCGGCGCGCCGACGATCACACGATCTGCGACCAGCACCGATGCCGGTCGGGCAGGATTCCGGGCGACCGATCAGGCACACTCGGAAGCAGCCACCTCCAGGACAAGCGTCCAGTTACATTCTCTCGCGACGATGCGGAGTTCTTCAGACAGGAGCACCATGCGGACCACCAGGATCACCGCCGCCATCGCCACCGGCTGCGCGACGGCGGCCCTGCTGTTGCCCGGCGCGAACGCCGCACCGGCCGGTACCGGCGTCGTCGATTCAGTCCAGCCCCTGGCGCCCGCGGCGACGCTGCCGGGTTCGGTGGATTCGGTCCGCATCACCTATTCGTCCACCGGAGCGGGCGAGGTTCCGACCCAGACCAGCGCCGCGGTCTATTTCCCGCCGGGCGAGGCGCCCGAGGGCGGCTGGCCGGTCATCGCATGGGCGCACGGCACCGTCGGCCTCGGCGACGACTGCGCCTACAGCGTCGCCGGTCCCGGCGCGGTGGAACGGGACTGGGCATACCTCGGCACCTGGCTCGAGCAGGGTTACGCCATCGTGGCCGCCGACTACGCCGGACTCGGCGGTCCGGGCGAGCATCCGTACCTCAACGGTGTGGTCGAGGCCCATAACGTGGTCGACGCCGTGAAGGCCGCGACCAGGCAGTTCGATTCGCTGTCGAACAAGTGGGTGGCCGTGGGCCAGTCCCAGGGCGGCGGCGCGGCGGTGTTCACCGCGCGCTACGCCACCGAGTTCGGCGGTCCGGAACTCGATTACCGCGGTGCCGTCGGCACCGGCGTGCCCGCCTATATCGAGGACATCCTGCTGCCGCTGGGTCCAGGAATGCCGCCGATCGAGTTGAGCCCGCACACCACCGCGTACGTGCTCTACATCCTCAACGGCCTGCGCACCACTTATCCCGAGCTGGACATCGAGTCCTATCTGACCGACTCCGGCCGCGACTGGCTCGCGCGCGCCCAGCAGGCCTGCATCGGTCCCTTCGGTGACGAACTGAGCGCGAACAACGTCATCGTCGGCGACCTGTTCGCCCGCCCGCTCAACCAGATCCCCGACCTGCACGGTCTGCTCGGCCGCTACATGGGCCTGCCCGAATCCGGCTACGACAAGCCGCTGTTCCTCGGCCAGGGCCTGCGCGACACCGACGTCATCACGCCGCAAACGCTGCGCTTCGCCGCCGTCCTGGCCGCGGCGGGCGAGCCGGTCACCCTGCACACCTACCCGACCGGCCACGACGGCGCAGTCAACGATTCGCTTCCCGACTCACTGCCGTTCGTGCGGAATCTGTTCGCCTGATCGGCCCGGCCCGGCAAACTCCGCGCAGCATTCATCCTCCGGTCACCGTGATGTCATTCGGCTCGGCAACGATCGCCGGAATTCTCGCCGCGGCGAGAAGGCGCGCCAAGCAGGAAGGGGCCGATGGTGGCCAGGATGAGACGGCAGTGGCTATTCGCCACGGTGGCAACGGTTTCGGTGGCGGCGGTCGCGTGCGGATCCGATGACGGCAGTGCGGGCCTGCCCGCAGCAGACGGCTGGCAACGCGATGCCGCGACCAGTTACCACCGGTTGGCCACCTATCCGGTCTTCCGCAATCTGCCCGAAGGCGTCGCACCGGACACACAGACCGTCGCGGAGATATCCACGGTCACCGAGGACGGCAAGACGCTGATCTACACCGATGCGCCGGGTAAGCGCATCGGTTTCCTCGACCTCAGCGATCCGGCCGCCCCGGCGGGCGCGGGCTCGATCTCGCTCGAACAGCTCGGCCACGCCGACGACCAGCCGACCTCGGTCGCGGTGTCCGGTGACTACGTCCTTGTCGTGATCGACAGCAGCGGAGGCGATTTCGCGCACCCGTCCGGTCGAGTGGACATCGTCCGGATCAGCGACCGCACCAAGGTGCACAGCATCGATCTCGGCGGCCAGCCCGACTCCATCACGGTGAGCAAGGACGGCACCCGCGCCGCCATCGCGATGGAGAACCAGCGCGACGAGAAGTTCACCCCCGCAGGCGGCGAGCAGGGAGATCTCCCCCAACCGCCCACCGGATTCGTACAGATTCTCGAGCTGAACGGCGCACCGGACCGATGGTCGGCGACACCGGTCCGCATCGATGAGGCCGCCGCCCGCGAGGCCGGTCTGGACACTCCGCAGGATCTCGAGCCCGAGTACGTGAGCATGAACTCGCGCGGCGAGGTGGCGGTGACGCTGCAGGAGAACAACGGCATCGCCATCATCGACACCGCGACCGCGACGGTCCGCACCGTGTTCTCCGCGGGCACGGTGAGCGTCGATGGCATCGACACCGCCGAGGACGGCGTCATCGACCAGTCCGGATCGATCGCCGATGTCCCGCGCGAACCCGATGCCGTCGGCTGGATCGGCGACGGCCACATCGCCGTCGCCAATGAAGGCGACTGGAAAGGCGGCGGCCGCGGCTGGACCATCTTCGACGCCGCCACCGGCGAGGTGGTGTGGGATGCGGGCAACTCCTTCGAGCAGCTGACTGTCCGCGCCGGCCTGCACACCGAGGGCCGCGCCGAGAAGAAGGGGCCCGAACCCGAGGGCCTTGCCGTTACCGAACTGGACGGCAAGCCGGTCGTCCTTGTCGGCTCCGAGCGCAGTAATTTCGTCGCGGCCTACGACGTCGCCGATCCGGCCGCGCCGAAATTCCGGCAGATTCTCGCGACGAACGCCGGGCCGGAGGGGATCCTGCCGATCCCGTCGCGCAATCTGCTGGCGGTGTCGTCGGAGGAAGACGATGCCGAGAAGGGTCTGCGCGGTGCGGTGACGGTCTTCGGCTACGGCAGCGAGTTCGCAGGTAGGGGCGCACCGGAGTTCCCGTCCGTCGTCTCCGCCGATGGCGCGAACGGCGCACCGATCGGCTGGGGCGCGCTCGGTGCGCTGAGCGCCGATCCGGCCGCCGCCGACCGCCTCTACACCGCCACCGATGCCGCCTACGGCCCGTCCCGGATCCTCGGCCTCGATGTTTCGACGCAACCTGCCGTCATCGATTCCGAGCTGGCGGTCACCGAGAACGGCGCTGCGGTGAGTCTGGATATCGAAGGCATCGCCGCTCGCGCCGACGGCGGTTTCTACCTCGCGGTCGAGGGCGAAGAAGGCCCGGGCAACGCCCTGGTGCAGGTGACAAAGGATGGCGCCGTCGAACAGCGCATCACCCTGCCCGAAGACATCAGCGCAGAGCTGGGTAAATACGGTCTCGAGGGTGTCGCCGTGCAGGGCTCGGGCGCCGAGGAGACCGTGTGGGTGGTGCTGCAGCGCGAACTGAAATCCGACCCGAAGGGCGTGACGCGGATCGGCAAGTACTCCCCGGCCTCGGGCGAGTGGCAGTGGTACGGCTACCAGCTCGAGACCACCTCGACCGAGGGCGACTGGATCGGCGTCTCGGAAATCGCGGTCGACGGCGATTCGCTGCTGCTACTCGAACGCGACAAGCTCAGCGGGCCGGCAGCTACGGTCAAGGCCGTCTACCGGGTCGCGATTCCCGGCGAGCCCGGCGTCACGGGTACCGCGGCGCCGACCGTCGCGGCCAAGACTCGCGTGCACGATGTGCTGCCTGACCTTTCCGCAACCAACGGCTGGGTGCAGGAGAAGGTGGAGGGGATGGCGATCGCCGGAAACGGCGGCCTGTACGTCGTGACAGACAACGATGGTGTCGATGACGCCACCGGCGAGACCGTGCTGTTGCGCGTCGAGCTTTCCTGAGTTCCCCACAAGCGGGCGGCGTCGATTCATTCGACGCCGCCCGCCGTGCTGTGGTGCACACCACTTCCCGCGAGTGGTTGCAGTGTGGCGAATACCACTCCACACAGACCGGGCGTCCGGAGCCGAATTCGGCAGCCGCACCGTAGCGCATTCCATGGTGTGAAAACGCCACGACCAGGGCGCTAACCCGTTGATATGTCTCGCATTTCACAGCGAACACCGGTGTCCATGGTGAACACACACAACCATTGGTGTGCCGTTCACGCGAGCGCTACTCGAGATTCCGGCGCGCCCACCTATTTGTATGCCGGGGACGATATGGTGTGCGTCACGTGCGCCGGATTCGGCGACGGGCGTCGTCCGGTGAACGCCCGCGCGAGGGCGCACGGTGGATCGGAGCTGTGTGATGCGGGACATCGTCGACGACC
The DNA here is from genome assembly GCF_042754945.1 of Nocardia sp. NPDC059180. Taxonomy (NCBI): domain Bacteria; kingdom Bacillati; phylum Actinomycetota; class Actinomycetes; order Mycobacteriales; family Nocardiaceae; genus Nocardia; species Nocardia sp. NPDC059180. The sequence goes on from NZ_JBHZBU010000011.1 coordinate 42,585, forward strand.
TGTTGCGGGTATGGCATTCGGGCCGGACCGGCGGACTTGCGACCATTGTGCGCACCAATGGTGCGACCGAGCTACCGATCGGGGCGGCCATGTTGGTCGACCCCGACGGCGGCGTCTTCGGCTCGATCACCGCGGGCGGCATCGAAGAAGCCGCATACGAGGCCACGGCGACCTCGGCCCGCACCGGGCAGCGCGGAATGCACCGGCTGACGGTCACCAATTCGCTCGAACCCAGCCGTGAGGGCGGGGTGATCGATGTTTTCACGGAGCCGTTCTCCCGCGATCACTTCCCGGAGTTTCCGACCGTCGCAGCGGAAGTCGCCGCGAATCGGCGGGTCACCGTATTCACGGTGGTGTGGAATCCGGAGCCGGAGGTGATCGGGCAGCACCTCATCACCGATAAACGGCACAACACCGAACTGGTATCGCTGCCGCAGTCCGATATCTTCGTCTCCTCGTTCGCACCCGCGCCGCGACTGATCATCTTCGGCGCCAATTCCTTCGCCGCGGCGCTGTCGATTCAGGGGCAGCTGCTCGGCTACCGCGTCACCGTCTGCGATCCACGGCCCAATTTCGCCACGGCGGAATCATTTCCGGGCGCCGAAGTGGTGGCCGACTGGCCGCACCGCTATCTCAATACGCTCTCGGCGGCCGGTGAGATCGGGGCCGACACGGGCATCGTGGTGGTCGCCCAGGATCCGAAATTCGAGATTCCGCTGCTCACTGTTGCGCTACGGCTGCCCGAGGTCGGCTACCTCGCCGCCCTCGGTTCGGCCCCCGTGCACGCCCGTCGCATGGACGATCTGCGCGCGGGCGGCTTCGACGAGACCCTCCTGGCCCGACTGCACTCACCCGCCGGGCTGGGTATCGGCGCGCGCACACCGGCCGAAACCGCCGTCGCGATCGCCGCGGAGCTGCTGTCGGACCGCAGCAGCCGGGCAGCAGGCCGGACCGCCGAGCGGCGCCAGTCGTTCGACCCGTTGACCCGTCAGGCGATCTGAACCTCTCCGCGACCAGCGCGTTCTTCCCGAAGCGCGGCGCCGGATCATGTCTGGCGACGAGCGGCCGGACCGCTGCTCGGTCGCGGACATACCGCAGCTCGTGCGCACAAGGCCGCATTCGCATCCCGCTGACCGGACCGGCCGGATACGGGATGGATGAGATCGCGCCCGCCCCCGGTTACATCCAGGGTGAACCCGTTCCTCACCCTGCTCGATGCCAAACTGCATATCGCCGGCTCGGAGATTCTGTGGCGAGAAATCATCGGCAACGGCTTCGGCATGGCGTCGGCAATCGGCGGTATGCGGCGGCGGGTGTGGGCGTGGCCGATCGGCATGGCGGGCAACGCGCTGCTGTTCACGGTGTTCGTCGGCGGGGTGTTCAATACCCCGCAGCAGCTGAACATGGCAGGTCAGGCGGGCCGCCAGCTGATGTTTGTTGCGGTGAGCGCCTACGGGTGGTGGAGCTGGTACCGCTATGCGCGCGCCGAAACCGGGCTCGAGCATCGCGGCGTCGATCCGCGCTGGGCGACGGTGCGCGAGCGCTGGTTCCTCGTCGCCGCCATGGCGGTCGGCACCGTCGCCTTCGCGCAAGTTTTCGCCTGGATCGGTTCCTACGGGCCCTGGGCCGAAGCATGGATCTTCACCGGCTCGGTGCTGGCCACCTACGGGATGGCGCGCGGCTTGGCGGAGTTCTGGTTGATCTGGATCGGCGTCGACATCGTTGGCATCCCGCTGCTGGTTCGTGCCGGGTATTACCCCTCGGCCGTGCTGTATCTGGTTTATGCCGGATTCGTCGCGTGGGGCTTCACGGTCTGGGCGCGGACGCTGCGCAGTCCGGCCGACCCGGAAATCACCGCCGAAGTGCCGGTGCGTCGCTGAATCGCGGTCACGTCATCGGGCCATCCCACAATGTGCGCCGGCAAACTTCGGGACCGCTGATAAACCGGCCGTGAATGCACCCCTGCGGTTGCGCAACCCGCGTAGACGTGGACAGTGGGTGTCGTGATCCTCACCGTGACAATGAATCCCGCCTACGACATGACCTATCGGGTCGAAGAACTCGAACGCGGTCGGGCGCACCGGGTGCGATCGGTCGAGCAACGGATCGGGGGCAAGGGAATCAATGTCACCAGGGTCCTCAACCAACTCGGCAAATACGCACGCGCCACCGGTTTCGCCGACCACGCCTTCGCCGCCGCCGCCGAACTGGAGTTGCCGGTCGATTTCGTGCACGCCCTGCCCTGGGTGCGCAGAACCGTGGTGATCAGCGAATCCGGCTCCGGCACGGCCACCGCGCTGTGGGAGCCGGGCGCTCGAATCACCAACCCCCATGCCGCCGAACAACTCGCCGTCCGCGTCACCGGACTGCTGCCCGATATCGCCGGGCTGGTGATCGCCGGATCGCTGCCCGGCGGCATCGATCCGGAACTGCCCGCGCACATCGCACGCAGTGCACTCGACCACGGCGTGCCCACCATCTGCGACCTCGACGGCGAGGCCATGCGCCTTGCCTCGAGGCTGCCCGGCGTCGTGCTCACACCCAACCGCGGTGAGCTGCGGCGACTCACCGACTCAGACCCGCACACACCCGCCGAAGTGGTCGAATCGGTCCGCCCGTTGATCGATAACGGCGTGCGGGCCGTGCTGGCCAAACGCGGAGCCGAGGGCATGGTCGCGGTGACCGCGGAAGGCGCCTGGTCGGCCGCGCTACCCGAACCGCTGGCAGGCAACCCCACCGGCGCGGGCGATTCTGCGACCGCGGCCGTCATCGCGGCGCTGTCGACCCGCGCCGTTCCGGACTGGCCCGCGATCCTCACCGACGCCGTCGCCACCTCCGCCGCGGCCGTCGTCATTCCGGTCGCCGGCGAGATCGACCGCAGGCTGCGCAATCATCTGGCGCCGACGGTGCGCATCGAGGAGATCACCGACGACACCGTCGCCGTCTCCGTGGAATAGGTTCCGCCACAGGGAAACTGCTATTTGAGTACGTAAGGGGAGACCGAGCTGCGGTGCTCACTGATATCGAGCACCTTGCCCAACGGGGGAAATGCGCGCTGGGGACAATTGGTGCGTTCACAGACCCGGCAACCCGCGCCGATGGGGGTTGCCTTGGCTTCACCGAGATCGATACCGTCGGCGTAGACCACCCGTCCGGCATGGCGTAGTTCGCATCCGAGCCCGATGGCGAAGGTTTTGCTCGGCTGCCCGAAAGCCGTGGCACGGCGCTCGACGGTGCGCGCCACCCACAAATACTTACGGCCGTCGGGCATCTGCGCGATCTGGGTCATGATCTTGCCCGGGTAGGCGAATGTCTCGTACACATTCCACAGCGGGCAGGTGCCACCGCTGGAGGAGAAGTGGAAACCGGTGGCGGACTGCCGTTTCGACATGTTCCCCGCGCGATCCACCCGAACGAACGAAAACGGCACACCGCGCAGTTCCGGCCGTTGCAGCGTGGACAGCCGATGACAGATCGTCTCGTAACTCTGGGTGAAGAACGCCGAGAGCCGTTCGATGTCGTAGCGGAAATCCTCGGCGATGTCGTGAAAGTGCGTGTAGGGCAGGACCGTCGCCGCGGCGAAATAGTTCGCCAAGCCGAGCATGGCCAGCTTCCTTGTGTCCTCGGAGGCGAAATTGCCTTCGTCGACCAGCTTCTCCAGTAGCGGACCGCATTCGAAATAGGCGAGTTCGGCGGCGAGTTTGAAGGTGCGCTGACCACCGGACAGGTGCGGGGCGATCTCGAGTCGCAGGTGCTCCGGATCGTAGCGGTGCAGCACACCGTCGCCGAGATCGATGCGTTCGAGAATGCGCACACCATGCGCCCGCAGCATGCGCCCGATCTCGCTGTTGACGTCACCGCCGTGGAAACGGATGCGGTTGGCGAGTTCCTCGGCAGCGGTATCCAATTCGTGGATGTAGTTCTGCCGCTGATAGAAGTAATCGCGCACTTCCTCGTGCGGTTTGCTGATCGTCGCACTGCCCGCGCCGTCGGCGAAGCGGTCCTCGGTGGCCGCAGCCAGCTGGGCGCTGGTGTTGCGGTATCGGCTGTGCATATTGACCAGGGCACGGGCCATGCTCGGGTGCGCGGAAACGATCTCGGCGATCTCCTTGGCATCGGCTTCGATACCGAGTTCGGCGTCCATCACCACTTCTTGGAGTTCGGCGATGAGCCGGGTGTCGTCCTGGGACGAGAAGAAGGTGGCATCGACCCCGAACACCTCGTTGATCCGCAGCAGCACCGGGACGGTGAGCGGGCGCACGTCGTGTTCGATCTGATTGAGATAACTCGCCGAGATCTCCAGTTGCTGAGCGAGCGAGACCTGGCTGAGCCCGCGTTCGGTCCGCAGCTGACGAAGCCGCGCCCCGACGTAAGTCTTGGCCATATGTCCAGTTTATGGCTGATTTCGCAAACCTGCCAATAGCAGAATTAGCAGCGGGTTCGAGCGATATGTCACACCTGCGGGTTACCGTCGTCAGGTGCTGTTCACCGATGTCGTGCGAGCCTCGGAGACCGTCCGCGCCACGCGGTCGAGGAAAACGAAGATCGCCGCCTTGGCCGAGCTGCTGAGCGCCGCCGATCCAGGCGAGCTCGCGGCCGTGGTCGCGTGGGTGTCGGGGGAATTGCGGCAAGGCCGCATCGGCACCGGCTGGCGCACACTCACCGCTCTCGGTGAGGCCGCGGCCGACATCCCCACCCTGACCGCGTCCAGGGTGGACAAACTGCTCGACGAGCTGGCCAACACCTCCGGACCCGGCTCGGCGAACCGGCGCAAGGAACTGCTGAGCAGTCTGTGGCGTGCGGCGACCGCCGATGAGCAAGCGTTTCTGCTGCGCCTGCTCACCGGTGAACTACGCCAGGGCGCGCTCACGGCCGTCGTCACCGAGGCGGTCGCCAGGGCCGCCGACGTCCCGCTCGAACTCGTACGCCGGGCCTACATGCTGTCCGGAAAACTGCCCGTCACCGCTATCGCCGCGCTGACCGGCGGCGAAGCGGCATTGCGCGAATTCCGGCTCGAGGTGGGCCGCCCGATCCAGCCCATGCTCGCCTCCCCCGGCGCCGCGCTGGACGAGGCCCTCGCCGAATTCGACGGCGGCGTCAGCCTGGAGCACAAACTCGACGGCGCCCGCATCCAAGTCCACCGCGACGGTTCCGACGTGTGGGTTTTCACCCGCACCCTGCGCGATATCACCGCGAACGTTCCCGAACTCGTCGAGCTGGTCGCGGGCCTGAACTGCACCAGCGTCGTGCTCGATGGTGAAACCCTCGCCCTCACCGACACCGGACGACCGCGGCCTTTCCAAGAGACGATGGCGCGGTTTGCGTCGGGTGAACCCGGCCTCGCCGGCGTGGCGGCAGGAACAGCGGGCGACGCCTCCGCGCTACCCGCCGAGCCGCGCCGGGTGACCATGGCGGTCGAGCCTTCGGATGCCACCACATCACCGACACCACCCAGCGCGCAGCCGCCGGTACCCACCGAGATCCAGCCCATCCCGACCTCCACCCGCGAGCTCCTGCTGCACCCGTACTTCTTCGACTGCCTCCACCTCGACGGCCGCGACCTGCTGGACGAGCCGCTACTCGAGCGGCGCGCCGCGCTCACCAAGGTCGCCGGCGAGCACAGCATCCCGGCATTGATCCGCCCTGGCGCCGAGGCCGCGGCAGAGTATTTCGACGGTGCGCTGGCGGCAGGCCACGAGGGCATCATGATCAAATCGCTCGACGCGCCGTACGCGGCGGGCCGCCGCGGACGCTCCTGGTTGAAAATCAAGCCCACCCACACCCTCGACCTGCTGGTACTCGGCGCGGAATGGGGTTACGGCCGCCGCACCGGCTACCTGTCCAACCTCCACCTCGGTGCCCGCGACCCCGAATCCGGCGAACCGGTAATGGTCGGCAAAACCTTCAAAGGCCTCACCGACGCCCTACTGCACTGGCAGACCGCCGAATTCCCTCGCCACGAACGCACCCGCGACCAGCACACCGTCTACCTCTGGCCGAAACTGATAGTCGAAATCGCCCTCGACGGCGTCCAAACCAGCACCCGCTACCCCGGCGGCGTAGCCCTGCGCTTCGCCCGCGTAGTCCGCTACCGCCCCGACAAAACCCCCGACCAAGCCGACACCATCACCACTGTCCGCGCCCTCCTTCCGTGAGGTTTCAGCGAGTGGTACCTGGCTGCGGGGTCTACTCGACGTTTGCCGCAGCCATGTTCCACTCGTGACCTCAGCCTGGGGATGGGTTGGCTGATGGCGGAGTGGCTGGGGCTCGGGGCAGGCATGATCTGAGGGTATGGGGGAACTGAATGAGCCCTTTCCAGGGAGCTGGGCTGTGCGCGCGGGGTTGATCACGACATGGGAGTTGCGCAACAACTACTCCCGGGTGCATCCGGATGTCTACGTACCCAAGGGCATTCGGCTCGATGCACGCGGCCGTGCCCTCGCGGCAGGGCATTGGACGAAGGGCGAGGGAATCCTCGCCGGATGCTCAGCGGCTGCCATGTACGGCACCCGATGGCTGAACGATCGCCCGGCGGAAATCGTGATGCCGCGTCGTATGCGCCCACTCCCGAACGTGCGGGTCTATCGCGACCGCATACCCGATGATCAAGTGTGCGAGATCGCTGGGTTTCGCTGCACCACCCCGGCTCGGACCGCCATCGATCTGGCGAGGCGACTCGACTTCGACAATGCCGTCGAGGTGATCGATGCGCTGTGCCACGCCACGCGCACGCAGCCCGCCATTGTCTGCGATCTGCTGTCGCGCCTACCCCCTGTCCCCGGTAGCGCAAAGGCACGAGCGTTGCTGCCATTCATCGACGCAGGTGCGGAGGTCACCGCGCGAAACCCGGACCAGACTGCTGTTGGTCCGCTCCGGACTGCCGGCGCCCGAAACTCAGATCAGCGTCAAACATGAGGGAATGACACTCGCGCGACTCGATATGGGCTGGCGGCGGTGGCATGTGGCAGTCGAATACGACGGTGCACAACATTGGACTGACCGCAGCCAACGATCCTGGGATATCGACCGCCAGGCAATCTTGAACGCGCTTGGTTGGACCATCGTCCACGTAGGCGCCGACCAACTCGACCACCGCCCCGATACCATCGTTTCCCGCACCACCCACGCCCTCCGCGCCCACGGCGCCGAACTCCCGGACCGATGATCCGCGTGTGGTACCTGGCTGCGGGGTCTACTCGACGTTTGCCGCAGCCAAGTACCACTCGTCAAGCGATGGGCGGGTTGGACTTGATGGTTGTGAGGAACGTGGCCCAGGCGGTGGCGGCGTTGCAGGCTGCGGAACTGGTTGGCGATATGGATGAGCTGGCCACACATGTGGGCCTGACGTCGTTGGAGATGTTCGGCCTCGCTGTTGTCGGAATGCCGTGGGACACGAAGGCTGACCCGGCATCAGGCGAGGTAATTCATTAGCGGATCGAGGATCGAAAACTCTTGTCCGGCACCATGAATAGAGGGGGAATCGTGTCGACCCTGCCGACCAAGGAATTGCTGCTCGCCGCCTGCCGTGCCATGCCGCGCGGCGATCACCCCATTCTCGGCGCCGCCCATCTGCTCGCCGGGCTGCACACCCGCCGCTCGCGAGCCGCATTCGGCGCGGCCACCGACATCGACCGGCAACGGGCCCGGCTCGTCCTTGCCATAGACCGCTGGATCGCCACCGATCTTCCGATCCCACCCGGCGGCGCCCATATGCGCACCGAGACCGTCGGCACCGTCGTCGACCGCATGGCCATGCTCTCCGGCCGCGCACACGACACCCTGGCCACCGCGCCGGCCTGGCTGATCCACGGCGCCTGGGAATGCCTCACCGAACTCGCCATCGGCTACGAGGACCTCGCCTACGAGCTCGGCACCGGACGCCGCAGGCTGCCCCGCCGCGCCGAACCATGACGTCCTCTCCGAACCCGGACAGCCGTCAGGCGGCCCACGGCCGAGGTGCGGCAAGCCTAGATGAACACGGCAAGGCCGCGATTTGGCATCCGTATGAAAATCGTCAAAACGGATACCGCACACTGGACGGCGTGACCGTTGAATTGCTGGTTCTGCTCATCGTCATCGTCACGGCACTCGCATTCGATTTCACCAATGGCTTCCACGACACCGCCAACGCAATGGCCACCTCCATCGCGACCGGTGCGTTGCGCCCGCGGATCGCGGTCGCGCTGTCGGCGGTGCTGAACCTGATCGGTGCGTTCCTGTCGGTGGCGGTCGCGGCGACAGTGGCCAAAGGAATCGTGCAACTCGACGCGGTGTCCGGGCACGACCTGCTGATCATCGTGTTCGCGGGTTTGGTCGGCGGCATCCTGTGGAATCTGCTGACCTGGCTGTTCGGCCTGCCCTCCAGCTCCTCGCACGCCCTGTTCGGCGGACTCATCGGCGCCACCCTGGCCGCCCTCGGCTGGAGCGGCGTGATCTGGGCCGACGGATCCAACGGTGTACTCGCCAAGATCGTGATCCCCGCGGTACTCGCGCCGATCATCGCGGCCATGGTCTCTGCGACCGGCACCTGGCTGGTCTACCGGATCACCCGCGGCATCGAAGGCGACAAGGTCAACGAGGGTTTCCGGTGGGGCCAGGTGGGCTCGGCCTCGCTGGTCTCGCTGGCGCACGGCACCAACGACGCGCAGAAGACGATGGGCGTCATCTTCCTCGCGCTGGTCGCGCACGGCAGCCTCACCAAAGACGACGAAATGCCGCTGTGGGTGATGGCAGCCTGTGCGGTCGCCATCGCGGCAGGTACCTACCTCGGTGGCTGGCGCATCATCCGCACCCTTGGCAAAGGGCTGGTGGAAATCGATTCACCACAGGGTCTTGCCGCCGAGTCGTCCTCGGCGGCGATCATCCTGACCTCGGCGCATTTCGGCCTGCCGCTCTCGACCACCCAGACCGCGACCGGCTCCATTCTCGGCACCGGCCTCGGCAAAGGCGCCGAGGTGCGCTGGGGTGTGATGGGCCGGATGGTCGTGGCCTGGCTGCTGACGCTGCCCGCCGCCGGAATCATGGGCGCCATCTGCTGGGCCATCGCCCACCTCATCGGCGGACTGCCCGGCGTGCTCGTCGTGTTCGCGCTGCTGATCGGGCTCGCCGGACTGATCTACCTGCGGTCGCGACGCAACCCCGTCGACACCAGCAATGTCAACGAATGGCCTGGTGACGGCCCTGATGGCGCGGTCGGCACCGCGGAGCCGGAGATCATCGAGGACGTGCGCCACAGCGCCTCACCCGGCCCGGACACCGGACACAATCGCTCGGCGCAGGTTTAGGAGAAGCAGTGCAGACTCTTGTCACGAATCTGAACTCGCTGTGGCGGGTGGTCGCGGCCGGCCTGGTGTTCGGCGCGGGCCTGCCGATGATCTTCGCGTTCGGGGTCCGGTTCTGGTCGGTGTCGGAAACCCGCACCGAGGGCGGCGCCGTCCAGCGCAACTATCCGGCACTCGCCGGTGCTCTGGCATGTCTGGCGTTGGTGATCGCCGCGGTGGTGGCGGGCGTGCTCTACACCGCGAAGGCATTCCTCGCCGCAAGGTTCGGCATTCATCTTTTCGGCGAGTCCTGAAGGGCGTGCAGTGACCGATTCGACCAACCCCACCCAACCCGGACCGGTGCGGCCGAAACTGCTCGGCCGGATCATCGGATGGCTGCGCGCGGGCTATCCGCAGGGCGTACCCCGCTCCGACTACGTCGCGCTGTTCGCGGTCCTGCACCGGCACCTCACCGACTACGAGGTGGCCGCCGTCGCGGAGGAATTGGCGCGGGAGAACCCGGAGCGCGAGATCACCCACGCCGATATCGAGGATGCGATCACCCGGATCGCCAAGGAACAGCCCGCGGCCGACGATATCTCGCGCGTCGCATCGCATCTGGCGGCCGGTGGCTGGCCTCTGGCCGAACCGCTCACGGACCCCGATTGATGCCGAGATGCCACCCTTCCTGAACGCCATCATCGACTGGTTGCGCGCCGGTTATCCCGAGGGTGTCCCGGAGTCGGACTACATCCCGCTGCTGGCCCTGCTTCGCCGCCGCCTCTCCGACGACGAAGTGCGTCAAATCGCCACCGAACTCCTGCGTTCCGGCGACCACCCCGACCGAATCGACATCCAAGTCCTGATCACCAAGATCACCAACGAAATGCCCGCCGACACCGACGTATCCCGCATCCAATCCCGCCTCGACCCACCCACCTGGCCCGAGCTCTGATCGAGTGGTACCTGGCTGCGGTGTCTACTCGACGTTTGCCGCAGCCATGTACCACTAATCAGCGGCGGTTCGGCTGTTGGGGTCCTGTTGAGGACCGTGGCGCGAGGAGGGTGAGGAGGAGGGCCAGTAGGAGGAGGGTGGCCAAGGTCCAGGAGAGGGCGGGGAAGCCGTGGGGGGCAGCTGCGGCGGCTATGAGGGGGCCGGTGGTTGCGCCAACATAGAAGCTGAACATGGCTACCGAGGAGGCGGCGGCTCGGGCGTCGCCGCCGAGTTCGCCTGCGGATTGGAGGACGGCGGGGGCGATGACGCCGAGGCCTCCGACCAGAATGGCGAGCAGCACCGTCAGCGCGGCGACCTCGGTACCGACGAGGGCGGCGGCGATCATGGCGGCCGCGGCGATGAGGACGCCGAGCACGATCTGGCCGCGTCGCGAGAGCCGAGCCAGCGGGATCGCCAGCAGCGGTAGGGCCAGCATCACCGGGAGAGCGCCTGCCCGCAGGGCCAGTAATTCGCCGGAGCCGTGGACCAGACCGGCAATTTCGATGCCGGTGTAGACGCCGACCATCACCGCCATACTCAGGGCGCCCGCGATCAGCATCGGCAGCAGGGCCCGGATACGCAGCACCGCGGGGATCGCGGCATAGCTGTCGCGCAGTGGCAGATTCGCGGTGCTCGGCGCGTCGTCGAGCATGACCGCGCGCAGCCCGAAGGCGAGTACGGCGAACGCGGCGGCGGAGCCGAGGAAGACGGTGCGCCACGGGAACCAGCCGACCACTGCTTGCGACACGATCTGCGCGAGCACCGTCGCCGCAAGGAACGAGGTGGCCATCGACATGGTGACGACCGGCCGATGCTTCGGCACGATCCGCGTGGCGACATAGGCCATCAGCGCGGGCGGAATCGACCCGACGACCAGGCCCTGCACCACGCGCAGCGGGATCTCTACCGCTGCGCTGAAGGCCATACCGGTCAACAGGGTGACCATCGCTGCGGCGACCATGCCAGTGACGAGAACCCTGCGGTGACCGAACCGGTCCGACAGCGGGCCGAACAGCACGAACCCGCCCGCGTAGCCGAACGCGAATGCGCTGATGATCCAGGTCATCACACCGGAGCCGACCTGCCATTCGGAGGTCATGGCGCCGAACAGGGGGATCGGAAGGTACATCTGGCCGGTGGCCAGCAGGGCGGACAGCACGAAGACCGGCAGGGTGCGTGCGGTGGAGGCGTGGGTGGGCAGATCGGCGGAGGACGTCGGAACCGAATCCGGAACGGCGAGAGGGACTGTCGGCGATGCCATGCCGGGAAGCGTACGGCCGATCCACCGCTATTGTCAACCAAATAGTTGGTTTAATGGAATGGTAATGTCCTCCCCATGACGCCCACCACCAAACGCAGCGACGCCACCAGGCAGGCCCTGTTGCGCGCGGCGCGCGACGAATTCGCCGCGCACGGCCTCGCGGGCGCGCGGGTCGATCGCATCGCCGAGACCGCTGGGGTCAACAAGGAACGCATCTATGGCCTGTTCGGCAGCAAGGACAAGCTGTTCGACGTCATCCTGATCGACAGCCTGCGCGAATTCATGGAGACGGTGCAGCCGCTGGCCGACACCGAGGTCGGCGACTATGTCGCCAAGCTCTTCGACTACCACCACGACAACCCGAAACTGCTGCGCCTGATGCTGTGGGAGGCCCTGCACCGCGGCGCCGACGCGCACGATGTCGACGGCTGGCGTGCCGACTTCTACGAACGCAAATTCGACCGTGCCCAGCAGCAATTCGGTGTTGACGAGCAGCGGGCCGGCCTGCTGCTCATCGCCCTGTGCGGCATCGCGAACTGGGCCAACACCCTCCCCCAGACCGCAAGGCTGCTGCTCGGCCCTGCCGCCGAGGACACCACGACCATCCGCGAGTTCATGGCTGATTTCGCCCGCGCGGCCGTGCGCTACGACCCGGCATCGCCGGTCAATATATTGACCGGACCGGGATCGAGTCGGCAGGCACCCACCTCCGCCGCGGACCAGCTCCCGGATTCGAGCCCCGGGAGGCGAGAGTCGGTCCAACCAGCGTCTGAATCCGAGTACCGGGCCGCCACGACCGGCTCCGCCAGCGCGAGGGCGACCCACGCCGATGACGCCCCCGCTTCGAACAGCACCGGACCTACCCCGTACGTCGGCCCGAACGGCACCGCCGACCCGGCCGATACCGACCCGGTCGCGACAGCCGCCCACCGCCTCCGCACCGCTCGAGCCGCCGCCGAAGCCGCCCGCGCCGAACTGGCCGACGCCCTGCGCGCCGCTCATGCCGACGGCACGAGCGCCAACGAACTGGCCCGCCAGGTCTCGGGAACTCTGTCGCGGCCGGTAGTGCTGAAACTGCTGGCCGACTAACGCACCCTCAGAACGCCGCCTCGTCCAATCCCATGATGTCGGTGTCCAGTGACCCGATCACACCTTTGACCGCGGTCAGCGTAGGCAGCACGTTCCTGGCGAAGAACGTTGCTGCCGCGACCTTCCCGGCATAGAAGGCGCGGTCCTTCTCGCTCACCTCGCCGGCGAGGGCCGCAGCGGCGATGTCGGCCTGGACCAGCAGGCGCCAGCCGATGAGCAGATCGCCGACGGCGAGCAGGAAGCGCACCGAGCCGAGGCCCACCTTGTAGACCTCGTCCGGTTCCTGCTGCGAACCCATCAGGTAGCCGGTGAGGATGGCGGCCATGGCCTGCACGTCGGCGAGTGCGGTGCGCAGCAGGTCGCGTTCGGTGTCGAAGCGGCCGCTCTTCGCGTCGAGATAGGCGCTGATCTGGCCGGTGAGGTGGCCGATGGCCACCCCCTTGTCCCGGACGATCTTGCGGAAGAAGAAGTCCTGCGCCTGGATGGCGGTGGTGCCTTCGTAGAGCGAGTCGATCTTCGCGTCGCGGATGTACTGCTCGATCGGGTAGTCCTGCAGATAGCCCGAACCACCGAAGGTCTGCAGCGATTCGGTCAGGTACTGGTAGGCCCGCTCGGAACCGACACCCTTGACGATCGGCAACAGCAGATCGTCCACGCGATGGGCCAGCTCTTCATCGGCGCCGGAGACCAGCTGCGCCACATCGGCATTCTGGTGCGCGGCGGTGTAGAGGTAGACCGCACGCATGCCCTCGGCGTACGCCTTCTGCATCATCAGCGAACGACGCACGTCCGGATGGTGGGTGATGCTGACGCGCGGTGCGGCCTTGTCGGCCATCTGGGTCAGGTCGGCGCCCTGCACGCGCTCCTTGGCGTAGGCCAGTGCGTTCAGATAGCCGGTCGACAGGGTCCCGCTGGACTTGACGCCGACCATCATGCGCGCGTTCTCGATCACCTGGAACATCTGCGCGATGCCGTTGTGCACCTCGCCGACCAGCCAGCCCACCGCAGGCACGTCGCCACCGAAGGTGACCTCACAGGTTGGCGAGGATTTCAGGCCCATCTTGTGCTCGAGGTTGGTGACGTAGGCGCCATTGCGGTCGCCGAGCTCGAGCGTCTCGGGATCGAAGAGGTATTTCGGCACGTAGAACAGCGACAGCCCCTTGGTGCCCGGACCCGCGCCTTCGGGACGCGCCAACACCAGGTGGAAGACGTTCTCCGCCGTGTCGCCGACGTCGCCGCCGGAGATGAACCGCTTGACTCCCTCGATATGCCAGGAGCCGTCCTGCTGCTCGATCGCCTTGGTGCGGCCGGCGCCGACGTCGGAGCCCGCATCGGGCTCGGTGAGGACCATGGTGCCCTGCCAGCCCTTCTCGAATCCGCGGGTGGCCCAATGCTGCTGCTGCTCGGTGCCGATGTTGTAGAGCACAGCTCCCATGACCGGACCCATGTTGAAGAACGAGGCGGACGGATTCGCGCAGGTGATCATCTCGTTGACCGCCCACACCAGCGCTGACGGCGCGGGGGTACCGCCCATCCCTTCGGGTAGGCCGAGCCTGCTCCAGTCGGCCTCGCGCACCGTCTCCAACGTCTGCCGCAGCGCGTCGGGCACGGTGACGCTGTGGTCGGCGGCGTCGAAGCCCACCGGGTCGCGATCGGCGGCCGCGAACGATTCGGCCACCGGACCCTCCGCCAGGCGCTTGACCTCGGCCAGGATCTCGCGGACGGTGTCGGAGTCCAGGTCACCGTAGGCCCCGGTGTCGAGCAGTTTGTCCAGGCCGAACACCTCGAACAGGTTGAACTCGATATCGCGCAGGTTCGCCTTGTAATGCCCCACCGCGTCCTCCTCGACTTACCGCCCCGCGGTCGCACGACCGTGAAGGGGTTTCCGGCTGCTGACAACTACGAATCGAAGCTTTCCGCACCCCTGAGAGCTACGCAACCGTAGGCGCGGGGCGACCTCACCGCGCCTACCCGGGACGGTGTGCGCAAGGTTTCACCTCACGGCAACGCACGAAACCGACTGGTCATCGAGAGATATTCCGGCGCAACAACTTCTGTCTAACGTTTCGCAGCACGAATACAGGCTCTGTATACAACCCGGTCGACGTTCGTGACCGGCGCGAACAGCAGGTATTCGGTGCGGCACCCCTGCGGAGCCGCCGCCACAACTGATGAGTGAGAAGGGTTCGCGCATGTCCGATTCCTCCCGATCCGGCCGACATCGCGGCTCCGTCCGATCCCGCACGCTCGAGGCGCTGGTGGTGCCGACCGCATTGGCGTTGACCGGTGTGCTGCTGAGCGCGTGCGGCGCCAGGGACGACGCCACCGTCGACGGCGCGAACGCCGTCTCCTGCGTCGACACCACCAAGGACTCGATCAAGATCGGTTCGCTGCATTCGCTGTCGGGCACCATGGCCATCAGCGAGGTCACCGTCGCCAATTCGACCAAGCTGGCCGTCGACCAGATCAATGCCGCAGGCGGTGTGCTCGGCAAGCGGATCGAGCTGGTGCCCGAAGACGGTGCATCGGATCCGAAGACCTTCGCCGAGAAGGCGGAAAAGCTCATCAGCGCCGACTGTGTCGCGGCCGTGTTCGGCGGCTGGACCTCGTCGAGCCGCAAGGCGATGAAACCGAAGTTCGAGAGCCTGAATTCGCTGCTCTACTACCCCGTCCAGTACGAGGGACTGGAGGACAGCAAGAACATTTTCTACACCGGCGCAACCACCAATCAGCAGATCGTGCCCGCGCTGGACTACCTGAAGCAGAAGGGCGTCGGGTCGCTGTACCTGGCCGGCAGCGACTATGTGTTCCCGCAGACGGCCAACCGCGAGATCAAGGCATATGCGGCGGCCAACGGGATCGAGATCAAGGGTGAGGATTACACCCCGCTGGGCTCCACCGATTTCTCCACAATCATCAACAAGGTGCGCGCAGCCGACGCGGACGCGATCTTCAACACCCTCAACGGTGATTCCAACGTCGCGTTTTTCCGCGAGTACACCAATGCGGGCCTGACCGCGGCCGATATGCCGGTGGTTTCGGTGTCGATCGCCGAGGAGGAGGTGGCCGGTATCGGCGCGCAGAACATCGCGGGCCAGCTCACCGCCTGGAATTACTACCAGACCGTCGACACCCCGCAGAACAAGGCCTTCGTCGACGCCTACAAGGCCGCCTTCGGCGCAAGCAAACCCACCTCCGACCCGATGGAGGCCGCCTACACCTCGGTGTACCTGTGGAAGAACACCGTGGAGAAGGCGAACTCGTTCGCGGTAGCCGATATTCAGGCCGCCGCCGACGGCGTGAGTTTCGAAGCCCCCGAGGGCCTGGTCACCATCGACGGGACCAACCACCACATCACCAAGACCGCCCGCATCGGTGAGATCCGCCCGGACGGCCTCATCTACACGGTGTGGGATTCCGGTCAGCCCATCGAGCCCGACCCCTACCTCGACACCTACACCTGGGCCGAGGGCCTGAAGTAGACCGACGACTGCGGCGGCGGATGCCGACCGCCGCCGCAGTTCCGCAGGAAATGGTTCGCGGCCTGGTCTTTCCCGATGCTCACGCCTGATTCGACGAGGCATCCGGCGACAGCGTTCGGAAAAGACCCATGAGGGGGCCGCGAACCCACCGACGAGATACGGAGCTCTTGATGGAAGTCGTTGTAGGCCAGCTCTTCACCGGGCTGAGCCTCGGGTCGATCCTGTTGCTCGCCGCGCTGGGTCTCGCACTGACCTTCGGTCAGATGGGCGTGATCAATATGGCGCACGGCGAGTTCATTATGGCCGGTTGTTACACCACCTACGTTGTCCAGCAGGTGTTTTCCTCGGCCGGTGTGTCGTTGCTGGTCGGGTTCCTTGTCGGCGGCGCGTTGGGGGCGGCGCTGGAGATGGGGCTGATCCGCTGGATGTATCACCGCCCGCTGGACACCTTGCTGGTCACCTTCGGTGTCGGCCTGGTGTTACAGCAGCTGGCGCGCGATATCTTCGGTGCGCCGGCCAAGAACGTGCTGGTGCCGGAATGGCTCAGCGGTGGCGTCACGATTCTGGACGCCGTGGTCCCCAAGACCAGGATCTTCATTCTTGTCCTCGCGGTCGTCGCGGTGACGGTGCTGGCGATCGTGTTGAAGACGACACCGCTCGGGCGCCGGATTCGCGCGGTTGTGCAGAACCGCGATCTCGCCGAAACAAGCGGGGTGTCCTCGCGTTTCACCGATATCAGCACCTTCTTCATCGGTTCCGGCCTGGCCGGTGTTGCCGGTGTCGCGCTGACGTTGATCGGTTCGACCAGCCCCACCATCGGACAGAGCTATCTGATCGATGCGTTCCTGGTGGTGGTGATCGGCGGGCTCGGCCAGATCAAGGGCACGGTGATCGCGGCGTTCGCGCTCGGCCTGCTCAATTCCTTCATCGAGTACTCCACGACTGCCTCGATCGCGAAGGTGATCGTCTTCGTGATCATCGTGATCTTCCTGCAGGTCCGCCCGCAGGGCCTGTTCACGGTCCGGACAAGGAGTTTGGCATGACCATGTCCTCACCACGATGGTTCGCGAATTCCTCGGTGCGCGTCTGGGGCGGTTTCGCGATTGCCGCGATCCTGCTGTTCGCGGTGGCTCCGGCGATACTCAGCGATTTCCGGCTGAACCTGCTCGCGAAATTCCTGTGCTTCGCCATCGTGGCGGCGGGCATCGGATTGGCTTGGGGCCGGGGCGGAATGCTCACTCTCGGCCAGGGCGTGTTCTTCGGTCTCGGCGCCTACATCATGGCGATGCATCTACAGATGGCGGACGCGACGCGTCTGGGAAACGATGTCCCCGACTTCATGGATATCGCGGGCATCCGTGAACTTCCCGCATACTGGCAGCCTTTCGCGTCGGCGCCGGTGGCGATCATCGCGATTCTGGTCCTGCCCGGGGTGGTCGCGGCGGTGCTCGGCTACGGCGTGTTCAAGCGGCGGGTCAAGGGCGCGTACTTCGCGATTCTGAGTCAGGCGCTGGCCGCGGCGCTGGCGATTCTGCTGACGGGCCAGCAGACCATCGGCGGGTTCACCGGGCTCTCGGATTTCCGGGCGTTCTTCGGGTTCAAACTGTCCGATCCGCTCAACCGCCAGATGCTGTTCTTCATCGCGGCGGGCACTCTGCTCGCGGTGGTCGCGGTGGTGCGTCAGCTCATGCGCAGCCGGTACGGGGAGCTACTGGTCGCGGTGCGTGACCAGGAGGAACGGGTACGTTTCCTCGGCTACGACCCGGCCAACGTCAAGATCGTGGCGTATGTGGTCGCGGCGTTCTTCGCGGGAATCGCGGGCGCGTTGTTCACCCCGATCGTCGGCATCATCTCCCCCGCCGACATCGGGGTCGTGCCCTCGATCGCCTTCCTGATCGGCGTGGCCATCGGCGGCCGGACCACTCTGCTCGGTCCGGTACTCGGCGCGATCGGTGTGGCATGGGCACAGACGGCGCTGTCGGAGCAGTTCCCTTCGGGCTGGACGTACCTGCAGGGCGTGCTGTTCATCGTGGTGGTCGGGTTCGTGCCCGCCGGGCTGGCGGGATTGTGGCCGATGCTGGGGCGGTTCGTCCGCGAGCGCAGGCCGAAACGCGAGGACAGCGTGTCGGCACCAACAGATCTGCCTGCGCAACCGTTGCCAGTGCGCACCGAGGAGAAGGTGGAGTCGCGATGATCGAGCACGAACCAAAACGCGGCGGCAATGCGGGAATGTCCAGCGAATACCTCGAGGTTCGCGGCCTCTCGGTGAGTTTCGATGGGTTCAAGGCAGTCACCGATGTCGATCTCACCGTTTTACAAGGCGATCTGCGATTCCTCATCGGCCCGAACGGCGCCGGAAAGACAACACTGATCGACGCCATCACCGGCCTCACCCCCGCGACCGGATCGGCGCAGAAGACGGGTGTCGAGCTGCTTGGCAAGAAGGTGCATCAGATCGCACGCCTGGGCGTCGGGCGCACCTTTCAGACCGCGAGTGTCTTCGAGCAATTGAGCGTCTTGCAGAACCTCGACATCGCCGCCGGTGCAGGACGTTCCGCGCTGACATTGCTGCGGCGGCGCAAGTCGGTGCTGCCGAGCATCGAAGAGGCGCTGGAGATCACCGGCCTCGGCGCGCTCCGTGACCAGCCTGCGGGCATCCTCGCGCACGGCCAGAAGCAGTGGCTCGAGATCGGCATGCTGCTGGTGCAGAACGCCTCGGTGCTACTGCTGGACGAACCCGTCGCAGGCATGAGCGCGCAGGAACGCGAGGAGACCGGAAAGCTGCTGCACCGTATCGGCGGTGAACGAGTCGTCATTGTGGTCGAGCACGATATGGACTTCATGCGCTCGTTCGCCACCTCGGTGACGGTGCTCGCCGGTGGGCGGGTTCTGAGCGAGGGAACTGTGGAGCAGGTGCAGGCCGATCCGAAGGTGCAGGAGGTCTACCTCGGCACCGCCACGGCCGCTACCGAATCGAACGACGAGGAGAGCGCCGATGCTCGAATTGGCTGATATCCATTCCGGTTATGGCCGGACCGAGGTGATCCACGGCGCCTCATTGACGGTGCCCGACGACAGTGTCGTCGCCATCATGGGACATAACGGCGCGGGGAAGACGACCCTGCTTCGCACGGCTGTCGGCCTGCTGACCAGCAAATCCGGCACCATCACGTTCAATGGTGAGGTGATCACCAGACTCTCCCCGTCGCGCCGGGTGCGTCGCGGAATCGCCTATGTCCCGCAGGGGCAACAGAGTTTTCCACAGTTGTCCACAGCGGAGAACCTCCAGGTGGTGGCCGATGGCCGCACACGCGGCAAGGCGTTGATCGACGAATCACTCGATCTGTTCCCCGCCTTGCGGGAGCTGCTCACCCGCAAGGCGGGCCTGCTGTCGGGCGGACAACGTCAGCAGCTCGCCATCGCCCGGGCGCTGATCACCGAACCGAAACTGCTCATCCTGGACGAGCCGACCGAGGGGATCCAGCCGTCGGTGGTCGCGGAAATCGAACGCACCATCATCGAGCTGACCAGGCGCGGCGGGTTGAGCGTGCTGCTGGTCGAACAGCACATCGGGTTCGCTTTGCAAGCGGCCCAACGCTATTACGTGCTGGAATCGGGCCGGATCACCTCCTCCGGCGAGGGTGGCGCGGGCGCGGAGAGCGTCGTCCGTTCAGCGATGGCGATCTGAGTCGCCGTGACGCGACGGGGGCGGGTCCCGCTGAGTGCGCAGGTATATGAGGCGGTGCGGCGCGATCTGGCCGAGGGCGCGCTGGTCTCGACCGAACGGCTGGGCGAGGAACGCCTCGCGGACAGTTACGGGGTCTCACGCACCCCCGTCCGCGAAGCGCTCGCGCGGCTGCTCGCCGACGGTCTGGTGGAGCGGCGCACCGACGGGATGTACCCGTTCCGTCCGCGCCTGGACGAACTCGATCAGCTCTATGAGCTGCGCAATGTGCTGGAATCCAGGGGTATCCAACGTGCGCTCGGGGAACCGACGCATGACCTCGGCATGGTCGGCGCCGAACTCGAACACTGGCGTCAGCTGGCCGAACAACCGCCCGAACCCGGGCCCGCGCTCATCGCCGCCGACGACCGGTTCCACATCGTGCTGCTGCGATCGGCGGGCAACGCCGCCCTCGCCGACGCGCTGGCCTCGGTGCAGGTCCGGGTCCGGCCGGTCCGGACCATGGATATGCCGACACCCGACCGGATCGCCGCCATGACCGCCGAGCACATCACCATCGCCGAACAGCTCCTGGCAGGAGATCGCGCCGCAGCGCTGGAAACGCTGACCACACATATCGATTCGTCGCGCGCGCATGTCATTGCGCGGGCGAAGACGGCACTGCATCTGACGAGGTTGGCGCAGGTCGTGCGCGACTGACCGAGAGCGCGGCTGCACTCGGGCCGCTCACGCCGCCGACGGCGCTCGGCCGACGCGCCGTCTACAGGCCCGGCCTGATCGCCGCCACGACGAGCCAGACCGACGGCGGTGGTGCGGGCGCGAGGGTGGCATCGCGGGCGTCGAGGGCATCCCTGTCGACCGGCTCAGCAGTCCGCCTGGAACGGCCAGCATTCCACCCGAGCTCGCGGCACCATCCGGTCATTCGGCGGCAGTGACGGCACTGTCGCCCGGCTGTGGGGCGTGGCAGTCGCCACGGACGTCGTGGTGGCAGTCGGTTCGACGTCGGGTCGGTCGGTGAGCACCGCCCGCACGATGACGCCGAGCACCACGAGCATCCCGAGCACGGCGGCGGTGAATACCACCCACGCGGTCGCGGTCTGCCTGCCGCTGGCTTCCGGTTTCCGCTCCCGGGGAGGAGCCGGGCGCGCGGGTATGGGCACCGGTTTCGGGGCGGCGGCGTCGAAGCCTGCGGCGAGCAGTTCGTCGCGAGTCGGGCAGATATCGCTGCCCGAGGATCGAGTCAGCGCCGAGGCCGCCGCGTGCACTCGATCCGCGGTCCATGTGCGTGGGGCGGCGGCGAAATTCTCCAGGTAGATCCGGAACTCGGTGGTGTCGGTGGTGTTCGCGACCACCACGTCCAGACCAGGACGCAGGGTGGTGCGCGCGGGCCGGACCACCGCACCGCGAAACGGCACCAGCACTACGGCGCCGCAGAGGTGGCCTGGATCTTGTAGCGAACGTTCCAGCGCCGTCTTCACCTCGTGCACCGCGTTTTCCAGCTGGTCGGAAACGCTGACACCGTCGGGTTGATCGAGATCGACGGGCTGGGAGCTGATGGTCCACGGCCCGACGGTGCCGATCTCGAGAATGCCGCTCTGTCTGCGCCGGAACCCGCGCGCCTCGAGCACGGTGACCCCGCGCGGCGTCCAGACGACCGCGTCCACCTGCCGCTTCCCGCGCTCGGCGCCCACCTGTAGATCGATCAGCGCCAGACCGGTGCTCGGCAACCTGCGCAGGCATTCGACGAATTCCCGTTCGGGCGCGGAGAGTTCCGCCCCCGTCTCGATCTTCACCAGCATCGTGCACAACCCCTGACGCGCGTCCCGATCCAGTCACCGCCATGCCCCACTCGAGTAGATAATGACGCGCAACCCCCACCAGCACCACCCCAACGGGAAACAACGGCCGCGAGTGGCACCTCAGCGCGGGGCGTTCTCGCAGTTCGCCGCTGCCAGGTGCCACTCGCGGGCGTTCAGACCCACTGGACGAGTTGGAAGATGATGCCGTTGGGGTCGGCCATCTGGAAGTAGCGTTCGCCCCACTCCTCGGTCTCGATCGGGGTGACGATCGGGACGCCTTCGGACTGGAGGCGGGCGTACTCGGCGTCGATGTCCTCGACGACGAACGCGACGAGCAGTCCTTCGCCCGCGCTACCTGCCGCGCTGGCCGGCTTGAAACTCTTCAAGCCGGTGCGCAGGAAGACGATGTTCATTCCTGCGTCGGGGTGGGCGAGGGAGACGAATCCGTCGGCCGACATCTGCTCGGCGAACCCGAGGTGGTCGATGACGAACGTCGCCGAGGCCTGCGGATCGGCGACGTTGAGCGAGATGACGGAATCGGTGATGCGCATGAGGTGCTCCTTCGGTTCATTTCTCTCTACTAAGTACGTTATACTTTGTAGAGAAATTTCCAGGCAGGCGCATTGTGATGTAACTCACATCAGAGGAGGTGGCGGTGCCGAACGAGCGGAGCAGTGCGGGTGATCCGGTGCGGACACTGGAGCTGCTGTGGCGGGTCCCCAACGCGTCCGCCCGCGGACCCAAGCAGCGCAGCAGTGTCGACGAGGTGGTCGCGGCGGCCATCGAGATCGCGGACGCCGACGGGATCGGCGCGGTCACCATGCGCGCGGTGGCCACCCACCTCGGACTCACCCCCATGGCCACCTACACCTACGTGCCCGGCAAGGCCGAGCTGATCGATCTCATGCTCGACGCCGTCTACCTGGCAATGCCGCGCGCCGACCTGAGCGAGCTGCCCTGGCGTGAGCGGGTCGCCGCCATCGCGGCCGAGAACCGCACCATGCTGACCGAGCATCCGTGGGTGGCCTACATCCCCACCACCCGCCCCGCGCTCGGCCCCGGCCAAACCGCCAAGTACGACCACGAACTCCGGGCCTTCGACGAGCTCGGTCTCGACGACGTCCAGATGGACGCTGCCCTGACCTACCTGCTCGGCTTCGTCACCTCGGTCGCGCGCATCGCGAGCGACACCGCCCGCGCCGCCGCCGACAGCGACCGAACCGACACCAAATGGTGGGAACGCACCGCACCCCTACTCGAAACCCTCATCCACCCCGAGCGATACCCGCTGGCCACACGCGTCGGAGCCGCGGCGGGGCAGGCGCACGATGCCGCCTACAGCGCAGATCATGCGTATGAATTCGGGCTCGCGCGAGTGCTGGACGGCCTGGCCGAACTGATCGAGCGCACCTGACAAAAAGAGCGTTCAGCGACTGCCTCGCCGGGAAGAACCTCGCTGCGACTACATCTGGTCGCGTTGAATCCGCAGCGCGGTGATCGTCGAGGCCAGCCCCTCGTATTGGTTTGTCAGCAGGACGATTTCGATGAGGCGGCGGTCGTCGTAATAGGTGGACAGTTGTTCCCACGCCGCGTCATCGATATCGCGGGTGGTGACCAGTTGGTCGACGACGGTGAGCAGAGCACGGTGCTTATCGGACCATCCATCCGCGCTCGGACCGGTGCGCACTCGATCCAGGATCTCCGGGGTGACGCCCGCACGCTTGCCGAGCTTGATGTGGTGGTCCATCTCGTAGTCGCACGCGCGCAGCTGAGCCACCCGCAGGATGACGAGCTCGGACTCGTGCCTGGTCAGCTTGCCGCCCGGCATGAGCTTGCCGGAATAGTGCAACCAGCCGCGGAACAGTCCACCGGTGCGGCCGAGCGTGCTGAACAGGTGTGCGTCGGCCGTGCCCGCGGCCCGCGAGAGCACCTGCCAGACCACCCAATTGATCGGCCCCAGCTGACGCAATCGTCCCGGGGAAACACGTGGTTGCGACGTCGAAACCATCCTGCTCGCCTCTTTCGCGAAATGGGCGCACCTTGTCGCGGCATCGGCACGACCGGGCACGCTGGCCGTGGCCGAGCCTACCCGTGCCGAGCGAAACACTCCGGTGTCGTCCGGCGCGCACGCGGCGCGTCGGACGACACCGGATCTCACTCAGCGGGGCTGTGTCGCGTTGAAGAACTGGATAGCGGCGGCGACACCGACCGGAACACCGATCGCGATCATCCCAGCGGCCGCACCCAACGTGATCCCCACTGCGGCACCACCGATACACAGACCGACCGGGCCCGCGAAGAACGTCGGCACCACCAACGGCGCGCCGATGATCGCGCCCGCCACACACCCGAGCACGCCACCGATCAACGAACCGAGCAACGTACCGACCGCCGTCGCCAAACCGAACTGCGTCGCCGCCGTGCCCAACGCGGTGTTGAAATCGACCGGCTCATCCGCGACCGTCGCGAGCATTGCCGCGGGCCGGGCCTGCGCGGGATCGGTACTGGGCGTGAAGGTGGCCGTATTCCCTTCCACCCGAGCGGCGATCGGCCATTCCATACCGTCTTTCAGGTAGGTCAGCGGCATACCCGCGACCAGACGGCCCTGATCGTCGAGCACTTGGAACTGGGCCCCCTGCGTGGTCAACGATCCGGCTTCGGTCCGCAGCACCACGGAGTTGTCCACGACACTGGCCGTGTACTTGATACCTGGCAGCACATCGGTCTGCACCACGGTGCCCGGCTCGGGTGCGGGGGCGGGTACCGCACCCGCACTCGCTCCGGTCGCCACCACAGCAGCGACAGCCAGAGCGGAGACAGCTAGTACCGACTTAATCGACATGGTTCGAACGCTTTCCCTCGGTGAATCCCCAAAACTCTGCGGACAGAGAATCGGTCGTGGCCTCGACCGGGCCGGAACACATGACAACATTCGGATTGATTCCCTTTGTTTACACGATGCTAAATCGGTGTCAACGTATGTGTCCGGCAGGTGAACTCGCAGGAAACGGAGAAAGTGCGGCAACCTGGATCCCGCACCACCGAGCAGTTGTGGAATCGCGACCGGCACCGAGCACGAGCACCTGAGAACGACCGCGAACAGCAGCAATTCCGGCGGGTGCGATTCGCGCACCGGACGACAGCTGTTCACCGAGCACCGAAGAGCGCTGCGCGCAATGCGAAACACCGGCCATGCCCGAGGCAACCGCCTCGCGCGTGCGGTCCGCGGCGTCTGGACGCTTGCCGGTGTCACAGGCGGCGCGGCAGCACCGGTACGCGCGATAGCACCATCGTGTCCGCGACCGCCGACAGCCACTGCACTGGCCGCCGCCGATAGTGCGCGCGGGCCCTACTGCCCGAGCAGTTCCGATACCGAGACGAACCGGTACCCGTCGCTCCGCAGCGCCGCGACAATTCCGGGGATCGCAGCCAGCGAATTCGCGCGGTTCCCATACATGACGTGCAGCAGGATGATCGAGCCAGGACGCACCTCGGCCACGGTTCGCTCGACGATTTGCTCGGAGCTCGGCCCACCGGCCGAGTCCGGCTCGACGTCCCACATCACCGTCGTCCGATCCCGGTCGGAGAGGTATTTCGGCAGCGT
This sequence comes from Nocardia sp. NPDC059180, assembly GCF_042754945.1. NCBI lineage: Bacteria > Bacillati > Actinomycetota > Actinomycetes > Mycobacteriales > Nocardiaceae > Nocardia > Nocardia sp. NPDC059180. The sequence goes on from NZ_JBHZBU010000011.1 coordinate 67,759, forward strand.
CCACAGCTTCTTGCCGTAGGGCGGGCGAAAGGTGATCGGTCCCTGATACCCGGTCTTGCGGATCTCGTCATCGGTGCGGCCCACCTCCTCGGCAACGGTGCCCGGCGAGACGAAAACCATGCGCCGATGCGAGTAGGTGTGGTTGCCGATCTCGTGGCCGGACATCGCGATCGCCGCACCGAACTCCGGGTGCGCGGCGAGATCGCGGCCGAGGAGGTAGAAGGTGGCCCGCACGTCGGCCTCGGCTAGCACCTTCAGCACTTCCGGCGTGTTGGTGGTCGGACCGTCGTCGAGGGTCAATGCGACCACCTTCGCGTCGGTGTCGACGCGATCGACAATCCGGCCGGCCAGCTGGAAGGTCCGCGAGTTCATCAGGTAGTAGCCGCCGACGGCCAGCACCACGACGACCACCAGAGCCACCGCCGGCCCGACGAGCAGGCGACGTTTCATGTCCAGCCGTTCATCGGTTCGGCCACACCTCTTTCCGCTGCGCGACCGCGTCCGCGGATTGGCGCGCACCAGCCTCGTAGGCCGGTTGCAGGGCTGCGCCGCTGAACAGGTCGGTGCCGAACGCGTCGATTGCTCCTGCGTCGGGGACGATCGAAATCTCACGGGCACAACCGTGTTCGCGGTCGGTGCGGGCACGCGGGTACACGTGTGCCAGCGGCTCCGTAATCACCACGACATCGGCCCCACCAGCCAGCTGATCCCGACCGGACCGCCCCCGCCGAGCACTAGCGCAATCCGGTCCCGTTCGACCACAGCATCAGGCATATAGGCAGGCTAACGAAGGTGGGCCGTACCCGCTGTGGAACACGACTCCGGCCGCTATCGCCCACCGAGCGCGAAAGCCTCCGCGTAGATCGTCGCCAGCAGCGAGTCCGCGTCAGGTACGGAGTGTTCGTCCGATGCCGGGGGCGCGGCCGCCGCATGCGGTGCACCGGCCACGACAGCAGAAATCGCTCTCATCCACGGCGTAGTGGTGGGCTGCGTCGAGGGTGTCGGCAGCGGCGCAGCCGCGGCGGGCCACTGAGCGTCGGGCGGCGCTGGAACCGCAGACCACGGAGTAACGGGCGCAACCATTTCGGCAGGTGGTGATACGGACTCGGGCGCAGAGGCAACCCCTTCCTGCGGCGGTGGATCCATCTCCGGCGTAGACCCAGCCGATGCCCACCGCGGCCGACCCGCCGCGGGCGCAGATGGAAGCGGTACTCGCGGCGGCGGAACCGGCTCGGGCGCAGCAACAACCGTCTGCCTCGGCTGTGGAACAACGGCAAACGGAGCCGGTGGCGGCACGGGAGCCGGCGCGATCACGATGGGTGCCGCAACCGCACCGCCGACGTCGATGGATATGTCGAGTGCACGCCCAGCGTCGTCGGGCTCCTGTCGCTGCGGAGGTGTCGAGCCCGACGGCTGCCGGTGCGATTCACGATGCTCATCGAATTCCGCACGCAACTTCCGGAGTTCGGCAGTGAGCCGGTCGGCGCGCCCGGCGGTGTCGCCTGTTGCCGTGATCGCCTGGGTGAGGATCTGACTGCCTGCCGTGAACGCGTTGTGCAGCAGGTCGAGGGCGTGACGGTCGGCGTTACCGCTCGGGGTTTCGGCAGCGGCCCGGTTCGCGTTCGCGATCACCGTGGACACCGCATCGCGCCCCTGCTCTGCCACATCGGCGCTTTCCGCGACAATGGCCGCGACCTTGCGATCGAGCACGGCGAATCCGGCGATCGCGGCATCGAGTGCACGGGCCCTCTCGGCATATTCGGCAATTCCGCCACGTGCAGCATCACCGATGGGTGGTGGCGGTACCGGCGCCGGCGCAGCACTCGCGGAACCAGATCCGAAGCTGCGCCAGACATCGCACAGGTAGCCGGGCAACCGTTGATAGGAATCGGCGATCGGCCGCGACAGCTCGGGCGGCATCCGCAGTCCGCCCATCGCCACCGGACAGCCGCCGTTGCCGATGTCGACGGTGTCGATCGTGACGGGTGGGCGGGCCTGCGGCGAGACCTCATAGCCGCCGAACCCGCCGCCCAGCGCACCGAGCAGACTGCCCTCATATTTGTTCCAGGGCAGCAGGGTTTTCGCTGCACCCGTTTCCACGCGACGCGCGGCACCCGCAGGCAGGGCTTTGGTCGCGGCGGCGGTGATCCCGTCTTTGAGGAGTTTGCCGCCGAGGTTGGCCGCCCATGCCCCACCTGCCGCACCGATCCCTGCCACCAGCGCTTCTTCTGCCGCGCTGCCTGCGCCGCGATCATCGCCGACGACGCCGCCGAAGAATGATCCGGCCGTCGATCCGAGCATCGCGCCGGGCGGACCGAGAACAGCGGCGCCGACCATCCCGCCGACGAACGACCCGGCATCGGCCCACGTGAATCCGAGAAAACCCACGCGATGACATTAAGTTCGATTTCCCCCGCCTCGCCGCGTCCATTGCGACCTTCATGCGCACCGGGGGGATTAATTTACGCTTCGGAACCAAGAAAATGGGCGACACCCTGCCGGATGCCGCCCATATTCTCGACTATTTCATTCTATTGTGCGCCCCACCTCACCGGACAGCCGTCGAATTGAAGAACTGAACAGCAGCCGCCACGCCGACCGGCACCCCGATCGCGATCATGCCCGCCGCCGCACCCAACGTGATCCCCACCGCGGCACCACCGATACACAGGCCGACCGGACCGGCGAAGAACGTCGGCACCACCAGCGGCGCACCGATGATCGCACCGGCGACACAGCCGAGCACCCCGCCGACCAATGACCCGAGCAATGTCCCGACCGCCGTCGCCAGGCCGAACTGTGTGGCGGCAGTGCTGAGAGCAGTATTGAAGTCGACTGGTTCACCCGCGGTCGGCTGCAACATCTCCGCAGGCCGGGCGTCCGCTGGATCGGTACCAGGGGTGAAGACAGCGGTATCGCCCTCGACCCGCGCCGCGATCGGCCACTCCTTACCGTCTTTGAGATAGGTCAGCGGCATGCCCGCGACCAGACGGCCCTGATCGTCGAGCACCTGGAACTGAGCCCCCTGCGTGGTCAACGAACCAGAATCGGTCCGCAGCACCACCGAGTTGTCGACGACGCTCGCCGTGTAGTGGATACCGGGCAGCACATCGGTCTGCACGGCACTGCCGGGCGCGGGATCGGGTGCGGGCGCGGCACCCGCGCTCGACGCGGACGCGACCAGGGCGGCCAAAGCGAGAACGGAGATTGCAGCCGACTTTATCGTCATGAATTCGAACACTTTCCTCTAGCCGAAACTGTGGGTCCGAACAGCCGCACCAGGGCGCCTGAACAGACGACTTAAATAACAGCACAACGGAAATCGAGGATCGGTATGAAAAACGATAAATCGGCGGCCCGGAGCGTCAAGAGGGCATAAAGAAGCCGCCTACCGCCCACCGAGGAAGGATTGCGCGGGCACGAAAAGCTCATGGCCGGACTCGAACCGGGCCGACACACCATCCGGTCGCCAATCCACCGAGCGCAGCACCAGATCGGAACTGCCGGTGATGGTCAGACTCACCCCGTGTGAATACACGAGGCCCGGATCGCGGCTCACCCGGATCTCATCGGGCAGACGGCGATGCAGCAGCCCACTCTCCCGCTGCACCACCCCGAGGTAGTAGGTCAGGCCGTCGGGATAGCGCACGCTCGTCGGCAGCGCCTCCGTCTGCCGAATCTCGGTGTGGGAAAACGCCGTATCGATGAGCACGCCTGCCACCGACGCCACGATCGCGAGGGCCACCACCAGGAACGACCACACAGACGAACGCGACCCGGCGCGGTGCGGTGGCACCGGCGCCGGGTCGGCGGACATCGATCGGTTCGCGATCAGAAGTTGATCATGTGCCCGGCGAGGCCGTGGATGGCCTCCTGCAGGGCTTCACTCAACGTCGGGTGGGTGTGGACGTTGCGGGCGAGTTCGTTGACGGTCAGGTCCCACTTCTGGGCCAGGGTCAGCTCCGGCAGCAGTTCGGAGACGTCGGGGCCGATGAGATGGCCGCCGAGCAGTTCACCGTGGGTGGTGTCGGAGATGAGCTTGACGAAACCGTTGGGATCGCCGAGGCCGTGTGCCTTGCCGTTGGCGGTGAACGGGAAGGTCGCGACCTTCACGTCGTAGCCCTCGTCGCGGGCCTGCTGCTCGGTGAGACCGAAGCTGGCGACCTGCGGCTGACAGAAGGTGGCGCGCGGCATCATCCGGTAATCGCCGAGAGTGAGGGTCTCGGCGCCGCCGATGGTCTCGGCCGCGACCACGCCCTGCGCCTCCGCGACGTGCGCCAGCTGCAGCTTGGCGGTGACGTCACCGATGGCGTAGATGTGGTCGACGTTGGTGCGCATGTAATCGTCGATGGCGATGGCGCCGCGTTCCAGCGCGACGCCGGTGTTCTCCAGGCCGTAGCCCTCCACCCGCGGCGCGAAGCCGACGGCCTGCAGCACCTTGTCGACGGTGACGGTTTCCACCGAGCCGGACTTGTTGTCTTTGATGCTGACGGTGACCTTCGAGCCGTCGTCATCGATGCTCTGCACGGCCGCACCGGTGGTGATGGTGATGCCGAGCTTCTTGTACGCCTTGGTGATCTCCTTGGAGACATCGGCGTCCTCGTTGGGCAGCGCGCGGTCGAGGAACTCGACGATGCGCACATCGACACCGTAGTTCTTCAGCACGTAGCCGAACTCCATGCCGATGGCGCCCGCGCCAACGATCAGAATGGATCCGGGCAGTTCGCGGGTGAGGATCTGCTCCTCATAGGTGACGACGTTCGCGCTCAGCGAGGTGCCGGGCAGCAGTTTGGTGACGGTGCCCGTCGCGATGATCACGTTGTCGAAGGTGACGGTGTCGGTGCCGCCGTTGCTCAACGCCACCGAGAGGGTGTTCGGGTCGGTGAAGGTGCCGAGACCGTCGTACTCGGTGATCTTGTTCTTCTTCATCAGGAAGTGGACGCCCTTGACCCGGCCGTCGGCGACCTTGCGGCTGCGGTCGAACGCCGCGCCGAAGTCGAAGGACGCCTCACCCGAGATACCGAAGGTTTTGGCTTCCTTGGTGAAGATATGAGCCAGCTCAGCGTTGCGCAGCAGCGCCTTGGATGGAATGCAGCCAACGTTCAGGCACACGCCACCCCAGTATTTCTGCTCGACAATCGCTGTTCGCAAGCCGAGTTGAGCGGCCCGGATCGCGGCGACGTAACCGCCGGGACCAGCGCCGAGAACGACGACATCGTAGTGGGAAGTCACGGCACCGAGCCTAACGCTGTTGCTGGAAGTTCACTCACCTATCCCCCGCAATGGTGAGGACTCCGCGGCTACTCGCGAGTAGTTCTGTCGACTACTGGAAGGGAGATACCGTGGTGCGCGTGGTTACCGGCCGACTCGGTGGCATCGAACCGACCGATGCCGCTCCCTCCGACCAGGTCGGATCGAACACCCGCTCGCGGCCGACCCCAGGCCCGGCGAACTCCGGTCCGCCCGCCGCCGACTCGCTGACCGGAACCGCCTCCACCCAGTTGATCCGCTTGGTCCGCGATGCCACGCTGCGCGCCGGTGTCCCCGCCGAGCGCCTCACTGCCATCCATGGCGTCGCCGACGACGACCTGCGCGGCGAACTCGATCGAGTCCCGATGCGCTCACTGATCCAACTGTGGGAGCTGCTCGCGGGCGCCGGGCCGGGCGCCGGTCTCGCTGTCGTCGCCGACGCTCCGCACGGCCGGCTCAGCACCTGGGACTATCTCGTCACCACCGGCGCGACGCTCGCCGATTCCCTGGCCGCCGCGCAGCCGTACCACCAGCTGGTCACCGCCGCGACCGAGGGCTTCGACCTGCACCACGACGGCGAGCTCACCATCGGCTACCGCACCGGCGCGGGCGATCCGGCGGTGTCGTCGGTCATCAACGAGTACGTGCTCGGCTACTACCTGCGCCGAGCTCGCGAAGGGTTGGGCCGCCCCGTCGTACCGGCCCGAATCACCTTCAGCCATCCGGCTCCGCGCGAATACCTCACGCTCACCGAAGCATTCGGCACCGATCGCATCGATTTCGACGCGCCCGCCGACACCATCACATTCACCGAAGCCGACGCCACCGCTCCCATGGCTCGCGCCGATCCCGCCCTTGCCGGGCTGCTGCGCAGTCATGCCGAGCTGGTCCTCACCTCGGCACGTCCGATCGCCGGGCCGCTCGATGAGTTCCGCACCGCGCTCGCCGCCGCCATCGACACCGGCGCGCCCACCCTGGCGGAGGTCGCCGCCCGGTTGGCGATGAGCCCACGCAGCCTGCAGCGACGGCTCGCCGACAACGACACCACCTGGCGTCACGAACTCGATCTGCTGCGCTACCGCCGAGCCGAGGAACTACTGGACTCCGGGCTGACCACCGCCACCGTCGCGACCCGGCTCGGCTTCACCGACGATCGCGCACTGCGCAAGGCATTTCAGCGGTGGAGTGGCGGATCGCCCGGGGCCACCCGTCGTCGTTGACCTTCGGTGCCTTCACGTTGTCGCGTAAGGACCGGTTCGTGGCACGCGCGGACCTGGGACCCGGCCCGAAACCGCCATAACTTCTACGTATCCGGACGAACAGTCCGCAGAACGAGAGGCGCAACCGTGCAGATCCACACGCAGCAAGACCAGTCCGCCGCCGCAGGGGTTTCCGCCCAGCAGGGACACGGGGTGCCCACCACGACCCGCGAAATCCGGTTGGCTGCAAGGCCTTCCGGCGCTCCGACCGCCGAGAACTTCGCGCTCGTCACCACCCCGATCCCCGACCTCGTCGACGGCCAGATCCTGGTCCGCAACACCTGGATGTCGGTCGACCCATACATGCGCGGCCGCATGGACGACAAGCCGTCCTACATTCCGCCGTTCCAGCTGGATGAGGCGCTGGAGGGCTCGGCGTTGGGCGAGGTGATCGCCTCCCGCTCGGCCGATATCCCGGTGGGCGCGACCGTCACCCACTTCGCGGGCTGGCGCGAGCACGCGGTGATCGACGCCGCGACCGCGACGGTGATCGATCCAGATCTCGCCGAACCACATCACTACCTGGGCGCCCTCGGGACCACCGGACTCACCGCCTACGCGGTCCTGACCGACGTAGCACCGATCAAGCCGGGTGACACGGTGTTCATCTCCGCGGCGGCCGGTGCGGTCGGCAGCGTCGCCGGACAGATCGCGCGAGCACTCGGCGCGAGCCGGGTCATCGGCTCGGCGGGCGGGCCGGCCAAGACCGAGCTGCTGACGAAGGAGTTCGGCTTCGACGCCGCCATCGACTATCGCGCAGGCGACCTCGCAGGCCAGTTGGCCGAGGCCGCACCCGGTGGCATCGACGTCTACCTCGACAGCGTCGGGGGCGAGCACCTGCGGGTCGCGGTCGAAGCGATGCGCCCACGCGGCCGCGTCGCGCTGGTCGGCGCTATCAGCGGCTACAACGGCGACTCGACCCAGCGGGGCCCGGACCTGTTCCTGGCCGCCACCAAGGAGGTGACGCTGCGCGGAATACTGGTGAACAGCTACTTCCCGATCTTTGGCGAGTACATCGCCAAGGCCGCAGGCTGGCTGGCCGACGGCACGATCCGGACAAAGGAGACCGTCTACAACGGGCTCGACCAGGCACCGGCCGCCTTCCTCGGTGTCCTGGCCGGCGCCAACACCGGGAAGATGCTCGTCAGGCTCGGATGAGGCGGATCCCGGCTGCTTGCTGCTCACTGTCACCGGGCCACTTATCGACTCGCCGGCGACGCCGGTGCGGCTGGCCATCATCCTGCCGATCGTCGTCGCGGCGATGACGTGGATCGTGATGACTTTGCTCACCCGCCGCTGCGCCGAGTGGCCGGCACGCTGAGCTTCAGTCCTGCCAGACCCGCTCGGCGATGCGACGGAAATTGCCGCCGAACACCGCGGCCCGGTCGGAGTCGGTGAAACCACGCGCGGCGAGCACCTCGTCCAGGCCGGCGACCTCCGATATACCGAGCACGTCCTCCGGTGGGGTCCACTGCAGTGGGCCCCACTTGGTGTACGCCTCGGAGAAGGCGCCCGGGTTGGTGCGGAGTTCGTGGTTGAAGTCGTCGGCGTCGAAGGAGTAGTCCGAGCCGATACCGATGTGGTCGATGCCGACCAGTTCGGCGCCGTACACGATGTGATCGGCCATCGCTGCCACCCGCTCGGCACGTTCGTGCTCGCCATTGTGTCCGAGGAAAATGCCGACGCCGTTGATGCCGACGACGCCGCCCGTGTCCGCACAGGCCTTGGCCTGATCGTCGGTGATGTTGCGCGGGTGCGCCCACACAGTGTCGAAGTTGGCGTGGCTGTAGACCATCGGGGTGTCGGTGTGCTCGGCCAGATCGAGTCCGGTCCGGCGGGAACAGTGCGAACCGTCGACGAACACGCCCGCCGCGTTGAGCGCGCGCACCAGATCACGGCCGTAGGAGGTGAGTCCGGTGTCCTCGGTGTCGAGGCAGCCGCTGCCTGCGGCGTTCGCGTGGTTGTAGGTGGGCAGCAGGGAGCGGACGCCGAGATCGCGGAAGCGGGCGACGTTGTCCAGGTCGCCATCGAGCGGGCCTGCGTCCTCCAGGTCGAAGGCGAGTGCGATGGTGTCCGGGTCGCCGATCTCGGAAACCTTCGTGACCAGCCGGAATCGGCCGTCGGCAAGGGCATCGGCACGGAACTTGTGCAGCAGCGCGAAGACGTCGGCACTCGACTGCGGCGAATAGCCGACGTTCACCGACAGGTACGAGCCGAGCGGATACCGCGCCAGCTCGGTGATGTCGGCGGTCGGCAGCAGCGGCAGGCAGCTGTGCTGCTCCCACAGAAACGGCGGCACGGCAACCTCCTGGATCGTTCACCATTCGAGCAGCTCATCCTATGTCTCGAAGCAGGCCGCACCGGGTAGCCGCGTGGCGGTCATCACCACTCGGCAACAATGTGGGGATGAGCGGCGTTGACGAGAGAGTGACCGACCCCTATCTCTGGCTCGAAGAGGTGACCGGCGAAGCCGCCATGGACTTCGCCCGCGCGCACAACGAGGTCGTGGTCGAGCGTTTCGCCTCGACCGACCGGTTCACCGAGCTGCAGCGCCGCATCCTCGACATGCTCGACACCGACACCAAGATCGCCTATCCCGGCCGCCGCGGCAGCTGGCTCTACAACTACTGGCGCGACGCCGAGCATCCGCGCGGGCTGTGGCGGCGCACCACCTTCGCCGAGTACGCCACCGACAACCCGGACTGGGATGTGCTGATCGACCTCGACGCACTCGCCTCCGACGAGGACGAGAACTGGGTGTGGGGTGGTGCGGGTGTGCTGCGTCCGTCGCAGAGCCGCGCGCTCATCTCACTGTCGCGCGGCGGCGCCGACGCCAAGGTGGTGCGCGAATTCGATCTGGAGACCAGGAAGTTCATCGCGCCAGAGGACGGCGGATTCTTCCTCCCCGAGGCGAAGTCGCAGATCAGCTGGATCGATATCGACTCGGTGTATGTCGGCACCGACTTCGGCCCCGATTCGCTCACCGACTCCGGTTACCCGCGCATCGCAAAGCGCTGGCAGCGCGGCACCGCGTTGTCCGAGGCGGCGACGGTATTCGAGGGCGAATCCGGTGACGTCGCCGTGTCGGCAGGCTACGACCGCACTCCGGGTTACGAACGCCACTACCTCGGTCGCGCCACCGACTTCTTCAACGAAGAGGTGTACCTGCTCGAATCCGACGGCACCTGGCGCCATCTGGAGACGCCGTCCGATGCCAGTGAGTCCTGGTACAAGGATTGGCTGCTGATCCGCCTGAAGTCGCCGTGGGCGATCGAGTCGACCACCTATCCTGCCGGTGCGTTGATCGCCATGAATTTCGAGGAGTTCCTCGCCGGTGGGCGCGATTTCGAGGTGATCTTCGAGCCCGACGCGCACACCTCGCTGCACGGCTACGGCTGGACCGAGAACCATCTGCTGCTGGTCACCCTGGAGGACGTGCAGACCAAGCTGTACGTACTCACTCCCGGCGTGGATGGCTGGCGCAAGGAGTCGCTGGCCGACACTCCGCCGATGTCCACCACCGGCGTGATGAACCTCGACCCGCTCGAAGGTGGTGACGAATTCATGCTCACCACAAGCGGATTCATCACACCGACGACACTGCTGGCAAGTTCGGTCGGCGGCTCCACCACCCGGCTCAAGAAGGAACCGGGCTTCTTCGACTCCGACGGCGTCGAGACCGAACAGTTCTTCGCCCGCTCCGATGACGGAACCATGGTGCCGTACTTCGTCATCCGCCACCGCGACCACAAGGACTCCCCTCAACCGACGGTAATGTCCGGCTACGGCGGCTTCGAGGTCTCGCGCACCCCCGCCTACAGCGGCGCCTCCGGCATGGGTTGGCTCGAACGCGGCGGCACCTGGGTGATGACCAATATCCGCGGCGGCGGCGAATACGGCCCCGAATGGCACACCTCGGTCCAGAAAGCCAACCGGCACAAGGTCTACGAGGATTTCTCCTCCATCGCCCGAGACCTCGTCACCCGCGGCATCACCACCCCCGAACAGCTCGGCGCCGTCGGCGGCTCCAACGGCGGCCTACTCATGGGCGTCATGCTCACCCGCTACCCCGAACTGTTCGGCAGCATCGTCTGCCAGGTCCCGCTGCTCGACATGAAGCGCTACCACCTGCTGCTGGCCGGCGCCTCCTGGATGGCCGAATACGGCGACCCGGACAACCCGGAAGAGTGGGAGTTCCTCGGCAAGTACTCCCCCTACCAGAACGTCCGAGCCGACAAGCCTTACCCGCCGATCTTGCTCACCACCTCCACCCGCGACGACAGAGTCCACCCCGGGCACGCCCGGAAAATGGCGGCTTTGCTGGAGGAGCTGGGGCACAAGGTCTGGTACCACGAGAACATCGAAGGCGGACACGGCGGCGCGGCCGACAACAAGCAGTCGGCGTTCCAGGCGGCTTTGATCTACGAGTTCTTCACGCAGACGTTGGTGGAGAAGAACGGGTAAGCACCCGGACACCCAGTCACCGCCCCAAGCGGTGTGGCCATGACACCGCGGTGCACTGCACCTTCGCCTCAGCCCGTCCGCACATCGATTACTGAACTAGTTTCGAACTATTGCTATCATGATGGCATGGCTACCCGGACCTTCCCGTTCTCCACCTTGATCAACAAGCAGACCAGCGTTTTTCCTGCCCTGGACGATGCCGACGTGATCCTGGAGCGGAGGGACGCCGAGAATCTGGTGCTGATGCGGTCCGAACGATTCGACGCAATGGTGAAAGGGCTCGGACTGGCAGCACGGTCACTCGCGATCGTTGCACGAGCAAACCGTGCGCTGGCCGAGGAAGTGTTCGCTGAGGAACTGCCCTGGCTGGTGTGGCTCCCGCCGGAAGCCAGGCCGACATGCACCGCCGAGCTACTGGATCACCTCTTGGCAGGAGCGGAGACAGGGCTACTACTCCCCTTTGCTCGCGCACTACGGGAGTGGCAGTCGACGGCGGAGGTCTATTCAGATCCGGAACTGGCCCGCCGTCTGCGCGGCCCGTTCGACACCGCAGACGCAGCCGAACCCGACCGACCGGGTTCGGCGGATGACTGAGAAACTGGGCCGCGGCGACGAAGCGCGGCGCCCGACGGGCTGGACCGTCCGATTGGTCGATCGACAGGCGGCGGCTGGGTGGAGTGCGCTGCTGAGTCAGGCCCGCGAAAACCTCGATCGGGCATGGGTGGCGATAACCGCGGATCCTCGATCCCGTGACCAGCCGATGCGGCAGCATCCCTTGAAATTCGACCTCGGTCGAGTGGTCGTCGATGGTATCGAGCTGGACCAATGGCAGTACGAAGTCACCGGCGGGGGGCGGATTTGGTATGCGATTGATGATGCGCGGCAAACCATCTGGGTGACGCAAGTAGGCACAGGTCACCCTCGGGCGACGGACAAGCGGAGGCGCTGACAGGACCGCAGGTCGGCTCTCGGCTACGTACTATCCCAACGGATCCTTGCCGCCCAGGAACATTTCGAACGACTTGTAGTCGTCGATGCTCGCGAAGTGCCGCGAATACAGGTCGACGGTCGTACCCGAATCCAACGGCTCGGTAGCCCCGTTCACATCGACTACCGCATACAGCCTGACGAAACTGCCGTCCTCGGACTCGTACTCCTCGATACGAGCGTGACGCTCGGCCAGTTCGCGAGCCTGTTCGAGATCCTCCGCCCACATGAGCACGAAATCCTCGCGATAGTAGACACCGCGCCCACCTACCTTGCCCAGTTCATAGATGATCAACGCAATGTAGGGGTTGCGGATTTCTGACGAGCGAGTGCTCAGCGGATCTGTCACGTCCCGATTGTCCACCCGTGAGTCGGCCCCCGAGTTCAGCCGCGCCTTTTACCGGTCTGCGCACTGTCGAGGTGTGCTCAGAGAGCCTCGGCGCCCGTACGATCCGGGCCGCTGGTCTCCCCTATCAACATGCGCAGGGTGAGCGAATGCTTCTCCGGGGCAACGCTTCGAGTGCCGTCGCTCCGCCACGGTCAGATGCCGGCCACGGACAACACCCGAAACGGAGTGGTAGGGGTTCCGGGACCGAGTGGACCACCCTTGTCGAATTGCGACGCCACCACCAGGGTGCGGTCGCCGATGTGAACCAGTGTGGTTGGGGTGGACAGGGATTCGTCGGTTACGACATCGGTCCGGGTGGCGGTGGCGCCGTTGTCGGTGAGGGTCCAGCGGGTGAGGGTGTTGTCGGTGTTGTGGGCGGCGCGCAGGGTGGTGTCGTGGAGGTCCAGGCCGTCTCCGTGGGAGAGTTCGCCGCCGATCAGGGTGACCTTGCGGATGGGGGCGGTGGCTGCGGTGAGGTCGACGCGGTAGAGGTCGCCGCCGGTGGAGTCGACGACCAGTAGGTAGGTGCCTGCGGCGTCGGCGGTGATGCCGTTGAGGGTGTAAGCCTCGGGGCCGTGCGGTTCGAGGGCCGGCTTCACGTCGTAGGCGGGGGTGAGTTCGCCGCGTCCACCCTGCGCGATCGTGCGGACCAGGTCGTCGGGAGTGACCCGGTAGACCACCGCGCGTTTGCTGTCGGTGAGGTAGGCAGTGCCGTCGGCGGTGATCACGATGTCGTTGACGAACCGCTCGCCCGCGCCGGTGACGTCGAAGTGGGCCAGCAGGCCGCGCGAGGCGATGTCGTACACGGCAACACCGGTCGTCGAGTCGATCACCCAGAGTCGGCCGTTCCGGTCCACTCGCAACCCGTTCGCGGTCTCGCGTCCGTCGGTTCCACTGGGCAGGAACACTTCGGCGCGTTCGGCACCCGCGGTCGCGCGGTAGATCGTCCCGTCGGCGAAGGAACCGACGTAGACGTCTCCGTTGCGCTCGTCCGTCGCGATTCCCTCCGGGTATACCCGATCGCCGGGCAGTTCGAAGGCTGTACCGATCGCCGGGGCCTGATCCGGCCCTTTCGTCTCGTTGCCGCAACCGGCGACGACGAGTCCGGCCGCAGCGGCGAATAGCGCAGCCGACCAGCGGTGAGGCAGAGCGTTGGACATGATCCGAGCCTTTCTTCGAGCCGACCGATGTGCAGTCACATCAGTGAACGGGCACGAATGTAGATTAGAGTTCTAATAACAGTCAAGACTCTAATTAAGCGAAGGGTGGATACGATGCCATGTATGACGCCCATGCCCGCCGCCGAACGCATCGGTTCGTACGTCAAACGCGCCGAACAAGCGCTGAACGCGGCCAAGACCACGGCGCTGAAACCGGCGGGCGTCACCGTGGCGCAGTACGCCGCCCTGCTGCACTTGGATGAGAATCCGGGCATCTCCGCCGCCGCACTGGCTCGGCTGTGTGGGGTGACGCCCCCGACGATGAACACGGTGCTCACCAACCTGGTCGACCGCGGCCTGATCGAACGCACCCCGCATGCCTGGCACAAGAACGTGCTGGAAACCCGGCTGACCGGCGCGGGAGAGGCGGCGATGCACGAGGCCGACGCCCGCGCGATCGCCGTGGAACGCGCCGTCGCGGCGGGATTGACCGAGACCGAACGGCAGACGCTGATCGATCTGCTCACCCGCTGCGCCGAGCTCTTCGACTCGACCCGGTCCGATGCGACCGCCACGTGACGCTATGGCCGATCTCCATCGGGCAGCGGGCGTGCTCTACGACATCGACGGAGTGCTGGTCACCTCCTGGCGAGCGCTTCCCGGCGCGCCCGGGGCGGTGCGTAGCCTCGCCCAGCAAGGCCTGCGCCGCGCTTTCCTGACCAATACCACCTCACGAACCCGCGCCGAGATCGCCGAACGTCTGTGCGCGGCAGGCATCGAAGTAGCTGTCGACGAGATCGCCACCGCAGCCCGGTTGACCGTCGAATACCTGCGCCGCAACCATCCGGACGCCCGCACCTGGGTGCTCAACCACGGGGATATCGACGCCGACCTCACCGATCTGCGCCTGGTGGACTCCGATCCCGAAGTAGTCGTGATCGGCGGCGCCGGCCCCGAATTCACCCATCGCGCCCTGAGTCGAGTGGCCGAGCTGATGCTCGACGGCGTGCCGGTCGTCGCGATGCAGGGCGGCATGAGCTGGGCGACCGACGACGGCCTGCGCATCGACACCGGTGCCTACCTACCCGGCCTCGAGGCAGCCGGAAACGCCCCGATCACGGTCGTCGGCAAACCATCGGCCACCGGTTTCCGCACCTGCGCGGCGACCATGGATCTGACGCCGGAGCAGGTGGTGATGGTCGGCGACGACTTGCATTCCGACGTGCTGGCTGCCCAGGCTGTCGGCATGACCGGAGTCCTGGTGCGCACCGGTAAGTTCCGCGCCGGTGTGCTGGAATCGTCGGCACGGCAACCGGATCACGTCATCGACTCGGTTGCGGACCTGCCGGGCTTGCTGAGGTTTGCGGTGTAGGTCCCGTTACCCGAGTACGAAGGCGACGAGAAACCCGGCCGCAGTGGCGATCCCGACCCACCACCCACCTTCCCGATATGCCTCGGGCATCAGCGAATCGGCGAGCACCGCGATCGTCGCACCACCCGCGAAAGCCTGGACGGTGCTGATCTGAGTATCGGAAAGATTGTCCGACAGGGCATTCCCCAGCACGGTCACCACGACGAGCACGACGCCGGTGATACTCCACAACGCCAGTGCCCGTCCGGACGCAAACCCGTGCCGGTCCCGCATGAGCGCCGAACCCCCGATGGCCTCGGGCACATTGCCCACCGCCACCGCGACCAACAGGACCACCCCGCCGCCCGCGGACAGCGAAACGCCGAGCGCCGTGTTCTCCGGGATCCCGTCCAGCACCGTTCCGAGCATCAACGCCCAACCGATCGCGGTGGGCCCGAGGCGCTGCTCGATGAACCGGTTCGCGACCACGTACACCGTGGCTCCGGCAAAAAGCGCGGTGCCTGCGATCCACACCCCGGCCTGGACGAAGGCGGGTTCGAACAACTCGTTGGTCACCGCGGCGATCATGGTGCCCGCACCGAAGGCCATGAGTGAGGCGAGCAATGGCTTCGGCAGCGACCAGCGCAGGCCGATGAAGGCGCCGAGTACCAGCGGTACTGCCGTGCCCAGCCCGTAGAGCAGTGCGGTCCCCATTCGGTCACGTTAGGTCAGCGTTCGGGGCCTTCCGAGTTTCCGCGCCGAAACCCTGGAAATAATTCTAGAAATTCCCTTCAAAATCACCCGGCGATGCGGAGCCGTAGGTATCGTCCGATTCGGCAAACAGCCAGTGACACTGGCCAGGTAATCCACGATCGGAGTTCGTGTTTGACAGGTGTTCCATCCGACGTGCTCGGACAGTCGCTCGCGTGCCGCCGGCGATGGGGAAGGCTGGTGTATGTCGAACATTTCGCCTGCCCCGGCGCCATGAGCGAATAACGAGCCGACGCAGACTTGCCAACTCGGCCGACGCGCGGTCGGCCGCCAGTTGCGGCGAAGGGCCCGATCCATGACGAGGGGATCGGGCCCTTCGGTATTGTCTGCCCCAATGTCACAGGATGCGAATACGGGACGAATGTATGCCGGGCAACCCGTAGAGGACCGGCAACGCCAGCGGCGTGCGCGTTTTCTCGAATCCGGTCTGACCGTATTCGCGCGCGACGGTTACGCGAACAGCTCGGTGGGCGCTATTTGCAAGGATGCGGGTTTGTCCTCCCGTCAGTTCTACGAGGAGTTCACCGGCCGCGAATCCTTGCTCATAGAGCTGTACGAGCAGATACATCGAGATTCGCGCGCCGCGGTGGAGGCAGCGCTGGCGGAGCGATCCGAGGCCACCGCGGTGGAGAGCATCGACGCCGCCGTCCGCGCGTACGTGGAATCCATCGGCACCGACCCACGCAAGGCCAGAGTGGCACTGGTCGAGGTGGTCGGCGCCGGACCCAAGGTGGAGAAGTTCCGGCTGGAACTGCGCCGCATGTGGGGTTCGCTGCTCGCCGGTGCGGCCGAGGACGCCGCCATGCACGGCGAGATCCCGCCCGGCGACTACGAGATGCGGATGCTGGCCATCATCGGCGCGGTCAACTATGTGGTCGACGAATGGAGCGGCTCGGATCCGCGCCGTCCGCTCGACGACGTGATCCGGGTGCTCAGCCGGGTGATCATGGGTGCGGTCGGAGCGTGATCGAAGACCCCTGCTCCGCGTAGCCTTGGCGCGTGGAGACCGTACCGATCCAGATGCTCGATGGCAGCACCCTCCCGGTGCGGCTGCTCTCGGCCACGGGTGCGCATCGTCATCCCGTGACGCCGGATCTGCCGCGCCCGGTCGTGGTGATGGTGCCGGGGCTCGGCGTCCCGGGCGAGTACTACAGCTACTTCGCCCGGCTACTGTCCGAACGCGGCTTCGACGTGGCGATCGCCGAGCTACGCGGTAACGGCGACAGCACTCCCGCGCCGGACTCGTCGAGCACCTACGGCTACCACGAGCTGGTGTCGGTGGACTTCCCGGCGATGTTCGAGGTCGTGCGAGACCGCTTTCCGGACAGCACGCCCTATCTGCTCGGCCACAGCATGGGCGGCCAGCTCGGCGTCATGTACGCCGCACGCATCCGCGGACGCCTCGGCGGACTCATCCTGATCGCGTCCGGGACGCCGTACTACCGCGGCTACCGCGGACTGTCCAGCCCTGGCATGCTGGTCGGCACCGCCGCCGTCTCCCTGACGGCGAACCTGGCCGGCTTCTGGCCCGGCGACCGCTTGGGCCCCGCCGGTTACGGCCGCCAGTCCAAGGTCCTCATCTCCGATTGGGCCCGCCTGGCCCGCACCGGCCGCTTCGTCCCGGTCGGCGCTGACATCGACTACGAAGAACGCATCGCCCGCCTGAAGCTCCCCGTCCTGTCCATCACCATGACCGGCGACGACCTCACCCCCGAATCCTCGGCCCGCCACCTCCTGGAAAAGCTCCCCAACGCCGACATCACCACCTGGCGGGAAACCCGGCCGCTTGGGCACAACGGGTGGATCCAGGATCCGAACTCGACCATCGATCGGATCGAGAAGTGGTTGCGGGATCGGTGATTCAGCCAGCGGCGGCGGCGTTCGTCGGTCTGATGCCCACGCGGCACCCGCCTGGGTGATCCGCTTGGCGTCAGCGCCCCGACTCGGTCCCGTCAATCAGTGACGTGATATTCCCCGCCAGTGCCTCATGCCTGAGCCACGACTGCTCGAGGGTTCATCCGCTGCCCACCACAACGGACCAGCGCGCGAACGACAAGCGCGGCCATACTGTTTCCACATCACCCAATCCCATGAGTGCGTGCAAGGTCAGTGGGTCCAGGTGGACGGGTGCCGGCGTGATCAACGCGTCGACATCAGCGGCGCGCATCTGATCAACGGGGGTGAGTATCGAACTCGGATCCGACCAGATCAGGCGGTAGCCGAGCCTCGTTCGCGATTGCTCGGCCGCGCTGCGTTACCGACCAGCGGATTCCGTTGGGAGCGCCCAAGATGAGCCCGCGCTTCTCCAGCCGGACTATCGCCCATCGGGTGCGGCATCGGCTGAGTTTCGATTGTCTTGCGATCTGATCCGCAGTCAGCATCCCGCCCGCTAGAAGCACACTCAACACTGCCAGTTCGGCTGTGGTTGGTCCGAAACGCATCGAAACTCCTTGTCGGTCCGTACTGATGTCGGCAGAGCGTGTGAAAGCTCGGCGAAAGACGTGATCGCGACGGCGCCGGGCGTACATCTACGTTCGCCGTCGAACCAGGTGTCGCACGAGTGGTAGGCGGGTGGCATCGGATCGTCGCAGCTCGCCCTGTGACCAGGACGAATACCACTAGTGGCAGAGGGGTGGCATTCGGTGCACAACGATGCGCGGTGCGGGCATCGGTGGCAGGGTTGATGCCATGTCAGCGGACACGGGTCGACTGATCAGGCAGCTTCGTGCCGCCAAGGGGTGGAGTCAGGGCAGGCTCGCGGGCGAGTTGTCCAGATCATCGGGGTGCAACATGACCCGTGAATACATCTCGCGGCATTGGGAATCCGGCAAGACCGAGCCGTCGCCGTTCTGGCTGCGGCACCTCGCGGCGGTGTTGGATTGCCCGTTAGAACTATTGGAGACCGATGTGAATCGTCGCGAGTTCCTATCCCACCTGGCCGCGACGTCGATCGCGCCGGTCGTGGCGTCCGATCTGCTGTCCCAAGGGTTTTCCACGCGCCCGCATGACAGCGGTCCCAGTGTGGACGAGTGGGAAGAGACGTTGGTGCGGTATGGATCCGACTACATGAGTCAGGGGGCCGCGCAGATTCAGCAGCGGCTGGCCGCAGACCTGGTGGTTCTGCAACAGCAGCTGGACTCCCCGCGAATGTGGGCGGTTGCGGCTCGGCTGATGACACTGTTCGCCAAGACCTATCCGGGCAGCGATGGCAGGAAGGCGATTTCGTGGTATCGGATGGCGGCCGAGGCGGCCGATCGATCCGATGACGGCGATATCCGTATCTGGGTGCGTGGGCGAGCCGCGATCGCGCTCGGATATGAAGGGGCATCGCTTCCCGTTGCCCACATGTTCGCGGATCAGGCGCTTGCCATCTCCGGACAGCACAGCCTGGGCAGGCTCAATTCGATCTGGGGGAAAGCGCACGCGGCGGCGATTCAGGGTGATCTTGCTACGGCGGGCGATCTGATCGTTGCGGGGCGACGCGAGTTCGACGTGTCGTACTCGGAGGAGCAGACCTCGGACTACGCGGTGCCGTGGTGGCGAGTGAATGTCTTCCTGTCTCTGCTCGCCGCACGCCTCGGCGACGAGAAGCTTGCCCTAGAAGCGCAGGAGAACGCCCGCGCGGAGCTGCCATCACAATTGCCACGATTCGCCACCCACCTCGATATGCACCGCGGCCTGATGCTGGTACGTGCGGGAGACCGAGACGAGGGCATACGCCTCGCCCGCACCGCGCTCGAAGCCTTACCTCCAGAGAAGCATTCGCTCACTTTGCGCATGCTCATGGCGGAGATCAGCGGACCGGATCGTGCGGGCGCCGAAGCTCACTGAGCGCACTCGACGCCGTCTATCCTTCGTCGCAGCTGGTGTCATTACGATCGCGCATATGACGTCCGCGCGCGACTACCAGGAGCTACACCACCTCGTAGACCGGCTTACACCCGCCCAGGCTCGGCGTCTCCGGCTAATCGTTTCGGAGGATCCCGCGCTGTCCACAGCCATTGCGGCCCCACGCGACGACGAGGCCGTGCCTGATGCACTGATCGCCCTGTCCGGCATTTGGGATTCCGGTGAGGCCGACACTGCCGGGCGGCACGACCAGATCAAATACAGATCGTGACGTTGCGGCCGTGCACCCACTGCTCAAGCGTCGAGCTCGGTGAAAGGAATCTTCACCGGGAATGGCTCACTCAGGACGAGCACATCCTGGTGCGGTTCGGCGCGCCGGTAGGCTCCGCTCGCCCAGTCCAACCGGTACTCCTGGATGATTTTGATCCGCAAGTCGTCGTCGAAATGCACGACCAGGTAGACCGGGATGCCTTCGGCCGCGTACTCGGCGCGCTTGTCGACCGTATCGACATACTCGGAACCGGGCGAGACCACCTCGACTACCAGTAGCAGGTTCTCGGACGAGAGTTTCTCGTCCCGTGGAATACACCGGTGGACGACAACATCGGGCCTGCGGAAGGAGAAGCCGGGGGTCTTCGGCCGGGTCCGTTGGTAGTGCATCTCGAAGTCTGTGACTACACGGATGCACGGCTCACTCGGGCGCGCGGCATCGAATCCATTCGCCAGACGACGCGCGACGATGTTGTGCTCCGCGCTCCCGCTCTGGCAGAAGATCACGTGGCCATCGACTACTTCGATCTGCCTCTGCACCTCGTCGGGAAGCGCGTCGTAACCATCCTCGGTGATAAGCAGCATCTCGGGGTCGGTCACCCAGGCGGGCAGCGTGCTCATGGCAGACCTCATTCTCCAGGGGTGCGAAGGCGCCATCTTATGTCGACAGTGTTTGCATGGCGGACGTCTGCGGCGGTCGATGCAGCACAACGCCGAAGGCCGGCCCACCAACTGGTGGACCGGCCTTCGGATTCAGATGTACTACCAGGAGGCAGGACTCAGAAGTCCATGCCGCCCATGCCGCCGGTCGGGTCGGCGGGAGCGGCCGAGGCCTTCTCCGGCTTGTCGGCGACGACGGCCTCGGTGGTCAGGAACAGGGCCGCGATGGAGGCCGCGTTCTGCAGGGCCGAGCGGGTGACCTTGACCGGGTCGGCAACGCCGGCGGCCAGCAGGTCCTCGTACTCGCCGGAGTCGGCGTTCAGGCCGGAACCCGCGGGCAGGTTCGAGACCTTCTCGGCGACCACGCCGGGCTCGAGGCCGGCGTTGAAGGCGATCTGCTTCAGCGGAGCCGACAGCGCGACGCGCACGATGTTCGCGCCGGTCGCCTCGTCACCGGTGAGCTTCAGCTCGTCCAGCGCCGGAGCCGACTGCAGCAGGGCCACGCCACCACCGGCGACGATGCCCTCTTCGACGGCAGCCTTCGCATTGCGGACGGCGTCCTCGATGCGGTGCTTGCGCTCCTTGAGCTCGACCTCGGTCGCGGCACCGGCCTTGATGACCGCAACACCGCCGGCCAGCTTGGCCAGGCGCTCCTGCAGCTTCTCGCGGTCGTAGTCCGAATCCGAGTTCTCGATCTCGGTGCGGATCTGCGCAACGCGGCCCTTGATGGCCTCCGCGTCGCCTGCGCCCTCGACGATGGTGGTCTCGTCCTTGGTGACGACGACCTTGCGCGCGGTGCCGAGCAGCTCGATACCGGCGGTCTCCAGGTTCAGGCCGACCTCTTCGCTGATGACCTCGCCACCGGTGAGGATGGCGATATCGGCGAGCTGAGCCTTGCGGCGGTCACCGAAGCCAGGCGCCTTGACGGCGACGGACTTGAAGGTGCCACGGATCTTGTTCACGACCAGGGTCGACAGGGCCTCGCCCTCGACGTCCTCGGCGATGATCAGCAGCGGCTTACCGGCCTGGATGACCTTCTCCAGCAGCGGCAGCAGGTCCTTGACGGTCGAGACCTTCGAGCCGACCAGCAGCAGGTACGGGTCCTCGAGGACCGCTTCCTGACGCTCGGGGTCGGTGACGAAGTAGCCCGAGATGTAGCCCTTGTCGAAGCGCATACCCTCGGTCAGCTCCAGCTGGAGGCCGAAAGTGTTGCTCTCCTCGACGGTGATGACGCCTTCCTTGCCGACCTTGTCCATGGCCTCGGCGATGAGCTCACCGATGGACGCGTCGCCCGCCGAGATACCGGCGGTGGCAGCGATCTGCTCCTTGGTCTCGACCTCCTTGGCGGTGTCGAGCAGCTTGGCGGTGACGGCCTCGACGGCCTTCTCGATGCCGCGCTTCAGACCCAGCGGGTTCGCGCCGGCCGCGACATTGCGCAGGCCCTCGCGCACCAGCGCCTGGGCGAGCACGGTGGCGGTGGTGGTGCCGTCGCCCGCGACGTCGTCGGTCTTCTTGGCGACTTCCTTGACCAGCTCGGCGCCGATCTTCTCGTACGGGTCCTCCAGCTCGATCTCCTTGGCGATGGAAACACCATCGTTGGTGATCGTGGGGGCGCCCCACTTCTTCTCCAGCACGACGTTGCGACCCTTCGGGCCCAGCGTCACCTTGACCGCGTCGGCGAGGCTGTTGAGGCCCCGCTCGAGGCCGCGACGGGCCTCTTCGTCGTACGCAATTGTCTTGGCCATTGCGGTGAGATCCTCCAAGTAATGAGGCTGACACACAGGATGACCGCATTGTCGGGCCACCCTATTTACGCTGGCCAGGCTCGGTGCCCGCGACGGACGACCAGGGGTGTCTCGGATACCCGATCTCACCGTCCCGACCTGGCACTCACGGGTAGAGAGTGCCAAAGCCCTTTTTAGCACTCGAGGATGACGAGTGCAAGGTAGATCCGGGCAAGCCCTACATCCGATCGGTGACGCGCAGCGCCAGCGCGAGGAACGCATCGGCGCGCCGCTCCTCCGGCGACCGCGGCTCACCATCGTCGACGGTGACCAGCTCGGCGTCGTTGATCAGCAGTTCGGCCTCGACCCGCATGATCGCCCGGATGAACGGCGGCGCCACCTCGGGCGGCAAGTCGCCGTTGACGATGTAGCTGCCGTCGTCGAGCGATTCGGTCGCGACATAGGACAGCGCGCGCAACAGATCGTCGCGCCGTTCCCCTGCGATCAGGTCGGAGTCGGTGTCATCCGCCATTGCTATAGGTTACCGGCAGTACTGCCGAGGGTGCCGGACCTGGCGGGCAGGGACCCCCTTCGGCGAGCTTCCGCATTCGTTCTTTCACCGACACCCCCTGCCCGCGATACCGTTATTCCGACTCGGACCGGCCGGCGACGATTCCCGCCAGCAGCTCCCCGAGGTGGGTTTCGGCGGCAACCTTGTCCGCCCCGAGGCCGGACAGCAGCCCGGACCCGTTCTCCTGTTCGAGCAGGGCCAGCAAGATGTGCTCGGTGCCGATGTAGTTGTGCCCGAGCCGCAACGCCTCGCGATAGGTCAGCTCCAGCACCTTCTTGGCGTCGGCGTCGAACGGAACCAGCGCGGGCATCTCATCCGAAGCAGCGGGCAGCGCGGCGGCAGCAGCGTCGCGCACCGACTCCATGGTCAGCCCCTGCGAAAGCAATTCCCGCATGGCCAGACCCTCGGGCTCGGAGAGCAGCGCGAGCACCAGGTGCGGTGTTCCGATCTGCGGGGTGCCTGCGGCACGGGCCGCCTCCTGCGCCGCGACCACCACGTTGCGGGCCCGGGGGGTGAAGCGAGCGAAACCGTCATTCGGGTTCATAGCCGCCGCATCGCCTGGCGCCTTGGGCACGAACCGCTTCTGCGCGGCCTGCTTGCTGACGCCCATGCTGACGCCGATATCGGTCCACGAGGCGCCGGAGCGGCGAGCTTGGTCGACGAAGTGGCCGATGAGATGGTCAGCCACCTCGCCGAGATGACCGGCGGCGACCATCGCATCGGCCAATTGGTCGAGGACATTGTCGGGACGGGCCTTTTTGATGCCTTCGATGAGGTCGTCGAGTTTGAGCGAAGAAGTCATGCGTCAACCATAGGTTGACGATCCCATAATCGTCAACCGCTAGTTGACGCGACTTTACTTCGCTCCCGCCCCCGCCGCGGCGAAGCGAACGATCGCCTCCTTGAACCGAGACGCCGTCCGCCCTGTCAGTACCGTCCGTCCCGGGGTGTCATCGGCATGCAAGAACTGAATGACGCCGTCGCTGCGGCCCAGGCTCAGGCACTGGAAGTGATACCGGAACTTCAGCTCGCCCGGCTCCCGGCCGCGCAGCCGCGCGGTGATCACCTCCGCGACATAAGTCCCCGTCGGCAGCGCGGTCGCGCACGCCATCCGCAGCTCGCGGTCGCCGGGCCCGGCGACGACGGCACTGTCGCCTGCGGCGTACACGTTCGGATGCGACAGCGAACGCAGTGACGCGTCGGTATGCATCCGGCCGTGCGCATCCACCGCAAGCCCCGCCCGCGCCGCCAATTGCGGCACAGCGAAACCGGCGGTCCACACGGTCGCGGCAGAGTCGATCGAGGTGCCGTCGGCCAGGCGCACCGTGTCTGCGGTCACCTCGATGACCTTCGAGTCGGTGTGGATGCGCACTCCCAATCGCTCCAGGACGCGCCGAATGTGCGCCTGGGCCCGCGGCGAAAGCCATGCCCCAGGCTCCTCGGTGCTGATCAGCACTACCCTTGTGCCGCTGCGGGATTCGGCGAGTTCGGCCGCAACCTCGATTCCGGTCGATCCAGCGCCGACCACGACGATCGGGCCGTCGGCGGGTACCCGGGCCACCGATTCCGGCGTCGCTACCGAGTAGGCATGCTCGGCCACGCCCGGCACGCCTGCGTCATCGGCAATGCTGCCCAGTGCGTAGACGAGCGTGTCGTAGGCGAGTGGTTCACGACCGTCGAACCGCAGCAGCGAACGGTCCGCATCGATCTCGCTCACCCGACCGTGCACGAACCGGATCCGCTTGGGTTCCAGCAGTTCTCGCAAATCCCATGCGCGGGTCTGCTGTCCGGCGAAGCGCTGGTGCAGCCGCACTCGTTCGACGAAATGGGTACGTGCGTCGACCACGGTGACGGTGGCATCCGGCGCCTTCCTCGCGAACCGTCGCGCGGCGGCCAGTCCCGCGTATCCGGCGCCGAGGACGACGATTCGATGCTGTGCGCTCATGGTGGGACTCCTCCAGTGCTGGGGATGGTGACACCTTTCAGACCAGATGCCCCGCCGATCCCTGACAGCTCTGCGCTATGAGCCCGGTCACAGGGCGGTACCGAATTCGCCTGAACCGGAGGGCCTGCGTGGTGACGCTCCGGCGGTGGCGCGGCCGAAATGGGCGAGCTTGCCGGGCGCCACCACCAGACGCAGTGCGGTCACCACGGTGCCGTCGGTGTCGGCCGTGCACACCGCCATGGGCGCACCGTCCGACCAGGCGCACACCGCGGGCGACCCATTGACCTCGACGAGCTCGATGGTGACGTCGGGAGTCACCCAGCTGAACAGCTTGGTCAGGTAGAGCGCCACCTTCGAAACGCCGACCACCGGGCGACGCGCCACACCCGCCATACCAGCACCATCGGCGACCGAGACCACATCGGCGGCGAGCATCTGCTCCAATGCGGCGATATCACCGTCACGGGCGGCGGCGAAGAACCGCTCCATCAGCGCGCGCGCGTGTTCTGCGGGAATATCGAAGCGCGCCTTGCCGTCTCGCACTCGACGACCTGCCCGGTGAAAGACCTGCTGGGAATTGGCCTCGGACAGCTCCAGCATTGTGGCGATTTCACGATGTGTGTAGCCGAACGCCTCACGCAGCACGAACACCGCACGCTCGACGGGCGAGAGCCGTTCCAGCGCGGTGAGCAGCGCCATCGAGACGAGCTCACGCTCCTGCGCCGATTCCAGTGGGCCGAGTTCACCCGCACCGGTCGGCATCGGCTCGGGCAGCCATGGGCCGAGGTAGGTCTCCCTGCGTGCGCGCGCCGAATCCAGCCAGCTGCGGCACAGATTGACCACCACGGTCGTCAACCAGGCCTGCGCCGAACGGATCTCGGTGCGATCGGCACCATCCCAGCGCAGGTAGGTCTCCTGCACCGCATCCTCGGCCTCGGTCGCCGAGCCGAGCATGCGGTAGGCGAGGGAGAACAGGCGTGACCGCTCGGCCTCGAAGTCAGCCAGACCTTGCGCGTCCACTACGCCACCTCCCGCGCCATCAGCGGCGACGACACCGAGCGCTCAGGTCTCGACGCCGTCCTGTTTCCGGGATTCGACGCCGTTCTGTTCCCGCTTCCCTCCCGGACGACGCAGCCGTAGCCGCGACGATCCGCGCATCGCGGGACGCCGGATCGCCGGACGCCTGATCGCCGGACGACGCCGCGCCGCACGCCGCTGGGCGCGCCGCTCAGCGGGCTTGTGCTCCCAGGTCTCGGGCCGGGCCGCGACCCAGCGCTGCGAGTACCAGGCGAACGGAATATGGCCCAGATACAGCACGATCAGCACCAGCAACAGCACGATCGGGTAGGTGACCAACGCGGCCGCGGCCGCGGCAACGAGGACCAGCAGACCGGCCGCGGCCTGCGGCGCCACCGACACCGACTTCATGGCCAGCGTCGGGATGGTGCTCACCGCCAGCAAGGCCGAGAAGACGGCCCATGCGGAAACGGCGCCGAAGCCGACCCACCAGCCGTCACCGAATTGCACATACAGCGCGATCGGGGCGAGGGCGATGAGCGCGGCGGCCGGTGCGGGTACGCCGACGAAATACTCACGCGCCCAATCGGGCCGGGTGTCGTCGTCCATCAGGGTGTTGAACCGGGCCAGCCGCAACACGATGCTGACCGCGAACAGCAGGGCGATGATCCAGCCGGTGCTGTTGTCGCTCAGCAAACCGATATAGAGCACGAGCGCGGGCGCGACACCGAAGGAGATGGCATCCGACAGCGAGTCCAGCTCCGCACCGATCTTGGTGGTGGCCGCAAGCATTCGCGCCAGGCGCCCGTCGAGGGTGTCGAACACCGCGGCCGCGCCGATCATGGCGAGCGAGGTCGCGAATTCGCCGTCGAGGGCGAATTTCACTGCGGACAGTCCGGAGCACAGCGCCATGATGGTCACCATGCTCGGCAGCAACCGGATCGACCGGCGCCGCCGTCCGGCGGTGTCCTGCTCCATCATGACCCGGCGGTCGGCAATACGGCCAGGACGGTCTCGGCGCCGATGGTGCGCTGACCGACCTCGACGAGCAGTTCGGTGCCCGCCGGGAAGTAGGTGTCCACCCGCGAGCCGAAGCGGATCAAGCCGTAGGTGTCGCCGATGGTGAGCACATCACCGGGCTTCGCGTCGCAGACGATGCGGCGGGCCAGTAGTCCGGCGATCTGCACGACCACGATCTGGGCACCCGAGGGCGTGTCGATGACCATGCTGTTGCGCTCGTTCACCGAGCTGGCCTCGGGCAGATCGGCGGAACGGAACTGACCCGCCTGATGCTGCACCTCGCGCACGGTCCCGGAGACGGGGACGCGCTGCACGTGCACATCGAGCACGGACAGGAAGATGCTCACCCGAGGCAGCGGCTGATCGCCGAGGCCGAGTTCGGCGGGCGGCACCGCGGTGTCGACAAGGGCGATCTCACCGTCGGCGGGCGCGACGACGGCACCGGCGCGGTTCGGCGGCACCCGGTGCGGATGCCGGAAGAACGTCGCGCAGGCCGCCGCGGCCGCGAGCCCGCCGCGGCGCACCCAGCGCCGCTTGCCGCCGAGAACAGCGACGGCCAGCGGCGCCGCGACGAAGGGCAAACCGGCAGGGTGCAGCGGTGGGATCGCGTTGCGCACCAGATCGGCGACATGGCCGAGGCCGGTGCGTTCAGGCGTGCCGGGCGGGGTGGGACGGCGTGCCACAGGCTCCTCTTTCGTGCTAGGTGCAAGACGAACGCGCCGTTCGAGGCCCGTCACTGCGACGGTCTCGCGGCCCGTCGACGGATGACAACTTCTCGTCGAACGGGTTCGGCGCAAGCGTTCACACCTTACGGGAACAGAGCCCGTGGCACCCGGTGTCAGTGAGCCGAACGTCGCCCGGTGAACAGTTTGACCAGGTAGAGCAGGATGCAGGCGCCGGCGAGGCAGGTGAAGAAGCTGAAGAACCAGCCCGCGCTCTCGACATCAACGCCAACCAGCCACAGCACGAAACCGCCGAGCAGGCCACCGACGATGCCGACCACGATATTGAGCAGAATGCCCTGTTGAGCATCGGTTTTCATGATCTTGCTCGCGATCCAGCCCGCGAGCCCCCCGATGATGATCCACGCGACGATCCCGATTCCGAGCATGGCGTCCTCGAATCATTGTTGGGCACGCCGCCGGTCGCGGCGTGTGCCAGGGATATACCCGGGTCATTGTGAGAATACGCACTCCGGTGTACCCCCGGTAGCGCTAATATGAGGGAGCCTCATGTCTACGGATTGCGTAGTACCAGCTGATGCGTAGCTATCGACCAGTGAGGATCCACATCGATATTCGGGGACAGCCCGGCGGCTGTGCCGCAGGTACATAGGAGACGCACCATGGCTGCTCGATTCGCCCAGACCACTGGCGCAGAGCACACGGCGATCCTCGGGCTCGGCGTTTATCGCCCGGCACGGGTGGTCACGAACGACGAGGTAGCGGGCCCGATCGACTCGAGCGACGAATGGATCCGGACCAGGTCCGGCATTCGTACCCGGCGCTTCGCCGATGATTCCGAAACCATCATGAGCATGAGCGTCGCGGCCTCGCGCGGCGCGTTGGAGTCGGCAGGCGTCGATGCCGACCAGGTCGATTGCGTCATCGTTGCCACCTCGACCCATCTGCTCCTCACTCCGGCCGCGGCACCGCAGATCGCCACCGAGCTCGGCATGAACGGCGCGGCCGCCTTCGATATCTCCGCCGGTTGCGCCGGCTTCTGTCATGCGCTCGCGCTCGCCTCGGATCTGGTGCGGGCGGGCACCTCCAACCACGTGCTGGTCGTCGGTGTGGAGAAGCTGACCAACACGATCAATCCCACCGACCGTTCCACCGCGTTCCTGTTCGCCGACGGCGCGGGTGCGGTCGTCGTCGGCCCCTCCGACGAGCAGGGCATCGGCCCAACGGTGTGGGGCTCGGACGGCACCCAGCATCACGCCATCCGCCAGGACAAGGACTGGATGGAGTTCTTCGCCGAGATCGACGAGAAGGGCCTTGACGCCGTCCGGCCCTATATGGCGATGGAGGGCACGGCGGTGTTCCGCTGGGCGGCGCATTCGCTGGAGAAGGTGTGCCGCGAGGCGATCGATCGCGCGGGCCTGTCCACCGACGATCTCGACGCGATGATCCCGCATCAGGCCAACGGCCGGATCATCGAGATCATGGCCAGGGTGCTCAAGCTCCCCGAGGAGTGCGCGCTGGCCAACGATATCGAGGAGACCGGTAATACCTCGGCCGCCTCGATCCCGTTGGCGATGGAGCAACTGCTGCGGTCCGGCCAATCGAAGCCGGGCGATACCGCCCTGCTCATCGCGTTCGGTGCGGGCCTGTCCTGGGCCGCGCAGGTGGTGGCGCTGCCGAACTGGCAGTCGTGACCGACCCGGCTCAGGCGACGAGGCGGGTGCGGTTTACGCGCCCGCCTCGACGGTCGTCTTGATCTTGCCGAGGGTCTCGTTCATGCCGTTCAGCAGCGCGTCCTCGAAGACCTGCTCGCCACCGAGCATTCCGTTGATGGCCTTGCGCACGATCCAGGTGACGCCGTTGGGCACGTCACGGCGCTCGATCAGCCGGGTGCCCGCCTCGGTGGGCTCCAGGGTGTAGCTCCAGACGGTGGAGTTCTCGTTCATCCGGAAGGCGAAGGCCTGGTTCGGTTCGAAGCGGACGATGCGCGAGGTCGTCGGCCAGCGCTTCCACCCGTCTTTGTTGAAATTGAGCGTCCAGGTGCCCGCCTTCGGGGTGCCGAGCGGCATCATCCGGATGCACTGCGGGCTGAACTCCGGCATTCGCTCGAGGTCGGAGACGACCGCCCAGACCTGCTCCGGGGGTGCGGCGATATCGATGGCGGCTTCGAGATTCTTCGGCAAGACTGCCTCCGGTTATATGAGACTGTGAGTTACGCACATCATAATCGGGAAGAGGACCAGGTCACATTTTCGCATGTCTGGGGCCCTGGATGTAACGACCGGCGCACAATGGGGATAGACGAGAGACACAGCCACCAGCGAACCGCCCGCAACGTGAGGTGATCGGCCGTGAACCTGCGCTCCCTGCTTCATCGTCATCCGCCGCAGTCGACCCGTGCGGCGACCCGCCTTCCGCAACTGCCCCTGATCGAACCCGAAGGCGAATCGACCCCGCGTGTCGAGGAGCGCCTCGAAAGACTGCTCACCCCAACCGAACTCGATCTGGTCCTGCATCACCGCGTGTGAGCGGCCGGTCCGCTCCGACGACAGCCACCTCGGCGAGACTTCATACTCGTGAGGTGAGTTCCCCCGCTGCACCCAAGCCGGCCATCCTCAGCGTCGATGACGACCCCGGCGTCTCCCGGGCCGTCGTCCGCGATCTGCGCCGCCGCTACGGCGCCGACTACCGCATCCTGCGCGCGGAATCGGGCCCGCAGGCACTCGAGGCCCTGCGCGAACTCAAGCTGCGCGATCAGCCGGTCGCCGTCCTGATCGCCGACTACCGCATGCCGGGCATGGACGGCATCGAATTCCTCGAGCAGGCCATGGACCTGCATCCGTATGCGCGGCGGGTGCTGCTCACCGCCTACGCCGACACCAATGCCGCGATCGATGCGATCAACGTCATCGATCTCGACCACTACCTGCTCAAGCCGTGGGACCCGCCGGAGGAAAAGCTGTACCCGGTGCTCGACGCCCTGCTGGAGGCGTGGCGCGGCAGCGACCAGCGGCCGGTGACCGGGACCAAGGTGATCGGCAACCGCTGGTCACCCCGATCGTCGCAGGTCCGTGAGTTCCTGGCGCGCAACCAGCTGCCCTACCGCTGGTATCTGGCCGATGAACCGGAGGGCGCGCGGCTGCTGGAGGCCGCGGGCGCCGACCAGCGCCGCTGTCCTGTGGTGATCACCGCCGACGGGCAGGCGCTGCTGCAACCGACCGACAGCGAACTCGCCGCCGGTGTCGGGCTCAGCACCGAACCGGTCGACGATTTCTACGATCTGATCGTGGTCGGTGGTGGCCCTGCCGGATTGGGCTCGGCCGTGTACGGCGCATCCGAGGGTCTGCGCACCGTGCTGGTCGAGCGCACCGCCACCGGCGGACAGGCGGGGCAGAGTTCGCGTATCGAGAACTACCTCGGCTTCCCCGACGGATTGTCGGGTGCGCAGCTGGCCGATCGGGCGCGCCGCCAGGCCGCCAAGTTCGGCGCGGAGGTCATTACGACCCGCGAGGTGGTCGGCCTGGAGGTCAACGGTTCGGCGCGCACCGTACGCTTCGCCGACGGTGGACGGCTGTGCGGGCACACCGTCATCATCGCGACCGGGGTGGACTATCGGCGTCATCCGGCGCCGGGCGTCGACGAATTCACCGGGCGCGGGGTGTATTACGGCTCGGCGATGACCGAGGCCGCCGAATGCGCCGAACACGACGTCTACATCGTCGGCGGCGCGAATTCGGCGGGTCAGGCCGCGATGTTCCTGTCACGCAATGCGCGCACGGTGCATCTGGTGGTGCGGGCGGCTTCGCTGGAGCAGTCCATGTCCTACTACCTGATCCAGCAGATCGCGCAGACGCCGAACATCCGCGTACACACCCGCACCGAGGTGGTCGGCGTCGACGGCGATGATCACCTGCACACCATCGTGCTGCGCGATAACGAGACCGGCGCCGAGGAGAAGGCCCCCACCGAGCGGCTGTTCCTGTTCATCGGCGCGGCACCGCAGACCGACTGGCTCGACGCCGTGGTGCAGCGTGACGACGCCGGCTACGTACTCGCGGGCCCCGACCTGCTGGTCGACGGCGCGCGCCCGGCCGGCTGGGAACTGCCCCGGCCCCCGCACCACCTCGAGACCAGTGTGCCCGGCGTATTCGTGGCCGGTGACGTGCACGCCGAATCGGCGAAGCGGGTGGCCTCGGCCGTCGGCGAAGGCGCGATGGCGGTCATGCTCGTGCACCGGTACCTGGCGTAGGAGGATCCAGACGTGGGCAAAGAATTGATCTGCGATCCGGCGGAACTGCGCACGCTGTTCCTGTTCGAGAAGCTCGACGACGAGCAGTTGGCCTGGTTGTGCGCCGACGGCCGGATCGAGCGGATCGAACCCGGACCGGTCTACCGCGAGGGCGATCCGGCGACCTGCTTCTACGTGCTGATGGACGGGGAGGTGCGGTTGACCAAGCTGTCCGGTGGTCAGGAGATCGAGATGATCCGCACCGATCATCGCGGCTCGTATGCCGGAGCGTGGGCGGCCTATCTGGGCGAGCGCGCCGATCAGCACTATGGCGGCTCGATGTATGTCACGCGCCCGTCGCGGTTCTTCGTCGTCGACGCCACCACCTTCTCGCGGATGATGCACGAATGGTTCCCGATGGCGGTGCATCTGCTCGAGGGCGTCTTCTTCGGCCAGCGCAACAGCAACGCACGCATCGCCCAGCGCGAGCGGCTGCTCGCACTCGGTTCGCTGTCGGCAGGCCTGACCCACGAGCTGAACAATCCGGCCGCCGCAGCGGTGCGCGCCACCTCCGGTCTGCGCGATCGAATCGCGGGTATGCGGCACAAACTGGCCATGATGGCCCAGGGCAAATTCGACACTGCCTCGCTGGAAGCGCTGGTGCGCTTGCAGGAAGAGGCCGCGGCCCAGGTCGCCAAGGCCCCCGAGCTGACGCCGATCGAGGCCGCGGACCGCGAGGATCTGCTCGGTGAATGGCTCGACCGGCACGGCATCGCCGACGGATGGGATCTCGCGCCGAACTTCGTGCAGGCCGGATTCGACGCCGACTGGCTCGACCGGGTGGCCGCGACCCTCGAAGACTGCACCCCGCAGGTGCTCGAAGGCGCGATCCGCTGGCTGAACTACACCATCGAAACCGAATTGCTGATGAACGAGATCGCGGACTCGACCACCCGCATCTCCACGCTGGTCGGTGCGGCCAAACAGTATTCGCAGATGGACCGGGCCCCGTTCCAGGTGGTCGACCTGCACGAACTGATCGACAGCACGCTCGTGATGCTCAACCGCAAGATCGGCGACTCGATCGAGGTGGTCAAGGATTACGATCGCGCGCTGCCCCCGGTCCCCTGCTACGCGGCCGAGCTCAACCAGGTGTGGACCAATCTGATCGACAACGCTGTCTACGCGATGGACGGATCGGGCACCCTGACTATCCGCACCAGGCACGACAACGATTGCGCCGTCGTGCAGATCAACGACTCGGGCCCCGGCGTACCCACCGAGGTGCGCGATCGCATCTTCGAACCGTTTTTCACCACCAAACCGGTCGGTGAGGGCACCGGCCTCGGCCTCGACATCTCGTTCCGGATCGTGGTGAACAAACATCGCGGCGATATCCGGCTCGAATCCCGGCCGGGCGACACCACATTCACCGTGTGGTTGCCGCTGCACCGCGAAGAGGACGAACCCGCGAATCTGGAATCGACAGGAGATCCGGCATGACCGAGTTACCCCAAGGCATCGATCCGACCGTTCCACCGAGTGGTCCCGGCTGTGTGGAATGCGAGGCCGCCGCGGGCTGGTGGGTGCATCTGCGCCGCTGCGCGCAATGCGGACACGTCGGCTGCTGCGACAGCTCCCCCGCACAGCACGCGAGCAAGCACTCCGCGGTGACCGGCCATCCCTTCATCCAGAGCTATGAGCCGGGCGAGGACTGGTACTGGGATTTCCGCACCGAGGAGATGTTCAGCGGCGGACCCGAACTGGCGCCGCCGCGTCAGCATCCCGAGGAACAGGGCGTGCCGGGCCCTCGGGCGCGGGTTCCCGCCGACTGGCAGTCGCTGATCAACCGCTGAGCTGCGGCGATCCGAGCTTTCAGCGATCGATAAGGCGACAGCAAGGCCGATACCCGACAGTAGGGAACGCACCTGCCCGTGCGCCCGACGGGCGCTCGATCCTGTGAGGCTCCCATGTCGAAGAACCGTCCCTACCCGGTACGCTGCACCGGATGCGCCGGAGGCTCCGGCGCCGCTGATCACCGGGGAACCCACGATATGAAGCGAATTCCTGCGACGATTCTGTCCGTCGGCGCGTTGGCTCTCGTGCTGGCCGGCTGTGGGCCGGACGAGGCCACCGAGGCGAACGGGCTGCGCAAGGGCACCACCGACACCTCGACCGCCGCCACCACGACCGCGGCGACAACCACGACCGAGTCGAGCGAAACCACGGGCACGCCCACCACGACGCGCTCCGGGGAAAGCACGTCCGGCACGGCCTCGCAGACCACGTGCGCGGAGTTCCGGGAACTCGACATCGCCGGGGAGAAGGCCCTGATCGAGCAGATTCTGGTCGAGCACCCGGAGAGCCCGTTCGTCGGCAGCCCCAATGTCGCGCTCGGCACCGCGAAGCTGGTCTGCCTGTCCGATGAAATGGCCGACGTTCCGGTCGCCGAAGCCGCGGGCATCGTCGAGCCCTGATCCAGACCGTTCACGAAGACGCAACCATCGGGTACACCCCGATGAGCCGGTTCGCGGCCCGGCTCGTGTTTCCGCTGCCACCGCGCACGCCGAAGGCAAGCGCGGAAGCGGAAACGCGAGCCATCAAAAGGGCCGCGAACACGCGGCCCCAGCGGCCCTGAACACAGGCAGAATGGTTGCGATGGCTGACTTGGCTTTAACCGCGCGTCTGAATCCCTCCGCTGCCGACGCCCGCCGTGGCGTGGTGCGACTGCATGCCGAGGTGCTCACCGCGCTCGGGCTGCGCGAGTGGGACGGGATCACGCTGGTGGGTTCCCGGCGGACCGCCGCGGTGGCCGGTATCGCACCGGCGGGCACGCCGGCGGGGGTGGCCCTGCTCGACGATGTGACGCTGTCCAATGCCGGATTGCGGGAGAACGCGACCGTGGTGGTGTCGCCCGCGACCGTCTATGGGGGTAAGCAGATCTCGGTGAGCGGCTCCGCGCACGCCACCGGATCGATCCCGGCGGCGACGCTGCGGCAGGCGCTGCTCGGCAAGATCGTCACCGTCGGTGACACGGTCTCGCTGCTGCCCCGCGATCTGGGACCGGATCTACCGTCGTCGGCGGCGAGTCAGGCCCTGTCGCGCACCTTCGGCATCGCCTGGACCACCGAACTGCTCACCGTCACCGCCACCGATCCGTCGCCGGGACCGGTGAGCGTGCAGCCCAATACCGCGGTCGACTGGGGGCCGGGTGCCATCGCCGCGGCGGCGGGCCGCAACGGTCACGCCCTCGCCACCGCGGACGGGCGTGAGTCCTCCGCGAATATGACCGCCGACCCGACCGGCACGGTCGCCGCGGCCCGCTCCGCCCCGATACCGGCCGAGGATCTGGTGGGCGCGCACACCCAGGCCGCCAAGCTCGCCGAATGGCTGACGCTGGCACTCGACGAGCCCGACCTGTTGAAAACCCTTGGTGCGTCGCCGCATCTCGGTGTGCTGATCACCGGCCCTGCGGGCGTCGGCAAGGCGACGCTGGCCCGCGCGGTCACCGCACCGCGCCGCATCATCGAATTGGACGGTCCGGCCGTCGGCGCCGCCGAGAGCGGCGCCCGGCTGCGCGAGGTGGCCGAGGCGGTGGCCGCGGTGAGTTCCGGGCAGGGCGGGATCCTGCTCATCACCGATATCGATGCGCTGCTGCCCGCGACCGCCGATCCGGTGGCCACGCTGATCCTGGATCAGCTGCGCGCGGCCATCGCCGAACCCTGTGTCGCTTTCCTTTCCACCACTGCTCATCCCGCCGACCTCGATTCCCGGCTGCGTGCCCCCGACCTCTGCGATCGCGAGCTGGCGCTGACGCTACCCACCGCCGCGGTGCGCCGGGCACTGCTGGAACAGCTGCTGCGCAAGGTGCCGACCGGGGAGCTGAAGCTCGACGACATCGCCGCGAAGACACCCGGTTTCGTAGTGTCGGATCTGGCCGCGCTATGCCGGGAGGCGGCCCTGCGCGCGGCGTCGCGGGCCAATCGCGATCAGGCCGAACCGGAGCTGAACCAGCAGGATCTGCTCGGTGCGCTCGAGGTGATCCGGCCGCTGTCGCGCTCCGGGATGGAGGAGTTGGCCATCGGCAGTCTCGGTCTCGACGATGTCGGTGATATGGCCGAGACGAAACAGGCACTCACCGAGACGGTGCTGTGGCCGCTGCGGCATCCGGATTCGTTCGCCCGGCTCGGCATCGAGCCACCGCGCGGTGTGCTGTTGTACGGCCCACCCGGATGCGGCAAGACCTATCTGGTGCGCGCGCTGGCGGGCAGTGGCCAGCTCAGCGTGCATGCGGTCAAAGGCGCGGAGCTGATGGACAAATGGGTCGGCTCCTCCGAGCGGGCGGTGCGCGAGCTGTTCCAGCGAGCGCGTGATTCGGCGCCGTCGCTGATCTTCCTGGACGAGGTCGACGCCCTCGCGCCCCGTCGTGGTCAGAGTTCGGACTCCGGCGTAGGCGATCGGGTGGTTGCCGCGCTGCTCACCGAGCTCGACGGGGTCGAACCGTTGCGTGAGGTGGTGGTGCTGGGTGCGACCAATCGTCCCGAGCTGATCGATCCAGCACTGCTGCGCCCCGGTCGGCTGGAGCGGCTGGTTTTCGTGCCGCCGCCCGATGCGCAAGCCCGGCTGGCAATTCTGCGAACAACCGGGCGTTCGGTACCGCTGGCCGCCGACGTCGACCTGGCCAGGCTGGCCGAGGAGCTCGACGGCTACTCCGCCGCGGACTGCGCCGCACTGCTGCGCGAGGCCGCACTCGCCGCGATGCGCCGCGATGTCGCCGCCGCCGATGTCACCGCAGCGGATCTGGCCTCGGCGCAGTCGGTGGTGCGGCCGTCGCTGGATCCCGATCAGGTCGAATCCCTGCGCCGCTATGCCGAAGCGAGGGTCGACAACCGCTGAGTACGGCAGCGTTCGTCGCGTCGGCTCGGCACACCCCGGGCAGCGGTACCCGACCGGATTCGTACCGGATCTCACCGGCACCGGAAGATTTGCGGAGGCATAGCCCGTTCGGCCGAATATGGCGGAACACATAGGTACCTGGACGCAAGTCCTACTATCCGCCCACGTAGGATAGGACCGCACACCCCGCCGCACCGACCCGACGGAGTGAAGTTTGCTCGGAATTCTGCTCGCCCATGCCTTTGCCGCTGTCTTGGCACCGCTGTGCGTTCGGGCGATGGGGCGAAACGCCTTCTATCTACTCGCCCTCGTTCCCCTCGGCTGCCTGAGCTGGGTCTTCGCGAATTGGAACGAGACGAAGCAGGTCCGGCTCAGCTGGGCGCCGAGCATCGAGATGAACATCGACCTGCGTTTCGACTCGCTGGCCGCGGTCATGTGCGCACTGGTTCTCGGGATCGGGTCACTGATCCTGTTCTACTGCGGGCGCTATTTCGACGACTCAGAACCACGCCTCGGAGTGTTCGCGGCCCAGATGGTCGGCTTCGCGGGCGCCATGTTCGGTCTGGTCACCAGCGACAACATGGTGTTGCTGTTCGTCTTCTGGGAGACCACAACCGTCCTGTCGTTCCTGTTGGTCGGCCACAACTCCGAACGCACCGAAAGCCGCAAGGCCGCCATCCAGGCGCTGCTGGTCACCGCCGCGGGCGGACTCGCCATGCTGGTCGGCATCATCATCCTCGGCCAGGTCAACGGCAGCTATCTGATCTCGGATCTGCTTGCCGCCGAGCAGCCGCCGAGCGGGCTCGCGGTGAACGTAGCGGTGGTGTTGATCCTGGTCGGCGCGCTCAGCAAATCCGCCATCGTCCCGTTGCACTTCTGGCTTCCCGGCGCCATGGCCGCACCCACCCCGGTCAGCGCGTATCTGCATGCCGCGGCCATGGTGAAGGCCGGTGTGTATCTGGTCGCGCGGCTGGCGCCGGTGTTCGCCAACAATCCGGTCTGGCATCCGATCGTGCTGGTACTCGGCGGCGCTTCCATGTTGCTCGCCGGCGTGCGCGCCCTCCAGGTCAGCGACCTCAAACTGGTGCTGGCCTTCGGCACAGTCAGCCAGCTCGGCTTCCTGATCCTCATGGTCGGCATCGGCACCCCCGATGCCGCGCTGGCAGGGGTGGCGCTGATCGTGGCGCACGCACTGTTCAAAGCGTGCCTGTTCATGGTGGTCGGCATCGTCGACCACGGCGCGGGCACCCGTGACCTGCGCGCGCTGACCGGCCTCTGGCGACGCGCGCCCATCCTGTGCGGTGTGGCGATACTTGCCGCATTGAGCATGGCGGGCATTCCGCTGATGGTCGGATTCGTGGCCAAGGAGAGCGCGCTCGATGCGACCCTGCACGCCGGTATCCTCACCGAGCCCTCCCGCTTGCTGCTGACCGGTGTCGTCGCGCTCGGCTCGATGCTGACCGTCGCCTATAGCGCGCGCTTCATCTGGGGCGCCTTCGGCGACAAGCCCGGCGTCACCGAACCGCAGTGGCACCGGCCGGGCGCGCTGCTGCTCGGCGCACCTGCGCTCCTGGCCGCGGGCAGCCTGATCGCGGGCCTGGCCGCACCCGGCCTGGACAAGTTGATCAGCCCATACGCGCGATCGATACCGGGAGTTCTCGACTCGCATCTGCTGCTGTGGCACGGCTTCAACGAAGTACTCGCCCTGACGATCCTGATCATTGCGGCGGGCCTGGTCCTGTTCCGGTTCCGCGGGCAGATCGGCGAATCCCCGCGCCCGATGCTCGGCAACGCCGACCGTGCCTACGACGCCACGCTGCGCGGGATGGACAAGCTGTCGCTGCGGATGACCGGCTCGGTGCAGCGCGGTTCGCTGCCCGCCAGCCAGGCGATCATCCTGTGCACCCTGATCATCCTGCCGTCGGTCGTACTCGCCCTCGGTACCAGGACCGGGGTCCAGATGCGGTTGTGGGACTCGCCGCTACAGCTGGCGATCGGCGCGATCATGGTGGCCATGGCGCTCGGCGCGACGGTGCTGCGCAACCGCCTCGCCAGCGTGCTTGTCGTCGGGGTCACCGGCTACGGCTGCGGCGTCATCTTCGCGTTGCACGGCGCACCCGACCTCGCACTCACCCAGTTTCTGGTGGAAACCCTGACGCTGGTGGTGTTCGTGCTGGTCCTGCGGGCCTTCCCGGCCGAGATCACCGGCGAGCGCAGCGCCGGATTCAATATCAGGCGCGCGGTGCTCGCGGCGTGTGTCGGCGTCACCGTCACGGTGCTCGGCGCGTTCGCGGTAGCGGCCCGCAGCACGACACCGATCTGGCAGCGCATCCCGGACGCGGCCTACGAATTCGGCGGCGGCAAGAACGCGGTGAACGTGCTGCTGGTCGATATCCGCGCTTGGGACACCCTCGGCGAGATCTCGGTACTGGTCGTGGCGGCCACCGGCGTGGCGTCGCTGGTGTTCCGCAGCCGCCGCTTCGGCAGCGCGCCACGTGCGGCGGACGCACCGAACTACCGGCCGGGGCTGGTGAGCTGGCTGCCCGCGGGCAGGCTGGTCGATCGGCGCGAACGCTCGATGGTCATGCAGATCACCACCCGGCTGGTGTTCCCGACCATGATGGTGCTGTCGGTCTACTTCTTCTTCTCCGGTCACAACGGCCCCGGCGGCGGTTTCGCCGGCGGGCTCACCGCCGGATTGGCGCTGGTACTGCGGTATCTGGCCGGTGGACCTTATGAACTCGGTGAGGCGTTGCCGGTGGAGGCCGGGCATCTGCTCGGCGCCGGCCTTGCCCTCGCGGCGGGCACCGCGACCACCTCGGTGATCCTCGGCGCGCCGCCGCTGTCGTCGGCGATCCTGGAGGTCACGCTGCCGGTGCTCGGCCACGTCAAGCTGGTGACCTCGCTGTTCTTCGATCTCGGCGTCTACCTCATCGTCGTCGGGCTCGTCCTCGATGTCTTGCGCAGCCTCGGTGCGCGCCTGGATCACGAACTGGCCGAATCGCCGGAGCCCACCGAGGTCAGGGAGGCGGTCAAATGAGCATGAATCTGACTCTGATGATCGTCATCGGTGTGCTGGTGGCGTGCGGTGTGTATCTGATCCTCGAGCGGGCCGTATCGAAGATGCTGCTCGGCATGATCCTGTTCGGCAACGCGGTGAACCTGCTGGTGCTCACCATGGCGGGCTCGGACGGGAAACCACCCATCAGCGGCGCCACCGATGACGCCCATGAGGAGATGGCCGACCCGCTGGCTCAGGCCATGGTGCTCACCGCGATCGTCATCACCATGGGCCTCGCGGCCTTCGTGCTCGCCCTCGCCTACCGCTCCTTCACCCTGACCACCACCGATGACGTCGAGAACGACCCGGAGGATGTCGGGATCGCGGCCAAGCGCGAGCAGGAGGATCCCGAGGAATGAGCTTGCCGCCCGACCTGCTGCCGGTGCTGACACCGCTGCCGGTCCTGATCCCCCTGCTCGCCGCCGCGACCACGCTCGTGTTCGGGCGTCGTCCGCGCACCCAGCGGCTGGTCGCACTGATCTCGCTGTCCTCGGCGGTGGCCGTATGCGCGGTGCTGTTGTTCCTCGCCGACCGTGACGGCACGACCGCGTTGCAGGTCGGCGGCTGGGAAACCCCGATCGGTATCACGCTCGTGGTGGACCGGTTAGCGGCCGCGATGGAGCTGGTGTCGTCGATCGTGCTGCTCGCCGTGGCCGTCTACGGTGCGGGCCAGAACATCCGCGACGCCGACACCAAACAGCCGACCTCGATCTTCTGGCCCACGTATCTGGTGCTGAGCGCGGGCGTCTCGATGACATTCCTCGCAGGCGATCTGTTCAACTTGTTCGTCGGCTTCGAGATCCTGCTGGTCGCCTCGTTCGTGCTGCTCACCCTCGGTGCGACCGAGGAACGGATCCGCGCGGGCGTGTCGTATGTGATGGTCTCGATGCTGTCGTCGATGATCTTCCTGACCGGTATCGCGCTGGCCTACGGCGCGACCGGAACACTGAACATGGCCCAGCTCGCCGTCCGGATGGACGAGGTACCGATCGGCGTCCGCAATGCGGTGTACGCGGTACTGCTGGTGGCCTTCGGCATCAAAGCGGCGGTGTTCCCGCTGTCGAGCTGGTTGCCGGACTCCTATCCGACTGCACCCGCCCCGGTGACCGCGGTCTTCGCCGGTCTGCTGACCAAGGTCGGCGTCTACTCGATCATCCGCACATACACGCTGATCTTCCCCGACGGCGGCTTCGACAATGTCCTGTTGATCTCGGGCCTGCTGACCATGCTGGTCGGCATTCTCGGTGCGATCGCGCAGAGCGATATCCGACGGCTGCTCTCGTTCACCCTGGTCAGTCATATCGGTTACATGGTGTTCGGTGTCGGTCTCGCCAGCAGGATGGGGTTGTCGGGTGCGGTGTATTACATCGCCCACCACATTCTGGTGCAGACGGCGTTGTTCCTGGTGGTCGGCCTGATCGAACGACAAGCCGGATCGGTATCGCTGCGCAGGCTCGGCGGTCTGGCCGCGGCGAGCCCGCTACTGGCGATTCTGTTCCTGGTCCCCGCGCTCAATCTCGGTGGCATTCCGCCGTTCTCCGGATTCGTCGGCAAGGTCGCCCTACTGCAAGCGGGCGCCCAGAACGGCAGTGTGCTGGCCTGGGTGCTGGTCGGTGGCTCAGTCCTCACCAGCCTGCTCACCCTGTACGCCGTGGCGCGGGTGTGGAGCAAGGCGTTCTGGCGGCCGCGGGCCGATGCGCCCGAGGGCCATCTGGCCGCGGCGACACTGCCAACGCTGGTGGAGGATTCCACCGACATGCTCTACGACGAGCGCACCCACCCCGGCCGGATGCCGTCGCTGATGGTGACCTCCACTGCCGCGCTGGTCGGCGTCGGCCTCGCACTGACGGTATGGGCAGGCCCGATCCTGAACATCGCCGACCGTGCCGCCGACGACCTGCGCGATCGCAGCGTCTACATCACCGCCGTGCTCGGATCGGAGCCGCGATGAGCCGCGAGACCGTGATCCGGATCGCCATCCTGCTGTGGCTGGCAGCGGTGTGGGTGGCGCTGTGGGGCAGGCTGAGCGCCGCCAATGTGATCGCCGGGCTGGTAGTCGGCGCGCTCATCATGGTGACGCTGCCCCTGCCGCGGGTGCCCGTCACCGGGTGGGTGCGGCCGATACCGTTGCTGCAGCTGTTCGCCGTCAGCGTGTACTACGCGCTCGAATCGAGTCTGCAGGTGGCCTGGTTCGCGGTCCGGCCCGCACCGCCACCCATCTCCGGCGTGCTGCGCGTCTATTTCAGCTTCAAATCGGATCTGGTGCTGGTGTTGTGCACCAATCTGCTCAATCTCATCCCCGGCACCATGGTGCTGGAGCTCGATCGCGAACGCTGCGTGGTGTACGTGCACGTCATGGATGTCGGCAGCGATAAGGCGGTGGACAAGTTCTACCGCACCACCAGGCAATTGGAGCGACTGCTGATCGCGACATTCCAGCGGCCGGCGGTCGCGGCGAATGTGACACGGGAGGTGAAACCATGATCGTCGTCGCCGTGACGGCCGCGATCCTGTTGGTGGCGGCCGCACTGATCACCGCCTACCGCACGCTGGCCGGGCCGAGCACCCTCGACCGCGTGGTCGGCATCGATTCACTGGTCGCCATGGCCATCTGCGGGCTCGCCGTGTGGGCCGCCTACAGCCGCGACACCACCGTGGTGCCCGCCATCGTGGCGCTGGCACTGGTCGGATTCCTCGGCTCGGCCGCCGTCTCCCGATTCCGAGTGCAGGACGACCGATGAGCACCCTCCTCGATTGGATCTCCGGCATCCTCATCGTGCTCGGCGCGGCGCTGGCGTTCACCGCGGCCATCGGCATCGTCCGGTTCCCCGACACCCTCATGCGCATGCATGCCGCCACCAAGCCGCAGGTCATCGGCCTGAATCTGGTGCTCGCGGGTACGATCATCCGGGTCTACGACAGCCCCGACGCCTGGATGCTGGTGCTCGTCGGCCTGTTCACCCTGCTCACCGCCCCGGTGATCGCGCATCTGATCGGCCGCACCGCTTATCGCGAACAGCGGCACCGTGACGGGCTGCTCGCCGTCAACGAATTGGGCAACGAGCTGGACCAGCGGCCGGGGAACTGATCCGCCGGTCGGCTGACAGTCCCGATCCGAACCTCGGCGACAGCTACTCGGCCGAAACCGCGACCGACTCCATCTCCTCGGCCCGCACCTTCTGCCTGCGCGCGAACCAGGTCCCATGGAAGGCCGCGGCCACGGCCGCCAGCAGCGCCAGCACGACGGTGCCCGCGAGCACCGGGTACTCCGCCATCGGCACGGCCAGGTAGCGGTAGGAGATCAGCAGCGCGGCCAGTACGAACGCGCCTCCGGCGACCAGCCGGATGCGGAACCAGCCCCAGCCACGCTCGGGGTCACGCAGCGCCGACTCCACCGTGAGGCACAGCACCGCGCCCGCGACCAGATCGACGCCGTAGTGGTAGCCGAAGCCGAGCGTCGCCGCCAGCGTGCACAGCAGCCAGAACATGCCGCCCCAGCGCAGCCAGCGCGGTGCCAGGCTGCCGTCGGCGGCGCGGCGGGTGTGCAGGAAGACCGCGAGCGCCCACGCGGTGTGCATGGACGGCATGCAGTTGCGCGGTGTCACGGTGTCGAAGTCCAGGGCCGACGGATTGCGGTCGATCGGCGGCACCACCTGCGGCCAGTAGTTGCCGAGCTGGAACCCGGCACCGTCGGCGCCGAAGGCGAACATCGGGCCGACCACCGGGAACAGCACATAGATCAGCGGACCGACCAGCCCGAGCACCAGGAATGTCCGCACCAGGTAGTGGCCCGGCCAACGTCCGGTCGACACCACCCCGCGCAACTGCCACACCGCGACCACGATCGCCGCGGCGGGCAGTTCGATGTAGACCCAGTGCAGCACCGCATCCACCGACGGGCCGAGGGTCTCGAGCACCCGGCCCATCACCCACGACGGGTCACCGAGGGCGTGATCGGCCAGCATGACGTACTCGTCGAGGACCTGCGGCTGGGTCAGGATCGTGACGTTCAACCAGACGTCACCGACCTTGGTGGCCAGAATCAGCAGCGCACCCAAGGCCGCCGCGTGCAGGGCGTTGCGGCGTTCGGTCCCCTCCCAGCGCACCAGCGCGAGCACCGCGATCGCGGTCAAGACGATCACCGGGCCGTTACCCACCGTGAACGGGTCCCCCGCCAGCATCCGGCCGCCCGCACAGACGGCGTCGATCGCCACCGCGACGCCCGCCGCGATGATCCGGCGCCGGGTCGGCAACCCGACC
Source organism: Nocardia sp. NPDC059180 (assembly GCF_042754945.1). Taxonomy (NCBI): domain Bacteria; kingdom Bacillati; phylum Actinomycetota; class Actinomycetes; order Mycobacteriales; family Nocardiaceae; genus Nocardia; species Nocardia sp. NPDC059180. The sequence goes on from NZ_JBHZBU010000011.1 coordinate 111,573, forward strand.
AGCGCCAGCGCCAGCCCCGCCCACGGCACCGTCATCGACTTGGGTGTGCCCGCGTAATCACGCCACAGGCTCTCCAGCGGACCTTCGAAACCCTGCACAAGGGCGAGCACCTGAAGGGTGATCAGCAGGGCCGGTACCGCGGCGATCGCGGCACCCATGGCGAGGACTCGAATCCGGGTACGCGGCACCGGCAATCGGTCCGCGTCGCCAACTCTGGAGTTCGGGTCTTCGACTAACACATCGACCATGTTAAACGGCAGGTGAACGTCATCCCCCCGGCCGACTGAACGTCAGCCGACAGCAGCCGTATCGCCTACTGATCGAGCTCCTTGACGAGCTCGTCCACCACCGCGACGAGATCACCCTGCGCCGCGGCCGCCACCTTGCGCTGACGCTGGTAGGAGGCCCCGCGCGTGGGAATCTCGGCGATCGAGGCGAGTTCGTCGGCGCAGCCGAGCAGTTTCGCGGTCGGCTCCAACCGGTTCAATAGCTCGGCGAGATCATCTGTGACGAGTCGCTCATTACTGTCGGCGTCGACGATGACGATCGCGTCCAGCCCGTAACGCGCGGCCCGCCACTTGTTCTCCTGCACATGCCACGGCGGCAGGGTCGGCAACTGCTCACCGTTTTCCACCCGGCGATCCAGATCGACGATGAGGCAGTGGATGAATGCCGCCATCGCGGCCAGTTCGGCGCGGGTGGAGATGCCGTCGCAGACGCGGACCTCGATGGTTCCCCATTTCGGTGCGGGCCGGATATCCCAGTGCATGCCGCCGAGTTGTTCGAACACACCGGTTTTGAACTGGTCGTGCACGAAATACTCGAACTGGGTCCAGTTCTCGAACTGGAACGGCAGGCCCGCGGTGGGCAGCTGCTGGAACATCAACGCGCGGTTGCTCGCATAACCGGTATCGGACCCGGACCACATCGGCGAGGAGGCCGACAGCGCGAGCAGATGCGGATACGACAGCAGCAGCGAGTTCAGGATCGGAAAGACCTTGTCCTGATGCGACACTCCGACGTGCACGTGCACGCCCCAGATCAGCATCTGCCTGCCCCACCACTGGGTGCGCTCGATCAGCTCGTCGTAATGCGGTGAGCGGGTCAGCTGCTGGGCCGACCACTGCGCGAACGGATGGGTGCCCGCGCAGAACAGGTCCACACCGAGCGGGTCGGCGGCGCGGCGCACCGTGTTCATGGTGGCGCTCAGGTCGTCGATGGCCTCACCGACGGTGTTGTGCACACCGGTGACGAGCTCGACGGTATTGCGCAGCAGTTCCTTGGTCACCTGTGGGGTGCCGTCGTGGGCACGCAGGTCACCGACCGAATCGAACACCGCCGCAGCGGTATTGGATAAATCGCGAGTCACCTTGTCGACGAGCGCGATCTCCCATTCGACGCCGATGGTCGGGCGGGGCGAACCGTGGAAGACAACCCTCTCGATCCCTGCCCCGCCCATGACGGCACGCTCCTACTGGATGACGCCGCAGGCGACACGGCCGCCCGCGTCGCCGGTCGCGAGGGTGGCCTCATCGGGGCCCTTGCCACCGTCGGCGCGGGTGTAGCGGCCGGGGATGTTGCCGAAGTTGTCGGTGTCGGCGTGGATCATCAGCGCTTTGCCGCGGATGTCGGCCATGGTGACCTTGTCGGTGGTGGTGACGAGGGTGGCGTTGCCGTCCTCACGGACCTGCAGCGAGGTCAGATCGCCGCTGGCCGGATGCGAGTTGGCGGCGCCGACCTGCAGGTGGCCACCGGCGGAGAGGAAGTCGCCTGCCGAACCACCGGTGGGGGCCACCGAATTGGGCTCGCACTTGCCGACCTGGTGGATGTGCAGGCCGTGGAATCCGGGACGCAGACCGTGGGCCTCGACGCTGATGCGCAGGAAGCTGCCCGCCTCGGTGATATCGGCGGTGCCGACGGTGGTGCCGGAGGCGTCCTTCAGCTCGACCTTCGTGCCACCGGCGGCCGGGGCCTCGCCGTGCCCACCGGTGCTGCCGCCGTGGCCGCTTTCGGTACCGGCCGGGGCGGGCGAACTCGTCCACACCGGCGGAGTCGTTCCCTGGACGTCACTCGACTCCTGGCTGTTCGTGCAGGCGGTGAGGCCGAATACGGCGATCGCCAGCACCGGGGTCACGGTCCGCCAGGACGGGCGACGAGTTGTGGACGGTGCCATCGGGGAACTCCTTTACGAGTACCGAGTTTACGAGTAAAGCTGGGTGGACACGTTTGTTTTATCGGTCAAGATGATGCCACGCCCGCCGTGTCGCTCGATTCTCGGGCCGTGTCGGGCGGCTCAGTTACCGGTCACCACGACGACCACGCCGGTCGAACCGCCCAATCCGGCGATCATCGGCGCCACGCCCGCGCCCAGCACTGCCGCAACGGCTTCGGCGGCCGCTTTGTCGCCGGCGGCCTTGCCGTAATAGACGGTGGTGGCCGCAATCGTCGAGCCCGCATAGTTGCCCGCCGAGGCGTTGGTCCAGCCATTGGCGGCGAGCTGATTCACCGTTTTGGAGGCCAGTCCGGCGACCAGGCTGTTGTTGAGCACGCGGATCGGGGTCGTCTGATCCACTACCGGCGTGGTGCTGGTGGTGGTCGGAGCAGCCGTCGTGGTGGGTACGGCGGTGGTGGTCCGCGCGGAGGTGGCCTGCGGGGCCACTGCCACCGACGTCGTTTCTGGCGCGCTGGTCTCGGCCGACTCGGTGTCGGAGTCCGCGCTCGACAGCGACATCGCGCCGAGACCGGCGAAGACGATGGCCAGTGCGATCAGCACCATCGCCAACGCTCGCAGCGGGATCCCGCCGGAAGTGGGTTTCGGATAACTCACCTGTTCGAGCCTAGTCCGTCACACCTGAAACCCGAGCCGCCGCGCGGCGCGGGCCTTCTGCCTGCTGGCCCGCAGCCTGCGCAGCCGTTTGACCAGCATCGGGTCCGCGGCGATCGCCTCGGGCCGGTCCACGAGCGCGTTGAGCACCTGGTAGTAGCGGGTGGGCGACATCGAGAACAGTTCCCGGATCGCTTCTTCCTTGGCTCCGGCGTATTTCCACCACTGGCGCTCGAAGGCCAGGATGTCGTGTTCGCGACGGCTCAGGCCGTCGTCACCGGCCTGCTGGGTGGCCGTAACCTCTTCGCTCGTAGAAGGGCTGTCCTGGATTGCGGAAAGGTCCCGCGCTGCTGCGCCGTCCATCTTGCTCCCTCGCCGAGTCACCGTCGGACGAAATGATGCTTATACGTCGCGGATCATTCAACCACGGGAATAGCCGTAAGCGCCGTCTGTACAACGGCGTGTCCGGTACCAGCGGTTACGTGTCGCGCGGGCATGGTGACAGCCCCGCTGACCGGCTTCGGCCACCTGGAAAAGCACCCGCCGAGGGGCGGCGCGCACCCGATGACGACGGGGCGGCAAAATTGTGCGCATGGCAATCCTCCCTATCGTGATCGTCGGCGATCCCGTTCTGCACAATCCGACCGAACGGGTGACTCAGTCGCCGGAGGAGCTGGCCGGGCTGATCGCGGACATGTACGAGACGCTCGACGCGGCCAACGGCGTCGGCCTTGCGGCGAACCAGGTGGGAAAGCCGCTGCGGATGTTCGTCTACGACTGCCCGGATGAGGCCGCCGACGGCACGGTCACCCGCCGCCGCGGCGCGGTGATCAACCCGGTGCTCGAGACCTCCGAGATCCCCGAGACCATGCCCGATCCCGATGACGACGAGGAAGGCTGCCTGTCGGTTCCCGGTGAGCAGTTCCCGACCGGCCGGGCCGACTGGGCCAAGGTCACCGGCGTCGACGAGCACGGCGAGCCGGTGGAGATCGAGGGCAAGGGCTTCTTCGCCCGGATGCTCCAGCATGAGGTCGGCCATCTCGACGGCTTCCTCTATGTCGACGTGCTGGTCGGCCGCAATGCCCGCGCCGCGAAGAAGGCCATCAAGCGCAGCGGCTGGGGCACACCGGGTTTGAGCTGGATGCCGGGCACCGTGCCGGATCCGTTCGGGCATGAATGATTTCGCCGATATTCCGCTCGGCCGCCGGGTGGTGCTGCGGTATCTACTACCCGAGGGCTATCCACAGCCGATGACGGATGTGATCGGCGAGCTGGTCTCGCTCGATCCGCCGACCGTGCGCGGCGCCGACGGCCAGGTCGTGTCGGTGTCCACCGATCGTGTCGTCGCACTGAAAGCGGTGGGACCGAGGCCGATTCGGACCAGCGAGATCCGTACGGTGGAAGCGGCTGCGGCCGACGGCTGGCCCGGCGCCGAACACGCCTGGATCGACGGCTGGTTGGTGCGCGCCGGGCACGGCTACACCGATCGCGCGAACTCCGCTGTACCGCTGGGTAATTCGGATGGCCCCGCGCTGGTGTCCGCGGATGCCTTGCATCGGATCGGTGCGTGGATGACCGAGCGCGGCCTGCCGTTGCGGTTGCTGCTGCCGGATCGGCTGGCGCCGCCGCCGTCGGGCTGGCATACCTGGGGCGAGACGGCCGTGCTCGGGATCGATCTGGACAACTTCGTCCTGCCGCGCGGCCCGTCGATGGTGCGAATCGCGCCCGCACCCGACGCGGCGTGGATTGAACTGCATCGTCATCGCGGCACCGAACCGGCGGACCCGAACGCTCCGAATCCCGAGCCGGATGTGCTGACTTCGGTACGCGACGGTGAGCTCGGCTTCGCTTCGCTCGGCGTCCCCCAGCCCATCGCGATCGGCCGCGGCGCGCTCACCACCGCTCCGGACGGGCTGCGCTGGGTCGGGCTGACCTGCGTGGCGACCACGGCGCAACACCGACGGCACGGGCTGGCCTCGCTGGTCTGCGCCGAGCTGATCCGCTGGGGCCGCGACCGGGGCGCGACGCATGCGTATGTGCAGGTAGAGGTGGATAACGCCGAGGCGCTGGCGCTGTACCGTGCGCTCGGCTTCCTCGACCATCACCACTACCGCTACGCCGCCCCAGGACCCCGCATCCCCGTGGTGCGGTAGAACGGGATCAGACCCTCCATTCCACCTCTCTTCGACAAGGAACCCCGTGCGCCTCGCGACCTGGAACGTCAACTCGATCCGCTCCCGGATGGACCGGGTCGCGGCCTTCCTCGACCGCCAGGACATCGACGTGCTGGCCATCCAGGAAACCAAATGCCGCGATGACCAGTTCCCGTTCGAACGGTTCGACGAGCTCGGCTATGAGGTGGCCCACCTCGGCATCAACCAGTGGAACGGGGTAGCCATCGCGTCCCGAGTCGGTCTGGCCGAGGTGGAACTGGCGTTTCCGAATCAGCCCGGCTTCGACAAGAACGCAGGCGAATCGCTGATCGCCACGCCGGTGGTGGAGTCGCGCGCTATCGGCGCCACCTGTGGTGGGGTGCGCGTGTGGAGCCTGTACGTGCCCAACGGCCGCGCGCTGGAGGACCCGCACTACACCTACAAGCTGGAGTGGCTCGCCGCACTGCGCGACAACGCGGTCCGCTGGCTGACCGAGGACCCGCAGGCCAAGATCGCATTGGTCGGCGACTGGAACATCGCCCCCACCGACGACGACGTCTGGTCACCCGAATTCTTCGCAGGCAAAACCCACACCTCCCAGCCCGAACGCGACGCCTTCACCGCCGTGCTCGACACCGGTTTCGCCGACGTCATGCGCCCCTTCGCCCCCGGCCCCGGCGTCTACACCTACTGGGACTACACCCAGTTGCGTTTCCCCCGCAAAGAGGGCATGCGCATCGACTTCCTCCTGGCCTCTCCCGCCCTCGCCGCCACGGCCACCGATGCCGTCGTCGACCGCGAGGAGCGCAAGGGTAAGGGCGCCAGCGATCACGCGCCGGTGATCGCGGAGTTCACCGACTAGGCCGGCCTGCTCGCAGTCGCGGCAAGCTCGGCGACCGCGGCAGAAGAGGCATCGGGCTAGGGGTTCATCTCGTATGCACTGGACAACGCGCGGGCCTGCTCGAAAACCCGCTCGAACCGCGTCCGGTCGGCGACAGGACGGCGGACCAGATCCATCGCCCGGGTCTGCTGGGCGGCGGTCGCGGTGGGTTTGGTGTGCAGGGTCAGGGCGTGGGTGGAGAACTGACGGACGAACAGGTCGAAGATCTGGTCGAGCACGGCGTCATCGGTGTTGTCGATCTCGGCCTGCTCCAGCACCAGTTGGGCGTAGGGCACGGCGGTGAACAGTTCACCGAAGGCAAAGAGGAAGTCGACGTCGCGTTGCTGCTGCGGGGTTGGGCCTGCGGCGACAAGCAGCGATTGGAAGGCGCGGGCCTGTTCGAGGAACAGTGCGACGTTCGGCACGTGGGCGAATCGCTCGAAGACCGCTCGCCAGTCGTCGAACCGGATCCGGCCGAGCCCGCTGCTCGGCCCCTGCCGGAACAGGAACTCGTCGTCGGAGGCGTCGCGACGCGTCGGGACCGGCGCATGTTCGGCAGCGCGCAGTTGTGCGCCGAGCGCGGGCACCGCTGCGGCAGCGCGCGGGGTGAGGCGCCTGCTCGACCAACTCAGTGCTCCGGCAGCCGCGCGGACCGCTCCCTTCGGGGCGGCACCCGCGCCGGGCAGATAACGCAGCGCCACCAGGCCGGCGTCGGATGAGTGGAACATGTAGCCGGCCATGAACTTCAGCGACAGTGCCATGTTCACGTGCACGGTGCCTTCCAGCCGCGGCAGGCCGAACAGCCCGAGCATCGCCATCGGGAAGTACATGTCCTTCTCGAACCCGCGGGCCGCGATCACGTCGGCGAGGTCTTCGATGATGCGCTGGCCCTGCCGGGTGACCGTCATCTTCTCGATGGCGTTGAACAGCAGGTAGCGGCGGTCCTGCGGCGAGGCCGAACGCATGTAGTCGATGGCTCGCGCGCTGTAGAGCTTCATCGCGATCAGCCGGGCGTAAGAATCGGTCACCAGCGCCTGCACCTGCGGGAACTCGGTCACCCGGTGGCCGAACAGGACGCGGTTGTCCGCGTGCCGAATCGCCTCGTAGAAGGCGTGTTCACAGGCGCCGATCGCACCGAAGCCGAGGTTGAACTTACCGACGTTGACGGTGTTCATCGCGGCGTGGAAGGCGGCCTCACCCCGATGCAGGATGTCCTCCTCGGCCACCGGGTACCGATCCAAATCGAAGGCCGCCACATACATCTGGCCGTCGACGACATTGCCGCGCAGCCGGTAGTTCTCGTGGCCACTGTCGGCGACGAAGAACAGGTAGCCCTCATAATCGTCCTGAGTCGGCTTGTCCCGCAGTGCCTTCGAGCTGTCGATGATCGGCTTGTCGGCGCGGCGGCCGAATACCGACACCATCGCGGCCGCATTGCCGTTGCCGATGTAGTGCTTACCGCCGGTCGCGAGAAAGCCGCCGTCGCCGGAAGGTTCGAGCACCATATCGGTGGAGTACACGTCCGCGCCGTGCTCCTTCTCCGATAGGCCGAAGGCGAAGATCTCCCCCGAATCCAGCAGTGCCGCGGCCCGCCGTTTGGCGGCGGCGTTATCGCTCTGCCAGATCGGGCCGAGGCCGAGAATGGTGACTTGCCAGACGTACCAGTACTGCATGCTGTAGAAGCCGAGGACCTGGCTCATCATCGCGATCCGCCCGGTGTCCCATCGCTTGTCCGGGTCGCCGTCGGCCTCGGCCGCCGGGGTCAAGAACGTGGCGAACACCCGCTCACGCTTGACGAAATCGAGGAACTCCGAATACCAGATCCGGTCGCGATCCTCCTGCTTCAGCACGGCCTTGCCACGCGATTCGAACCAGTCGACGACGGCGCGCAGCAGGCGCCTGGTCGTGGCATCGAACTCCGCGAATTCGCAGGTCTTGGGGTTGAACAGGGGGCCGGTCGCGCGCATCACGTCAGTTCTCCTCGGGCCGGGTCGGGCGGTCCGGCGCACAGCCGGAGGCAATTCCTACATTACCGTAGCATTATTATTCATCAGTGTAGGAATAGCCGGTAGCGCACGCAAGACCAGCGACAACGCGGACGCAGCCGCTGATATCGTGGGATTCCATGAGCACCGAATCGGCTGTGCGGCCGCGACGACGGGCGCAGCATCTCGGCCCGGAACGCCGACGGCCCCAGGTGCTCGACGCCGCGCTGGCCATCGCGATCGAGCAGGGTATCGCTGCGGTGACCGTCGCCGCGATCGCCGAGCGGATGAGCGTCACACGGCCGGTGGTGTACGCGTGTTTCCCGGACCGGGTCGCGTTGATCGAGGAACTGATTCGCCGGGAAGAGTCCTATGTGATCGGCGGGGTCCTCGGCGCGCTGCGCAAACGTGCGGTCGACGCCGGTGAGCCGGTGTTCGTCGAGGGGTTCCGGGCGCTGTTCGAGGTGGTGACCGCACGGCCGGATTCCTGGCTGCTGCTCTACGGCAACCCGGATCCCGCCGTGGCCGATTCGTTCGGGCGCGGACGCGGGCTCGTGGTCGAACGATGCACCCGCCTGCTGCGCCCCACCCTGCTCGCCTGGGGCACCGAGGACGTCGACCGCAAGCTTCCGGTCCTGGTCGAGCAGTGGATATCGGCCGGTGAGGGCGCAGTGCGGAGCCTGCTCTCCGATACCGGCGCGTGGACGCCCGAGGAGCTGGGCGCGTTCGTCGGCGCCGCCGTCTACCGGGCACTGCGCAACGCCTGAGATCGGCGCAGCAACCCGAGGCCAGATTATTCGCCCGGCGATATCGGCGGGTAATCGCTGAGCCGACCCGGGTGCCGCGAGCCGCACCTGGGTTGCGCGTGCGCGGCATACGATGGAGCTGGCTGTCCGTCCGTTCGGCGGGAGGTGTGCTCATGGCTTTCTATCGGCAGGTGGGGTCGGTGCCGCCGAAGCGGCATACCCAGCATCGTGACGATCAGGGGCGCCTGTTCTACGAGGAGCTCATGGGCGAGGAGGGCTTCTCCGGCGATTCGTCACTGCTGTATCACCGCGGCCTGCCGCCGGCGATCATCGACTCCACGGTCTGGGAGTTACCCGATCAGTCGACGACACCCAATCATCCGCTGCATCACCGGCATCTGCGATTACACGAATTGTTCCCCGGCGACAGTTGGGCAGAGGTGGACGTAGTCACCGGACGGCGGTTGCTGCTGGCGAACGCCGATGTGCGGTTGTCCTATGTCGTCGCAGGCGCCGCGTCGCCGCTGTACCGCAATGCCATCGGCGACGAGCTCGTCTACGTGGAGTCGGGCGCCGCAGTGGTGGAGACGGTGTTCGGCGCGCTGCCCGCCCGGAAGGGCGATCACGTTCTGATCCCGCGAGCCACCACCCATCGCTGGATGCCTATCGGCCCGGATCCATTGCGAGCCTATGCGATCGAGGCATCGAGCCATATCACCCCACCCAAACGCTACCTGTCGAAATTCGGTCAGCTACTGGAGAATTCGCCGTACTGCGAACGTGATCTGCACGGGCCGGGCGAACCACTGCTCGCCGTCGGCACGGAGATCGAAGTCCTGGTCAAGCACCGTCCGGGCGCCCAGATCGCAGGCACGCGGATGGTGTACGCGACGCATCCGTTCGATGTGGTCGGCTGGGACGGCTGCCTGTATCCGTTCACCTTCAATATCGATGATTTCGAACCGATCACCGGGAGGGTGCATCAACCGCCGCCGGTGCATCAGGCCTTCGAGGGTATCAATTTCGTGGTCTGCAATTTCGTTCCGCGCAAGGTGGACTATCACCCGCTGTCGATTCCGGTGCCGTACTACCATTCCAATGTCGATTCCGACGAGATCATGTTCTATTGCGGCGGGAACTACGAGGCCAGGCGCGGTTCCGGGATCGGCCAGGGCTCGATATCGGTGCATCCTGGCGGTTATGCGCACGGTCCGCAGCCGGGGGCATACGAGGCGAGTATCGGGGTGGAGTTCTTCGACGAACTGGCGGTCATGGTCGACACCTTCCGGCCGCTCGAGCTGTGTGAGGGCGCGCTGGCCTGCGAAGATCCCGGCTATGCATGGACCTGGTCGGGGCGGGGGCCGCAGTGAGGACGCGGCTCGAGGTACCGCAGGATTCGCTGTTCGGACCGCACCATCTGCCGTACGGGGTGTTCGCGCCGGGGGGCGATGATTTCCGCGTCGGCGTGCGGGTCGGTGATCACGTCATCGATCTCGCCACGGCACTCGACGATCCGGTGTTCGCCCGCCCGAATCTCAATCCCTTTCTGGCCCAGGGCCCGCAGCGCTGGGCACAGGTGCGGGAACGAGTACGTGACCTTGTCGACGGCGGTCTCTCCGCGGACGCGGTCTTCCCGCTCACAGCTGTGCACCTGGCCTTGCCGGTGCGGATCGGCGACTATGTCGATTTCTACGCCAGCATCGATCACGCGACGAATCTCGGAAAGCTGCTGCGTCCGGGATCGGAGCCACTGCTGCCGAATTGGCGCCACCTTCCGGTCGGGTATCACGGTCGCGCGGGCACCGTCGTGGTGTCGGGGACCGATATCGTGCGCCCGTGCGGACAGCGGCGAACCAATTCCGGCACACCGGATTTCGGCCCTTCCCGACGGCTGGACATCGAGGCGGAGCTCGGCTTCGTCATCGGCGTCGGCTCCGAACTCGGGAGTTCGATCGGCACCGCGGGTTTCGCCGACCACGTCTTCGGCGTCGCCCTGATCAACGACTGGTCGGCCCGAGATATCCAGGCCTGGGAGTACCAGCCCCTCGGCCCGTTCCTCGGGAAATCGTTCGCGACCTCGATGGGAGCGTGGATCACCCCGCTCGAGGCACTGGAATCAGCGCGGATCCCACTCCAACCCCAGGACCCGCCACCCCTGCCCTACCTGCGCGAACAGCATCCGTGGGGGTTCGATCTCGAGCTGTGCGTGCGATGGAACGGCGAACAGGTCGCCCGGCCGCCGTACGCCGGAATGTACTGGTCGCCGGCGCAGATGCTGGCACACCTGACCGTCAACGGTGCCGCCACCCGCTCCGGCGACCTCTTCGCCTCCGGCACCATCTCCGGCCCGGCCGCCGACCAGCGCGGATCGTTCATGGAGCTGTCCTGGGGCGGCGCCGAACCACTCACCGTGGCCGGCGCCGAACGCACCTTCCTGCTCGACGGCGACGAGGTCACCATCACCGCCACCGCACCCGGCGCCGCAGGCACCCGCCTCGGCCTGGGCGAAGTCACCGGCAGAATTCTTCCGGCCCGTAATCACTGACGCCATTCCTGTCGATGGCAGACCACAACTCTGTCGAGTTCGGCGAAAACCGGCGATGAATTCCGCCGAGAGGCGCAGTCTGCATAGATAGGGCCAGATCACTCGATCGGGAGGACAACCATGCAGAAGATCGTCACCAACCTCTGGTACGACACCCAGGCCGAGGAAGCGGCCGAGTTCTACTGTTCGCTGTTTCCGGATTCCAAGATCATCCGGGTCTTGCGCTTTACCGACTCCGGGATGCGAGAGGCCGGATCGGTCATGACGGTGGATTTCGAACTCGCAGGTCAACGCTTCACCGGCATCAACGGTGGCGGCGAGTACAGCTACACCCACGCGATGTCGCTGCTGATCAACTGTGACAGCCAGGAAGAAGTCGACCGGCTCTGGGATGCTCTGCTCGCCGACGGCGGCAAGGAGATCGAGTGCGGCTGGCTGTTCGACAAGTACGGCGTCCCGTGGCAGGTATGGCCCGCAGAGGCCGATGAGCTGCTGACCGGCGATCCGGCGGCGGTCGACCGGGCAACCGCCGCCATGCTGAAAATGAAGAAGATCGACCTTCAGCTCATGCGCGACGCCTACGCGAACGCCTGACCCAGCACAGAAGGCCGTACGTTGTTCCCCACGTTCGCGGGGATGATCCCGGAAAGCACCTGGTCATCCGCAGGTCAACTGGGCTGTTGCCACGTGCCCATTTGACCAGCAGGGTATGGTCGCCAGCGACAATTGAACACACGGGGGCTCGCACCAGCGGGCTGAGAGGACGGCTAGCCGCGAGGCGATCCAGGGCCGTCGACCGTATGAACCTGACCGGGTAATGCCGGCGTAGGGAGGAAATATGGGTTCCACTGGCCGTTCCGCGACCACGGCGGGTGTCGACACGGTGACCACCGGGCCGATCCAGGGCAGTGTCAAGCACTACGAACAAGTCGAAGCAGACGGATTGACGTTGCGTATCCCGGTGCGCCGGATCAACCTCACCACCGGCGCGCATTTCGACGTCTACGACACCTCGGGGCCGTACACCGACGACACCGCCACGATCGACCTCGAGGCGGGCCTACCCAAGCTGCGCGACGAATGGGGAAAGCCCGAGGTCGAAGGCCCGCGCACCCAGCTGGCTTGGGCGCGGGCGGGTACCATCACCGCCGAGATGCGTTATATCGCTGCACGCGAAGGGGTTTCGCCCGAACTGGTGCGCGACGAGGTCGCCGCGGGCCGCGCGGTGATCCCGGCCAACCACCGCCACCCCGAATGCGAGCCGATGATCATCGGCAAGAAATTCGCGGTGAAGATCAACGCCAATATCGGCAACTCGGCCGTGTCCTCCTCCATCGCGGAGGAGGTCGAGAAGATGGTGTGGGCCACTCGCTGGGGCGCGGACACCATCATGGACCTGTCCACCGGTAAGAACATCCACGAGACGCGCGAATGGATCATGCGCAACTCGCCGGTGCCGGTCGGCACCGTGCCGATCTACCAGGCGCTGGAGAAGGTCAACGGCGATCCCACCCAGCTGACCTGGGAGATCTACCGCGATACCGTTATCGAGCAGTGTGAGCAGGGCGTCGACTACATGACGGTGCACGCGGGCGTGCTGCTGCGCTATGTGCCGCTGACGGCCAAGCGGGTCACCGGCATCGTCTCGCGTGGTGGTTCCATCATGGCCGCGTGGTGCCTGGCCCACCATCAGGAATCGTTCCTGTACACCCACTTCGAGGAACTGTGCGAGATCCTCGCGCGCTACGACGTCACGTTCTCCCTCGGTGACGGCCTGCGCCCCGGTTCCATCGCCGACGCCAACGACGAGGCCCAGTTCGCCGAGCTGCGCACCCTCGGCGAGCTCACCAAGATCGCGAAATCGCATGGTGTGCAGGTGATGATCGAGGGCCCCGGCCACGTGCCGATGCACAAGATCGTGGAGAACGTGCGGCTGGAAGAGGAGCTGTGCGAGGAGGCGCCGTTCTACACCCTCGGCCCGCTGGCCACCGATATCGCACCCGCTTACGACCACATCACCTCGGCCATCGGCGCCGCGATCATCGCCCAGGCCGGTACCGCGATGCTGTGCTACGTCACGCCGAAGGAACATCTGGGTCTGCCCAACCGCGATGACGTCAAGGTCGGCGTGATCACCTACAAGATCGCCGCACACTCCGCCGATCTGGCCAAGGGGCATCCGCGCGCGCAGCAGCGTGACGACGAATTGTCCAAGGCGCGTTTCGAATTCCGTTGGGTCGACCAGTTCAACCTGTCGCTGGATCCGGACACCGCCCGGGAGTACCACGACGAGACCATGCCCGCCGAGCCGGCCAAGACCGCGCACTTCTGCTCCATGTGCGGCCCGAAGTTCTGCTCCATGCGGATCTCCGCCGATGTGCGTGAATACGCGGAGAAGCAGGGCCTCACCGATGTCGAGGCCATCGAGGCGGGTATGGCGGAGAAGTCCGCCGAGTTCACCGATGCAGGCAAGAAGGTGTATCTGCCCGTCGTCTCCTAGGCAGCCGATTTTCCGGCGGTGGCAGTTCGGCTGCCACCGCCGGATTCTGTTCTACTGCTGGTCGAACCGGTTGTCGACGAAATCGCTGAACGTGACTTTGCCGGGGATCGCACCCGCCTCGGTGAACGCGTCTGCGATCTCCTGTTCGGAGGCCACCACCTGATCGTCGAGGGCGACCGGCTCCTTGATCGAGCGGGTCCAGGTGATGCGGGAAGCGTCGACCGGGATCGAGGTCAGTTCGGCGTATTTGGACGACCACAGGTCCAGATTGTCGGAGGACCACTTTGTGGCCGCCGCATAGCGGGTGAAGAAGTCACGGATTGCCGCCGATTTTCCGGCATCGCCGACGGACTGATTCGAGGCGACCCAGAAGTTATAGCCGTTGGCCGCTTGGTCGGCCGAGGCAATGGATTTGGCGCCCACTTCCTTTTCCGCGATCGCGGTGTAGGGGTCCCACACTGCCCAAGCATCGACATCGCCGCGGGTCAGCGAGGCGTAGCCGTCGGCAGGGGCGAGGTAGATCGGTTCGACATCGTCGAGGCCCAGACCGGCTTTCTGCAGTTGCAGCAGCAGGTTCGCGTTGGCCGAACTGCCCTTGGTGACCGCGACCTTCTTACCTTTCAGATCGGCGACCGAACCGATCGTCGAGTCCTTGCCGACGAGGATCGCATCGCCCTTACCTGTCGCTGCCAGCGCGCCGACGATCTTGATATCCGCATTCGCGGCGGCACCGAAGATCACCGGGGTGTTGCCCGTCTGCGCCAGATCGATGCCACCCGCGCCCGCCGCCTCGATCAACGGCGGACCGGCGGTGAAGGTGGAGAACTCGATCTTGTACGGCAGATTCTCCAGCTGACCCGACGCCCGCATCAGCACCTCGATCGAAATCGCCTTCTGATCACCGACTTTCAACGTCACCGTGTTGAGGTCGACCGGACCACTCGGCGTGGGCGCAGCCTCGTCGCCGCATGCGGCGGTGGCGAACACAGCGGCGGCGACCATGGCCACACCGGCGAGACGGGATATCGAGAGTCGTTTCACGAGAACTGCTTTCCTGCTGTATCGAAAAGATGAGGTCAGGCTCTGCTGAAATGCGCCTCCACCCGGGGCCAGCCGTGGTGACGCTTCGCCGCCGCCGGGCCCTGACGGGGTCACGCGGCGACCCCGAGCAGCGCCAGCAACCGCGTGACGAACTCGGCGGCCTCGGGCGAGGAATGCGCGCGCGGACGCGGCAGATCGACGCGCAAGTCCTCGGCGATGCGGCCGTTGTCCAGCACCAGCACCCGGTCGGCAAGGGCCACCGCCTCGCCGACATCGTGGGTGACGAGCAGGACGCCGAATCCGAGCTCGGCATGCAGCCGCAGCAGCAGATCGTGCATGGCAAGCCGGGTCAGCGCGTCGAGGGCGCCGAACGGTTCGTCGAGCAGCAGCAGGGTGGGATGGGCGACCAACGCCCTGGCCAATGCGACGCGCTGGGCCTCGCCACCGGAGAGGGTGAGCGGCCAGGCATCGGCGCGTTCGCGCAGGTTGACCTGCTCGAGCAGTTCGCGGGCGGTGGTTTCGTCGTCGCGGCGGCGTCGTGGACGCGGCCGCCCGAGCGCGACATTGCGCACCACCGGCAGCCACGGGATGAGCCGCGCTTCCTGGAAGACGATGGTCGGCTGCGCGTCGACGGTCACCGCACCGCGATCGGCGCGCTCCAATCCGCCGATGATGCGCAGCAGCGTCGACTTGCCGGAGCCGCTGCGGCCGACCAGCGCGACGATCTCGCCCGCCGCGATATCGACGTCGATGCCATCGAGGACGGCATTCCCGCCGAAACTCTTGCCGAGTCCGGTGATTCGCGCGGCTGACGTGGTTGGCGTCGTGGTCTCGGTGATGGTCATCGGCGAATTCCTCGGTCGAGGGATGGGCGCCAGCGCAGGGCGCGATGTTCGAGTGCGCGCACGATCGAGTCGGTGGCCAGCCCGAGCAGGCTGTAGATGATCAGGCCGAAGATGACGATGTCGGTCCGCAGGAACTCGCGGGCATTGTTGATCACGAAGCCGAGCCCTGCGCTGGCATTGATCTGTTCGGCGACGATCAGCGACAGCCAGGCGATGCCGAGGCTCTGCCGCACACCGACCAGAATCTGTGGCAGCGCGCCCGGCACGATGAGCAGCCGCAACCGCTCGGCCAGGGTGAGCTGGAGGGTGCGGCCCAGTTCCAGCAACTTCGGGTCGAGCTGGCGGATGCCTGCGAAGGTGTTCAGGTACAGCGGGCAGAAGACGCCGAGCGCGATCAGGTAGATCTTCGGCTCCTCGCCGATCCCGAACCAGATGATGAACAGCGGGATCAGGCCGAACAAGGGAATGGTGCGCAGCATCTGCAGCGGCGGATCCAGTGTGTATTCGCCGACCTTGCTGAGCCCGGCGACAATACCGAGCACCAACGCGAGCACCGCGCCGAGCAGGAAGCCGAACAGCGCCCGCTCCCCCGACACCAGCAGCGCCTCGCCGAGTTGACCGGACCGATAGATCTCCAGACCAGCATCGAGCACCACCGACGGCGCGGGCAGCTTCTTGGCCGAGATCCAGCCGCTGGTGCTGGCGATCTGCCAGAGCAGCAGCAGCGCGAGCGGGGCGAGGGCACGCAGGAACCCCGGGCGTCGGTACAGCGGGGTCCGCCGCTCGGCGGGCACCTTGCGCCTCTCCATGAGCATTCGTGCATGATGCGGGGCGCGAGCGGGTCGCCGACAGGGTTGCGCTCACGGTGAATCGATCACCCTCACGCAATCCGGCATTAATGAAAATGGTTATCATTTGTAGATGACCATCTCGACTCCACCGCAACTCCCCGTAACCGTGCTGTCCGGGTTCCTCGGCGCAGGCAAGACCACCCTGCTCAACCACATCCTGGCCAACCGCGACGGCCGCCGCGTCGCGGTGATCGTCAACGATATGAGCGAGGTCAACATCGATGCGGCGCTGGTAGCAGGCCAGGGCCATCTCGATCGCACCGAGGAGAAGCTGGTCGAGCTGACCAACGGCTGCATCTGCTGCACCCTGCGCGAGGACCTCATCGAGGTGGTCGCCCGGCTGGCGCGGGAGGGGCGCTTCGACCAGCTGGTCATCGAATCGACCGGCATCTCCGAGCCGATGCCGGTCGCGGCGACCTTCGATTGGGAGTTCGAGGACGGTTTCACCCTCGGCTCGATCGCCCGGCTCGACACCATGGTGACCGTCGTCGACGCGTCGACCTTCCTCGCCGAGATCGCCCGCGGCCAGGCACTCGCCGAACGGAATCTACAGGCGGCCGAGGGCGACGAGCGCGGCATCGCCGACCTGCTGGCCGATCAGGTCGAGTTCGCGGATGTGCTGTTGGTCAACAAGACCGATCTGGTGAGCGAGGGCGCCGCGGGCGCGGTCGAGGCTGCGGTGCGGCGAATGAATCCGCGCGCCAGGGTCTTACGGACGCGCCACGGCATCGTCGAGCTGAGCGAGGTGCTCGACACCGGCCGCTACGACCCGGTCGCCGCCGCCTCGACCGAAGGCTGGGAGGAGGAATTGGCGGGCGGGCATGTGCCCGAAACCGAGGAGTACGGCATCAGCAGCCTCACCTACACCGCCGACCGCCCGTTCCATCCGCAGCGGTTGTCCGACGCGCTCGAACAACTGCGCGGACTGTTGCGCAGCAAGGGTTTCTGCTGGATCGCCAGTCGGCCGAAGCTTGCCGCCATCTGGTCGCAGGCCGGTCCGAATCTGGTGTTCGAGCCGGCCGCCTGGTGGACGTCGCTCGAGGTTCCGGCGGGCCAGGAGATCGTCTTCATCGGGATCAAGCTCAACCGTGACCACAT
The DNA here is from genome assembly GCF_042754945.1 of Nocardia sp. NPDC059180. NCBI lineage: Bacteria > Bacillati > Actinomycetota > Actinomycetes > Mycobacteriales > Nocardiaceae > Nocardia > Nocardia sp. NPDC059180. Next base: position 129,041 of record NZ_JBHZBU010000011.1, read on the forward strand.
CCGCGTGCTACTCGATCACGCCCTGCTCACCGATGCCGAGCTGGAGGCAGGGCCACAGACCTGGGCCACCTACTCCGACCCGTTCCCAGCCTGGGGCGAACTGCATGAGCACGCCTGATCGCCCGGCGGCGGAATCGAGCTGGTGCCGCAAGATGCTCGGTGAGGGCGCACGACGCTTGGCCGGGTAGGACGAGGTCACGCCATCCTCGACGGGGCAGGACCGAGCGATCATGACGACCGTCATCGCAGGCAAGTTACGAGACTCTTGCTATCGAAACTAAGGTTTTCATATGATTCCCGCATGGCGACGGCGAAACGAGCGAGCGGGCGCCCCCGCGAGCAGCGGGTGGACACATCGATCGCCGAGGCCGTGCATGCCTTGATCGACGAGCGTGGATACGCGGGCTTGACCGTCGACGCCGTCGCGGCGCACGCCGGGGTGAGCACGGCCGCGATCTACCGCCGCTATGCCACCAAGCAGGAGATGACCTTCGCGGTCCTGCTCCACGACATGCGGGAAGAATCACCCGCCGACACCGGGACACTGCGGGGCGATCTGCGTGCGCTCACCGAGCAGATCGCCGCGCAGGTGCGGGGCTCGGGCGCCGGTACCCTGCCGGGTCTGCTCGCCGATATCCGCGCCGACCCCGAGCTGCGCGCCCGCTTCGAGGCGACGTTCCTGACCGTGGAACGCGGCATCATCACGACATTGCTCGACCGTGCGATCACCCGCGGCGAACTGACTCGCCGCCCGGACGTGGGGCTCGTGCAGGCACTGCTGCTCGGCCCGCTGTACGCATGGCTGATCGTGCTCGACGAAGACCCCGCCTACGCACCGGAACTCGCCGACCTCGTCGCCGCGACGGCCACCGTCGCGCTCACCGCGAACCTACTGCCGGACGCGGCCTGGTCGGGGACACCGAACCCGGAATCTTTGACGTAACAACGGGTTCCTCGTCGACGAACATATTCTGCGCCGTCCTCGATTTTCTGAAGGGCGGCTGGGCCGTCCGGCCGACTGCTCATTCCGACGAGCCGAATTCGTCCGAACTCGATATCCGGGACACGAGGTTCCGGGTCCACAAAGGAGATTCATACACAATGACGCGCACTCGACGGTCACCCAAAGCGTTTCGTCTCGCTCTCGGCGCAGCCGCACTGGGAGTGGTAGCGAGCGTTACCGCTGTGGTCGCACCGCCCGCCTCGGCGACGGTCAAGAGCATCGGCATCCACCCCTCGGCGACTGTGGGCACCCATCGCTACGCGACCACCTGCTCCTACACCGTGGCGGTCACCGTGGACGACAACACCAAGCCGGTCTACTTCTTCGAAGAAGGCCAGGGCCCCACCGGATTCGCCGAGGCGATGCCCTCCAATAATGAAGCCAGAGTGACCTGGACCCCGTCCAGGACCGGCATCACCTACATCTACGCCTTCCAACCAGGGGCGACGACCCAGATGCGGCAGGACGTCGGCGGCGTCGGCAACGGGATCAACACCGGTTCCGCCTGCATCGCCCTCTGAATCGCAGCCCTGATCGGTCGGTACTCGAGCACCGACCGATCGGGGCGTGGTCCCGCCGGCTCATCTCACCTGCGCGAAGAACTGCCGGATATCGCCCACCAGCACCTCCGGCGCTTCGTGCGCGGCGAAATGTCCGGCGGCGTCGTTGGGCCCGCCGACGACCGAGCCGACGTCATAGGAGCTCCAGCTCACGATGTTGCGGTGATCGCGTTCGGCGAACCGGCGCATCGACTGGAAGTCGCCCTTGAACATGGCGAGCGCGGTCGGAGTCTTGGTCGGCTCCGACGGATGCTCGGTCGCATGGGCTTGCTCGTAATAGAACCGGATCGAGGTGGGGCCGGTGCCGGTCAGCCAGTACAGCGCGATATTGGCGATGACGAACTCCTCGTCCAGCCCCTCGCCGAACAGCTGCGCGTTCCACCCGAGGAGCCCGAGCGGGGAATCCGCCAGCGCGTAGGCCAGTGTCTGTGGTTGCTGGCTGCAGAACAGGTTGAACGCCATCTTGTTGTCCTGGAACCACTTCAGGTGCTCCAGAGCCGCCAGATCATCGGCTGAGATGCCGTCGAATTCCGCCGGGTCGCCCGACGGGAACGAGAACAGCTGCGTCACATGAACACCCACCACGCGGTCGGGCACCAGCCTGCCGATCTCCGGCGAGATCATCGAGCCACCGTCGTTGCCGATCGCGCCGAACTTGTCGTAGCCGAGCTGATCCATCAGCTCCACCCAGGCGCGGGCGGTCCGCTGGACGTTCCAGCCGGTGCTGCGGGTCGGGCCGGAGAATCCGAAGCCGGGCACTGATGGGATCACCACATGGAAGGCCGGCGCGTCATCCGATTCCGGTGCGGTCAGCGGTTCGATGAGATCGAGGTACTCCAGGACCGACCCCGGCCAGCCGTGGGTGAGGATTACCGGCAGCGCGTCCGGGCGCTGCGAGCGGATGTGCAGGAAGTGGATGCTCTCGCCGTCGATATCGGCGATGAACTGCGGATAGGCATTGAGCCGCGCCTCCACCGCACGCCAATCGAACTTCTCCAGCCAGTACTCGGCCAGGGCGCGCACCCGGTCTCCGGGCACACCGTAGGAATCGCCGACGCCGGGCAGTTCATCCGGCCACAGCGCGCGCTGCAGCCGATCGGCCAGGTCGTCGAGACGGGCCTGGGGGATATCGGCAGTGAACGGGCGGACGGTCATAACGGACTCCTTGCGGTTTGGAACGGAATGCTTTGTTCTGTTTCAAGCTATCAGAACGGAACATTCCGTTTCAAGTGCTAATCTGAGTCCATGCCGAAGACCTCCGACGAGCCGCAGGACAAGGCCCTGCCCGGCCGCAAAGCCCAGGCCGCCCGCAATGACGGCATCATCCTCGACGCCGCTCGGGCGGTGTTCCTCGCCGATGCCGGCGCACCCATCTCCGCCGTCGCCGAGCGCGCGGGCGTCGGAATCAGCGCGCTCTATCGCCGCTATCCGAGCAAAGACGTACTTCTTCGGACGCTCTGCTACGACGGCCTGCGCCGCTACAACGCTGAAGCGGAAGCGGCCCTCGAGGATTCGGACGGATGGCGAGGACTGGTCGGCTTTCTGGAGCGAGTGGTGGACGCCGATGTCCATTCACTCACGGTGCGCCTGGCGGGAGCCTTCACGCCAGACGATTCGATCGTGCCCGACGTACAGCGCTCCGGTGAGCTGACGACGGAACTGGTGCGGCGGGCCCACGCCACCGGCCGGCTTCGCTCCGAAGTGACCGACCTGGACCTCGGACTCGTGCTGGACGCCTGCGCTGCCGTCAGCACGCCCGAACCCGAACGCACCACCCAATTACGTCGGCGAGTGCTCTCCCTGCTGGTAGACGGCATGGCCGGCGTCGGCGAACTCCCCGGCCCGGCACCGCAGCCGGGTGAGTTCGCTTGGCGCTGGCAGCCGCGTACCAGCAGGTGATCGTTCGCCATCAGTTCGAGATGGCCGCAGCGCGGTGCACGTAGGTGCGGTCGATGAGCTGTTCCAGCATGAAGTCGGCGATGTCGGCGCGGGAGATCTTCAGCGCCAAGCCGGTTTCGGTGGCCGGGAAGCCGCGCCGGTAGCTGCCGGTGGCCGGGCCGTCGGTGAAGGCGCTCGGGCGGACGATGGTCCAGTCGAGGTCGCTGGCCTGCACGTACTTCTCCTGATGGACACTGTCGGCGAAGGCCGGACGCAGCAGCATGCCGAATATGACGTACTTCCAGAGGAAGTTCAGATTCCCGCTGCTGTCGCCGACGCCGAGCGTGGATTGGCAGATCAGCCGTTTCACCCCGTTCCGCTGCATCGCCGCCATGATGACGCGCGCCCCCTCGGCCCGCACCACTCCCTTGCGGCCGTTGCCGAGCGAAACCAATACCGCCTCCTGTCCGGCGACTACCTGCTCGACGGCGGCCGGATCGAGTACATCGCCCTCGATCACACGCAGCCGCTCATGTTTCTGGCCGACCCGCGTCGCGTCGCGAGTGAGAATAGTGACCTCGTGGCCCTGCGCCAGCCCACGCTCGACGACGTGGCGGCCGAGTGTTCCGGTGGCTCCGAAGATGGCGATTCGCATGATGTTCTCCTGAATTCTCGAAAGCTGTTGTTTCGTTGGTGAATCCAGTACATCAACTGTGAGCGAGACGCTCCATGGCCTGAGGTCTCGTGAACATACGCGGGCGTCTACGGATGTTGCGCCCTTACGCCCGGCCGAGCGCCAGTGCGACATTGTGCCCGCCGAACCCGAAGGAGTTGGTGAGGGCGTAGTCGATGGTTTGGGGACGTGGCGCACCGGCGACGATATCGAGGTCGACGTCCGGATTTTCCAGATTGAGCGTCGGCGGGACGACCTGTTCGCGCAGTGTGAGGGCGGTGATGACGGTTTCGAGCGCGCCGACCGCGCCGATCGAATGCCCGAGCGCCGATTTCGGAGCATAGATCGAAGCCGACGGAGTCACAGCGGTGATCGCATTGCCCTCGGAGGCGTCGCCGATCGACGTCGAGGTGGCGTGCGCGTTGACGTGCTGGATATCCGAATTCGCCAGTCCCGCAGTGTCGATGGCCTTCTGCATGGCTCGGGCGGCGCCGTTCCCCTCCGGCTCTGAAGCGACGATGTGATAGGCGTCCGAGGTGATACCCGCACCGAGGATGCGGGCATGAATGCGCGCACCCCTGGCCCGCGCATGCCGTTCGGATTCGAGGACGACCAGCGCTCCGGCCTCGCCGAAGACGAAACCGTCACGGTCCCGGTCGAACGGACGTGACGCGCGTTCGGGTTCATCGTTGCGCGTGCTCATGGCCCGCATCATGGCGAAGCTCGCGATAGGCACGGCGTGAATATGCCCCTCCACACCACCGGCGACGACCACGTCCGCCTCGCCCGTGCGGATCAACCGCCAGGCGTGCGCGATGGCTTCCGAGCCGGATGAACACGCTGACACCGGAGCGTAAACCCCTGCCCTCGCACCGATTTCGAGGCTCACCGCGGCAGCCGGGCCGTTCGGCATGACCATCGGCACCGTCATCGGCGCCACTTTCCGATAGCCACCCGCACGCATCGCGTCCACCGCGTCGATCAGGGCATCACCGCCGCCCAACCCGGTCCCGATGACAACCGCGAGCCGCTCGCCTTCTACTTCCGGCGCCCCGGCCTCCCGCCACACGCGCCGGCCGAGCACGAGCGCCAATTGCTCCACATACGAATGCCTGCGCTGCTCGACCCTGGTCAGTTCGTCGGCCGGGTTCTCGGTCAGCTTGCCGCCGATACGCACCGGGAGTCCGGCGGCGAACTCGTCGTCGAGCAGGCCGATGCCGGTGTGGCCGAGCAGCAGCTCCGACCAGGTCGCATCCATATCACCGGCCAGTGACGTGGTGGCGGCGTAGGCCGTCATGACCACACCGTCCGTCGATTTCGGAGTTTCTGAAGCGACTGTTACATCCACGATGTCATGGATACCTGTACCGATCGCTACAGTCAAGACATGGCCCGCCCACTCGACCACGCCAAACGCACCGAACTGCTGGCCGCTGTGGTGCGTTATATCTCCGAACACGGCCTCGCCGATCTCTCGCTGCGCCCCTTGGCCGCCGAACTCGGCACCAGCTCGCGCATGCTGATCTACTACTTCGGCACCAAGGAAAATCTGCTGGTCCAGGCGCTGGCCACGCAGCGGCCCGATATCGCCACCGTGTTTGCCGATGTCACCGACGCCGAAGCGTTGCGTGAGCGGCTATGGGAATTCTGGATGGCGAGCACCTCCGGTGACGGCGTTACCAGCGTCAGGGCGATGACCCAGGTGATCGGCGCCGCCTGCGCCCAGCACGGGCCCTACGCCGCCTATGCCAACGACGCCATCGCAATCTTCGTCGTCACCCTCACCGACGCCCTGCGCACCATTGACGTCGTCGACGATCCGGAAGTCGTCGCCACCATCCTGATCTCCGGTCTCCGCGGGATCCTCCAGGACCGCCTCATCACCAGCGACGTCGACCGCACCGACCGCGCGGCCCGCCGCCTGATCGACCAGACGGTGCGCTGAACCGGATTCGAGCCCAACCCGATTCACCATTTCTGTCGGTCCCCGCTGCCATACTGCCGCCATGGCCGAATCCGGTAGCCCCGCAGAGCCCACCAAAGCCATCGACACCTACGACGACCCCGACGCCCCATGGAACCGGGAGTACTCCCCCGACGAAATCGCCACTTGGAACGACGACGTCATCCGAGAGTTCCGCGCGAACGCCGGAAAGGTCGGCGGCGACTACGCCGAAGCCACCCTGATGTTGCTCACCACCACCGGCGCCAAAAGCGGACGCCCGCACCTGGTAGTCCTCGGCGCCCTCTACCGCGGCAACACCCTCTACGTCAGCTCTTTCATCGAGGACCGCTACCCGGCGTGGTACCACAACGTCCGAGCAAACCCCGAAGTGACAGTAGAACTCGGCACCACCACCTACCGCGCCACCGCCGAAGCCCTCGAAGGCGAACGCTACGACGAGTTCGCCACCTGGGTCCTCCGCGAGAACCCGTTGCTGGCCGACTTCCAGTCGAAAGTGTCGCGGCCGTTACCTTTGGTGGTCATCACCTTGGGTGATCAGGTCACAGCCGACCACTCCTGATATCGCCCACCCGGTCGGGCTGCTCATGCTCCGGTGGCGCTCGAGCCGACGGCACAAATCGCCCGGGCCGCGCCCGATAAGGTGAGCACGTGGAATTGCTGCCCTTGGTACCCAGTGGTCAGACGCCGGTTCGGGCGCTCACCATCGCCGGAACGGATTCTGGGGGCGGGGCCGGGATTCAGGCGGACTCGCGCACTATGGCGTTGTGCGGGGTGCACGCGTGTGTCGCGGTGGCCGCGGTGACGGTGCAGAACTCGGTGGGGGTGAGTGGGTTCCACGAGATTCCGCCGCAGATCGTGGCCGATCAGGTGCGGTCGGTGGTCGGGGATATCGGTGTGGGGGCGGCCAAGACCGGAATGCTGGCCTCGACCGCGATCATCGAGGCCGTGGCGGAGGTCTGCCGGGAGGTCGGGATCGGGCGTGACGGCGAGGTGCCGCTGGTGGTCGACCCGGTCGCCGCCTCCATGCACGGCGATCCGCTGCTGCACGAAGAGGCGCTCGACGCCGTGCGCAACACCCTGTTCCCGATCGCCACGATCGTCACCCCGAACCTCGACGAGGTGCGGCTCATCACCGGCGTCGAGGTCACCGACGACGCCAGCGCCCGCCGGGCAGCCGAAGCCCTGCACGCGCTCGGACCGCGCTGGGCGGTGGTCAAGGGCGGGCACCTGCGGTCCTCGGAAAACAGCACAGACCTGCTCTTCGACGGCGAACGCTTCCTCGAGTTCAGCGCACCACGCATCGACACCGGCAACGACCACGGCGGCGGCGACACCCTCGCCGCGGCCCTCGCCTGCGCCCTCGCGCACGGCTATTCGGTGCCCGACGCCTTCGAATTCGCCAAGGAATGGACCCGCCGCTGCTTGGCCGCCTCCTATGACCTGGGCAAAGGCCACGGCCCGGTGTCACCGCTGTGGCGTTTGCAGTCCACGGGCCTGTCGTGACCCGTTTTTGTCGGTGGGTCGGCGCATACTGAGGTCGTCGCAAGCACCGTTGGCCTCAATGGCGCGGCACAGCGAGAACAACGTGGTTCGTGTGTAAGCGGCAGACAATGGGGGCGGCTGCGGAGGCAGAGCGGAAGCGTGGGGGCCGCTCAGCCCGCCGTGAAGGCGAGGTGCAATGGCTGATCGGCATCGATGGTGAACCCGCTGAGCCGGGCGTCCGCGCGGACCAATGCCGAGATCATCTCGGTGAGGTAGGCGACGAAGCGCTCGACAGGCATCGGGTCCTCGCGGCGGTTGGCGCCGAGCCACCAGTCCGTGGCCGAGGCCACCGCACCGAACACCGAATAGATCACCAACTCGACACCGTTCGGGTCGATCGGGCGATCGGCCACCGAACCCATGAACAGATCCGCGACCTGCCTGGCCGCTTGCCGCGCCGACTGCAGCGAGCGCGGCGATTCCGGTGAACTGTCCTGGCGCTGCGCGAAGTGCCCGTTCAAGATGAAGCGGAACACGTTGGGATGCTGGGTCACCACCGCCACGTACTCGTTCGCACCGCGACGGATCAGCTCACGCACCGGATCGTTGGTCAGGTCGACACCGTCGACGATCCGCTCCCACAGCAGATCACGCATCCGATCCACGATCGCGTCGTACAGATCGGCCTTATCCGCGAAATGCCGATAGAGCTTCGGTTTCGCCGCCCCAGCAGCCTTCGCGATCTCCCCCATACTGACCTCGGGCCCGAACGTCCCCAACGCCTCGAACGCCGCGTCGACGAACTCCGCCCGCACCTTGACCCGATGCTCGCGCCACCGCTCGGTCCGCGCATCGACCCGCCGCCCAGGAACCTCCCCTGCACCCCGGCCACCGCGTCTCACCACAACCGGGATGGTACTCACCGGGCGATCACTGCCTGACGTGCCCGTCGGCTCGCCAACCGGCCGGCCGCGAGCCGGAGCATGAGGAGATCCCGACAGCACACCCTCGACAGAAACTAGAACTTGTTCTAGTTTCTGTGAAACCGTCCGGTACCTTCCGCCGGCAGAGTCGACCCCGAACACCGAGGACCTCCGATGGATTGGTACACCGGAAACACCGCGTATGACACTGTGCTGACGATCGCGTTCGCCTTCGCAGCGTTCGTTATCGTGGGCGGCCTGTTCATGCAGAGCCCGTACGGGCGATTCGCATCGACCAATATCGGGTTCAACCTCAATCCGAAACTCGGCTGGTGGTTGATGGAGATCCCGGCCACCGTCGTATTCGCGGTGTTCTACCTGGCCGGACCGAATCGCTTCGAGCCGACCTCGATGGTGCTGGCGGGAATCTGGCTGCTGCACTACGCCAATCGCGGCTGGTTCTTCCCACTGTCCATACGGCAGGTGCCAGGCAAACGAAGCAGTTTCAATGTTTCCGTGCTGGCAGCCGGCGTCTTCGTCACCGCGATGCACGGCTACCTCAACGGGTCGTTCTTCAGCCAGGACTACCTGAACCAGTACGGGACCGAATGGTTGACCGACCCACGGTTCCTCATAGGCGTAGTCGTGTATCTGGGCGGATTCACGCTATTGGTTCGGTCCGAGTGGATCGTGCGCAATCTGCGAGACAAGGACAACCCCGGCTCCACCGAATACCGCGTCCCCTTCGGCGGCGGCTTCCGATTCGTCAGCAGCCCGGCCTATCTCGGCGAACTGATCGCCTGGGCCGGCTTCGCGCTGCTCACCTGGTCGTTGGCCGGTGTGGTGATCTTCCTGATCACCGCAGGCAATCTGGTACCCCGCGCCTTCGCCACGCATCGGTGGTATCGAGAGAAGTTCGCGGACTATCCACGGGATCGAAAAGCCCTGGTGCCGTACCTGGTCTGAACAGCTGCGCTCACCGCCGAATGAGCTCGAGGGACACTTGCTGTCATGGCCGAGGAAATCGTTGACGTATCGATCACCGCTGGTGACACCGAATGGCTTGCCGAATTCACCCGGCGGCTGGTCACCGAGCGGCTCGCCGCCTGCGGGAACATCATCTCCGGCGTGCGCTCGATCTATCGCTGGAACGACGCGGTGCACGCAACCGGCGAAGCACTGGTGATCCTGCATACCCGTCGCTCGCTGGTGAGCGCGATCATCGAACGCGCCGATGCCGAGCATGCCGATGAGACCCCACAGGTGCTCGCCGTTCCGGTGACACAGGCGCATCCGGGGTATCGGCAATGGGTGCTGGATTCCACAACCGAGCCGACACTGTTCGCCTAGCGGGACCGAGCATCTGCTCGCGCCGAAGACTCAGGCCCCTACCTCACCCCGCTCGGGAGCAGGCTGCGGGCCGAAGCCGACGATCGGTAAGCGCAGCGCCGCGGGTGCGTCGGCCGGAACCACCGGGCGCACAGGCGACACCGGCGGGATACGCCGATGCGGGGCGCCCATCGGCGGGCGGGTGTCGGCTTCGCCCTTGTTCGGCCAGAGTGCCGCCGCGCGCTCGGCTTGGGCGGCGATGGTCAGCGAGGGGTTGACCCCGAGGTTGGCGGAGATAGCGGCGCCGTCGACGACGCTGAGGGTCGGATAGCCGAAGACCCGGTGGTAGGAGTCGATGACGCCGTGGTCGGGGTCCGCGCCGATGGCGCAGCCGCCGATGAAGTGGGCGGTCATCGGAACGTCGAACAGATCGGGCCAGGTGCTGCCCGCGGTGGCGCCGAGTTTCTCGGCGACGCGGCGGGTGGCTTCGTGGCCTGCGGGGATCCAGGTGGGGTTCGGTTCGCCGTAGCCCTGTTTGCTGGCGAACTTGCGGCCGAACAGTCCACGCCGGGTGTAGGTGGTGATCGAATTGTCCAGCGACTGCATGACCAGCAGGATCAGGGTGCGTTCGCTCCACTGACGGGTGCGCAGCAGGCGGGCTGTGCGGATCGGCTGCTTCAACGCCAGCGGCAGGACCCGGACCCACGGCGGAATCCGGTGGCCCCCGTCGATGAGGTAGGTCTGCAACAGACCCATGGCATTGGAGCCCTTGCCGTAGCGGACGGGCTCGACGTGGGTGTCGGGCGTGGGGTGGAACGACGAGGTGATGGCGACGCCTCGGGTGATGTCCATATCCGGGTCGATCTCGGTGCGTCCGGCACCGAGGATGGCTTCGGAATTGGTGCGGGTCAGCACGCCGAGCCGAGTCGACAGTTCGGGGAGCACACCGGTGTCGCGCATCTTGAACAGCAGCCGCTGGGTTCCCCAGGTTCCGGCGGCCAGGACCACCCGCCCGGCACTGAAGGTGCGGCTGCCGCGGCGGGTCCAGGATCCGGTGCGGTGAGTGTCGACCAGCCAGGTGCCGTCGGGCTGCGGCCGGATCGCGGTCACCGTCGTCATCGGATGTACCTGCGCACCCGCCTGCTCTGCGAGACCGAGATAGTTCTTGACCAGGGTGTTCTTCGCGCCGTGGCGGCATCCGGTCATACATTCACCGCATTCGATACAACCGGTGCGATCCGGTCCGGCACCACCGAAATACGGGTCGGCGACGGTCTTGCCCGGCTCCCCGAAATACACCCCGACAGGCGTGCGCACGAAGGTCTCGCCCGCCCCCATATCGGCGGCCACCGATTGGATGATGTCGTCGGCGGGTGTCATATGCGGGTTCTGCACCACGCCGAGCATTTTCTTCGCCTGCTCGTAGAACGGGCCGAGCTCGTCATCCCAGTCGGCGATATCGGCCCACTGCTGATCGGCGAAGAACGCGGGGCCCGGCTTGTAGAGGGTGTTGGCGTAGTTGAGCGAACCACCGCCGACGCCCGCACCGGCCAGGATGAAACAGTCACGCAATCGGTGAATGCGCTGGATGCCATAGCAGCCGAGCTTGGGCGCCCACAGATAGCGGCGCATATCCCAGTTGGTCGCGGCGAATTCGGCATCGGCGAACCGGCGGCCTGCCTCCAGCACGCCGACCCGATAGCCCTTTTCGACCAGCCGCAACGCGGTGACGCTGCCACCGAACCCGGAACCGACGATCAGAACGTCGACATCGAGCTCCCCGCTCATCTGACACCTCCGTCGCCGACGTTAACAGCCGTGGACGTGCGGTTTCGCAAGATTGTGCGGTATCGCAAACTACTGACGCCGCAGACTCCGACGCGTCACAACGGATGGCACTTCCTCCCACGTTCGTCAGAAGCTCAACACTCGTATGCCCCAGATCGCGCTCGAATTCCGAGCCGCCACGCACGGCTAGCGCGTGCCGTCGAGCGCGGTATGCAACGTCACCGCCCACTGATGAACGATCTGCTTACGCCGCGAGGAGTCGTCGGTCAGCACATCGGCAAGGCCGAGCCCACGCGCCATATCCAAGGTGGCCTGGACGAGGTGGTGGGCTACCGGATCGGCGTCGTCGACGCCAAGAGCCTCTACCGCGCGACGATGCGAAATCCGGCCGAAGCGGGCTTCCAGCGGGACGATGCGTTCGCGGAGCGCCGGGTCGGCGGCGGCGTGGGTCCATACCTGGAGTGCCGCCTTGAACAGCGGGCTTGTGTAGGACTCCACCAGCCCGGCCACCACGGCCTCGGTCCGCCCGACGCCGACCGCGGTGGCGGCCAGTGTCTCCGCCTCCACCTTGGCCTGCTCGGTCCTGGTGTCGAACATGTACGCCAGGGCCGCCGTGATCAGGTCTTCCCGGGTAGGGAAATGGTGCTGGGCCGCGCCACGCGACACCCCCGCGCGTTCGGCGACAACGGCCACCGTCGCAGCTGCCCAGCCCATCTCGGCCAGGCAGTCGATGGTCGCCTCGAGCAGCCGCTGCCGGGTGGCCCGGCTGCGGTCCTGCTTCGGTTCGTGGGGTGTCGCCATGGGCTTATTGTGCCCAGCTCGGCGGGCGCTTCTGCAGGAAGGCCGTCATGCCCTCGATCACCTCGGGGGTGCCGAAGAAGCTGCCCGAGCGCTCGGCCAGTTCCCCGGCCTGGGCGTCGAACCCGGCGAGCAGCTGCGCGTTGACCAATTTCTTGGACTCGGCCAGCGCCTGCGGGGATCCTTTGCGCAGCTCACCGCACAGCCGCTTGACCTCGGCCGCGGCATCGTCGGCGGCGATGGTGATGAGTCCGATCTCCTGCGCCACGGCGGTATCGAACTTCTCACCGGTGAGGTAGTAGCGACTGGCCGCACGCTGATCGAGCTTGGGCAGCAGGGTCAACGAGATCATGAACGGCGCCATGCCGATGCGGACCTCGGTGAGCGCGAAGCTGCTCGACGGACCCGCCACCACCAGATCGCAGGCGGCGATGATGCCCATGCCGCCGGCCCGGACATTGCCGTCGATCTGGGCGATCACCGGTTTCGGCGCCGCTGCCAGCGCGCGCAGCACGTCGATCATCTGGCGGGTGCGCTGATCGGCCGCGGTGGCGGGGTCGGAGTTGGCGGCCTCGCTCAGGTCCGCACCGGCGCAGAATGTGTTGCCGGTGTGGGTGAGCACGATGCCTCGCACCGTGGGATCGGTGACGGCGGCGTCGATTCCGGCGAGCAGCTCCCGAACCAGCTTGGACGAGAGCGCATTGCGATTGTGCGGTGAATCGAAGGTCAGTGTCGCGAACCCGTCGGCGACCTCATAACGCACGAACGGCGCCTCGGTTGTCTCACTCATGCCTGCACCTCTCCGGCACTCGGCGTCGAAACAACCGAGGCCTCGACTGTGTTGAATGCTCGCCCGCTGCACTCACTCATCCGAATCTCCATTCCGGACTCCGACCGTGGCCCCGCACCCAACGACGCGGGGCCAGGTCGCGCTCAGTAGGACTTCGGCAGACCCAGCGAGTGCTGGGCGACGAAGTTGAGGATCATTTCCCGGCTCACCGGCGCGATGCGGGCGATCCTGGCGGCACCGAGCATGGCCGCCAGGCCGTACTCGCGAGTCAGGCCGGCACCGCCGTGGGTCTGGATCGCCTGGTCGAGGGCCTTGATGCTGGCCTCGCCCGCCGCGTACTTGGCCATGTTCGCGGCCTCGGCGGCGCCCATCTCGTCACCGGCGTCGTAGAGGGTGGCGGCCTTCTGCATCATCAGCTTGGCCTGTTCGAGCTCGATCTTCACCTGCGCAAGCGGATGCGCGATGCCCTGGTGGGCACCGATCGGCGTCTTCCAGACCGTGCGCTCCTTGGCGTATTCGACGGCCCGGTCGATCGCGTAGCGGCCCATACCGACGGCCATCGCGGCGCCCATGATGCGCTCGGGGTTCAACCCGGCGAACAGCTGCATCAGCGCCGCGTCTTCCTTGCCGACGAGGGCGTCGGCGGGCAGCCGGACGTCGTCGAGGAACAGCGTGAACTGGTGGTCCGGCTCGATGATGTCCATCTCCTGCGGCGTCTTGATGAAGCCGGGAGCATCGGTCGGGACGATGAACAGAGCGGGCTTGAGCTTGCCGGTCTTGTGATCCTCGGTGCGGGACACGATCAGCACGGCCTCGGCCTGGTCGACACCGGAGATGAAGATCTTGCGGCCGTTGAGGATCCAGTCGTCACCATCGCGGCGGGCGGTGGTGGTGATCTGGTGCGAGTTGGAGCCTGCGTCGGGCTCGGTGATGCCGAAGACCATCTTGCCGGTGCCGTCGGAGAGCTTGGGCAACCAGGACGCCTTCTGCTCGTCGGTGCCGTATTTGGTGATGATGGTGCCGCAGATGGCCGGCGAGACCACCATGAGCAGCAGGCCCGCACCCTGGGCGGCCAGTTCCTCCATCACCAGCGCCAGCTCGTACATGCCCGCGCCACCGCCGCCGAACTCCTCGGGCAGGTTGACGCCGAGGAAGCCGAGCTTGCCCGCCTCCGCCCACAGTTCGTCCAGCGGCTCGTTGGCGCGTGCCTTCGGCAGCACGTAGTCGCGATAGTTGTACTTCGAGGCGAGCGCGGCGACCGCGGCCCGCAGTTCCTTGCGCTCTTCGGATTCGATGAAGCTCATGGTTACTCCTGATTTTCCGAGGGCTCGTCCACCACGGCGAGCACGGCGCCGACCTCGACCTGCTGGCCGACGGTGACATTGAGGGCAGTGAGGACACCGGTGGCAGGGGCGACAATGGTGTGTTCCATCTTCATCGCCTCCAGCCACAGGATGGGCTGACCAAGTTTGACCTGGTCACCGGCCGCGGCGCCGAGCCGGATCACGCTGCCCGGCATGGGCGCGAGCAGCGAACCGGCGGCCACCTGATCGGCCGGATCGGTGAAACGCGGCAGCCTGCGGACCGCGACCGGACCTAGCGGCGAATCTACGCAGACCAGATCGTCGTAGCGCGCGATCTCGAACTGCCTGCGCACCGGTCCGCGCGCACCTGGCACACTCAGCACCACTCGATCCGGCGTGAGATCGACCAGCTCGAGACCCTCATGGCCTTCGACCTGCACACCCGTCCGGGTGAAGCGGTAGCGCACCTCGTGAGTGCCGCTGGTGCGGCTCTCGTAGGACTTGGTCTGTGGTGCGGAGGCGAGATTGCGCCAGCCGCTCGGGATTCCGCGATCGGCACGGGCGGCGCGCCGGTTGGCTGCCGCGTCCGCGAGCGCGGCGGCAACGATCGACAGCGCCTCATCGGACTCGCTGGTCAGCGGTGCGGACAACGCGTCGAGTCCATGAGTGGCGAAGAAGGCGGTATCGGTGTCGCCGGCAATGAATGCCGGATGCCGCAGCACCCGCACGAGCAAATCGCGGTTGGTGACCAGACCATGGATCTTGGCTCGCTGCAAGGCCGTAGCCAGCAGATGCGCGGCTTCGGCACGGGTTTCGGCATAGGAGATGACCTTGGCAAGCATCGGGTCGTAATGCACGCCGACCACCGAACCGTCGACAACCCCCGTGTCCAGCCGCACGCCGCTGTGCTCGAGCACGGTGAATTCACCGGCGGTGAACGGGATGTCGAGCTTGTGCACCGGCCCGCTCTGCGGCTGCCAATCGTGCGAAGGGTCCTCGGCATAGAGCCGGACCTCGATCGAATGCCCGCGCTTGGCCGGCTGGGTAGCAGGCAGCGGCAGACCGGAGGCGACCTGCAACTGCAACCGGACCAGGTCGAGTCCAGTGGTCTGCTCGGTGACCGGATGCTCCACCTGGAGCCGGGTGTTCATCTCCAGGAAGAAGAACTCGCCCTTCTCATCGGCCAGGAATTCGACCGTGCCCGCACCCTCATAGCCGATCGCCCCGGCCGCGAGCCGTGCCGCTTCAAACAAGCGATCCCGCATCCCGTCGACCTTCTCCACCAGCGGCGACGGCGCTTCCTCCACCACTTTCTGATGACGACGCTGAATCGAGCATTCACGCTCGCCCACCGCCCACGTGGTGCCCGCGGTATCGGACATGACCTGGACCTCGATATGCCGTCCGGTCTCCAGGTACCGCTCGCAGAACACCGTCGGATCACCGAACGCCGATTCGGCCTCGCGCCGCGCCGCCTCGATCTGCCCGGACAGCTCGCTCAGCTCACGCACCACGCGCATACCGCGGCCGCCACCACCGGCGGAGGCCTTGATCAGCACCGGCAGATGCGCGTCGGTGACCTCGGCCGGGTCCAGTTCGGCCAGTACCGGCACCCCGGCGGCGTCCATCATCTTCTTGGATTCGACCTTCGAACCCATCTGCTCGATGGCGGCCACCGGCGGACCGATCCACACCAATCCGGCGTCCAGCACGGCGCGCGCGAATTCGGCGTTCTCGGACAGGAATCCGTAGCCGGGATGGATGGCGTCGGCGCCTGCCGCGTGCGCGGCCTCGATGATCAGCTCGCCACGCAGGTAGGTCTCGCCGGGTGTGTTGCCGGGCAGCCGGATGGCGGCATCGGCCTCGGCCACATGTGGCGCGGCCGCATCGGCGTCGGAGTACACCGCGGTGGTCGCGATGCCCATCCGGCGGCAGGTGGCGAACACCCGGCGCGCGATCTCACCACGGTTGGCGACCAGGACATTGGTAATCGCTGTAGGCCCGCCCGTCGCCCGACCGCCGCCCCTCACCGAATCGCTTCGCGATGCAGTCATTGTCCGCCTCACATTCGGAAGACGCCGAAGCCCTCGGCGCCCTGGATCGGGGCTGTATGAACGGCCGACAACGCCATTCCCAGCACGGTGCGGGTGTCACGGGGGTCGATGATTCCGTCGTCGAAAAGCCTGCCGGACAGGAACATCGGCATCGCCTCGGCCTCGATCTGCGCCTCGACCATGGCAGCGAGACCGGCGGCGGCTTCCTCGTCGAACGGCAAGCCCTTGGCCTCGGCGGCGCCGCGCTGCACGATGGTGAGTACGCCGCCCAGCTGCGCGCCGCCCATGACGGCGGACTTCGCACTCGGCCAGGCGAACAGGAAGCGCGGGTTGAACGCGCGCCCGCACATGCCGTAGTGACCCGCGCCGTAGGACGCGCCGATCAGCAGCGAGATATGCGGCACCTTCGAGTTGGCCACGGCGTTGATCATCATCGCGCCGTGCTTGATGATGCCGCCGTGCTCGTAGTCCTTGCCGACCATGTAGCCGGTGGTGTTGTGCAGGAACAGCAGTGGTGTGTTCTTCTTGTTCGCCAGCTGGATGAACTGGGTCGCCTTCTGCGATTCCTCGGAGAACAGCACGCCGCGTGCGTTGGCAAGGATGCCGATCGGGTAGCCGTTGATCTCGGCCCACCCGGTGACCAGGCTGGAACCGTAGAGCGGCTTGAACTCGTCGAAATCGGAACCGTCGACCACCCGGGCGATCACTTCGCGCGGGTCGAACGGGATCTTCAGATCCGAGGGCACGATGCCGAGCAGTTCCTCGGGATCGTAGAGCGGCGAGATCACCTCGGGGCGCGGCTCGGGGCCCTGCTTCTTCCAGTTCAGACGGCGCACGATGCCGCGGCCGATGCGGATGGCGTCCTGCTCGTCGGCGGCCATGTAGTCGGCCAGGCCCGAGGTGCGGGCGTGCATTTCGGCGCCACCGAGGGTCTCGTCATCGGAGTCCTCACCGGTGGCCATCTTCACCAGCGGCGGGCCGGCCAGAAAGACCTTCGCGCCCTCTTTGACCATCACCACGTAGTCGGACATGCCGGGGATATAGGCGCCACCGGCGGTGGAGTTGCCGAAAACCAGCGAGATCGTGGGGATACCGGCCGCGGATGCCTGAGTGAGGTCGCGGAACATCGCGCCACCCGGAATGAACACTTCCTTCTGCGTGGGCAGATCGGCGCCGCCGGACTCGACCAGCGAGATCACCGGCAGGCGGTTCTCCCGGACGATGTCGTTGATACGCAGCGTCTTACGCAAAGTCCACGGGTTGGAGGTGCCACCGCGCACGGTGGGGTCGGGGGCGACGATCATGCATTCGACGCCCTCGACGATGCCGATGCCGGCGATCGTCGACGCTCCGACGTGGAAGTCACTGCCCCATGCGGCGAGCGGGCACAGCTCCAGGAACGGCGAATCCTCATCCAGCAGCAGTTCGATGCGCTCACGTGCGGTGATCTTGCCGCGCTTGTGATGGCGCGCCACCTTGTCCGGGCCGCCGCCGGCGATGGCCTTGGCGAATTCGCCCTCGAGTTCGGTGAGCTTGTCGGTCATCGCCTCCGCGGACGCGGCGTACTCCGGCGATGACGGATCGAGGGTGGAACGGAAGGTCGTCACGACTGGTACCCCAATACTTTCGACGCCAGCATGGTCAGGATTTCGTTCGTGCCGCCGCCGATGCCGATGATGCGGACGTCGCGGTAGATGCGCTCGATCTCGGATTCGCGCATGTAGCCCATGCCGCCGTGCAGCTGAACGCCCTGGTTGGCCACCCATTCGGCAGTCTCGACGGCGGTGTTCTTGGCGAAGCAGACCTCGGCGATGAGTCCCGGCTCACCGGCGGCGTGCCGTTCGACCAGCGCGCGGGTATAGACCCTGGCCACGTCGACGCGTCGCGCCATCTCGGTGAGCGTCATCTGCACCGACTGGCGGCTGATCAGCGGGCGGCCGAAGGTCTCGCGGTTGCGGCACCAGTCGAGGGTCAGATCCAGTGCGCGCTGGGCCTGCGCGTAGGCCTGCACGGCGAGGCCGACCCGCTCGCTGACGAAAGCCGTGGCGATCTGGGCGAATCCGGTGTTCTCCGCACCGACCAGGTTCTCCACTGGAACCCGCACGTCCTCGTAGGACAGCTCGCCGGTATCGGAGGCCAGCCAGCCCATCTTCTCCAGCTTGCGCGCCACCGTGAAGCCCGGCGTATCGGTGGGCACGATGATCAGCGAGACGCCCGCCGCGCCCGGCCCGCCGGTGCGCACCGCGGTCACGACGAAGTCGGCGCGGCAGGCCGAGGTGATGAAGGTCTTGGCGCCGTTGATGATGTAGTGGTCGCCGTCGCGGATCGCCGAGGTGGTCAGGTGGCCGACATCGGAACCGCCGCCCGGCTCGGTGATCGCCAGCGAACCGATCAGATCACCGGCCAGCGTCGGCTTCGCCCAGCGATCGATCTGCTCGGTATTGCCGGAGGCGATGATGTGTGGGAGGGCGATGCCGCAGGTCATCAAGGACGCCCAGGCGCCGCCGGAGGCGCCGGCCTGGTGGAACTCCTCGCCGAGGATCACCGCATCGATGGCATCGCCGCCGGATCCACCGGCCGACTCCACGACGTCGATGCCGAGCAGACCGAGTTCACCAGCCTTCTTGTGCAGCTCACGCGGGAGTTCGCCCGCGCGTTCCCAGGCGTCGAGATCGGGCAGGATCTCGCGCTCGACGAACCCGCGCACGGTGGCACGCAGCTCTTTCCGTTCCGGTGTATCCCACACGCTCATTACTTGCCCTCCAGCAACTCGGTCGGAATGTCGACATGACGGGAACGCAGCCATTCGCCGAGCCCCTTGGCCTGCGGATCGAAACGGGCCTGATAGGCCACGCCCTTACCGAGCAGACCGGAGATGATGAAGTTCAGTGCGCGCAAGTTCGGCAGCACATGCCGGGTGACCTCGAGCGACGCGGTTTCGGGCAGCAGTTCGCGCAACCGGTCGACGGTGAGGGTGTGCACCAGCCAGCGCCACTGTTCGTCGGTGCGGACCCAGACGCCGATATTGGCGTCGCCACCCTTGTCGCCGCTGCGGGCCAGCGCGATGGTGCCGAGCGGTGCGCGCCGGGTGTCGCTCACCGCCAACGGTTCCGGCACCGCAGGCGCCGGAACAGATTCCAGCGCACGGGTTTCGGTCGCTTGCGCGATGTCGACCCGCTTGCCGTCGGCCAGTACCGCGATATGCGGCACCTCGCCCGCATCGACGAAGCCGGGTGTGTACACGCCGTAGGGCGAACCATTACCCGGCAATGTGGTGAAGCTGCACCCCGGGTAGCTGGCCAGCGCCAGTTCGACGGCGACGCTGGAAAACGCCCTGCCCACCTTGTTCGGATCCGAATCGCGGACCACACAGCGCAGCAGGGCGCTGGCCTGCTCCTCGGAGTCGGCGTCGGGGCGGTCGAGACGGGCAAGGGTCCAGTCGAGTTCGGCCGGGCGCACCGTCAGCCAGGATTCCAGCTGACGTTGCGCCAGTTCGGCTTTCGCTTCGATATCGAGTCCGGTGAGCACGAACTCCATCTCGTTGCGGAATCCGCCGAGCGTATTGAGCGAAACCTTCAACTGCGGCGGCGGCGCCTCACCGGCCACGCCGCTGATCAGCACCCGGTCCGCGCCCTCCTGCTCGACCTGGATGGTATCGAGGCGGGTAGTGACGTCCGGCCCGGCGTAGCGCGCGCCCTGGATCTCGTACATGAGCTGGGCCCGCACGGTGTCGACGGTGACCGCGCCGCCGGTGCCCGCATGCTTGGTGATGACGCTGCTGCCGTCACGCCGGATCTCCGCGATCGGGAAACCGGGGCGACCCAGATCCGCGAGCTCGGTGAAGAAGGCGTAGTTACCGCCGGTGGCCTGGGTGCTGCATTCGATGACGTGCCCGGCCACCACGGCGCCGGCGAGCCGGTCGTAGTCGGCGCGCTCCCAGCCGAAGTGCGCCGCGGCCGGGCCGACGATCACCGAGGCATCGGTGACGCGGCCGGTGACCACGATGTCGGCGCCGGAGTTCAGGCATTCGACGATGCCCCATGCGCCGAGGTAGGCATTGGCGGTGAGCGGGGAACCGAGGTCGAGCTCGGCGGCACGGCCTGCGAGATCATCGCCTTCGACATGGGCGATCTTGGCGTCGAGGCCCAGCTCGGCGGCCACCTTGCGCAGCTTCTCGGCCAGTCCGGCCGGATTGAGGCCGCCCGCGTTGGTGACGATCTGGACGTTGCGTTCCAGCGCAAGACCCAGGCAGTCCTCGATCTGCTTGACGAAGGTTTTCGCGTAGCCCAGGCTCGGATCCTTCATCCGGTCCCTGCCGAGGATCAGCATGGTCAGTTCGGCGAGATAGTCGCCGGTCAGCACGTCGAGTTGCCCGCCTTCGAGCATGTCGCGCATCGCAGTCAACCGGTCGCCGTAGAACCCGGAACAGTTGCCGATCCGGATCACGTCCGGATCGTCGGCCAGCCTACTCATCAGCGGGTATGCCTCCTGTCGCGCTGGATCGGGCCGTCGCTGGGATCAGCCGGGCGCCGCACGGCACCCGCGATCCGCGTACGACACCAGCATCACAGCCACTCCGGAAAAAATCAAGCTTGCGTGCTTGTTAATCGAGAGCTATCGTCCGCGGCAGATTTGCGCAGGCGAGACAGGCCGGACGCGGCAGTATGAGATCGAGACGGCACAATCGGCAGCATGTCCTCCGATGTCGCCGTGGTCCTCCTCTTCGCTCTCGCCGGGTTTCTCATCGGCGGGGCGTACACGACGTGGAAGACCGCGCGTCCACTCGCCATCGCGCTGGGCGTATGCGCGGTGCTTGCGGCAGCCGGCGCGGTCGTCTGGTTGATCTGAGCCGGGGCCGCGAACACGAGCCCCGCACGCACATCAGACCCTGCTCAGCCGGAAGATGCGCAGGTCATCGGGCACACCACTCAGCGGCGCCGTGAACATCCCCCGCCGATACGGCTTGACCGCGTAACCGAGTTCCTCCAGCACCCCCGGTGACACCGAACGCAGCGTTGCCTCCGACAGCATGGTCCTGCCATTGCCGCCTGCCTCCATGACGCGCGCGGCGATGGTGACGTCGACGCCGAGCCAGTCACCGCCGATCTCCCGCGGCGACCCGGTATGCAGGCCGATCCGCATCTGCGGGCGATAGCCGTCGACGCTGACCTCACCCAGCGCGCGCTTGGCCGCCGCCGCGGCGCGCACGGCCGCGTCGGCGGTCGGGAAGACCGCCATCACGCCGTCGCCCATCCGCTTCACCACCTGACCGCCCCGCTGGGCGATCGGCGGTTCGATGGCCTTGGCGACCCGGCGCAACAGTTCGAGGGTGGCCTCGTCACCTGCCGACAGCGACCATTTCGAGAACGACACCAGGTCGGTGAACATGACGGTGACTTCCTGCGTGCCCCGGCCGCGACCGACCCGCTCCAGCGCCGCCTGCCACACCTGCAGCGCACCGAAACCGATCTCCCGCGCCGCACTCGGCCTGGCACCGACGAACTTGTCCGCGGCACGCGCGACCGCGCGCGGTCCGCCGGGGCCCGATACCGAGAGCGGATCACCGAACGACGGGTCACCCGGCAGCTGTTCGCGGGCTTTGCGCAGCGCGCCGATGACGTCCGGGCGTTGGTTCGCCGCGGTCATCAGGGCCGAGATCGCGCGCGGCCGCGGGCGACGGGAGGAGCCGGCTTCCGCCGGGGGAATGATCACGCCGGGATCGACGTCATCAGCTTCCGGTTCCGGTCCGGACACCGCACCGCCGGAAGGTGTTTTGCTCACGCCCCGAGCGTATCCCAGCCGACCGGGCGCCGGTGGGGGCCGTGAACGGCGTCCGGCCCGGTGCGAAATTCGCACCGGGCCGGAAAGAACCGCACCGTCCGCCGGGCAGTGGCGGACGGTGCGCGAGGGGCGCGGACCTCCCGACAAGGTCCGGTTACCCCACAACCCGAGTGGCGAGGGAGGGCTACTCGGGTAGCCAGGTTGTTCGAGCTACGCGTCGCGTTGGTTCACCGCGAACAGCGCGGCACCGAACACGATCGCGACGAAGGCGACGAAGTACAGCAGGCTGCCCCACACGCCCCAGTGCCAGTTGCCCACCGGCCCCTCCACCGCGAGGAAGCGGTTGGCGTTCGCGAAGGGCAGGAACGGGGTCACATTGCGACCGAAGCTGCCGAACGCGCCGAGCAGCGGCTCGATGAGCAGCGACCACAGCACGATCAGCGAGATCGCCGCCGCCGACTGGCGCACCAGCACACCGACCGCGATCGCCAGCGCCACACACAGGAAGGTGTAGATGGGCAGGCCGTAGATCGTGCGCCAGTGGCCTTCCAGCACCAGGGTGGCAGCCGCCTCGGAGCCACCGACCAGTTTGCCTATCAGGAAGGCGCCGAATGCGAGCACTGTGGTCAACACGGCGCCGTAGAACCCGACGAGCGCGGTCTTGGTGAGGATCACCAGGTTGCGATGCGGAACCGCCTGGAATGTCGTGCGGATGACGCCGAAGCGGTACTCGCTGGTCACCGTCAGCGCCGCCATGATCATCAGCACCATCACACCGAAGCCGGAGACGCCCGCGGTCACGGTGCCGATGTCGAGCGAGGGCACATCACCGGAATCCGAGCCCGCTGTCCGCACCACCAGCGCGAACAGCGCCGCCAAGCCGAGGCCGAGCACGACGACGATCACCGAGCACCACCACGGCGACCTGGTCGAGGTCAGCTTGATCCGTTCCGCTTCGAGCACGCCGATCACAGCGCACCTCCCATCACCTGGTCGTTCATGGGCACGCCCTCAGCGTGATACTGCACCGCGCCGCCGGTCATCCGCATGAACGCCTCCTCCAGCGAGGCCCGCTGCGGCGCGAGTTCGAACAGCGTGATGTCGTTCGCACCTGCCAGCTTGCCGACCGAGTCACTTGTGACACCCGCGATCATGAGCGCGGGGCCGTCCTGTCCGGAGCCGTCCTCACGGACGGTCATGCCATTGGAGGTGAGGATGCTGCGCAGCTGGTCCAGCTGCGGGCTGCGTACCCGCACCGACGACTCCGAGGCGCGGTCGATGAATTCCTGCGTCGTCGAATCCGAGATGAGCTTGCCGCGGCCGATCACCACCAGGTGTTCGGCGGTCTGCGCCATCTCCGACAGCAGATGGCTCGACACGAGTACCGTGCGGCCCTCGGCGGCCAGGCGCTGCATGAACCGGCGGATCCACAGGATGCCCTCCGGGTCGAGGCCGTTGACCGGCTCGTCGAACAGCAGCACCGCCGGATCGCCGAGCAGCGCGCCGGCCAGGCCGAGCCGCTGCGACATACCGAGGGAGAATCCGCCCGCGTTCTTGCCAGCGACCTCGGACAGGCCGACCAGTCGCAGCACCTCCTCGACCCGCGATTTCGGGATGCGGTTGGAGGCGGCCATCCACTGCAGATGAGCGCGCGCGGAGCGGTTGGGATGCACCCACTTGGCGTCGAGGAGAGCGCCGACCTCGCGCAGCGGCTGGTCCAGGTCGTGGTACGGCCTGCCGTTGATCAGGGCGGTTCCGGCGGTCGGCCGGTCCAGCCCGAGGATCATCCGCATCGTGGTCGACTTACCGGCGCCGTTCGGTCCGAGGAAGCCCGTCACCTGTCCGGGGCGAACGGTGAAGGTCAGATCCTGAACCGCGACGGTCTGTCCGTAGTGCTTGGTCAGGCCCTTCAGTTCGATCATGCCTACAGCATTGCGCAGATTTCTCCAGCGCGCGTCCGTATAAAGGCTTGTCGTCGGTCATCCTCGAGGATGATCTGGACCCGGGGGTGTCCCCCTGCCGTCCCCTACAGTGCCGGGGAAGACGCCTGCGCCCAGAAGCGCTTGGGGATGCGGCCTGCCTCGCGGGCCAGGCGACCGGCCCGCACGGCATCGGCCATGGCGGCAGCCATGAGCGCGGGTTGGCGGGCGCGGGTCA
Source organism: Nocardia sp. NPDC059180 (assembly GCF_042754945.1). Taxonomy (NCBI): domain Bacteria; kingdom Bacillati; phylum Actinomycetota; class Actinomycetes; order Mycobacteriales; family Nocardiaceae; genus Nocardia; species Nocardia sp. NPDC059180. The sequence continues at coordinate 153,527 of NZ_JBHZBU010000011.1, forward strand.
CCGCGGTCGCCAGCAGTACCGCCGAGCAGCCGAGTTCCATGGCCAGCGCGGCGTCGCTCGCGGTGCCGATCCCGGCGTCGAGGATCACCGGGACACCGGCCTCGGCCACGATCATCTCGATATTGTGCGGGTTGCCGATGCCGAGGCCGGTGCCGATCGGGGCGCCCAGCGGCATCACCGCCGCGCAGCCCGCTTCCTCGAGCCTGCGGGCGAGCACCGGGTCGTCATTGGTGTAGGGCAGCACGACGAAACCGGCGTCGACCAGCTTTTCCGCGGCGTCGAGCAGTTCGATCGGATCGGGCAGCAGGGTGCGCTCGTCGGCGACGACCTCGAGCTTGACCCAGTTGGTGTCGAGCGCCTCGCGGGCGAGTTGGGCAGTAAGCACCGCTTCGGCGGCGGTGCGACAGCCCGCGGTATTGGGCAGCGGGGTGATGTCGAGACGCTTCAGCAGATCGAGCACACCGGTGCCGCCCGCCGCGTCGACGCGGCGCATGGCGACGGTGGTCAGCTCGGTGCCGGAGGCGACAAGCGCCTCCTCGAGCACGGCCAGGCTCTCGGCACCGCCGGTGCCCATGATGAGCCGGGAGCCGAACTGCCTGCCCGCGATCTCCAATGGGGTATCGACGGCCGCTGCGTCATCCACCTTGGACCGCCGTCAGCACGTCGATCTGCCAGCCGCGGCCGACCGGCTCGTCCCAGCGCGACTTCGGGAACACCGCGCCGTCGACGGCCAGCGCAACGCCCTGACACGGCAACTCCAGCCGGGTGAGCAGCTCACGCACCGTGAGCGGCTCGGCGAACTCGTGGTCCTGGCCGTTCACGGTGACGCCGATAGGCACAGATATCGCGGTCATCGAACTCCTCCTGCGGATGAGACAGCCGGCGCGGACGGCGCCGAAAAGCGTTGCGGATTCGCCGATGCCACCTCGGGCAGCGGGGTACCCGCCAGCTCGGCCAGGACCGCATCGGCGGTGATGGCGGTGGTGAGCATGCCGTTGCGGCCGTGGCCGGTGGCGGCGATGATCCGGTCGGTGAGCCTGCCGATCAGCGGCAGATTGTCCGGCGTTGCGGGTCGCGAGCCCGAATTCGCCTCGGCCAGTTCGTATTCACCGATACCCGGCAGGACGGCCTCGGCGTCGGCGATCAGGTCACGGACTCCGCCGACGGTCACCGTCACGTCGGCGCCCGCCTCGTATTGTGTTGCGCCGACCACGATTCCGTCGCCGCGCGGCACCAGGTACACCGGCCTGCCGTGCACCCGTGCACGGATCACCCGGGTCGGCACCGGCTGCGCGCCGGGGCGGTGCCGCAGCCGCAGGATCTCGCCCTTGACCGGGCGCACCGGCAATCCCGCCCACAGCTGGGCCGAGGCAGCGCCCGCCGCAAGCACGATCTGATCGTGCGGCAGGGCGTCGAGATCGTCGACGGCTTCGGCGCGCACCTCGACACCCGCCGCATCGACGGCCTGGCGCAGCGCGGTGACGAGCAGCCGGTTGTCGATGGCGGGCTCTGCGGTGGCCAGCATGCCCGCGCGGACGGTACGGGCGAGTCCGGGCTCGAGCTCGCGCACCCCGGCGCGGTCGAGAATGCGCAGATCGTGGCCGTGGCCACCGACCCAGTCGGCGATGGTGCGCAGATCGGCGGCGTCGGCGGCATCGAGCGCAACGGTCAGCGTTTGGTCGGCCACATAGACCTCGGCGCCGGTCGTGGCTTCGAGCCGGGCGGCGAACTCGGGCCAGTGCGCCAGCGCGGCGGCGCCGAAAGCGAGCACGGCGTCCTCACCGGGCCAGCCCTCCGAGAGCGGGGCCAGCATCCCGCCGGCTACCCAGGAGGCGCCGGAGGCGACCGCAGGATCGAACAGCGTGACCGTCCACCCGGCCTCAGCAGCTCGCCAGGCCGCAGCGAGCCCGATGGCGCCGCCACCGACGACGGCCAGAGTCCGCATCCGTTCCTCCTCGTGTTCGCATCCCCACGGTAGCGCGGCTACGGTCGAAGGCGTGCAACCCTCCCACCCGAACCGACCGCTGCCGCCACGGGCGCGTCTGGCCACCGCGCGGTTGTATCTGTGCACCGACGCCCGCCGGGAAAAGGGCGATCTGGCCAAGTTCGCCGAGGCCGCTCTAGCGGGCGGAGTCGACATCATCCAGTTACGCGACAAGGGGTCACCGGGCGAGCAGAAGTTCGGCCCGCTGGAGGCCAAGGCCGAACTCGGCGCACTCGCCGAACTGAAGGCTGCCGCCCGCAGGCACGGTGCGCTGGTCGCGGTGAACGACCGGGCCGATCTGGCTCTCGCCGCCGGCGCCGACGTGCTCCATCTCGGTCAGGGCGACCTGCCACCGTGGTACGCGCGCCGCATCCTCGGCCCCGACGTGGTGATCGGCCGCTCCACCCACAATCGCGCCCAGGCGGGCCTGGCCGCCATCGACGAGCACATCGATTACTTCTGCACCGGGCCGGTATGGGCGACCCCGACCAAGCCGGGCCGGTCGGCCGCCGGGCTCGATCTGGTCCGCTCCACCGCCGACGCGCACCCGACCCGTCCGTGGTTCGCCATCGGCGGGGTCGATGCGAAGAAGCTGCCCGAGGTGCTGGACGCGGGCGCCGACCGGGTCGTGGTGGTTCGGGCGATCACCGAGGCGCGCGATCCCGAGGCGGCGGCACGGGAGTTGAAGGCAGCGCTGCTCGCGAATTACTGAAGCGGTTCGCGGGGCAATCTGTCATCCCTGCCGCCGAGCGTTCAGGACAAAATCTGGCCTGTGGTCAATGCCAGTGTGGTCGTCGGTGCCAAATCTGTGGCGACATCTTCGTCGGCCAGATCCGCCAGCCCCTCGACGATCGTGGCGAAATCACCCGGCCCGTCCACGACCGCGTGCAACCAGATGAAGCCCTGCTCCGCGAGGTCGACGGTGCGAGGCAGCGCGGCCGCCAACGCGGGGGCCTGGGCGATACCGGCCAAGTCCACCCGCGCGGGGACGGCGCGCAGTTCGGGCCAGGCGAGGGCGAAGCCGGGATGCAGCGGACGAGCGTCCACCTCGTCCTCGGGCACCCACGCCAGTTCGACGCTTTCCCGGTTGGCGCTGGTCGGCAGGGTGTACGCGGCATCGGCGATAACGGTCGTGTAGGTCCAGCCGCTCGGCGCGCACGCCGTCACCCGTTCGGTGCGCACCCGGACATCGGTCGAGGCGATCCCCGCTTCTTCCCAGGCCTCGCGGACCGCGGCGTGCATCGGGGTCTCATGGCTGTCGCGGGCACCGCCCGGCAGCGCCCAGGTGCCGCCCTGATGACTCCACGGGGCGCGATGCTGCAACAACACGGCCGAACCGCCGCCGGCCAGTGGGGCCCGCAGCAGCAGTCCCGCGGCACCGAATTTTCCCCAGTGGCGGACCCCGTCCGGTCCGCGCGACCAGCCGTCGCCGTCACCACGCATTTCGCACCATCCTCGTCACCAGGCCACCCCCATACTGCCCCACTCGCGGCTCCGAGCGGGTCGCGTCGATACGACTACCCGGCGGACGCGGCCGGGATCGGCGACACGCCCCACACACCGGCCGCGGGGCACTAACCTTGGCCGGTTACGGTGGCCGGTCGAGCTCGTTCGGACCGGATGAGTTGTCGGCGCACGGTACGGGGCCAGACAGAATAGGCTCCGAAACAGCGCAAACAGGCGCCCCTGAGCGGGGAGGTGGACATGACGCGGTTGGCAGCGGATCGGGCGGCGGCGGTACTGGAGCCGGCGACCGATGCCGAGCCGCCGAACGGGAGCGGGCGACGGCTCCCGGTACGTCCGCATGTGCGGGCGATGCGTGAGCAGCTCGATCCGGCGAATCTACGGTCTTTCGCCCGGTCCACACCGGGCCGGCTGATCGGCGTCGGCCTACTACTCGCCGTGGTCTGCCTGGCGGCGGGCGCGGTGACGGCGGCGACGGTCAACGATCGACAGAACGGCCTCGACATCCTGCTCGCCGAAACCGAGCCCGACGCCCATTCCGCGCACCGGATCTACACCTCGCTCTCGGTCGCCGACGCCGCGGCCGCGACCGCGTTCATCTCCGGAGGCCTGGAACCTCAGCATATTCGCGACCGCTACAGCCAGGCGGTCGGCGAATCGGCGGCCGAGCTCGCCGCCTTGTCCGGCGAGGGGCCCGACCAGAGGATCCGCACCGAGATAGCCACCGGCCTACCGGTCTACACCGGGCTGATCGAGACCGCGCGGGCCAACAACCGCAGCGGCTACCCCGTCGGCGCCGCCTACCTCAGCGAAGCGTCGAACGAGATGCAGACGAAACTGTTGCCGATGGCGGGTGAGCTACAACAGCACCGGTCCGACGCGGTCGACGTTGCGCAGCGCCGTCACGTGCGGCCGCCGTGGGCAGCGATCGCGTTGCTTGTCCTCGCGTTGGCCGGATTGATCTGGGCCCAAGTGGATTTCGCTCGCCGCTGGCGTCGCACCTTCAATCCTGGCCTGCTGCTCGCCGCCGGTGGCGTTTTACTGCTGCTGGTGTGGACGGTGGTCGCCGGATCCATCTCGGCGACGTCGATGATCCGAGGCCGCGATGACGCCGCGTTGCCGGCAGACCGCCTGACCGAGAGCCGCATCCTGGCCCAGCAGTCCCGTTCCGCCGAGACCCTGAAGCTGGTGCGTCGCGACGCCACGGGTGACTACGACCTCACCTACGACGCCAACCGGACCAGGCTCACCGAACTACTCGCCGATGACGCCCCCGGTGTTGCGGATGCCCGTGCGGCACTTGATCGTTGGCATGCCGCGCACCTGCGGATGAACGAGGCACTCGACCGCGGAGATTTCGTCGCTGCGGCCGCCGTGGCGACCGGGCCCGGCGCCGCTGATTCGGCGGCGCAGGTCGACGCCCTCGACGAGGCATTGGCCTCCGGGATCGCCGACACCCGAAACAACCTGCGCGACGACATCTCTCAGAGCGCGCGAGTATTGGACTTCCTGGCACCCGGCGCGCTGATCCTCGGCATCCTGGCCGCAGCTTGCGTCGCCCTCGGTGTCTGGCCCCGACTACGGGAGTATCGATGAGAATCGTACGCACCGCGCTGGTACTGGCCGCGGTCGCAATGATCGGCAGCTGCGCCACCGAGCCGACCACACGCACCGCCATCGACGGCGTCGATTTCACCGCACCACCGCTGCCCGCGCAGGCGAAAACGATCGAGACCGACGCGAGCCTGTCGCCGAAATCCGAACCGGATTGCGGAGACCCCACCGCGAGCCTTCGCCCCGACAATGCCACCAGCGGACCGGCTCTCGATGCCATCCGCGCCCGCGGACGACTTGTCGTCGGCTTGGATGCGGGCAGCAATCTGTTCAGCTTTCGCGATCCGATCAGCGGGGCGATCGTCGGATTCGATGCCGATATCGCCAGGGAGGTCGCGCGCGATCTGCTCGGCAGCCCGGATCTGATCGAATACCGCAGCCTGTCCTCTGCTGACCGGGAGAAAGCCCTCCAGGACCATTCCGTCGATCTGGTGGTCAAAACCATGACCATCACGTGTGACCGGCGGCAACGGGTTTCGTTCTCCACCGTCTATCTGTTGGCGCATCAGCGCGTGCTCGCTGTGAAGGGGTCCGGTATTCAGAGCCTGGCGGATCTGGCCGGTAAGCGAGTCTGCGTCGTGGCCGGAACGACGTCGGTGGACCATATCCGCCGCTACGAACCCGCGGCCACGATTCTGACCGTGCCCAGCTGGGCGGACTGTCTGGTGGTGCTGCAGCAACGACAGGTCGACGCGGTCAGCACCGATGACGCGATCCTGGCAGGCCTGGCCGCCCAGGACCCCTACACCCACGTGGTCGGCCCCAGCGTCAGCGATGAGCCGTACGGGATCGGCATCTCCAAAGGCAACGACGATCTCGTGCGCTTCGTCAACGGGACTCTGGCCCGAATCCGCGCCGATGGCACCTGGACCCGCATCTACGACCGTTGGTTGTCGGTGCTCGGCGAAACCCCTCGTCCGCCCGAGCCGGTCTACCAGGACTGATCCATGCGCGAAACCGGCGGCAGCTCAGATGAACCCGCGGCATCCAGCGATGTCGCGGGGGCTGATGATGCGCTGAACGCCGCCGGACCCGAACCGCACGGCGATGAGTCCGAGCCCACCCGTCCGGCGCCGCAGCCGGAGGAGCTAGCGGGCACCCGAGCCGCGCAGGGGATGCGGCCGGTGTACGGCACACAGGCGTTCCCCGGCACCCAGGCGACACCCGGCCGGTCCAGCGCTACCGGTCGTGATTCCGCCGCCACCATGCGGACCTCGGGCCGAAGCGTGCGTACAGCGCTGTCGCGGCCTGCGGTACGCAAGCTAGGGGCGGGGCTGGTCGAAATCCCCACGGTAGAGCCCGCGGATCCGCGTGATGCGGTGCTGGCCGATCCGATCGTCGCCGAGGGCAAGCGGTTCTGCTGGCGGTGCAGTTCGCCGGTGGGGCGGTCGACGCCGACGCATCCGGGGACCACGGTCGGCATCTGCGACAACTGCGGTGCACCGTTCGATTTCCGGCCGTCGCTGCATCCCGGCGACATGGTGTCGGGCCAGTACGAGATCCAAGGCTGCCTCGCGCACGGTGGGCTCGGCTGGATCTATCTCGCGATCGACCGCAATGTGAGCGACCGGTGGGTGGTGCTCAAGGGCCTGCTGCATGCGCGCGACGCGGAGGCGCAGGCGGTCGCGGTGGCGGAGCGGCAGTTCCTCGCCGAGGTCGCGCATCCGAGCATCGTCAAGATCCACAACTTCGTCGAGCACACCGGTTCCGACGGCACGCCGGTCGGCTACATCGTCATGGAGTATGTCGGCGGCCGATCCCTGCGCGACATCCTCGACGGCCATCCGCGCCCGGAACGGATGCCGGTCGCCGAAGCGATCGCCTACGTGCTCGAGGTGCTGCCTGCGCTGGACCATCTGCATTCGATCGGGCTCACCTACAACGATCTCAAACCCGACAACATCATGGTGACCGAAGACCAGGTCAAACTCATCGACCTCGGCGCCGTCGCCACCATCGAGGCATATGGAAACCTGTACGGCACCAGAGGTTTCCAGGCACCCGAGATCGCCAAGACCGGACCGACTGTCGCCTCCGACCTCTACACCGTCGGCCGGACCCTTGCCGTGCTCACTGTCGATATGCCGATGGAACGCGGCCGCTATCTCGACGGCATCCCCGACCCCGCCGAGCACCCGGCGCTTGCCCAGCACGAGTTCTTCTTCCGGCTGCTGCTGTGCGCGACCGATCCGGATCCCGCGCGTCGCTTCCCCTCCGCCCGTGCCATGTCCGCCCAGTTGGCCGGGGTGCTGCGGGAGATCCTCGCGATGGAGACCGGTGCCGAACATCCACAACTGTCCACAGTGTTCAGTCCACAGCGCGCCGGGTTCGGTACCGAGGAACTACTCGGGCAGACCGATGCCTACACCGACGGCGTCGCCCGCAGCGCCAAGTTGGCGGCCCGCGAGGTGGCGCCGGCTTTGCCGGTGCCGATCGTCGATCCGGCCGATCCGTCCGCTCCGCTGCTGACAGCCGCCGTGCATCCGGATCCGGACCACGCACTGGAGGCCTTGGACGACGCGCGGGAACGCGCTGCCGCCGATCCGGACAACGCACCACCGAATCTCGACGTGGAATTGCGGCTGGCCGAGTCGCGCATACATCTGGACCGCGGCGAGCCTGCGGCCGCGACCCACGTGCTCGACGGCATACCGGCCGCGGCGCGGGACTGGCGCGTCGACTGGTACACCGGCCTCGCCGACCTGGTCGAACTCGATTTCGAGAAGGCGTTCGCCCGTTTCGATTCCGTGCTGAATGTGCTCCCCGGTGAGATCGCACCCAAGCTCGCGCTCGCGGCGACCGCGGAACTCGTGCTGCAACAGTGGGATTCCGCCGACCCCGAGCAGTGGCGCGCGTATGCGGAGAAGTTCTACGCCACCGTCTGGCGCACCGACCACGGGGTGGTGAGCGCGGCCTTCGGTCTGTCCAGACAGCTCATCACCGCAGGCCGGGTCGACGATGCGGTATATGCGCTCGACGAGGTCCCGCCCACCTCCCGCTACTTCACCACGGCCCGGATGACCGCCGTTCTCCTGCTGCTCACCTCGGCCCCGCCCACCGAACTCGACGAGACCACCCTCCATTTCGCAGCGGCACGGGTACAGGCCCTACCCGCCGCCGAACACCGCGCGGTGCAATTGCGGTTGATGGTGCTCGGCGCTGCCCTGGCCTGGTTGCAGGCGGGACACACCCCCAAACGACCGGACGCCACCCTGTTCGGCGAGCCGTTCACCGAACGCGATCTGCGCGACGGCACCGAAGCAGGGCTGCGCACGTTGGCAAGAATTTCTCCCAATCGCGCGCACCGCTATGCGCTGGTCGACCTCGCCAATGCGATCAGGGCGAAGACCTGGTTCTGAGCGAACAGAGCCGGCCGCGCATGGACACGCAACTCATGCCACGGACAAAGGCAACGCCCGCGTCCGCGTCAACTGCGTAGCTCGGCGACCACCGCCTGCGCCGCCCGCGCGATGGCGAGTTCCTCATTGGTCGGAACCACGAGCACCGCGACTTCAGCATCCGGCGGCGAAATGATCCGCGCAGAACGGTCTTTCGCGCGGTTTCGCTCCGAATCGACGGCAATCCCGAACTTCTCCAGCCCGGCCAACGCATCGGCGCGCACGTCTGGGCTGTTCTCCCCCACACCCGCGGTGAAGGTGATCGCGTCAACCCCGCCCAGTTCGATCAGATACGCGCCCAGATAACGCCGCAGGCGATGGATGTAGACGTCGTAGGCCAGCTGTGCGGCGCGATCACCACTGTCGATGAGCCGCCGCAGTTCGCGGAAGTCGTTGACGCCGGACAGGCCTTTGAGACCCGAATTGCGGTTGAGCAGCTGGTCGATCCGGTCGATGTCCATATTCGCCGAGCGCATCAGATGCGGGATGATGCCGGGATCGAGGTCACCGGTGCGGGTGCCCATGACCAGGCCTTCCAGCGGCGTCAGCCCCATCGTGGTGTCCACCGGCTTGCCGTCGCGAATGGCCGAGGCCGAGGCGCCGTTGCCGAGATGGAACACGATCTGCGACACCTCGTCCGGCGCGCGGCCGAGCAGCTTCGCCGCCTGACCGGACACGTATTCGTGCGAGGTCCCGTGGAAGCCGTACCGCCGAATACCGTGAGCTGCTGCCACTTTCGCATCGATCGCGTACGTCTTCGCGGCGTCGGGCAGGTCGTGGAAGAACGCGGTGTCGAATACGGCGACCTGCGGAATGCCGGGCAGCAACGCCCGGACCGCTTCGATACCCATGACATTGGCCGGATTGTGCAGCGGAGCCAGCGCCGACAGCTCGGAGATCGTGGCGATGGCGTGATCGTCGAGCAGGGTCGGGCGGTAGAACACCTCCCCGCCGTGCACCACCCGATGCCCGACCGCTGTCATCGCCTCGGTGGTCAGATCATGGCCGGAGTCGGCGAACATCCGGAAGGCCAGTCGCAAACCGGCGGTGTGGTCGGCGATCGGGCCGTGATGCTCGACAGTGCGCCCGTCCACGGTGTGCTCGATGCGACCATCGTCCTCACCGATCCGCTCGACGAGGCCGGAGGCGGTGATGACACCGGAATCCGGTTCCAGCAGCTGATATTTGATCGATGACGAGCCGGAGTTGATGACCAGCACACGCTCGTTCCCCATCACGCCTCCTCCAACGCCGACGCGAATACCGAGTCGGCACATCCGCAGTATCCCGGCATCGAACCTGCTTGTTCCACCCTTGTGATCAGCACGACAGCCAGGTTCATTCGCCCTGCGCCTGGATCGCGGTGATGGCCACGGTGTTGACGATATCGGCGACCAGCGCGCCCCTGGACAGGTCGTTGACGGGCTTGCGCAGACCCTGCAGCACCGGACCGATCGCGATCGCACCGGCACTGCGCTGCACCGCCTTGTAGGTGTTGTTGCCGGTGTTGAGGTCGGGGAAGATGAACACCGTTGCCCGGCCCGCCACTTCGGAGTCGGGCAGTTTGGCGTCGGCCACGGTCGGCTCGATCGCCGCGTCGTACTGGATCGGGCCCTCCACCAGCAGTTCGGGCGCACGTTCGCGGACCAGTTTGGTGGCGACCCGCACCTTGTCCACATCCGCGCCGCTGCCGGATTCCCCGGTCGAATACGACAGCATCGCCACCCGCGGATCGATACCGAAACGTGCGGCTGTCGCCGCCGAGGACGTCGCGATATCGGCGAGCTGCTCCGAACTCGGGTCCGGCACCACCGCGCAGTCGCCGTAGGCGAGGACCCGATCGGCCAGGCACATCAGGAACACACTCGACACCGTCGACACACCAGGCACCGTCTTGATGATCTCGAAGGAGGGCCGGATGGTGTGCGCTGTGGTGTGCGCCGCACCCGACACCATGCCGTCGGCGATGCCCCTGTGTACCATCATGGTGCCGAAATAGGAAATGTCGGAGACGGTTTCGCGGGCGCGTTCCAGCGTCATCCCCTTGTGCTTGCGCAACTCGGTGTACTCGCGGGCGAAGTCCTCCAGGTGGTCGGAGGTGCGCGGATCGAGCACCTGGGCGTCAGCGATATCGACGCCGAGCTCGGCGGCGCGAGCGCGGATGGCGGCCTCGTCACCGAGGATGATCAGATCCGCGATCTTGCGTTGCAGCACCCGGCCGGCGGCGCGCAGGATGCGGTCGTCGTCACCTTCGGGCAGCACAATGCGTTTACGATCGGCCCTGGCCCGTTCGATCAGCTGATATTCGAACATCTGCGGGGTCACCACGGTGGAGCGCGGAACCTCCAGTCTGCGCAAGAACTCGCCGGCATCGACGTGCTGTTCCATCAGTGCCAGCGCGGTGTCGACCTTGCGCGGATTGCCCGCCGACATCCGGCCGCGCGTGCGGTAGGCGGCGCCCGCGGTGTCGTAGGTGCCCAGCGAGGTGGTGAGAATCGGCAGCTTCGGCTTCAGGCCGGTCATCAGCCGGGCGATGGCCGGATGCGGTAGCAGCCCACCGTTCATGATGATGCCCGACAGCGACGGAAACCCTTCCGCCTCATGTGCATTCACAACGCTGAGCAACACGTCGGAGCGGTCTCCCGGCGCGATGACCACCTCGCCGTCTTCCAGCCGCTCCAGAATGTGCTCGGCCGTCATGCCGCCGACCATGATCTTCATGGCCTCGCGGTTGAGCAGCTCCGGATCGCCGCTGTACATCTCGCCATCGATGGCGGCACACAACTCGGCCATGGTCGGCGCGATCAGTAGCGGCACCTCCGGCAGCGTCCACGACGGGACGTCGAAACCCGACAGCGCGGCACACACCTCGTCGAGCTGATCCGGGGCGCAGCGGTTGGCGATGATGGCGACCAACTGGGCATGCTCGGCGGACAGCTCCGACGAACACAGTTCCGCCAACTGCTTCACTTCGTCGGGGCGGCGGTCGGAACCGCGAACGACCAGCAGCACCGGCGCGCCGAGGTTCACCGCGATCCTGGCGTTGTAGCGCAGCTCGCTGGGGCTGGCCACATCGGTGTAGTCGCTACCGATCACCACGACCGCGTCGCACACCTTGGCGACCTCGTGGAACCGCATCACGATCTCGCTGATCGCGGCATCCGGATCTGCGTGCACCTGTTCGTAGGTGACACCGATGGCCTGCGCGTAATCGATATCGGCCGTGCTGTGCTCGAGCAACAGCTCCAGGATGTAGTCGGGTTCGTCGGTCGACCGGGTGATCGGCCGGAACACCCCGACCCGCGCGGTGGTCGCGCACAACATCTGCAATACACCGAGCGCCACCGTGCTCTTGCCGGTGTCGCCTTCCGGTGAGGCGATGTAGACGGTGGACGGAGCTGAGTCGGCCATAGTCGCGAGCTTAGTGAACCAACGGCAATCAGACCGGGTGACGGTAAGCGTCGGATTGTGCCGTGTACAACACCCGCCGGATATAGTCCCCGGAATGGCCGAGCCGTTTCCGAATACGCAATGGGGTTCCCGCGACAACCTGCTCTCGCGCCTCGCGCATCCGATTGCCGCGAGCAAGCCCGGTTCGTGGTTGATCCGCACCCTCACCCCCGCCGACCGAGCCGTGCTGCGCCGCACCAACGGCAAGCGCACCCTGCTCGGACCGATCGGAGCGCCGGTCATCCTGCTCACCACCACCGGACGCAAATCAGGTCAGCCGCGCACCCAGCCGCTGCTGTACGTCCACGACGGCGACACGCTGTACGTGGTGGGCAGCAACTTCGGGCAGGCGCACCATCCGGCATGGACGGGGAACCTGCTGGCAAATCCGGAGGCAACTGTCGTCATCGCGGGCGAGACCATCCCCGTCACCGCGACGCCGGTCCCAGATGACGCCAAAGACGCCATCTACCAGCGGTTCATCGAGGTCACCCCCGCGTACGGCGCCTACCGCGAGCGCACTACCCGCGATCTACGCATCTTCGCGTTGACCCGGGCCTGAACAGCGCAGAACCGGCTCGGACCGCCGCACAGGCGGACCGAACCGGTTCGGGAAAGCCAACCGGTACCGAGCAGGCACGCTCTCGACCACGGCGCGTCGGGGACCGCCCCGCGCTCAGCCCAATGCGCGCAACCGCGGTGCCAGATCGCGCTGGAACAGATCCAGGAAACGGCGCTGGTCGTGGCCCGGAGCGTGGAAAACCAGGTGGTTGAGCCCGGCGTCCAGGTACGGCTTGATCTGGGCGACAGCGGCATCGGGGTCGCTGGCGACGATCCAGCGCTTGGCGATCTGTTCGATCGGCAGCGCGTCGGCTGCCGCCTCCATCTCGATCGGGTCGGTGATGGAGTGCTTCTGCTCGGCGGTCAGCGACAGCGGCGCCCAGAAACGGGTGTTCTCCAGCGCCAGTTCCGGATCGGTGTCGTAGGAGATCTTGATCTCGATCATCCGGTCGATATCGGCGACCTCGCGACCCACCTTGGCAGCGCCCTCGGCGACCGCAGGCATCAGCTTCTCGGTGTAGAGGTCCATGCCCTTGCCGGAGGTGCAGATGAAACCGTCACCGGCACGGCCCGCGTACCTGGCCACCAGCGGACCACCGGCCGCGATGTAGACGGGGATGCCGTCCTTGGGCACGTCGTAGATCGACGCGCCGACGGTGCGGTAGTACTGCCCGTCGAAATCGGTCCGCTCACCGGTCCACAGCGCCCGCATGAGCTCGACCGACTCGCGCAGCCGCGCGAAACGCTCCTTGAATTCCGGCCATTCGCCGGTGTAGCCGGTCGCGATCTCGTTGAGCGCCTCGCCGGTGCCGACACCGAGCATCACCCGGTCCGGATACAGACAGCCCATGGTGGCGAACGCCTGCGCGATCACCGCGGGGTTGTAGCGGTAGGTCGGCGTGAGCACGGAGGTTCCGAGCAGGATGCGCTCGGTCCGCTCACCGGCCGCGGCCATCCACGCCAGTGAGAACGGCGCGTGCCCGCCCTTGTGCCGCCACGGCTGGAAATGGTCGCTGACCGTCGCGCTGTCGAGGCCGTGTTCCTCGGCCAGCACCGCAAGCTCGACCAGCTCCCGAGGCCCGAACTGTTCCGCCGACGCCTTGTACCCGAGTTTGAGATCCGCCACCTGCGCCACTCCTGTCGCTTCGTGCGGGGTCACCGCACATTCGTCACTTCGACCATAACCATCAGCGTGGCGTGTCGCCCAGAGCGCCCCATGTGGCGGCGATAGCGGACAATTGGCCGGTGACCTCCCCAGACGATCGGATCCTTTCCTACCTCACCGATATGGACGGCGTGCTCGTGCACGAGGACCACCTGGTTCCCGGCGCCGACGAGTTCCTCGCCGAACTGCGGGACAAGGAGATCCCGTTCCTGGTCCTCACCAACAACTCCATCCGCACCCCGCGCGATCTGCAGGCCCGCCTGCGCCACAGCGGTCTCGACATCCCCGAGTCGGCGATCTGGACCTCCGCGCTGGCCACGGCAACCTTCCTCAACGATCAACGTCCGCAGGGCACCGCCTATGTGGTCGGCGAATCCGGTCTGACCACCGCGCTGCACGAGATCGGCTACGTGCTCACCGACAGCGACCCGGACTACGTGGTTCTGGGTGAGACCCGCACCTATTCGTTCGAGGCGATCACCACCGCGATCCGCTTGGTCGAACGTGGTGCCAGGTTCATCGCCACCAACCCCGACGCCACCGGCCCGTCCCGCGACGGCGTGCTGCCCGCGACTGGTTCGGTCGCCGCCCTGATCACCCGCGCGACCGGCCGCGAACCGTACTACGTGGGCAAACCCAACCCGCTGATGATGCGGTCGGCCTTGCGGCGGATCGGCGCGCATTCCCGGACCAGCGTCATGATCGGCGACCGGATGGACACCGACGTCATCTCGGGCATGGAAGCCGGTATGCGGACAGTGCTGGTCACAACGGGCATCTCCACCCGCGCGTCCGTCGAGCAGTTCCCTTATCGGCCTACCCTCGTCGTGGATTCGGTCGCCGACCTGATCGGCCGCACGGCAACGCCGTTCGCGGACTGAGCCGGCAGTAAAATAGAACGTGTTACGTTTCGCGTATCCGGAAAAACGCGCGAAGGGTGCCGACGGCGATGGTCAGTTTCTTCACCACAGACGGGGATCTGCTCGTACCGGAGAAGCATGCGGTGAGCCGATGGGCGCCGACGCAGCTGGGCGGCACCGGTGTCTGCGGCCTGCTGGCCCGGCAATTGGAGACGCATTGCCCGGCCGGGTTCGTCCCGGCACGGATGACGGCCGACCTCTTTCGCCCCGTCCTGAACGCGCCGATCGAGGTGCGCAGCGAAATCGTCCGTGAGGGCAAGCGGATCACCGTCGCCGACGCCACCATCGTGCAGGAAGGCGAGGTCCGCACCCGCGCGACCGCGGTGTTCCTGACCACCGGCTCCGAACCGCCGGGCCAGGTGTGGAGCGCGCCCTCCGATCTGCCGGTACCGGAGCAAATCCTCTCCCCGGACGGCGCACCCGGATTATTCAAGAGCGGCGACCGCGACTGGTCCCATGACGTCGCCGCGAACCAGAACGCCGACCGCAAGATCTCCTGGCACAGCCTGCCGCCGCTCGTCGCAGGCGAACCCATCTCCCCCTTCCAGCGCGCCGCATTCCTCGGCGACACCACCAACCATGTGTGCCACTGGGGTTCCGACGGCGCGGGCTACATCAACACCGATATGACCCTCACCCTCTCGCGCCTGCCGATCGGCCACGAAATCGGCCTGCGCGCCGACAACACCATCGCCGCCGCAGGCATCTCCATCGGTACCGCCACCCTCTACGACCGCACCGGACCAGTCGGCACCTGCGTAGTCACCGCGCTCTCCAACGCCCACCGGCAGATAGATTTCACGGCACGCCGCTGACCTCGGCGACTACGCCGCCGTGACCCGGTCGAGCGCTTCGGTCAGGCGGGTCAGCGCGGCAACTGTCGGCGCGAAGTCGTCACCGAGCTCGTCGGCCAGGCGCTGCGCCATCACCGCATGCTGGGGGTTGATACGAGCAACGGCTTCACGGCCGGATTCGGTGACCGCGACGAGTTTGGCGCGACGATGGGCGGGGTTGGGGCGATATTCGGCCAGCCCCTTGCCGACCAGCAGATCCGCGATCCGCTGCACGCTCTGGCGGGTGATGCCCATCTCGCGGGCGATGCCTGCCACCGGCAGCGGTTCACGCAGAACAGCGCCGAGCACCTGCCACCAGGCGGCGGTCAGCCCCGCCGGAGCGGCCAATTCCTCGGCAATGGAAAGGAATTGGCCGTTCAGTCGGAACACGGTGATCGCGGCGGTGCTGAAAAGACTCTGATCGGCGCGCGATGCGGTGGGCTCGACGGTCACGAAGCTGCCGCCTTGGCCTCCTGCTCGACCAGCACCGGGAATGCCGACGCGTCGCTCTTGGCGAACAGTCGGTACCAGGCGTCGAGGATGTGCGGTTCGTACAGGTCGAGCTTGGCGAAGATCTCTCGGGCGAACTCCCACGGCGCGGTCGGGCCCGCGGTGATCAGATCACCGCCGGTCACCGCGGCCTCCTCGACATAGCTGTCCCCACCGGCGTATCCGCTGTAGGCGAGGTATTCGGCCGCCCCGCTGGTGTGCTTGCGGTCGTCGAGCAGCCCTTCCCGAGCCAAGCCTGCGGTCGCGCCACAGATGGCCGCTACAGGAACGCCCGCATCGAGGAATCGTCGTGCGGCGGCAGCGAACTCGCCGAGTCCACCCTCGTCCCAAAGCGCCGAGCCGGGCAGGATCAGCAGCGCACTGTCGGCCGGGTCGAGATCGGCCAGTGCCATCTCCGGCACGACGCGCATCCCACCCATGGTGGTGACCGCTTCGGCCGACGGGCCGACCGTGCGGACCTGGAAACTACCGGGCTCACGCTGGAGATTCACATTGTGGTTGATGTGCGCGATCGCCGCGCCGACCTCCCAATCGGCCAGCAGATCGTAGGCGGCTACGTGAACTGTTTTCATGGTCATGACAGTATGCTGTCATATTTGACAGCATACTGTCAATACTGGAAGCCGAAAAAGGCCGGTGCCATCACCGGGCACCGGCCTTTCCGCAGCATATGAACTCAGCTCAGCGCATGCTCCAGATCGCCGAGCAGATCCTCCACATCCTCGAGCCCCACCGAAATACGCACGACACCGTCGGTCAGGCCGATGGTGGCGCGCCCCTCCGGACCCATCGCGCGATGGGTGGTGGTAGCCGGATGAGTGATCAGGGTCTTGGCGTCGCCGAGATTGTTGGACAGGTCGACGATGCGCAGCCGGTTCAGCACCTCGAAGGCACGCTTCTTCGCCTCGTGCTCGGGCGCCTTCAGCTCGAAGGTGACCACGGTGCCGCCGCCGCTCATCTGACTCGCCGCCAGGTCGTATTGCGGATGCGAATCCAGGAACGGGTACTTCACCCAGCTCACCGAATCATTGCCCTCCAGGAAACGTGCGATCCGCAGGGCCGATTCGGTCGAATGGCGCACCCGCAACGGCATGGTCTCCAGGCCCTTGAGCAACGTCCACGCGTTGAACGGACTCAGCGCCGGACCGGTGTGGCGCATCAGGTTCTTGACCGGACCGCCGATGTAGTCCTCGGCGCCGAGGATCGCACCGCCGAGTACCCGGCCTTGTCCGTCGATGTGCTTGGTACCGGAGTACACCACCACATCGGCACCGAGTTCGAAGCCGCGCTGCAACAGCGGCGTCGCGAAGACGTTGTCCAGCACCACCTTCGCGCCCGCGGCATGCGCCATCTCGCTCACCCGGCGCACGTCCACCAGAGTCTGCATCGGGTTGGCGGGCGTCTCGAAGAACACGGCCGTGGTCGGCACCGACAGCGCCTGCTCCCACTGGTCGAGGTCTTCACCGTCGACAAAGACCGTCTCCACACCCCAGCGCGGCAGGATCTCGTTGCACACCACGAAACAGGAGCCGAACAGGCTGCGCGCGGCGACCAGCCGGTCACCCGCGCCGAGCAGCGCACCCAGCGCGGTGAACACCGCGGCCATACCACTCGCGGTGGCGAAACACGCTTCCGCGCCGTCGAGCAGCCGCATCCGCTCCTCGAACATGGCGACCGTGGGGTTGCCGTAGCGGGAGTAGACGAAATGCTCGACCTCGCCAGTGAACGCGGCCTCGGCCGCTTCAGCGCTCTCGTACACGAAACCCGACGTCAGATACAGCGCTTCGGAGGTCTCCTCGAATCCCGAACGCCGCACTCCGCCGCGCACACCGAGTGTGGCGGGCCCGACGCCCTCCGGCAGCGGCCGGTTGAACGCGCCGCCGGTGATCACGACTGCCGCCAGGGCAGGCCGTCGGCGCGCCAACCGGCGACACCTCGGTGACCGAACTCGTCGAGCGGGCCTTCGAAGCCCTCGCTGACGTTGTATGCGGGCTCGATACCCGTGCTGGTCGCGACAGTCGCGGCATGGGCCGAACGCTGGCCGGAGCGGCACAGGAACACCACGGGGGCATCCGGATCGCGACCATCGAGGACGGTGCTCAGTTGCTGGGCGAACTCGGTATTACGCGCACCGGTGCCGTCGACCCATTCGATCAGCACGGTCTGCCGATCAATGGCGCTGGTATCCGGGATGCCGACGAATCTCCATTCGGCCTCGGTCCGCACGTCCACCAGGACCGCCCGTGGATCGTCGCGCAATATCTCCCACGCCTGTTTCGGGGTGATGTCGCCGGCATAAGTCATGTGTGGCACCTTCCTCGAGAATCCGCACTTGCCGCATCTGGCTTCGATGCGTGCCAGGTCGTCACCCGGAGCACCCCACCGCGGAGGAGGGTTGCCGGCCAGCGAGCCGGGGCTTGGCGCTGGCACTCATGACCTGAAACGAGATTGCCTGGCCAGGGGTTGTCGTGTCAAACCCCCGATCAGGGGCCTGCGCAGGGGCTCAGTGACAGACCAGCCACTCGTTATCGACGCGCCGCAGCTGCCAGGTTCCGGTCGCCTCGTCTCCGTCGACCTTGCTGGTGACCGTCGCCGTCGCGCTGTCGCCCTCGACCTTCATATCTTCGAGTTTCGTGATTTCTATGGCTTTTCCGGTCTCGCCCTCGTCCAGCCTGCCCGCCATCGGTGAGCGCTTCGGGTCGAAGTCCGGGCAGGCCGCTTCCTTCGGCGGCACCAAGCCGTAGCGCGAACTCGCATCGCCGAAATCACGCACCGCGGCGGCGACCCGGTCGGCCTCTGTGACATTTTTCTCAACCGGCGACACCAGCTCGGAGATCACGATGACGGCGAGCACGATCGCCGCGATCGCCGCCGCGACGATGAACGGCACCATCGAGCGGGTCGAATCGTCGGATTCCTGCCCGTCGGCCGGCGTTTCCCCGCCCTTGTCCGCACTCGAATCGGCCGGCTGCTGATCGCTCATGAATGACGATGATCCCTGGTCCCCGAAGTAGGCCGGACATGCCCCCGATAGAATCGGCGGGATCGCGGCCGGTGCCGTACAGGTGAAATCCAGCCGTGCATCAACTTAGCCTAAGCTAAACAGGACGCCATTTACTGTCTCAACCATAAAGGTGCGCGTAAACGATGACCGAACAGACCGCAGCTGCACGCCCGCTCCGCATCGCAATCGTGGGTGCCGGACCGGCCGGTATCTACGCCGCCGATGCGTTGATGAAGTCGGATGCGGACGTGTCCATCGACCTCTACGAGCGGATGCCCGCGCCGTTCGGCCTGATCCGCTACGGCGTCGCGCCGGACCACCCGCGCATCAAGGGCATCATCACCGCGCTGCACAAGGTGCTGGACAAGCCGCAGGTGCGCCTGCTCGGCAATATCGACTACGGCTCCGACATCACCCTCGATGACCTGAAGGTCTTCTACGACGCGGTGATCTTCTCCACCGGCGCCAACGCCGACCGCGCGCTGCCGATCCCCGGCATCGACCTGGACGGCTCCTACGGCGCCGCCGACTTCGTCTCCTGGTACGACGGGCACCCGGATGTGCCGCGCACCTGGCCGCTGGAGGCCGAGAAGGTCGCGGTGCTCGGCGTCGGCAACGTCGCGCTGGATATCGCGCGCGTGCTGGCCAAGACCGGCGATGAACTGCTGCCGACCGAGATCCCGCCGAACGTCTACAAGGGCCTGAAGGAGAACAAGGCCGTCGAGGTGCACGTCTTCGGACGTCGCGGCCCGGCGCAGGCCAAGTTCACCCCGCTGGAACTGCGCGAGCTGGATCATTCGCCGACCATCGAGGTCATCGTCGACCCCGAGGACATCGACTACGACGAGGGCTCCGAGGCCACCCGCCGCCACTCCAAGCAGGTCGACATGGTCGCCAACACCCTCGAGCAGTGGGCCATCCGCGATCAGGGCGACCGCCCGCACAAGCTGTACCTGCACTTCTTCGAGTCGCCCGCCGAGGTGCTCGGTGAGGACGGCAAGGTCGTCGGCCTCAAGACCGAGCGCACCCAGCTCGACGGCACCGGCAACGTCAAGGGCACCGGCGAATACAAGACCTGGGACGTGCAGGCCGTCTACCGCGCGGTCGGCTACCTGTCGCAGAACATCACCAACCTGCCGTTCGACGATCAGGCGGGCGTTGTCCCCAACGAGGCCGGTCGCGTCCTTGCCGACGAGAACGCCGACGACGCGAGCCGCTACATGCCGGGCACCTACGTCACCGGCTGGATCAAGCGCGGCCCGGTCGGCCTGATCGGCCACACCAAGGGCGACGCCAACGAGACGGTGGCCTGCCTGCTCGACGACAGCAAGAACTTCGTCCCCGCCGAGCGGCCCGAGCTCGAAGCGGTGCTCGAGTTCCTCGAGAGCAAGGGCATCCCGTTCACCACCTGGGACGGCTGGTACCGCCTCGACGCCCATGAGCGCGCGCTCGGTGAGCCGGAAGGCCGTGAGCGGGTCAAGGTCGTCGAGCGTGAGGACATGCTGCGCGCCAGCGAGCCGCACAAGGTCTGAGCGCTACCCGCTCGGGGGAAGCGCGAAACACGACGCTGAGGCATGCTGTACAGGTGTTCGATGCCCATGTCCACATCATCGATCCGCGGTTTCCGCTGATCGAAAACGAGGGCTACCTGCCGGAGCCCTACACCATCGACGATTACCGAAAGCGTATGTCGCGCTTCGATGTCGCCGGTGGCGCGGTGGTCAGCGCTTCCTTCCAAGGCAGCGATCAAAGCTATCTGCGGGCGGCGCTGGCCGAGCTCGGTGAGGGCTGGGTCGGCGTCACCAGGCTGCCCCTGGATACCAGCGACGACGAGATCGTCGAGCTGGACCGTGTCGGGGTGCGCGCGCTGCGGTTCAACCTCAAGCGTGCAGCCGCCGATATCGCCGCGATGACGTTGCAGGCGATCCGGGCTTACGAGCTGGCGGGCTGGCATGTCGAGGTCTACATCGACGGCCAGATGCTCGCCTCCCTGCAACCGGTCATCCTGAAGCTGCCTGCCCTGTCGATCGACCATCTCGGCATGTCCGAGGACGGCCTGCCCTACCTGCTGGATCTGGTCGATCGCGGCGCCAGGGTCAAGGCCACCGGCTTCGGCCGCGTCGATATGGACGTCGCCACCGCCCTGCGCCGCATCCACGCGGTCAGCCCCGAGGCGCTCATGTTCGGCACCGATCTCCCCGGCACCCGAGCCGGGCGCCCCTTCGAAGACTCCGACGTCGACCTGCTCTGCGACGTCGTCGGCACCGATATGTACAAGGTCCTCGAGAACAACGCCCGCGCCTTTTATCGGCTTCCGCCCGTGGAACGTGCGGTCCCTGACCCCGATCCGACGCTTCCTCTGCACGCACCGCCCGAACCGACTCTGCCGCTGCGGCGTTCGGATCTACCGAAACCCGAAATGCTGGATACGGTTCCGCTGCCGATCGTGGAGTGATCCTGGCCGGGCTGTCCGAACAGCTCGGGAGAGTGGTTCGCGGGCGCGCCCCGCGAACCACTCGACCCACCGTTCAGCGGCAGTGAACCTTGAAGGTCTGCCACTTGTCGTCAGCGATGAGGCCGCCCCAGTCGATGCACTGGCCCTTCGCCTCGACCGTCACCGGACCCGCGTACTCCTTGTACTGGTCGTCGTCGATGACCTCTTTGTCGTGGTCGGACGACAGCCGCAATCCGGCACCCATCCGGATCGGATCGCCCGGCTTATCACGCACAGTGACAACGCAGTTCTTCGATCCGTTGTAGGTGAGGAATACCGTGCCGCCCTTCAGCTCATGCGAGTCGATGACCTTGAATCCGGCGCCACACTGACCTCCGTAGGTCGCCGCGGACGCGGTGGCGGGGAGCAAAACCGCGGTTCCCGCCGCGATTCCGATGGCGCCCGCACATACGGCGATCGCCTTCCTGGTGTTGAGCATGTCGAAATTTTTCCTCTCGATGTGGTTCTTCGATTCAGCTACCCCCGCCGTAAAGAGCCAAAACGCGAATTTTTCCAATACAGCCGAGGAAAATCCGGATTGGATCGCCGCAATTCCCCTAGCGCACGGAATGTTCTGAGAAGCGCACAGAATCCGAGAGATCGGCCGTAATCTCCGGTCGCGGCGCCTATGGCGAGTCCCTCAGTATCGACGTGCGCCGGCGAAGGGCATTGTCGCCATATCGGATTCGACGACACCCGCACCGGAAGTCGAGGCGTGGATGACCTTCCCGCCGCCGGAGTACAGCGCGGAGTGGCCGCCGCCGTAGAACGACACCAGATCGCCGGGGCGAAGTTCGTTCCGCGAGACCGGGGTTCCGGTGGCGAGCTGCTGATGACTGGTCCGCGGTAGGTCTACGCCCGCTCGGCCGTAGGACCATTGCACCAGGCCGGAGCAGTCGAACGCATCGGGGCCGGTCCCGCCCGCGGAATAGTTCGCACCCAACTTGCTGCGGGCGGCCGTTATCGCGGCATCACCTCGGGTCTGCTCGGGGATGACGGCAGGCGCGGGCGGCAGGAGGTCTGGCAGGAAGGGCAGGTCCACAGGCAGGGGTGGGACGGTGAACTCAATGGGCCGAGCCCCGGCTGGTTCCTGGGCGGCAAAATCCGCGTTTACAGGCTCGATTGCGGGCTCGCCGATGCCGAATTTCGCGGGTGGAATGTCACCTATTGGAATGTCCGCCAACTCTGGAGCGTCGAAACTCTGCGTAACGGCAATGTTCACCGGAATGTCGAAGGTACCGACTCCGGGAACTTCCGCTGGCTGCGCGGTCGCCGATCCGGTGGCCGGTAGAAGCACTCCCGCAGCTCCAGCCGCAGAGCCGATGACCAGCAGAAATACGCGGCGCAGCCGGCGCGAATATCGCACGTCGTCGTCAGATGATGCCATGTTGCGGTCCTCCGATGCTCACATCGAGGCCGATGGCGGACGATCGTTGTTCACCACGGCCTTCGAATTGATTCGAAAAACGTCACGGTGATCTGTTCGGCCCAGTCGATCCGAGCGTCGATCTTTCATTCATCGACATTTTTAGAACAGCGGAACACGCCAACTTTATATAACAAACCAATAACGACCAATTGTGGGTCGGTAATCCGCGGACGTTGAGTGAGGCGGTAGAGACTCCTCAGCTCCTAGCGAGGCGCTCCTGCTCCTTCTGGTAGGCGCGCCACGCCTGCTGCGTCGGCGTCGGCCGTGTGGTGAGGGCCTTCCAGTCGGTCGAACGGACGAAGTTCACGACCATCAGCACCGGCAGGATGAACGCCTGGAAGAAGATCAGGTAGCTGCCACCTTCGAAGACGAACGCCAGATACCCCGCGTAGGCGAGGAATCCCGCACCGAAGGCGCCGTTGAGCCAGCGGGAAATCTCGCTCTGCCCACCCTTGACCGCAGCCATCACGAGCATGAGCGTGCCGCTGAGCACGAGCATCCAGACGTACCAATCGAACACGCGCGTTCCTCCCGAGTCGTCGTGCTGCCTAATGACAGCACCGGATGCCGAGAAGAAAACCGCTTCCCGCTTACCGAACTCTTTCGGAACCCTTGCGCCGAGGATTCGCTCGGATTCGGATCGGCACGCTGCGCCGGTTCGCACGCGGTCGGCGTGATTGCGGCTGAACGACGCGATCAGGGGAGTCCGGCGGATCCGCATTCAGTGTCTTCGAACCCGCGCCAGGTCCGCGGCAGCTCGACGCGCCTGGCCAATACCTGAGGCACCAAATCATCGTAACCATCGCGCAGTTCGGCCAGCTGTACCCACGCTTGGTGCACCCGTTCGTCGGCCGCGGGTCGGCGGGACAACTCCCAGCACGCCAACACTTGCGCCTCAGCTAGCCGCGATACGACGGATCCGAGCGACTCGGTCCCCTTCGCCGGCCCGCATCGTCCGGCCGGTAGCTGAACAGCCACCCAGGTGTCGATTGCCGCCACCACCGCCCTGATCCTCGCGCGAATTGTTGCCCGCTCCGGCGTATCCACGGTCAGATCTCGGTACAAACTCGCCAGCTCCCAAGCCCACGCCAGCAGCGGAGAACTGGTCCCACGCCCGCACCGAACCGCCGACAATAGATCGTCCGCCGAGGGAAGCGACACGCGATCCGTCACGCCGTTCGCCTGTCTCGCAACGGAATCGGCTTGGGCCCATTCGTGCGGCGCGACGTCTGCTCGTATTCGAGCCGCGCCTGAATGCTTCGCACCGACCATCCCGGATCCACGTGACGAGGTCGCAGCAGCAGCGATCCGAACCACACCACGATTGCACCGACGCCGATCCCGAGCGCGAACATGAACAGATCAACCATGGTCTGCCTCACCTCCTGACCGACCGGAGGCCGAATCGTCGCGAAGGCATGGGGACGAGATCAGGAGCCGAACACTCCGCCCCGAGCAAGGCCACGAACTCACGAGCGGTGTAGCCGAGCAAACTCACATCCGAATGCACGCGCGGCCACGCCGGATCATCAAGTCCCGGAAGCCCATCCAGGACTTCTGCTGCGCGAATCGCCGCCACCGCACACTCGGTCGGCATTGTGCGCCCCGGCAGCCACAACATCGACCACCGGTTCTGCCCCACGTACCACGCCGACCGCCGAACCGGGCCACTCTCCGGCCCGTCCCCCGACACGAGCTGCATCATCCACACCCCTCCGCTAGATGGGCCGCCGTGGTCGTGACCATCGCGGCCCGGTCATTGACTTCAATCGGCGTCTCCGTTCACTTCCCGACTCGCTGCGATACGCCGAGTGTTGATTGCCGTCACGTCTGACGTTATCCCTGACAAGTTGTCAGCGCAACCGTCAGTTTGCTGTTCTGCAAGGCGGTACGATCGGCGTGCCCCACGAAAGGAGTTGGTGCGTGCCGAAGTCACCTACGGTTGCGCGTTGGGAGTTGCTGCTCCGGATCAACCAGTGGAAGGCCGAGCAGCAAATCGATGTCAAGACCGCAGCCAAGGCGCTCAACATCACGACCAACTATTGGCACCAGCTGATGAGTGATCGGCGCGCGCTGACCGACGAGAACTTCCACGCGCTTCTGAAGCTGCTCGGTATAGCCGCGGCCGACAACGACGAGCGGCGCCTGCTCGAGTCCCTCCGCTCCGACGCACGCGCACGTGGCTGGTGGATGGACTTCTCCGCGCTCTTCGACGCCGAGACCCTTCGTCTGTTCGGCCTGGAGCACGGCGCCAAGAGTGTCCAGAGTTATGAAGGGCTGATCATCCCCGGCCTTTTACAGACGGTGGACTACATGCGCGCGATCATGGAGTCGGACCTCGCCCGAATCCGACCTGTCGATGCGGACCTCTACATCGAGGCTCGACTGAATCGGCAGAAACGATTGGTCGGCGACGGCCCGCTGGACCTGACGGCGCTGATCCACGAAGCCGCGCTGCACCAGGTGACCGGCAGCCAAGAAGTAGTGCTGGGTCAGCTGCGACACCTGAGCGCAATCGCGCAGACCGAAACAGTCGAGGTCAGGATCGTCCCGTTCAGTGCGAAAGTCCGGCCGATCCTGTCGGGTTCACCGTTCCACATCATCCATTTCGCAAGCCCAGTACTTCCATCACTGGCTTGGCATGAATCTGTGGCGACGCGCGGGATCATCGACGACAGCGTGCGAGTGCGCGAGCTGCGCATTCTCTTCGGCCGACAGCTCGACCTGGCGTTGAGCCCGGACGATTCTTTGGCCCTCATCGACCACATGGCAGATGCGATAGCCTGACTGACATGAGTGCAGCAAAACCCGTCACCAGCAAGAACGGCGGTTTCTTCAAGTCGTCGCACTCCAACGACGGCCCCGCGTGTGTTGAGGTGAAATTCGACGGCGATCGGGTGCTCATTCGGGACAGCAAGCAAACCACCGATTACGCCGATGCCCCCGCGCTGCAACCGACCATCATTCTCCCTGCGGCACATTGGGCCGCATTCCTCGACGCCGCCGCACTGCGCGCTCCGGCTGCCGTCGATGAGGTTGTTGCCATCGAACCCGTGCGCGACAACGGTGTCACCCTCCGCGCCAACGACGGCACCGCCCTCACCTACACGGCCCGCGAATGGGACGCGTTCACCTCCGGTATCGAAGCAGGCGAATTCACGCTTCTCGCCGCTGCCTGATGGACTAACTGCTGGCTGACAGGTCGCGGCTGGTCGCGATCAGGCGCGCCGACGTTGCCGACGTCCGATGCGGGCCCGGCGTCGATCGGGGTCAGGCCGCGCTTGGGCGTGGCTGCGCCTGTTGATGTCTCCATCGCCGATGTTGTTCGCGGACAAGTTCGTTGCGAATGTGGATGCGGGCCAGGGCTTCGGCCAGCAGTTCGCTTGCGCGGTGGCGGTGGTTGACCCGCGGGGTTCGGGAAGGGTCGATATGCGGTGGAGCGATCCACGCCGTGCGCCCGGCGTGGGGTGATCGCGGCCCTTCGGTGCGGGTTTTCCAGCCGCCGGGGCCGTCGTGGATGAGTGCGTGGCAGGCGTCGCACGCCAGGGTGAGGTTCTCGATGTCGGTGGCGCCCTGCTTGCGGTAGTCGAGGACGTGGTGGACCGCGCACAGGCTGGCCGGAGCATCGCAGCCAGGACGAGAGCAACCTTTCAACGCGGCGATCAGTGCCAGCCGTTGCTCTTTCGAGGCAAGGCGTTTCGTCCGGCCCAGGTGTATCGGCAGTCCGGAGTGATCGAATACGGCCAGCCAGGGCTGTGACCGTTCCGCGATGGCGAGTGCGTCGCGGATCGGTACGGTGCCGCCGGTCGCGGTGGTCGCCACCCCGGAGGCTGATTCCACGTCGTCGACGGCCACAGTCAAGATCGTCGCCACCGGCACCCCGCGATGGGCGCCGAGCCGGTCGGTGATGACACCGGATTCCAGCAGGGCCTTGATCGCGTCGTGGTTGCGCTGCGCGGCGGAGCGATGATCCCGCGAGGCTGCATCGGCCAACACTGCCGGGTCCGCGCGATCCACCTCCACCGACGGGCTGTGCTCGTCCTCCGGATTGCAGACGCCGGGCCGCGCGTATTTCGCCAGCAATGGATCCAGCAGCGCCCGCAGTACCGGGTCGATATCACCGCGGAGGTGGCTCATGCCGTCGGGGCGTTGCCGGCCGATAGTGATGCCGCGCATGCGGGCACGGTCACCGTCGGTGGTCAGCCGCCCGTCGGGGTCGAGATGAGCAAGTATCCGGTCGCCGACCTTGCCGATATCGTCCGGAGAGCCCGTGCATGCGAACTCGGCCAGGACTTCTTCGGCCGCGGCACGATCGTCGGCGGAGGCGCCGCGGGGGACTCGGTTCATGACCGCGGCGATCCCACGGGCGTGGTCACTGGAAATATCCCCGGCAGCCAAGGCTTGCGCGGTGCGTGGCAGCATCGGCTCGACAGCTTCCCCGGCCATATCGTGAAAGGTTGCGACGACTCGGGCCTGGTGTACGCGGGCACCTGCGTCGGCGCTCGCCATCCGCAGCGTGTCCATAAGGAACCGTTTCAGCGACCTCGACCCGTATCGCGCGGGCAGGGACCGTTCCCCGGCCTCCACCAGCAGCCGATGCTGAACAGCGACCAGCATCCGCGCGCACCGCTCCACCTCCCGCATCACCGCGAGCACATCGTCATCGGCCAGCGGGGCCAACGGAAACTCGAGTAGATCGGCTACCGCTGCATGCAGGGCGCCGACGGCGGGCGGTTCGGCGTTGTCCGCGCCGAACTCGCCACGCGCATCGCGCCGGACTCCGACGCCTTCTGCGATCCCCCCGCTCGAATGCATGTTCGAATCCTACCGCAGAAGGCCTTCCACAACAGAGGAAACCGGCATCTGATACGCACGTCTTCAACCTGGACGAACGACTGAAAAGAGTTGTCGTGCACGCACTACCGCACGCATCGTTCAGGTGTCGAGACGATGGAGCCCCGCCGATGATCAATTCGTCGCGGGACCCCACGGACCGGCACCTGTCGGCCGGGAACCGGAACCCTGCAGCTTGCTGTCGACGATCACGCCGCTCGCGAAGGCGCGTTCGACCAGACACAGGCGTTTCTGGTTCGGCGGCAGCTCTTCGATCCCGAAGATCCGGAACAGCGCCCGCATGTGGGTCTTGACCGTGGCGATACTCAGACTCAACTCCTCGGCAATCTGGCAGTTCGACGCGGGGAATGCGTAGGGATGCTGTGCGTCGCGGGGGCGGCACAGGGCCTCCAGGACCAGATACTGCGCGCCGGTCAGCGAATTCGTGGTCGGTGCGCCGACCAATCCGCCGGTTGGTTCATATCCGGATTCCTCGTCGCGGAGAACGAATATCGACTGCCCCATCCGAATGACATCGCCGGTATTCAACCTCCGGCATCCGCAGACTCGCTCGCCGTTGACAAATGTCCCATTCTTCGACAGTCCATTGTCGACAACGACCCAGCAGTCGCACACCCACTCGATGATGGCGTGCAGACGCGATACGGTCGAGTCGGCGGACACGCTGATATCGGCCGTTTCCGACCGCCCGACCGTCACGCTGGATGCATGACGTTTCAGCGGAAATCCACGCCACATGCCGGGCGCGATCTGGTGACACAGAGTTGGTCGAATGACTCGCAGCGGCCACGCTACCTCGCCGGCCGATGGGATCAATGATTGATCATGGCGCTCGGATCCGTTTGACCTCGACATGATTACCGGGTTCCGTTCGGGTACGTCATGATCTACCGGCTCGAGCTCAATTGCTCGGCGTGCACCCCTGCTACCACCGCGTTCTCAGCAGCTTACCTCAATCGGGGGTCTGTTCGGCGAGCGTTTCACTCCTGTTTCACACCGCCGGGCTGAAGAGATTCAGCCCCGGGGATGATGGCCCCTCGACCCGTCCGCGAGCACAGTTGATGGTGTTCATCCTTCAACAAAACGAAGGCATCTGAATGCACCAACTTTGAGGAACCATCATGAGTAAGAATACATTCCGTGCCGCGGTGGCGGCCGCGGCAATCGCGCCGATGATCGCCCTCGGGTCGGGTATCGGCACTGCGGCCCCGGTCGAGGCGCCATCGCCGGTTCAGGCACCGGTGGTTCAGGTAGAACCCGCCGTGTTGTTCTCCACGATCCCGCCCTTCTTGTGGCCGCTCATCCCGGTCTGCTTTATTCCATTCCCCCACCCCGGTTCATTCATCTGCTGGGCATAAACGGCCGATGCCGCGCGAGGGATAGTCGGGGATCCCCGCGGGGCGCTGTCACGCCACGAACGCACCGATCAACCACACGCCCGACGCCAGTAGCGCGCCGAACAGCTCGACCAGGATCGACAATCCCACGCCCTTGACCGCATGCCAGGTCGACTGCCAGGCCAGACGTTGGCCGCGGACACGCTGAAGCTCGGAAACGTACACGCCTACAACAAATCCCACGAACAATCCGACAACCGGGATAACGAAGAATCCGACGATGCCGAGGATCGCGCCGAGGTAAAGGGAGCGGTTGGGCACGCCTGCGTCGCGCAGTTTGGCGCCGGGCCAGGTGTACTTGACGACGCCCGAGATCACCAGCAGCACAGTGCTTATCGCGAAAACCGCCCATGCCGTGGCGCCGCCGGTGAGGAAGGCCCACACGGCGATCGCGCCGAAGATCAGCACAACGCCGGGCAGGATCGGGATGACGATCCCGAGCAGGCCGACCAGAATCACCAGGCCGACCAGGACCTCGCCCCACACACTCACGTATTCATCCCTCCGTTGTCGGCGCGGCAGCTCTGAGTCGGCCCGGCCGGCATTGATGCGGTCGCTCGGCTCGACGGGGATCCTGCGGGCGGCCACGTCGCCGACGCTCTCCCCGATCGCCGGGCGACCCTTATGCCCGAATTCTGTCCTATCGGGCGAGGTCGCGCAGCATGGAGGTCGGCGTCACAGTGGTCCGGGTTATTGTCGTACTGTCAATACAGTCCCCGGGCGGCTCCCGGAGACGAGCACCGGCACGCGGTGCGCAGGATTCGACGACGAACCGAGGTAGGGCGTGAGCACTCCATCCACCACGCAGGGCCCGCTCGCGGGCATCCGGGTTATCGAACTGGCCGGTATCGGCCCTGGTCCGCACGCCGCGCTGCTGCTGGCAGACCTCGGCGCCGAGGTGGTGCGCGTCCAGCGGGCCGGTCAGCTGCCCGGCGGCTTCGATCGGCCACAGCTGCGCGGCCGCACCATCGTGGAGGCCAACCTGAAGGACCCGGCCGACGTGCAGAAGGTGCTCGGCCTGCTCGACAAGGCCGACGTCCTGATCGAGGGCTTCCGGCCCGGCGTCACCGAGCGGATGGGCCTGGGCCCCGACGACGTACTGGCTCGCAACCCGCGCCTGGTGTACGGCCGGATGACCGGCTGGGGCCAGTTCGGCCCGATGGCCGACCGCGCAGGCCACGACATCAACTACATCAGCCTCACCGGCGTCCTGCACGCCATCGGCCGCAAGGGCGAGCGCCCGGTGCCGCCGCTGAACATGGTCGGTGACTTCGGCGGCGGCTCGATGTTCCTGGTCTTCGGCATTCTCGCCGCGCTGGTGGAACGACAGAGCTCCGGTAAGGGGCAGGTCATCGATGCGGCGATGGTCGATGGCGCCCTTGCCCTTTCGCACATGATCTGGGGGATGCGCGGCTCCGGCGCCTGGTCCGACGAACGCGGCGTGAACCTGCTCGACACGGGTATGTCGTTCTACGACACCTACGAAACCGCCGACGGCAAGCACATGGCCGTCGGCGCCATCGAACCGCAGTTCTACGCCCAGCTGCTGGCCGGACTCGGCATCGACCCCGAAGGCCTCCCCTTCCAGATCGACCCCGCGGGCCAGGACACCCTGAAAAAGCTGTTCGCCGAACGCTTCCGCACCAAGACCCGCGACGAGTGGGCCGAGGTCTTCATCGGCACCGACGCCTGCGTCACCCCGGTGCTGACCTTCGAAGAAGCCACCGAGAACGACCACATCGTGGCTCGCGAGTCCCTGCTGGATCTGGAGAACATCACCCAGCACGCACCGGCCCCCCGCTTCTCCCGCACTCCCAACCCCAACCCCACCCCGCCGCCTACCGCAGCGACGCCGATCGAATCGGTCTGGGCGGACTGAGCTTTCAGCACACGACGGCCGGGTCACCTTCTGGTGGTCCGGCCGTTGTCGGCTATCCGCTCAATAGCAGGTGAGCGGCTGGAGGGGCTCGGCTGCTCGTGGACTGAGGGCTGCGTACGCACCGGCCATCGACTCGACCGCGCGGTGCAGGTCGGCGCTCGGATGGGTGAAGGGCAGGCGCACGAAACGTTCGAAGGCGCCCTGGACGCCGAACCTCGGGCCCGCAGCAAGCAGGACACCGTGATTCGGTGCGGTGGCCGCGAGGGCCGTGGAGACCGGGGCAGGTAGCTGCGCCCAGACCGACATGCCGCCCGCGCTCGCCGCCACCTGCCAATCCGGGAGGTGCTCGGACAGGGCGGCCAACAGGGCGGCGCGCTGGTCGCGGAGTTGGGTGCGGCGGTGGGCGAGTATGGTGTCGGCGTGCTCGATGAGGTACGTCGTGGCGAGCTGGTCCATGACCGGGGTGCCGAGGTCGACGGTGGCCCGGATACTGAGCAGGCGCGTGATGAGCGACTGACCTGCGCGGATCCAGCCGACTCGCAGACCGCCCCAGAACGATTTCGACGCCGAACCGATGGTGATGATCTCGGCGCCGCGGGCGAACGATGCGGTGGGGGGCGGTGGGGTGGCATCGGTGAGGGCGAGGTCGGCCATGGATTCGTCGATGATGATGGCCATGCGGGTGTCGCGGGCGATGGCGGCGAGTTCGGCGCGGTCCTCGGCGGGCATGAGCAGGCCGGTCGGATTGTTGAAGTCGGGCACGAGGTAGGCCAGAGTCGCCGCGGTTTGCCTTGCGGCGCTGCGAATTCCGTCGAGATCCCAGCCGGACTCAGGACGCAGTGGCACCGGGACCGGGCGGGCGCCGACGTCACGGATGGCTTCGATGGCGTTCGGGTAGGTGGGGTGATCGATGAGCACGCGCGCGGCGGGTGGTGCGAGCACATTGAGCAGCAGCCTAAGTCCGTGCTGGGCGCCGAGGGTCACCAGGATCTGGTCCGGATCGGTGGGCAGCCCGCGTTCGGTGTAGCGGCGCGCGATGGCCTCGCGCAGCGCGAGCACGCCAACCGGATCCATGCCATGGGTACTCAGATACGACGGAATACCTTGCAGTGCAGTTGTATACGCCGCCTCCATTTCCGGCGGCGCGGCCATGGCGGCGTAGGTGAGGTCGACGGTCGGCTGATCGGCGGCGCCCATCATCGCCAGGATGCCCTTGGCCGGTCGACTGCCGTCGTGCTGGACCGTCGGCGGCAATGCGACGGTGCTGCGCGAACCCTGCCGGGTGATCAGATAGCCGTGCTCGCGTAGCAGCGAGTAGGTGGAGGTGATGGTGGTGCGGCTGACGCCGAGGGTGGTGGCGAGGTCGCGCTCGCTCGGCAGTGCGATGCCCAGCGGAGCACGTCCGTCGTGGATGAGCAGGCGGATACCTTCCGCCAACGCCAGGTAGGCGGGGCGCGCGGGCTTACGGGCTACCCCGTTGGCCTCCGGGTCCCGCCAGCTGCCGAGGTCGCGAGACAAGCCCGCCGCACCGATCACACGTGTCGCCATACAGTCCAGTATCGGGGCAGTGGCTCTTTTCCGGCAAGGCCAGTCGGCGGCTGCTGTACAGTCCAGTTGATCCAACTGGACTTCTCATGCCGAATCTGTCGGTGGCACCGGGCACACTGGCGACCATGAAGGCAGCAGCCGGCTCGCCGGTTACGGCGGCACTGTTCGACACCGCGATCGGAGCCTGCGCGATCGCGTGGCGCGCGGACGCGGTCGTGCGATTCCAGCTACCCGAGGCGAGCCGGCAGGCCACTCGCGCACGCATCACTCGCGACAGCCCGGAATTCGGCTCGGTCCAAGAAGCCGAACCCGGCGGCGTGATCGCCGACGCCATCGCCGCAATCCGCGCCCACCTCGACGGCGAGCTCGACGATCTGCGCTGGATCCCCCTGGACACCAGCACGATCCCGCAGTTCCATCGCTCGGTGTACGAGGTAACGCGTGACATCGACCCCGGCCACACCCTCAGCTACGGCGAGGTGGCCGAACGCGTCGGCGCCGTTGGCGCGGCACAGGCCGTCGGGCAAGCCCTCGGCCGCAATCCGATCCCGCTGATCATCCCGTGCCATCGCGTCCTCGCTTCCGACCATGGTCTGCATGGTTTTTCCGCACCGGGAGGCATCGACACCAAACAGCGACTCCTGCAGATCGAACGCACGCCCGGCATCGGCGAACCGACCCTGTTCTGAACCGAGGGCCCGGTTCGGTTACGCCCTATTGCGGTGCCTGAAAGCCGCCGATCTTCTGCTCGAGCAGTTCGGCCAGCCGCAGCGGGGTACGGTCCTCGAACATCGGACCGATGAGCTGCACGCCCACCGGCAGGCCCTCGGGGGACCGGCCGGTTGGTATCGCGGTGGCAGGTAGGCCGGGCATGGTTGCCACGCCGGCCCAGACGAGTTGGTCGAAGTACGGGTGCTCGACGCCGTCGATGTCGATGTGCCGGTTCTCCAGACCACCGTTCTGATTGTGCGGGAAGGCGGGAGTGGGCGTGATGGGGCACACCACGGCATCGAACTCGGCGAACAGCTGCCGCCAGCCGTGGCGGTGGAGTTCGCGACGGTTGTTCGCCGCGACCCAGTCGCGGTGGCTGAGCACCATGCCGCGCAGCCGCGCCGCATCGAGACTCCGGTCGTCCGCGCTCAGGGCGGCGGCGTGGGTCTGCAACTGTTCGTAGCCGTCGACGGGAATTCCCGCGGCGGCGTTCGACAGCATCAACAGCATGTAGAGCGTCGCCGCCTCTGTCAGGTCGGGCAGCAGCGGACTGCGCCATTCGACGAGGGCGCCCTCGTCGACGAGCGCCTCGGCGACCCGGTTCACGCCCGCCCGCACCGCCGATCCGGTCGGAATGAGCGGATGGTCCTCGATGATGAGGACACGGAAGTCCGACAGCCGATCGTGGCGTGCGGGCGGCAGCGCGACGTCGTAGGCGAGGCCGCGAGTCAGCGGGTCCGGTCCGGCCATGACGTCGAGCAGGAGCGTGAGGTCGCGGGCGGTGCGCGCCATCGGGCCGACGACGGCGAGATCGAGGTCGGTCGGCAAGGCCGGCGCGGGCGGCGCGACCATGCCGCGGGTCGGCGCCAGCCCGAGTGTCGGCTTGTGCGCGTAGACACCGCAGAAATGCGCGGGGGTGCGCAGCGAACCGGCGAGGTCGGAACCGATGGACAGCGCACCGAAACCGGAGGCAAGGGCCGCCGCCGATCCGCCGGAGGATCCACCCGACGTGCGGCCGTAATCCCACGGATTGTTGGTGGTGCCGTAGATCTCGTTGAAGCTCTGGATATCTCGCAGCATCACGGGCACATTGGTTTTGCCGAGCAGCACCGCGCCGGCGGCCTTCAGCCGTGACACCTGTTCCGCATCCTCGGCGGGCACATAGTTCGCGTGCTGCGGCATGCCCCAGGTAGTGGGCAGCCCGGCCATGTTGTAGGACTCCTTGACCGTCACCGGAATGCCGAGCAGCGGCCGGTCTTCGCCACGGGCACGCGCCTGGTCGGCATCGCGTGCGGCGACCCGCGCACGGTCGAAATCCGGCACACAAATCGCGTTGATCACCTCGTCGTCACGCTCGATACGAGCGATGGCCTCCTCGGTCAGCTCCACCGAGGTCACCTCACCGGCCCGCAAGGCCGTCAACAGTTCTTCTGCCGACTGAAGATTCCGTTCCATGAATCCGACGGTATCGACGCGCCACAGAAGCCATAAAATGCCGATTCACACAACGGGAAGTCGGACAGGCTGCCGCAGTCACGCACTCTTTCTGCGTTCGTACACGGCTTGCCCCAGGTCGCAGTGTTGACAGTGGGTCAGATCCATCGGCCTGAGCCATGAAATACCGCTTCGCGCAACGGGATGGATGTCTCAGTACATGTCACTCACGAACTAAGTCTCGGCCTGTTGCGCCACGCACCCATCGGGTCCCATGAACCACATCTCGCGCGACCGATTGCGCCGTTGGTAGCCCTCGACCGCCTGGGAGTCACCTCTCCCGTGCTGTCGCTTCCACTGGCTTTGCCTCACAGCGGGTGCTGACGATAGAAGTCGCAGTCCGGTCCGGTGATGTAGCCGTCGCGGCAGCCGAAGTAGATCTGGATGCAGGCGTTGGTGGAGCAGCCGATTTCGAGGAGTTGTTCCCGGATGCGGCGGTCACGTTCCTGCGGTGATTCGGTGCGGGCGGCGGTTGTTGTCGTCGTGGTGGCGGGCGCGGGTTCGGAGGTTTCAGCGCAGGCGGACACCAGTCCGATCGCGGCGACCAGCAGGGCAGCCTGGATCGTGATCCGACGGGCGCGTCTCGGCTCGTCTGCGGTCATCGCATACACCTCCTGGCAACGTCAACGGTCCTACGCCAGGCGGCCAGGGTAACGGACAGGGGCCAATCCGGCCTGCTGCCGGGTCGATGGTCGCGACGAAGGTGCTCGCATACCCGCGCCGGCCGTGTCCGGCGTGAGGCGCTATCGGGTGCCGCACGCCGCGATGGCAGCGCGGCCGCGTCCGTGCACCACGCTCAGCGCCTGCGTGGCCGAATCAATGCCGCCCAGGCTCCTATAGCGTCGCGCCGAGGCTCGCTCCGCCCATACCGCCGAGCACACCACCGACTGCACCACCAGCAACCGCAGCCGGGATGCCGAGTGCGGCGGCGCCCGCGGCGGCACCGATGGCCGCGCCGGCGCCGGTGGTCGCGGCTGCGATCGGCCATGCCGCAACGAAGGCTGCGCCGAGGGCGGGCAGCGCGGCTGCGCCAGCGGTCGGCACGGCCGTCGCGGCGGCGATGATCGCACCGGCGGCAGCGGTACCGGCCACACCGACCACGAATCCGGCGCCTGCGCCGATCGCCGCGCCACCGAGGCCACCGACGACCGCGGCGGGCACACCGGCGATCGCTGCACCTGTGACTGCGCCGCCGACGGCGCCCGCCGCCGTCGCGGCCGCGATCTTGTCGGAACGGCTCGGGTTGATGCCGATGGAACGTCCACCGGTCGCGATGGCGGCTTCGGCATCGGCCGCAGCGCCGTTCACGCCGTCGAGGACATCGTTGGGCACCTCGTCCGGGACGGGGCTGGTGAAATCACCGACGCGCAAGGTCCGCGGGGGCGGCGCGATGGGCGCGACCGGTTCGACGGGCTGCGGCGCGTGCAGTTCCTGCGGCTGGATGGGTGGGGCAGGCTCGGTGCGGTCCGGGATGGGGCGTGTCTGCGGTGCGGGCTGCACCGTGCGCAGCTCCGGTTCGACGTCGATATCGGGCGCGAGCCGGTCGGAGCCGCGATTCTCGGGTGCGACGACGCCGGGCTGACGCGGCGCCGGATGCGCGGGCGTCGGCGCGCCGGGCGTGACGATCCCCGGCTGGCTCGGCTGCGGATCGGCCATCGCGGTTCCCGCCGCGGCGACCGCGAGCGCCAGCGGTAGCGCCCCGATCATCGGCCGCAGTGCCCGCCGCGCCGCCGGATTCTTCATGTCTGCATACCGACGACCCACGCCGAACACCACCATCAAACTCGTGCGATTCTTCCCCCGCCGTTCGGCGCGATCGCAGGAACGATATCCGTAGCCATCGGGATGCTGTCAAATCGATTCTCGTCCTTGAACGACCCATCTCGACGCCCTTATCAGGCCATATGCCTGACGGGTATCAACAACCCACCATTTGCCTACTGGCTGGCGATGTGTCCGGAAATCCCGTCGGCCCTCATCGCGCATGCACCGAGGGCACAGGATCAGGCCGGCGTCTCTCCACGCAGCAGCGCCGCCAGCGATTCCCGATCTGTCACATCCATCTTGATGCACGCGCGGTACAGATGCCCCTCCACCGTGCGAACGGAAACCGTGAGCCGGTCCGCGATTTGGCGATTCGACAACCCGGCGGCGACCAGGTTCGCGATCTCGCGTTCACGCGCGGTGAGCGGAAGTGGTTGCGCCGCTTGCCGAAGCGCGGGCGTGCTCGCGCCGCCGCAGGCCGCGGCGAGCCGATTGGCGGCGGCGGCCGATTCCAGCAGCCGACGGCGATCTCCGGCGCGTTCGTGAGCCGAGGCGGCTTGTGCGGCGGCGTCGGCGGCCGACAGCATCGCGCCGATGCGCTCGAATTCCGCTGCGGCGGCGTCGAGCCCGGGGCCATCGTGCGCGGCGAGGGCGACGGCGTGGCGGGCTTGCACCTGCACCAGTTCCCCGTCGACCTTGGCCGCCAGATCAGCGAGCCTGCCCGCGACCGAATGCTCACCGAAGCGTGCCGCGGTGTGCAATGCCATGGCTTCGATGGCGTGCTGATGCGAGCGGGCGGCGGCGTCGGCGGCGCCCATGGCCAACCGGATCGCGGGCGTCATCGTCCCTTCGGCACCGGCCAGCCATGCCTTGGCGATCTCGAGCTGCGGTTCGTACACGGCACTGTGCCTGCCACCCCGTTCGGTCGCGCCCGCGATGGCCTCGGCGGCGTCGGTGGACCGGCCCAGCGCCGAATACGCCTCGGCCAGCCGCAATCGCGCCGGAAACATCCAGGCCGCCGCACCTTCGGTGCTCAACGCGGCCAGCGCCTGCTCCAAATTGTCGACACCGTCCGGGAACCGGCCCTGCGCAACGTCGACGGTGCCCTGCAAGATCTTCGACATCCCCCAGGCCAGGTACTGACCGGGCGCCGAGTAGCCGAAATAAGCGGTGGCGCACCGGCGCGCACTTTCCAGATCGCCGGTGAAGGTCAGGGCGAGCACTTCGGCGTGGGTGGACATGAAACGGTTCAGCCCGTCGATATGCGATTCGACCTCGTGCCCGCGCGCCGCGTATTGACGCGCGGCCTCACCGCGGCCCATCAGCGCCAGTGCCAAACCACCGCCGAAGGACGCCCACCACACCGCCCACGGTGGTGCGTCTTCGGTGTTCATCACGGATTCGGCGTCGTCGAAGGCGTCATCGATGCGGTTCTCGTTGACCGCGCATGCCGAAGCCAGTCCGGTGAGGATGGCCGCGATCTTCGGATGACCCACCTTCGAGCGCACCAGCTCGAGCACGCCGTCGGCGCGATCGGCATCACCCATGGCCCACAGCAGATTCGATACCCGGGTGCTGCCCCAGCGTGCCAGTTGCACCTCGTTGAGCTGGTCGGGATCGAAGCTGGCCAGGGTGCGTTCGGCCTCGATCCGATGCCCCTGCCACAGCAGCGCCCTTGCGAGCAGGTCCGCCGACTCGACCCCGCCGCGACGTTCGACGGCCGCGCGCGCGAACCGTTCGCCGAGCGGGAGATTCGCCAGGGCAATGGCATCGGCGGCGGCGGCTTCGAACAGTTCGAGATCGGCGGATTTGTCGCTGTCGAGGGCCAGTTCGGCCAGCCGGATCCGGTCGGCGGCGGAGTTGATCCGCCGCCCGTTCAACGCCGAATACAGCTGCCCGCGTAGCCGCCGCGCCGAGGCGATGCCGAGCCTGCGCCGGATGACCTCGCCGAACAGCGGGTGGTTGTAGCGCACAACGAGTTCGTGGGAGTTCTCCACCACCCGGATGACGCCACGGTTCTCGGCCGCCTCCACCGCCTCCTCGCCTGCGAGTTCGGCCATCACCTCGAGGTCGATGGGCTCGCAGAAGGTGAGCAGCTCCAGCACCCGCAGCACCGGCTCGGGTAGCTGCTCGACCCGATCTTCCAGCAGCGCGGCCAGTTCCGAGGTGACCGCCGCCCTTCCGCGCAGCTGCCAGACACCGTTGACCTGACGCAGCGAGCCCGCCTCCAGCGCGCCCTCCACCAGGTGCCGCAGGAACAGGGCGTTTCCGCCGGAGGATTCCCACATCAGGTTCGCGGTGAATCCCTCGAGCTGCCCGCCGAGCATCGACTCCACCAGATCCACGCTCTGGCGCTGGCTGAACGGATTCAGATCGATGCGCAGCAGATGACCGTCTTTCCACAGCGAGGTCACCGCATCCGGCACCTGCACCCCACTGCGCACGGTCGCGACGATCCGGGCCGCCCGGTCGATCGCCAACTGCAGCAGCAGCGTCGCCGAGAGTTGATCGAGCAGGTGGGCGTCGTCGACACCGATGATGATCGGTCCATCGGCCAGCAGCGCTTCACGCGCGGCCGACATGAACGTCACCGGATCGTGGGCGGTGTATACCCCGACCATATGGGCGAATACGCCGAGCGGGATGCTGCGCGCGGACTCGGTACCCGCCACCCAGCGGACGTTGCCGCCCACCGCCGCCGTGGCCTGTCTGGCGAGCGTGGTCTTGCCGACGCCCGCATCGCCGGTGAGCACCGCACCGACCGGTCCGTCACCGGTGAGCGCGGAGCGAATCGCCTCGAATTCGGTCGCGCGTTCGATCATCGGCCAGTTCGGAGCCATTTACTTACTGTAGAGCCTCACCGGCGAGGTCGGCGGGCTACAGCGATCACCTCACATCGCGGCGCGGCGTGGCCCGGCACCGAACGACGTACGGGCGCACCGGCTCCGACCATGCGAATCGCGAACCACGCCGCCGCTGTCAGCGCAAGTAGACACGCCGAGAGTCGGTCCTCGAGGAGCCCACAGGCCCCAAATCGGACTCAGCCCAACACGTCGTGGCGGACGATGGTCTGGTCGCGGCCCGGACCCACGCCGATGCAGGAGATCCGCGCACCGGAGAGCTCTTCGAGCCGCCGCACGTAGGCCTGGGCATTGGCGGGCAGGTCCTCGAAGGTCCTCGCCCCGGAGATGTCCTCCCACCAGCCCGGCATTTCTTCGTAAATGGGCTTGGCGTGGTGGAACTCGGTCTGCGTCGTCGGCATCTGCTCGACCCGCTCACCGTCGACGTCGTAGGCGACGCAGATCGGCACGGTCTCCAGGCTGGACAGCACGTCGAGCTTGGTGAGGAAGTAGTCGGTGATGCCGTTGACGCGGGTGGCGTAGCGGGCGATGACGGCGTCGAACCAGCCGCACCGACGCGCGCGGCCGGTGGTCACGCCGACCTCGCCGCCGGTCTTGGCCAGGTAAGTGCCGGATTCGTCGAACAGCTCGGTCGGGAACGGGCCCGAGCCGACGCGCGTGGTGTAGCACTTGAGGATGCCGAGCACCGTGGTGATCTTGTTGGGCCCGACACCCGCGCCGACGGCCGCACCGCCCGAGGTCGGGTTGGACGAGGTCACGTACGGGTAGGTGCCGTGGTCGACGTCGAGCAGGGTGCCCTGCGAGCCTTCCAGCAGCACCGTCTCGCCGCGCTCGAGCGCCTGATTGAGCTGCAGCCGGGTGTCGCTGATGCGGTGTTTGAAGCTCTCGGCCTGTTCGAGGACCTCGTCGACGACCTGCTGCGGCTCCAGGGCGCGGCGGTTGTAGATCTTGACCAGCACCTGGTTCTTGAACTCGAGCGCCGCCTCCACCTTCTGGGTGAGGATCTTCTCGTCGAGTACATCGGCGACCCGGACACCGACGCGGGCGACCTTGTCCTGGTAGCAGGGGCCGATACCGCGGCCGGTGGTGCCGATCTTGTTGTTGCCGAGGAAGCGTTCGGTGACCTTATCGATGGCCACGTGGTACGGCATGATCAGGTGCGCGTCGGCCGAAAGCAGCAGGCCGGTGGTGTCGACGCCGCGCTGCTCCAGACCCGCGAGCTCGTCGAGCAGGACGCCAGGGTCGATCACCACACCGTTGCCGATGACGTTGGTGACGCCGGGAGTCAGGATGCCGGACGGGATCAGGTGCAGTGCGAAGTTGTCGCCGTTGGGCAGCACCACGGTATGACCGGCATTGTTGCCGCCCTGGTACCGAACCACCCATTGCACGCGCCCACCGAGTAGATCGGTAGCTTTGCCCTTGCCCTCGTCGCCCCACTGGGCGCCGATGAGGACGATTGCCGGCATGGTCGTGTCTCCTACGGTTCGACGCGCAACACCGTCTGTGTTGCAGCTACCTGCCGTATTGAGGCGGTGGCCGGAAGCACAGTCTAGTCGACCACCTGCGCAGGCCCAGTCGGGCCAGCCGCCGCACGCGAGTTCCGATCCCGCGCGAGCACCGGCGCAGGCAGTGCGCGTGCCGAGACAACAGCCGGTCACACGCCAATTTTCGAGCGAAGCGAGACCGAGCATCCGAGTTCGCGGCCCGTCTCGTGTCTCCGCTACCGCTGCGCAAGCCGAAGGGACCCAGCGGGTGGGGGGACCCCAGAAACCCCCGGGGCGCGCACCCCGGCGCCGCCGGCGCGGCCAAACAAACACCAGGAACGTTGCTGGCAGCGGACGTCGATCGTCCGAGTGAAGTGGGCAGGACGACCGACGGGAGTCGGCCGGATCGAGGAGGGTGTACGGCAGTTTGAGTACCCACGTTCTCCGTTGCGACGGCGCACCGGTACCGATTGCCCTCGCTTCCCAGCCGACCACGCAAACCGATGCCATTCCCGATACCGGCGAGATCGATGAGCTGCTTCCGGTGCTCGCGGCCGACAGCCTGCCCCGGTTGATCGTGCTCGGTGACGATGCCGCGCTGGCCGCGGTGCTCACTCACCTGATGCGCACCGAGCGGCTGAATGTGGAGATCGGTTACGTCCCGGTCGACAAGACCTATGGCTCGCGCGCCTATGAGACCGGCACCGGCAATGCCGCCGCGCGGCGCGCGCTGGAGGGGCGCGCCACCGAGGTGCCGCTGATCCGTGACGACACCGGAACGGTGCTGGTCGGCCGCGCCACACTGGTCGGCGCCGAGGGCGACAAGCTCGAGGGCGAGGCGTACGTCGACGACACCCAGTTGTTCTCCGGCAAGGTCGCGGCCATGTTCGTCTCACCGACGCTGGAAATGCCCGGCGTGCGCGCGACTGTCCAACGCGGAGTGCGTAAACGACGATGGGTCAGCGGACGCGCCGCTCAACTCGGGACACCGGGCGCGCGGGTCACCCGCGACGGCATCAACAGCGAGCGCGTCGTGCCCCGATCTACCTTCTACCGTCATCACGAGCCCTGGCTGCTGGTCCGATGAGCTTTCCCGCCCAGGCCCGCCGCACCGGTGCGGTGCGGCCGAGCCCGATCTTCCTGCTCGTCGTGGTGATCGCGGTGGCGGGCGGTGCGCTGGCCTGGGACGCCGACCTGGAATCGGTGCGGGCCAAGGCCGGAGTCTTCCTGCTGGTGGTCTTCGGCTGGATCGTCAGCCTGTGCCTGCACGAGTTCGCGCACGCGTATGTGGCGTGGCGGGCCGGAGACCGCGAGGTCGAACTGCGCGGATATCTCACGCTGAATCCGTTGAAGTACAGCCATCCGCTGCTGTCGATCGTCTTGCCGATCGTGTTCATCGCGCTCGGCGGTATCGGTCTGCCCGGTGGCGCGGTCTATGTGCACGCGCACAATTTCTCCACTCGGATCCAGCGGATCATCAGCGGGGCAGGCCCGGCGGTGAATGTGGTGTGCGCGGCGCTGTTGCTGATCATCGTGCGGCTGTTCGGCAGTGCCGAGGAGCATGCCGCATTCTGGTTCGGATTGAGCTTCTTGGCGTTCCTGCAGGTGACGGCGGCATTGCTGAACCTGCTGCCGATTCCCGGCCTGGACGGTTACGGGATTCTGGAGCCGTCGCTGAGCTATCAGACCCGCCGCGCGCTCGACCAGTTCAAGCCGTTCGGCATGCTGATCCTGTTCGCGCTGCTGTTCACCCCGATGATCAACCAGGTGTTCTTCGATGCGGTGTACGCCCTGTACGACCTGTCGGGTGTGCCGT
The DNA here is from genome assembly GCF_042754945.1 of Nocardia sp. NPDC059180. Classification (NCBI taxonomy): domain Bacteria; kingdom Bacillati; phylum Actinomycetota; class Actinomycetes; order Mycobacteriales; family Nocardiaceae; genus Nocardia; species Nocardia sp. NPDC059180. The sequence goes on from NZ_JBHZBU010000011.1 coordinate 196,164, forward strand.
CGATGTGGTCGCGCTGGGGCGGTTACCTCACCCGGTTCTGGACCTGACGGTAGAACTCAGGGCCGCCCGGTCGATGGACCGGACGACCCTGGTCTTCGCCCCGCAGCGCGGCCCCAGCCCGCCGGCCACCACACCAATATGGGCCCGGCAGGCGTCGCGCTGTGCGGCGAAGTGTGTGACCGCACCACCCCTCGTCGGCTCGGTCGGTTCTCACGTTAGGGATCGGTGGGGAGCAGCGCGTGAGTAGCGGACTACGCGAAGATCAGCGCCGTGCTACCGCACTCGGCGCTCAGGCACGCGGCGGGGCCGGGACATCCGCGGAGCAAGTCGAGTAGTCGCTACCGCAAGGTCGCCGTCGAGCGCGCGATGAACCGCGGACCACGGACATCGACGACACGAATCGTCAGGCCCGCGCTGTCCGCCGGAAGCGGGCGTTCTCGAAGGTCAGTCCTCGGGCCGCACATACGGATTCGGCACCGTCGGTGGCAGCAGCGCGATCGCCGAGATGCGCTGCATACCACAGACCTGCATCAGATCGACCACGGTCGAACGCACCTGAGCGAACACCACGTGGGCCGAAAGCCCCGCTCCGGCAACCAGTTCCGGGCGCGCCCCCTTGGCGACCGAGCGCAGGATCCGCGCAGCCTCGGCCCGGTCGGGCTGCTGACCGGGATCGGCGAGCATCATCCGGCGGACCACGTCGACCGCGTGACCAAGGCTCTCCACCTCCTCGATCAGGCGCGGATCGAGGATCTCGTCGTCGCGGACCAGGCTCAGGCTGCGCCGCAGCAGCACGCGGGTGTTGCGGACGGCGTTGTCGAGCGGGTCCGCGGTGGCGCGGATGCGTTCGAGACGTTTGCGCGAATTCCAATACAGCGGCGAGATCCGGCTGATCTCACGCCCGCCCTCGAGGGTCTTGCGCAGCGAATCCAGCTGCGATTGGGTCGCGCGGACCGCGGTCAGCGCCGTGTGCACCTTGTCGGCGTCCTGCTCCAGCAGGCCCTCCGCGCCGTCGATCAGGGATTTGCCCATGACGGCGAGGATTTCCCCGGCCTGCTCTCTGGCTCGGCGCACCGGATGCAACGGGATCGCGGCGACGACGACCACGCCGACCAGGCCGCCGACGAGCGCGTCGATCATGCGGGAGAACCCGCCGCCCGCGGCCGGCGGCAACAGGGTCGCGACCAGCACGGCCGAGCCGGCCGCCTGCATGGCGATGATGGTGCCGCCGTCGAGGAACACCGCGAGGCTCATGGCCACAGCGACGACCAGCGCGATCTGCCAGACACCGGTTCCGGCCTGGGAGATGAACAGATCACCGATGCCGATGCCGACGGCGACCCCGACGACGAGTTCCACCGAACGACGCAGCCTGGCGCCGAAGGAGATGCCGATCGAGACCACCGCCGCGGTCGGCGCGAAGAAGGGCTGGGTATGCCCGATGACGTAGTGCGCGATGAACCAGGCCAGCGCGGCACCGAGCGCGCATTGCAGAATCGGCAGCGCGGACAAGCGCAGGCGGGTCCATGAACTGCGCAGCCGGTCCATGCCACCGGCCCGGGCGAGGGCGACGCGGGAGGTCGGGTCGATCAACTCGGGTTCTGTCTCGTCGGGGTCGGTTTCGGGGTCAGTCCAGGCCGAGTTCCGCGGCGGCGCGCGGGTCGCAATCCTCTAGCAGATCGAGGCAGCGGGCGTATTCGTCGGTTTCACCGATGGAACGCGCGGCCTTGGCGAGCGCACCGACGCTGCGCAGGAAGCCTTGGTTGGGTTCATGGCTCCACGGCACCGGGCCGAAACCCTTCCAGCCGTTGCGGCGCAGCAGGTCGAGGCCGCGGTGGTACCCGGTGCGGGCGAAGGCATAGGCGGCGACGACGTCGTGGTTGACGGCTTCCCCGGCCGCTTCCGCACGCTCGAGCGCGGCTTCGGCCAGATGCGCCCAGGCGATCGAGGCGGCCGGATGATCGGCCGCGACCTGCACCGGATCGGCCTTGGCGAGGAGCGCGTCCTCGGCGTCGGAGATTTCCGGCAGCAGTACCGGTTGCGGGCCGAGCAGATCACCGAACGAGGTCATGGCCTTCATTGTGCACGCCGTACCGGCAGCCCGGCAGCCGCACCTGGCGTGTCCGCGGGCCGCGCCGGTGCGCGGGCAGCGGGAGCTGCCTGTACTCGTCGGCGGTAACGCTGGGATTTCGGACGCGGACATGACATACCGACGGCCATCGCGCCCATTAGGCTGGCCGTCGAGTTCACATTGTTCCGCTGAGCGAGGGGTAGTGGTGTCCGACCCGACCGACGACAAGAATCCGGTGCACAAATCCGCCGACGCCCGCAAGACGGACGGACCGGCCGCACCGCCCACCTCTGCCGCCGACGGGACAAGCCCCACCTCGCCGACCGCTTCGGACGCCGACGCCGACGCCCCCACCAAGGCTTTCGCCCAGGTCTCCGCTGCCGATGCGGCGAACTCCGGCTCCTCGACGACCCAGGTCGCCGAAAATCCAGCCCCCGCCGACGAGTCCGGCGACCCCGATGCGGAAACGGCCGAGATCTCCCGCGACCGAGTCGCGGAACGCGCCACACAAAAGTCCGCCCGCGCCGACTCCGCAGGCGCCGGTTCCGCCGGAACCGCGACCAACCCCTCCGAGTCCGGCAGCGACGCATCCGGCACCGAAACCGAGCAGACCCCGCGCAGCGGAAACGACGCCACCACCGAACCGGAGAACTCGGCCGACACCGCCGCTCCCAGCGGCACCGCGGACTCCGTCAAGAGCCCCACCGCGACTTCACCTTCCGAAGCTGAAGCGAATTCGCCGGCGCAACAGTCGAATTCGAGCGCCACCGACGACGCCGAGAACGAGGCGGTCCCCGCGCCGAGCAAGTCGACGGAGCCCCGCGCTGCCGGGGTTCCCGCTGCTGGCTCGGGCTCGCAGGGCGCCGCCGAGGCAGACGAAGCGACGCCGGACAGCAATGCGGCCGGCGGCGCCGAACAGTCGCGTGCAGGCGACGCCGACGCGGCAACGGTCGCCATGCGGCGCGTCGACCTCGCAGGCGCAGCCACAGCCGACTCCGGTGGGCGCGCCACGAACGCCGCCGCCGGGCCGAAGGACGCCGCAATCGCCGCAACAGCGGGCGCAGCAGCAGCGAAGGCCGCAGGGGCAGGTGATGCGGTCGCCGGTCAGCAGGACGACGCGCAGGCCGCAGCCACATCCGATGCCGCCGAAGCTGCGGCAGCGTCGAAGGGCGGTTCCGCCGCGGGTTCGAACACCGCTACGAGCGCCGTTGCCGCGGGCGCAGCGGGTGCCGTGGCTGCGAGCGCCGCCGGTGCGGCAGCAGCCAAGGCGACCGGAGCGGGCGACAAGGTTGCTGGGAAGCCGGGTAACGCCACGCACACGGGCAAGGGTCAGGCCGGCGAAGTCGAGCGTGCGGATGACGCGCAGAACGCCGCCGAAGGCGCACCGGAGGCCGGGACGCTCGCCGACGGCGGCGAGCCTGTCACCGCCGAGGACGACGCAACCACCACGTCCCCCGACGGCGTCGAGCCCGCCGCCGCAGCAGGCACCGACGCCCCCGCGGACCCCGCAGGCGACGCCAAGACGGTGAAGATGCGTGCCGTGCCGAATCCGGCCGACGCCCAGACCGTCGCGATTCCGGTGCAGCGGCCGGGCGGGACCGATCGGGTGGCGGGCGCGGGTGCGCGGCAGCCACTCAGTAAGCCGCCGAGCACGCCACGGCCGGCCGCCGGGCCGAAGCAGGCGGGCGCGCATGGGCCATCGGGTCCAGAGCACGGCGCCATGCCGCCCCAGGGCAAGCCGCCGCGGCCGCAGCCCGGCGCGCCTCGGCAAAGCGGACCGCAGCAAGGCGGGCCGCAGCAAGGCGGGCCGCAGCAAGGCAACCTCCAGCAGGGCGGCAAGCCGAGCGCCGCCCAACAGAAGGGTGGCGGCCTACATCCGGGTTCCGCTTCTCCGCAGGGCGGTTCGCCACAAGGCGGGGCGCCGCAGTCGGCCGCCGGTAACGGCCCCGCCGGGACACCGCGCCCCGCCAGCGCGCCCTCACCCGCGGATATGCAGCCGACGACACCCGCCCAGTCGCTGGCTGGCCCCCGCCCCCCGCAGCCGCGCGCGGTGGCTCAGCCGCAGCGCGTGCAGCCTGTACAGGCGGCCGAGCCCGAGCCGCAGGCAGGCGGCGGCCGTTCGAATCGGTGGTTGCTCACCGTCGGCGCGGCGGTGGTGCTGATCGTCGGGCTCATCGCGGTGGTGCTGGTCGCGGTGGTCGGTTCGGGCGACGATTCCCCCGAGGCGCAGATCCGCAATGCCATCGGCGGCTACACCGGGGCATTGAAGGATGGCGATCTGGAGACCCTTCGATCCACCACCTGCGGCTCGCTACACGAGTTCTACCAGGGCATTCCCGAGGATCAGTTCGCCGGTGTGCACCAGCAGTCGGTCGACCAAGGCAGCATTCCGGTGATCGAGAACATCCAGGCCATCCGTATTACCGACGACACCGCCATCGCCCAGGCCACCGTCTTCACCAAGGCGGATCCGGCACGGACCGCCCGGACCTTCGATCTGCAACACACCCCGGACGGCTGGAAGGTCTGTGACCCACCGGACAGCGCGCCGTAACGATGCGGCACCGATAACGCGCTAGCCGGTATCGAAGGTCACAGTTACCCCTTCCTAGCTGGTCGCTGGTCCGAATCGCCAGTAGCATGGCCCGGATCATGGGCAGGGAACAATCGATGGCGCGGCCGGACGACAAGGTGGTGCGGACGGCAACGCTCGCGGGGCGGCGGTTCCGGATTCGGGATCACTACGAGGTGGGCCGGGAGAAGATCCGCGAGTTCGCGCGAGCGGTGCAGAACGATCACGGTGCGCATCAGCATGAGGTCGATGCCCGCAAGCTGGGTTATGACGGTGTCGTCGCCCCGCCGACCTTCGCCTCGGTGATCGGTATGGCCGCGACCAACGTGCTGTTGGACTCGGTGCTCACCGAATACGACCTGTCCCAGATCCTGCAGACCGATCAGGTATTCCAGGTGTATCGACCGATGGTGGCCGGTGACCGGATCACCACCGAGGTCGAGGTCGAGTCGATCCGCCAGTTCAACGACAACGACTTCATCCACGTGAAGTTCCTGCTGACGAACCAGAACGACGAGATCTCCCAGGTCGGCACGACCACGATCGTCGCGCGGCGCGGGGTGGAGGTGGCCCCCGACATCACCGAAGCGGTCGAGAACATCATGATGCAAGGCCGCACCGAGGCCGAACACGCCGCGCTCGGCGACCTGGACGCGCTCGTCGAACTCGACGCCGACGCCATCGAGACCGCACCGACGCCGGCACCGGCTCCCGTGCACACCGCCCGCGAGTTCGACAAGCTGTCGGTGGGTGAGGAGATCGCGCTGGGCACGGTCTCGTTGACCCGCGGCGATCTAGCGAACTATGCGGGTGTCTCCGGCGACTCGAACCCCATTCATTTCAGCGAGCACGCCGCCAAGCTGGCGGGCCTGCCGACGACGGTGGCGCACGGCCTGCTCACGATGGGCCTGGCCGGCGGCAAGCTGACCGCGTGGCTGGGTGATCCCACCGCGATCGAATCGTTGAGCGTGCGGTTCGCCGGTTTCGTGCCGGTGGCCGCCGATGCCCGCAGCGTCGTCGAGTTCTCCGGCAAGATCAAGAAACTCGATCCCGAGCGGCGCACCGCGACCATCGTGCTGTCCGGGAAATCCCAGGGTCGCAAGCTGTTCGGGCGAGCACTCGCCGAGGTCCGGCTCGGCTGAACCCTGGTCTACTCCAGCGTCGCGTGCATCAAGTAGACGTTGTAGTCGCTCCAGGTGGTGATGTTGAAGTACAGGTCCGATCCCGATGACCACGGATGGATGAATCCGCCGTACAACTCCGGGTAGTCACGCACGGTCACGGTCGGGGTGCCGTCGGACCATACACCCTGCGGTGAATCAGCCTCGCGCACAACGATCGCGGCCTTGGTCGTGTCCAGATAACTCATCTGCCAGACCTCGCGTTCGGCGTCGTAGCGCACCGAGAGTTCACCGGCGGGCCCGTTGACGACAGGGGTCGCCGCGGCGGCACCGCCCACCGGCGTCCAGGAACCCTCGCGCCAGTACTGATAGGCGGTGGTGTTGAGGATCTGATCCTTGGGCACCCGTGCCAGTCCGACAGCGCCTAGGCGGGTATTCGGTGTGCCGAACATGTACACGTGCTCGCCGTGCGGAACCATCGCGCTCACTTGGAAATTCGCCAGCCCGAAGATGTTGTCCCAGCGGGCGTGCGGGTCCTTGGTCCAGGTCTGGCCGTGGTCGTCGGAGTAGGCGATGCCACCGTAGTTGGTGAAGAAGGTGCCGGGCAGGCTGTTCCAGGTGCGAATCGACATGTAGCTCAGGTATTGCCGGTCGCCGAGCGCGAAGCCCGAGGTGGGGATGGTGGTCACCTCGACGTTGTCGAGTTTGCGGCTGGAGAGCACTTCGGCGGCGTGGCAGCGACTGTCGGTGACCATCCGGTCGTAGGTCATGCCGTCGTCGAGCGTGCGGTCGGTACTGAAAGCGAGGACATTGCTGCGCCAGTCGCCGCCCATGCCGCCCGGTGGATGAAAGCCGCGGCCGACGGTATCGCCGAAGGCGGTGGCGATTTCGCCGGGCGCCGATTCCCACATGATGCCCAGATCGGTGCCCTGCACCTGCCAGCGCTTATCTGTGCGATTGATCGAACTGGCACCGGTCTGTTTGGCCACCTCGCGTACCGCGACGACCCTGGGTGCGGGCGGAGCCGGTGCCTGCGCGGCGGCCTCGACCGCCGGTTCGACCGCTGGAGGTGGCGGTGGCACCGGTCCCGGATCTGGCCCAGGCCCCGGAACAGCGAAGTGGAACGGCTTGGGGCTCAACAGGATTTCCGGAATACCGAGTTGCTTTGCCAGGCTCGGCGGTTGCGCGCCCTCGTCGGTCAGGTCGGGGCAGGGGTTGGTGCACGGATTCGGCGGCAGCTCCATCTCGACGCGCGTCGGCTTCGGGTCCGGCGGCTGCGGCGGCAACACCGTGATCACCGGATACGGGATCGGGACCTCGAGCGTCTCCGGGACCAGCGGTTCATGGGTGGGCGCCGGATCGCTGCGGCACGGACCGCTACCCGGCACACCCACCGCGATCTGTGGATCCGCGCCAGCCGTCACCGGTTCCGCGCACACCACCGCGCCCGCGCCGAAGACCACCGCGCCGAGCGCGGCCATCACCCGCCTCGCCATCGTCAACCCCTCGATCCATGGCTATTCGTGGAAGTTCCGCACCAGCGTGTGACCCTACCGGCCCAGCGCGTACCGGACCGGGCGAACTCGCGCGGCATCGCAGCGGTGGTGGCCGAACCCTTTCCGGCGGATAATCGGCGCAGAGTCAGAGCAAGCCCGCAGCACGTCAGCGTTCTCAGGATCCACATCATGAAGATTCCGCTCATCCCCCGCCGGGCGCTCCCCGGTGCGGCGGCCGCCTGCCTGTCCGGCATCGCCATCGCACTCGCGCCCTTGGCCATCGCCGCGCCCCAGCTCACCGCCGACCACAGCACCACCGATTGGCAGACCTCACCGAATCAGCTCGACGAACCGCATCAGCGCCCGACCGGCTCGGCCACGCCGAAGGAGTCGCCGTTCTACCTGACCTGCGGCGAAGCTCGCCGCGATGGTGACGCGCCGATCCTGCGCGGCCAGCGCGGTTACTCGATGCGCCTGGACCCAGACGGCAACGGCCGCGCCTGCGAACCCGGCGAGCTGTAAGAACTACCGTGCCGCTTGGAAGACCAGCACAGTCCCGCCGATCCGGATGGCATCACCATCGGCCAGGAGCGCGCCGGTCTCGATCGCCTGCTCGTTGACGAAGACGCCGTTTGCCGAATGCAGATCCTTGACCAGCAGTCCGGCGCGGCTCGGCATGATGTGCGCGTGATAGCGGCTGGCCTTGGGATCGTCGATCACCAGGTCGTTGTCGGTCATCCGGCCGATGCGCAATCCCGCCTGCGCGACGAGCACCGCGCGCCCGTCCGGCATCAGAATCTGCCCGCTGCGTACCGCGCTCGGCACCTCGGTGACGGTCTCGGTCATCGCCGCGGCCATGCGTTCGGCCCGTTTGAATTCGACGGTGTTGAGCGGTTCCTGGCGCAGTACCCGCTGCTCCAGTTCGATCAGCGCCGCGCCCGGGTCGATGCCGAGCTCATCCGCGAGCACCGTGCGTACCCGGCGGCACGCGTCCAGAGCGTCGGCTTGACGGCCGGACAGATAGAACGCGGTGATCAGCTGCCCCCACAGCGGTTCCCGCAGCGGATGTTCGGTGGTCATCGACACCAGCTCACCGATCACCGAAGACGCACGCCCGCACGCGATCTCGGCATCGATCCGGGCCGAGGCGGCGAGCAGGCGTTCTTCGTCCATGGCGGTGGCGAAACCATCGGCGAACTGCAACCCCGCCAGATCGGCGAGAGCCCGGCCGTCCCATTCGCGCAACGCGGTACCGAACAGGTGGGCGGCGGTGGCGTGGTCGCCCACCTCGGCAGCGCGATTCCCCGCATCTCGCGCGGCCTCGAAGCGACCGAGATCGCAGGCTTCCTCGGTGATCTCGAGCCGATAGCCGGAGGATTCGGTGCGCAGCACGACCGCTGGATCGATACCCGAATTACGCAGCGCCTTACGGATATTCGATACGAATACCTGCAGGCTGGCGGCGTAGGAATCGGGTGGATCCTCGTTCCACACCATGTCGGCCAGCGCGACCGACGACACCGCGCGCCGCCGATTCACCGCCAGCGCCGCAAGCAACGCCCGCGGCTTGGGCCCGCCGACCGCCACCGGCTCACCGCCGACCAGCAGCCGCACGGGCCCGAGCAGGCGCACCTCGAGACTCATGTGCTGTTGCCCCCGCCAGGGTTGTGGGTCAGGCGCTGATCGACCGTCCCGCGGACTTCAGATCATTGCACGCCTCGACGACACGCGCCGCCATGGAGGCTTCGGCCTTCTTCAGGTAGCTGCGCGGGTCGTAGGCCTTCTTGTTGCCGACCTCGCCGTCGATCTTGAGCACACCGTCGTAGTTGGCGAACATATGCGCCGCGACCGGGCGGGTGAACGCGTACTGAGTGTCGGTGTCGACGTTCATCTTCACCACACCGAAGCGCAGCGAATCGTCGATCTCGGACTTCAGCGAGCCCGAACCGCCATGGAAAACGAAGTCGAAGGGCTGCGCGTCAGCGCCGAGGCCGAGCTTGGCCGCGGCCACCCGCTGACCCTCGGCGAGGACCTCCGGACGCAGCACCACGTTGCCCGGCTTGTACACACCGTGCACATTGCCGAAGGTGGCGGCGAGCAGGTACTTGCCGTTCTCGCCCGCACCCAGCGCGTCGATGGTCTTCTGGAAGTCCTCCGGCGAGGTGTAGAGCTTCTCGTCGATGGCGGCCTCGACACCGTCTTCTTCACCGCCGACGACGCCGATCTCGACCTCGAGGATGATGTTGGCGGCCTTGGTGGCCTTCAACAGGTCCTTGGCGATCTCGAGGTTCTCATCGATCGGGATGGCCGAGCCGTCCCACATATGCGACTGGAACAGCGGGTTGAGGCCCGCGTTCACGCGCTCCTGGGAGATGGCGATCAGCGGCCGGACGAAGCCGTCGAGCTTGTCCTTGGGGCAGTGGTCGGTGTGCAGCGCGATGGTGATGTCGTACTTGGCCGCCACCACGTGCGCGAACTCGGCCAGCGCGACGGCACCGGTCACCATGTCCTTCACACCCTGGCCGGAACCGAACTCCGCGCCGCCGGTGGAGAACTGGATGATGCCATCGCTGCCCGCATCGGCGAAGCCCTTGATCGCCGCGTTGACCGTCTCCGACGAGGTGCAGTTGATGGCGGGGAAGGCAAAGGAGTTCGCTTTGGCCCGACCGAGCATCTCGGCGTAGACCTCCGGAGTCGCGATGGGCACTGTGAAGACCTCCGTGTCGTTCGGCAAAAGGCAATTGCCAATTCTGTCAGCCCCACCCTAAGCCAGCAGGTTTTCGGCCGACATCAGGGGATCGATGCGCCGCCACGCGGGGATCGGGCGGTAGATCGGATCGCCTTCGCCAGGATGCACCGGGCACTGGCGATGTGACCGCCGTCGCACAGCCGTGACGGGATCTGCCGCTGGAACCGGTACTGTGGGCCGGGTGATTGCGCTCGCAGCCTCCGACGCGGTGACAAGCAACCTTGCCCTGACTCAGTTGCTTGATCCGATGTACCTGCTCACCGATACGTGGCTGCAGCACGCCGTCCTCCCGGCCATCCTGGTCATCGTCTTCATCGAGACCGGTCTGCTGTTCCCGCTCCTGCCCGGCGACTCGCTGCTGTTCACCGGTGGCCTGCTGGCCGCGCAGGAGAACCCGCCGGCGGGCTTGTCGATCTGGGTGCTGGTGCCCGCCGTCACGCTTGTCGCGTTCGCGGGCGACCAATGTGCGTATTGGATAGGCAGAAAGATCGGCCCTGCGCTCTTCCAGAAGGAAGACAGCCGCTTCTTCAAGAAGCACTACATCACCGAGACGCACGCCTTCTTCGAAAAGCACGGCCCGAAGACGATCATCCTGGCCCGCTTCGTGCCGATCGTGCGCACCTTCATGCCGGTGCTGGCGGGTGTGTCCACGATGGACTACCGCAAGTTCGTCTCCTTCGACATCATCGGCGCGATCCTGTGGGGCGGCGGCGTCACGATCCTCGGCTATTTCCTCGGCAATGTCGCCTTCATCCGCGACCACGTCGAGGCGATCTTCCTGCTCATCGTGTTCGTGTCGATCCTGCCGGGGATCATGGCCGTCGCGAAGAAGCTGCGTGGCCGCGGCGCCAAGGCCGAGCAGACCGACCCCGCCCGTGATGTCGAGCTGACCGCCTCGACGAACGAGACCGCGCGCTGATCCCCGTGTCCCCAGCGTCCACCACCCTCGCACTGGGCAGCTTCGAACCGATGATCTCGGCGGGACCCGCACTCGTCTGGACGATCGTGCTGACGTTCGTCTTCCTGGAATGCGCCTTCATCATCGGCCTGTTCCTGCCCGGCGACTCGATGCTGATCACCGCCGGTGTGGTGATGGCCTCGCACGCCTCCGGCGAGGCACAGGTCTGGGGCCTGTCGCTCGGCACGATGGTCGCGGCCATCGCAGGCAACCAGGTCGGCTACGTCGTCGGCAGTCGCACCGGGCACCATTTGGTCGCCCGCAAGAACGGCCGCTACATCAACACCCGCAACCTCGCACGCGTCACGGAGATGCTGCACCGGCACGGCTTCGTCGCGGTACTCGTCGCCCGCTGGATCCCGTGGGTCCGCACCCTGTGCCCGATGGTGGCCGGCGCGGCAGGCATGGACCACCGCAAATACACCATCGCCAGCACCATCGGCGCCATCCTGTGGGCCCCGGTGCTGCTGCTCATCGGCTACTACGCGGGCGGCTTCATCCAGCGAGTGCCGTGGCTGATGCCCGCGGTCGTGGTGGTGCTCGTTGTCGGCTTGATCGTCGGCACCGTGCTCGGCGTCCGGCAGTATCGCCAGGAGATGGCGCAGCCCGCGGAGGATTTCGATCTGGATTCGGCGGGCGTCACCGAGCACTGAGGCGCGAAGCAGCGCCCGCGTGCCGACGGGTCATCGGTAATCCCGAACGGCGACCTACTTCGCCCTGCTGCTGGTCAGGGTGGCGAGATCGATCACAACCCCGCCGCGCTCACCATATGCGCGGCCTCCATCAGCATCCACCCCGACAACTGCACCGACAGATCGCGTTCGGGCACCGTCGATGACGTCACCGAACCGCCGGAAGTGAAGTGCCCGGCCCCCGAGCTGCCGCCGGGTAGCTGTGCCTGTTTGCTCCAGTCGTGGCCGAACAGCGGCTCGCCCTCCACCTCGAGTCGATTCGCCCACGCCGCCTTCGCCGAGGACAGCACGATCGAGGCCGCGCGGCGGCGGTCGGCTTCCTGCTCGGCGTCATCGCCGGGGAGCATCAGTGCCACCACCGCGAGGTAGCGGATCAGGATGCCGTTGAACAGGCCGCCGTCGCCGCCGCCACCACCTTGTACGACGCCGCGCGTTGTCATCCGGTCCTCGACCGCGGCGAGCAGACGATGGACGCGCTCGAGGTGTTTCGCTTCGCCGGTGTGCACGGCGAGCTCGGTCTCCAGACCGAGCACCACGCCTTGGCAATAGGTGAACACCGGACGCTCGATCTCGCCGGAAGGCAGATGGATGCCGTCGAGGATCAGTCCGGTCTCCGGGTCGCGCAGGGTGGCGTCGAGCCAGTCGGCCATCTCGCCCGCGCGCTCATGGCGGCCGAGCCGCAGCAATGCGATCGCCGCCGGACCGTTCGCAGGCGCATTGAAATAGTCCGCGCCCACTCGCCAGGGAATGCCGCCGCCGGTATCGGGGTCCCAGGATTCGTAGAGTTCCTTCTCCAGCGCGAGCAGCGCGCCCGGCGCCTCCTCGGTGTCCTGGGTTCGTTGCGCGCGCTCCAAAGCGATGGCCAGCCAAGCCATATCGTCGTAGTAGCGGTTGGTCCAGCCGGTGATGTTGCGCAGGCGGTGCGAACGGGCGAGCGCGCTGATCCGTTTGCGGCGGGCCGGGGTCGGCACCCGGGTGGCCGCGTCGACGGCACAGTCGATCAGATGCGCCTGCCACCAGTAATGCCATGACAGGAACAGGCGCTCACGCCGGGCGGCGGGCCAGCCGACCACGCCGAGTGTGGTGCCGGGCAGACCCCACAGTGCACGCAGATGCCGGGAGATGATCGCCGATTCCGCCATATCGGCACGTTCGGACCACAGCGCAGGCGTCGGCTCGCTGAATTCCCCCTGACGCTGTGCGTCCCTCCGCGTGGTCATAGCTCCAATGGTGCCAGGTCGGCACCGGGTTTCGCCGCCTAATTGTTACCAGGCTGTGGTCAGATCGGCATGTTGACCGATCCAGGCGTGCATGGCGATGCCTGCGGCCACACCGGCATTGATGCTGCGGGTGGATCCGAACTGGGCGATGGACACCGTCAGCGCCGCGGCTTCGCGAGCATGTTCGGTGACGCCGGGTCCCTCCTGACCGAACAGCAGCAGGCAGCGGCGCGGGAGTCGAGCGGTTTCCAGCGGCACCGAACCGGGGACATTGTCGACCGCGACCACGGTCAGCTCCTCCCGGCGCGCGAACTCCATCAGGGCGGCGATATCGGTGTGGTGCTCGATGTGCTGATAGCGGTCGGTGACCATGGCGCCGCGACGATTCCAGCGCCGTCTGCCGACGATATGCACCGCCGCCGCCGCGAACGCATTGGCGGTGCGGACCACGGTGCCGATATTCGCGTCGTGCCCGAAGTTCTCGATCGCGACATGGAACGGATGCCTGCGCCGATCGATATCGGCGACGATCGCCTCACGGGTCCAATAACGGTAGGCGTCCACCACATTGCGGCGATCGCCCTCGGCGAGCAGCACCGGATCGAGCCGTGGATCGTCCGGTGGCTGCCCGCCGAATTCGTCTACCCACGGGCCGACACCGTGCGGATGCTCGCCCCATTCGGTGGGGCCGGGTGGATGCTCCGGCACGTCCGGCGCGAGGTCGTTCACGCCGAGAATGCTAATTCCCGAGGTGGCGGCGCCGGAGTCCGGCAGGTATGAACTGCTAGGAGACGCCGATGGCGATGACGACGATGATGATGTACAGGATGAAGAAGACGATCGAGACGATCAGCAGAATCGACGAGATCATCCCGCAGATGTAGCCCGCCTTGACGTTCCCCCGACCCCCGATCATCCCCCCGGAAGCGTCGATTTCGGCCAGCGCCTTCTTGCCCATCGTCCAGGCGAACGGGCCGAGAATGCCACACATGACCAGGCTGAGGATGCCGAGAATCAGGATCGTAGTGGCCTGGGGGTGATCCTGGGGCGGACCGTATCCGTAGGCCTGCTGTGGGTAACCAGGAGCCGCACCGTATGGCTGTGCGCCGTATGGCTGCGCAGGGTACGGCTGCGCGGGATATGGCTGCGCAGCGTACGGGTCCGAGCCGTGGCTCTTGTACGGATCGGAGCCGGGCGGCTGCTGCGGTGGGTATGTCATGCGGGTGATGTTAACGGTGGGCGGGCACCATGGTGGGGCGAGCTACACCATCGACCCGGTGGTCAGCGCCCTCGATCGGGCCACTCACCTCGACGAACATGGAGCTCATGACCGATTCTTCCGTCACAGCGACGTTGGTACTCGATGCACCGGCCGGAAAACCCGAGTCGAAGGGCCCGCAGGTGCTGCGGACCATCCTGCGCGCACCCTTCACGGCGCGGACGTGGAAAGAGCTCGGCTATCTGATCGTTTCGTTCATCCTCGCCACGCTCGGCGTCGGCTACATCTACCTGGCCGGCGGCGGCGGTGTGCTGGTCTCGCTGACAATCATCGGTATCCCCGTCCTGGCCCTGGTGATCCTCGGTGGACGTCTGTGGGGGCATGTGTATCGGGCGCTGGTGCGGGATCTGCTCGGGACCCCGCTGGACGCACCACCACCGTTCGCACCGCAATCCGGGCTGTTCGGCTTCCTGAAGTCTGCGTTCACCGATATGCCGAGCTGGCGGGCGCTGGCCTTCGTGCTGGTGCAGGGCATCGTCGGCATGGTCGGTGGGTACTTCGTGCTGGTGGCGACCGCGATAGTGGTGTTCGTCGCGATCTCGCCGATCCCGTGGGTACTGTTCGATCCGGTCAATATCGACTCCAACGGGGTGGAGCGGCATTCGCTCGCCCAGTTCGGCGACTTCTACATCGACACCTGGCCACGGGTGCTCGGCTTCGCGGCGCTCGGCGTCATCGGTTGCTTCGCGCTGCCCTGGCTGAACCGGGTGGTGTGCCTGGTGCACCGGCAGCTGGCGATCTGGCTGCTGGCACCGACCGCGCGCGACCGTCGCATGGCCGACCTCCAAGAGAGCAGGCGCGTCGCGGTCGAGGATTCCGCCGCCACGCTGCGCACCCTGGAACGCGATCTGCACGACGGCACGCAGGCGCGGCTGGTCACCATCGCGATGGCGCTGGGGCGCGCCGAGGAGCGTCTCGAACACGGCGGTGACGCGCGCGACCTGATCGCCGACGCTCATGCCGGCACCAAGGAGGCGCTGGCCGAACTGCGCGAGCTGGTCCGTGGAATCCATCCGCCTGCACTGGAATTGGGCCTGGAACCGGCGCTGGAGACGCTCGCCGCGCGCTGCTCGGTGCCGGTGGAGCTGCGGGTGCATCTGCCCGCGCGGCCGAATCCGGCCATCGAGGCGATCGCCTACTTCTCCGTCGCCGAACTGCTGACGAATGTGGTGAAACACGCGGGTGCGAGCCATGCGCAGGTGTCGGTGCTGCCGTCCGGTAATGATTCCCTTGTGGTTTCCGTACGCGACAACGGCCGTGGTGGTGTCCTGCAACCGATGGCGGGTGAACCGGTGGCCGGCAGCGGTCTGGCCGGGCTGGCAGCGCGGGCGGCGAGCGTGGACGGCAGCCTCACCGTGGACAGTCCCGTCGGCGGGCCGACGGTCGTCACCATCACCCTCCCGACGGCGGGTCCGCGATGAACAACGGCGCAGGCCAACCGGATTCGCTACGCGTGGTGATCGCGGAGGACAGCGCCATCCTCCGCGACGGCCTGGCAGGGCTGCTCACCGAACGCGGGCACCAGGTGGTGGCGATGGTCGGTGACGCGACAAACCTGTCCGAGGTGGTCGCCGAGCACGCACCCGACGTCGCGGTGGTCGATGTACGGATGCCGCCGACCTACACCGACGAGGGCCTGCTCGCCGCCATCGAACTGCGCCGCAAATTCCCGCTCACCGGCGTGCTCGTCTTCTCACAATGGGTGGAAACCCGCTACGCCACCGAACTGCTCGCCGCCGGCGCGAACGGCGTCGGCTACCTGCTCAAGGATCGGGTCGCCGACGTCCGCGAGTTCATGGAAGCCCTTGACCGAGTCGCCACCGGCGGCACCGCCCTCGACCCCGAGGTGGTGAGCCAATTGATGGGCGCCTCCCGCCAGCAGCAAGCTCTCGACCGGTTGACGCCACGGGAACGCGAAGTCCTCGAGCTCATGGCCCAGGGACTCACCAACGGCGCCATCGCCCGCTCATTGACTGTCACCGAACGGGCGGTGGAGAAGCACATCGGCAACATCTTCACCAAGCTCGATCTGCCGCCGTCGGAGACTCATCACCGCAGGGTGATGGCGGTGCTGCGGTTGCGGGGATAGGCGAGTTGCGACAGGGATGCCTGCTCATGAGCACTTCCCGAGCCGCCCTCAGATCAGTCGATAGGCGAGCTTGGCGAACTGTCCCATCCGCTCGACGCCGACCAGCTGCATCCGATCCGAGAGGATCCGGCGCGGCAGCAGCGGGGCACCGCCACCGAGTGTCACCGGGGTGATGCCGACGATCACCTCGTCGAGTAGGCCCGCGTCGGCGAATTGCCCGGCCAATTCGCCGCCGCCGAGCACCCAGATATCGCGGTCGCCCGCCGCCTCGGCCATCTGCGTATGCACCGCGCTGACATCGCCCGCGACGAACCGGAGGTTCGCTCCGGGGGTCGCGGGCAGGTCGCGGTGGGTGAATACCCAGCACGGGCGGTCACCGTAGTTCTCCGGCCAGTACTCCGGCGGATTGTTGGCTGCCATCCATTCGTAGGTCGTTGCGCCCATACACATGGCTCCGACGCCGAGCAGGAACTCGTCCACATCGCTGGTCGCGGTATCGGCGTCGGCCACGGCCATCAGCCAATCCAAGGAGTTGCTCGGGTCGGCGATGTAGCCGTCGAGGCTGGTGGCGGTGTAGTAGCGGGTCGTCATGGACGTCGATCCTGACACCGAAACCTGACATCTTCGGTCAGCATTTATTGGCGAGCCGGTGAAGCCGCAAGACATGTCGCCATCTTGTACAATTTTAGTGGTGAAATACTTCATTCATGTACAGGAGGCGCGCGATGTCGCTGACTCACATCGAGATCGACGATGAGGTCCTAGAGCAAGCCAAACGCCTCGGAGGGCATCGGACCAAGACCGCAGCTGTGGCCGCTGCCCTGACCGAGTACAACGAGCGGCTCTCGCGCGCCGAGGCCTACGACCACTACTTCGAACTCGCCCGCGAGTGGGATATCGAAGGCGCCGAAGCGGCACATCGAGCAGAGAAGGAGCCTCGCACTCGGTGATCGGATACTTGCTCGATTCGTCCGCCCTGTGGCGCATACTCCGCGATAAGTCCCTCCATGATCGTTGGCGCACGCCGACGACATCCGGCGAGATCCGCTCCTGCTATCCGCAGCGGGCCGAGTTCCTGCGTTCGGCGCGCAATTTGAAGGAGTACTCCGCGTTCTGCGGAATGTACGACGGCCTCTATCGCGATGTGGCGGTGCCGAAATCCGCAGGCACGTGGATTGCGGGTCTGCAGTACCGCGCTGCCGAGATGGGCAGCCACAGCTGCCTTTCCGCCATCGACCTGCAGATCTGCGCGACCGCCGCGTACCACGGTCTGGTCGTCGTGCACGACGACAGCGATTTCGTGACAGCGGGTCGCCTTGCCACCGAGCTCCGCCAGTTGAACGTCCACGAAGGCCCGCTCGATCTCTGATCGTCATTTCCGGAAACTATGAACTTCCGGCAGATTGAGCTGCGACGAGCGTCGTCGCAACAGCGACGGCCCGGGTGTCCCAGTAGAACGGCCGGATCTCGGCGATCCGAGCGTTCTCCAGACGCAAGGTTTGCAGGATCGGGAAGTCCAGTTCACGTCCGGTGGCGCGGGCCCGGGCGTGGATCCGGGTGTGGACTACGGCGGTGGTGCCGGTGGCGAGGAACTGCTGGTCGAGGAGGTCGAAGACTTCCCAGACCGCGCTCATGGCGGTGAAGAAGCGTTCGAGGCCGGTGTGGCCGCGCCAGATGCCGCCGTATGGGAGGGCATCGGCCTGGTAGAGGACGACGTCTGGGGAAAAGTAGGGAGCGAGGGTGGCGAAGGAGGCCCGGCCGGGGCCGCCTGCGGCCAGGTAGCGGGCCTCGGCGGCGTACATGCCGGTGAGGACGTCGAGCGTGGACTGGTCGGACATGAGACCAGCATTTCGCTGGGAGTCGAGCGGTGCTGGCGGTAATCGGACGGCGCGTCTACGACGAAGAGCCGCCTCACGCCGGTGGTTACCAGGCATATCCTGGAGCTACGGGGTGATGAGCATGGACCACGTGCGAGTGCTACGGGTGGTGCTCGGGGTGACGGCCGGGTACCTGATCCTGCTTGCGCTGTGGCTGGGGTGGGTGGTGAACCATACGCCGGACGGGACGGTGCCGTTCCAGATCATGGCGCTGGTGGGGATGTTCGGGTCGTGCATCGGGATCGGGCTGATGTGGACCGGGCGGCCGTCGAAGGCGGATCGGCAGCTGGCGAGGCATGGGATCGAGGGGTGGGCGCGGGTGGAGCATGTGCGGCCGCTGGCGCGGACGGATCATCACAGTGAGATGACCGAGCTGGATCTGGAATTCACTGTGCCGGGGTCCGAAAGTTACCGGGGGACGGTGGTTTACGACGTGACGCCCGCCGACAAGGAGCGCTTGGCGATCGGGGAAACGGTCTCGATCCGCGTTGATCCGGAGAACCGGGACCGGGTCATGTTCTGCCTGTGAACGTTCAGTCGCGGTCCGCGTGTGCCTTCGGGTCGGCGAGCAAGTACTGCGCCGCACCGTAGGTCGCCAGAATGACGCCTTCGGTCACCCGCCGCGACCGCTCACTGCGCGCGAACAACCGCCGCAGCACGATCAATCCATCGGACACCGTGAACAGCAGCGCGCCCAAGCCGAGCCTGCTGCGCGGATCATCGTTCGGGATATTCAGTCCCGCAACGTTTTCGGCACCGGGTGCGAGCCCAGGATCCGATGCCAGCACCGCCGCAGTGCCCAGCGTCGCACCATAGGCCGTCAACGGCGCCGCGATGGCGGGAGCCTTGGCACGCATCAACGCACCCGCACCCAGCCACGCCACCACGCGCGGCACGGCGATCGCAGGCTGCGGCCGCGCACCATGGCGCCACCACAGCGTCGCGTACCCGGCCTGCATCACCGCGAACGACGACGCACCCGCGATCAGCCTGCGGTCGTCATCCGGGTCGATGAGCAGCACGTCACCGACGGTCGCGGCACCGAGCGCGCCGAGCAGCACGGTCCGGTCTGTCGGGTCCAGTTCGGCGTCGCTGCGCGCGACATCCGCCGCGAGCAGCGGCATCATCAACGGCTTGGCGACCCACTGGAGCTTGTGGCGACCGGTGAGCGCACCGAACACGGTGACGGCGGTGGCGGCGAGATACCCGGCGCGAAAAACCCGCATCGGTCAGAAGCTCGGCTCGGCAGGCTTGGGCGGCAGGGTGACGACCTGACCGGCATAGCTGAGCCCGGCACCGAAACCGAGCAGCAGCGCCAGCTGACCGCCCTTGGCTTTGCCGGTGACCAGCATTTCCTCCATGGCCAGCGGAATCGAGGCGGCCGAGGTGTTGCCGGTGTTCTCGATGTCGTTGGCCATCGGGATGTCCTCGGCCAGGCCGAGGTTCTTCTTCATCAACTCGTTGATGCGGGCATTGGCCTGATGCGGCACGAACACCTCGATGTCCTCCTTGGCGACCCCGGAGGCATTCAGTGCGTCCGACAGCGCGCGCGGCAACGTCACCGCGGCCCAGCGGAAAACCTTGGGACCCTCCATACGCAGCGCCATCCGCTTCAGCGGCTCGCCGTCGTAGCCTTCCGCCTGGATCGCGTCGGCCCTGTTCATGTATTCGAGGAAGTCGACGTCCTGGGCGATGGCCTCGGCGTTCTCGCCGTCACTGCCCCACACCGTCGGGGAGATACCGTTCTCCTCGCTCGGGCCGACGACGACGGCGCCCGCACCGTCACCGAAGATCATCGCGGTTCCGCGGTCGGTCGGGTCGAGACCGACGGTCATCGTCTCGGCGCCGATGACCAGCACGTATTCGGCCGAACCCGACCGAATCAGGTCGGCGGCGACACCGAGGCCGTATCCGAAGCCACCGCAGCCGGAGGTCAGGTCGAAGGCGGGGATGCCGTTGATGCCCAGGTCAGAGGCAATGGTCGGCGCACCGTGCGGGGTGAGCTTGAGCCAGCTGGAGGTACACAGGATGAGCGCGCCGATCTTGGACCGGTCGATGCCGGTGTTGTTCAGTGCGCGGTCACCGGCGGCCGCGGCCATCGAACGCAGCGTCTCGTCGCCACTGATCCAGCGACGGTTGCGCACACCGGTGCGCTCGTAGATCCACTGGTCGGTGGAGTCGAGAACCTCGCACACCTCGTCATTGCTGACCACGCGCTGCGGCCGGTAGGCACCGATACCGAGCATCGCGACATTGTCGCGGCCCTTCTTGACTGCAATGCTCACCACGGCGACTCACACGACCCTTCAACTACCGAATTAATCAGCACCAGGCTAGCCGAGGGCAACTACTCAGCCCAGAGCCAGATCCTTCAGTCCGAGAATCGAGCGATACTCGAGACCCTCGGCGGCAATGACCTGATCGGCGCCGGTCTCCCGGTCCACCACGGTCGCCACTCCGACGACGGTCGCGCCGGCTTCACGCAGCGCGCGCACGGCGGTGAGGGGCGAGTTGCCGGTGGTAGTGGTGTCCTCGACGACGAGCACTCGCTTGCCGACGATGTCGGGGCCTTCGATCTGTCGCTGCATACCGTGCGTCTTGGCGGCCTTGCGCACCACGAACGCGTCGATCGGGCGGCCGGGTGCGTGCATGACGGCCAGCGCCACCGGATCGGCGCCCATGGTGAGCCCGCCGACGGCGTCGAAGTCCCAGTCGGCTACCAGCTCGCGAAGCAGTGTGCCGATCAGCGGCCCGGCCTGATGGTGCAGGGTCGCGCGGCGCAGGTCGACGTAGTAGTCGGCCTCTTTACCCGAGGACAGCGTCACCTTGCCGTGCACAACGGCGAGTTCGCGCACCAGCGCCGCCAAACTGTCCCGGTCGGTTGTTGCCTGGTCGATCATGTGAGTCCTTCCGCGTGTGTTCAACGAGTCGCGTCACAGCGGTTTCGGCGAAGTCCGCCCGCCAGTACCTGCGGGTCAAGGGTACGGCGTGCGCTGCGGGCACCGAGCAGAGCGGGTTACTTCGGCACCGGACCCTGGTATGGACGGAATCCGGGGTGGAACGGGCCGCCGGGTAGCTGCGGCATGTCATCGTCGGCGGCGGGGGCGAGGTAGTCGGCCGGACGGCCGGCGCGATCGGCGGATTCGGGGCGATCGGCGCCGGACCAGCGGTCTTCGCGCGCGGCAGGGCGGGCGTCGGGGACGACGGCCAGACTCGGCCGGCGCGAGGGCGACGGGTCCGCCGGGGCTTCGTCGGTGCGGCCCGCCTGGTCACGATCCGAGGGGATGGCTGCGTCACCGGAAAGGTCGTCGTCCGCGTCGGCACGGACGGCGGGCCGGGCACCGATCACGCCGCGCTCGTCATGGTCCGGCTCGTCGTAATCGGAGTCGTCGTAGTCGTCATCGTCGTAGCCGTCATCGTCGTAGTCGGTGTCGAGGTCGTCGTACTCGACTTCCTCGGCCTCGGCTTCTTCCTCGCGGAACCGCGGCGGGGCGACCCGTGTGGCCGGGCGCTCATCGACTTCCTCGACCTCGGCGGCCCGGGTACGGGCACGACCGTGCACGCGTGCGCCGTCGTTGTCGAGCCCGCGCGGTTCGGCGACCGGCGGCAGCACATGCAGCAGACCGGACAAACGCAGCACGGCGTCGATCGCGGCTTCCCATTCCTTGGCGGGAGTGCCCACCGACAGCATGCCGAGGGTCCAGTTGCCCTCGCTCCACAACATCTGCACCGTCTCGGGCAGCGTCTCGATGAAGGCGACCATCCGCTGATCGACGGCGTGCCTGGCGATTTCGGGATTGGTCGCGAAGACCACGCGGTCGCCGATGGCGCCGAGCAGTTCCAGATCGTGGTCCTTGGGCGGGGACGCGGTCTTCAGGCGCATATCGACGTCGATATCGGAGCCGATCTGCCTGCGCACGGCGACCAGCGTCGCGGAATCCTCGAGGTCGAAGAGCACGAACTTCTCGCCCTTGCGGATTCCCGAGACCACGTCGACCGCGGACAGGTAGCCCAGCTTGGCCAGCGCGCCGCGCCGCCACGTCGAGGGCAGTGCCGGTTCCACCGACACATACGTATAGCCCTGGGCCTTGGCCCAGACCTGGCGTGCGTGACCGGTCCGCTGTCGCTGGAGCCGATCGAAATACAGCAGTACGACCGCACCCACGAGTGCGATCGCCGCCAACCCGAACCACATAGCCGTCATCGTCTTCTAGCCTATCGAGCCGACCGGGCGTTTGCCCGGCACCACCCGCGCGCGCCGCAGCGTTTGTGGTGGATCACGAAATTCTCCTCATCGCCCGCCGCCCGGAAGTGCCGTGCTGATGATGATTTTCGCGTGAATCGAACCGTCGGGCGCCTTGTCCCCCTGGACGACCACGAGTTCGCCGGTGGGCAGATCCGCCGCGGACCCACCCGACATCGAGATCACCTGGGTGTTCGCGTCGGTGGTGACGGTAACGCTCGACCCACCGACCGAACTGACGGTGAGCGTGCCCGCGTTGTTGGCGGTGATGGTGCCCATGGTGGCACCGATGCCGTCGATGCCCTCGATACCGGGCAGGCTGGGGATGACCAGCGGCGGAGCACTCGGGCCCGGGGTCGCGTTCGGGGTGCGGCCTGCGGTCGGCACCGATGACGTGGCGGTATCGCTCGCCGATGGCGTCGAATCGCCGCCGCCGAACAGCAGGCCGGCAACCGCACCCGCCACCGCGATCAACAAGACCACGGCCAAGCCGAGCCCGACCCACAGGCCGGTATTGCGTTTGGGTGGACGCGGCGGTTCGCCCGACGGCGGCATCGCACCGAAACCGCCCGCCGCGGCCGGATCAGGGGTGGGCTGAGTCGGCGGCTGCCACTGTTGCCCCTCGTAACCGCCCCATTGGCTCTCGTAGGTTGGCATCTCGCGGGTCGGGTTCGACGGCGGCTTCCACGACTCGTACTGATCGGAGCCCGGGTACTCCGTGGGCCCGTAGGCCTCGGTGTATTCGGTGGTGTGCAGCGGCTCGGTTCCGGATCCAGCCGGCGGACCCAGGTGTTCGGTCGGCGAATCGTCCGGCCGCTGCCCCCACGGATCGTTCGGGTTGGTCATGCACCCCAGGGTAAGCGCGAGCAAGTCGCGTGTCTTCGGCGCAAGCACCGGCCGTCACGCAACCGCTCGGTCCGGCCCGGGACGGGCGACCTCGAGGAGCCCGGTTCGCGGCCGGCTCGCGTTTCCGTGGCCGCTGCGCACGCCGAAGGCAAGCAGCGGACGCGGAAACGCGAGCCACCAAGGGCCGCGAACACGCCGCGACGAAGGAGCGGCTAATCAGACACCGTCAGCGCGTCACCGTCCGGGCTGAGGTTGACCTTCACCGTGTCGCCGTCGGTGATCTCGCCGGCGAGCAATTCCTTGGCGAGGGTGTCGCCGATGGACTGCTGGATCAGCCTGCGCAGCGGCCGCGCACCGTAGACCGGGTCATAGCCGCGCACCGCCAGCCAGAACCGCGCCGAATCGCTGACGTCCAGCTTCAGCCTGCGCTGCGACAGCCGCTTCTGCAGCTGGTCGAGCTGGATGTCGACGATGGACTCCAGCTGCTCCTCATCGAGCGGGTGGAACATCACGACGTCGTCGAGCCGGTTGAGGAACTCCGGTTTGAACGCCGCGCGCACAGCATTCATCACGAAGTCCTTGTCGCCACCCGCACCCAGGTTGGAGGTGAGGATGAGGATGGTGTTGCGGAAGTCGACCGTGCGTCCCTGCCCATCGGTGAGCCGTCCCTCGTCGAGCACGGCGAGCAGGATGTCGAACACATCCGGATGCGCCTTCTCGATCTCGTCGAACAGCACCACGGTGTAGGGCCTGCGCCGCACCGCCTCGGTGAGCTGTCCGCCCTGGTCGTAGCCGACGTATCCGGGCGGGGCGCCGACCAGCCGCGCGACGGCGTGCTTCTCGCTGTACTCGCTCATGTCGATGCGGACCATGGCGCGCTCGTCGTCGAACAGGAAGTCGGCCAGCGCCTTGGCCAGCTCGGTCTTGCCGACGCCGGTAGGACCGACGAACAGGAACGAGCCGGTCGGCCGGTTCGGATCGGCGACGCCCGCGCGGGCCCGGCGCACCGCGTCCGATACCGCCTGCACGGCCTCGGACTGCCCGACCACGCGCCTGCCGAGTTCGGACTCCATCCGCAGCAGCTTCTGGGTCTCGCCCTCGAGCATGCGGCCCACCGGAATGCCGGTCCATGCCGACACCACTTCGGCGATATCGTCCGGGCCGACCTCTTCCTTCAGCATGACCTCGCCGTCACCGGCGGTCGCGGACGCCTTCTCGGCCTCGGCGAGCTGCTTTTCCAGCGCGGGAATCTTGCCGTAGCGCAGCTCGGCCGCCTTGCCCAGATCGCCGTCGCGTTCGGCCCGGTCGGAGGCGCCGCGCAACGATTCCAGTTCCTCTTTGAGGACCCGGACCTGGTCGATCGCGTTCTTCTCGTTCTGCCAGCGGGTGGTGAGCTGGTTGAGTTTTTCCCTGTCATCGGCCAGTTCGGAGCGCAGCTTCTCCAGCCGCTGTTTGGACGCCTCGTCGGTCTCCTTGGCGAGGGCGACCTCTTCGATTTCGAGCCGCCGCACCGCGCGTTCGACTTCGTCGATCTCCACCGGGCGGGAGTCGATCTCCATGCGCAGTCGCGAGGCCGATTCGTCGACCAGGTCGATCGCTTTGTCCGGCAGGAACCGGGAGGTGATGTAGCGGTCGGACAGCGTGGCCGCCGCGACCAACGCGGAGTCGGTGATGCGCACACCGTGGTGCACCTCGTAGCGCTCCTTGATGCCGCGCAGGATGCCGACCGTGTCCTCCACCGAGGGCTCGCCGACCAGCACCTGCTGGAAGCGGCGCTCGAGCGCCGCGTCCTTTTCGATGTGCTTGCGGTACTCCTCCAGTGTGGTGGCACCGACCAAGCGCAGTTCGCCGCGGGCCAGCATCGGCTTGATCATGTTGCCCGCGTCCATCGCGGATTCGCCGGTGGCGCCCGCGCCGACGATGGTGTGCAGCTCGTCGATGAAGGTGATGATCTGGCCCGCGCTGTTCTTGATGTCCTCGAGCACGGCCTTGAGCCGCTCTTCGAACTCACCGCGGTACTTCGCGCCCGCGACCATCGCACCGAGATCGAGCGAGACCACGGACTTACCGCGCAGCGATTCGGGGACGTCACCGGCGATGATGCGCTGGGCCAGCCCCTCGACGATGGCGGTCTTACCGACGCCGGGCTCACCGATGAGCACCGGGTTGTTCTTGGTGCGCCGCGACAGCACTTGGACCACACGGCGGATCTCGGTATCGCGCCCGATCACCGGGTCGAGCTTGCCCGCGCGGGCGGCGTCGGTGAGGTCGGTGGAGTACTTCTCCAGCGCTTGGTAGCTGCCCTCCGGATCAGGGCTGGTGACCCTGGCGCTGCCACGCACGGTGGTGAACGCCTCGCGCAGCGCGTCGGCGGTGGCACCGTACTTGGTGAGCAGCATGGTGATGTCGGTGTCGCCCTCGGCCAGGCCGACCATGACGTGCTCGGTCGAGACGTATTCGTCGCCCATCTCGGTGGCGAGTCTTTGAGCAGCGGTGATCGCGGCCAGCGCTTCGCGGCCGAGCTGGGGTGTGGTGGTCGCGCCGCTCGCCCGCGGCAACCGGTCGACGATGTCTTGCGCCTCGCGTCGTACGGCTGCCGGATCCGTACCGACGGCCTTCAGCAAGGGGGCGGCGATGCCGTCGGTTTGATTCAGCAACGCCACCAGCAAGTGCGCCGGACGGATCTCCGGATTGCCCGCGGCCGAGGCCGCCTGCAGGGCAGCGGTGAGCGCCGCCTGGGTCTTGGTGGTGGGATTGAACGAGTCCACAAAGCACCTTCCTACTAGTCGATGTCTCCCCGGTGCCGATGCGTGCATGGCCTGCCACCGCAGTCGGCACGGTGTCTTATCGTTCAACGCTCGAAAGGTTGAGTCTGTTCCGCTCAACTTTGGCAATTTTCGTGGCTGATGCGGACTGGACCCGATGCGAACGCTACGCCGTGATCGTGACCCGCAGAACGATGTTGCGCATCCAACATGTGACAAATGCCGGTAACCTGCCCCTACCCACATGACCACGGCGTTTCAGGGATACTGGCCTCGACGGAGGACCGCCGGTTACGGGTAGGTCCCCGGGCAGCTATTCGAGGGAAAGGAAGCCCACGCCGTGGATGCGCGTTCGGCTGCGCTGGTCCGCGCCAACTTCCGTACGGTGATCGACTCACCGCACGGACCCGAGCGGTTGATCAGTGCGTTTTATGGTCATCTGTTCGCCGAGAATCCTCGGCTGCGAGAACTGTTCCCACCCGCCATGGATATGCAGCCGAAACGGCTGGTCACGGCCATCCAGTACATGCTCGATCACCTCGAGGACTGGGACCGGGCGCAGAAGTTCCTCGAACAGCTGGCCCGCGATCACCGCAAGTACGGTGTCGAGGCCTCCCATTACGATCTCGCGGGCCGCGCCCTGTTCGCCGCGGCCCACACCTACAACGGTCCGGCCTGGACCGCCGAGCTGGCCGACGGCTGGCGCGACATCACCCTGCTGATCGCCGCCGCCATGGCCATCGGCGCCAACTCCGACGATTCACCGCCGTACTGGGAGGCCACCGTCGTCGGCCACCGGCACGTGCTGGAGGACCTGGCCATCGTGCGGCTGCAATCCGACAGCCCGATCCCCTATCAGGCCGGCCAGTATGTGCCGATCGCGGTGCCGCAGCGGCCGAAGATGTGGCGCTACCTGTCCCCCGCGATCCCGGCCAATCCGTACGGCGAGATCGAATTCCATGTCCGCAAGGTCCGCGGCGGCTGGGTGAGCCCGGCCATCGTCAACGACACCATCGTCGGCGAGCGCTGGCTGATCGGCGGCCCACTGGGCGGTTTGCATGTCGACCCGGACAGTGGCCGCGATGTGCTGATGATCGGCTCGGGCACCGGTATCGCGCCACTGCGCGCCCAGCTGATCGAGATGGGGCAGCGCGGCATCAACCCGCGGGTGCATTTCTTCATCGGCGGTGTCTATCCGTGCGACCTGTACGACGTGGAGAACATGTGGCAGCTCTCGCAGAGCAACCCGTGGCTGACCATCGTGCCGGTCTGCGAGCAGAAGACGAATCCGTGGTGGTATCCCCATCCGGCGTCGGACGCGCCGTACGGCATGCATCGGCGTCTGGTCGGTAATCTCGGTGCGGTGGTCGCCAGCTTCGGATCGTGGTCGGACCGCCAGATCCAGATCGCCGGTTCGGCGAAAATGATCGCCGACACCCGGCGCGCGCTGCTCGCTGTGGGCACTCCGGAGTCGATCATCAGTTCCGATCCCGTCTGACCGCACGGCCGGACTTCGCCGGCACACGCCCGCACCAGAGCCCCCTGAGAGTAGGTATGGACATCGATCCGAATGCGCCGCGCAACGGCGCGGTACCGGAAGCACCCGTGTGGAAATCGACCGTCGTCGGCCATCATCGGCTGCGCCATGATCTCGCGGTGATCCGGTTGATCGGCGAGTTCGTCCCATTCACCGCCGGGCAGTCGGTCGAGGTGCGGGTGCCGCAATTCCCCGGTCTGCGCCGCAGGCTTTCCCCGGCGCTGCCTCCGTCACTTGACGGCAAGCTCGAGTTCCATGTGCGGACCGTGCCCGGCGGCTGGTGCAGTGGCGGGATCGTGGCCGATACGGCCGCGGGCGACGAGTGGACCCTCGGCGCACCCGCAGGCACGTTCGCGATCGACCCCGCGGGCGATGAGGTCGTGATGATCGCGGGCGGGACCGGTCTGGCGCCGATGCGCGCGCAGATCCTGGAGCTGGCCCGCCGCGAGGTGCAGCCGCCGACCTACCTGTTCATCGGCGCAGCGTCGCCGCGCGAACTGTACGCCGCGGACATGCTGGCCCTGCTGGCCGAGGAATTGCCATGGCTGACCGTGGTTCCGGTGGTGGAGAGCCTGGAGGATCCGGACCGGCCCGACGAATGGTACGAGCGTTCCCGGGTCGATATCGGGTTCGCCGCCGATGAGCTGCTGTACGGAACGCTGGCGGATGTGATCGGCTCGCATGGTGCGTTCGATCGTCATCAGGTGCTGGTCTGCGGGTCGCCTGCGATGACACGCGCGACCGTCGAGCGGCTGCTGGGGACGGGGACTCCCGCCGAGCGAATCCAGTTCGAAGGCGGCTGATTCCACGGCCGGTGCGGCCGGTTCAGAAGAGCGGGTCGTGACGAATGTTCATGGTGCGGGTACCGGTGGCCATCAGCCGGAATTTGGTGGTCTGCACCATGGAGGGTGAGCCGACGATCTGCACATCGCGGTCGGCCCATGCGCCGTAGGAGGCGACGATCTTTCCGATCTGCCCGGTCACCCGAGGTTCGAGGCCGGGCCAGGTTCTTTCGGCATTTACGGAGTCGTAGTACCACCACGGGTTCTCGGCGCGTTCGGATACCGGTGTCACCGTCAGCCATTTGTTGGCGACTGCCAGCCTGCTCAGCGTCTCCAGATCGTAGAGATCACACGGATGATGCCCGCCGGCGAACATATGCACCTTGGGATTGCTGCGGCGCTGCGCCATCGCCATGAGCTGGGCCCGTAGCGGTGCGATTCCGGTGCCGCAGCCGATCATCAGCATTTTGCGTTTCGTATTGCGCGGTATTCCCAGCCCGCCGAGTGGCGCACCGAGCAGCCACTGATCGCCCACCACGGTATTGCCGACGATCGCCGGGCTGACCCAGCCGCCGAGCACCGACCGGATATGAAATTCGATCTCGCCGTTGGCATTCGCGGGCACCGCGGGCGACATATAACGCCACATGCGCGGCCGCGATGGAATCTGCACGCTCAGATACTGACCGGCGGCGTATTGCATCGGCTGGTCCAGTTGCAGCCGGACCACCGCCAGATTGCGTAATACCTCGCGTCGTTCGACAACGGTGCCGGTCCACACCGGCGGAGTGTTCTCCTTTTCGGCGGCGCCGATCATCGCCTCGGCGATGATCGTGAGGCCCTCGGTCCAGGCGCGCTCCACCTCCTCGGTCCACATCTCCGAACCGGCGAATCGGCGCATCGCCGCTTTCAACGATTCCGCCACCGCCGCGTAGTGGGCCCGCTGAACCCCGTACTTGCGATGGTCGCGGCCGAGCTGGGCGAGAAATGGCAGCAACTTTTCCGGCTCCTCCAGCCGGTCGAGCGCGTATCCGATGGCCTTGACAAGGCGGTCACGCTGTGAGTCCATCGCCGCGGGGAAATAATCGCGAATCTGCGGATAGTCGGTGAACAAGATCGCGTAGAACGATCTGGCCAACCGCTCCGCCCCACCCTCTTCCGCAGCAACCGCTTTGAATGTCGTCCTTATCAGCGCGACGGATCGCGAATCCATGTGTGTCACAACCCCATTCCGCATTCGAACACTATCCGTGCCGGCGAGTGAGGTGCTGCGGGACACTCGTCAGCAGCCGATGGATTGGAGTGTAGGCGAGGTTTGCCAGTGACGGAATGGACGGACGAAACATCCCAGGTGTAATTCCGCCTAAACAAGGGTATTGCGTACGAATTCCGCACGAAACCGACTGAAAGACTGGATAAATCGGATGAAATCCGTCACTCGACCACTCAATATGCAAGCTTCACAACGAAGTTCGCATCCGACAGCGATCTCATGGCAAATCCGAAACGAACATGGACGCGAATCGGGCCCCGTCCCGGTTCACTGCTGAACCGGGACGGGGCCCGAGAACTCGTCCGCCCGAACGGCTACCGGCGATTGCGCGGCTGCCACACCACCAGCGCGGTACTGCGCTGCGGCGGGGTCAGATCCGCACGGTAGTTCGCCCGTGTCCGCTCCAGCTCCGCGTTCAGCTCGGCGACCCGCTGCTGCAAGGCCTCGACCTGATTGGTGAGCTCGATGATGCGTTTGATACCGGCCAGGTTGACGCCTTCGTCCTGGGACAGCCGCTGCACCTCGCGCAGCAGCTCGACGTCCCTGGCCGAATAGCGCCGCCCGCCACCCGAAGTGCGTTGCGGCGTCACCAATCCGAG
This sequence comes from Nocardia sp. NPDC059180, assembly GCF_042754945.1. Taxonomy (NCBI): domain Bacteria; kingdom Bacillati; phylum Actinomycetota; class Actinomycetes; order Mycobacteriales; family Nocardiaceae; genus Nocardia; species Nocardia sp. NPDC059180. The sequence goes on from NZ_JBHZBU010000011.1 coordinate 226,333, forward strand.
GCGGTCATACGTGCGCAGTGTCTGCGCATGCATGCCCGCCAGCTGAGCCGCCACCGAGATCATGAAGTACTCGGCTCGCGACGGCCCACCGGACGCCTGCTTCGGATCGCCGGACATCACGCACCTGCCCATCCCGCTCGCGGATCGAAACCACTGGCCTTCTCCGCCTCCTGCAGCGCACGCAGCGCGTCGGTGGCGTCGTTGTCCAATTTCTGCGGCACCGCGACCTTGACGGTGACCAGCAGGTCACCGGCTCCGCCGCCGCGTTTGGGCACACCGCGACCGCGCACCCGGAGGATACGGCCGTCGGCGGTGCCCGGAGGCACCTTCACCCCGACCCGGCCCTCCAGCGTCGGCACCGACACCGTGGTGCCGAGGACCAGCTCGCTGTAGCCGACCGGCAGCACCAGGGTCAGGTCGTCGCCGTTGCGGCCGAAGACCTTGTCCTGGCTGACGTGCACGGTGACGAACAGGTCGCCCGAGGGCGCACCACGCAGGCCCGCCTCGCCCTGACCCGCCAGCCGGATCTTCTGCCCGTCCGCGACACCCGGAGGGATGCGCACGGTGATGGTGCGCGTCCGGTTCTGGATACCGCTGCCGTGGCAGTCGACGCACGGGTCGTCGATGATCGAGCCCGTACCGCGGCAGTCGTCGCACGGCTCGCTGAAACCGAACGCGCCCTGGTTGCGGCTGATGACGCCGGTGCCATTGCAGTTCGGGCAGACCCGAGGACTGGTGCCAGGCTTGGCTCCGCTGCCGTGACAGGTGGTGCACGGCGACGGGCTGGTCATCCGCAGCGGGACGGTGGCCCCCTGCGCGGCCTCACGGAAGCCGAGAGTCGTCTCGGTTTCCACGTCGGCACCGCGCCGCGGCCGGCCCGCCGACCGCGTGCCGCCGCCCCGATTGAACAGGCCGCCGAACAGATCGCCGATCCCGCCGTCGGCACCACCGGTGGCACCCGCGCCGAAGATATCGCCGAGGTTGAACTCCTGCGAGAACCCACCGCCCGCACCGGGATTGAACCCGCCACGCGGATAGCCACCACCCGCGAACAGCTTGCGGGTCTCGTCGTACTCCTTGCGCTTGGCCGGATCCGACAGCACGGCATGCGCCTCGCTGACGGTCTTGAACCGCTCCTCGGCCAAGGTATCGCCGGGGTTGGCATCCGGATGCAGGTCACGCGCGAGTTTGCGGTAAGCCTTCTTGATCTCGTCCTGCGACGCGCCGGAGGAGACACCCAGCTCCTTGTAGAAGTCCTTCTCGATCCACTCCCGCTGGCTCACCGGGCATCTCCTCCTTTCCTCACTATTGTGCGGCGCACCGCGTGCGGCTTGGCCGCGGTTTTATCCTTCGTTGGTGCCGGCATCAGCATCCGATGCCTCGGCGTCGCCCGATGTGGCCGCTCCGGCCTGGTCGGAAGGGGCGGCGGTGGGCAGATCGCCCACGCCGTCGGTTACCCCCACCAGCGCGTGCCGAAGCACCCGATCACCGAACCGATAACCCTTGCGCATCACGAGACCGATCACCGGATCGTGACCGGAGCCCTCGTGCTGCACCGCTTCGTGCAGGGTCGGATCGAAAGGCTCACCCTCCGAGCCGAACTCCTCGAGACCCTGTTTGCGCAGTGCGTCGGCCAGCTTGTCGGCGACCGACTTCAGCGGACCCGATTCCAGATCACCGTGCGCCTTGGCACGGTCGAGATCATCGAGCACGCCCAGCAGTTCGGTGACCACACCCGCCTTGGCCGTATCGATCGCGGCCTTGCGGTCGCGTTCGGTCCGGCGCCGGTAGTTGGCGTATTCGGCGGTCAGGCGCTGCAGGTCGGCGGTGCGCTCGGCCAGTTCGACGGAGGCATCGGACACCGGCGCCTCGGCGCCGTCACCGTTGGTGGCCTCCGGCCCTGCCGGGGCGGAGCCATTGCCCGCCCCGGCCTGCTCCCGAACCTCACCGGAATCGGGATCGACCTTGCGCTTGTCGACGAAGCTGATCGGCTCCTCGGAGTTCCCAGCGTTCGCGTGTGTCACTTCTTCTCCGTGTCCACCGGCTCGTCGACGACCTCGGCATCGACGACCTGATCGTCGTCGGCCGTCGAGGAGGCACCGTTACCGGACGCGGCCGCATCGGCGGCGGACGCCTCGTAGATCGCCTGGCCGAGGGCCTGCGACTCGGTGGCCAGCTTCTCCACGGCGGTCTTGACCGCGGCGATGTCGGTGCCCTTCAGGGCTTCCTTCGCCTCGCCGATCGCGGCCTCGACCTTCTCCTTCACGTCGGCAGGCACCTTGTCGGTGTTGTCGGCGATGAACTTCTCGGTCTGGTGCACCAGCGACTCGGCCTGGTTGCGGGTCTCGGCCTCCTCGCGGCGGGCCTTGTCCTCGGCGGCGTGCGCCTCGGCGTCCTTGACCATCCGGTCGATCTCTTCCTTGGACAGGCCGGAGCCGTCCTGGATCTTGATCGTGTTCTCCTTGCCGGTGCCCTTGTCCTTCGCGGTCACGTGCACGATGCCGTTGGCGTCGATGTCGAAGGTGACCTCGATCTGCGGCACGCCGCGCGGGGCCGGCGGAATACCGGTCAGCTCGAAGGAACCGAGCAGCTTGTTGTGCGAGGCGATCTCGCGCTCACCCTGGAACACCTGGATCTGCACCGACGGCTGGTTGTCATCAGCGGTGGTGAAGGTCTCCGAACGCTTGGTCGGAATGGTGGTGTTGCGCTCGATGAGCTTGGTCATCACGCCACCCTTGGTCTCGATACCCAGCGACAGCGGGGTGACATCGAGCAGCAGGACGTCCTTGACCTCACCCTTGAGCACACCGGCCTGCAGGGCGGCGCCGACGGCGACGACCTCGTCCGGGTTCACGCCCTTGTTGGGCTCCTTGCCGCCGGTCAGTTCCTTGACCAGCTCGGAGACCGCGGGCATACGGGTGGAGCCACCGACCAGCACGACGTGGTCGATATCGGAGACCTTGATGCCCGCGTCCTTGATCACCGACTGGAACGGCGCACGGGTGCGGTCGAGCAGGTCGGAGGTGATCTTCTGGAACTCGGCGCGGGTCAGCTGCTCGTCGAGGAACAGCGGGTTCTTGTCCGCGTCGACGGTGATGTAGGGCAGGTTGATCGAGGTCGACTGCGAGGAGGACAGCTCGATCTTGGCCTTCTCGGAGGCCTCGCGCAGCCGCTGCATGGCCATCTTGTCCTTGGTCAGGTCGATGCCCGAGCTGGCCTTGAACTTGTCGACGAGCCAGGAGACGACGCGCTCGTCCCAGTCGTCACCACCGAGGTGGTTGTCACCGGAGGTGGCGCGGACCTCGACGACGCCCTCGCCGATTTCCAGCAGCGAGACGTCGAAGGTGCCACCACCGAGGTCGAAGACCAGGATGGTCTGCTCTTTGTCACCCTTGTCCAGGCCGTAGGCCAGCGCGGCCGCGGTGGGCTCGTTGACGATGCGCAGCACGTTCAGGCCGGCGATCTGGCCGGCTTCCTTGGTGGCCTGGCGCTGGGCGTCCTCGAAGTAGGCGGGGACGGTGATGACCGCGTCGGTGATCTCCTCACCGAGGTAGGCCTCGGCGTCGCGCTTGAGCTTCATCAGCGTGCGCGCGCTGATCTCCTGCGGGGTGTACTTCTTGTCGTCGATCTCCACGCTCCAGTCGGTGCCGATGTGGCGCTTCACCGAGCGGATGGTGCGGTCGACGTTGGTGACGGCCTGGTTCTTGGCGGGCTGACCCACCAGCACCTCACCGTTCTTGGCGAAGGCGACGACCGAGGGCGTGGTGCGCGAACCCTCCGAGTTGGCGACGACGACCGGCTCACCACCTTCGAGAACGGCGACGACCGAGTTCGTGGTCCCGAGGTCGATTCCGACCGCACGAGCCATTGTGTTTCCTCCTATGTATCGACTGCTTGTGTGATGTCGGGGCGATGCCCGTCACGGCGCTGTTCGCGCCGTCGGACCCGGCCCCTGACACTGCACGGAGCACGGTCCCAGCAATGCTGAGCGTGGTCGGCTCAATCCTGCATCCCGATCCCGCCGGGAGTCAAGTCAAACTTGAGTCGAGCACACTCAACATCGTTCGATCAGCTCAACCAGCGGTCCCCAGGATCTATTCCCGGGGGAAGAAAACCTCCGAACCCGTCGCCCGGAGCCCACCCCGCGGCCATTCTTCCGCCGCCGACCCCGGCGAGCCAGCACCCCGGCCACATCGTGACCCGCCCGCTACCTCAGGGCGGCCCACACCTTGGCCGACGTGTTCGAGACCCCGCGAGGGGACGCCGAGAAGGTGACCGGCGGCGCGAGCTGGGCGCACCGCGTTCGCCCAGCTCGCCCAGCCGCGATCTAAGGCCTGCTGAGCTCCGCGTCGGGCTCGGTCGCCGGCACCGGAGTCGGTCTCATGAGCAGGGTCGCGAGCAAGGCTGCACCGAGGAGGGCGGCGCAGAGGTAGCTCGACAGTTCGACGGCCGCCGACATGGCCTCGCGGGCGGCGACGGCGATCGGCTCGGTCGATGGATCGGCGGCGAGGGCGGGGACGACCGAACCTGCACTATCGGTGACCGCGGTGCCGAACTGCTCGACCGCCTGGTCCGGCAGACCAGCGTCGGTGAGGCGATCACGCACGCCCGCACCGAGGGAACTGAAGAACAGCGTGGTGAGCACCGCGATACCGAACGCCGAACCCAGTTCACGTGCGGCGCTTTGGATACCCGAGCCCTGGCCCGCGCTCGGCCCCGGGACATCGGCGAGCGCGATGTTGGTGACCTGAGCGGTCGCGAAGCCGACGCCGATGCCGTACACGAACAGCGCGATCGCGATCGTCCACCACGCACTGTCGGCCGCGGCGAAGAGCCCGAGCAAGACCAAGCCTGCGACTTCCAGCGCGAGTCCGATGCGCACCTGCCCGAGCGCCGACACCGACGCGGTCAACGAGAAGCTGGCACCGCTGGCACAGAAACTGCCCACCGCGAGCGGCACCAATGCCAGCCCCGCCTGCAGTGCGCTGTAGTCCAGCGTGAACTGCATCCACAACGGCAGCACGGCAATGATGCCGAACTCACCGAGGCCGACAAGCAACGTCACCGCGTTTCCCTTACGGAACGAGCCGATCCCGAAAAGCCGCACATCCATGAGCGGTTCGGCACCGATGCGGCCGAGCCGAGATTGCCGCAGCCAGAAACCCGACAGCGCAACCGCCGACAGCGCGAACGCGACGAGCACCGGCGACGGACCACCGCTCCATTCGATGCCGGCGAGATTCAGCGGCTCGGTGGTGAGCAGCCAGCCGTGTGCCCGGCCTTCGATCAGGCCGAACGACAACAGTGCGAGACCGCAGATCGATAGCAACGCACCGACGACGTCGACTCGTCCGCGCACCGTCGGCGAGGCAGGCAGATAACGCAGCACTCCCATGGCGATCAGCACCACCGCCGGGATATTGATGCCGAACGCCCATCGCCAGGAGAAGTCGGCCAGCCAACCGCCGAGCAGCGGCCCGACCGCGGCGGCCGCGCCGATGGTCGAGCCCCAGACCGCGAACGCCCGCCCGCGCGCCTCGCCGGTGAACGCGGCGTTGATCAGGGCCAGCGAGGCAGGCAGGATCATCGCCCCGCCGACGCCCTGCACGAATCGAGCGATGATCAGCAGCCCGCCGTTCGGTGCGAGTGCCGCAAGCAGGCTCGTCAGCCCGAAGACGGCGAGCCCGATCAGGAACAGCTTCCGCGCGCCGTAGAGGTCCGACAGCCGCCCGGTGAGCAGCAGCAGCGCGGCGAACACGATCGCGTAGGACTCCTGGACCCATTGCGCCTGGATCGAACTGATCCCCAGATCGCCGATGATCGGGGCGACGATCACGTTCACGATCGTCAGATCCACCACGATCAGCGCGACACCGAGCGATACCGCGATCAACCCCAACCACGCACGCCTCGTCGGCGCCTCGGTCGATGTGTTCAATTTACCTCCATCATGAAGTTACTTTATGGTGAAGGTAAATTGTGGGTCGGTAGGTTGTCAATCCAGAACAGCGCGCGAACGGAGGCACACTATGGCGGACCGGACGACCGGCACAGCAGCGCAACGACAACGCCTGACCGGGGAACTCATGGCCTACGGCGCGAGCTTCACCGAGCTGGGCCGGCGCTTCGCCGTCGCGCTCGGCGTGCACTCCACCGACGCGTTCGCCCTGCTCGAAATCGCTGCGGCGGACGAAGCCGGACAACCGTTGTCGCCGGCGTTGTTGACCACACGGATTCCACTGTCGTCCGGGGCGATGACAGCACTGCTCAACCGGCTCGAACGCGCCGGATACGTGCACCGCTCACGCGAACTCGACGATCGCCGGGTGGTGACATTGCGCGCGAGCGCGGAGGCCAAACGCCTGGCCGACGAATTCTTCGGCCCGGTCAACGCGCGCCAGGACGCCGTGCTCGACGCCTACCCGCCGGAGCTGCTGCGCAGCTTCGAGGAACTGCTCGGCGCGCTGCGGGACAGCATGGACGAGCAGCTCGGACAATCGGATTGAGCTGTGACTCAGCTCGAGAACGGAGAATGCTGATGGCTGACGAAGCTGTTCAGCCTCGACGCTCTGGTCAACATGGTCGGGGCGGCGGGAGTGCACGTGGAGGTGACGATCAGTCCAGCGGCGTGAGCTGGGCGAGTACCCCCTCCGCACTGCGGGCGGCGGTAAGACAGGCGGCTGCGGTGAACTGGTCGGCGAGCGGGTGGTTGGCTCGGGAGCGCCACTTCCGGGCAGCGGCGATCGCTTCGGCGCACTGAGTCGCGGACGCGGCGTCCGCTGGGAGGCCGAGGCGTAGGGGCGCGGCGACGCCCGAGCCACCGATGAGCCGGATGAGTTCGGCCAGCTCGGCAGCGGGCAGGCCGGGCTCATCGGTGCGTAACCGGCCGAGCAGACGTAACTCGGCGAAACCGTGGTTATCGGCGAGCAGGGTTCGGATATGGGGAAGCAGCAGGTCGGCGGCGGTGCCGGGATGTGCGGTGAGCACCCGGTCGAGGGCGCTGAGGGCCGAATGGGCCTTGAGCTGGTCTGCGCGCTGGCCGAACTGCACGTCGAGCACCGAACGTAATTCGTTCACACCACTGCGTTCGGTGAGTTCGGCGGCGAGTGCGGCGGAATCGCGGGCGCCGAGCCGCACCAGGGTGATCGCCAGCCGAATACCGAACAAGCCGAATCGGTCGGCGAGCTGGGCCCGCATGCCTGGTTCAACCGGCAGCGGCAGATCGGGGCGGGCGAACCGGTCGGCGGACAACAACGCGACCGACAACTCCCCGACGGGAACCCCGGCCAACGCCTGGAAGGCGGCGAACTCCTGCTGCCGCAGCGTCGCGGCGGCGAATGCCAGCAGCCCAGCCACCGGAATCACCGCCTGGCACAGTCCGGTTCGCTCCAGCTCCCCAGCGAACCGGGCCGCGACCTCACGCGCCGAATGCAGGGCGTCGATGCGGCCGGCGCCGATCTCATCGGCGCGGGACACCACGCCGATCACCCCGAGAGGGCCCGCACCATTTCCCGCCGTCCCCACCTGCTCGAGGAAACGGACATCGGCGTCGTCGAGTCTGCGCAACAGGTAGACGACGGCATCGGCGCCGGGGACTTTCGCATCGTCCGGGGTCAGCAGCCGCGCAGTCCGCGCCGACACCTCCCGGGAGAGCGAGGAAGTGCCAGGGGTATCGATGATCGTGGTGGCGGCCAGGGCCGTGGCCGGCCACTCCACTTCCAGATGGTCCACCTCGCGCGTGCCCGGAGTCCCCCAATTCAGGCCGTCGAGATCGAAGCTCAGGCCATGCGCCCCACCGCCACGCCGCACCACCACATTGGCCGCGCGACCGTCGGCGGCGCGTGCGGTGACCGTAGGCGTCGATCCGTTTCGATACCAGGTGACGACCCTGGTGCACTCGGTCGCGTCGGTCGGCGCGATCTGCTGCCCCACCAGCGAATTCAGCAGTGTCGACTTGCCCGCCTTCAACGAGCCGGCCAGCGCGACCCGCAGCGGTTGATCGAGCCGGCGCGCACAGTCGGCGAGCAGTTCGCGCGCCCGCACCTCACCCGCCAATTCCCGTCGTGCGGCCGCCACCAGTCGGCGTGCCTCACCCACGACCCCCGGCTCCGTCTCGGCCTCGGTTCTCACGCGGTCACCGTCCCGGCCGTGGTCACCGCAGATGGCCGCATCGCGTCGGCGTGGTTGCGTAGTTCGGCCACCACCCGCAGCTGACGTTCCAGCACCGCGCACCGTTCGGTGCGCCGAGTCGATTCCATATTCGCCGCCTCCTGTGCAGCCCTGAGCGAATCGTCGATGGACCGCAGGCTGCGTCGCGCGACCCCGGTGTAGTGGTCACGCAGTGCGCGGTGGATGCGGTGCAGGCGGTCCTTGGATTCCTTGCCCGCCTGGAACGCCACATCATCGACGTAGCGGCGCACCGCGACCTTGGCTTCGTTGCGCCGCTTGGCGAGCCTGGCCTGTTGATCATCACGGAACGCCTTGCCACCCACCAGCACTCCAGCGCCGAGGGAAATCGGGTTGAGCAGGGCAAGTCCTGCGAAAGTACTGGCCAGCCCGACCATGAGCACCCCGCCGTAGGAGCCGCGCATACCGACGAGCAGCTTGCTGCCCATGCCGATATCCGGTTCCAGATCGGCGAGAGTGACTGCTGCCGAACGTGATTGATCATCGCTCTCGCCGGGCCGCACGTCAGGCAGGTCGACCGCGCCGAGCTCGGTGAAATGCTCGGCCACCCGCTCACTCAGCCATTCGGCGCGGGCACCGGTCCACAGCAGATTGTCACCGAGCGCCGAATCGACGGTGCCGGTGAGCCATTCCTCGATCCGTGCCCAATGCCGGCCAGGATCGTGGCCATCGATCCACTCTTCGGCCTCGCGGGCGACAGACCGCAGGCGGTCGCGCAGATCGTGGTCGACGTCGCCTGCGAGATCGGTGATGCCGTCGGCCAGCGTCTGCTGCCACGACGCGGTGCGCCGGTGCAGATCCTCGGCAGCCGACTTCGCCGCCTGCAACTCCGTGACCGCGGCCGCGCCGAGCTTCGGATCCCGCAAGGCGACGAGCTCGCTGCCCAGCGCAAGCGCCAGATGTTCGGCGGCCGAATGGATATCGCGCGACACCGCGATCCTGGTCGCGCGCTGATCGCGGGCCACGACCTGTTCACGCAGGAACTGATAGAGCACACCGAAACCCGATTCGGCGCCCAGCTGTTTGTCCTGCAAACGCAGGGCATGGGAGCGCAGGACCGAGGAGACGGCGATGATCGGCACCTCCAGCCGTGCGCGGTCGAGGTGGGCGCGGTCGGCCTCGGCTACCTGACGCCAGTGCGGATAGAGATCGGTCTTGGTGAGTACCAGGGCCACCGCCGGGCAGAGCCGGCGGACTTGGCGCAGGAACGTCAGCTCGGGCTCGGTGAGTTCGGTGGACGCGTCGGACAGCACCAGCACGGCGTCGGATGCGGGCGCCATGCCGAGAATGATTGCGGTGCTGTTGTTTCCCTGACCGATGCCCGGGGTATCGACGAGGACGATGCCGTCGGCGAGCAGCTGGTTCGGGGCGGTGATCTCGAGGCGGGTCGCTCGGCGGTCCGCGACCACCGGGGCACGGGTGGCGGCGCCGATGTCGTCGACGTGCACTCGCTCCTCGCGGGAGGGGTCCGGGCCCGCGAATACCAGGTGAGCATCGGTTGTCGAGCCATGTGCGAGCACCGTCGGCACCGTGGTGGTGGCATCGTCGCCGACCGGGCAGAGGTCGCTGTTCAGCAATGCGTTGACGAACCGGCTCTTGCCCTGGTCGCGCTGCCCGGCGACCACGATGCGGCGTCGCGGATCGCGGACCCGGCCGGCTGCCGTCTCCAGGCGGCCGACCAGATCACCACGATCCGCGGCACGAGCGGCGGCAATGGTCTCGCCGAGCACCGAAAGCAGCGACGCCGCAGGCGGTGTGGTGGTGGCGGGTGCAACCATCGGGGTCGTTCTCCTTCCAGGCTGGACCGCAGTCGTCAGAGCAGGGCGTCGTCGGCGTCGACTGTGGCGTTCGAGGTCCCTTCGATGCCGGTCTCGGCGAACAACCCGGTCCCGCCCGCTCCGCTGATTACGCCGTCGAGCCCGGACCCGAAGGCGCTCGAAACGTCCACTGTCGACCAGGTATTCGCGGTCGAGTCGATCGTGGATGTCGCCGACGTCCCGAGGTCGGCCGTGCCATTCGCGCTGGTGTCGACCGCCGATGTGCCTGCGTCTGTGGCACCCGATGCGCCGGCGTCGAGGGAGCCAGCGCCACCCGCACCGAGGGATCCCGATCCGGCAGCTCCCACCGTCCCTGTTGTAGCCGCCCCGACCACTCCGCCCACGTCGGCTCCGGCTCCGGCTGCAGCATCGACGCCACCGCCCAAATCACCGCCGAACTCCAACCCGGTGCCCGCCGCTCCACCGAGCCCGGTCTCCAGCCCCGTCCCCAACTCACCGCTCGCCCCCACAACCGAATCCACACTGCCCGACAACCCGGACTCCATATCTGTCCCCAGGTGTCCACCGACAACATCCGTCCCCGCAGCCAACCCACCGCCGAGCACGCCGCCGACACCTGCGCCGACGTCAGCGGCACCAGCACCGAGCCCGCCTCCCGCCTCGGCCCCGCCATCGACGACAGCACCGATACTCGACGACAACCCCGCGCCCAGCCCGCCGCCCGCGGTCACATCACCGCCGAGCACCGCGCCGGCGCTGGAGCCGAACTCACTCTCGAATTCCCCAACAGCCTCCACAGCCCCATCCACACCGGCGGACAGGTCGCTGTTCCCACCGAACAACCCGCCGAGCCCCAGCTCGAGGCCGGTGCCGACTTGTCCACCGCCATCCACAACACCGTCCAACCCGGTACTCACCCCACCCCCGATATCGGCTCCTGCCCCGACGACAGTCCCCAGCCCGGCGGCCATCGTCGCGCCCAGATCGGCTGCCACATCGCCGCCGAGATCGAGCCCGGCGCCGACCGCACCACCGATCCCGGCCGAAAGATCTCCGCCCACGTCCAGGCCGGTGTCGACGGCGCCGCCGATCCCGGCAGACAGGTCACCACCGAGTTCGACGCCGGAGTCGATCACACCGCCGACGACTGCGCCCAGGTCGATGCCGGTGTTCAGTCCGCCACCCAGATCCAGGTCGAGCCCCGCGCCGGCGGATCCGCCGAGGTCGAGCCCTAGGTCGGCGCCGAGGTCCAGCCCGGCGTCCGCGGCGGCACCCGCGCCCACTGCCCCTGCCGCGCCGATGGCAGCGCCTGCGGCGGCCTGGGCTCCGGCGGCGACGATGGCCGATAACTGGGAGCCTCCGCTGATCATGGCGGATTCCGCGACCATGGGGGCGACGGCGGTGATGTCCTCCGGCGTCACATCCGGCAACCCGGCCGAGGTGAGGGCCTGGCAGGGGTTGAGGCAGTAGCCTGCCGCAGCTTCCGGGTCGCGCAACAGGTCGAGGATGAACTCGAGAATCGCATTGGGTGTCATCGAGAATCGTCTCCTGGGCTCGGCGGACGGAGATCCGCGGTCGTTGGAATGCATTTCACGCTAGGGATCGGTGTCGTTACTTCGGAACGGGGCAAAGCCCCCCATTCACGCCCGAACACCCACTAGGGGCATTCGACCCATTAGGGGAATTTCCCCGTATCGCCCCCAACCGGTAACAGCGGACACCCAGCAACCGACATGTGGGTTGAGTCGGCGCGGCGATCCGATTCGTTTCCGAACCAAACAATCTCGGTATCGATAGCGGCACTCAGTTCTCGAATGGGGATCTTCGCAAATGACACAGCGTCTGGCGCTCGGCATCACTGTCGGGTCCGCGAATTCGGTTGCCGTCGTGGCAACCCGGGACGGCGAACCGGGTATCGACAGCGAGTTGGTTCTGACCCATCCGACGGTGCTGCGGATCAGCGCCGGCGAGCAGGCGATCTTCGGGGCCGAGGCCGCGGCAGGCGGCAGGCATGCCCCCGGCGCACGGATCGAAGGATTTCTGGCCCGCGTCGGCGACCCGGTGGCCATGCTCGCCGACGACGGCACGTCTCATTCGGCATCGTCCCTGGTCGCGACTGCTATCGCTCGTCTCGCCGAGGAGGCAGCGGACAGCGACGCCACCGTGGTCGCCTGTCATCCGGCGCACTGGTCGCCGCACACCGTGGCAATGCTGCGCAGCGCCCTCGACGACGTGGCCTTGCCTGAGGTCACCCTGATCCCCGAACCCGTTGCGGCCGTGCGCTGGTCGCGCGCCACAAGTCGGCCAACCCCCGACGACGGTGCCGTGCTCGTCTACGATCTGGGCGCCACCGGCCTCACCGTCTCACTGGTGCGCACCGGCGAACGAATCGAGCTGCTCGGAACCCCGGTGCACACCACCGAAATCTCCGGTTCCGAATTCGATCTGCTGACCATGCGTTATGTGCTGGCAAACGCCCCGGACGGAATTGACGCAGACCCATTCGACCCTATTGTCGAGCGCGAATTGGCCGCGCTGCGTGAACGCTGCCGAATTGCGAAAGAAGAGCTTTCCACTCGTACCGCGACCGTGGTGACCATGCGATCGAACCCCGATGAGCCGCAGGGCAGCACGATACGGCTGGTGCGCGACGACGTCGAAGACCTACTCCGCGACCCGTTGCGCGGCTCGCTCGCCTCGATCAGTGACGCGGTGCATCGCGCGGGCATCGATATCGGTGACATCAGCCGGGTCCTGCTCACCGGCGGCGGCGGCTCGATTCCGCTGCTCACCGAGCTGATCTCCACCGAATTCGGCCTACCCGTCGTCTCGGCTCCCGAGCCCGCGCACACCAGTGCTCTCGGTGCGTCCGCGCTCGCTTCGGACCTACCGGACGCAGCCGACACCACGCCGATCACCTCGCTCACCCTCGCCGGACCGCCCGAAACGGAGCCCACGCGCACCGGCCGGCCGGCGGCTCCGCTCCCACTCCCGACTGCCGCCCACCGCCCCGGCGCGGCCCGCAACCGCAGGCGGCGGGTCGCCGTCATCGCCGCCGCGGCGGCCGCCATCGGCCTGCTGGCCACCGGCACCGTCGCGGTCAGTACCGGCGCCGGAACCCGAACCGAACATCCCGCAGCCCCCGAGCACACGACCTCTACCACCGCAGGCACCGCTGACACGGCCGGAGGGTCGATCACGCCGGGCGGCGCCCCCGCCGGCACGATCGCCGATCCCAGCGCCCCGCTCCCGAAAGATGGTGCGAGGCAATCCGATCCCACCGCGCCCGGCGCGATCACCGTGTTGAATTCCCAGCCCGGAGCCACTGCGCGACCAGGCGATCACACCACGCCCACTCCGGCCGTTCAGGGCGCTTCGCCCGCACCGGCCCCGAACAACGGCCAGGCACCGCAGCCCGCACCCCCATCGCCTGCCCCGCAATCCCCGCCGCCCGCACCCCAATCACCACCACCCGCACCGCAGTCGCCCCCTCCGGCGCCACAGCAGCCGCCCGCACAGTCACCGAACCTGCCGACCGACGGCCTGACCGACACGCTCGGCGACACCGTCGGCACGGTCGGTGGCGCGGTGGGCACTGTGCTGCGCGCACCGGGCGAGATCCTCGGCGGTTCCGGTGGCTGAATCGGCGCCCGCAGTGGCATTCGACACTCTGCCCTGCGCACGAGACCTGTTCCGGGAACTGGATTCCGATGAGACGGTCATCCACTTGATTCGTGGACGCTCGGGCACCGGAAAGTCCACCTTGCTCGCGGCGGTGCGGGCGCGGCTGCGCGAACGGGGAGTCACGGTGTACAGCACGGCACGGCGCAACGGGGAGCAGGCAGACGCGGCGCTGGTGATCGACAACCTCGACGCGCTCGGCCACGATGAGCTGGAAAAACTGCGTGCCGCAATAGAATCCGGCAGCAACACCGTCGTCGCCGCCGGCCGTCCCCGCCATCACGATCCCGAATTGCGTGCCTTGTTCGACGCGGCGCTGCGCCGCGGCCGAGTCGCGGAACTACGTCCGCTCGGTATCGCGGAGATAGCGCCGTTCGCCCGTGAACTGAGTATGTCGGTGCCGCGTGCGGTGGCCGCGCATATCCACAAGCAGACCGACGGCATCCGCGGCGGCGTGGTCGCGGCGCTGGCCGCCGCATGCAATGCCCGCCTCGACGCGAGCATCGCCGCCGTCGACGCCGCCGTCGACGCCTGGGCCCGGACGGTACTGGCCGATATCGATCCCGCCCTGCTCGACACCCTGGCCGTCGCCACCACCGGAAGTGGTTTGGACGCGGGCGAACTCACCGAGGTACTCGGCGTCGCTCCGGCGAAGGCCCGCGAGTTGATCGACCGAGCCAGGGCCACCGCCTTGATCACCGATGCCGATCTGCTGCTCGCCCCGGCCGTAGGGCCGCTGCGCACACTGCTCGGCGAGCGCCGGTTCCTGACGATTCAGCGGGATCTGCTCACCGCTCGTTTGAATGCCGGGCTGCTGCGCGACCACACCGCGATGCTGCTCGCCGAGTCCGGCCTGCGCGATCCGCGTCTGGCCGAATTCCTCTGCACCGCCGCCGGAAACAGCGGCAACAACGCGGTCCGATACTACGCCGCCGCCGCGCGGGCCGGAGCTGATCGGGACGCCATCGCCGTCCGCTGGGCGGAGGCCGCGGCACTCGCAGGCGACTACGACACTGCCCTACGCCTGGCCGAACCCCTGCTCGCCCGTGACGACGTACCTGCCGCGAATCTCGCTGCCGCCGTCCGGATCTGCGCCTGCGTCCTGACCCGCCGCGGCTTGACCGAACGCGCGGCGCGGCTTTATGCGTGGCTCGGCCCGGACCGGGCCGGAACCGAGTGGGCGGAGGGCGCTGCGGTCCTGTATCTCGCCGGTGACGCCGCCGCCGCGTCGTCGATGACCGCATACGCCTCCCGATGGGCGCCGACCGAATCGAACACGCCGATCCGCCTGTTATCCGACGCCCTCGGCCGCACCCTGGAGGGAGGCGAGGGCGAGACCGCGAACGCGATCTCCACCCTCGTCCGCGCCACCCACAGCGACGCCACGCGCTTCGCGCCGTGCACCCCCCTCGCCGCCGCGACCCTGCTGTGCCTGAGCACCGGTGACCCCGCCCGCGCCGTGCAGACGCTGCACCGAGCAACCGGTGCCGGCCCTCAGTCGCCCGTACTCGCGGCATGGGCGGCGCTGGCGGGCGGTGACGAGACGGGCGCGGCAACCACCCTCGCCGGTGTCGACTGGGATGCCCTCGACACGCGCGATGCCATCCTCGCCCACGCCACCGCCGTCGGTCTGGCTCGTCGTGGCGGCGACCAGGCCGCGCTTGCCCACGCATGGCAGGCGGCCCAACCGCTACTCGACGAGGTGGAGGCCGATCTACTGACCCTGCTCCCGATCGGCGAGTTGTGGCTGGCGAGCATCCGCCTCGACGACGAGCGCCGCACGACCGCGCTGGTCGACGGGGCCCGCGCACTCCTGGATCGACTCGACCACCCGCCGGCGTGGTCCAACCTGTTCCACTGGTACGGCGTGCAGGCCGCCATCGCCCGCGAACGCCCTGACGAACTGCTGCCACATGCCCATGCACTCAAGGCCGCCGCCGAAGCCGGCGATCGGCACGCGGCAGCATTGGCCGACGCGGGCCGCACCTGGGTGCTGGTGCTGCGCGGTCAGGTGCGCGGCGTCCGGGTGGAGTCGGCGGTGGCCGAACTGGGCGCGATCGGCCTGAGCTGGGATGCGGCCCGGCTCGCTGGTGAGGCGGCGCTGGCCGCCACGGATTCGGCCACGGCGACGTCGCTGTTGAAGCTGGCCCGCGCCGTCCGCGCCGACGCCCGCCCATCGTCGGTCAACCCGGCCGCACCCGGGCGCCGCGTCCCCGTGCCCGACGCGAGCACCGACGAGATGCTCACCGACCGTGAGCGCGAGGTCGCCGAATTGGTGCTGCTCGGGCTGACCTATCGGGAGATCGGCGCCCGGCTCTACATCTCCGCCAAGACGGTGGAACACCACGTCGCCCGGATCCGGCGGCGGATCGGCGCAGGTTCACGTTCGGAACTGCTCGCGATGCTGCGGGCCATGGGGTACGGCTCGCTTCTGGTCTGAATCGCCGCCACCCGCCGCGGAACCGTTAACAGCGGGCCTGTGGTTCCCGACACAGTCAATGGGAGGACGACGAAAACAACAAAGCACTCGAACTGTGACCTCACCTGCGCATAGTCTCGAACGGGGGTTCAGATGACAGCCGAGATCGAGAAGTACACGCCACAACCGCAGCACAACGGTTCACCAGCGACCGAAACACCAGGCAGCAGGACCGGGCGCACCACCACGGCGCACCCGCGGGAACTCTCGACGCGATCCAGATCGACGCAGCGCCGCGGCGAGGCAGTGCACGCGCCCGATCTCCGGTTCGAATCCATGCCGTTGGCTCAGACGATGTTCCGTGAGCTGAGCCGCATAGACGCGCAACCATCGGCCTTCCTCGTCCGCGGTCGCGCGGGCACCGGCAAATCCGCCCTGCTCGGCGCCGTCCGGGACCTGCTGGTCTCCGGCAACATCAAGGTGTTCGACGATCTGAGCACGCTTCCGAAACGACTGCTCGCCGACAGCGGGCCGGAAACGGCCGGACGCCGCGCCCTGCTCATCGATGACGCCCACCGGCTGACCGCCGACGACATGCAGACACTGTGCGCAGTGGTCGGCAACCGGCGCCATACTGTCGTCGTCGCCGCGCAACCGCGTCCACACGACCGCGACCTGCGCACTCTCACCGAAGCGCTGGTCCGGCACGGCCGGGCGATCGAGCTACGTGCACTCGGTGTGCCCGAGCTGATGTCGTTCGCGCGTGAACTCGGCCTGCTGGTGCCGCGGCCGCTCGCCGAATACATCCACCTGCGCACCGGCGGAATCCGCGCGGGTGTCGTCGCGGGACTGCGCGCGGCCTGCTCGGCTCGCCGGGACGCCGCGGTCGCCGCGGTGGACATCGCCGCCGCCGGATGGGCCCGCACCGTGCTGGCCGATCTCGCGCCGGAGCTGCTGGACACCCTGGTTGTCGCGAGTGCGGGCGCCGGACTGGACGCCAGTGAACTGGCCGAGGTCTTCGATATCGACTTCGCCTCGGCGCAGGATCTGGTCGACCGAGCCAGGGCGAGTGCGCTGGTGACCGATGCGGACCTGTTGCTCGCGGCCGCCGTCGCACCGCTGCGCGAACAGCTCGGCGCGCAACGATTCGTCACGGTACAGCGGCGGTTGCTCACCACCAGGCTGGACGCGGGCCTGCTGCGCGCCGACACCGCGGTGCTGTTCGCCGAATCCGGCGTGCGCGATCCGCGACTGGCCGATTTCCTCACCGCGGCCGCCGAGCACGGCGCCCTGGCCGTCCACCACACACATGAGGCCACCACCCCTGACCCTGCCCGGCCCGTGCTCCAGCCGGCCTTCGAGCCACTGACCTCGCTGACCGAGCGTGAACAGCAGGTCGCGGACCTGCTGCTGCTCGGCCTCACCTACCGCGAAATCGGGTCGCGGCTCTATATCTCCGCCAAAACCGTCGAGCACCATGTCTCCCGGATCCGGCGCCGAATCGGTGCCGGGTCCCGAACAGAGTTATTGTCGATGCTCAGCGCAATGGGACACGGTCCGCTACTGGTGTGGCCCCCGCGCGGACCGATCCGGATCGAGCAGGACGCCGAAGCGAGGACATGAGGATGGCCACTGGGGTGGGCCTGCGTATCGCCGCCGACGAGTGCATCGCGGCGATCGTGACCAACGACGGCGAGCCGGAGTACATCGTCCGCGAGCCGATCCTGCACATGTCCGATGAGGGCGACGCCGAACTCGGCGGTACCGCGCCGGCCGGGCACACCCACACCATCACCGGATTCGCCGAAGCCGTCGGCGACCCGGCCGGGATCTCGGTCGACGACGGGCCCGCCTACCGCGCCGAAGACCTCGTCGCCACCGCGTTGTTCTGCCTGATCAACCTGACCGCCGACCATCTCAACGGCGCCGCCGAGTTCTACGCCACCCATCCGGGCGACTGGCCGCAGCAGCAGGTCACGTCGCTGCGCGATGCACTGGACTACCTCGGTCTGCGATCGGTGGCCCTGGTCAGCGAGGCCGAACTGCCAGAGGCGAGCGAACTACCCGCCGATGCGCACGCCGAGACAGCAGGCCGTGTCTTCGCCTACGGTGCGGCCGCCACAGCGTTGACCGCGGTACTGGCGACCCCGGCGGGCAACGCACCGCCAGACCCCGCGACCGCCGAGAACTCGACCCTCGACACCGACATCATCCCTGCGGTCCCGGCGCCGCTACCGCACGCCCAGGCCTATTCGGCGGCGATCCCGATCGCCGAGCCGCCCGCCACCGAGATGGCGACCGAGATGGCGGCCGTCGCCCCGGAACCCACGTCCACCACCGAGGCCGCCGCGAAACCAGCGGAACCCGCGAACCGCAGCCGCACCCCCGTGCTGATCGCCGTGGCGGCGTTGTTCGGTCTGATCCTCGGCGGCATCGGCGTCGCGGTGCTCTTCCGTGAGGACGACACCACACCCATCCCACCGATGCGTGATGCCAAGTCCGAGCAGGTGACGGTCAGCCCCACCCCGCCCGCACCGCCTGCGGGTCCCTTGCCGGTGGCGCCGCCGTCCACCGTGGCGCCGCCGGTCGCCGAGGAGCCGCCCGTCCCGGCGGCACCAACCGCCGAACCGGAGCCCGAACCGGAACCGAGCGCACCGCCGCCGACGGAGCCGCCCTCGACCACGCAGGAACCGCCGACCAGCACCGGCACCACCCCGCCGACCAGCCCGAGCAGGCCGCCGACGAACACGGGTCCGTTCCGGCCCATGCCCCAACTGCCGCTGCCACCCGCGCTGGAGATCCCCGGTGCCCGCCGATAATCAGACACAAGTAGCCACCGATGTGATGTGTGGCATAAAGTGATCCGCTGACCGGTCACAGCGGTATCCCGCGGACATCCGGTTCATTGCTCCACGTAGGCTGTGCGCCAACGGATTCTGCCCGTGGCCACGGATTACCCGGCACATCTGTGCCGACGAAGGGACTTCATGCGTAAGTCGGTGGCGCGTCGCGCCGCGGTCAAGGCTGCCATCGCCTCGACCGTTCTCCTCGCCCCCATGATCGGCACCAGCCCCGCCGTGGCCGAGGCCCCGCAGCTGAAACCCGGAGACCTACCGGCCGAGCTGGTCCAGGCCGTCTCGCGCGATCTGAAGATGACCCCGACCGAATACCTGGACCGTTCGGCGCGGGCGCAGGAGCTGAGCAGCTATGCGCGCGAGTTCCGCGCCGAACGCCCCGACGCGTTCGCGGGTGCCTGGATCGGTACCGACGGTAAGCCGATCGTCGCCGTGACCTCCCCCGACGCCGCCAAGATCGCCGCTGCCGACGGCTACCAGACCCGCCTCGCCCCGGTATCGGCGGACAATCTGGAAACCTCGCTGACCCAGCTGAACCAGTGGATCAGCGGTCTGCCGAACGAGCTGTCGAGCGCGATCAACTCGGTGGCCATCGACTTCCTCAACAGCCAGCTCGTGCTCAGCGTGGCCAACACCCCGGTCGGTCACGTGCTGAACCTGCCGACGTTGATCGCCAATATCAAGGTCATCCTCTCGCCCAACGGCGGCGGGCCGGTCGAGCGCCATCCGATGGGCGGCGACACCTACATCAGCGCGCCGGGCTCGCTCAAAGACACCGCGCTGCGCGGCGTCGATGTGTGCTCGTTCGGCTTCAACAGCGTCGACGCGGCGGGCAACGCGCTCAATATCAGTGCCGGGCATTGCGATCCGAATCTGGGCAAGAGCGACCAGACCGCGGGCGTCTACCTGCCCAACGTCCGCGACATTCCGGCCAGCCCTGAGCTGGGCAAATTCGTACGCGCCAACCTGGGCGGCCAGAGCGGCTTGGACTACTCGGTGATCAAGCTGAACGACCGCGCCGTGCGGGCGGGCATGGACCAGCCGTCGGTGCGTGGCGCCAACGGCACCACCCTGACCATCACCGGCATCGCCGACCCCGTGATCGGCGCTCCGGTCTGCAAGTCCGGCCAGTCGTCCACGTTCACCTGTGGTTTCGTGGTGGCCGACCGGGTGGAGACCCAGCTGTTCACCGCCGACGGTGAGTCCAAGACCGTGCGCGGTTTCGCCAGCACCGCCTGCACCCTCGGCGGCGACAGCGGCGGCGCGATCGTCTCCGGCACCCTCGCCCTCGGCATCACCAGCGGCTCGAATGCCGCCGAAGCGCCCAGCTGCGACGAAGCCAATATCGCCCTGGCTCAATACGGCGGCACCGCGACCCTCGGCATCCCGATCCGCCCGATCCTCACCGATATCGACGCCTCCGCCGGCGGTGGACTCGGCAGCGGGATCACGGTCCGGACCCGCCCGAACGCGGGCTGACACCTCTGGGACCAGTCGCAATCCGACCGAGCCGGGCTGCTCGAGCGCTGTAGAACCAGCGCCCGAGCAGCCCGGCTCGCGTGTGTCGGTCGCCGCCGCCGAGTACCTGGGCACGGAGAAACAACAGCCGGTTCACTCCACATTTCGAGCGAAGCGAGACCGAGCATCCGAGTTCGCGGCCCGTCTCGCGTCTCCGCTGCCGCTGCGCAAGCCGGCTGGGAACAGGGGGGGGGGGGGCGCGAGGGGCCGCGGGGGCGGGCGAC
>NZ_JBHZBU010000012.1:0-85202 GCF_042754945.1 Nocardia sp. NPDC059180
GTCCGACCTCGTCAACCGGGGGGTATGAGAGGCCGGAACCAATATAATAATTGGCACTGACATTCATCGACACACTATTGAGTTCTCAAAGAACAGGCGCACACACATCCACTCCAGATTCTTACCGGGGCTTCTGTGAGGCAACTTTTCTAGCCTAGCCGGTCAGTGACTCAGAGTCAAACTCCGAGTGGACCGGCTTGTCAGGCGCTCCTCGTCCTACCTCGTTTCCCAGGCCCTGTGGGCTCCGGGTCGGTGTCCGTGTCGCTCTGACATGGAATAAGTTACGCGGCGGAGAACATCACGTCAAATCGCCACGTCAGCGAGATGTTTGCGCAGGTCAGAGGTTCGCCGTCGGCCTTGGAAACGGCCTGAATCACACGAATGTGACTCAGGCCACCAAGATCATTTTCCGCCGGCCCGCAGTACACCCGCGAAGTTGCGCTTTCCGCGGCGCAGCACCAGCCATCGTTCATGCAGGTAGTCCCCTGCTTTCGGGGTCCATTCGATATCGGTGACGCGCTCGTTGTTCACCGATGCACCGCCTTCATTCACCGCCCGACGGGCCGCACCACGGCTGTCGCACAGTCCGGTGGCCACCAGCAGATCGACAATCGTGTCCGGCTGACCGGGCTCTATCTCGGCGACTGTTCCGTCCACCGCGGTCTCGCGCAGCGCTGAACCGAGGGTCGACTCGTCGAGGTCACGCAAATCGGCGCGGCCGAAGAGGGCTTGGCTGGCGAGTTGGACGGCGCGGGTGTGCTCGGCGCCGTGCACCAGGTCGGTCATCTCCGCGGCGAGCCTGCGCTGGGCCTCCCTGGCGTGCGGACGTTCCGCGGTGGCCTGCTCCAGCTCGGCCAGCTCCTCGCGATCGAGGAAGGTGAACCAACGCAGGTAGCGGACGACGTCGGCGTCGGCGGTGTTCACGAAGTACTGGTACCAGGCGTAAGGGCTGGTCATCTCGGGGTCGAGCCACAAACTGCCGCCGCCGGTGGACTTGCCGAACTTCTTGCCGTCGGCCGAGGTCACCAGTGGAACGGTCATGGCGTGCACGTGTGCGCCGTCGACGCGCCGGTTCAGCTCGACGCCGGCGATGATGTTGCCCCACTGGTCGGAGCCACCGACCTGGAGCACGCATCCGTGGTTTCGGCGCAACTGCAGGTAGTCGTTGGCCTGCAACAGCATGTAGCTGAACTCGGTGTAGGAGATGCCGTCGCCGTCGAGGCGACGCTTGACGGTGTCGCGGGCGAGCATGACGTTGACCGAGAAGTGCTTGCCGATATCGCGCAGAAAGTCCACGGACGAGAGCTGACCGGTCCAGTCCATGTTGTTCACGATCATCGCGCCGGTCGGTGAATCGTCGATGTCGACGAAGCGCTCGAGCTGCGAACGGATCCGGCCGGCCCAGTCGGCGACGGTGTCGGCGGAGTTCATGGTGCGCTCGCCGACATCGCGCGGGTCTCCGATGAGTCCGGTGGCACCACCGGCCAGCACGATCGGGCGATGCCCCGCGCGCTGGAACCGCTTCAAAGCCAGCAGCGGCACCAGGTGACCGGCGTGCAGGCTCGCCGCGGTGGGGTCGAACCCGGCATAGAGGCTCTGCGGGCCCTCGGCCAGCGCGGCGCGCAGGGCGTCGAGGTCGGTGGACTGCGCGATCAAGCCGCGCCAGGTCAGTTCGTCGATGATGTGGCCGCTCACGCCGTCCCATCTTTCCGTACGCCGGTCCTGCGCCGATGCGCAGGTCCCGGCACGAATTGTGGGGACAGGCCGGAACCGCAAGACCGGTGATTTGCCCAGAGACGGCGACGGCCACCTGGTGCGACGCCCGGGGCTTCGCCCACCAGATGGCCGTCGGACCGATCACCGCCAACCCGACAGGTGATCGATCGCGAAACGCACGACGCGGCGATCGGTGGTTACCGATCGCCGGTCGTGCTCAGGGCTTGGTCATCGCGAGAGTGCGTTGCGCAGGTCCGCGATGGTGGAGCGGCGCTCGTAGGCGATCCAGACGAAGATCGCGGCCAGCACCAGCGGGAAGATCGCCATCTTGGGCGCATCGGCGATGAACGCCTGGGTGGCGGCGGCCAGCACCGTGAGGACGGCCAGGCCTGCGGCGGCAAGGGCGCTCACCTTCGACACCATCAGCCCGACACCGCCCGCGACCTCGACGAGACCGATGAAGATCAGCAGCCCGATCGGGATGGTGAGGTTCTCCGGTGCGTTGTCCATCAGCGATTGCGGGATCACCAGTTTCGGCCCACCGGAGGCGATGATGAAGAACAGCCCGAGCACGATCTGCACGGTCCACAGGACGCGGTTGCGGATGGAGCCGGGGCGGTAGGCGACGGTGGTGGCGGTGGCGGTGTTGGCGGTCATGTCGATTCCTTCGGGTCGTGCGCGCCGGGTTGGTAGCGCGTTCACCAGACAAGACGGAGCCGCCCCGGGGAATTCATCGCACCTGCCGAGAAATTCTTCGCCGCGACCGGCCCCGGCAATATGCGGACGCCACCGACGAGCCGAAAACCACAGGTGAGGACGGCTTCCCGAAGGTCGAACCACGTCGGCGGCGGTTCTTCATCGCAGCGCGTAGAAGGTGCAGTCGGTACGGCGGGCGTGAACTCAGGCGCTGCGCTCTACGCGTGGAGCTCGCGGACTACGCCGATAGGCCGAGACCGCCGGGGAATCCGGCAGCCACAACCGCCATGGACGATCGGCTGCCAGGCTGACACCGACCCGCGGGCCGACGGCGATCGCCGAGGGGTCCAGGACCGGGCCGAGCTCGAGCCGGATCGGCGATTCGGGGTCGAACAACCGAGTCCCGTAGTCGTCCAAGGTGATTCCGAGTGTGCTGCCGAGATTGCCCGGCCCACGCGCCAGGTCATGCCCGTTGCGGGCGGCGACGCGGCGGGCGCGGGCAACATCGTCGCCGGCGACGACCTCACCGGAGCGGATCAGCACGGCACTGGCCACACCGTCGGGGCCGCTGGTGACATTGACGCAGGTGTGCATGCCGTAGCTGAGGTAGACGTACAGCACGCCGGGCGGGCCGAACATCACGGCGTTACGCGGGGTCCGTCCACGCCCGGAGTGCGCGGCCGGATCGTGCCAGGGGCCGGCTGGATCTCCCCCGTAGGCCTCCACCTCGACGATCCGCACTCCCACCGGACCCGACCACAATGTCGCGCCGAGCACTCGGCGCGCGGCCGCCAGCGGTTCGACGGCAAGTTCCTCGGCACTCACGCCAGGCATTCTCCCAGCCGGGTGGAAGCGCAGGGCGGACGCCTCGGCACGATGTGCCGTTCGCTCGGCCGGGTGCGAAGGACCGGTTACCTTTGCGTGCCGGGCCCGTGCCGGTTCACGAGTTCGGCCAGACCGGACAGCTTGTCGGGATTGACCTGGAAGCGCACGTTCTGGATCCGGCCGTCGACCAGGTCGAAGGTGATGGCGCCGACGAGGAGATCGCCGAGCACACCGACGAGGCCGAGTTCGCCGTTGATGGTGGCCGCGTCGAGTTCGATGCCGGTGAGGATGGGTTTGGCGAGGACTCCGAGCAGCCACCGGGCGACGTGGTCGGGGCCGTGCAGCGGGCGACGTGCCGCGGTGATCTTGCCACCGCCGTCGTTCCACAACGTGACGTCGGGGGCGAGCAATTCCATCAGCACGTTCAGGTCGCCGCCTCGGCATGCGGCGAGAAATCGGTCGGTCACCGCTTCGCGTGCGGCCGCATCGGTGTCGAAGCGGGGCCGCCGGGACTGGACGTGGGAGCGGGCGCGATGCGCGATCTGGCGCACGCTCGTCTCGGGGCGGTCGAGGAACTCGCCGATCTCGGCGTGGGTGTAGCCGAACACTTCGCGCAGCACGAATACCGCACGTTCGACCGGGCCCAGCGTTTCTAGGACGACCAGCATGGCGGTCGAGACGGTGTCGGCCAATTCGGTCTCCTCCGCAGCGGCGGGCGTGGTCAGCAGGGGTTCGGGTAGCCACGGGCCGATATAGGTTTCGCGGGTGGCACGCGCCGAGGTGAGCCGGTTCAGCGCCAGATTGGTGACGATGCGTACCAGGTACGCCTTGGGGTGCGTGACGGTGTGCTGGTCGGTCGAATGCCATTTCAGCCAGGTGTCCTGGAGGACGTCTTCGGCATCGGTGACGCTGCCGAGCATCTGATAGGCGGTGCTGAACAGCAGTCGTCGATGTTCGGCGAACGGGTCGGCCTGCGTCGAAGGCGGCCTCTGCTCGGAGGCGGCAGAAGCGGATTCGAAGTGGTCGCGGGCCATGGTGTCATCCTTCCCAGCGGGGCCGGGATCGGTGACCGGATCACAGCATTCCGGTCACCGATCATGGAACCTCATGCGTGGACGCGGGTCGCGCGGCCGCCCTTGGACAGTGCCACCGACACCGTCATCCGCCTGCTCATCCGGAAGACCGGGACCGGGCTGCTGCTGACGGCGTCCTTGTACCAGACCGCGGCCCGTCCCTTCAGGTACCAGCGCCGCGGTGAATCGTCGGCGTGGGTGAACTGGATGACGGCATCACGGCGGCCGAGGCTGACCGGCTGGTGGAAGTAGCCGAACCGGAAGGGCTTCACCTGCTTGCCGCGCAGTCTGCGAGCGAGGGCGTCGGCCACGTAGGCAGCGGTGGGCATACCGCTCTGGCAGGTGCCGTGGACGCGGCCCCAGGCCTGTTCGACCGCGGCGGCATCGCCGACGGCGTGGATCTCTGGATGCGACAGCGAACGCAGGGTCGGGTCGACCAGGACCAGACCGCGGTCGTCGGTGGCGATGCCCGCCTCGGTCGCCAGCGGCGCGACCTGCACGCCTGCGGTCCACAGCGTCAGGTCCGCGGGAACCAGTTCGCCGTCGGCCAGTTCAACGGCATCGGGCAACACCTTGGACACGGGGGTACCGATGCGACGGGCGATCCCGAGCCGGTCCAGCGCACGGTTGAGGTAGGCGCGAGCACGCTCGCCCATCATCGCGCCGGGCTCGCCGTTGCTGATCAACGTCACGTGAACACCGGGGTGGCTTTCCGCGATCTCGGTGGCGGCCTCGATTCCGGTCAGGCCGCCGCCACAGACCGCGACGGTGCCGCCGCCCGCGGCGATGGTGGCGAGCTGTTCGGAGAACTCATGCGCGCGGCGCGGATCGTCGAGCGTCCACGCGTGCTCGACGACCCCGGGCACCCGGTGGGTGTCGGCTCGACTGCCGAGCGCGTAGATCAGTTCGTCGTAGGGCAGCGTGGTCGCACTGTCGACGGTGACTCGACGGGCCCGCGGGTCGATGGCGGTTGCTCGGCCCTGGACGAATTCGATGCCGGTGCCGTCGAGCAGGTCGGGGATCCGATGGTCGGCCAGCTCCTGGCCGGCGGCGATCTGATGCGAACGCAGCCGTTCGGTGAAGCGAACCGATGGGTTGATCAGGGTGATGCGGACGTCGCGGCCGCTGGTGCGGCGGGCCAGCCGGACAGCGGCGAGCATGCCGGTGTAGCCGGCGCCGACGATGACGACGCGGTGTGTGGTGGTCGCGGTGGTGGTCATGGCATTCGCTCCTCGGTCGAGTCACCCGGGGTTTCCTCGGCTGGTGACGACCATGGGACAAATGAGCTCGCCCAGACGTGACACTCGGCGATGTGAACTGGATCACAGGTTGTAGGTGGTCGCTTCAGGGTCGAACCAGGGCCCGATCAGGGCGAGTCCCCGATGTGTAAACGCCCTGGTAATCCCTAGCGTCGGAATATGTTTCGCAGGATTAGAGGTGCCACCGCGCGCAGGCTGATCGTCGTTGCCGCATCGACGACGCTGGTGGGCGCGCTCGCTGTGCTGGTCGGCGTGGTGGTCGTGTACCAGCGCGCCGACGTCACGACCGTCGGCGCGGTCGAATTCACCGACGAGCTACCGATCCCTCCGCTGGCCGATTCGCGGGTCGACGCCGACGGGACCCGCGTCTTCGACCTGCAGATGCGGGCAGGGCGCACAGAATTCCGGCCGGGGCAGTTCACCGAGACCTGGGGATTCAACGGCGACTATCTCGGCCCCACGCTGCGGGCATCGCGTGGGGAGAAGGTGCGGGTGCAGGTTCACAACGCGCTGCCGGAGGCGTCGACGGTGCACTGGCACGGTATGCATGTGCCTGCGGCGATGGACGGCGGACCGCATCAGATGGTCGAGCCGGGCTCCGACTGGGCGCCGCAGTGGACGATTGATCAGCCTGCGGCCACCCTCTGGTACCACCCGCATCCGCATGGTGCGACCGAATCTCATGTGCGGCGCGGGCTGGCCGGGGTGTTCCTGCTCGACGATCCGGCAGCCGACGCGCTCGCGTTGCCGCGAACCTACGGGGTGGACGATTTGCCGATCATCGTCCAGGACGTGAAATTCCGCGGCGATCAGCTCGACGGAGCCCACGCCATGTTCCGTGACGTGGGCTTTCTCGGTGATCAGACCATGGTCAACGGCGCACTCGCCCCCTTCCGCCCAGTGGACGACGAATTGGTGCGGCTGCGGCTGCTCAACGCTTCTACCGCGCGCACCTACACCTTCGGCTTCTCCGACGACCGCGCGTTCGCGCTCATCGGCACCGACGGCGGCCTGCTGGAACGGCCCGCCGAGCTGAATCGGATCCGGCTCTCGCCGGGCGAGCGCGCCGAGGTCGTCGTGCGATTCGAGCCGGGCGCAGCGACTACCCTGCGCAGCTATCCGCTCGACGCCGGACTCGATTTCTGGACCCAACGCTTCAGTGGCGGCGACGACACCTTCGACATCATGCAGTTCCGGCCCGCCGAAGTGTTGCGGCCGTCTCCAGCGCTGCCCGCCACCCTGGTGCGACCCGAGATCCCCGATGGGTCCGCAGCGACGGCCGAGCGCGAGTTCGACCTGAGCTTCGGCTCGATCAACGGTCAGCAGATGGCGATGGACCGGGTTGATTTCGCCGTCACGCGGGGCAGCACCGAGATCTGGACGGTCCGCAATGTCGACGGGATGCCGCACAACTTCCACGTCCACGACGTGCAGTTCCGGGTGCTCGAACGTGACGGATCGCCGCCGCCGCCGGAACTATCGGGGCCCAAGGACACCGTCTTCCTGCCGCGGGGCGGTTCGGTCCGGCTCGCCCTTCGGTTCGACGGGCCCGCCGACCCGCAGACGCCGTACATGTATCACTGCCATCTGCTCTGGCATGAGGACATGGGAATGATGGGCCAGTTCGTGGTCGTGGAACCCGGCGGCGCGGCGGGCAAGCCACCAGCCCATGGGCATTGACCAACTCTCTTCGCGCAGACCATTGCGCTCCCCTGACCTGCGGCGCTAAATTCATCACACAGTGAATTCACCACTCGATGAATTGAGGCGGCCATGTCACACACCCCGTCATCGCCGGCCGTGGAAGTGGACGGCCTCACCGTGCGCCGCGGTGGACGCGAAGTCCTGCACGGCGTATCACTGACCATTCCCCGAGGGTCGATCACCGGGCTGCTCGGCCCGTCCGGGTGCGGTAAAACCACGTTGATGCGCAGCATCGTCGGCACGCAGATCGTGGCGTCGGGCGAGATCAAGGCGCTGGGGATGCCTGCGGGGTCGGCGGCGCTGCGCCGGCGCATCGGCTATGTGACCCAGTCCCCCAGCATCTATGCCGATATC
Source organism: Nocardia sp. NPDC059180 (assembly GCF_042754945.1). NCBI lineage: Bacteria > Bacillati > Actinomycetota > Actinomycetes > Mycobacteriales > Nocardiaceae > Nocardia > Nocardia sp. NPDC059180. The sequence continues at coordinate 7,628 of NZ_JBHZBU010000012.1, forward strand.
AGCGTGCGCGACAACGTCGCCTATTTCGCCGCGCTCTACGGCGCCGATCGCGGCGATATCGACGAAGCGCTCGGCGCCGTCGGCCTGCTGGACTATCAGCACCAGCGCGGCGACGAATTGTCGGGTGGACAGCTCACTCGCGCCTCACTGGCCTGCGCACTGGTGGCCGCGCCGGAACTGCTGATCCTCGACGAACCGACCGTCGGGCTCGATCCGGTGCTGCGGGTCGATCTGTGGAAACAGTTCCGAGAACTCGCCGCCACCGGCACCACGCTGCTGGTGTCCAGCCACGTCATGGACGAGGCCGACCACTGCGATCGGCTGCTGCTCATGCGCGATGGCAACCTCCTCGCCCAGCTCAGCCCGGACGAACTGCGAACCGAGACCGGCGAACAGAACCTCGAACAGGCCTTCTTGAGCCTCATCACGATGGGAAAGACGGCATGAGCACCCTCGTCGACCGCGCCCCCGCCCGCCAGGTATCGATGCGTCCGTACCTGGCGACCACCACGCGAATCCTGCGTCAGCTGCGCAACGACCACCGCACGGTGGCGATGATCCTGGTCGTACCCGCACTGCTGATGACATTGCTGTACTTCATCTACAAGGACACACCGAAAGCGCCGAACCAGACCACGACCCTGTTCGACCGGGTCGGCATCAGCATGCTCGGCATACTGCCGTTCATCGTGATGTTCCTGATCACCGCGATCGCCATGCAGCGCGAACGCACCTCGGGCACGCTGGAGCGGCTGCTCACCACGCCGCTGTCGAAGCTCGATCTGCTCGGCGGCTACGGCACCGCGTTCTCCTCGGCGGCCGCGGCGCAGGCGGTGACGGCGTGTCTGGTGTCGTTCGGACTGCTCGGGCTCAATGCCGCGGGCAACCCGGGGTGGGTTGTGCTCATTGCGGTGGTCGATGCGGTGCTCGGTGTCTCGCTCGGCCTGCTGGCCAGTGCGTTCGCCCGAACCGAGTTCCAGGCGGTGCAGTTCATGCCGGTGGTGGTGGCCCCGCAGATCTTCCTGTGCGGGCTGCTGGTGCCGCGCAATCAGCTGCCGGGCTGGTTGGAGGCGATCAGCAATGTGATGCCGTTGAGTTACGCCGTCGATGCGTTGCAGCAGGTGTCGGTGTATGCCGAGCCGACCGCGGTGATGTGGCGGGATCTTGCGGTGGTCGCCGGATTCGCGGTGGTGGCGTTGTGCCTCGGCGCGGCGACATTGCGGCGGCGGACCGCATGAGTGGAGCCGCCCCGGACAGCGGCGCCGAGAGGGGTCAGGGGGAGCGCGCGGCCGATGCGCGGGCGATCGCATCGAGCGCGGGCCCGATCAGGACCGGACGCAGGCCGGGCCGATCCGGCGCCAAGGAAGCGATCCTCGAGGCCGCCCGGGCTCGGTTCGCCGACGCCGGGTTCGACAAGACCTCGATCCGGGCGATCGCCGGCGACGCCGGCGTCGATCCCGCGCTGGTGCACCACTACTTCGGGACCAAACAGCAACTGTTCGCCGCAGTGGTCGAATTCCCGGTCGACCCGGAGATCATCTTGCGCGCGATGGACAGCGCACCGCTGGATCAGCTGGGCGAGATCCTTGTGCGAACCGCGGTGTCGATCTGGGATTCGCCCGAAGGGGCAGGCGTGATCGCGGTAGTGCGCAGCTTCCTCGGTGGCAGCGGGCCGGAGCTCACCCGGACATTTCTGATGGAGGTAGTCCTCGAGCGGATCCGCTCGCGGATCGCGACTGCCGACGACGATGGCAGGGTGCGCGCGAATCTCGCCGCCTCCCAGATGGTCGGGGTCCTGGTGGCACGCAAGATCGCCATGTTGGAACCGATGGCGTCGCTGCCGCTACCGCAGGTGGTGGCGCTGGTCGGCCCCACGGTGCAGCACTATCTCACCGGCGAACTCGGCACGGACCTCGCCGTACCGCTCGCGGTTCAGGACTCCGAGAACTGAGTGCTGAACTGCTCGTGCTCGGCGTCGTCGACATCGCGGGCCTCATCGATGAGCAGCACCGGGATGCCGTTGTCGATCGGGTAGGCGCGGCGCAGGCGCGGGTTGTAGAGCTCGCTCGCGCCGTCGCCCGTGCGCACCAGATGCAGCGGGCCCTTGTCCTGTGGGCAGGCGAGCAGGCTCAGCAGTGTGGCGTCGACGGTGGTTTCCTCCGGCATGATGGCTAACCTACCCGCCGCCGGAACGAGATATGACGGTGGCCGAAGAAGCTCACCACCGCAACGAATCCCATCACCACGATGGCGGCGGGCGTCCTCGGGAAATCGAGCACCGTCACGGCCAGCTCCAGCAGCACCACGTTCATCAGCAGCCCCCCGGAATTGACCGCGACGAACGCGAGGAAATCGCGCACCAGATGCCCGCGTACGCGGAAGACCAACGTCCGGTGCAGCACGAACGCGACGATCACGCTCAGGCAGTAGGCGGCGACCACGGCAACCGACGGCGGTACATCGTCGCCGAGCACTGCCAGCCAGGCCACGGTGAGCACGATGCCGAGCAGGGTGTTGAAGCCGCCGACGACGGCGAAGGCCAGCTCTTGGCGACGGACAACGCGCAACAGCGGGCCCGGGTCGGGAGCCGAATCGTCGGCCGAGCGGAAGGAGTCGCCATTCGTCACGTCCGAGGCTGCGGAGCCGGCCGCCGACCCGGTGGCCGCGGCCGCGTCGAGTCCCACTGCCCCGGCCTCGCCCATCCCGACGTGGCTCGGCATGTGGGCGCCCGCCCGGCCGTCCGGGTCTGCTGCACCGGTCATGGGCGGGCTTCTACCAGGTCGGGCTTGTCGTCGGGTTCTGGTGCTTCCGGTTCGGGTGACGGCTTCTCACCGGTGGCGTCGGTGGCGTCGGAATCGCGGCGACGCCCACGCAGATACGCCCATTCCATGATCACGAGCCCGAGCAGGCCGGCGACGATAGCCGCGCCCCCGATCTTCCACCCCGGCGGCCGCCAGCTCAGCACCAGTTCCGCCCCCTCGGTGCCGGGTGGGATATCCACGGCAACGAAGGTTTTCGCGACGACGCTGATCGGCACGTCGCGACCGTCGATGCTCGCGCGGTAGCCGGGCCAGCCGAGCCGGGCGAACACCACCTTCCCGCCGGTGCCGGAGTCGACGCGGACGCGGCTGGTCAGATCCGATTCGCCGAGCGAGGTGGCGGTGACGCCGTCGGTGTGGGCGATGCGGCCGTTGCGAGTCGAGAGGAGACCGTCCTCGCGTTCGAGGACCCAGATGTAGTCCTCGTGGCCGGGGTAGTCGACCCACTTCCAGCCGGGCGGGGTGGGCTGGGAACGTGCGTCGGGGAACAGTGCTCGCTGTAGGACGACGCGGTCGATCAGCATCAGGTCGACGATCGGGCGCCCGGTGGCCGGTTCCGTGGCGAAGGCGCGGCGGTAGGCGTCCGGGCAGACGCTGGTGTCCCACCGCATGCACAGGAGTTCACCGAAGTAGAAGTGCCCGTTCGGGGTGTATCCGCCGACGTAGGTCAGCTCCAGGTCCTTGGCGTAGTTGCCGAACACCAGCGAACCGTAGGCATCGTCGAGGTTGTTCTGCCCGGGCTGGATCAGGCCGCGCTCCCCCAGTTGCAGCGTGTTGCCGGGGAAATCCGGGAACGCCGCCTTCGCGTCGGCCCGGTTCGCGGGCAGATTCCAGCTCATCGGTGTCGGCTGCGCGGCCCGCACTTGTAGATAGGCGATGGGCGTCACCGCGGCGATGCTCAATGCGCAGGCCAGTGCCGTACCGCGGGTGCGGCCCAGCCACACCACGCCGGCGCCGAGCGCGGCCACCCCGAGCGCGGACACGATATGCCAGACGGCCTCTTTCGGTGCCGCCGCCAGGGAACGCAGCAGCAGCACACCGATCAGCAGCCCTGCGCCGATGCCGCGCCTACGCCAACCGGAGACAGTGCCGTAGCGGCCCAGCAGCACACACACCAGCAGCAACAGGCCGAGCGCCACCATCGGCAGCACCCGAGCCGGCCAGCGCAGCGGACCCATCGTGCCCGGCCCGGCGGTCCACAGCAGTGCCACGACGGTGAAGAGGCCGACGGCGCTGAGCTCGCGTACCGCACCCACCGCGCGACGCCAATCGATGAACGCCAGTGCTGGAATCAGGAACCAGGCGATATAGACCATCGGCAGCGGCTGAATGAATCCCCACCACGAGTTGAACGCGGGCAGGGTGCTCGGCAGGCTGGCGTTCAGCGATTCCGACCACGGCACCGTCAGGAACGGGTCGTTCTTGATCTCTTCGGCGCCACGCCAGGTGACGTCGGCGGTCAGCAGGCTGGGCAGATAGGTCGCAAGACCCGCCACCGCCGCGCATCCGGCGACGACCGCCAGTCGCAGCGACGGCGCCCAGCGACGCTGGTAGATCACCTCGCCGATGATCACCGCGGCGATCATCACGCCTGCCTCGACCGCCGGGAAGATGTACTGCACCGAGATCGCCAGATACAGGAAGACGAACACCGGGATCGGTCCGCTGCGGCCACGGGCATAACGCACACCCGACGCCCAGGCGTGCACCAGCCAGGCGGTCCCGGTGAACGCAGTCATCCAGCTCGCGGCGTCGAAGAACAGCAGGAACCCGGTGAACGGGAACGACACTCCCGCCACCGCGGACCACGCAGGTTTCGCACCGTAGGCCAGCGCGATCCGGTACACGCCGAGCCCGAGGATCACCGCGAAGATCAGCTTGACGACGGTCGCGTAGAGGGCGATGTTGTCCACCGACGGCGCGATCAGATCGATCAGCAGCTGCGGCGGATTCAGCAGGCCCGCTTCCTCGATCGTGTAATTGCCCGCGAGCCAATGCTCGGGCACCATCGCCGGGAACCGGCCCTCGCGCAGGTAGCGGCCGGTCATCACCCACAGCGGGGCGTACTGGGATTCGGTGTCGTCGGTGTAGAAATGCCGGACGTTGGCGGCGAGCACAGCGAGATATCCCGCGACCACGCCGATCGCGGTGATGATGCCCCACCTGAACACGTCCGACCGGATACCGGCTCGACTTTCCACCACGAGTTCCAGACCATACATGCCACCACATCCGCCGGTCGCGAACCTGATGACGCACCGGGGAATCGGGTCAGCAAACAGGCGCCGACCCCGTGTTATTGTTCACGGCGGCTCGGGCTCACCCATCCGTGACGAGTACCGGCACGCGCACCGTCATCGAAAGTCGATCTCGCCAATGCCGATTCCTCCCAGGCCAGCTTCTCCGGGGCCGACCACCGCACTTCCGGGTTCCGTCGTGTCGGCGCGGGATTCGTCGCATATCGACGGCGACGTGCGCTCGGTATCGGTAGTGGTCCCGGTGTATCGGGGCGAGCACACCATCGCCGCGCTGGTTCGCGAACTCGACCAGCTGTCGGGACCGACGCTCACCCCGGACGGCACCGCCTTCGTCATCGACGACATCGTGCTGGTCCACGATCACGGACCCGACCGCTCCGACGTCGTCCTCGAACAATTGCGCCGCGACTACCCGCAGGTGCGAGTGGTGTGGTTGAGCCGCAACTTCGGTCAGGACGCCGCGACCATCGCCGGTATGGCCGAAGCGCGCGGCGAATGGATCGTCACCATGGACGAGGACGGGCAGCACGATCCGGGCTGCATCGCCGCCTTCCTCGACGCCGCGCTCGCCGGCCGCGCCGACCTCGTCTACTCCAAGCCGACCAACACTCGCCCGCACGGTTTTCTGCGCAATACCACCTCGCGCGGCGCCAAGGTCGTGCTCGCGACCGTGTTCGCGTTTCCCGATTCGACCAGGTTCGAAAGCTTCCGGTTGATCCGCGGCGATATCGGTCGCCAGCTCGCCCAGGTCGCCGCCAACGGTGTGTACCTCGATGTGGCGCTCACCTGGGTGGTCGGCACGACGATATCGGTGCCGGTGGCGTTGCGCGCCGAGGGCCGCGAGGAATCCGGCTACAACTATCGGCGGTTGTTCTCGCTGTTCTGGAAGATGGTGCTGTGCACCGGCACCCGCGGGCTGCGGCTGGTGAGCCTGCTCGGGGTGACGCTGGCGCTTGCCGGCGGAATCCTCGCCGCGATCATCATCTACACGGCGTTGACCAGTGACAACGGCGATCCCGAAGGGTGGGCGTCGATCATCGTTGTGCTGCTGCTGTGTTCGGGCGCGGTGCTGTTCTCGTTGGGCTTGATCGCGGAGTACCTCGGTGTCGCGCTGCATATTCTGGTTGGCAAACCGCTGTACCTGACTGTCGAATCGCCGACCCCGCGACGCGGCGAGACCGCTTCCGCAGACACAGTGAAGGCGGCCGCCCGGTGAGCGAAGACCGGGTCATCTTCAGCAGGCCCTACCGCGCGTCAGCCGAGCTGGAAAATCTGCGTACGGTGCTCGACTCCGACCACAGCCATGGCGACGGCCGGTTCACCAAGTCGGCGACCGCCAAGATCAAAGCCCTCACCGGCAGCCCGCACGCGCTGCTGACCACCTCCTGCACCCACGCGCTCGAACTGGGGGCGCTGCTGCTGGAATTGGGTCCCGACGACGAGGTCATCGTCCCCAGCTTCGCCTTCACCTCCGCCGCCACCGCCGTGGCATTGCGCGGCGCGACCTGTGTGTTCGTCGATATCGATCCTGCGACCGGCAATATCGACCCGGCGTCGGTGGCCGACGCCGTCACCGACCGGACCAAAGCGGTGCTCGTCATGCACTACGGCGGTGTCGCCGCCGAGATGGCGCCACTGCTCGACATAGCCGCCGAGCACGGTCTTGCCCTCATCGAGGACAACGCGCACGGTCTCGGCGGCACCTGGCGCGGACGCGCGCTGGGCACCATCGGCACGGTCGGCACCCAGAGCTTCCACGACACCAAGAACCTGCACTGCGGTGAGGGCGGCGCGCTGCTGCTCTCGGATGAGATCCTGATGGGCCGCGCCGAGATCATCCGCGAGAAGGGCACCGACCGGGCCAGGTTCCTGCGTGGACAAGTCGACAAATACTCCTGGCAGGACATCGGATCCAGCTACCTGCCCAGCGAGCTCAACGCCGCCGTGCTCGATGCGCAACTGGCCGAATTCGATCACATCCAGGCGGGGCGTCACCGGGTGTGGGACGCCTACGTGGCGGCGCTCCCGGAGTGGGCGCGCCGCAATGATGTCCGGCTGATGCAAGTGCCGGGCGATCGGGAGCACACCGCGCACCTGTTCTATCTGCGACTGCCCACCGAAGACGCGCGCGACACCATGATCCGGCACCTGGCCGACCGCGGCATCGTCGCGCCGTTCCATTACGTGCCCCTGGATTCCAGCCCCGCCGGCCTGAAGTACGGCCGCACGCCCGTACCGTGCACGCGCAGCGCCGAATTCTCCGCGACCATCGTGCGGCTACCGCTGTGGCCGATGCTTGGTGATGAACAGATCGAGCGTGTGGTGGACGCGGTTACCGATTTCTCCGCCTGAGAGACTCACGCTGCTCCGGCACGCTGCCCGAGCAGGTCCGCTGCGGCCGTCGGCGGCAACGGTCGGGCGGGCCGGTACGAGGGGGCACGGGCCGGGCGGCGTACCGCCCGGACCGCACAATTCACCCGAGTAGTTCGCTTCCGGCGGATTCCGTCAGGACCTCGTAGGACTCGGTTTCCGCGTTGTAGCACCAGGTATCCGGCCCCGGCTGCGGACGCCCCGCCGCTTGCACGGCGCGAGTCGAGGGCCGGTACGACGCGCTACGCGCAATCTCGTCCACCACGCACACCAGATCGGGTCGCTGCCGCGGGTCGAGTGCGCGCATGGCTTCGCTGACGTCCTTGGGCTCCAGCTTGAAGCCGCCGCGTACACACACCGCCGCCACCGCCAGCGTCCGGTCGCCGACCGGCAGACCGTAGGCGACCTCCATATCGACCGCGGTGACGTCGTTGAGGGTGTCGACGATCGGCTGCGTGTACACCGGGCCGCGCGGCGTGTGGATGACGGTGTCGGTGCGATCGACCAGCCAGTAGTCACCGTCGGAGTCACGCCGGAACAGATTCTCGGTCGGCATCCACGAATCACCCGCGGTGAAGACCCCGCGCAAGCCGCCGCGAGAGAGGTCGACGCCCTCCGAGGCAGACCCGATCAACAGACCGACCTCGTTGTCGGCGCAGCGACGCGCGAATCCGGATTCGTCCACCTCGATCTGCTCGGTCACCGGGTCGTAGGCGACCAATTCGACACGCGCGGTGCCGGGGACCGGCCTGCCCTTGCAGCCGGGCTTGGTGCCCGACACATTGGCCAGCACCACATCGCCCTCGATCGAGGCGTAGAACTCGAGGACCCGGGCCGGCGCGAACTGCTCGGTGGTGCGGCGCCACAGTCCGGCAGGCATACCGGAGCCGATGAACAACCGGATCGGATGCTGATGGCCGACGGGGAAGACCTGGGCGTCGAGGATGTCGCGCAGCATCGTCCACGTGTAGGTCACCACGGTGACGCCGTAGCGGTGCACTTCCTCGGCGAAGCGCGCCGGATCCAGCGACCGGGCCAGAGCGATCCGGCTGCCACCCGCGACGGCACCGCCGAGACTGACCAGCAGTCCCGACGAATGATGCAGTGGCGCCAGGCAGTAGACGGTGTCGCGGCGGTCGAGGTCGGCGGCCGTGGCGGTGCCGAAGGCCGACAGCGCCCAGCGGTGATTGGTGATGTACTTGATCTCCAACCGGTTGCCCGTGCCGGTGACAAGCACGAATGCCAGTTCGCGAGCCCGGCCGGGGTTCGGGCGGTACCAGGCGGGCAGCCGCACCTTCGCTGGATCGATCTGCTCCAGATCGATGACGTCCTCGCCCTGTGGAATGTCGAGGCCGCGGGCGTCGCCACCGCCGAGCACCAGCACCCGCTGACCGGTCGCCGCCGCATGCCGCAGGTTCTCCGGATCCGAGATCAGGATCTTGGTGCCGGTCTGCTCGATTGCACTGCGCAGCTCGCTACCCGGTGCCAGCAGCACCGCGACGGCACCGAGCCGCGACAGCGCGGCCACGGTGACCAGGGCGCTCGGGCGCGTCTCCATGACGACGCCGACGCGGGTCGCGGGCCGGATCCCGACCGAGATCAGACCGCGCACCACATTGTCGATCCGGACGTCGACAGCTTCGTTGGTGTGCACCCGGTCGTCGAACAGGAAGCATTCCCGCAGCGGCGCCCGCTTGCACTGCTCGGCCATGAGCTTGCCGAGCGAGATGCGGGTGTGCGGCTGGATCATGCCGAGGCGGGTCAACCGGGGCAGTGCACGCGCGGCTTCGCCTGCCAGCTCCAGCGATCCGCGCACGGTGTTGCCCGCTATGCCTTCCAGCGCGCGACCCATCCCGGTGCCTGCCTCGGCCAGCGCGGCCGCGGTGTGCACGACACGGGTGGTCGCGGTGCGCGGACGGTTGCTGTCCACGTGCTCGGCCATCGGCGTGATCTGTTCCGGCAGCGCCGAGCTGCCGTCGACCCAGCCGATCCAATCGCGCACCATCGGCCAGGTGTGGTTCGTGGCAACGCTGCCCGCGACCAAACCGAAATGCCCGGCCAGCAGCGTCGCCTCGTACACCTCGGCGTTCGGTGCCGCTCGGACGATGCCGCGGACGGCGGCAGGCTGGCCGATGTCGTCGACCTCGCCGACAAAGGCCAGGATCGGGCATTTCAGCTCGGCGAGGGAGATCGGCTGATCGCGGATCACGAAACCGCCGAGCATCATCCGGTTGTGCGCGACGAACTGCTTGAGCAGATCCGCTGCCGCCGGACCCGCGTAGCCGACCCAGCCGTCATTGTTGAGGAAGCGGCGCTGACGTTCCTTCGGCAGCAGCGCCTCCCGGTCGTGCAGCTGACGCAGGAAGTCGATCCGCGATTTCGCCGTTTTCACCGGATCGAGCATCTGGAAGCCGATGCGCACCATCGAATCGGTGATCGGCAGCCTTGTCACCACATGGTCGGCCAGGAAATCGGCGACATCGGAGGCGATGCCGTAGGGCAGGCCGAACGGCATTCCCGCGACGATGTCGACCGGACTGCCGAAGGTCACGATGCTGGATACGCCCTTGCCGTAGCGGAAGGCGGTGGTCTGGTAGGCGAACATGCCGCCCTGCGAATAGCCCATCAGGTGCACGCCGGCACCGGTCGCCTCACAGACGGTGTCGATGGCGCTGTCGACGGCGAGGACATGGTCGGCCAGATCGCGCTCCCAGCCGCCCTCCTCGATCGCCGGTGAACCGAAATCGACCACCCAGCAGTCGATCCCGGCATTGTGCAGGATGCCGACCGCGCCGCCTTCGGCGTTGACATCCCAGATGTCGGCGTTGACCATGAGCGGCGGCACCAGCACCGCGACCGGGCGGCCAGGGGTGGTGTCGTCGGGGAAGTAATGTCGCAGCCGGTACATGCGGCGGCGCTCGACCACCTCGAACGGCGACGACTCGACGTCATGGCTCAGCCCGCCGAAACGGATCACCTCCAGACCGTTCTGCGCGGTCGCCATCAGCCGCTGCATCGATCCGGCCATCTCTCGCACACTCCACTTCACGATCCGCTCCCAGCCCTACCCTCTGAAACGTGACGCCCATCACACACCCCGATGTGTTCGAACGAGCTTCCCATATCGCGCCTCGATCATGTGTCAGCTGTGATGTGTTACATCATGGACCGCCGTGAGCAGGGACGGCGACAATGCCGCAGATATGGTGGGATTTGTGACCGATACCCTCGCCAACCCACAGATCGACCGCGAGACCCTCGACGTCGAGCTGGTCGACGACGAGGGCCGTGCGGTCGGCTCGTGCCAGGTGGCGCAGGCGCATCGAGCACCGGGGTTGCTCCATCGCGCGTTCTCGGTGCTGCTGTTCGACCGGTCCGGGCGGGTGCTGCTGCAACAGCGGGCCCTGATCAAGACTCGATTCCCGGGCCGCTGGTCCAACACATGCTGCGGTCATCCCGCGCCGGGAGGCTCGGTCATCGAAGCCGCCGGGGTGCGGCTGATCGAGGAAATGGGTGTGCGCGCCGCGCTGACCGAGGCCGGGGTCTTCCGCTATCACGCCGAGGACCCGGCTTCCGGACGGGTGGAGCACGAATGGGATCACGTGCTCATCGGCCGGCTCGACGACATCGACCCGCATCCGCATCCGGCCGAGGTAGCCGACTACGCATGGGTTGATCCCGTGGAGTTGCGCGCTGCGCTGGCGGACGACGCGGACAGCTACAGCCCATGGTTGGGTTCTGCGCTCGATATCGCCACGGCCGCAGTTCAGCCGTCCACCTGACATCGGCGGCGGCGCCGACTCGATCTCGATATAACGGAGGCGACCGTCGAGTGGTGCGATAGTCCACCTCTCGAACGGCCGCCTCACCGACGGCGAGTTCGCTCGGCCCGGCCTACTCCCCGCCGCCGTGGTTCGGGTTGGTGCAGATCGTGCCCTCACAGGGCACCTCACTGCCGTCACCGTTCGGGTTCGGCATCGACTGGCCGCCGTTTTCCTGAGGATCGGGCCCTGCGCCGTGGTTGGGGTTGGTGCAGATCGTGCCCTCGCACGGCACGACGCTGCCGTCACCATTCGGGTTCGGCATGGTCGAGCCGCCGTTTTCGTGCGGATTGGGGCCCGCGCCGTGGTTCGGGTTGGTGCAGATGGTGCCCTCGCACGGCACATACGAGCCGTCACCGTTGGGGTTCGGGATGGCGTTGGGGCCGACATAGCTACCTGCCGGGCAGCCCGGATCCTGGTTGCGTGCACAGTATTCAGGGGTGAGGTTGTTGCCGGTGGAGCCGTCGGCACCGCGCTGACCGGTGGTGGGGGCCGGGGCCGGATGCTGGGTGGGGGCAACGGTTGCACCCGCATTATTCGCTGCCTGGGTCGTCGTGACCGCGTGCGTGGTAGTCGTCGGTGAGTCGGTGGATTCGTCGTCACCGCAGGCGGTGATCAGCAATGGTGCGGCGATGACGGCAAGGGCGGCAGCAAATCGACGGTTCATGCGAACTTCCTATCTCCATCGGGGACAAGACAGTGCGAATCGGAGTCTATCCACATTCGATACCGCGGAAGCCTCGTCGGCTCACTCCCCGAAGTGGCCGCCCCGAATCCGGCGTGCGGTGCGGGCGGCGGCGAGTTGCACGGCGCCTGCGGCCGAGGCGGGGTCGAACCCGGTGAGTTCGTGGATGCGGGCGAGCCGATAGGTCACGGTGTTTCGGTGGACGTAGAGGGCGCGTGCGGTTCCGAGCTGGTTGAAGTCGGTGTCGAGGTAGAGGTCCAGCGTTTGCGCCAACTGTTGCTGATCATCGAGGGGGTTCAGCACCGCGGCCAGATCGGCGCAGGCCGCGCCGCTGCGGGCCAGGGTGTACTCCAAGGGCAACTCCCGGCGCAGGCATACCGGTTCGCTCCGTTCCAAGCAGCGGCCGAGTTCGGCCAGGACCCGGGCCTCCGCGAAAGCCGCGGGTATCTCGGCTCTGGTCGCCGCCCGCGCCACACCGGCCCACCATCCGCAATCGGTGCGGGCGGCGAACTTCGGCACGAGTTCGGCGAGCGAACCGGGCACCTCCTCGTCGACCGGCTCTGCCCACGGCAACAGTGCCGTCCAGCCGCGACGGTCCATCCGGACGAACGAACCGGGTGCCGCATCGATCGCGTTGCGCAGTTCGGTCAGCGCGGCCGGATCACCGTCACCTACCCGGAAGACCACCACATGGAACGCCGTACCGATGGGTGTCGGTGAACCCGGTAGCCACTCGCCCGGGTCGGTACCGCTGAGCAGTGCATCGGCGACCACGCGCAGACGTTCGCGCTGTTCCCAACCGGGCTCCTGGGCCCCTTCCGCGGCTGCTACCGCAATGCGCCCGGTGACCGTCAGCAGGTATTCGATCAGCGGCTCAGCGGTTTCCCGGAGGATCGCGGCGTCCTCGTCGGATCCCGACTCCGCCAGCTGCGAACGCACGACGTGCGCGCCGATCCGGTAGTTGTTCAGCACTTCCGCCAACGGCGCGCCATCGCGCACGCGCCCCGCCGCCAGATCCACGATCTCCCTGGTGTCGGATTCGTCCGGGAGCCGGCCCGTGCGTAGGTACGCGAAGAACAACTCCACGTTCAACCGCGACCCGTGCAGGAAATCGCCTTCGATCAACGACTGCGGCAGGCCCTCGTAGAGCGGCAGCTCGGCCGCGAACCGGTCGACGACCGCGATCGCCCGATCGTGCAGCATGGCCAGAGCCGTATCGGGGATCTGTGCCTGCATCGCGCGTCTCCTTCGCTCCGAATATCCGGGCGCCATGCTACGAGTGAGCCTGCGGATCCGGAGCGCATCGGCTCCTGGTCACTGCGATTTGCGCTCAACCCTGCCACTCCCTGGCGGTTTCGTGAGGTTGGTTGTTGCGGGTTCTGAACTGGAATCACACACACATAGCTTGATGCGCATATCTACGTAGCGCTATTGGTTTAGGCCTGGTAGCGGTCCAGATGGTATGAGTGCGCAGCGGAAGCCAGCAGCGGCAGGTAGGAGCCGCGCACATCGGTATCGCACCCAATAGTCGCCTCACGCGCCCGCGGTGTCATCCACCGAACCCATACGAGGGTCCAATGATCGCGAAAATCAGTGCGCCCCACCCAGTTCCAACGCCACGACGCCGAGAATCACCAACACGATCCCACCCACCTGCACCAAGGTGAGCCGCTCGTCCAGGAACAACGCCCCGATGACGGCCACCGCCGCCACCCCGACAGCCGACCAGATGCCGTAGGCGACCCCTACACCCATCCCCCGCTTCAATGCCTGCGACAGGAACAAGAACGCCGCCGCGTACCCGACGACCACCACGATCGACGGCACCAGCTTGGTGAAGCCCTCGGACAGCTTCAGCGATACCGTCGCCGAGATCTCCGAAACGATGGCCAACGCGAGGAACAGGAACGTCATGGGCGCAGACTAGCGGGCACGCCGCCGGGGGCACCCCGCTCCCCCGGCCACGAAACCGGCTCGCACGCAGCGAATTCAGTCGGCCAGAAAAGCTGTCAGCTGCTGATTCACCCGATCGGGGCAATCCAGCTGGGGTACGTGACCACAGCCGTCGAGGATCTCCACCCGCGCGTCGGGCATCAGATCCCCGAAGCGGTGCGCGCGTTCGACGGGCTGGACGGTGTCCTGCGCACCCCACAGCACCAAGGTCGGTGTGCGGGTCGACGGAAGCGCTCGTTCGGTGACGGACCAGTCGAGCCGGCGTTCCAGCAGGTAGGTGGCGCGGATGTTGTCGTGGAAGGTCATCGGCGCCCACCATTCGTCGATGAGCTGATCTGTCACGCGGTCGGAATTCACCATCATGCCGTCGGCGAGTCTGCGCACCGTCGCCTTGCCCGTGGAAAGTTTGGTCGCTATCTCCCCGATCACAGGGATTTTCAGCGCTTCCCACATCCAGGTGCCGCGCAGATCGAGGCCGGTCGCGTCGAGCAGCGCCAGCTTGCTGACGCGTTCGGGATGGCGTTGCGCGAACGCCAGCGCCCACCCTCCGCTCCAGGAATTACCGGCCAGCGCGGCCTCTTTCACACCGACAGCGTCGAGGAATGTCCCGATCGCGGCGGTCATCGCGTCCAGGTCGAATCGGAAATCGTCGTCCCGGAGTTCGGTATAGCCCTGGCCGGGAAGATCGACGACATAGACCTTGTGGTCGCGCGCCAGCACCTCGACCTGATCCTTCCAGCCGATCACCGAGGTCCCGCCGGGCGAGAGCAGCACGACCGGTGTGCCGGTGCCCGCGGTGAGGTAGTGGAAACGCGCCGTCGCAGTGTCGGCGTAGTGCGAGCCCATCTCGGCCAGATACGGCGAACGGAAGTCGCGACCGGATTCCGCGGGCTGCCAGACGTATGCGCCCAACAGCGCGACCGCTACCAGTACCGCGGTGACGGCCAACAGCCATCGCGGCCACCGACGACGTCTGCGCGCCTGTGCCTGTGGTGTCGAGCTCTCGGCGAGCTCACCGGCACCGGCTTGGTCTGTTTCTTGTGATCGATCCATGGCCGTCCCTACTCGTGAAGGTCCATACCTGCACTTCAAGGACGAGCGGGCAACGCTGTATGTGACGGGTCGAATGAGTTATCCGGGTCACGGCCCACACGCAGAACCGAGCCCGGCCCGAACTGGGCCGCGAGTTCGGAAGCCTCAGCCCAGCCAGGCGCGCGCGCCGGTTGCGGCGGCACGCACCTCGTCCAGCTGTTCGGCGACCCGGACGCCGGCGGTACCGCCCCGCGAGTTACGCGATGCGATCGATCCGGCGACGGTCAACACTTCACGGACCTGCGGGCCGAGCGCCGGATCGACGGCGGCGAACTCCTCGTCGGTCAGTTCGTCGAGCCCAACGCCGCGGGCTTCGGCCGCACGCACGCAACCACCGGCGGCTTCGTGCGCCACCCGGAACGGAACACCTTGGCGCACCAGCCATTCGGCGATGTCGGTGGCGAGGGTGAAACCGGCCGGGGCGAGTTCGGCCATACGGTCGGTGTGGAAGGTCAGGGTGGAGACCAGGCCGGCGATGGCGGGCAGCAGCAGCTCCAATTGGGCCACCGAATCGAACAGTGGCTCCTTGTCTTCCTGCAGATCCCGGTTGTAGGCCAGCGGCTGCGCCTTGAGAGTGGCCAGCAGGCCGGTGAGATTGCCGATCAGTCGGCCCGCTTTGCCGCGGGTGAGTTCGGAGACGTCCGGGTTCTTCTTCTGCGGCATGATCGACGAGCCGGTGGACCACGCGTCGGCGAGGGTGATGTAGCCGAATTCCGGTGTGCTCCAGATGATGACCTCTTCGGCCATCCGGCTCAGGTCCACTCCGATCATGGCCAGTACGAACGCGGCTTCGGCGGCGAAATCGCGTGCGGAGGTGGCGTCGATGCTGTTCGCCGCTGCGGCGTCGAAATCCAGGTCGGCGGCGATCTGCTCCGGATCCAGACCCAGCGAGGAACCCGCGAGCGCGCCCGAACCATAGGGTGAGACGGCTGCCCGCTTGTCGAAGTCACGCAGCCGGTCGATGTCACGCAACAGCGGATGCGCGTGCGCCAGCAGTTGGTGTGCCAGCAGCACGGGCTGTGCGGCCTGCAAGTGGGTCTTACCGGGCATGACGGCGTCCGGATGGGCCGCCGCCTGCGCGACGAGAGCGTCGACAACCTCGAGCAGCCCGGCCGCGACCCGGCGCACCGCATCGCGCAACCACATCCGGAACAACGTCGCCACCTGGTCGTTGCGGGAACGGCCTGCGCGCAGCCTGCCACCGAGCTCGGTGCCCGCGCGTTCGATGAGTCCGCGCTCGAGGGCGCCGTGTACGTCCTCATCGGATTCGGCCGGGCCGAACACGCCGGAGGCCACGTCGGCGGCGAGCTGGTCGAGCGCGGCCAGCATGGCGTCGCGATCACCGTCGGAGAGCAGACCCGCCTTGTGCAGCACCCTGGCGTGCGCCTTCGAGGCGCGGATGTCGTAGGGAGCCAGCGCCCAGTCGAAGTGGGTCGACTTGCTCAGCGCCGCCATCGCCTCGGCAGGCCCGGACGCGAATCGGCCGCCCCAGAGCGCACCTTCGTTGGTTCCGCCGCTCTGCGTCATGGTGTGGGTGTCTCCTCGGGTCTGATTGCTGATGTTCGGCTCGGCCGGGCACGTCGAGAACTACGGTAATCGGCCGGGCCGCGCGCACGCCTATGGCCGACATGGCGATGCCGGGCCGAAACTACAAGAGCCGGCCCGGCATCACAGGTCGAACTGGTTACTTCTGGTTGAGATCGCGGCGCGCGGCGACCTTCGACGACAGGCCGTGGATCTGGACGAAGCCCTTGGCCAGCGACTGGTCGAAGGTGTCGCCTTCGTCGTAGGTGGCGAGGTTGAAGTCGTAGAGCGACTGCTCGCTGCGGCGGCCGTTGACGACGACGTTGCCGCCGTGCAGCACCATCCGGATATCGCCGGAGACGTGCTCCTGGGTCTCGCCGACGAAGGCGTCCAGCGCGCGCTTGAGCGGGGAGAACCACAGGCCGTCGTAGACCAGCTCGCCCCAGCGCTGCTCGACCTGACGCTTGTAGCGGCCGAGCTCGCGCTCGATGGTGACCGCTTCCAGCTCCTGGTGGGCGGCGATCAGGGCGATGGCGCCGGGCGCCTCGTAGATCTCGCGGCTCTTGATGCCGACGAGACGGTCCTCGACCATGTCCAGACGGCCCACACCCTGGCGACCTGCGCGCGTGTTCAGCTCGACGATCGCTTCGAGCACGGAGACCTGGCGGCCGTCGATAGCGACCGGCACACCGCGTTCGAAGGTGACGATCAGTTCGTCGGGCGCCTCGAAGTTGACCGTCGGGTCGGAGGTGTAGTCGTAGACGTCCTTGGTGGGCGCGTTCCACAGATCCTCGAGGAAGCCGGTCTCGACGGCGCGGCCCCACACGTTCTGGTCGATGGAGAACGGCGACTTCTTGGTGACGTTGATCGGCAGCGCGTTCTCCTCGGCGAACGCGATGGCCTTCTCACGGGTCCAGGCGTAGTCGCGGACCGGCGCGATGACGTTCAGGTCGGGCGCGAGCGCGCCGATGCCGACCTCGAAACGCACCTGGTCGTTGCCCTTGCCGGTGCAGCCGTGCGCGACGGTGCTCGCGCCGTGGAACTTGGCCGCCTCGACGAGGTGCTTGACGATGAGCGGGCGGCTGATCGCCGACACCAGCGGGTAGCGGCCCATGTACATGGCGTTGGCCTGGATGGTGGGCAGGCAGTAGTCGTCGGCGAACTCGTCGCGGGCGTCGACCACGATGGCCTCGACGGCGCCGCAATCGAGGGCGCGCTGGCGCACCACGTTCATGTCCTCGCCGCCCTGACCCAGGTCGATGGCAACGGCAACGACCTCGGCGCCGGTCTCCTTGCCGATCCAGCTGATGGCCACGGAGGTGTCCAGCCCACCGGAGTAGGCGAGTACGACGCGATCGGACATGATCTGGTGCTCCTAAGTCTGTATGGGTCTGCGCGGCTGCGGTGAGCAGCTTGCTGGTCGCCGGTTGGGCTCGCGCCTGGAAATGATTATGCATGATGATGCAATCTCATTCACAGCCGGGGTTGCGATGGCCGCTGCCTGCGGCGATTGTGCCTGAAGCCTTGGCAGCGTACCCAGTGTGTGGGACTCTGGCGATACCCATCCGCACCGGATGCCGAAGGACCGACACCATGTTCACCAACATCATCGAACCACTGCGGGACCTGGCCGAACAGAACCGCGACGTCATCGGTTTCGTCGTCATCAACCTCGGCAACGCCGCCCTCGGCATTGCCAAACACGGACTAGACGTGGCGACGCCCCTGCTCCAGCAGTTCTTCTCCGAGTATCCGCCGGGGCGCAACTACTGATATCGCGCGCCTAACGGGTTCACGCCATGAGCGCGAGCCCGGGTGATGCGAGCCCACCCATATAGCGAGTCGACCCGCGTGGCACCGGCCTCGCGCGTCACTCGCCGATCCACCTGGCGATGACGCGACTTCCACGGCCACTGGGCCGGTCCCTCGCGCGGATGATGATCGACACCGGTAGCCGGGCCGATCGCGACAAGGGCAGCGCTGTCATTCGCAGCGGCGATTCGACCCTCACACGTGGGGGCAACGCACGGGACAATCGGCCGCCGCGAGTCCAGGGGCCGCGAGCATCAGCGCCGTGACGAACACCCGGAGCAGTCGTCCGCCCCCGAAGCCATCCCTATACGGCAGGCGGCGTGTAAGTGACCTCTCGCGCGACGGCTTGGTCGACCTGCTCGGGCGTCAGCAGTGCCACGGTGTGCGATATCGCGGCGCCAGACGCTGCGGTCCGGATGGCGAGCGCGGCGGCCGACACTTCGTCGGGAGCATCTCCGATCACGAACAGGTCGTCGTCGCCGAAGGCGAAATAGCAGGCGTCGACATGTCCGCCCACGCTCTCGACCATTTCCGTGATGGCCGCTCGGCGGACGCTGCCGCCCTGCGCGAGCAACCCGGATGCCCCCTCCTGGGTGTAGCTGACCCGCCACAAGTACTTCGGCATAACGCGACGCCTCCTTCTCGCAGGACGTTCTCGGCCAGTCACGACCCTAGGTCTCGACCATCGCCCCTGCAGGTCTGCGGCCACGCCGTCACACCACTGATGCGGCACTGTGACTCCGGTGATACGCGCGCTGGGCTAAGCAGCGAAGAGTGTCGGTGGCCCGGTGTAGCTTCCCCGCCATGGTCGAGTCCGGCTCCAACTCCCACGATGCCTACTTCCGGCACGTCATGGCCCGCCCCGACAACGCCGCGAGTGAGCTGCGAGCGGTTCTACCGAGCGAGATCGGCGCTCGGATCGACTGCCCCTCCCTCGAGCTGCAACCAGGAAGCTTCGTCACATCGCAACTGCGCTGCCGCTACAGCGACCTGCTCTACCGCACCCGGATCGACGACCACCCTGCCTTCATCTACCTACTCATCGAACATCAATCCCGCAGCGACAGACTCATGCCGTTCCGGATGCTCGAATACATCGTCGCCATCTGGCGCCGCCACCTCGAACAGAACCAACACAGCCGCAAACAACAGTCAACGACCTGATCGCGATCATCAAATACATCCTCACGGTCAGCAGACCCCGCCGACGTCCGCAGATGGACGGCACAGATACTGAGCGGCACACCCCCTGAAGAAATCTTCGCCTGATGACTGAGTCCCGGTGCGACGCCGAATCCTCCGGGACCTAGCCGAACAGCTCAGCTGAAGGGGCCGAGGCCGACTCGCCAGCACCGGACATTCTCAGCCTCCGCCGTCGATCCGAAACTTGCCGGGCTACCGGTTGGCAGAGTCAGGCTGCGGCAAACTCGCCGTCACGGGCGCCTGCGATGAAGGCTCCCCATTCGCCAGCGGTGTAGCGCAGGATGACGGCGGAGCCGGTGAGGGTGACCGAGCCGTCGGAGTGGCGAGTGATCGCCGGGGCACCGGCAATGATGTGCGGGGCGTTGACGCAGGCTGCGGCGAGCTCCAGGTATCCGATCCCCTGCGCCGCGTCGAAATCCAGCAGCGTGAATTCGTCATCCAGACCGTCATGGACCGCGACCCGAGTCGGCATGATTCGCAGTTCTACGTTTTTCACGTTGCGTGAGGTCGAGCAGCTGCCGAAGTTGACCCAGCATTACTCTCGGTCCGCCGACAGGTCGGTCGAGCACCGATTCCTCGATGACGGCCCGCATACATAAGGGGTGGTCATCGTCGGCCACACGCCGCCGCGCCATTCGACCTCGAACTACCTGCGGTGCGTCCATCAAGGAAGTTCGGGCCCTTGCCCGCCTCCATCACCGACCGAGTGCGGTCGGCGGACCCTGCCGCAGTCCGCCCGTTGGACTACCAAGGTGCTAACGGCAGCGTCCGCCGACGAGATGTTCGCCGGCTAGCAGCCGCGGTGCTGGGTGGTGATCTGAAAGCATCCGCGCCACCGCACAGCCGGATGAGGCCGAGCAGCACATGAGCCCCTGCGGGCATGCCCCGGTCAGCGAGCACCCGGCACCTGGTCATCGGCCAGGCAGGTGGGTGCCCGCCGCGATCCCGGTCACCGGCCGGGAAGGTGGCCGTACAGGAAGGTGTGCACACCGGTTTCGGCGTTGGCGTCGATCTGCTCGTGCGACGGCTCGGTGGTGCCGCCCGCGCCGCTGGTCCAGCGGTTGGTGATGAGCACGATGTAGTGCTGGGCGGCGATGGCCGGATCATCGATGCGCAGCAGGCGGCGTTCGCCGAGGCTAGCCAGCTGGCCGGCCAGGGCCCGCTGCACACGGGCAGGTCCGGATTCTCGCCATGCCGCGACGAGTTCGGGCGGAAGTTCTTTGCTCTCGGCGGGGATCCGGCCGACGAGTGCGGTGTGTTCGGCGATGGCCGCATCCGATCGCAGCCATTCCTTGGCCAGACCCACCAGCGCTTTTTCCAGGTCCGCGGCGGTGAGGTCATCGCGAAGATGCCGCTCGATGATCTCGATGTGGGTGGCTGCGACGTGCTCGGAACTCTCGCTCACCGTGGTGGCGAAGAGTTTTTCCTTGTTCGCGAAGTGGTTGTAGATCGTGCGGGTGGATACCTCGGCTTCGGCGGCGATCAGATCGATGCTCGCGCCCAGGTATCCCACGCGTCCGAACACGGTGCGCGCGGCGTCCACGATGGCCTGCCGCTTGTCGACAGAACCTTTACGCGGCCGCCCGAGCCGCTGAGACGTGCTGTTCATCAGTGCCTTCCTGATCGAATGACAACGACCACTTTACATTGTGCAATGCACGTTGTACTTTACTTCTTGTCGCGGCGCTGAGGACCAGGTCAGAACCCCCTCGCAGCACCTGCGCCCATCTACCAAGCTCTTGGAGGAATTGTGTTCATCGCATACATCGTGTTGGCGGTGCTGCTGTCGGTCGTGCTGGTGGTCTCCGGGCGCGCCAAGCTCATCAAGGACGACGAGGTCACCTCGACAATGGTCCGGCTCGGCGTGCCACTGAGCTGGTTCCCGGCACTCGCGGCGTTGGAGTTCGCCGGTGCCGCGGGTCTGCTGGCCGGAATCGTCTACCGGCCGCTGGGTATCGCGGCCGCCATCGGGGTGGTGCTGTACTTCCTCGGCGCGGCGGCGTCGCACCTGCGCGCAAAAGATCTCGGGGGAAGCCCGGTCCCGGCGGCCCTGATGCTGGTCGCGATCGCTCCGGCGGTCCTCGGAATCACTACGCTATGAGTCGCCGCAGTCGGTGGTCGAAGGATGGAAAGCATGTCGGCAGTAGAGATTTCGCAGTGGATTCGACAGAATGCGCGTCCGGTGGCCGACGGTGCCGCGATCGCCGACGCGGTCGGCGCTGCGCGGGTCATCGGACTAGGTGAATCCACGCGGTTCTCCAGGCAGACCTTCGGGATCCGAGGTCAGGTTTTCCAGGAGTTGGTGCGCCGGTATGGATTCCGCGCCCTGGCCATCCAGGACACGGCCGCCGCCGGGGAACGTCTCGACCACTTCCTCCGCACCGGCCAAGGCGACGCGCGTGCGCTGCTGGCGGAGGCGTGGCGTCCGTGGCGGACCGAGGAGATGGCCGAAACGCTCTACTGGATCGCCGAATTCAATCGGCACCACCCGGAGGACTCCGTGCGGATATTCGGCGTCGAGCCGACGCTGGCCGAGCCCGCCGACTACGACGCCGTGCTGGCGCATGTTCGCCGGGTTGCGCCGCACGCGGTAGCGCAGCTGCACACCCACTACTCGCCGATTCGCACCGCGCATACGGTCGACGAGCACGTGCAGCGCGCTCTGGGAACGCACCCGGGTCGGCCGTTCCTCGAGCACGCCCGCGATGCGTACACGCTGGTGGCGCAGCTCGCCGCACCGCAGACGGTCCTCGACCATGCCCGCCGGATCGTCGATTTCCACGCCAACAGCATTGCCGGCAAGGGCGGCTTCGCCTACGACGAACAGCCTTCGGCACGCCGGATACTCGACTGGCACGACCGCACCGGCGCGAAGATCGTGTACTGGGATGGCATCGCGCACACCGCCGCATCCGCGCCACGGGTCGGGCTGTCGCCGGACAGCGACTTCATCAGCGCGGGTAGCTATCTAGCGGCCGCACTGGGCGCGGACTACCTCTCGATCGCGATCGGGTTCCACCACGGCGATCTGGGCGTCGCCGTCGCTCCCGAGCCGGCGCCCGGATGGCTCGATGCCACACTCGGCGCGGCAGGGCTCACCGATCATTGGATCGACGTGCGCGGCAAGGCCGCCGGCGCCGTGCGCGATTGGCTGCGCGGACCAACGATCGCCCGCACCATCAGCGGTATGTACTCGCCCGACCGCGACGCGGACGAACATATCGCCGTCGAGTCACTGTCCGGAGCGTTCCACATTCTCGTCCATTTCCGAGAGACCTCGCCGGTGCGCAGGCTGCCGTCGGAGACGGTCGGTCCGCTGGAGCCCTGACCCCGCCGCATCGCATGGAACGGCGGCCATTCACGCCGGACGTGCGTTACGCCAACCGCTCGATCTCCGCGGCCAACTCCGCGCCGGTGAGTGGTTCACGCGCGATCACCGCGATGGTGTCATCACCTGCGATGGTGCCGACGATGTAGGGCAGGGCTGCGCGGTCGAGGGCGCTGGCGAGGAAGTGAGCGGCGCCGGGTGGGGTGCGCAGGACTGCGATGTTGCCGCTGGCGTCGGTGGAGACGAGGAGGTCGCCGAGCAACTTCGACAGGCGGCCGGTGCCGCCGGTGACGCCGCGGACGGGGCTGCCGTCCTCGGGGACGATATAGACACCGGCACCGCCGTCGGCGGCGCGCAGCTTCACCGCGCCGAGTTCGTCCAGGTCACGGGACAAGGTGGCCTGGGTCGTCTCGATGCCCTCGGACGCGAGCAGGGCCGCGAGTTCGGTTTGACTGCGTACTGAGTGGGCCGACAGCAGCGCCACGATGCGCGACTGTCGTCCGGCCCTGGTCGCGGCGGTGGCCGGACCCGGGACGCCGGTGTCGGAGGTGGGCACGCTCATCGTTGGCCGTTCTGTCTGTCCAGCAGCCACACCAGCAGTGCCTTCTGGGCGTGCAGGCGGTTCTCGGCCTCGTCCCATACCACGCTCTGCGGGCCGTCGAGCACCTCGTCGGTGATCTCCTCGCCGCGATGAGCGGGCAGGCAGTGCAGCACAACGGCGTTCGGCTGCGCCTTTGCCAGCAGACCGGTGTTGATCTGGAAGCGGCGGAACGGGCCGACCCGGTCGAGACCGTCGTTCTCCTGGCCCATCGAAGTCCAGGTATCGGTGACCAGGGCGTCGGCGCGCTCGGCGGCAATGCGCGGATCGTCGGTGAGGGTGACGCTTCCACCGGTTTCGCCAGCACGGGCCCGCGCGGCCTCGACGACCCCCGGCAGCGGCGCGAAACCCTCCGGCGCGGCGATGGTGACGTGCAGCCCGGCGGTGACGCCGCCGAGCAGCAACGAATGCGCCATATTGTTGGCGCCGTCGCCGAAGTAGGCGAGCTTGCGGCCCGTCAGCGGTCCCAGCTGCTCGGTGAGGGTGAGCAGATCGGCGAGCACCTGGCAGGGATGGAACTCGTCCGATAGCGCGTTCACCACGGGAACCGTTGCGGTCGCCGCCATTTCGTCGAGCCGGCTCTGCTCGAAGGTGCGCCAGACGATGGCGTCGACATAGCGCGAGAGCACCCGTCCGGTGTCGCCGAGAGTCTCCTCGCGGCCCAGTTGGGTGTCGCGGCCGTCGACGACCACGGCGTGCCCGCCGAGCTGGGCGATGCCGAGTTCGAACGAGAATCGGGTGCGGGTGGAGTTCTTCTCGAAGATCACCCCGACCCCGCGCGGGCCCTCCAGCGGACGACGCGCGAACGGCGCGCCCTTGAGTTCGGCGGCCAGCGCGAGCACCTCGGCCTGCTCGGACGGCGTGAGATCGTCATCGCGCAGAAAATGCCGCACGTTCGCGGCGGCGGGCGCGGAACCGTTCACCGGGGAGGAATCGGACAACGTCATGCGGAGGCTCCCTTCGCGTCGGCTGCGGCCAGATCGAGGATCTCCGGCAGATCGGCGACGAAGTTGTCGGATTGGGTTTCGGTGAGCACCAGCGGCGGCGCCAACCGGATGACGTTCGGCTTGGCCGGGTTCACCAGGTACCCGGCTTCCCGCGCCCGCACCTCGACCTGTGCGGCCACGTCCTCGGTGAGGACGATGCCGATCAGCAGTCCGGCACCGCGCACATGGTCGATCAGCGGATGTTCGAGCAGCGCGATACCGTCGCTGAGCCGTTTGCCCAGTGATTCGACGTGCTCGAGCAGGCCCTGCTCATCGATGGTGCGCAGCACCGCGAGTGCGGCCGCCGCGCAGACGGGATTACCGCCGAAGGTGGTGCCGTGCAGGCCGGGGGTGAGCAGCTCGGCCGCCTTGCCGGTGGCCAGCACCGCACCGATCGGCAGACCACCGCCGAGCCCCTTGGCCAGCGTGATGACGTCGGGCACGATGCCGACCGACTGGTGGGCGTAGAACTTGCCGGTACGCCCGATGCCGGTCTGCACCTCGTCCAGGATCAGCAGCGCACCGTGTTTCGCGGTGATCTCCCGTGCCCGCACCAGGTAGTCCAGCGGAGGCACCACGACACCACTCTCCCCCATCATCGGCTCGAGGAAGACCGCGGCGGTGTCGGAATCGACGACCTTCTCCAGCGCGGCGACGTCGCCGTAGGGCACGTGCACGACGCCGGGCGGCATCGGCTCGAACGGCGCCCGCTTGGACGGCTGCCCGGTGAGCGCGAGCGCACCCATGGTGCGCCCGTGGAAGGCCTCGTCGCAGGCGATGATCTTGCGCCGTCCGGTGAGCCGGGCGATCTTGAACGCGGCCTCGTTGGCCTCGGTGCCGGAGTTGCAGAAGAAGGCCTTGCTCTCACCGGTGCGGCCGTCTCCGAAGTGATCGAGCAGGCGTTCGGCCAGCTCGATCACCGGCTCGTTGCCGTAGATGTTGGACACGTGCCCGAGCGTGCCGAGCTGGTGGGTGACCGCTTCCAGAATCGCCGGATGGGCGTGGCCGAGGCTGTTGACGGCGATCCCGCCGAGGAAATCGACGTAGCGATTGCCGTCGGCGTCGTAGACCACCGCGCCCGCACCGCGTACCAGCACGATGTCGGGGGTCTTGTAGTTGTGCATCAGGGCGGCCGACCACCGCTGCTGCAATTGCTCTGTGCTCATGCTCCGGCTCCGTTTTCGCTCGTCCGCCCGGGCGACGCGGGGGTCACCATGGTCCCGATGCCCTCTCCGGTGAACAGCTCCAGCAGCACCGAATGCGGGACGCGTCCGTCGATGACGTGCGCGCTGGGCACCCCACCGCGGACCGCGCGCAGGCAGGCTTCCATCTTGGGCACCATGCCCGCATCCAGGCGCGGGAGCAACTCCGCCAGTGCGTTCGCGTCGATCGCGGAGGTCAGCGACGACCGGTCCGGCCAGTCGGTGTAGAGGCCCTCGACATCGGTGAGGACCACCAGTTTTTCCGCGCCGATGCCCTCGGCCAGTGCGGCCGCGGCGGTGTCGGCATTGATGTTGTGGACGACGCCGTCGGCGTCGGGGGCGATGGTGGACACCACCGGGATGCGGCCTGCACCGATGAGGTCGAGGACCGCGGCGGGGTTCACCTCGGTCACGTCGCCGACCAGGCCGATGTCGGTGGGTTCACCGTCCACGTCGACGGTACGGCGGGTCGCGGTGAACAGATGCGCGTCCTCGCCGGAGATACCGACCGCGTACGGACCGTGGGCGTTGATCAGCCCGACGAGTTCACGCCCGACCTGACCGAACAGCACCATCCGCACCACGTCCATGATCTCGGGCGTGGTGACCCGGAAACCACCGCGGAACTCACCGGTGAGACCGAGCCGCTTCAACATGGCGTTGATCTGCGGTCCGCCGCCGTGCACCACCACCGGGTGCACACCGACGGTGCGCAGGAACGCCATATCGGCGGCGAAATCGTGTTTGAGCCGATCGTCGATCATGGCGTTGCCGCCGTATTTCACCACGACGATCTTGTCGCGGAACTTTTGCAGCCAGGGCAGGGCATCGGCCAGAACGTGGGCTTTGTCCAGAGCCGACAGGCTGTGCAGGATATCGGCGGTCATGAGCTGTAGGCCGAGTTCTCTTCGACGTAGCCGTGCGAGAGGTCGGTGGTGCGGATGCTCGCGGTGCCCTCGCCGAGCCGCAGATCGATGAGCACCTCGATATCGGCGCCGGACAGGTCGACCTCGCGTGCGCCCGGTGCGCCCATGCCGTCGATGCAGACCGGATTGCCGTTGAACGACACCGAGATCACATTCGGGTCGAGGGTGATCGGTGCGATGCCGACAGCAGCCAGGACCCGGCCCCAGTTCGGGTCGGAGCCGAACAGCGCGGTCTTGACCAGGCTGTCGCGGGCCACGGCGCGAGCCGCGATCAGGGCCTCGTCCTCGTTCGCCGCGCCGGTGACGGTGACGACAACCCGCTTGGTGACGCCCTCCGCGTCGGCCATCAGCTGAGCGGCCAGATCGTCACAGACCGCGAGCACGGCGGCGTCGAGTTCGTCCTGGCTGGGGGTGACCTCGCTGGCACCGTTGGCCAGCAGCAGCACGGTGTCGTTGGTGGAGCACGATCCGTCTACATCGAGCCGGTCGAAAGTGAGCCGGGTGGCCTTGCGTAGCGCCTGATCCAGTTGTTCGGCGGTGGCGTGGGCATCGGTGGTGAGCACGACCAGCATGGTGGCCAGCGACGGCGCAAGCATGCCCGCGCCCTTGGCCATGCCGCCGACGTTCCACTTGTTCTTGTGGTGGAACGACGCCTCTTTCGGCACGGTGTCGGTGGTCATGATGGCGTAGGCGGCGTCGGTGCCGCCGGACATGCCGCCGCCCATCTCGTGCACGATCTCGGTGACGGCCGGGATGAGCTTGTCCATCGGCAGCCGGTCGCCGATCAGGCCGGTGGAGCAGACCGCGATCTCCCCCGCGCCGGTCTCGGTGCCCCAATTGCTCAGCGCGGTAGCCAATTCCTCGGCGGTGCGGTGGGTGTCCTGGAAACCGCCGGGACCGGTGCAGGCGTTGGCGCCCCCGGAATTGAGGATGACCGCGCGCAGCGCACCGGACTTCAGCACCTGCTGCGACCACTGCACCGGCGCGGCCTTGACCTTGTTGCTGGTGAACACACCTGCCGCCGCGTACTCCGGACCCTCGCTGAACACCAGCGCCAGATCGGGGTTGCCATTGGCCTTGATCCCGGCGGCGATACCCGCGGCGCGGAAACCGAGCGGCGCGGTCACACCCTGGGTGCGGATCAGTTTGCCGTCGGCGGTGTCGGATGTCGTCACGGTGCCACTCCTACGGTGGAAAGTCCTGCGGTCTCGTCGATTCCGAGGGCCAGATTCATCGATTGCACCGCGGCGCCCGCGGTGCCCTTGGTCAGGTTGTCGACCGCGCCGATCACCACGAGCAGGCCTGCGGCCTCATCGATGGCGACCTGGAGGGCGACGGCGTTGGAGCCGAGCACCGCACCGGTCTGCGGCAGTACACCTTCGGGCAGCAGGTGCACGAAAGGCTCGTCCGCGTATGCCTTTTCGTAGACGGCGCGGGCTTCGGCTACGTCTACCCGGATCGGCGCGGTGCAGGTGGCGAGGATGCCACGCGGCATCGGCGCGAGCACAGGGGTGAAGGAGACTTTCACGTCGGTGCCGCCTGCGGCGCTCAGGTTCTGCGCGATTTCCGGGGTGTGCCGGTGTGCGCCCGCGATGCTGTAGGCGCGTACCGAGCCCATGACCTCCGAGCCGAGCAGGCCGACGTCGAGTTTGCGGCCCGCGCCGGAGGTGCCGCTGACCGCGACGACGTTGACGTTCGGCTCGATGATGCCCGCGGCGATCGCAGGCGCCAGCGCCAGGCTGGCCACGGTCGGATAGCAGCCGGGGACGGCGATCCTGGTCGCGCCGCGCAGCCGGTCCCGGCCGCCGGGCAGCTCCGGCAGACCGTAGGGCCAGGTGCCCGCGTGCGGGGTGCCGTAGTACTTCTCCCAGGCCTGCGCGTCACTCAGCCGGAAGTCGGCACCGCAGTCGATGATGATCGTCGAGTCCGGGAGCTGCTCGGCGAGCGCGGCGGACTGCCCATGCGGGAGACCGAGGAAGACGACATCGTGGCCGGCCAGCTCCTCCACGGTGGTCGGCGCGAGCACCCGATCGGCCAGCGGCAGCAGATGCGGCTGCAACGCACCCAGCCGAGTACCTGCGTTCGTCCCCGCGGTGAGCGCCCCGATGACCAGGCGTCCGGATCGGTAGTCCGGATGACCGAGCAGCAGGCGGAGCACTTCGCCGCCCGCATACCCACTCGCACCAGCAACCGCGACGCGCACGACGGATCCGTCCGAGGAATCAACCATGTGATGATTATGCACGACCATGCAAGCTCATTCACGGGCGGATGGGGTTTCCCGATATCCTGGTCGGCGATGTGCGCGAGTTCTTCCGCGACTTGCGATGAGATCGGGCCAGTTCCGCGCCGGTGAGCGCACACAGCATCACGGCCTCACCAGCATTACCGAGCAAGGGCACGGCCACCGCCGCTCCGGATGCGGCGACAAGGATCAACGTGCCGAGCAAGGGGAATCGGAGACCTTCCCGGCGCCACAGCACGACACCGGCGACGATCAGCACCGCGGTGGCGGCGAGCGCTGGGACCGGCACCGCCGGAGTCTGCGACGCGTAGCGGAATGTATCGGCGAAGTGGCGGGGAACCAACCGCAGATGGACCACGTCCTCGACGATCCCCCACCCCAGCAGGACACCGGTGAGTACCAGCGCTGCCCACCGCCATCGCCGACCCGCGTCGATGCGGTCGACAGCCCAGAGCACAAGCAGCGGGGTCAGCAGCGCGTGACCGAGAAACCGGCCGACGCTCAGCGCATGCAACGGCTGCCCCTCCCCCAGCACCGCACCGAGGCCGAAAATCGCCGCGTCGTAAGCGAGACCGAGCCCTATCACGCCGAGCACCCAGAGACGGGCGATGCGGGCGGTGCGCGTCCACAACAGGTACACGCAGGTCAGTTGAATTCCCGCCAGCAGCAGCAGGGTGGCCGACACCATGACATCTCCCTTTCCGCCCTGCGCATCCGACGCAAAGGACGGCCGTGCCGGCAGGTACACCACCGGACTCGGTCGAGGTCACGCTAGCGGGGCCCGTAACGCGTCACCGGGCCGGGCATGGGCCTGCTGGTCGCGCGCAATGGCGGCCGATGACCGGCATGTTCTGGTGGAATTCGGCTTGCCCCTGACGCTACGTGAGGGCTTACCGTCGGGCCCGTGACGATCACGGTTCTCGACTCCTACTCGACCATGAAGCAGATCCTGCGGGCGCCGGTGGACGATCGCGGCGACATGCTGCGATCGATGCTCGACCCGATGGCCGGGATGTACCGGTACTTCCCAGGAGAGGTCGACCTGGTGACGATGCACCGGCAGTCGGCGGGGTTTCCGCTCGATCGCGACGAGCAACGTTGCCTGGATGCGATCGACACGCTTGCGGCGGCCGGGGCCTGGGAGCGCATGCAGCGGGCACTCGACGATGCCGCAGCCGTATTGCTCGCCGCGACACCAGGGTTCCAAGCCCCCGACATCACCGTGCTACTGCTCCTCGGCGACCCTGGCGACGCCAACTTCATGGGGCCCAGCCTGGGCGTCACCGGCTTCGGCGGCATCTCCGGTTACATCACGATCACGCTGTGGCCCTCCCCGCAGAACCTGGAGCGAGTCGAGAGCACCGCGGTGCACGAACTCCACCACAATCTGCGCTACAGCCCCGGCGGTGTGGTGTGGAATCCGATGACGGTCACCGTCGGCGAACAAGTGGTGAGCGAGGGGCTGGCCGACGCCTTCGCCCGGCAACTCTACGGCGAGGACCTCGGCTACACCCGTATCGGCGTGCCGAGCCTGCACGACGACGCGGTGTTCACGAAAGTTGTTTCCGGACTGGACATCACCGGCATGCAGAACTTCACCGCCTGGGTACACGGCGACACCATCGCCGAGCACATCGGTGCGACTCCCGTCGGGCTGCCGACCGGAGCGGGATATGCCGCAGGCAATCGACTGGTCGACGCCTACCTCGCGGCGACCGGCAAGACCGCGGCACAGGCCCTGCACACCGACAGCGCGGACATCATCGCCACGGCACTCGAGCACGCCCGCGGATAACAGGGGCAGTAGACGCCGTGTGGGCCATAGGGCCCAGACCCCGGCCGGTTCCCGCGGCGAGCGTGGATCAGCTCGCCGCGGGAACCTTCGCGCCCCGAGTACCGACCCAGCGCGCCAGCAGCGGGAACAGCAGTACCGTCGTCGCACCGGCAGCGACCATCGTGGAGGCGAGCTGCTGTTCCATCAGCCCGGTGCTGGTCGCGACCTGGGTGACGGCGACGATGATCGGCAGGCCGGTCGCGGCATAAAGGGCCAGCTGCACCCGCTCATGCGGTTCGGTGAGGTTGGCACCGTGCTGGACGAACCGCTCGCTGAACCACACCGGCACCCCGCGGGCCACCGCGATCGACACGACGAACAACACCCAGGTCACCGGTTCCGCGGCCACCGCGGCCACATCGATACCCATGCCGGAGACGACGAAGAAGATCGGGATGAGCACGCCGAAACCGATGGTCTCGAGCGACTCCCCGATCTCCGGTCGTTCCGTGCCCACCAGTCTGCGCAGGATGATGCCCGCGGCGAATGCGCCGAGGACGACATCGAGCCCGAATTCATCGGCCAGCGTCATCAACACCAGCAGCAGCAGGAACACCACCCGGACCGGCAATTGTGCGGTACCGGCGGACAGTTCGGTCAGCAATCGGCCGACGGCGGGCACCCGATCCAGGATGCGCTGATGCACGAGGCCGATCATTGCGGCGGCGATCGCGAACAGCACAAGCACCACGATCGCGGCGCCCACATTGCGGCTGGTCAGCAAGACCGACATGGCGACGACCGGGCCGAGTTCACCGACCGCGCCGTGCGCGAGAACCGCGCGACCGAGCTGGGTATCGAGAATGCCGAGCCCTTTGACGATCGGCAGCAGCGTGCCGAGCGCGGTCGAGGTCATCGCGATCGCGACCGCGGCGATCGCGGTGAACTTCGCATCGTGAGCGACGAGGGTGACGAACAGCATCGCCAGGAGCAGGCAGGCGAACCAGGTGAACCAGGCGGTGCGGCCGGGCTTTCCACCGAGTAGGCGCGGATCGAGTTCATAGCCGGCCAGCAGGAACAACATGCCCAACCCGAGTTCACTGAGCAGATCCACACCGCCACCGGAATCGGCCAGGCCGAGCGCGTGCGGGCCGAGCACCACACCGAACAACAGCAGGATCACCACATCCGGCACATACCCGCGCAGCAGCCGCGCGATGAGCGGCGCCGAGACGCCCGCAGCGGCGATCCAGAACAGCGACACGATCGGTGACGCGCTCGCGCTGTCGGCGGCCTCGGCCAGGATCATCCGGTCATCGTGACACGGCGACGCGGCCGGTCCCGGTTTCGACATCCCGCGATATCGACCTCGCTCCGCCCGCGGAAACGTCGGGAAATCTCGTCTCCACATTGTCGAATCCGGCATCGGCCGTTCGTGGACATGGTGAGACCGGGCACCAGCCGGTCACGGAAGGAGCCGACAATGAGCAATATCATCGCGGTCGTGAGCGTGACACTCGATGGAGTCATGCAGGCACCGGGCCGCGCGAACGAAGACCCGCGCGACGGATTCGCACACGGGGGCTGGGCATACCGCTTCACCGACGAAGTACAGGCGCGAGTCATGGCCGAACACATCGCAGACCACCACGGCGCACTGCTGCTCGGGCGCCGCACCTACCTGGATTTCGCCGGGTACTGGCCGCAGCAGACCGGAAATCCGTTCACCGACGTGCTGAACAAGACCGACAAGTACGTCGCGTCCACCACGTTGACCGACCCGCTGCCGTGGCAGAACTCGATCCTGCTCGACGGTGATGCGGTGACTGCCGTACGCCGGGTGCGGCAGCAGCGCCCCGACCTGGATTTGGTGGTGCTCGGCAGCGGGAATCTACTGCAATCGCTGATGGCGCACGGATTGGTCGACGAATATCTGTTGCAGATCCATCCGCTGGTGGTCGGGGCAGGGCGGCGGCTGTTCGACGGTCGCACCGAACTCGGCGACCTGCGGCTGGTCGACTGTGTACCCACCACGACCGGCGTGTTGATCGCGACCTACCGCACCACCGACAGGAGCTGACGATGCCGCAGTATCTGCTCGGGATCTACCAACCCGATACCGACGAGGTTCCCGGCAATCTCGACGAGATCATGCGCGAGCTCGAGGCGCTCAACGACGAGATCCGCGCGGCCGGAGCGTGGGTGTTCGCGGCGGGGCTGCATCCACCGAGCGCATCGACGGTCGTGCGGACCGACGGCGCCGGCACCCTGATCACCGATGGGCCCTATATCGAGTCGAAGGAGCACATCGGCGGGTTCACCGTCATCGAGGTGGCCGATTTGGACGAGGCACTGCGGTGGGCGCGCAGGTTGGCAGCGGTGGTGACGTTGCCGATCGAAGTGCGGCCCTTCGCCGAGTAGTTGTGGATTCCGACGGTCCCAGCCGGGTACGCCGGAACCCGCGATCACGCTCCTACGTGCTTGCGCAGAAACGCGGCCAGCGGCGTGAGAACTGCCTGCGGATCGTCGACGAACGGCCAGTGCCCCAGACCCTCGAGGATGTGGATCTCCGCCTCCGGGAAGAAGGTTCGCTGCTGCGCGGCAAAACTCACCGGAATGTAGGGGTCGCCGTCGCCCCAGATCACGCACACCGGAAGACCCTCGGCCGACAGGCCCGAGTCCTTCTCCGGGAACGCGCTGCTCGGATCACGCGAATTGCGGTAGAGCCGTAGCACGGCCCGCTTGTGTGCCCAGTCCGAGTAGCGGTTGACGCGGTCGACGTAGGCACGTGGAATGGGCCGTGGGTTCTCGCGACTGAGCGCGATCTGCATGGCGCGCGGG
This sequence comes from Nocardia sp. NPDC059180, assembly GCF_042754945.1. Taxonomy (NCBI): domain Bacteria; kingdom Bacillati; phylum Actinomycetota; class Actinomycetes; order Mycobacteriales; family Nocardiaceae; genus Nocardia; species Nocardia sp. NPDC059180. The sequence goes on from NZ_JBHZBU010000012.1 coordinate 41,065, forward strand.
CTCGTCATGCTCATGAGCTGGAACAGTTCGCCGAGAACGGGTGTCTGCCAGATCTTCGCGTATCGGTGCCAGCGGTAGCCGTCGAGTACGCCGGTGTTGATGACGGTGAGGCTGGCCAGCCGCTCGGGGTGATCCAGCATCCATCGCATGCCCCACGGTCCGCCGAAGTCGTGCAGCACCAGATGCGCCCGCTCGACACCCAGCTGGTCGAGCAGCACAGCGAGGAAGCGCGCGTGCCCGGCCACGCTGTGATCGAAGGATCTCGGCCGCTCCGACTGTCCGAAACCCGGCATGTCCATGGCGATCACCCGCGCGAACTGCGCGATCGCGGGCGCCAGCTCCGCCCAATCATCCATGGGGCCGGGATTGCCGTGGACGAACACCACCGCTTCCGCGCGGTCGGCGGGGCCGCTGTCGTATACCGCGCAGCGCACCCCGTCGACGGTGTGTTCGGTGATCTCCAGTACCGACGTGGTTTCAGTCATTCGGCAGCATCCTTGAATCGTCGCCCAGCCCCCGCCAGCTCCGATTCCACTGGCTATGCCACGGATCGTACCGCCGGAGGGCATGTTCGGACCCGGCTTCGGTCGATCGCCATCGACCGAAGCAGGCGACGCGACAACGCAAGTGCCGCTCACCGCTTGGTGACGACGCGCTCCCCTTCACCCGGCTTCCAGATGGTGATCTCGAGGGTGTCGTCGCCGACCTCGACCGAGGACGCCGAGGTGAGATCGGCGACGAAGAAGTGGTCGAATTCTTGGCCGCGGATATCGAAACCACTGTCGTCGAACAGCTTTTGCGCGAAACGCTCGTGCACGGCGCGATCGGCGAGATCGGTGACCCGGCCGAAGAGCTTGGCATCGCCGTCGGAGACATTGGTGTCGACGGTGGCGGTGTGCAGGCAGAAGCGGGGATCGCGGGCCAAATCCTTGAACTTGGTGGTGTTCGGCATGCCCGCGATCACCAGCTGGTCCTCGAAGATGATCGGCTCGACCGGGCTGATCCTCGGGAAGCCATCGGAGCGGAGCGTGCCGAGCATGCAGAGATTGCCGGTGGCCTTGTGCCGCCGCAGAAAGATCGTGGAGATCCTGGTCGCTTCTTCGGTGAACTGGCTCCATGTGGTCATACCCTGACGGTACGAGCTATTGCTGACACCTTCTGTCAAGGTTTCCGGATAGTCTTCGGATATGCGCGCGAGTCGGTTGGTGCAGCTGTTGTTGTTGTTGCAGACGCGGGGCCGGTCCACGGCGCCACAGTTGGCCCGCGAGCTGGAAGTGTCGGTCCGCACGGTCTACCGCGATATCGAGGCGCTGTCCGCGGCGGGTGTGCCGGTTTATACCGAACCGGGACGGGCGGGCGGCGTCGAGTTGGTCGACGGCTATCGGACCCGGCTCACCGGCCTGACCAGCGACGAAGCCGACGCGGTGCTGCTGGCCGGGCTGCCGGGCGCCGCCGCCGACCTCGGCTTGGGCACCGTGCTGGCGACCGCGCAGCTCAAGGTCCTCGCGGCCCTGCCCCCAGAACTGCGCGGCCGGGCCACCCGCATCGCCGACCGCGTCCACATCGACGCGCCCGGCTGGTTCCACCGCCCCGAGGAGACCCCGACGCTGGCCACCGTCGCCGACGCGCTCTGGCACGACCGCAGGCTGGCGGTCCGCTACGCGCGCAAGGACCGCACGGTCGAGCGCGTACTGGATCCGCTCGGCCTCGTATCGAAGGCGGGCACCTGGTATCTGGTGGCAGGCGAGGGCAGCGCGGTGCGGTCCTATCGCGTCGGCCGCATTGTCTCGGCAACGCCGAACGGCGAAACCTTCCACCGCCCAGAAGATTTCGATCTGGGCACGCATTGGTCCGATTCTGCGGACGAGTTCGCGCGGTCGATGCTGCGGGTCCGCGCTCGCTGCCGTATCGCGCGCACCCATCTGGGCCTGCTGCGGTTGATGAACGATCCGGCGGCGGTCACCGAGGCGTTGGCCTCGGTGACCGCACCTGACGACGCCGGCTGGGTAGAGCTGACGGTCCCGTCCGAATCCTGGGACGTGCTGGTTACCGGGCTGCTCCCGCTGGGCGAATTCGCCGAGGTCCTCGACCCGCCCGAGTTGCGAGCCCGATTCGCCGCCACCGCCGCCGGGATGCACGCGATATACCGCGAAGCTGCCACGGCGCCACCGCCCCAGGATGCCAAGCCCTCCGGATAGGCTCCAGCATTCCGGGGCACGCCCCTCCTGGTCAGACCCAACCTTCCTGGTCAGGCCCAGCCCTCCTGGCCAGACCCAGCCCTCCTGGTCAGGTCCAGCCGTCCGGGTCAGGTCCTACCTTCCTGGTGGGCGCGGCGGCAGGCGGTCCGCGCGGCGATCTGCTACCCGGAGGTGTCCCGGCGGTCCGTCACTGCTCCACGCACACAAACGCCGGGGCCGACGACCCGTCACCGCAGCGTGCGGAAGAACTCGCGCACGTCCTCGGCGAGCAGGTCCGGTGCCTCCATCGCCGCGAAATGTCCGCCGCGATCGAATTCGGTCCAGCGCACGATATTGTGCTGCTCTTCGGCGATCGCCCGGATGGACAGATCGCCGGGGAAGATCGCCGCAGCCGTCGGCACGCCGGAGTTCGGGAGCGCGCCGCCCCATGCCTCACCTTCGCCGTAGAGCCGGATCGACGACGCGAAGGTGCGGGTGAACCAGTACAAGCTGACGTTGGTCAGCAGTGCGTCTCGACCCACCGCGTCATCGGGCGATTCGATCGCCGGATTCGTCCACCGCTGGAACATGTCCGCGATCCACGACAGCAGGCCGACCGGCGAATCGTGCAGGGCGATGGCCAGTGTTTGCGGGCGGCCCGCCTGCACCATCGCGTAGCCGAAGCGGGTGAAGCTTTCCTCGCCGGTGAGTTTCGCCAGTTTCGCTTGGTCTTCGGGGCTGAATTCGGTCGCGCCGGAACCCCAGGACACAGCTTCGCCGACGGCGTCGTGCGCGGCGGTCTGCTGATCGTCGTGCGCGGCCGTCTGCTGATCGCCGCCACCGGCCTCGCCCGACCACTCGCTGTCACCGCCCTCACCCGACCACTCACCGTCGCCCTCCCACGACGGCATCGTGATCGGTCCGTTCACATGGATGCCCACCACATGGTCGGTGGCAATCCGGCCCAGTTCGGTGGATACGAAAAAGCCCGCGTCACCGCCCTGCGCCCCGTACCGGTCGTAGCCGAGCCGATCCATCAACTGCGCCACCACCTTCGCGTAGTGCTCGGTCGCACCGTCGCCGTCCTTCGGGCCCACGCCGGAGAAGGCGAACCCCGGCAGCGAGGGCACCACCACGTGGAAAGCGTCGGCCGGATCGCCGCCGTGGGATCTCGGATCGCTCAGCGGCCCGATGACATCCAGGAATTCGGTGAAGGTCCCCGGCCAGCCGTGGCTGAGCACCAGCGGCAACGCACCCGGTTCGGGTGAGCGGACGTGGACGAAATGCACCTGCTGACCGTCGATCTCGGTGACGAACTGTGGCAGCTCGTTGAGCCGGGCCTCGTGCGCGCGCCAGTCGTATTCCGTCCGCCAGTATTCGGCGAGCGGGCGCAGGTACGACACCGGCATGCCCTTGTCCCAGCCGACGCCGGGACGATCGTCGGGCCACAGGATGTCGGCCAGCCGGGCATGCAGCTGGTCGATGCGCTGCTGCGGGATCTCGATGCGGAACGGGTGGATGTCGTGTTCGCTCATGACACCGACGGTAGGAATCGCTTAGGACAGAATCGTTCCTAAGTATCTGGCATTCTCGAATTCATGCTCGACACTTCGGCTCGACTGCTGAAATTGCTGGCCCTGTTGCAGACCCACCGCGACTGGACCGGCACCGAACTGGCCGAGCGACTGCGGGTCACCAGCCGCACGGTCCGGCGAGATGTGGACCGGCTGCGCGAACTCGGCTATCCGGTGCACGCCACCCAGGGCGCGGGCGGCTATCGCCTCGGCGCCGGTGCCGCCCTACCGCCGTTGCTGCTCGACGATGAAGAGGCGGTCGCCGTGGCGGTGGGACTGCGCAGCGCGGCCGACGGCACGGTCGCCGGCATCGAAGAGGCGTCGCTGCGCGCGTTGATCAAGCTCGAGCAGGTATTGCCGCCGCGTCTTCGCCATAGCGTGCGGACACTGCGGGCGGCCACGGTCCGCATCGGCGCACCCGCCACCACCGTCGCGCCGGACACGCTGATGGCCATCGCCGAGGCCTGCCGTCGCCATGAGCAGCTGCGGTTCGACTATCGCGCGCACGACGGCACCACAAGCATCCGCCGCACCGAACCGCACAGCCTGGTCAACACCGGACGCCGCTGGTATCTGGTGGCCTGGGACATCGACCGCGTGGACTGGCGCACCTTCCGCGTCGACCGACTCACCCCACGTACGCCGACCGGTCCCCGTTTCGCACCACGCGAACCACCCGACGGTGATGTGGCGGCCTACGTCTCGATGGGCCTGTCATCACGGACGTGGAGCAATCGCGCCACCGTCCTGCTGCACGCATCGGCAGCGATCGCGTCGGCGCGGGTCTGGCCCGGTATGGGCGTGGTCGAGGACGTCGACGGCCGGACCTGCCACCTGCACGTCGGCGCCGACACCCCGGAGGACCTGGTGTGGATGATCACCGCCATCGATCTGGATTTCACGCTGGTCGACGGATCGGATGACTTGGTCACCGCACTTCGCGCGCAAGCCGCCCGTTGCCTCGGCGCGGTGCGAGATCGGTAGCGACCCCCGCACTGCTGCGTCGTGCTCCCCGACCACCCGCCGGACGATCTCGATCACACGGCCGGATACGTCACGCAGGCGCCTGCCAGTCGAGTACAGGTGCGTCACGCAAGCGGCTGCCAGGTGAGGGCGGGTGCGTCACGCAAGCGGCTGCCAGGTGAGGGCGGGCGCGAACGAGCGCAGCATGGCGCGGCCGGGCGTCAACCGCAGCAGCGCATCACGTAGCAGGACAACGGGCGCCGACGACACGTGCGCGGCGACGCCGATGCGGTGTGACCGGCGGGCGATGTCTTGTGTGCGGGGGCGGCGCACGAGGTCGTATTCGGCCAATGCCGTAGGCACCGACTCGATGCGGTCGAGGAGTGCTGCGAGGGTGACGGCATCCTCGAGACCTTGATTGGCGCCCTGACCCATATTCGGCGTCATGGCGTGTGCCGCGTCACCGAGGAGGGCGATGCGTCCGAGAACGTAGCTCGACAGCGGGGGCAGCTCGTAGATGTCGTGGCGCAGGACGGCGGCCGGGTCGACGGCGTCCAGCAGCGCCGGGATCGGGTCGTGCCAGGTGCCGAAACGTCTTCGTAGCTCGGCGTATTCGCCGTCCGGTCCGCGCAGCCGCGGCGCGGAATTGGCGACGCCGAACATGTAGACCCTGTCATCGGGCAGGGCGATGATGCCGAAACGTTCACCGTGGCCCCAGGTTTGACCGCCGTCGTGCAATTCCGGCACCGGGTGTGCGGTGATCGTGCGCCACGCCGTGTAGCCCGCGTAGCGCGGTTCGGGCGCGCCCGGAAACACCGCTTTCCTGACCGCACTGTGGATCCCGTCGGCGCCTACGACGAGGTCGGCACAGGACACGCCACCGCTATGGGTTACCTCGACGCGGTCGCCCCGATGCTCGACACCGGTGACGGCGCAGCCGAGCCGCACCGCGTCGGGAGGCAAGGCACGGCGCATGATGTCGAACAGGTCGTACCGATGGATCATCACCACTTCGCCGTAGCGGCGCGCCATTTCGGCAGTGTCGGTGCGGGTCAGCCATCGGCCCACGGGGTTGCGGATGCCCGCATCGGTTTCGGCCATCGCCTGCTCGCGCACCTGTGCGCCGAGGCCGATCCGGTCAAGGGCACGTAAGCCGTTGGCCCACAGCGTCAATCCCGAACCCGCCTCCCCCACCTCGGCCGCGCGTTCGAGGATCTCGACCTGCCAGCCGCATTGCGCCAGGGCGGTTGCGGTCGCGAGACCACCGATCCCGGCGCCCACGATGATCGCGCGCCGGCTGCCGTCTCGGTTCGTCGCCATATCCAGCCTCCACTACATTTGTAGTAACAGTTACTACAAATGTAGTATCGATCGGGTGGACGAGAGGCATCAGGTGACCGGGAACACACCGGACGGCAGTGAACCGCCCGCCCCGACCAAACGCGAACTCGTGCTCGATGCCGCGATCGATGTGCTGGGCTCGCGCGGCCCACGGGCCCTGACCCACCGTGCGGTGGATGAGACCGCCGCCATCCCCACCGGAACCACCTCCAACTACTTCCGCACCCGGGAAGCTCTGCTCACCGGAGTCACCGAACGACTGGAGCAGCGCGATTACGCCGACTGGCCGGCCCTGACCGCCGCACCGATGCCGGAATCCCTCGACGGGCTCGCCGCAGGCCTGGCGGAGTTCGTAGTGCACGCAGTCACCACCGACCGCACCCGCACGCTCGCCCGATACGCCCTGTTCCTCGAGGCGCAGACGGCGCCGGCCTTGCTGGAGTCGCTGCGGCGCGGGCACGGCCGTCTATCCGAGTGGGCGGGCACGATGCTGCGCGCCATAGGCGTAGGTGAATGGGCGACGACGCCGGTGGTGGACTACCTGGAGGGCGTCATCATGCACCGCGTGGCATCACCGGACGCGGGCAGCGACCCGGCGCCGCAGATGCGCCGGATGCTGCGCGCGCTGATCAGCGAACCGCACGACGTCACACCCGACTCGCAGTAGCCGAACACCCACATGACGGTCTCGGCGGCCCGGTCCAGTTCCCGGACAGGTACCGACTTCGACCAAGGCTCCAGCATGGCTCGAGCCTCCTGGTAGTCGGCGCGCAGTCGCGGGCTGGTGTTGACCCGCGCCACATCGAGTGCCTGGGTCGCCGCCGCGCACGCATGTTCGATATCGCTCGGCGCTGAGTCAACGTGTTATTCCTGCCGCCACAATGGAGGAACTGCCGACGGCAAGCGGATCAGCCGGAGTTGCGCAACGCGGTCGCCAGCCCGTTCATGGTGAGCAGAATGCCGCGCTTGACCAGCTCCGAATCGTCCCCACCGCGCAGCCTGCGCAACAACTGCACCTGCATCTGATTGAGCGGCTCCAGATACGGGAAGCGGTTGTGAATGGATTCGGCCAGTGACGAGTTGTCCGAGAGCAACTGATCGTTGCCGGTGATGGCGGCGTGCATGCGGATCGTGCGGGCGTGCTCGTCGCGGATCATGCCGAAGATCTGCGCACGCAACGCCTCGTCCTCGACGAGTTCGGCGTAGCGGGCAGCGATGTCGAGGTCGCTTTTGGCCATTACCTGCGCCAGATTCGACAGCACCGTGCGGAAGAACGGCCAGCGCCGGTACAGATCGGACAGGGTGGCCAGCTGTTGCGGGTCGCCATCGATCCATTCCTCGAGTGCACTGCCTGTGCCGTACCAGCCGGGCAGCATCACCCGGGCCTGGCTCCACGCCATCACCCACGGAATGGCGCGCAGATCGGCGACGGAATTCGTGGGTTTGCGCGAGGCGGGCCTGCTGCCGATATTCAGGTCGCCGACCTCGGCGACCGGGGTGGATTCGCGGAAGTATTCGACGAAACCCGGAGTGTCGTGCACCAGCCGGGCGTAGGCGGCGCGGGCGCGGGCGGCCAGATCGTCCATCAGCTGGTAGGACGGTTCGGCGTCGTCGCCGAGGCCTTCCACATCCAGCAGTGTCGACTCCAACGTCCCCGCGATCAGCGACTCCAGATTGCGGTGCGCCGCACCGGATTCGGCGTACTTTGCGGCGATCACCTCACCCTGTTCGGTGAGCCGCAACGACCCGTGCACCGCCCCCGCGGGCTGGGCCAGGATCGCGTCGTAGCTGCGGCCACCGCCGCGGCCGACGGTTCCGCCGCGGCCGTGGAACAGCCGCAACCGGATCCCGGTCTTGCGCGCGACCTCCACCAGGTCGAGTTCGGCCCGGTACAGCGCCCAGTTCGCGGCCAGATAGCCGCCGTCCTTGTTCGAATCGGAGTAGCCGAGCATCACTTCCTGACGCATTCCCTTGGCCGCCACCAGCTCCCGGTACACCGGAACCTCCAGCACCGCCGACAGCGTCGCGGCGCCCGCACCCAGATCCTCGATCGTCTCGAACAGCGGCACGATCCCGGCCGCGCACTTGGGCGGACTGTCCGACGCGCCCGGATCCAGCAGTCCGCCCTCCTTCAGCAACAGCGCCGCCTCGAGCATGTCACTGACCGAGGTGCACATGCTGATGATGTAGTTCGGGATCGCGGGCTCACCGAAGGTGGCGACCACCTCGGCGGCGGCCCGGATGATGCCCAGTTCCTTGGTGGCGAGCTCGCTCAACCGTGCGTGCGGACCGAGCAGCGGGCGACGAGTGTTCAACTCCGCCGACAGGATCCGCACCCGTTCCTGCTCCGGCAGGCTCGCGTAGTCCGGGTGCACACCTGCCCACGCCAGAATTTCGGCGACGACCTGTTCGTGTACCTCGGAGTTCTGGCGCATGTCCAGGCCCTGGAGGTGGAAGCCGAAGGTTTCGATGGCGTGCCGGAGTGCGGCCAGGCGATCGTCGGCGAGCAGGCCGTCGCCGGACGCGCGTAGGGAGGCGTCGATCGCGTCGAGATCGTCGAGCAGGGATTGGGGGTCGGAGTACGCAGGAGCGCTGCCGATGGGCGATGTCTGTGCGCCGGCTTCCTGTCCGGCTGCTGATCCCACTGCTACGGGCCCGCCGCCTGCACCAGCGGCCGAGGTCGGCGGGATCAGCGCGGTCCCGACTGCGCCTGCTGATACGGGGACATCGGCCGACCGGGCCGGCACACCGAGTGCCCGTCCGGCGGTGGTGGTCAGTCGCTCCCGGATACGGTGCAGGGCACGGCGATACGGTTCATCGGCATGTGCGGTCGGATCCGCGTAACCCGCGGTGGCCAGTTCGGCGACGGCGTCGCTGACCTCGACCAGCCGTCCCGACTGCGAGAGCGTCTTCTCCAGCTCGACCAGCTCACGCAGGTACCGCCCGAACCCCACACCGGCAGCCTGCCCGGCCGCGGTGCGCACCACCTCGGCGGTGACGAACGGGTTGCCGTCGCGGTCGCCGCCGATCCACGAACCCGGCCGCAGGATGGGCCGCCGCAGCAGGTCGGCGTCGGGCCAGCGGGACCGCAGCGCCGCGCGCACCTCGGCGTTGATCGCCGGGATCACGTCGAAGAGAGTGAGCTCGTAGTAGCGCAGCCCCACCGCGATCTCGTCCTGGATCCGCAACCGCGCCAACCGGATCAGCGCGGTGCGCCACAGCGTCAGCACCTGACGGCGGATCTCCAGCTCCAGGCCCGCGCGCTCCCGCTCCGGATAGTGCTGGCGCTGCCGCATCAGTTCGGTGATGCGGGTCTGCACGTCGAAGACCGTGCGCCGCCTGGTCTCGGTGGGATGGGCGGTGATCACCGGCGACACCAGCGCGTCGGTGAGTAGATCGGCGACCGCCGGGCCCGGCAGCGCCGCCGCGTCGAGCTTGCGGTAGGTGGCCGCCAGCGACGAATCCTGTGGCGCCTCCCCCGCCGCTTCATGCGCGGCGCGCCTGCGGTCGCGTTGGATGTCTTCGGCCAGATTCGCCAGCAAGACGAAATAGCTGAAGGCCCGGATCAGCGGCAGTGCCACCGCGATGTCGACCTCGTCGAGCATCTCGGCGACGGCGCTGCGCCCAACCTCTTCCCTGCGCACCCGGAACGCTTCGATACGAACCCGTTCGATGAGGTCGAACACCTCCGGACCCTCGTGATCACGGATGGTGTCGCCGAGTACGCCACCGAGGAACCGGATGTCCTCGCGCAGCGGCCGGGTCGCGTCCTGCTCGATCTCGATCCGCGGTTCGGTCATGTCCCGACACTACTGCCGAAGTCGCCGAGCATCTGCTCGGTCAGAGCTCCCGAATGACTCGCGCCGGGTTACCCGCCGCGAACACCTTGTCCGGCAGATCCCGAGTGACGACGCTGCCCGCGCCGACCACCGTGTCGTTGCCGACGGTCACGCCGGGGCACACGATCACCCCGCCGCCGAACCACACGTTGTCACCGATGACGATGGGCGCTGCCGACTCCCACCGCTGCCTGCGCCGCTCGTGGTCCTCCATCGGGTGCAGCGCCGTCAGCAGCTGGCAGCGCGGGCCGATCGAGACGTCGTCACCGATGGTGATGGGCGCGCAGTCCAGCAGGATCGCGTCGTAGTTGAGGAAACTGTTGGCGCCGATCTCGATGAGGTAGCCGTAGTCGCATTGGAACCTTGGCATGATCCAGGAGCCCTCGCCCAGCTTGCCGAGCAGCTGCCGTAGCACCGCGTCGCGGCGTTCGGTGTCCTCGGGGCCGGTGCGGTTGAACTCCTCGCAGAGCGCCTGAGCCCGCTGCCGCTCGGCCACCAGTTCGGGATCGTTGTCCCGGTAGAGCTCCCCTGCCAGCATTCGTTGCTTGTGCTCACCCATTCGCCCCACGGTAGCCGGTGGGTGAGCGGGTCGATCGGTACCGGAAGGTCGGACGGGCCAGGACGCAATGCGCATCCGGTGACCTCCGCACCGGCTTCCGATATCCTGCTGCACGTCGGCTGCGGGCAGAGGTGGCCTGGCACGCATCGGGAGGGCGACATGGTGGACGGGGTGGCATTCGGTCGCTACCGCTTGGGTCGAATCATCGGCGAAGGCGGGATGGGGCGGGTCTACGAGGCATTCGACACGCTGACCGATCGGACGGTCGCGCTGAAAGTGCTGCCGGAAGGCACGGCGAACAACCACGAGTTCCGCGAGCGGTTCCGGCGCGAGGCGCATGCCGCGGCCCGCCTGAGCGAACCGCATATCGTGCCGATCCACGACTTCGGCGAGATCGACGGGCACCTGTTCCTCGACATGCGGTTGATCGGTGGAGTCGATCTGAACGCCGTCCTCACCCGCGAGGGGCCGATGCCGCCCGTGCGAGCGGTGCACATCATCGAGCAGGTCGCCGCGGCACTCGACGCCGCGCACGTCGCGGGGCTGGTACACCGCGACGTCAAACCCTCCAACATTTTGCTGGGCGACCGCGACTTCGGCTACCTGATCGACTTCGGTATAGCCCGCAATGACGCCGATACCGCCATGACGAGCGTCGGCACCACCCTCGGCACCTTCGCCTATATGGCGCCGGAACGATTCACTCCCGGCCAACCGTCCGATGCTCGCGCCGACGTGTATTCGCTGGCTTGCGTGCTCTATGAATGCCTCACCGGCACCCGGCCCTTTCCCGGTACCAGTGCACCTGAGCAGATCGCCGCGCACCTCACCAGTCCACCGCCACGCCCGAGCCTCGGACAGGACGGATCTGCCACCGCATTCGACGACGTGATCGCCCGTGGCATGGCCAAGCGACCCGACGAGCGATACTCCCGCGCCGGTGAATTCGCTGCCGCCGCCCGGCGCGCACTCGACACTCCACAGCACGATCCGGGCGGCGGGTACCCACACAGCGCGAATACCGCCACGGTGACTGCACCGGCCCCGTCGTCTGCTCCGGCTGTCTCACCGGCGCCGACTTGGTCGTCGGCTCCGCCTACCGTCCTGGCATCGCACGAATCGGCGGCACCGGAGCAAGATCGGGACCAGGGGATCGGCGGGCTCGCTGCCGCCTGTCTCGCGGCGGTCTGCGGTATTGCCCTGCTGCGGCTGATCGCGGCCGCTTCCAGCTACGACGACCAGCACGCGACCACATTCGCCGAATACTGGCTGCCGGTCCTGTCACTGGTGTCGGCCGCTGCGCTGGCGCTCGGTGCACTGGTTCTGCGTCGACGTTCGCTGGTGATCGCGTACGCGTGCGTGCTGTTGGTGGCGTGGCTTCCGATGTCTCTCGGTGACTGGGAATCCGATGTCATCGCGGGAATTGAAAGGTTCGGCGTCACTCGCACACTGGGCCTGATGATCGTTTTCGTGATCCTGGCGGTGCTGATGGTCGTCGGTGTCGCCACTCACGGCCCTCGCAGGCGCGCTGTGGCGGGACCCGGTGGTCTCGCCGACGGCTCGACGCAGTTCGCGTCATGGGGTGCACGCTTCGGGGCGGCGCTGTTGGACGGCCTGCCCGCGGGAATGCTCGCGGGTCTCGGCATCGTCATCTTGCAGGCGACGAGCACGACGCCCACGGCAAGCAATCCCTCCGGCGGAAGTTCCGGCAGCGGTAGCGCGGTAATGGCGCTGTGTTACGCCGTGGCACTGGCCTACCTGGTCTGGAATGTCGGGTTCCGCCAAGGCACTACCGGCCAGACGTGGGGGAAGAAGGTCGTCGGCATCTCGGTGATCGGGATACAGACCGGCCTGCCGCTCGGAGTGGGGACCTCGATCGCGAGGCAGCTGGCGCACATCGTCGACGCCCTGCCGTGCTACCTCGGTTTCCTGTTCCCGCTCTGGGATGCCAAGGCGCAGACCATCGCCGACAAGATGATCGGCTCGGTCGTGGTCCGGGGCGCGATCGACCCACATCGGGCTGCCACCAGCTCTTCTCCGCATCGTGCTGCCCCTGACCCACGACTCGCCGTCACCGACCTTGCCGAGACCCGACCGTCGGCGCCAGGTTCCGGGAACTCCCCCACGAACCAGAACCGCACCGAGATGGTGGTCGGCGGTGTGGTCCTTGCCGTGGTGGCGGTCGTGGGCGTGGCTGTGGCCGTCACGCAGGCCGAGTCGCGATCCGGCGAGGCTCGCGTACCCACTATCACCGACACCATCGAGGTGCCCTCGGGAGCACACGATATCGCCGTGGATCCGATCAACCACACGGCCTACGTCACCGGCCGTGCGGGCGAACCGGTCTCGGTGATCGACACCGAGACGAACACGATCGTCGGGACGATCCCCGCTGGGCCGAAACCCGGGGGCGTAACGATCGATCCGGGTCGGAACACGCTGTACGTGACCGACCGTGAAGAGCGGACCGTGATGCTGATCGACATCGGAACGCACAACGCCGTCGCCACGATCCCGGTCGGCTACAACCCGGAGTCGGTGATCATCGACCCCGACTCTCCGACGATCTATGTGATCGGCGGCGCCGACGTGTCGGTCATCGATACCGGCACCCGCACGGTGACCGCCACGATTCCGGTCGATTACTCGACGGGGAAAGCAGCCCTCGATCCAGGCGCCGACACCCTCTATGTCAGTGCGGACCGGGATGTGATGATGATCGACACCAGGAACAACACTGTGATCGGCGGACTGCCCATCACCACCCACGAATCCCCGAACCCGCTCGACCTGGCGGTCGATCCGGCCACCCACACCGTCTATGTGACGGCATATGGCGCAGACGACACCGAGGGCCGGACGCTCTCGATCATCGACCCGAGCACACGCGCGGTCATCGACGCCCTCATTGCCGACGGCAATGCCCTCGATATCGTCATCGATCCGAGCGACCACACCATATACATCGCCAACTACCACGACGTTCAGGTGATCGATACCCAAGCGCGAACCCAGATCGGCTCGATCGACTTCGTCGGCAGCGCCGATGAGATCGCGGTGGACCCCACCACGCACACCGTCTACGTGGCCAACGAAACTGAAGTGTTGGTGATGAGCCGCTGACCTACGCCGCGAATCTGGTGCGGTACTGCCGCGGTGAAATCCCGACCTCCTGTGTGAACGCCGCGCGGAAGGTGACCGGAGATCCGAAGCCGACCTCGAAGGCGATCCGCTCGACCGGGTGATCGGTCGTCTCGAGCAACTCCCGCGCCGCCGCGATCCGTTCGCTCGCCACCCACCGCATCGGAGTGGTGCCGACATCTCGCTCGAACCGGCGAGCCAGCGTGCGCGGTGAAACATTGGCTGCCATGCCGAGTTCGGCGAGGGTGATCGGCCGACGCAGCTGGCCACGCAGCCAGGAACGGAGTTCGTCGAGCCAGGAGGCGGCGTCCTCGAGCGGTTCCGCGTACACGTACTGTGCCTGGTCACCATCGCGATGAGCGGCGACAACGAGGTTGCGGGCGATCGTGTTCGCGGCCCGCTCGCCGTGATCCCGGCGGATCAGGTGCAGGCACAGGTCGAGCCCGGCCGCCGACCCTGCGCTGGTGAACACCCCATCGTCCTCGAGGTAGATGGCGCGAGCGTCCACCTCTACTGCCGGGTACATCCGCTGGAGCAACTGCGCGTGCCGCCAATGCGTGGTGGCGCGGCGGCCGTTCAGCAGTCCGGCCTCGGCAAGTGCGAAGCTGCCGGTGCACAGGGAGGCGATGCGAGCGCCCCGCGCCGCCGCCCGGCGCAGCTCCCGCACCAACGGCGCACCGACCGAACGCCCCGGCGGAACGGCCGGAACCAGCACGGTGTCACCGGTCGACAGCGCGCGCAAGGGCCGCTGCGGGTGCAGCCGGGCGCCGGTGTGGGTGCGGACGCCGCGCAGGTCACCGCACAGCGTCACGTCGTAGAGCGGTGGTGCGCCCGGATCCCAGTCGTAGCCGAGTGCCTCCAGCGGCATACCGATCTCGAACAACGTCATTCCGTCGACGAGCGGGACCGTGATGGAGGGTTGATCCGGAGAAGTGGCAGGCTGACCCATGGTGGCAAAATCCAATCACTTTCTGTCGATTCTGCCACTCCTCTCAGCGGCCGTCGACTGCGATCGTTGAGCCATGTCCACCACCACATCGCATCCGAACTCCACCAGAATCCGCCGGGTCGGTATCTCCCTCGGTGCGTTCGTCCGACAGGTTGCCGGGGGCGTGGACGCGTCCTCGCGTATCTGGCACGGCGTGCCGGTACCACCCGGCCATCCCGCCCGCGACGGTCGGTCGTACTCGCCTAGATGAGGATTTCCGCCAGTTGGTCGGTCACATCGATCAACCACGGTTCGTCCCCGTTCCGCCGCCCCCACAGCGTGGATTTCACCGCACGGACCTGCGCCCAACGTCTGCCCCGATCACGATCGATACCCGCGGCGTCGCAGAAGAGATCGAGCCCACGCAAAACCTCGGCGGCTGCGTCGGGTGAGAACAAGAGGTGCGCGAAGCGGAGGCTGCGGATCACCGTGAACGTGTCGTAGGCGGGGTCACCGACGTAGCCCTTCGGATCGATGGCGAGCCAGGGTTCGCGCTCCCCGATCAGCACGTTCGAGTCGTGCAGGTCGCCGTGAACGAGGGTGCCGGGCTGGCTCGGGCCGAGTTCACGCAAGGTCGCGAGCGCGGCTTCGAGCACATGTGGCGGCAGCGGGTTGTCGAATTCCGCAGCGGCGTAGGTTATTTCGTCGATCCACTCGGCGGTGATATCCGCAAGCCGCGGAAGACCGGCCGGCGCCGTGACCGCCAACCTGCGCGAAACGTGCCCGAGTGCGGCCACCGCGACGTCGAAGTCCTCGATGGTGGCCAGAGTGCCGGATCCGGTGCGTTCCAACAGCATGGCGAACCGCTCGTCGTCACGCTCGAACAGCCGCACCGCACCGCGCCCGCCCCACGCGGCATAGGCGTCGGGCTCGAACACATTGCCCGGGTGCGGGAATGACACCTTCAGCACCATCGGCGGCAGACCCCGCCGCCGCACCGGAACCACTATGCCCACCCGGCCGTGCATCACCGGCCCGTCCGGCGCACACGACCAGCGCCGCATCAACTCATCGACCAGTCCCGGCAGCGATTCGATCCACTGCCTGCCGGATTCGCCTTCCCTGCCGACGGTCTCACGCGCGAAGTCCTCCGGGATGACGATCACGGGGTCGACCCTACGTGGTCCGCGCGTCTGGGCGAACGGCTCACGGCGGATCCTGACGACTAGAATATTCCTTGACAGGAATATTCTCTCTAGTGAATACTTTGCGCCATGGACCAGATCGCCTCAGCACTCGGAGATGCCGCGCGATGGCGCATTGTCGAGCTCCTCGCCGAGCGCCCCCGGTCTGTGGGCGAGCTTGCCGAGTTGACCGGCTTGCGGCAGCCGCAGACCACCAAACACCTGCAGACCCTCGCCCGCGCAGAGCTCGTCACGGTCTTCCCGCTCGGGCAACGCCGGGTCTACGCGCTGGAGACCGCGCCACTGAGCGCACTCGGTGAGCGGCTGCGGGAACTGGTCGCGGCTGCCGAAGCCCATGAGGACGAGCGCGACGTCATCGCGCGCTACCGCAACGCCATCGACGCCGAAACAGCGCTCGCGCACAGCGATCGGTGGGCCGATGGGCGCACCTTCATGTTCGAGCGCACCCTGCCCACACCACGGGACCTGGCCTGGCGGCACTGGACCGACTCGGCCCTGCTCGCCTCCTGGTGGGCACCGGCGCCGATGACGGTCACCGAATGCGCATTGGACGCGAAGCAGGACGGGCGCGCGGTGCTCGACTATCGCGATGCCGAGGGACGGCGATACCGCTCCGAAGGACGGGTGCACTCCGCGACCGAACCCGAACACCTCGTGTTCGAACTGTCGGTACTCGACGCGGCCGGAGCAGTCTCGTTCACCGGCCACTACGACCTGGCCCTCGACGCGGTCCCGGAGGGCACCCGGCTGCGCCTCGGAATGCGCGTCACCGACACCACCGTCGACGCCGTCGCCTATATCGCCGGAATCGAATCCGGCTGGAGCCAGGTGCTCGACAACCTCACCGACATCATCGGCAGCTCTGCCGACCTCACCGACCCCACACCCAACGACGACAAGGAGACACAGCCATGACCACCCAGACCGGACGTAAAGTCACCGCCAACATCGCCCTCACCCTCGACGGCCGCTACAACCGCCCCGGCGGTCCGACCGACGCCGCGGCGATCGTCCGCTACGCGACCACCGAGGTCGCACGCAACCACCTCACCCGCATCTGGGAGAACGCGACGACGGCGGTGCTCGGCCGGATCAGCGCCGAGGGCTTCCTCGGCTACTGGCCGACTGTCGCCGCGGACGAGAACGCCGACCCACGCGACCGCGGATATGCGAAGTGGCTGGTCGACGCGGACAAGGTGGTGCTGTCGAGCACGGTCACCGACGCGCCGTGGGAGCGAGCGCGTGTGGTGAACGCACCGGCCACCGATGTCATTGCCGAACTGAAAGCCGGCGGCGCGGGCGACATCCTCGTCAACACCAGCCCGAGCGTCATCAAGGCGCTGCTCGCGGCAGATCTGCTCGACCGGTTGTATCTCATGATCACCCCGGAGATCGCCGGTGATGGGGAGCGGTTGTTCGAGGACGGCCTGCCGAGTTCGCAGTGGACGCTGACCGACCAGGAAGTCGGCGAGCTGGGTGAAATCGCGCTGGTCTACGACCGCGCACGGTAAGAGTCGCGGGGTACCTGTCCCGCAGGGCTGACAAGTCGCGGATGGCCGGACCGCCCTCGGGGCCGGCAGGGGCCATCAACATCCACCACGATTGTCGCTCGCCTGGTTGAGTGCATTCTTACCGGATATCCCGCCGGTATGAGACGTGGAACAACCCTTGCGGCCCTCGCGGCCTTGCTACTGGCAGCCGGATGCGGAGCCGATGACGACGCCCCCGGAAAGTCGAGTTCACATGCCGCCGGAAGCGAGGCGCGCGCCGGGCCGATCACGATCCGCAATGTGCATATCGTGCCCGCCGTGGCATCCGGCACCTGCGTCATCCAGGTCGACGATCCGTCGCAGCTGTCGTTCTCGGTCGTGAACAACAGTGCCACCACCTCCGACCGACTCGTCGCGATCGACACTCCAGCCGCGGAAGCGGTGCGCATCCAGGCCACGCCGGAGCAGCTGACCCTCCGACCGGAGACCTCCCTCGCCGCCGGTCAGCCGGTGGAGCAGGTGACGCCGCCGTCCGCACCGGACGCGCCGATCACGGTCCTGCTGGACCAACCGGCCGACTGGGTCCAGCCCGGCAAGCACGTCGACATGACGTTCACTTTCGAGAAGGCCGGTGGCGTCACCTTCGGCGTCCCCGTCGATTCCTGTCCGACGCAGTCCACCGGATGAGGTCGCTGATCGTTGCGCGCGCCGGATTCCGCTGACCACGGTATCCGGCACCGCGCCGGATCAACTCCCGGCGCCGCCCAGAATCCCCAGCACCTCATCCGAGAGGTAGAACGGCTCGAGGCGTTCCCGGATCAGCCCGGCGAATACGCCGTTCTTCTTCGCCGACTCGATCACCGCTGGTCCGTAGCGCAGGATTTCGGTGCTGATGTCTTCGGCGGTGAGGCCGAGTTCGGGGAGCATGGCGCCGAGGGTGTAGTCGCCGTACTTGCTGAAGAAGACCTGGACGCATTCGTCGACGAGCAGGCCGAAATACTCCTTCTCGCGGGTGGTGATGGCGATCTCGTAACAGATGAGGACCAGCTCACGCAGGTCTTTCTGGGTGAGATAGTCACGCAGGCCACTGACGGGTTCGTCGGCGTGCAGGTCCCAGAATTCCATGGCGGCACCGTGGACGGGGGCGTCGCGCAGCATTTCACGAATGGCGTTGTTGGTGCGCCGCAGGGCGAACAGCGCGCCCTTGCCCGCCATATCGCCGATGAAGGTGTTGTCGGCGGCAACCTTCTTGGCGCGGTTGGCGGCGGACTGGCCAAGCGACATCAGCGAGGAGACACCGGGAATCTTCTCGGCGCGTTCACGATTGGCCTGCATGAAATCGTTGATCAGCTTGTCGACGAACTTCGAAGCGACCGTGGCGACCAGCGGGCTCTCGGTGAGCCGGTCCAGGATGCGCTCCTGGGCCTGGTGCATGGCGAAGATCTTCTCCAGCAGCGCCTCCACCGGCTCACGCTCGACGACCTGGCCGAGGGTGTAATCGTGGTTGGCGGCGATGTTGTCGTAGATGGCGTCGGCGAAGACGCCGACCATATCGGCGATCACCGGGCTGCCGCCGATGAGGTCGATGACGGTAGCCACCGTTTCTTCGGCCTGCTCGATCGACACCACATCACGGAAGACGATGGTGTCGGCGACCTCGAGCACTGCCGCCACATCGCGGGCGACGACCTCGGTGAATCGGTCGCCGCTCACCTCGGCGAGCAGGAATTCCACCTGAGCGTCGAGCAGCCGCTCGGCGATCTCACGCGGCTCGGTCATCTGGTCCACCCATCGTTGTCCGGCGCCGGCCAGACCGCGGATCGGGTTACTCGTCCTCGTTGTCGCGCAACGATTTCCGGATCTGTTCCAGGCGCTCGCGCGCGGCATCTTCCCGCGCCTGCCACTGTTCGTCGGCGCTGCGCCCCGCCGGGGTCTGCCGATCGAGCTCGCCCATCCCCTGCGCGGTGCCGTAGCGCTGCTCGACTTTATCCCGAACTGACTCAAAAGTAGGTACACCGCCCGCGGAGTATCCGCCCGTCTCCGGCAAGGCCGCCGAACCCGGTACCGGCGGTACCGAGGATACGGCTCCGACCTGGCCCGATGGGGCGACGATCGGCGCAGAATCATGCGTCGCATCGATCTCGGTGACAGGAGACACATCGGGGTGCGTGTGCACATGACCGGTTTCGGCGGGCATGTTCGCGGCCGCTTCGTGCACCGGCGCGAGCGCTGCCCGGCCGGCGGTCGCTGTGCGGATGACGGCGAGCAGGTCTGCGTCCGGCAGCTGGGCCAAGCGCTCGGAGATCTCGGTGTACTCGCTCATACCGTCAGGCTACTGATACCGCTCAGATCGGGCAGACCTCGCGCGCCCACGTCGACACGGTGTCGATCCACAGCCCACCGGCGAGCGCGATGATGTCGTTATGGCCCGCCCCCGGGTACACCACCAGCTTCTTGGGATCCGGTGCCGCCGCATAGAGACGCCGGGCGTGCTCCAACGGCAACAGTTCGTCCTGGTCACCGTGCATGAGCAGCAGCGGTACGCGCAGCTCGGGGATGCGGCGCAGACTCGGGTACGCGTCCGGGATGAGCGGAGCAGGCAGGAACGGATACACCGAACGCGCGGCCTCGCGCATACCGGTGAAGGTCGACATGAGGATCAGCCCCGCAGGCGGATGCGCGAGCGCGAGTTCGAGCACGACCGCCCCACCCAGCGATTTCCCCAGGTACAGCACACGCTCGGGGTCGACGCCCGGCTGATCGAGCAGCATCGTGCGCGCGGCCCGTGCGTCGAGTTCGGTGCCACGTTCACTCGGCCGCCCGGTGCTGCGCCCGTATCCGCGATAGTCGAAGGCCAGCACATCGAAACCCGCCTCGGCCAGCAGCGCGAAGATCGGCACCCGATCCCCGATATTGCCGCCGTTACCGTGCGCGAACAGCACATGCCCCACCGAACGGTGCGCCCGCACCCACCAGCCGTGCAGGGTCTCACCGTCGGCGGTCGGGATGGAGAGTTCGGCGTAGTCGAGCCCGAGCAGCGCCGGTGTCTGCTCGATGCGCCGAGGCTGCGGCTGGAAGGCCAGTGCGTTGAACACAGGCGTCGCGGGGTGTCGCATACCTAGTTCCTACCGCACCCGGCGCCACCTCGAACAATGCATGACCGAGGGAGTTCATCGGGCGTCGGCGATCCCAGCGTGACCACCTCGGCACCTCGCCTCGACATGGTCGCTTCGATCGGCACTCAGTCGACTCGCATGACCGTCGAATTCCCGCCTCCGGCCGCGTAATTCGCCCCCGCGCCCGCGATGAGACGAAGCAGGATCTCGCGCAGACGGCCGACCTCGCCGGGGCCGACCACCGCATCGAGGTGGCGGTCGAAGTCCTCGACAACCGCGACACCGGCGTCGACCACCGCCCAGCCTCGAGTGGTCAGGCGCACCAGGCGGGCACGTTTATCCTGCGGATCGACGTCAACGGTCAAGTAGCGATGCTGCTCGAGGTGCCGAACCAGCTCCCCCATCGCCTGTTTGGTCATGCCCGCACGCTCGGCGAGCACCGTCAGCCGGGTCCCGTCGGGGTCGATGACCTGGAATACCGGCGCGTGTGCGGCGCGAAGCTGTTCGAACCCGGCAGCCGCAATACCCGCGTCCAATTCTGCGGCGAGAGCGCGGGTCGCCGCGGACAGCAGGTTTCCCAGCGGAGCAGGGCGATCACGCAACGGATTAGTAAGGCGCTTGACCATTTCCTTCTTCGTTCGTACGGTTAGTCAGGAACCTTACTATCCGGGAGGACGGGAACATGCGTACTGTCGCATTGGGATTCGCGTGTGTCGCACTGATGGCCCAAGGGATCTGGCTGTGGCAGGCCGACGCCACACTCGGCTCGATCACTGCGGGCGGTGTCATCGCGGTCGGCGCGCTGACCCTCACGCTCGGGCGCGCCCGGATCGTCACGGCCATCGTCAGGATCGTACTCGGCCTGCTGCTGCTCGGCTCGGTGGCCGATCGGTTCGGGCTGTTCGGTGCGGCCGGGACCGACGGGGTGTCCTGGGGATCGTTCACTGCGTTCGTCGACTACACGCGCACACTGCTGCCGGACCCGGTCCGGGGCCTCACCAGTGCGGCCGCCGTCGCGGCAACCGCCCTGGAGATCATCCTCGGGGCCGCGCTGGTCGCCGGAATCCGGACGAGAATCGTCGCGACGGGAACCACGGGCCTGCTCATCATCTTCGCGGTGGCAATGTGGTCCGCCCTCGGCTTCGATGCAATGGCGGACTACGCGGTTCCGGTTCTGGCCGCCGGGGCGGCGGTCATCGCCACATGCACCCCGGCCCGGGCGCCGCACGCGACCTCCGCGCCGAAGCTCGCGAGTGCCGAGGCCGTGTGAGAGCAAGACAGCAATGAGGCCCGCACGGTCGGCGACCGTGCGGGCCTCGGTGCGGTCCCCAGCGCGGATCAGCCGCGCAACAGCGCGCCGACGGCGTCGGCGGCCGCAGCTACGGCCGCATCGCGGGCGGCACTCGCCTCGTCCTCGGTCAGCGTGCGATCCGGCGCGCGGAAACGCAGCGCGTAGGTCAGGGACTTGCGCCCCTCACCGGCCTGGGCGCCTTCGTAGACGTCGAACAGCGCAATGTCCTCGAGCAGCTCGCCACCACCGGTACGCAGCGCGGACTCCACCTGCGCTGCGGCAATAGTCTTCTCGACACTGACCGAGACGTCCTGCAGCACCGCGGGGAACGGCGAGACCACCGGCACCGGGCGATCCTCCCGCAACGGCAGCGCATCCAGATTCAGCTCGACGGCACAGGTGCGCGGCGGCAGCCCGGAACGCTCCAGCACCGCCGGATGCAGTTCACCGGCGTGGCCGACCACGACACCCTCGACGACCAGTTCGGCGCAGCGACCCGGATGCCACGGCAGGTAGGCACCCGCCCGGCGCTCGATGACCACACCCGACGCGTCGGCGACGGCATCGGCCAGGGCGAACGCGTCGGCGGCCTCGGCCGGGCGGCCATCGCCCCACGGTCCGCGCGGCTCACGGCGTCCACTCAGCACGGCGGCGACGTGGACCGGCTGCTCGGGCAGCGAGGCCAGCAGCTCGGCCACCTCGTCGGCGGTGGGGCGCCGGTCGACCGGCAGCGGTTCGACGGCGCGGGTATCCGGCCCCGGTAGCACGACCTGCGCGATGCCGTAGATGGCCAGGTCCTTCGCGCCACGGGAGATATTGCGCCCGGCGACCTCGAGCAAACCGGGCAGCAGCGTGGTAGCCAGCTCCGGCCGCTCGACGTCGAGCGGGTTGAGGACCCGGGTGGTGGTGCGGCGCGGGTCGTCGGCGTCCAGGCCCCAGGTGTCGAAGACGCCCGCGGGCAGGAACACCGGCGGCGGTACCTCGGCACAGCCGGCGAAGGCCAGCGCCCGGCTCACCGCACGACGACGCCGCTGGGTGGGAGTGAGCCCGCGTCCGGCGGGTGCGGCAGGCAACACCGACGGGATCTGCTCGAGCCCCTCCAGTCGCAGCACCTCCTCCACCAGGTCGGCGGGCTGGGCCAGATCCGGCCGCCAGCTCGGCGGGGTGACCACGAGCTGTCCGTGCCCGGTCTCGGGGACGTCGACCTCGACGGTGCAACCGATCTGGGCCAGCCTGCGCGCGGAGGTGCCGGTCGGGTAGGTCACGCCGGCGACCCGATCGGCCAGGTCGATGTCCATCCGGATCGGCTCGGTCGCGGGCAGCGCCACCCGGAGGTCGGTGAGCGCGGATTCGATCGTGCCACCGGCGATTTCGGCGAGCAGCGTAGCGGCGCGGTCGAGCGCGGCGACGTTGATCTCCGGATCGACCACGCGCTCGTAACGCTTGCTCGCCTCCGACACCAGCTTGTGCCTGCGCGCGGTCCGGTAGACCAGCAGCGGGTTCCAGGTGGCGGCCTCGAGCACGATATCGGTGCTCTGCGCGGAGACTTCGGTACTGGCGCCGCCCATCACACCGGCGAGGGAGACCACGCCGGAATCGTCGGCGATCACCACGTCTTCGGCGTCGAGCACGCGCTCGGCGTCGTCGAGGGTGCGCAGGGTCTCCCCCGCGTTCGCCGGGCGCACCACCAGGCCGCCGCTCAGCTTGGCGGCGTCGAAGGCGTGCAGTGGCTGGCCGAGTTCGAGCATCACGTAGTTGGTGACGTCGACCGCGGGCGAGATCGGCCGCACCCCCGACAGCAGCAGCCTGCGCTGCAGCCACCACGGGCTCACGGCATTCGGGTCGATGCCGGTGACCCGGCGCACCGCGAAGCGGGTGCACTGCGAGGCGGGCTCGAGCCGCACCGGCCAGGCGTCGGCCTCGTCATCGGGCAGTGTGCGCACTGCGGGATCGGCGTATTCGAGATCGAAGCCACAGGCCAGCTCACGGGCCAGTCCGCGTACCGAGAAGCAGTAGCCGCGGTCCGGGGTGATGTTGAGTTCGATGACGGTGTCGTCGAGGCCGAGCAGCTCGTTGGCGTCGGCGCCGGGCTCGGCGGTCCCGGGCTCGAGCACCAGAATGCCGGAGTGGTCCTTGCCGATACCGAGTTCGGCGACCGAGCAGATCATGCCGTGGGAGACATGACCGTAGGTCTTGCGCGAGGCGATCGCGAAACCACCGGGAAGCACTCCGCCGGGCAGCACGACGACCACCAGATCGCCGACCGCGAAGTTGCTTGCACCGCAGACGATTTCCTGTGGTTCGGGGTTGCCGACGTCGACCTTGCAGAAGCGGATCGGCTTTTTGAACTCGGTCAGCTCGGTGATCTCCAGGACCCGGCCCACCACCAGCGGCTTGTCGATCTCACCGCCGACCCGCTCCAGCGTGTCGACCTCCTCGACCTCGAGCCCGACCCGGACGAATCCGGCGTCGAGTTCCTCGGGCGTCACCGACCACTCGGGGGCGGTGCGCGCGATGATGTCGGTCAGCCAGGACTGCGCTACTCGCACTTGAGGTTTCGCTCTCTCGATCGAAGGTGGTCAGGACCGGATACCGAAGGGCAGCGTGAAACGCACGTCACCCTCGACGATGTCGCGCATATCCGGAATACCGTTGCGGAACTGCAGAGTCCGCTCCAGGCCCATGCCGAACGCGAAACCGCTGTACACCTCGGGGTCGATACCGCTGGCGATGAGCACCTTGGGGTTGACCATGCCGCAGCCGCCCCATTCGACCCAGCCCGCGCCGCCCTTCTTGTCCGGGAACCACACGTCGACCTCGGCGGAGGGTTCGGTGAAGGGGAAGTAGTTGGGGCGCATACGGGTTCGCGTCTCCGGGCCGAACAGGGCGCGCGCGAACGCGTCCAGGGTGCCGCGCAGGTGTGCCATGGTCAGGCCCTTGTCCACTGCCAATCCCTCGACCTGGGAGAAGACCGGGGTGTGGGTGGCGTCGAGCTCATCGGTGCGGAATGTCCGTCCCGGGCACACGACGTAGATCGGCAGTTCGCGTTCCAGCATCGAGCGCACCTGCACCGGCGAGGTGTGGGTACGCAGCACCTGCCGCGAACCCTCCGGCGCGATATGGAAGGTGTCCTGCATGGTGCGCGCCGGATGGTCGGGCAGGAAGTTGAGCGCGTCGAAGTTGAAGTGTTCGGTCTCCACCTCGGGGCCCTCGGCGACCTCCCAGCCCATCGCGACGAACACGTCGGCGACCTGATCGGAAATGACGCTGATCGGATGCCGGGCACCGGCAGGCTGACGGCGCGCGGGCAGGGTGACATCGATGCTCTCGGCGACCAGCACCGCGGCATCGCGTTCGGCGAGCAGTGCCGCGCGCCGCGCCTCGAAGGCCTCCGACACCCGAGTGCGGGCCACATTGACCCGCTTACCGGCGTCGGCCTTGTCGGTCTTCGGCAGCGCACCGAGGCCGCGCTGGGCCAGCGCGATGGGTGACTTGCCGCCGATGTGCTCGGTCTTGGCGACCGCGAGCGCATCCAGATCGGCGGCCGCCGCGAACGCCTTCTCGGCCGCCGCCGCGGCCGCGGCCAATGCCTCCTCGGTCAGCGAGGCGTTCTGCTCGACTGCACTCTTGTCGTCGCCCACGATCGTTCGTCTCTCCCCTGGGGGTCGGTTCTCCGGGTGCGGACCATTCCTTACCCACATTGCTGCTGGTCGAATCGTATGCGATGCGCGTCGGTCGATTCATCCGGATTACCCCGTCCCGGCCGCGTGTCCTGTGCTAGCGCAGCTCGAGCGCTGGTCGCCGCACCCCGCCGCGACAACGTATGTGGTGCGGCAGACCCGCTACCGGCTCCGTCTATCGGCACGTCCGCCCGGTGGCCGTCGCAGACCACCGGGCGAGTGTGCGTCGGAGTCAGACAGCGACGGGTGCTTCGCCGACCGGCTCGATCTTGCGCGGCAGTCGCAGGGACACCACCGCTCCTACCGCGACGATGGCGGCGCCGACCCAGACTGCGGGGACGAGCCCGTCGACGTAGCTCTGCGGATCGGTGTAGGAGCCGTAGGAGGCGAAGACCGAGGCGAGGACGGCGATGCCCATGGCGACACCCACCTCACGCAGCGTGTTGTTGGTGCCGGAGGCCATGGCCCGGTCTTCGGGTGCGGCGCTGGCCATGACCACGGTGGCACCTGGGGCGAAGGTGAGTCCCATACCGATGCCGCCGAGCAGCATGGCACCGATGAATGAGCTGTATCCGGCGTCGACGGTGCTCACCACCGCCATCCAGACCAGCGAGGCGGCCAGCATCGCCTGTCCGGTCGACAACACGGCGCGGGCACCGACCCGGTTGACGACCAGCCCGGCCAGCGGTGCCACCACCATGGGCGCGGCCGTCCACGGCAGGGTGCGCAGACCGGATTCGAGCGGGCTGTAACCCTGCACCACCTGGAAGTACTGCGAGATCAGGAAGATCGAGCCGAAGACACCGACGGCGAAGGTGAAGCTGGTGGCGTTGCTGACCCGGAATGCCCTGGAACGGAACAGTCGCAGGGGCAGCATCGGATTCGGTGTGTGCAGTTCCCAGCCGATCAGCGCGGCCAGCACAACCACACCGCCGAGCAGCGCCGCCAGTACCGGGCCGGAGGTCCATCCGTCCTCCGCACCGTGCATGACGCCCCACACGATCGCCAGTACCCCGCCTGCCGACAGCAGCAGTCCCAGCAGATCGAGGCGGCGGCCACCACCGAATGATTCGCCGAGCATGCGGGCGGCGAACGGCAGCGCCAGGATGCCGATCGGCACATTCAGCCAGAAGATCCACTGCCAGCTGAATCCGTCGACCACCGCGCCGCCGACTACCGGGCCGACCGCGATCCCCATGCCGGAGATCCCGCCCCAGATCCCGATGGCGGCGTTGCGCATCCGTTCGGGTACCGCAGTGGACAACAGGGTCAACGACAGTGGCATGACCGCCGCGCCGCCGAAGCCCTGCACCGCCCGCGCGGCGATCAGCATCCACGGTTCGGTGGCCAGCGCGCAGGCCGCCGACGCCACAGTGAACAGCGCGATACCTGCTAGGAAGACCCGACGGCGGCCGAGCCGGTCACCGAGCGCGGACGCCGTGAGCAACAGCGAGGCGAACGACAGCGTGTAGGCGTTGACGAACCATTGCAGATCGGTGAGCGAGGCGCCTAGTTCGGTGCGGATGACCGGTAGCGCGTTGGTCACCACGAGGTTGTCCAGCGTGACCATGAACATCGGAATGCCGACGGCGGCGAGCACTGCGGCCAGCGGCCGGCTGCCCGGTGCGCGGGTGGTGGTCGATTGTGGCGCGGCGGGTGCCGCGGTGAGTGTCTCGGTCATGTCCAGCCCTTGTTGTAATCGACTGATAACTAATGCCCAGAAGAGTATGCATTGACTGATAACATGTCAACGGCAGCGGCGCCGAGACGAAACAGGAGCATCCGTGACGGGCAAGACGCGAATGACCGCAACCGAGCGTGGCGAGCAAGTGTTGGCGGCGGCAGTGCAGGCTTTCGCCGAAACTGGTTACGCGGCAACGAAAACCGATGACATCGCCCGTCGCGCCGGCGTCTCGCAGCCGTATGTGATCCGGCTGTTCGGCACCAAGCAGCAGCTGTTCCTCGCCGCGCTGAACCGGGTGTGCGATCGGATCGAGGCGGTGTTCCGCGAGGCGGCGGCCACCGATCCGAACCCGACGGCGGTGACACTGGGCCACGGCTACAGCGTTTTCCTGGCCGAACGTGAACTCCTGCAGCTACTGCTGCACGGATTCGCCGCCAGCGCCGACCCGGTGATCGGCGAACAGACCCGCGCCCGCTTCGGCCAGATCTACGACCTGGCCCGCGAGCTCACCGGTGCGACCCCGACCGAGGTCCGCCGTTTCATGTCCACCGGCATGCTGCTCACGGTCATGACGTCGATGCAGGTCGCAGGCCCGAACGCGGTACCGGCGCCGTGGGCGGCGGAGATCCTCGGCGATCTGGAGAAGTTCGGGGACTGAGATCGTTCAGCTCCGCAGCTGCTCTGGACCGGCCGTGAGCAGCATCGGCGTGAATTCGACAACGCTGTGTGCGGCGACGCCGTGCCGCGCGTGGGGATCGACCGCGAGCACGTTGCGGGGCATCTGCCCTCGGTCACCGACCGCGAAAGCGCACCCGCGAGTTCGCGTACAAACAGATCGACGCGGCGGTCGCCAGGTTGAGGCTTTCGGCGCGGCCGCGGATGGGGATGCGCACACGGTGGTCGGCGCGCGCGGCAACGGCCGGGTCCAGGCCGTGGGCTTCGTTGCCGAACAGCCAGGCGACCGGGCCGGTGAACAGCTCGTCGGCGTCGTCGAGGTCGACCTCGCCGTCGGCGGCGGTAGCCAGGATCGTCACGCCGGCCGCAGTGATGTCATCCAAGGTTGCGCCGATGTCGCGGCTGCGGGCGATCGGCACATGGAACATACTGCCCGCGGCGGCGCGGACGGTTTTACCGTTATGTGGGTCGACGGAGTCTCCTGCCAGGATCACTCCGTCACCGCCGACGGCATCGACGACCCGGATGAGAGTGCCCGCATTGCCGGGGTCGGCCATCTCGACCGGTACGGCCAGGATCCGCGGCGCGGCGTCCAGGATCGCGGCCGGCGCCACGTCGAGCAGATCGCAGACCGCGACCAGTCCCGGCGGCGTCACGGTCTCCCCCAGCGCCTGCGCCGCACGGTCGCTCACCAGTGTGGTGCGCACCCCTTCGGCCGCGGCACCGGCGACGAGTTCGTGCTCACGGGTCGCGCCTGCGGCCGAGTAGAACAGCTCACGCACCCGCCCGGTCTCGAGTGCCGCGGTGACCGAGTTGGCGCCTTCGGCCAGGAACTGCCCGGCCTTGCGCCGATGTGGCGCGCGATGCAGCTTGACAGCGGAAACGACCCGCGGATTGCGCTCGGAGAGCGCGTCCACGGGTCGTTCCGAAAGATGTCCGCGAGTCACGGCACCCGGCTCAGGCGGCCGGGGCGTTGACGTCCTGCGGCAGCGCGGCCTTGGCGATCGCGACGAGACCGGCGAAGGCCTCGGCGTCGGAGACGGCGAGCTCGGCGAGGTTCTTGCGGTCGACCTCGACACCAGCGGCCTTCAGGCCCTGGATGAAGCGGTTGTAGGTGATGTCGTTGAGGCGCGCCGCGGCGTTGATGCGGGCGATCCACAGCTTGCGGAAATCACCCTTGCGCGCCCGGCGGTCCCGGTAGGCGTAGGTGAGCGAGTGCAGCTGCTGTTCCTTGGCCTTGCGGTACAGCCGCGAGCGCTGGCCGCGGTAGCCCTTGGAAGCCTCGAGGATGGAACGGCGCTTCTTCTGAGCGTTGACGGCCCTTTTGACGCGTGCCACTGGTCAGTCCTGTTCGATCGGGGGGCGCGTGCGGCGCCCGGGTGTGGTCAGGTAGTCGGCGTCCGTATGCGGAGCGCGAGCGTGCCTACTGCGGCGGGTATCAGATACCGAGCAGCTTCTTCACGCGACGGACGTCGGCGGGCGCGACGACCTCGGTGCCGTCCAGACGACGAGTGCGGCGGGTGGGCTTGTGCTCGAGCAAGTGACGACGGTTCGCCTGCTGACGCAGCAGCTTGCCCTTGCCGGACACCTTGAATCGCTTCGAGGCGCCGCTGTGGCTCTTCATCTTCGGCATGGATTCCTCAATCTGTCTCGTGCCCGCGGTCGCGCGTGGACCGCCGACGTTCTGATCGGTATTACTGCGGGCCGGCCTGCTCGGCCTGCTCCGCTTGCGCCGGGGCGCTCGGCTGGGCCGGGGCGCTCGGCTGTGGCCGGGCGGGGGCGGCCGAGTCCTGCTGCGCCTTGGCGCGCGTCTTCGCGCCCTTGTGCGGAGCGAGGACCATGGTCATGTTCCGGCCGTCCTGCTTGGCCGAGGTCTCGACGAAACCCAACTCCGCGACGTCGGAGGCCAGTCGCTGCAGCAACCGGAAACCGAGCTCGGGCCTGGACTGTTCACGACCCCGGAACATGATCGTGACCTTGACCTTGGACCCGGCTTCGAGGAAGCGAACGACGTTGCGCTTCTTGGTCTCGTAGTCGTGGTCGTCGATCTTGGGGCGGAGCTTCTGCTCCTTGATGACGGTCTGGACCTGGTTCTTACGGGACTCGCGCGCTTTCTGCGCGGTCTCGTATTTGAACTTGCCGTAGTCCATGATCTTGCAGACCGGTGGTCTGGCATCCGGGGCCACCTCGACCAGGTCGAGGTCGGCTTCGAGAGCGACGCGTAGTGCATCTTCAACACGCACGATCCCAACCTGTTCACCGCCGGGTCCGATGAGGCGGACTTCGGGAACGCGGATGCGATCGTTGATGCGGGTCTCAGTGCTGATGGGGCCTCCTAGGTCAAGCGGTGTCGTCGGACGACCGCAAGCAATAACTGCAACCCCTTGTTCAACACAAAGGCCCCGTCGCGGTATTTCACCGCTCCAGGGCCCGAGGTCGACCGATCACCGCAGGTAGTGACGCCTGCGACCCGCATCCAGCTGAACTCGATGCGAGAACCCGCCTCAGGAGGCGAGCGACCGGACCGTTGTCCCGTACGAATACTCGTCGGCAACGGTGGGAGTCGGGCTCCACTTATCTGCCCCGGGCATTGTGGTGCATGTCCCGTTCCCGGAACACACACCACCCAGGGCGGTCGTCGCAGAACAGCGTAGCAGCCGCATCGCGCGGAACCGAATCGGGTCGACGAGCCCGCCCACGTGGGCGAAATCCGGTTGCTCATGCGGGTGCCGCATGCCGCGGTCCACCCGTGCCCGATTCTCGCCGAGATCGGGCAGCTACGGCTGATGCGGGCGGCGGGGTGAGGGCGCCTGCGACGCGGGTTCTAGCCTGGTGGGCATGACTGAACAGCCCGACAGCTCTGTGCGTGAACTGGCCGATATTCCCGCGGTGGAGGTGATCAGCCGCGCCGCGGTGATGTTGATGAGTTCGGCGGCGGAGAAGCTGGGTCTGGCCGATGAGGATCCGGAGACCAGCAGCAGGCGCGATCTGGACGAGGCGCGGCGGGTCATCACCGCGCTGGCCGGCCTGGTGACGGCATCGGTGGAGTATCTCGGCCCGCATGCCGGACCGATCCGCGAAGGGCTGCAGTCGCTGCAGAAGGCGTTCCGGGAATCGTCGGCGCATCCGGACGAGCCGGGCAAGGGTCCGGGTGAGAAATACACAGGCCCGGTGTACTGAGAGCCGACGGGCCGGTGGCAACCACCGGCGGACAACACGAAGGCCGGGTCCTGCTGATCAGCGGGACCCGGCCTTCGCGCGTCGATCACATTCCCGGCGTCACCGAGATCGCCGAGCCGGTGCTCAGCATGTTGGCGATGGCGGTGAAGATATCGCCGAGACCCGCACTTCCGGAGTTCATGATTGATGGTTCCTTTCGGTGGATCCGCGCTCAGGCAGGCGTACCCGGGGTGTAGTTGAGGGACGAGCCACTGCTCAGAAAACCGAGGATCTGAGTGATCAGGGCACCGATGTCGACGCCTTCCATGGCGGGGATTCCTTTCGCTCTCACCGGTATGCACGCCTGCGCCGCGTACTCGACGCGCCGCCGGGCGGACCGGTTGTCTATCGCCGCGCCTCGAGCCTCTCGGGCGCGGTTCCGCCGATCCTACACACGCGTGTTTCACTTTTAGGGCGGATTTCCGGCAAATTCGTTCGAGCGCTCCCCAGCGGGGCGGCAGCGACCGGTCGGACAGCTCCGGAAGAACCGCCGGGTAACCTAATTACCGTGTTGCACAACACATTTCATCTCACCGACCAGCATCGGGAATTCCGCCGCGAGCAATGACATGCCATGCTTTCCGGATGGCACGGATACTTCTGGTTCCCGGATTCTGGTTGGGCGCATGGGCGTGGGACGAGGTCGCGGACGAGCTGCGCCGACGAGGCGAGGACGTGCTGGCATTGACCCTGCCCGGCCTCGACCCACGTGACGACGACCGGCTCGAGGCGACGCTGGAGCGGCAGGCACAGGCCATCGTCGACGCCGTCGCGCCGGACGAGCCCGCGGTGCTGGTGGCCCATTCGGGTGGCGGCGCCTCGGCCTATCTGGCCACCGACCTCGCACCCGGCCGGTTCGCCAGGGTGATCTACGTCGACAGCGCTCCCCTGCCCAACGGCTTCGTGCTCAATTCCGCCCTCGACCTGGCCGCACGCGAGTATCCGCTACCGGAGTGGCGCGACCTGGAGGCCGAGGGCAGCAGCCTTGCCGGACTCGACGACGCGGCGCTGGCCGAATTCCGGGCGCGCGCGGTCTCCGAACCGACCGCCGTCGCGGGCGCGCCCCTGCAACTCAGCGCCGATACCGCGCGCCTGCAGATCCCGACGACGGTCATCTGCAATACCTTCACCGCCGAGGTGGTCGGGAAGCTGCGCGACGAGGGCCAGATGCCGATGTTCGCCGAACTGTCCCGCATCGACGCCGAGTACGTCGACCTGCCGACCGGGCATTGGCCCATGTGGTCCAAGCCGCGCGAGCTCGCCGAGCTGATTCACACGATCACCAAGGGCTGATCGGGGCTCATGGGGGCGGCACGGCCGAGCCACCGCCTGCCGCGCAGGGCACGCCGTGGCGGAAGACCGGATGTCGATCTTCCGCCACGGGAATGGTGCCGAGTGCCCGTCAGCCGACCGCCGCGGCCTTCTTCGCCACGCGTTTGGTGGCCCGCTTCGGCTTCGCCGGTGCGGCCGCGGCGGATTTGTCGAGGACATCGCGCAGGAACTGCCCGGTGTAGCTGTCCGGCACGGCCGCGATCTCGTCCGGGGTGCCCTGGGCGACGACGGTCCCGCCGCCGGAACCACCCTCGGGGCCCATATCGATCACCCAGTCCGAGGTCTTGATGACGTCGAGGTTGTGCTCGATGACGATCACCGTGTTGCCCTTGTCGACCAGTCCGTTGATGACGGCGAGCAGCTTGCGGATGTCCTCGAAATGCAGACCGGTCGTCGGCTCGTCGAGAATGTAGACGGTCCGCCCGGTGGAGCGTTTCTGCAGTTCGGCGGCCAGCTTCACGCGCTGGGCCTCACCGCCGGACAGCGTGGGGGCACTCTGCCCGAGCCGCACGTATCCCAGACCGACATCGACGAGGGTCTTGAGATAGCGGTGGATCGAGGTGACCGGCTCGAAGAAGCCGGCGGCCTCCTCGATCGGCATATCCAGCACCTCGGCGATCGTCTTGCCCTTGTAGTGCACCTCCAGGGTTTCCCGGTTGTAGCGCGCGCCGTGGCACACCTCGCACGGGACGTACACGTCGGGCAGGAAGTTCATCTCGATCTTGAGGGTGCCGTCACCGGAGCAGGCCTCACAACGGCCGCCCTTGACGTTGAACGAGAACCGGCCCGGCTGGTAGCCGCGCACTTTCGCCTCGGTGGTCGCCGCGAACAGGGTGCGGATCTTGTCGAACACACCGGTGTAGGTGGCCGGGTTGGAGCGCGGGGTCCGGCCGATCGGTGACTGGTCGACCTGCACCAGCTTGTCCAGATGATCGAGCCCGTTGACCCGGGTGTGCCGTCCCGGTACCTGGCGGGCACCGTTGAGCCGGTTGGCCAGCACCGTGGCGAGGATGTCGTTGACCAGGGTGGACTTACCCGATCCGGACACACCGGTGACGGAGGTGAGCACGCCGAGCGGGAACGCGACGTCGATGCCCCGCAAATTGTGCTCGTTCGCCCCGACGACGGTGACCTGGCGCTTCTTGCTGACCGGGCGCCGCACCATCGGCACCTCGATCTGCTCGCGGCCGGACAGATACGCACCGGTCAGCGAGTTCGGATCGGTGAGCAGCTCCTGATACGGCCCGCTGTGCACCACTCGGCCGCCGTGTTCACCGGCCAGCGGGCCGATATCGACCACCCAGTCCGAGGCGCGGATGGTGTCCTCGTCGTGTTCGACCACGATCAGGGTGTTGCCGAGCTTCTTGAGCCGGGTCAGGGTTTCGATGAGCCTGCGGTTGTCGCGCTGATGCAGGCCGATCGACGGCTCGTCGAGTACGTAAAGCACGCCGACCAGGCCGGACCCGATCTGGGTTGCCAGCCGGATGCGCTGGGCCTCGCCACCGGAGAGGGTGGCCGCGGCCCGTGACAACGTCAGGTATTCCAGGCCGACGTCGAGCAGGAAGCCCAGCCGCGCCTGCACCTCCTTGAGCACCTGACCGGCGATGGCGGCTTCGCGCTCGCCGAGGGTGAGGGTATTGAGGAACGCCGAGCAGTCGCCGATGGACAGATCACACACCTCCGCGATGGATCTGTGTTCGCCGTCGGCGGCGATGGTGACCGCAAGGATCTCCGGACGCAGCCGGGCGCCGTTGCAGACCGGGCACGGCACATCGCGCATGTACCCGTCGTAGTGCTCCTTCATCTGCTCGGACTCGGTGTTCTCCATCCGCCGCTGCAGGAACGGCATCACGCCCTCGAAATCGGCGTAATAGGAGCGCTTGCGTCCGTATCGGTTGGTGTAGGACACATGCACCTGATCGGAGCTGCCCTCCAGCACCGCCTTGCGGGCCTTCACCGGTAGCTCACGCCACGGCGTGTCCATGGAGAATCCGATGGCCCCGGCCAGACCGGACAGCAGGCGGGTGAAGTACTCGGCGGTCTGCCCGCGTGACCACGGCGCGATGGCGCCCTCGGCCAGGCTCAGATCCGGGTCGGGCACCACGAGTTCGGGATCGACCTCCTTGCGGATACCGAGGCCGACGCAGTCCGGGCAGGCGCCGTAGGGCGAGTTGAACGAGAACGAGCGCGGCTCGAGATCCTCGATATCGAGCGGATGGCCGTTGGGGCAGGCCAGCCGTTCGGAGAAGCGGCGCTCCCGGTCGTGTGCGTGTTCGTCACGGTCGACGAAATCCAGCACGACAATGCCGTCGGCCAGCCGCAGCGCCGTCTCGATGGAGTCGGTGAGCCGCTGTTTGGAACCGAGCTTGACGGCCAAGCGGTCGACGACCACCTCGACATCGTGCTTTTCCTGCTTCTTCAGCTTCGGCGGATCGGTGAGCGGATACACCACACCATCGACCCGCACACGGGCGTAGCCCTGGGTGTTGAGCTGATCGAACAGGTCGACGAACTCGCCCTTACGGGTGCGCACCACCGGGGCCAGCACCTGGAATTTGATGCCGGGCTCCATGGCAAGCACCTGGTCGACGATCTGCTGCGGGGTCTGTTTCTCGATCAACTCACCGCACACCGGGCAGTGCGGGGTGCCCGCGCGGGCGTAGAGCAGACGCAGGTAGTCGTAGACCTCGGTGATGGTGCCGACGGTGGAGCGTGGATTGCGGTTGGTCGATTTCTGGTCGATCGACACCGCGGGCGACAAACCCTCGATGAAGTCGACGTCGGGCTTGTCCATCTGCCCGAGGAATTGGCGCGCGTACGCCGACAGCGACTCCACATAGCGCCGCTGACCTTCGGCGAAGATGGTGTCGAAGGCCAGGCTGGACTTGCCCGAGCCGGACAACCCGGTGAACACGATGAGGCTGTCGCGGGGTAGATCGAGATCGACCCCTTTGAGGTTGTGCTCCCGAGCTCCGCGCACGGTGAGGCGTTCCGCCACCAGGTCGGTCCCTTCTCTTCGATATCCCGCGTTCCGGGTTCTGGCATGCCGATATGTCCCCGGCGGCCATGCTAAGCCGGACCACCGACAAGTTTTCCCGGGCGCGGGTCGAGGCTCGCCAGAGGACTTTCGGCCATCCCCCACGACCGATCAGCGAGCTACCTTGACCAGGGTAGACAAACGAACAGGAGGCGGCTGTGCTCGAGGTGTTCCTGGTCGACGATCACGAGATCGTCCGCCGTGGTCTGATCGACCTGCTCGAGAGTGATCCGGACCTCACCGTCGTCGGCCAAGCCGGTGACGTGGCGAGCGCGATGATCGGCATCCGGGCGCTACGGCCGCGAGTTGCGGTGCTGGACGTGCGATTACCCGACGGGAACGGCATCGAGCTGTGCCGCGATCTACTCGCCGAATTCGACGATCTGCGCTGCCTGATCCTGACTTCCTACACCGACGACCAGGCCATGCTCGATGCGATCCTCGCCGGGGCGAGCGGATATGTGGTGAAGAACATCAAAGGAATGGAGCTCGCCGACGCCGTCAAGGACGTCGGCGCCGGCCGTTCGCTGCTCGACACCAAGGCCGCGGCGGCCCTGCGCGCGCGACTGCGTCGCAGCACCGAGGACGACGGTCCGCTGGCCGGTCTCACCGAGCAGGAACGCAAACTGCTGACCCTGCTCGGCGAGGGTCTGACCAACCGGCAGATCGCCGCGCGCATGTTCCTCGCGGAGAAGACGGTCAAGAACTACGTCTCCCGCCTGCTCGCCAAGCTCGGTGTGGAGCGACGCACCCAGGCCGCGGTGCTGGCCACCAAGCTCGGCGAGCGGTGACTCGACCGCCGTCAGCGGGCCGGGCGCACCAGCGCGAGGTCGCCGTCGTAGCGACGGTAGAGCAGATGCCCACGTCTGGTGCGGGCATCGGTGAAGAACAGGAACGGCAACCCGCGCCAGCACAACTGGGTGGCGGCGTCGCCTTCGTCCAGCACCGGCGCGGGCGCCGGGTCGACGGTCAGCGCCATCGGCGCGGGTGAGGATTCGGTGGGCTCGGTGGTGTGCTGGCGGATCATGTGCACCCCGTCCGGGTCGATCCAGTGCACCACCGCCTCCTCGCCGGTTTCGGCGTCGGTGAACAGATGTACGTCGTAGTCCATGGCGTCGAGCACCTCGATCGCCTGCGCGGGGGTACCCGCCAGCAGGACGTGGTCCTTGCGCCGGATGATCGGCCGCTGTTCGGTGACCCGTGCCAGCGGCGGTCTGGCCGGATCCGGCCAGACCCGCGGCATCGGATCGGCGCTCAGGCGCGCGATCTGCCGGTCGAGCCGTTCGGCGGCGAAGGTGACCGCGAAACCCCGCGGTCCCGGAACCTGCACCCGGGTCCGGGTGTCCCGGGAGTGGATATTGGCCTGCACGACCGTCGGCTGATCGACGTCGGCGGGTGCGGTGACGCGCACGTGCGCGGCCGCGTCGAGGTGGTGGCGGCGCAGTACCCGTCCGATGGCCCGCACCGCACGGGTCACGTCGGCCGGTGGTACCGCGCCATGAGTGGTGACCGCGAGGTCGGGCTCGGTCGCGGTGGCCCACAGCTCCAGCGAATTCATAGGAAACCCCTGCTTTCTATTCTCGCCGTGCGGATATGCCACCATCACGCGGAGATCACGAACAGGGCCGAAAGTCCCTGATCCCCCAATAGCATTGACCGAACGCCGCGTCACACCAATCCCACCGGGGCCACGGTCGCGCGGATACGACAAGGAAGCCGATATGGCCGAGATGACCGGTGCCCACCGCCGCGGGCCCTCGGCCGAGCGCGCCGAACTGTCGGCCGGACAATCCGGTGCACCGGTCGAGCGCGACAGCTCGCCGAGTGAACCCAGCAGTCCGCCCGCCGTGCGAGGAGCGCTCTACCAGCAGCGTCTGCGCGAACTGCTGGCCGAGGTCAGCGACCGGGTGGAGGTCGCGGCCGATTCGCGCGGCCGGATGGACGGACTGATCGAGGCCATGCTGACGGTCACCTCCGGTCTCGATCTCGACGACACCCTTCGCGCCATCGTCCGCACCGCGACCAGCCTGATCGACGCCGAGTACGGCGCGCTCGGCGTCCGCGGCCACAGCGAGCAGGTATTCCAGTTCGTCGCCGAGGGCATCGACGACCGGACCAGGGCGCGGATCGGGCCCCTGCCCGCGGGACACGGCGTGCTCGGCGCCGTCTTCGCCCAGCCGACGCCGCTGCGGCTCGATGATCTGACCGCCCATCCCGCATCGGTGGGTTTCCCCGCGCACCATCCACCGATGCGGACCTTCCTCGGGGTTCCGGTGCGGATCCGCGACGAGGTGTTCGGCAGCCTCTACCTGTGTGAGAAGGCCGGCGGACAGCCGTTCACCGCCGAGGACGAGGTGCTGGTGCAGGCGCTTGCCGCGGCGGCGGGGATCGCCGTCGACAACGCGCGGCTCTATGAATCGGCGCGAACCAGGCAGGAGTGGATCGAAGCGACCCGCGATGTGGCCACCGAGTTCCTCGCCGTCGGCACCCCGGGCCGGGCCCTGGAACGGGTGGTCGATCATGCGCGGGCGCTGACCGGATCGCAGCTGTGCTTCCTCGCCGCCGCCGGCCCGGGCGACGTCACCGATTTGCTGATCACGCACTGGTCCGGCCCGGACGCGCGACGGGCCGGGCATCCGATTCCGCTGGCGGGCACCGCGGTCGGCGAGGCATTCGGCAGGCGCACTCCGCTGCGGTTCGACGACGCGGGCCAGGTCGATCTCGGCATCACGCTGCCCTCCCCCGGTCCGGCGCTGATCCTGCCGTTATGCACGCCGGACGCGACCCACGGGACCCTGGTCACCGTGCGGCGCGCCGGTGCCGCGCCGTTCCCGGACGAGCTGGTCGAACTCACCGCCGCGTTCACCGATCAGGCGGCGCTGGCGATGCAGCTGGCCGACGCGCAACGGCGTATGCGCGAGGTCGATATCCTCGCCGATCGCGACCGCATCGCCCGTGATCTGCACGATCACGTCATCCAGCGACTGTTCGCGATCGGATTGACGTTGCAGGGCGCGGTGCCGCGCGCCACCGTCCCCGATGTGCGCGATCGGCTCTCCAGGGTGATCAACGATCTCCAGGAAGTCGTACAGGAGATCCGCACCTCCATCTTCGATCTGCACGGCGGCGCCGACAGCGCACGGCTGCAGCAGCGCATCGAGCACGCCATCCGGCAGCAGACCGCCGACACCACGATCCGCGCCACGGTGCAGTTCGCCGGCCCGCTGTCGGTGCTGGAACCGGAGCTGGCCGATCACGCCGAGGCCGTGGTGCGGGAAGCGGTGAGCAATGCGGTGCGCCATTCCGGTGGCGACACCGTCACCGTCGATATCGGGGTCTCCGATGATCTGACGATCGTGGTCACCGACAACGGCTGGGGCATACCGCATCACGTCATCCGCAGCGGGCTGCGCAATCTGGAACAGCGCGCGGAGGAGGCCGAGGGCCGGTTCACGATCTCTGCCGCCGTCGCCAGGCATGCGCGCGCCGAATCCGAGGACACGCTGCCCGGAACCCGGTTGTCCTGGACGGCGCCGCTGCCTTAGGAGCCGCCCGGCGGCGCCAGCACCACCATCGAATTGTTGCCGCCCATTCCCAGCGACAGTTTCACCGTGATGCCACCCGCACTCGCGACCGGCCCGTCCAGCAGCTGCGGATGCGGCGCCGCGACGATCGGCGCGGCGGGCACGATTCCCCGGTCGAAACCGAGGGCCGCGGCCGCGATCTCCACCGCGGCGGCGGCGCCCTGGCAGTGGCCGGTCAGGGGTTTGATCGCGTAGACCTCGGGCCGGTCGTCGAATACCTCGCCCAGCAGCGCACGCTCGGCGATATCGCATTGGCGGGTGCCGGTGCCGTGCGCATTGAAATACCGCACCTGCCGCGCCGACACGCCCGCCTTGTCGAGTGCCCGGCGCGCGCATTCGACGATCTGCCGGTGTCCGGGATCCACCGACACCACGTGATAGGCGTCGTTGGTCATCGCACCGCCGAGCACCGTGGCGTACGGACGCGCGACCGAGCGGCTGAGCACAAAACCCACCGAGGCCTCCCCCATGCTGAACCCGCGGCTGCCTTCCTGGAAGGGCCGGCACGCCTGTAGTGGTTCGGCGTCGGTGACCGCGGCGCCGAGCCGGACGAAATGCTCGACCATGTCCGGTGTCGCCGACAGATCCGTTGCCACGCACACCACGTCGTCGGCGAGACCGCTGTCGAGCCACATTTGCGCGGTGATCAACGCGACGTTGCCCGAACTGCAGGCCGCCGATACGTTCATCGCCGGACCGTGAAACCCGAACTCCTGCATCACCACCGAGATCGGGGTGGACGGCAGCAATCGCAGATAGTTCCGCGAGCGGCGATGACCGCCGTCGACGGTGTAGAAGTCGCGCCAGTTGCCGACATCGCCGAGCACGATCGCGTGCAACAGCCCGACGGTGCGCCCCGGTCGCCACCCGCGGGCGGTCGCGTCGGTGATGGCCTCGCGCGCGGCCTCGTGCACGGCGCGCCCGTACCGGCTCGTACTCACCTGTGGATCACCGCCGGGCGGAACCAGCGAGACCCATGCCGCCTCGTCGCGCTCGACCCCGTATCCGGGCTGCACACCCGCCGCCGACTTACCGCTCAGCAGTCCACGCCACAGCGCCTCACACCCCCATCCGTACCCGGTGACGGCACCGACACCGGCGATGGACATATGATGATCAGGTTCCGACATGGCATCGCTCCTCGGCCCGATCTTCTGGACCGTTCGCGCCGGCCCGCCGTCGTGAAGAACCGGTTCTGTCATGATCACCGGATCGAGCCGGGCGAAGTACCCGAAACGACCTCGCGGCAATCGCGTCGATCATGTGAACGGCGCACATGTCGCGTCCAGAATAATCCCGTGCTCCAATGACCAGCTGACGGTGGACGATCGGGGGTTCGAGTGGGAGAGGACAGGCTCAGCGCCGCCGAGCAGTTGGCGCAGCGGTACCGGTCTCTGGTCGAACACACCCCGGACGGGATCTGCGTGCACGAACGCGGCACCATCGTCTACGTCAATCCGGCGATGGTGCGCATGCTTGCGGCATCCGGTCCGGAGGAGCTGGTCGGGCGTCCCCTCATACAGTTCGTGCATCCGGATTCGGTGCCGGGAATGCTCGATCGGATCTCGCGGCTCACCAGGGCAGGAGCCGCTTCCCCTCCGGCGGAAATGAAGCTGACGCGGCTGGACGGGACCCACGTGCCGGTCGAGACCGTCTCGGTGCTCACCGTCTGGCACGACCAGGCCGCCTATCAGGTCGTCATCCACGATCTCACCGCCCAGCGCGCCGCCGAGGCCGCCCAGCGCCGGGCCGAACAGCACTTCACCACCGTGGTCTCCCAGCTGGAGGAGGGCGTGACCGTGATCGACCGGGACGGCCGGATCGAATCGGTCAATCCGGCGGCGCGTCGAATCTTCGGCATCGAGGACGCCGGGGATCTGACCGGGGTGACCATCGTGGACCTGCCGTTGACGCTGCTCGATGCCAACGCCCAGCCGATGCCGACCTCGCGGCATCCGGTGGCCCGCACCCTCGCCACCGGCGAAACCATCACCGGCTACGTCTTCGGCGTCGATCGCTCCGACGGGCAACGCCGCTGGTTGTCCGGTTCGAGCAGGCTGCTCAATCCTGGCGATCCGGATTCGTCGGCGGTGTCCTCATTCGCCGACATCACCGAATTCCGGGCCAGTCGCCGCCACCTGGAATATCAGGCCACCCACGATTCGCTGACCGGGCTGGCCAACCGGTCGCTGATCCTGTCGCAGCTGGCCGGTGCGCTGGCGGCCAGCGAAGACCAGCCGGTCTCGGTGGTGATGTTCATCGATCTGGACGGTTTCAAGGCGATCAACGACACCCTCGGCCACGCCATCGGCGACACCGTCCTGCAGATCGTGGCCCAGCGACTACAGCGAGCTCTGCGCGGCGACGATATCGTCGGCAGGCTCGGCGGCGACGAATTCCTGGTGCTGCTGTCGGGCCGCACCAGACAGGCCGATCTGGACGCACTCGTGATGCGATTGCAGAGCACCATGGCCGAACCGATCGTCGCACGTGGACATCGCATCGAGGTCAACGCTTCGATCGGCGTCACCGCACTGCACCCGGGCGACCGCCGCACCCCGGAAGCGGTGCTGCACGACGCGGATGTGGCGATGTATCGCGCCAAGCCGACCGGCCATCGCGAGGGCACCATCGGCGCCGCTCGCAGGCCGAACAACACACACGCGTCCTGAACGCGCCTCCGCATCGGTCCGCGCCGCCC
The DNA here is from genome assembly GCF_042754945.1 of Nocardia sp. NPDC059180. Taxonomy (NCBI): domain Bacteria; kingdom Bacillati; phylum Actinomycetota; class Actinomycetes; order Mycobacteriales; family Nocardiaceae; genus Nocardia; species Nocardia sp. NPDC059180. Next base: position 82,601 of record NZ_JBHZBU010000012.1, read on the forward strand.
TGCGTGGCGGCGAGAGGGTCGAACGCGCAGTAGACTGGACGATTCCGTTTTCCGATCGTCCGCGTATTCCACCCAGCTGTCGTCTGCCCCACTGGTGCCTGGTCACCGGGTGACAAGGAGTTCGTTTTGCCCGACCGCCTCACTCAGGACCACCGCTCCCCGATCCCGGACGCCGAACCCACACCGGAATCGAGCCCCGACACCGAGATCGATCGGGAACAGTCGCACCTGAGCGTCCTCTACGACCGTCTCGACGGCATGCGCAAATACGCCACCGACCGGCTGCGCACCGTTTTGCTGGAAACCGGCGGCACCCCGCAGGCGCGCAGCGAACGCGAATCGTTCACCCAGCTCTACACCGAGGACCTGTCCAAATACGATGCCGCCGAGCACGGCCTGTGCTTCGGCCGGATCGACCTCGACGGCGACGGTACCGACGGCGACGCCGACTCCGAGCGTCGCTACATCGGCAGGCTCGGCATCCTGGACGAGGACAACGACTACGAACCCTTGCTGCTGGACTGGCGCGCGCCACTGGCCAGGCCGTTCTACCTGGCCACCACCGCCGCTCCCGACGGCGTGCTGCGGCGCCGCCACATCCGTTCGCGTAACCGCAGGGTCACCGCGATCAACGATGAATACCTCGATCTGGATATCGCCCGGCGTGCCGGGGCGAGCGAGGACGACGGCGGTGTCGGCAGCGAGAGCGCCCTGCTGTCGGCATTGAACGCCGCGCGCACCGGCCATATGAACGACATCGTCGAGACCATTCAGAGCGAACAGGACGCGATCATCCGCGCCGAGCACAAGAGCGTGCTCGTCGTGCAGGGCGGGCCGGGCACCGGCAAGACCGCTGTCGCGCTGCACCGCGCCGCGTACCTGCTCTACACCTATCGGCAGCAGCTGGCCAAGGCCGGCGTGCTGATCATCGGGCCGAACGCGACATTCCTCGACTACATCGGGCAGGTGCTGCCCTCACTCGGTGAGACCGGCGTATTGCTGTCCACCATCGGCGATCTGTATCCGGGTGTGAAGGCCACCCGCGAGGATTCGCTGCGCGCGGGTGAGATCAAGGGTTCGCTGAGCGTGCTCGAAGTGCTCAAGCACGCGGTGCGCGACCGGCAGGAGGTGCCGTCGGAGCCGATCGCGCTCAGCTTCGACGGGTATCGGCTGACACTGGACCGCAAGATCGTCACCCGGGCCAGGGGCCGGGCCCGCTCGTCGCGGCGCCCGCACAATCTGGCCCGCCCGATCTTCGCGTCCTCGGTGATCGATGCGCTCGTCGATCAGCTGGCCACGACCATGGGCGCCGACCCGATCGGCGGTGGCCGCAGCCTGCTCAGCAGCACCGATCTCGCCGAGATCGCCGACGAGATGCGCGCCGACGCCCAGATCCAGCGCGCGATCAGCGCGCTGTGGCCGATCCTGACCCCGCAGCAGGTGCTGGCCGATCTGCTGGCCGATCCGGCGCGCCTGGACCGAGTCGCGGGCGCACTCGCACCGGCCGACCGTGCCGAGCTGCTACGCCAGGACAACGGTGAGTTCAGTGCCGCCGATGCCCCGCTGCTCGACGAGCTGGCCGAACTGCTCGGCATCGACGACGCCGAGGAACGTGAACGCGCTCGTCGCCGCTGGCGCGCCCAGCTGGCCGAGGCCCAGGACGCCCTCGACATCCTCACCGGTTCCGCGCCACAGGATCTCGAAGACGAACTCGATCCCGAGATCCTCATGGCCTACGACCTGATCGATGCGAGCCAGCTGGCCGAACGTCAGCAGGTGCGCACCCGCCAGACCACCGCCGAACGCGCGGCAGGCGATCGCACCTGGACCTACGGGCACGTCATCGTCGACGAGGCGCAGGAACTATCGGAGATGGCGTGGCGCATGGTGATGCGGCGGATCCCGAATCGCTGGATCACCGTCGTGGGTGACGTCGCACAGACCGGTGATCCGGCGGGCGCCTCGACGTGGCAGTCGATGCTGGAACCGTATGTGGCCAAACGCTGGAAGCTGACCGAACTCACCGTCAACTACCGCACGCCCGCCGAGATCATGGCAGCGGCGGGTGAAGTGCTGGCCGCCATCGATCCGCAGGCGCAGGTGCCGCGCTCGGTCCGGGAATCCGGGCATCCGCCGCGGGCGCTTCGATGCGATGCGGCGGCACTGCGCGCCGCGCTGGCCGGACTGGTCGCGGGCGAACGGGGGCCGGGCACTACAGCGGTGATCGTGCCGCACGCATCGGCGACCGAACTCGCCGATCTCGCGGCCGAGTCGGTGCGCGTGCTGACGGTGCACGAGGTGAAAGGTCTGGAATTCGACGCGGTGTATCTGGTGGAACCGCAGCAGATCATCGCCGAATCACCGCGCGGGCTCAACGATCTGTATGTGGCGCTCACCCGCGCCACGCAGCGGCTCACCGTGCTGCACAGCGAGGATCTGCCCGAAGTGCTGAGTTCACTGCGGGCGTGAGGTTCCACGCAGGCGTGGTGGCCGCCCCGTGGGGGGGGCCCCCCGGGGGGAAAAAACGCAAGGGGTGGACCAAATATAAATCCGGAAGCGGCGATGGGGGGGCAAACCCGGGGGCACCAACCAACACGCGGCC
>NZ_JBHZBU010000012.1:85212-207850 GCF_042754945.1 Nocardia sp. NPDC059180
CTCACCCGCCCCCCGCAGCGGCTCCCCGTCCTGCACAGCTAGCATCTGCCCGATGGGCTGCGTTCACTGCGGGCGTGAGGTACCACGCTGGCGGGGTCGCCGCCGATCCGGCGGCGACCACGGGCGTGAATCAGCGAACGGTGTGCACGATGAGAACGTCGGAACGCGACTTGCGTGCGACATCCGAGGGCACCGAACCGAGCAGCCGTCCGGTCAAGGTGTTGAGGCCCCGGTTACCGACGACGAGCAGATCGGCCTGGGTCTCCTTGACCAGATCGAGCAGCGATTCGACGGGCTCGCCCACGATGGCGCGCTCGACGATCTCCTTGGCGCCCGCGGCGGTGGCCCGATCACGGGCGGTGCGCAGGATCTCGTTGGTCGGCGCGGAACCGCGCACCTGGTAGGCCTCATCCTTGAGCACATCGGCCGCCGCGGCGACGTCGCGGTCATCGGTCGGGTAGTAGGCGCAGGCCAAGACCAGGGTCGAGCCTGCGGCCCCGGCCAGTGCGGCGGCCTTGTCGACGGCGACATACGACGAGTCCGAGCCATCGGTACCGACGACAATGGTCCGGTAGGCGGTCATCTCTCCTCCAACTGTGCGGGTCGGACGCCTGCGTCAGGGTTTCGTCCCGGCGTGTCGGGGCTTCGGCGCGGCGACTGGGTCGACCATAGCGGCAATACGCCCGGAATTATCAGAATTCGCAACACATCACATTCGGAGTGTTCGCAGCGGCGGCGGTCGCCCGGCCTGGGCGAATACCGCACACCATGACCTACCAGGGCGGACCCAAACCGGCGGGCTCCAGTCTGTGATCTACCACAACATCGGTGAACGGTGTTGCCGCCCTGGGACATTCATCACAAATATCGGCGGCGGAACCACTTCCGGCCCGTCCGCGATGGCGAACGGGCCGGAGGGCGCAGGGTACGACGGGCTCAGGGCCACTGCCGGTAGTCGGCCCAGAAAATACCCAGAATCGCTCCGATGATGTCCATGCGTTCCCTTTCACTACGGATGCGGAGGGCAATATTAGCGCGTGCACCGGTCACATACTGAAAAGCGGCCCGGTGATGGTCAATCCCAGTTCCTCGGTGCGGGCGAAGAACGCGAACAGCATGAGCGAGGCGCCCGCCAGTGACAGATCCTTGTTGAACTGGACCATCTCGGTCTGCTTGGCCTGCGGGTCGTTCTCGGTCCAGAACTGGTGCATCAGAAAGGCTGTGGGCGCCAGCATGAGGAACAGCAGCAGCGCGCCGAGGTCGGCCCACACTCCGAGCAGCACGCTCACCCCACCGAGCACCATCAGCACCGCCGAGGCGAGGACACCCGCTTTGGGCGAGGGCACGCCCCGGCTCTGCGCGTAGGCGGTCATCGCTTCGGTCTGCGTGAAGTGACCGAAGGCCGAACCGAAGAAAAGCACGACGAACAACACCCGGCCGATCAACACCACGACATCCATATCCAGCTCCTCATTCGCCGGTGGGTAGATAGTGCGGTATTCAACCACTCCGCAGAGCCACCCTCCGGCGAAAACGAACTATCGGAACTGTTCCGGTATCCGCTCGGCGCCGGGGAGCAGTTTTGCGGTGACCTCGTTGCGTGAGCGTATCGACTGTTTGGCGTATTCCAGGGGTGCCATTCCGATTTCCGCGGTGAATTCCCGGGTGAAATGTGCTTGATCGTAATAACCGAGTTCGGCCGACAGCGCGGCGAGATCGTCGATGCGGCCGTGGGCGAGTAGATCCGCCGCATCCTGTAACCGGTAGCGGCGCAGTACCCATTTCGGGCCCGCACCGACATAGCGGCGGAACAGCCGTTGCAGCGTACGGGTCGTTACCGCGAACCGTTCGGTGACCTGGTCGACGCGGGTGAGCGCCTGATCGGTGGCCATGGCGTCGATGATGCTCCGGACCAGGGCATAGTTCGGATCGGGATCCATTGTCACGCGGGCAAAATACGATTCGACGATGTCGCGGCGGCCGGCATCCGAGGATTCGGCCAGCACCGCGTCGGTCAGCCGGTCGGCATCGGGCAGCACTTCGGCCAGTGCGACAGCGCGGTCGCGGAATTCGCCGACGTCGAGCCCGGTGTAGGCGCCGAACCCGCCCGCGCGGAACCGGATCCCGAATGTGTGTCCGACGCCGGATAATTCGCGGACGAACTTGGTGGTGCAGACACCGTTGACGAAGCCGCCGGTCTTGGCCTCGCTGTGTTCGAAGGTGACGTTGACGCACGGAAACGGCAGCACCTCGGCCACATACGGCGGCCGGCCCCGCAGATCCCAGCGCACCGACCAGTACCAGTCGATGACATGGGCCACCGCGGGACCGGCAGGCAGCCGGTGCAGCGTCCGATGCCTGGCCTGCTCGTCCGGATGCAGGATCCCTTTCCGGCCGGTGAGTGCGGGCACTGCGGGATCGCGGTCACCGCGGTGGGGCATGGTGTCGCTTTCTTACAAGATCGCCGCGGTCGCGACGACGAGGATTGCCGATATGAACAGCACCGTGAACCCGATTCCCGATGGCTACCACTCCATCACCTGTTTCCTGGCCGTCGGCGACGGCAACAAGGCGATCGATTTCTACACCGCCGTCTTCGGCGCCGAGGTGATCACTCGCAACGACCTGCCCGACGGGCAGCCCGCGCACGCGGAGCTGAAGATCGGCGATTCCACGCTGCAGTTGGGTATGCCGATCCCGGCCAACGGCGTGCTCGCCCCGAACGGCGACTGGGTGCACACCTCCATCGTGCACTACTGCCCCGACGTCGACGCCGTCATCTCCCGGGCGATCGAGCACGGCGCCCGCAGCGCCGAAGAACCACAGACCTTCGTCACCGGTGACCGCTTCGGCGTGGTCATCGATCCGTTCGGGCACCGCTGGGCGGTGATGACCAAGGTCGAGGACGTCTCCCGCGAGGAGGCCGAGCGCCGGGTCAACGACTGGATGGCCACCCAGGGCTAGCTGGAACGGACGAGCGTTGCTGCCCCGGCAATCACCGCATGGTGATCGCCGGGCCGGTGAGCGTCGACCTCGGGGGCGTCCTCTCGCCAGTGACGCCTCGATCGCAATTCCGGGCTCAGCTCAGCCCGGCCGCGTCCATTCCGCGCAGTTCCTTCTTCAAGTCCGCGATCTCGTCGCGCAGGCGACCCGCCAGCTCGAATTGCAGTTCGCGGGCGGCGTTCATCATCTGGTCGGTCAGCTCCTTCACCAGATCGGCCAGTTCGGCGCGCGGCATGGACTTGACGTCACGGCCCTCGATGACGCCGGCGCTCACCGCCCGGCCCGGTTCGCCCTGGGCGCGGCGGCCGCGGCTGACATTGCGACCGGAACCACCGACGGCCACTTCGTCGTCGGCCTCCTGGTACACCTGGTCGAGGATGTCGGCGATCTTCTTGCGCAGCGGCTGCGGATCAATGCCCATTTCCTCGTTGTAGGCGACCTGTTTGGCGCGGCGGCGTTCGGTCTCCTCGATAGCGTGGCGCATCGAGTCGGTGACCTTGTCCGCGTACATGTGCACCTCGCCGGACACGTTGCGGGCCGCGCGGCCGATGGTCTGGATCAGGCTGGTGCTGCTGCGCAGGAAGCCCTCTTTGTCCGCGTCGAGGATGGCGACCAGCGACACCTCGGGCAGGTCGAGGCCCTCACGCAGCAGGTTGATGCCGACCAGCACGTCGTACTCGCCGAGGCGCAATTGCCGCAGCAACTCCACCCGGCGCAGCGTGTCGATCTCCGAATGCAGATACCGCACCCGCACACCGAGCCCGAGCAGATAGTCGGTGAGGTCCTCGGCCATCTTCTTGGTGAGCGTGGTGACCAGCACCCGTTCGTCGCGGTCGGTGCGCTGACCGATCTCGTGCACCAGATCATCGATCTGCCCCTTGGTGGGTTTGACGACCACCTGCGGATCCACCAGACCGGTCGGACGGATGACCTGCTCGACCACCTCACCGCCGACCTGGCCCAACTCGTAATTGCCGGGGGTGGCCGACAGGTACACCGTCTGCCCGATCCGCTCGGCGAACTCCTCCCAGGTGAGCGGCCGATTGTCGATGGCCGACGGTAGCCGGAAGCCGAATTCGACGAGGTTGCGCTTGCGCGACATATCGCCTTCGTACATGCCACCGATCTGCGGCACCGTCACATGCGACTCATCGATGACGAGCAGAAAATCCTCGGGGAAGTAGTCGAGCAGCGTCGCGGGGGCGGAGCCGGCCGGGCGTCCATCGATATGGCGCGAATAGTTCTCGATTCCGGAGCAGAACCCGACCTGACGGATCATTTCCAGGTCGTATTGGGTGCGCATGCGCAGTCGCTGCGCCTCGAGCAGTTTGCCCTGGCGTTCGAATTCGGCCAGGCGGACTTCGAGCTCGGCTTCGATATCGTGGACCGCGCGTTCCATCCGGTCCGGGCCGGCCACGTAATGGGTGGCCGGGAAGATGCGCACCATATCGACCTGGCGCACCACATCGCCGGTCAGCGGATGCAGGTAATACAGCGCCTCCACCTCGTCGCCGAAGAATTCGATGCGGACCGCGAGCTCCTCATAGGACGGTATGATCTCGACGGTGTCGCCGCGCACCCGGAAGGATCCGCGAGTGAAGGCCATGTCGTTGCGGGTGTACTGCACATCGACGAGCAGCCGCAGCAGCGCGTCACGGTCGACTTCGGTGCCCACCTCCAGCTGCACCGATCGGTCGAGATAGGACTGTGGCGTACCAAGGCCGTAGATGCAGGAGACCGACGCGACCACCACCACATCGCGGCGCGAGAGCAGGCTCGATGTGGCCGAATGGCGCAGCCGCTCGACGTCGTCGTTGATCGAGCTGTCCTTCTCGATATACGTATCGGTCTGCGCGATATAAGCCTCGGGCTGGTAATAGTCGTAGTACGAGACGAAGTACTCGACCGAATTGTTCGGCAGCATTTCGCGCAGCTCGTTGGCCAGCTGCGCCGCGAGGGTCTTGTTCGGTGCCATCACCAATGTGGGCCGTTGCAACCGTTCGATCAGCCACGCGGTGGTGGCGGATTTACCGGTACCGGTGGCACCGAGCAGCACCACATCACGCTCGCCCGCGGTGATGCGGCGTTGCAGTTCGTCGATGGCGGCGGGCTGGTCGCCTGCGGGCTGATGCGGGCTGACGACCTCGAACCGCCCGCCTACCCGTTCGATCTCGCCGACCGGGCGGAACTCCGAATGCGCCAGCGGCGTCCGGCCCTGTTCGTCGGCCGGGATCTCGGTTGCGAATGCCATGCTCACCAGGGTAGGCCCAGCCACCGACAGGTTTGCCGCGTCCGCGACGGCTGCACTGCCCGCCTGGACAACACCCGCGTCGACGGTAGATTCTCGAGACATGACACAGGCACCATCCGTGGACGTGCACCGGCCGAAGGTGGAGTACTTCAACGTGGCCGACCTCACCAATACCGACCCGAAGGGCTTCGTCCGGCCGGTCGAGAGTTATCGCGTCGAGCCGTGGGGCCTGTACATGGCGCGTACCGCCGACCATCCGTCCTTCCACTACATGGAGTCGTGGCTGCTGCCGGAGCTGTCGCTGCGTGCGACGGTGTTCCACTACACCGCGGCGCACCTGCGCAACCAGGACTACTACATCGATATCGGCGAATTCGCCGAGGTCGAACCCAAGAAGTGGCGGTCGGTGGACCACTATCTGGATCTGTTGGTGCGCACCGGTCGCGATACCCGTCTGCTCGATGTCGACGAGCTGCTGGCCGCGCTGTCGGCGGGCCTGGTCGACGCGGCCACCGCCGAAAAGGCGATCACCACCGCCACAGCCGCCATCGACGGTATCGCCGCCAACGATCACGACTTCCTGAGCTGGACCGCCTCACGCGGAATGCCGCTGACCTGGCTGTAGATCCGCTACCGCCCCAGGCGTTGTCCATCGCGCCCGAGCCGGAGGCCCTGCGTGGTTACGCTCAGCTACCGCCTCCGGGCAATGACCGCCTCAGGCGTCCGGCTCATTCGCCGCACGCCACTGCATGACCCGCGGGTACGCCTCGTCGAACCAGGGCTCCTTCACCGCCAGATACGCCACCATCGCGGCATCACCGGTCGAGCCCGCGGCCTTCGCCTCCCCCTCCTGCTTCACCCGCGCGTACTCCTCGCGAGCGGAAGGATCGGCGCGTAGCCAGTCGCGGAAGGCCAGCGCGAACTGCTGGCCGGGCGAACCGGCGACCCGGACGTGCACATTGGCCGGACGGCCGGGGTCGGCGCTACCGTGGAATCGTTTGGCCCACAGCGCAGTATCGATGCCCTTGGGATCGGCCTCGGTCGGTTTCGGGTTGTCGCCGGTGATATGTGGCTCGGCCGGGAATCCCGCCGTGGCCAGCACATCGCGCAGCCCATCGGCGGCGGCGATATCGGCCACCGTGATCTGGATATCGATGACGTCCTTGGCAGACAGACCCGGCACCGAGGTCGACCCGATGTGATCGATCCGCGAGGCCGCCGCCCCCGCGGCCACCCACAGTCGAGCGATCAGCCGCTGCGCCTGGGCGGCCCAGTCCGGATCCGGCGCCACCAGCCGCAGATCGTATCCGGCCACTTCGGCGGTGCGCATATTATGCTCGAACGGCACCAGACGTTCATCCCAGAGCCGGTGCACCACCGATTCGATCGCCTCGGCCGGGCCATTGTTGTCCAGCAGCACGTCGGCCACCGCCCGGCGCTGTTCATCGGTGGCCTGAGCCGAAATTCGGGCACGCGCATCGGCTTCCGGCACGCCACGCAATTCCACCAGCCGCTGAATGCGGGTCTCCGCGGCGACATCGACCACGAGCACCAGGTTCATCAGCGGCGCCAAACCGCCTTCGACCAGCAGCGGAATATCTTGTACGACAATCGCATCCGCCGGGGCAGCGGCGAGCAGTTCCCCGGTGCGCTGACCGACCAGCGGGTGGGTGATCGCGTTCAACCGCGCCCGCGCCTGGTCGTCCCCGAATGCTTTGGCGGCAAGAGCGGGCCGATCCAAACTGCCGTCGGCGGCGAGGATATCGGCGCCGAACGCCTCGACCAACGCGGCCAGCCCCTCGGTACCCGGTGCGACGACCTCGCGTGCGATCACGTCCGCGTCGATCACCACCGCACCGCGTTCGGCGAGGATCCGCGCCACGGTCGACTTGCCAGCGCCCATACCTCCGGTGAGGCCGATTCGTAACATCGGACCAGTCTCGCATTCGGTCGGCGGCCGCCGCGGACCACCCGTCACCCATCCACCGGCGCCGCAGCCACGAACCATTGGAGGCGGGTCGACGACGCCCCGTGTGAATCGGGTTCCGGGAATCCTCCGGCGGCCGCGGGAATCTGCACTCACTTTCCGCGGACAATTCCCGACCCTGTCGGATACCCACTCCCGCAGCTATTTTCACCACCCCGCGCGGCTATTGCCCGTTCCGTGACGCGGCCGAGACCATCTCGCAACATTTCCTGCCGAATACGGTTTCCAAGCGATAACTTTCCGACACGCCGAGCAATTACTTCGGCAAAATACGCTGCGGACGACTTCGGGTCCGCTAACCTTCGCCGTGGCGATCCAGGCCAGAACAGCACAAGCAAAGGAAGAGCATTGGGCACCAGTACTAACCAGGCGGGTCGCCACCGCCTGGGAATGGCGGGAGGCGTGCACTGCATCCACATCCCCGCCGTCGCGGCTGCGCTCGCCGAGCACCGTCGCACATGGTTCACTTCGTTGATCAGCCCGGCCCGGCATAGTTTCGCCGCCATGCGGCGCCGCTCGGCCGCCCCCTCGGTGCGCTGGGTCCCCGCCACCGCAGGCTGACGCCCACTTCCCGACAGTGGCCCGGTCCTCGCGACCGGGCCACTGTCGTACGCGTCGGCGGCTACAGCCCGAGCGAACGCACCAGGTCGAGCATTTCGGCACGGAACAGCTTCGCCGGATCCTGCGCCTGCGGCCGCAGGTGCCCGTACACCTCGAGCGCGACCGGACCGTGCATCCGGCCCCACATGCGCAGCGCCAGCGCCAATCCCGCTGGCGGAAGATCGGGGAAGTCGGCGCGCACGTGCGCGGCGAGATCGGCATCGAAGTCCGACCACTCGAACACCGGAGGCTCGATCTGGCCCATATGTGGCCAGGCCGCCGCGGTCAGTGCGACCAATCCGGTGCACGCCCGTAGCTGGGCAGCAGCGGCCGGCCCGCCCGGCGGCGGCTGATAGCCAGGCACCGGATCGCCGTAGATGAGCCGGAATTCCGCAGGACTGCGCACCGCCCACTCCCGCACCGCCTCACCCCACGCGATGATGCGACCACCCGGATCGTCGCCGGGGACAGCGTCGCGCGCGGCCTCCACCTGGTCGAGCAGCGCCGTGTAGACATCGGAGATCAGGGTCGAGATGAGCTCGTCGCGAGTGGCGTAGTAGCCGTAGATGGCCCCCGCTGTCATACCCATCTCGCGGGCGATGGCCCGCAACGCAATCGCATCGGGGCCGCCCTCGTCGAGCAGCCGCAAGGCGATCACCTTGATTTCCTGCGCGGTTTCCGCGCGCAACCGCTCCCTGCGACTCTTCACCGGCTCGACCACGGTTGACACTCTACAGCGTGCGAGTACTATCTGGCGTGCATTTACTAAACGCCGTGTAGTAACTGCACGGCATACACTTTGTGGGAGAGTCATGGATATCGGAGTCTTCGGCGCGACAGGCGTTATCGGTTCGCGGATGGTCGAGGAGGCACGGCAGCGCGGGCATGCGGTGCGGGCGTTCACCGGCGATGCGGCACGTATCCCCGCGGTGGGTGACGGCATTTCATGGCAGGTGGCCGATTGGCGCGATGCCGATAGTGTCGCGGACGCGATCTCGGGGCTGGATGTGGTGATCAGTGCGGTGAATGCCGGGCACGGGATCGAGGACACCATCGCCAACGCGAGCGATTTCGTGGTCGGCGCGCGGGCGATGATCGAGGCGCTGACTCGTCATCCGGAGATCCGGGTGATCGCAGTGGGTGGCGGCGGGAGCTTGGAAGTCGCTCCTGGCCTGCAATTGGTGGATCAGCCAGGTTTCGCCGAGGGGCTCCCGGAGAATCTCGGCGTGCCGGTGGAGTATCACCGGGTGATCCTCGCGCTGCGGGAGGCGTTGAACGTGTACCGGCTCTCGGACCGACTGTGGACCTACCTGAGTCCCTCGTCGGGACGGATCGATCCGGGCGAGCGCACTGGGCGCTTCCGGATAGGGGGAGATCAGCTCCTCGATGCCGGCGCCGACATCTCTGCCGAGGATCTCGCCGCTGCGCTCATCGACGAAGCCGAGAGCGGACGATTCGTCCAACGCCGATTCACTGTCGCCGCCGCATAGGGCACGCTTCTACCGCCGCGTCACCCAGCCCACAGCCTCACCCTTCGCGAGGCTGTGGGCCGATCGTGGACAGACCATCCACCAGGAGCGGGCCATTTCCACAGTGAACAGCCCGAAGGCCCCGGTCCGTATCGGACCGGGGCCTTCGGTGTTGCTCTACCTGTATCAGGCGTTGCCGGAGAGCTTCTCCCGCAGAGCCGCGAGCTGGGCGTCGCTGGCGAGCGAACCGCCGGCGGACTCGGGCTGGCTGGAGGTGGACTGCGAACCGCTCTCGGAGGAGTAGTTCGACGAGCCGCCACCGTTGGCCGCCTCGGCCGCGGCGTCGGCTGCCATCTTCTCCATCTGCGCGGTGTGCATCTTGTGGCGACGCTCCGCCTCGGCGTAGCGGCCTTCCCACTCCTCGCGCTGCTTGTCGAAGCCCTCGAGCCATTCGTTGGTCTCGGGATCGAAGCCCTCGGGGAAGATGTAGTTGCCCTGCTCGTCGTAGCTGTCGGCCATGCCGTACTTCGACGGGTCGAACTCGGCGTGGTAGTCCTCGTTGGCCTGCTTCAGCGACAGCGAGATCCGGCGACGCTCCAGGTCGATGTCGATGACCTTGACCATCGCGTCGTCGCCGACGGCAACGACCTGGTCCGGGACCTCGACGTGGCGCTCGGCCAGCTCGGAGATGTGCACCAGGCCCTCGATGCCCTCTTCGACGCGCACGAACGCACCGAACGGAACCAGCTTGGTGACCTTGCCCGGCACGATCTGGCCGATGGCGTGGGTGCGGGCGAACTGACGCCACGGGTCTTCCTGGGTGGCCTTGAGCGAGAGGGAGACGCGCTCGCGGTCCAGATCGACGTCGAGAACCTCGACGGTGACCTCGGTGCCGACCTCGACGACCTCGGACGGGTGGTCGATGTGCTTCCAGGACAGCTCGGACACGTGCACCAGGCCGTCGACGCCGCCCAGGTCCACGAAGGCACCGAAGTTGACGATCGAGGAGACCACACCCTTGCGGACCTGGCCCTTCTGCAGCTGGTGCAGGAACTCGCTGCGCACCTCGGACTGGGTCTGCTCCAGCCAGGCGCGACGCGAGAGAACCACGTTGTTGCGGTTCTTGTCGAGCTCGATGATCTTGGCCTCGATCTCCTTGCCGACGTACGGCTGGAGGTCGCGGACGCGACGCATCTCGACGAGGGAGGCGGGCAGGAAGCCACGCAGGCCGATGTCGAGGATCAGGCCGCCCTTGACGACCTCGATGACGGTGCCCTTGACGGCCTCGTCCTTCTCCTTGAGCTCCTCGATCGTGCCCCACGCGCGCTCGTACTGCGCCCGCTTCTTCGACAGGATCAGGCGGCCTTCCTTGTCCTCCTTGGTGAGAACCAGGGCCTCGACCTCATCACCCACGGAAACGACCTCATTGGGATCGACATCGTGTTTGATGGAGAGTTCGCGGGAGGGGATGACGCCTTCGGTCTTGTAACCGATGTCGAGCAGAACCTCATCGCGATCGACCTTGACGATGGTTCCTTCGACGATGTCGCCATCGTTGAAGTACTTGATCGTGGCGTCGATGGCGGCGAGGAAGTCCTCGGCGGAGCCGATGTCGTTGACGGCTACCTGCGGCGAGGTGACGGTGGTGGGCATATGTCGGTGTGCTCCGGACGGATTGTGGTCGGTTGCGGACATTGGTTCTTTCGGTACTCTGCGACACACCGAAATTGGGCGCGGTGTGATCACTCGCGCGTTCAGCGTACGCGACCTGCATCGAGCCGGGCAAACCGGTCCCGTCGCCACGCCGATACTCTTACGGCGTGTCGGACGATCGCCATGCGCAAGCAAACGAACTGCTCGGAACCGTCGGGCCTGCACGTGCCCGAATCGATTCCACGGACAGTGAACGTGCCAGCCGGCGCTGGTGGGATGCCGACGCCGGCCAGTACCACGATACCCATGCCGAATTCCTCGGTGCCGATTCCCCCGCCGGTGAATTCGTCTGGTGCCCCGAGGGAATGCACGAAGGCGATTGGCATCTGCTCGGCGACATCGCCGGTCGGCGCATCCTCGAGATCGGCTGCGGCTCGGCGCCGTGCTCGCGCTGGCTGGCGAGCAACGGAGCGCATCCGGTGGGCCTGGACCTGTCGGCGGGCATGCTCGCGCACGGGCTGGCGGCGATGGCGCGCGGCGGGCCGCGAGTTCCGCTGATCCAGGCCAACGCCGAGGCGCTGCCCTTCGCCGACGAGTCCTTCGATGCGGCCTGTTCGGCGTTCGGCGCGATCCCCTTCGTCGCCGATTCGGCGCAGGTCATGCGTGAGGTCGAACGGGTGCTGCGCCCCGGTGGCCGCTGGGTGTTCTCGGTGAATCATCCGATGCGCTGGATCTTTCGCGACGATCCCGGACCGGACGGACTCGAGGTCGTCACCTCGTACTTCGACCGCACCCCCTATATAGAGGTCGACGCCGACGGTGAGCCCACCTATGTCGAGCACCATCGCACCGTCGGCGACCGAGTCCGCGAGATCGTCGCCGCCGGCCTGATCGTGGAGGACATCATCGAACCGGACTGGCCGGAGTGGCTCGACCGGGAGTGGGGCCAGTGGAGCCCGCTGCGTGGCGCGCTGTTCCCCGGCACCGCGATCTTCGTGGCCAGCAAACCGGACTGAACGAGCCGAACCACACGCTCGTCGCGGTGGGCATGCGGTTCGGTGCCGGCGCCGCGTCACCTCCGTTCGGCGACCTGTCGCCGCTGGCGGTAGGACAGTGCCGCGAGCAGCAGCGCGCCGCCCCACAGCGGCCACAGCGTCTCGGGCATGTGCGTGATCCATTTGCCGTCGACCCCGATCACCGTCGCGAGCCTGATGTACATCAACCCGGCGGTGGTGACCGTCATCGCCACAAGCACCGCGGGGACCACTGCCACCATCGGCGGGATTCGCTTGTCCGCCAGACCGAGCATCCACCGTGGGTAACGCTCACCCCAGGGACGGATGAGGCCGACGGTGGCGACAGCGCCGAGCGCGCCGAAACTCGCGAGTCCAGCACCGGCCAGCCACAGACCGGCCTCCTTACCTTCCTCGAACTCCTGCGGGTCGAGGCCGAACCCGAATCCGAGCGCCCACATCCAGCGGGTGGCGCAGTAGATCAGCGGGACGATCACGGCCACGACGACGGCGGGCTTGCCGTAGCGGATCAGACCGGTTCCGGCGTCGGGGGCGTGTTCGGCGCCCTGCCTGCGGTAGAGCATCGCAAGCAAAGCCCACGCGATCCCGGCGAGAAGCAGGATCAGCAGGTTCGTCTTCGGCCAGTCGTACAGCTGGGCCCAGCCCACCCCGGCGGGCCAGCCGAACAGTGTCTTCCCGACCAGGAAGATCGGGGTGTAGCCGACCACGATCAGTGGGCGATAGTCCTGGATGCCGAAGACCAGCCCGGCCGCCAGCACCCACGCGGCGGTGAGCAGGGCGTATCGCATCCCGCCACGGCCGAGGCCGCGTGCCATCAGAAAGGCGACCACGGCGCCGAGCAGTCCGAGGGCGGCGATGATCGGTCCGGCGATCTCCGGTGTCGCCCAGCCGGTGAGGTTGGTGGCCAGGACCTCGCGGCCGCCGCCGGCCATCATCGGATCGCTCGGGCCGAACGGGAAGGCGGTCCCGTCGAAACTCCAGTGGATACCGGCCGCGCCGTAGAGCAAGGAGACGGCGCAGAGGGTATAGCCGATGCGGGCTTGCCAGTTCTTTCGCATACCTCCAGCCTTGTCACGGCCGGTCGATCGCGGAATGTGCCGACCGGCCCCTCCCGATAGGCCCTTACCGGCAGAAATAGGCCGATCGGCACATCGCTCGCGGTCGGTCCCCGCATAGGCTCATGATCATCATGAACATCCGGCAGCTACTCCTCGCGGCGACCGGCATCCTGGTCCCGCTCGCGGGTGTGGTGCTGGTGCCCGCGCCCGCCCTCGACACCATCGCGCCCGTCGTGGCCTCCATGACCCTCGGTCTCGTCCTGGCCACCTGGCCGCGCTCACGGTCCCTGCTGCCGCCGGCCGCGATCGCGACCGGATCGTGTTCCCTCGTGATCACCGCCGTGTCGCTGGTGGCCGGGCGCGCGTCGGGCGAGCCGACACCGGAACAGGTGCTGTGGATTCTGCTCGAGCCGCCCGTCCTCATGGTCTTCGTGTATCTGCCGGTGCGGTGGTCGCCGCCGCGCGCGGCCTTGGGCGCCTGCGTCCCCGGGCTGGCCATCGCCTTGTCGGTACAGCGGTACCTGCCCGAGGGCGAGACGGTGTGGTCGGCGATCGCGAGCAGTCTGCTGTGGCTGCTGCCCGGTCTCGCGGCCGCAGGCGTCGGCCTCTACCAGCGCTATCGCGAGGACGAGCGGCGCCGCGCGATCGCCGAGGCCCGGCACGAACAGCGCTTGGACCTGGCCGCCGATCTGCACGATTTCGTCGCCCACGACGTCAGCGAGATCGTGGCGCAGGCCCAGGCCGCGCGCATGGTCCTCGCCGCCGGTGACCCGAGACTCGACGCCGCGCTGGACCGGATCGAGAACGCCGGGCTGCGCGCCCTCGCCTCCATGGACCACACGGTCCACATGCTGCGCGACTCCGGTGAGGCCGCGCGCACCCCGGTCGGCGGCCTCGCCGATCTACCCGAATTGGCCGAACGCTTCGGTGGCGGGCATCTGGACGTCCGGCTCGAGCTGGGCGAGGTCGCCGGTGTCCCCCGCGAACCCGCCGCGGTGGCCTACCGGGTGGTGGTCGAGGCGCTGACCAATGTCCGCAGACACGCCGCGAGCGCGTCCACGGTCGACATCCACGTCGCGATCCACGACGGCGGCCTGCGCGTCATCGTCGCCGACGACGGCGCCGGTGACGGCGAATCACGCAGGCCCAACCGCAAACACAGTGGTCTCGGACTGCCGGGACTCACCCAGCGGGTGCAATCACTGCGCGGCACCCTCACCGCCGGACCGCGCCGGCCACGGGGCTGGTGTCTCACCGCCCACATCCCTCTCGAAGGCAGGCATCCATGAGCACGCGCGTCCTGATCGCCGATGACCAGGAGGGCATCCGCGACGCCTTTCGGATGGTTGTCGACGCCCAACCGGATATGACGGTGGTCGCCGAGGCCGCCGATGGCGCATCGGCCCTGTCGCAGGCCCGGCATCTGCGCCCCGACGTGGTGCTCGCCGATATCAGGATGCCCGGACTCGACGGCCTCGAACTCACCCGTCGCCTCGCCGGACCTGGCGTGCCAGACCCGATGCGCGTCATCGTGGTGACCACCTTCGACCTGGACGAGTACGTGCACACCGCGCTCCGCGACGGCGCCTGCGGCTATCTGCTCAAACGCTCGGGTCCCACTCTGCTCATCGAGGCGATTCGCGCCGCCATGGCGGGTGACACGCTGATCAGCCCGCAGATCACCGTCCGGCTGCTGCGGCGCATGATCCCACCGGTACCCGAACACCGGCCCGCCACCGAGGCCCTCAGCGAGCGCGAAATCGAGGTGGTGCGCCTGGTCGCGCAGGGGCGCACCAATGCCGAGATCGCCACCGAGCTGTTCATCAGTGGCGGGACTGTGAAGAACCATCTGGCCAACATCCAGCGCAAACTCGCCGTCGCGAATCGAGTTGGGATCGCCGCCTGGGCCTGGGCGTCAGGTCACGTTTCCCCGTAACGATGGCACCGCTGCCGATCGATGCCAATTGATGCCCCCGCCTGGATCAATCGGATCCAGACGGGGCAACTGTTCATGATTGTGGAGGCACCCGTGGAAATGCGGGATATCGAGATCTTTCTGACCTTGGCCGAGGAGCTGCATTTCGGCCGGACCGCGCAGCGGCTGCACATCGGTCAATCCCGGGTCAGCCATGCGATCAAGAAACAGGAACGCCGCATCGGTGCGCCGCTGTTCACGCGAAACAGCCGCAGTGTCGCGCTGACTCCGATCGGTGCGCAGCTACGGGATGACCTGCGCCGGGGCAGTCAGCTGATCGAGACGGCAGTGGCCAGGGCCCAAGCGAGCGCCAAGGGCATCGGCGACAAGTTGACCGTCGGCATCATGGGTGCGCTCGGCCACGTCATCGACCCGGTACTGCGTGCGTTCACCGACGCCTACCCGGGCGTGGATCTGGTAGTGCGCGAGGCACATTTCTCCGACCCCTTCGGGCCCTTGCGGGCCTGCGACGTCGACATCCAGCTGCTGTGGTTGCCGGTCGAGGAGCCCGACATCACCGTCGGCCCGACGGTACTGATCGAGCCCATGCGGCTCGCGGTGTCGACCGACAGCGAATTGGCCGGTCGCACAGCGGTTGCGGTGGAAGAGCTGGGCGATCACACCCTGTGCGATATCGGCACCGCTGCCCCCGGTTATTGGGCGGATGAGCTGATTCCACCGCGTACACCGTCCGGTCGCCCGATTCGGCGCGGCCCACGGGTGCACACCTTCCAGGAGATGCTCGCGACCATCGCCGCGGGCCGTGCCGTAGCCCTGGCGCAGGAGCATTGCGTGGAGTACTACGCCCGGCCTGGGATCACCTATGTTCCGATGCCGGATGGTCCGCGCTGCCGCTGGACCTTCGTCTGGCGCACCGGCACCGAAACCGCGATGATCCGGGCATTCGCCGCCGTCACCGCGAGCGCAGCGGAAACGGATCGACACGGCTGAGCCGCCGTCGGGTGTGCACGAGATGTCCGGCCGCACCGGCGAATACGCGGAACCGGGCGCGGCTGGTGCCGCGCCCGGTGCTCATTCGCCGTCGTCTGCATCGGATCTGCCTGACCGCGGTTTCCGTCCGGCATTGTCGAGCGCCAGCCGGAGGGCGTATTCGATCTGCGCGTTGACGCTGCGCAGGTCGTCGGAGGCCCAGCGAGCCACCGCCTCGTACACCGCCGGATCGAGGCGGAGCAGGATCTTCTTGCGTTCGGCCATCGGCTCGCCGGTCAGGAGTAGAGCGATCCGGCGTTGACCACGGGCTGGGTCGGTCGATCACCGCACAGGACCACCAGCAGGTTCGAGACCATGCTCGCTTTGCGTTCCTCGTCGAGTTCCACCATGCCCTCCGCGGTGAGCCGCTGCAGCGCCAACCCGACCATGCCGACCGCCCCCTCCACAATGTGGGTGCGGGCCGCGACCACCTGCGCCGCCTGCTGACGGACCAGCATGGCCTGGGCGATCTCGGGTGCGTAGGCCAGGTGGGTGATTCGGGCTTCGAGCACCTCGATGCCTGCGAGTTCGGTGCGCTCGCGCAGTTCGACGGTCAGTTCCTCGGCGACCTCGCTGCCGTCGCGCAGGCTGGTGCGCTCGTCGTCGTGGGCGTCGTAGGGATGCGTGGTGGCCAGATGCCGGACCGCGGCCTCGGACTGGGTCTCCACGTACTCCTCGTAGTCGTCGACGGAGAACGCGGCCTTATAGCTGTCGACCACCCGGTAGACGACCACCGCGGCGATCTCGACCGGGTTGCCGTCGGCATCGTTGACCTTGAGCTTCTGGGTTTCGAAGTTACGCACCCGCAGCGAGATGCTGCGCCGGTCGGTCAGCGGCAATACCGAGTAGAAGCCGGGCTCGCTCACCGAGCCGACGTAGCGGCCGAAGAACTGCACCACCTTGGCCTCGTTCGGGTTGACCACGATCAACCCGGTGACTCCGAGCAGCAGCACGACAAGCACGACCGATCCGGCGATACCGATGCCGATCGCGGCACCGTTGCCGTCCTTGGCCCCGACGACGAAGGCGAGCGCGGTGGCGCCGCCGATGGCGATCGTCAGCACCAGCCAGGTCAGTAGCACCACGAACCCGTTGGCGTGGACAGCGGCACGAAGCTTCATGACATCCTCCCGGTATCAAAGTGATATCACGACAATATCATGAAGCCGCCGTACCTCGCCGGGCTGGTACGCCGGTCAGCGCCCGGGACGGATATTGCGGTTGAAGCGGAACATGTTGTGCGGGTCGTACTTCGACTTCAGCGCGGACAACCGGGCGTAGGTATCGGCTCGGTACCCGGCCCTGGTCTGCGCTTCACCGGCCACGTCGCCGGCGCCGTAGAGGAAATTGAGACTGTGGCCGACAGTCCACGGCGCCAGTGCGGCGCGAACCGAGGCGGCGGGCTCGACGGGTTCGGCCCCGGGCTCCGGCAGGGTGATGGCCCGCACCACGTAGCCGGCCTCGCGATAGTCGAGTGCGAGATCGTCGTGCCCGGGAGTGCGCAGGGCGCCACCCAGGTGCCGGATATCGATCACCGCACCGAGGCCGGAATCCGGGCCCGCCACCGCGAGCAGCGCCTCGATGGCCTCCGAGGTGAGGTCGTCGAGCATGGCATTGGTCGCGGCGTAGGCGTGCGGATCGGCCGGGTCGGAGTGGATGGTGTGCGATTCGGTATAGGGCATGGCACGCAGATCGTCTTTCATCGCGGCACCGATCGCGCGCAGTGGCGCGACCAGGCGTTCACCTTCCTCAGCGCTGCCGTCGAAGGCCACCCGGATCGAGGCGACGAAGCGGCCGCGCAGCGGTGGTGGTACCTGCGCAATGTCCGGGAAGGCGAGCATGGCGACGGTCGAGGTCACCGCATCGGGCACGGTCGCGGTCCATTCCCGCCACACCTCGAGCGCGTGCGGTACCAGCGCGGTTTCGAACATGAGCTGACCGCCGTACACGGTGGTCACCGGGATCAGACCCAGTTCCAGCGCTGTCACCACGCCGAAGTTGCCGCCGCTGCCGAGGGCGGCGCCGAACAGTTCGTCGCCGGGCCGCAGCGTGCGCATCCGGCCGTCGGCGGTGACCAGTTCGATCGCGCGGACGTGGTCGGCGGCGTAGCCGAACTTTCGGCCGAGCAATCCGAGTCCACCGCCGAGGACGTAGCCGACCACGCCCACCGACGGCGACGACCCGTTCAACGGCGCCAGCCCGTGCCGTGCCGCGGCCTCGATCAGCGCACCGGCCTGTACCCCGGCACCCACCCGTGCGGTCGCGGCGGCGGCATCGATGTCGATGCCGGTCATCCGCCGGGTGCTGATCAGCACGCCGCCGTCGGCAGCGACCGAAAGTCCGTGCCCGGTGGCCTGCACCGCCACCGGCAATCGGTGCCGTGCGGCGAATTCGACGGCCGCACGCACGTCCTCGGCGTGCCGCGCGGCGACGACCACGGCCGGACTGTGCTGGTAGGCGGTCTGGAAGCCGGCGATTTCCGCGGCGTAGCCTTCGTCGCCCGGTCGGAATACCGGCGCGGCGAAGGTCGGCAACTCCGCTTCGGCGGCGGCGGTGAATTCAATGGCGAAGTCGGCGTTTTCGGCTGCGATGTTTCCCATGTCTTCGACGATGCCGTGCACGCGTCGATAAGGGAAACAGCTAGTTTGTCTCGGTGCCATAATTGATAGTTATGGAGCTTCGGCAACTGCGCTACTTCGTCACCGTCGTCGACGAGGGCGGCTTCACCCGTGCCGCGCAACGACTGCATCTGACCCAGCCCGGGCTCAGCGCGCAGATCCGGCAGCTGGAACGCGAGCTGGGCCAGCCATTGCTCGAGCGTGGCACACGCCAGGTCACGCCGACCGAGGTGGGGGCCGCCGTGCTCGCGGATGCGCGCGCCGCGCTGGCCGCAGCCGAACGGATCGCCCATACCGTCGACGAGTTCACCGGGCTGCTGCGCGGACAGGTCCGCGTCGGCCTCATCTCCGGCGCGGCGGTGGAGGAGTTCGATGTGCCCGCCGCGCTCGCCGCCTTCCACGACGACCACCCACAGGTCGGCATCGTGCTCACCGAGGACACCTCGGAAAACATGCTGGCAGCGGTGACCCGCGGCGAACTCGATATCGCCGTGATCGGGCTGACCGGCGCGGACCTCGATCCGGGCATCGCCATCGACGTCATCCTCGACACCGGCGTGGTCGTCGCCGTCGCGGCAGGCGACGACACCGAGGCCGAGGTCATGCCGCTGCGCGATCTACAGCACCGGCAGTTGATCTGCCTCCCGCCTGGCACGGGCATTCACGGTGTCTTCCGGCGCGCCTGCGCGGCAGCGGGTTTCACCCCGAACATCGCCTTCGAAGCCGCGTCACCGCCGCTACTGCTGCGACTGGCGGCCCATGGACTCGGCGTCGCGGTGGTTCCCGAACTGACCCCGGCGGAGGCCGCCGCGTTCGGGGTCCGGACCCTGCCGATCGTAGGGCCCGAACTGCGCGGCCAACTGGCCATCGCCTGGCGCACCGACCGTCCGAGCACACCCGCGGCGAAAGTGCTTCTCGGCCAGCTACGCATCGCCTTGGCAAGGCCGACGGCGGACACTCGTTGACGCCACGCCGGTCGCCGGACGCGGCCGAAGCAGCGGACCGCGGTGGCTACAGCAATCGCGACAGGAACGTCTTGGTGCGCTCATGTTTCGGCTGCGCGAGCACCTCGCGCGGCGGTCCCGCTTCGACCACCACTCCCCCGTCCATGAACACCAGCTGGTCGGCGACCTCGCGGGCGAACCCCATCTCGTGGGTGACCACCACCATCGTCATCCCGGAATCGGCGAGTTCGCGCATGACGGTGAGGACCTCGCCGACCAGTTCCGGGTCCAGTGCGGAGGTCGGCTCGTCGAACAGCATCAGTTTCGGGTCCATCGCCAGCGCGCGGGCAATCGCCACCCGCTGCTGCTGACCGCCGGACAACTGCGCGGGATAGGCATTGGCCTTGTCGGCCAGCCCGACCCGATCCAGTAGCTCCTTGGCCCTGGTCACCGCCTGAGATTTGCGGACCTTCTTGACCTGGGTCGGCGCCTCGATGATGTTGGCGAGCGCGGTGCGATGCGGAAACAGATTGAAATGCTGGAAGACCATGCCGATCTCGCGCCGCTGCCTGGCCGCCTCCCGTGGATGCAGCTCGTAGAGCTTGTCGCCCTTCTCGCGGTAGCCGACCAGTTCGCCGTCGACGTAGAGCCGCCCGGCATTGACCTGCTCGAGATGGTTGATGCAGCGCAGGAAGGTGGACTTGCCCGATCCCGACGGGCCGACCAGGCACAGCACCTGACCACGTGCCACCTCGAGCGAGATGCCCTTGAGTACCTGCAACGCGCCGAAGGACTTACACACCCGGTCGGCACGGATCATCGGCGTCGTCCCGGACTCGGACGCGCCGTCGTGCACCGCTTCACTCATTTCGCCTTCACCACATTCTGCGCATCGGCCAGTTCCTGCAACTGTTTCGCGGTCAGCTGCCGTGACACCCCGCGCGAGAAATAGCGCTCCAGGTAGAACTGGCCGACCATGAGCACGCTGGTGATGGCGAGGTACCAGGTCGCGATGACCAGCAGCAGCGGAATCGGCAGGAAGTTCACGCCGTAGATATCGCGGGCCCGGCCGAACAGATCGGTGCTGAGCGGGATCGCGGTCACCAGCGAGGTGGTCTTGAGCATGCCGATCAGCTCGTTACCGGTCGGCGGGATGATCACCCGCATGGCCTGCGGCAATACCGTGCGGCGCATGGTCTGCGACCAGGACATGCCGAGCGCGGTCGACGCCTCGCGCTGCCCCTCACCGACCGAATTGATGCCCGCGCGCACGATTTCGGCCATATAGGCGGCCTCGTTGAGACCCAGGCCGATCACCGCGAACGCGAACGCCGCCTGCAAACCCTGCACATCCAGTTCGACCAGCTGCGGGCCGAACGGAACACCGAGGGAGATCTGCTTGTACAGCGACGGCACCAGACCCCAGAACACCAACTGCACGAATACCGGTGTGCCGCGGAAGATCCACAGATACACCCATGCCGTGGACCGCAGCACCGGATTGGGCGAGAGCCGCATCACCGCGAGCAGCGCACCGAGTACCACCGCGATCGCCATGGACAGCACGGTCAGCTCCAGCGTGACGACGGCGCCCTCGGCGATGCGGCTATCGCGCAGATACCGCCAGTAGACGTCCCAGTGGTAAGCCGGGTTGGTCGCGGCGCCGTAGACGAACAGTCCGACGAGCACCAGGATGACGGTCGCGGCGATCCAGCGCCCCGGCCTGCGCAGCGGGACGGCCTTGATCGGCTCCGGCTCTGCCGTGATCGATTCCGGCTCGGTCTGTGATTCGCTCATGTCATCCCTTCGGCGCGCCATTGATGACGGACCTGGTGATCGCGCCCTCCTGCACACCCCAGTTCTCGGTGATCTGGCGGTACTTGCCGTTATCGATCAGATGCTGCAACGCCTGCTGCAGGACCGGACCGAGCGGCGAACCCTTGGCCACCGCCCAGCCGTAGGGTGCGGCGTCGACGACCGGACCGGCGGGTTCGATCTTGCCGTCGGTGAGCTTGATGGCGTACGCGGTGACCGGCGAGTCCGCGGACATGGCGTCCACCTGGCCGAGGACCAGCGCATTGGTCGCCGCACTCTGCTCGTCGAAGCTCTGGATGATGATCGGGTCCTTACCCGCGTCCTCGCAGGCCTGGCTCTTGGCGGGCAGCTCTTCCAGGTGTTCGAAGGTGGTCGCCTGGACCGCGACGCGCTTACCGCAGGCATTGTTCGGATCGACCGGATGGTCGGCCCGCTGGGCCCATTGCACGCCGGCGTTGAAGTAGGTGACGAAATCGACCTGCTTCTCCCGCTCGGCGGAGTCGGTGATCGAGGACATGCCCACGTGATAGGTGCCGGCCTGCACGGCCGGGATGATCTTCTCGAAGGCCGATTCGATGTATTCGGCGCGTAGACCGAGCACTGTGGTCACCGCGTCCATCAGGTCGACGTCGAATCCGGCGATATTGCCGTCGCTGTCGCGGTACTCGTTCGGCTGATAGGGCACATTGACCCCGACCTTCAGCACGCCGGACTGCCGGATCTCCGCGGGCACCGTCGCCGCGAGTTCGGGTACTTCGGTCACCGGCACCTTCGCGACATCGGGCAGATCCTCGGTGTTGTGTGTGCAGCCTGCCACCGCGAGCACGATCGCAGCGAGCACGCCGACGATCAGCACCGCCCAGTGTCCGCGCGTGCCGGATTCGGGTCGATCAGCCACCGCAGCCTCCACCTTCCGGTCCGGGGAACCCGACCTCACCTTCTCGCAATGTAGGCGATGCGAGCCCTCGCGTACCGGACAGTATCGGAGAATCGCGCCGCCGCGGCCGAGTACACACCGATCCACCACGCGCGCTCACCGGCGGTGCACCCTGGCGCTCACCTGCTCGGTGAACTCACTGGTCGAGGCCAGCCCGCCAAGGTCGGCGGTGGCGATCCCGGCTTCCAGGGTGGTCGCGACGGCGCGCTCGATCCGTTCGGCGGCCTGGGTCAGTGTGGGCGTCGCGTGCCGGATTCCCAGCCACTGCAACAACATTGCCGACGACAGCTGCAAGGCCGCCGGGTTGGCGCGATTGCGTCCGGCCAGTGTCGGCGCCGCGCCGTGCACCGCCTGGGCCATCGCTCGATCGCCCGAACAGTTCAGCGAGGCCGCGAGTCCCAGCGACCCGCTCAGTTCGGCGGCCAGATCGGAGAGGATGTCGCCGAAGAGGTTCTCGGTGACCAGGACATCGAAGTCGCCGGGTGCGCGGACCAGGTGCGCGGCGGTGGCGTCGACGTGCTCATCGTCGACCTGCACACCGGGGTATTGCCGCGCCACCTCGTAACAGACATCGCGGAACAGGCCCATCGTCATCGGCAGCACATTCGCCTTGTGCACGATCGTCACCCGCTTTCGCCGGGTGCTCGCCAGCCGCAGCGCCTCGTGCGCGATCAACTCGCAGGCACGGCGGGTGACCACACCGACCGACATGGCGATATCTTCGGTCGGCCGGAACTCACCCGACCCGGCGAACATATTGCGGTCGGCGTAGAAGCCTTCGCTGTTCTCCCGCACGATCACCAGATCGATATCGGGCGCGGCGGCGCGCACCCCGGGAAACGCACGGGCCGGCCGGATGTTGGCGTACAGACCGAAATGCTTGCGGATCGCACCGCCCGGAGCTACCCGATGCTCGGCCGGATACGAGGCGTTGTCGTGTGGGCCGAGAATCCATCCGTCCAGCTCGGCCAGCGCGTCGAGGGTCTGCCGCGGCAGCGGAGTCCCGAACTCGTCGAGAGCGCGATGCCCGATGGACAGCGGCAACCATTCCACCGGATCGGCGCCCGCGGCCGCCAGCGCCTCGTCCACCACCGCACGCGCCGAGCCCACCACTTCGGGGCCGATACCGTCACCGTCGATCAGGCCCAGTCGCAGACGTCCAGCGTCCGTTCGTCTCGCCTCGCTCACTCCGACATCCTCCCGTCGCGGTCGAACGCACCCGCGCGCGGGGCCGCGGCGGCTACGTTCTGCAGATCATGGTGCAGTCGGTGGAACTGGTGCTCGACGACACGGCCGAGGAGCATATCCGCGAGCAATGGGCACTGCTCGCCGCGGCAGGGCTACCCGGTGTGATCCGCAGGCCCGCGGCGGACGACCCGCCGAAACGCCCGCACATCACCGTCGCCGTGGCCAAGCAGATCTGGCCACGCATCGACCACGACCTGGAGAAACTGCCGTTCCATCCGTTTCCGGTGCGGCTGGGCGGGGTCCTTGTATTCGGGGCTCGCAGGCCGATCCTGGTGCGCATGGTGGTGCCGACAGAACAGCTGCTGACCTGGCAGCGTCGGGTGTACGCGCTGGTGGCGCCCTGCCCGGGGGTTCCGGCGAATATGCACCCGGACCAGTGGACCCCACATGTCACACTGGCCAGACGCGTGCCACCACCGCAGCTCGGCGAGGCAGTTCTCGCGGTTGCCTCGGATCGTGATTTCACCGCGACCGTGGTGGGTATCCGGAGGTGGGACGGCGACGAACGGCGGGCCTGGCCGGTCGCCGGTGGAAGATAACACCGGTGCCCGGCGTTGGACCCGGCATACCGATACGAGAGGACGCCCATGGCAACGCAGACGCTGACCCAGCAGAACTTCGATGAGATCGTCACCGGAAACGACGTGGTACTCGTCGATTTCTGGGCTGAGTGGTGCGGACCGTGCAAGAGCTTCGGCCCCACGTTCGAGAAGTCGTCGGAGCAGCACCCCGATGTGGTGCACGGCAAGGTGGACACCGAGGCCGAGCAGGGTCTCGCGGCGGCCGCCAATATCCGGTCGATTCCGACGATCATGGCCTTCCGCGAGGGCGTGCTGGTGTTCGCTCAGCCCGGCGCACTGCCCCCCGCCGCACTCGAGGACCTGGTCACCCAGGTGAAGGGCCTCGATATGGACGAGGTGCGCAAGCAGCTGGCCGAGCAGCAGGCTTCGGCGGAGTAGATCAGCCCGCATAGACCGCGACGACGGGCCCCGCCCTCCCGATCAGGGAAGGGCAGGGCCCGTCTGCCGTATCAGGCGCCGAGCCGGTTGAGCGCGGCGATCATGGCGCGGACCGTGGATTCAGCGCCGTCACCGGTCAGCGCGGCACCCCAACCACAGCGGCCGTTGAATTCGCATCGGACGAAGGTCGCGGTGGCCTCGCCGGTACTGCGTTGATGGAATTGCAGGATTTCGACCGGATAGCCCTCGTCGTAGAGGGCCGAGGTCATGGCCGCGACCGGATTACCGGTGGCGACCACGGTGCGCAGGTGGCCGGCGAATTCGAGGGTCGCGGTGAAATTCGCGTTCCGGTTCCCGGCGGGTGACCAGTCGCCGAGCCGGATCGGCCCGGTGCGTTCGCCGTAGCGATCGCGGAACTGGTCGGGGGTCAGGCCGGCGCTTTCGGAGCGCAGGCTCCGTGGTGCGGCGGCGATCAGGTCATGGCTGTCCAGGAGCATGGTCATGTGCACGTAGGTCTTCCCGAGAATGCTTGCAGGCGGCAGAGGGGACCAGCAACAAAACGTCAAAACGGCCCGCAGCGAGGGGGCCGGTCCGAATCAGACCCCGCTGCGGCGGGTTACTACGAGCAGTAGCCGACGCGCCACCATCGCGGTGTGCGGATTCAGCACAGCGCTGTCGCGGTCGGCGACATGCAGCGCGGCGCTGTGGCGGTCGGAGGGATTCGGCACGCGTCCGAGGATAGAGAGTCCCCGCGGGGAAGGCAACCACATTTGCTTGCTGTTTTCTTTCGCGCCGGACAGTGTTCGCCCAGGTCATGGGGTTCGCGGTGGATACCGGCGAGTAGGGGCCGAGTCGCCGGGATCACCTTGCCGCCGGGGAGCGCGAACGGGGTGCCGGGCGCGACGCCCGGGTGACCGGGCGCCCACGGCATGTCGATGACGACCTCATCGACCTGGAACGGCAGAGTGACGGCGGCGCCGGTGGAGTCACTGGGCGCGCTACCGATCCACTGTCGCCGCAGCTGGCCACCGGAGAACCGAATATGCTGCGCGACATGGGGTGTCGCGCAGCATTCGCAGGACCGGCTCGGAGGCCCGCGCCGACTACGCGATCAGTGCGCGGCTGAATCCCAGCTGCGCCCGGTACCTACCGATACGTCGAGCGGGACCGAAAGGTCGATGGCGGCGGCCATCTCTCGCCGAGCCAGCGCTTCGAGTGCCTCCCGTTCACCCGCGGCGACCTCGAAGAGCAGTTCGTCGTGGATCTGCAGCAGCATCCGCGACTTCAACCCCGCATCCTGAATCGCCTTGTGCACATTGATCATCGCGACCTTGATGATGTCGGCAGCGGTGCCCTGGATGGGGGCGTTCAACGCCATCCGCTCGGCGGCCTCACGGCGCTGACGGTTGCTGGAATCCAGATCGGGCAGATAGCGGCGGCGGCCGAACAGGGTCTGGGTGTAGCCGACCTTGCGTGCCTGCTCCACGACCTCGTGCAGGTAATCACGAATACCGCCGAATCGGGCGAAGTAGACCTCCATCTGGTCCTTGGCCTCCTGCGTGCTGATCTTCAGCTGCGCGGACAGACCGTAGGAACTCAAACCGTAGGCCAGACCGTAGGACATTGCCTTGATCCGGCGTCGCATCTCCGGGTTCACCTCGGAGATCGGGATGTCGAAAGCCTTGGACGCGACGAAGGTGTGCAGATCTTCGCCGGAGTTGAACGCCTCGATCAGGCCCGCGTCGCCGGACAGATGCGCCATGATCCGCATCTCGATCTGGCTGTAGTCGGCGGTCATCAGCGATTCGTAGCCCGCGCCGACGACGAAGGTGTCGCGGATCTGCCTGCCGGTGTCGGTGCGGATGGGAATGTTCTGCAGGTTCGGCTCGGTGGAGGACAACCGGCCGGTGGCGGCGATGGTCTGGTTGAACGTGGTGTGGATACGGCCGTCGGCGGCGACGGATTTGAGCAGGCCGTCCACGGTGACCTTGAGCCGGGTGGCGTCGCGGTGGGCGAGCAGATGCGCGAGGAACGGATGCTCGGTCTTCTCGTAGAGCGATTCGAGCGCGTCGGCGTCGGTGGTGTAGCCGGTTTTGGTGCGCTTGGTCTTGGGCATATCGAGCTCGTCGAACAGCACCACCTGCAACTGCTTGGGCGAGCCGAGGTTGATCTGCTTACCGATCACCTCGTAGGCCGCGTTGGCCGCCTCGCTCACCTTGTCGGCGAATTGGCGCTGCAGCGACTCCAGCTGGGCGACGTCGACGGCGATGCCCGCGTCCTCGAGCGTGGCGAGGACCTCGAGCAGCGGCAGCTCCATCTCGCCGAGCAGGGCGGTGGATTCGATACCGGCCAGCTCACCGTCGAGAGATTCGGCGAGGTCGGCGACGGCGCGGGCACGCAGCATCTCGGTCTGGGCGACCTCGGTGTCGACGGCGTCCTCGGCGTCGAGCAGTGACAGCTGCGGGGTCTCGTCGGTTTCGGCGCGCAGCTCACGGTGCAGGTAGCGCAGCGACAGATCGTCGAGATTGAAGCTGCGCTGCCCGGGGCGGACCAGGTAGGCGGCCAGCGCGGTGTCGCTGGTGAGCCCGGCCAGAGACCAGGCGCGCCCGCGCAGCGCGTGGATCGCGGACTTGGCCTCGTGCAGCGCCTTGGGGCGCGCCGGGTCGGCCAGCCAGGCACCGAGGCGGGCCTCATCCTCGGGTGTCATCCCGGTGACGTCGATATAGGCGCCCTCACCGTCGGCGGCCGCGATGGCGATCGCCTTGACGTCGCCGTTCGCGGGCGCACCGGAGCCGACCACCGACACACCGTGGCGCACGCCGACCGGCGCGTGATCGGTCAGCCAGTCACCGACGCTGCCCGGCGCCAGCGCCGAACCGCTGATCTCGAACCCGGATTCGGCCTCTGGGCTCGGCGGGGCGAGGGTTTCGAACAGCCGGTCGCGCAGCACCCGGAATTCCAGGTCGTCGAAGAGCCCGTGGATGCGTTCGCGATCCCACGGCGCCTGGGCGAGCTGATCGGGGGCGTACGGCAATGGCACGTCGCGCACCATTTCGGTGAGCTGCCGGTTGAGCACCACGCTGCTCAGGTTGGTGCGCAGCGCGTCGCCGACCTTGCCGCGCACCTCGTCGACCTTGTCGACCAGTGTGGCCAGGTCGCCGTACTCGCGGATCCACTTGGCGGCCGTCTTCTCTCCGACGCCGGGGATGCCGGGCAGGTTGTCGCTCGGGTCGCCGCGCAGCGCCGCGTAGTCGGGGTACTGCGCCGGAGTGAGGCCGTATTTGGCCTGCACCTCCTCGGGGGTGAAGCGGGTGAGATCGGAGACGCCCTTGCGCGGATAGAGCACGGTGACGTCGTCGTTGACCAGCTGGATGGCATCGCGGTCGCCGGTGACGATGAGCACCCGGTAGCCCTGTGGCACCGCCTGGGTGGTGATGGTGGCGATGACGTCGTCGGCCTCGTAACCCTCGATCGCCATCACCGGGATACCCAGCGCACCGAGCACATCCTTGGTGAGTTCGACCTGGCCACGGAACTCGTCGGGGGTGGCGCTGCGGTTGGCCTTGTATTCCGGGTAGGCCTCGGTGCGGAAGGTCTGGCGCGAGACGTCGAACGCCGCGGCGATATGGGTGGGCTTCTCATCGCGCAGCAGATTGATCAGCATGGCGGTGAAGCCGTACACCGCGTTGGTGGTCTGGCCGGTGACGGTTTTGAAGTTCTCCGCCGGTAGCGCGTAGAAGGCGCGATAGGCCACCGAGTGACCATCGATCAGCAGCAGCGTCGGCCGCTCCCCCGCGGCCGTCGCGGCGGCTGCGGCACTCGACGTGGTGCTCGGTGCCGTGCCTGGTCCGGAAGAGGCAGAACGCTGGGCTGTCGTCGGTGAACTCACCCCCCAGAGTCTAGGGACAGCCACCGACAAGTCGAACGGCCGACACCCGGGCGGGCTCGCTCATCCCACACC
This sequence comes from Nocardia sp. NPDC059180, assembly GCF_042754945.1. Lineage (NCBI taxonomy): Bacteria > Bacillati > Actinomycetota > Actinomycetes > Mycobacteriales > Nocardiaceae > Nocardia > Nocardia sp. NPDC059180. The sequence continues at coordinate 113,715 of NZ_JBHZBU010000012.1, forward strand.
CAGGTACGCCGACTTCACCGCCGGGTCGTCGAGCAGGTCCGCGCCGGTGCCGGTTTTGGTCACCTCACCGGTCTCCAGGATGTAGCCGCGGTCGCTGCGTTTGAGCGCCTGCCTCGCGTTCTGCTCGACCAGCAGCACGGTGGTGCCCTGCTCGTTGATCTCGCTGACGATGCGGAAGATCTGCTGGATCACCATGGGCGCCAACCCCATCGAGGGCTCGTCGAGCAGCAGCAGCCGTGGCCGCGCCATGAGCGAGCGGCCGATGGCAAGCATCTGCTGTTCGCCGCCGGACAGGGTGCCACCGATCTGTTTGCGCCGTTCCTGCAATCGAGGAAACAGGTCGAAGACGCGGTCGAGGGTCGCGGCGTATTCGGGTTTCTGCTTGAACGGCCGTGCGTAACAACCCATATCGAGGTTCTCCTGCACGGTCATACCGGGAAAGATGCCCCGCCCTTCCGGAGCCTGGATCAAACCGGCCACCACCCGTTCGTGCGCCTTCATCCGGCTGATGTCACGGCCTTCGAAGAGGATGCGGCCCTTGGTCAGCGGCAGTAGCCCCGACAGCGCGCGCATGGTGGTGGTCTTGCCCGCGCCGTTGGCGCCGAGCAGGGTGACCAGTTCCCCTTCGGCCACGCGTAGCGAAATGCCGTGCAGCGCCTGGATTCTGCCGTAGTTGACGAAGATCTCGTCGACTTCGAGCATCGGTTCAGCTGTGCTCATGATCGTCCTGTCCGTCCTCGTCGTCGGGCACGCCGAGATAGGCGGCGATCACCGCAGGATCGGCCCGGATGGCGGCGGGCAGGCCGTCGGCGATCTTGCGGCCGAACTCGAGCACGACGATGCGGTCGGTCACCCCCATCACCAGGCGCATATCGTGCTCGATGAGCAGCACCGTGTAGCCGTCGTCGCGGATCTTGCGGATCAGATCCATCAGCGCCGACTTCTCGCTCGGATTGAAGCCGGCGGCCGGTTCGTCCAGGCAGAGCAGTTTCGGTTCGGTGGCCAGCGCGCGAGCGATCTCGAGCCTGCGCTGATCGCCGTAGGACAGATTGCGCGCCTTCTCCACCGCCCGCGGTGCGATACCGACGAATTCCAGCAACGCCATACCGCGTTCGATGGCGTCGCGTTCCTCGCGCCGGTGCCTGGCCGTGCGGAAGATGGCGCCCGGCACCGAGGTCCTGTGCCTGGCGTCGGTGCCGACCACCACGTTCTCCAGCGCCGTCATCTCGCCGAAGAGCCGCACGTTCTGGAAGGTGCGGGCGATACCGAGGCGGGTGATGGCATTGCGTTTGGTCTTGGTCAGCGGTTTGCCGTCGAAATACACCGTGCCCGCCGACGGCCGGTACACGCCGGTGATGGCGTTGAAGCAGGTGGTCTTGCCCGCACCGTTGGGGCCGATCAGGCCGAGGATCTCGCCGCGGCGGATCTCGAAACTGACGGCATCGAGGGCGGTGAGACCTCCGAAGCGCACCGTCAGCTCGTCGGTGCGCAGCAGCGGGGCGCCGACCTCGGTCTCGATCTCGCGGTGCGGTGCGACGACCTCGGCGACCGCGGCCGCATCGGCAAGCGTCGGATCGACCGCGGCGACGTCGACCGTGCCCGCCGACTCCACCTCGGGCTCCGGCGCGTACCCGGCGGCCATGTCCTCGTTGTCGAACAGCGCGTCGCCCGCGCCCGGCCCGGTCATCGGTTCGCTCCCACCGGCTCGCGGCGCAACGGTCTACGCACCGCCAGGTAGATCTGCCTGCCATAGGCCAGCAGTTTCTGCCGGGCCGGGAACAGACCCTGTGGCCGCAGGATCATCATCACCACCAGCGCGATGCCGAAGTACAGGTATTTGAGGTCGCCGAGGGTCTGCGCGCCCTGTGGCCGGAACAGCAACACCGCACCGAGCAGGATCACCCAGTACACCCCGAGGACGACGGTGACCGTGACGAACAGCCTGCGCACCCAGATGCCGAACCGGCGCGACCACAGCGTCCAGGCCACCGCCAGCCCGGCGAACACCGCCGCGAGGACTCCGAGCTGGATGTAGCCCGCGGTCTCGTCGGTGACCAGCTGCACCGACATCAACCGGTTGGGCAGGTACACGATGAGAAACGCACCAACGATGACGCCGAGTTTGTTGCCCTGGCCGCCGATCACCACCGCGCACAGGAACAGCATGGAGTTGATGATGTTGAAGCCGGTCGGGTTGATGAACTGGACCTGACCCGCGTACAGCGCACCGGACAGGCCGCCGACCGCCGCGCCGATCATGAACGCCCACAGTTTGAATTTGAACGCGGGCACGCCCATGATCTCGGCGGCGTCCTCGTCCTCGCGGATGGCGACCCAAGCGCGCCCGACCCGGCTGCGTTCCAGATTGCCGACGATCAGCAGCACAACGATCACGAAGAACATGCCGAGCCAGTACCACCAGGTGCCGGAGTTGGCGCGGTCGAGCAGGTTCGCGCTGTCGGCGTCGCCGACGTTGCCCGCCGAGAACACTCCGTTGGGGCGCTCCTCGGATTCACCGACGTGCGGGTAGGCGATGCCGGACAGGCCGAGGCTGCCGTTGGTCAGCTCGCCCAGATTGTCCGCGAGCAGCCGCACGATCTCACCGAAGCCGAGGGTGACGATCGCCAGATAGTCCCCGCGCAAGCGCAGCGTCGGCGAACCGAGGATCAGACCCGATACCGCGGTGACCGCGATCGCCAGCGGCACACACGCCAGCCAGGCCCAATCGGAGTCGAGCCAGCCGCCGTCGGTCTGGTTCCATGGGCTGTTCGGGCTGGTCAACAGGCCGACGGTGTAGGCGCCGACCGCGTAGAAACCGACGTAACCGAGATCGAGCAGCCCCGCCTGCCCGACCACCACATTGAGGCCGATCGCGATCAGCGCGTACATCGCGAACTGCGCCATCACACCACCGAAGCTGGTGCCCGGGGTGTCCAGCAGTGGTGGCGGGAACAGTGGAAGCAGCGCGAGCGCGATGATCGCGGGGATCCCGCATGCCCATTGCGCCGGTCTGCTCAGACCTTCCCACCAGCCGCGCAACGCATCGCCCGCGCCGTGCATGGGCCGTGGCGGCGGCTTCGGCGCCTCGATCGTCGTGGACTTCTCGCTCATGCGCGGGCCCTCCCGAGACTCTCACCGAGGATGCCCGTCGGGCGGAACATCAGCACCAGCACCAGCACCACGAACGCGACGACATCGCGCCATTCGGTGCCGAACAGGATCTGCCCGTAGTTCTCGGCCAGCCCGAGCAGCAATCCACCGAGCAGCGCGCCGCGCAGATTGCCGATACCGCCGAGGACCGCGGCGCTGAAGGCCTTGATGCCGAGGACGAAACCGCCGGAGTAGATGATGCCGTTGGGGATCTTCAGCGCGTACAGCAATGCCGCCGCACCGGCCAGCACACCGCCGATGAGGAAGGTCAGCATGATGACCCGCTCACGCGAGACTCCCATCAGCGTGGCGGTATCGGGATCCTGGGCCACCGCGCGGATACCGCGCCCGAACTTGGTCCGGTTGATCAGCATTTCGGCGGCGCCGGCCAGCACCACCGCCGACACCACGATCACGATCGTCACATTGGTGATGTCGGCGCCGCCGATACTGAACTGCACCGTCGGCTCGACCAGGATGATCGGCTGCTGCGCGTTGGTGCCACCGAGATCCGGCCACAGCTTCGGCAGGATGAAATGCACGAATTCCTGTAGCACGAACGACATACCGATCGCGGTGATCAGGAATATCAATGGTTTGGCGCCGCGACGGCGCAGCGGCCGATACGCGACCCGCTCCAATCCCACCGCCGCCGCACCGGACACCGCCATACCCATCAGCATGGCCAAACCCAGATAGGTGACGGTCAGGATGACGCCCTCGGAATAGGCGTCACCGCTGGGCGCGAACCCGAGCAACATCAATCCGATGTACTGCCCGAACAAGCCGAGCATGAACACTTCCGAATGCGCGAAGTTGATCAGTCGCAGCACGCCGTACACCAGCGTGTAGCCGACGGCCACCAGCGCGTAGATCGCGCCATAGGACAGTCCGTCGACGGTCAGCCGCCAGAACTGATCGATCACCCCTTCGTAGTTGAAGTCGATCGAACCGTCGGCGAGCGGTAACGCACCGACGTAAACAGTAGGAGTCATCCGTGCCAAGCCCTCATCGCTGTCGCCCCTGATGGATCGGCGCGTACCCCGACCACCGGCAGGTCGGAGTACGCGCCGTCGCTACTGCGCTATTTGACCTCGTACACCCAGATCAGTGCGTTGGACAGCTCACCGTCGGGGTTCCACTTGTACTGACGGGCCAGCCCGGCACCGTCGTAGCCGCGCACGAACGCGAGCAGGTCCGGACGGGTCAGCTTCCCGTCGTCGATGCCGGTGGCCAGGATGGTGGCCAGGTCATAGGCCTCGACCGAGTAGACGCCGGGGGCCTGGCCGTTGAGCGCCTCGTATTCGGTGGTGAATTCCTTCGGCGCCGGACCACATGGGCACGACAGCACCGCACCCGTGGCCGAGCTTCCGGCCTGGGCGACGAACTGCGGATCGTTGCTACCGTCGGCGGAGACGAAGGTCGCCTCCACGCCGCCCGACTTCAGCTGCTGGGCCAGTGGTGCGGCCTCGGCGTAATAGCCGGAGTAGAAGATCGCGTCCGGGTTCACGCTCGAGATCTTGGTGACGGTGGCGGAGAAGTCCTTGTCACCTTCTTTGATGCTGGCCGCGCACGCCGGATCGGCCACCGGGCCGAGCGCCGCGGTGACGCTGGCGGCGAGGCCGGTGCCGTAATCGGTGTTGTCCTGGACGACGCACACCTTCTTGTAGCCGGCGGTGTTGATCATGTAGTTGGCCACCGACGGGCCCTGCACGTCGTCGTTGGCCAGGCCGCGGAAGAAGCTCTGCCAGCCGTTCTGGGTGAGCGAGGCATTGGTGGCCGACGACGACACCGCAACCAGGCCCGCGTCGCTGAGGATCTGGCCGGTGGCCTTGGTCTCGCCGGAGAAGGCCGGGCCGACCAGACCGAGGACGGTCGGATCATTGATGATCTGCGGGATGACCTGCGTGGCCTTTTGCGGATTGCCCTCGGTGTCGAATGGTTTCAGCTCGATCTGGCAGCCCGGGTTCGCCGTGTTGTGCTGGTCGATCGCCAGTTTCGCCCCGTTGAGGATATTGATGCCGAGCGCGGCGTTCGGTCCGGTCAGCGCGCCCGCCATCGCGATCGAGGTGCCCGCCGGGCAGGTCGCCGAACCGTCGCCCGCGGGATCGGCGGCCGAGGTGGTGTCGGTGGCGGGCACTTCCTTGCCCTCGGCGTCGATCTGCATCACCGGCTGAATGGACAGGCCCCCGGCGCCGTCGGTCCCGGTGGCCTCCGAATCGCCCGTAGATTTCTCACTGCACCCGGCCAGAACCAGGGCTGCGGCCGCGCCGACCCCCAGCACTCGTATCGTACGGTTTCGCCATGTCGAACTAAGCACGATTCACCTCATACGTTCCTGTGCTCCCCCGGCCAACCGAGGAGGCCGACCACTCAGCCTGCGCAGAAACATAGCCTCGGCACGTTAGATCCGCACCACATTCGGATCATGCAGATGACATCGTGTCGAATTCTTTTTCGCGATCATGTTTCGTGGAGGTAAATCGCGTCGTGAATGCCGTCCGGCGGACGGTCACTGCGGCGTCAGGTTCTCCAGCACCACTTCCGCAACCGCCTTCATGGTGGTCCGGCGATCCATCGCGGTGCGCTGAATCCATTTGAAGGCCTGCGGCTCCGACAGCCCCTGGGTCTGCATGAGCACGCCCTTGGCCCGCTCGACCAGCTTGCGCGTCTCCAGCCGCTCCGACAGGCTCGCGACCTCGCCTTCCAGCGCGGTGATCTCGTGGAACCGGCTCGCGGCCAATTCGATGGCAGGCACCAGATCCGATTTGGTGAACGGTTTCACCAGATAAGCCATGGCGCCGGCGTCGCGGGCGCGCTCGACCAGGTCACGCTGGCTGAACGCGGTCAGGATCACCACCGGCGCAACGCGTTTCGAGGCGATCTCGGCGGCGGCGTCGATACCGTCGCGGCGCGGCATCTTCACATCCATGATCACCAGATCCGGACGGTGCTCCACCGCGAGGTCGACCGCCTGCTGGCCATCGCCCGCCTCACCGACCACCTGATAACCCTCTTCGGTGAGCATCTCGACCAGATCCATCCGAATCAAGGCCTCGTCCTCGGCGACGACGACACGCTTCGCCACGGCGCCGGCCTTGGCGTCCGCGCCCGCAGTAGTGCTCATAGAAGACCCCTCTGGTTCGATGCTCGAGCCCCGACACGATCGAGGGCAGCCACGGCCGGACATATCCGGCCGAAGCGCCACCGTCACGCCATCGAGTGATGTAAAGAGTACCTTTCACTTCGGCATAGAACGCATATACCCAGGGCAAACCTCCCCCAGGTCACAGCAAGGGGTGACCGGTTCGTCGATTTCGCCACCGACCCGCTATCATTCCCTCCGGTGCGCCGAGTTGGCGGAACTGGCAGACGCGACGGTCTCAAAAACCGTTGTCCGAAAGGGCGTGTGGGTTCGAGTCCCACACTCGGCACCAGGTCAGACGGTATTTTTGCCGTCGCTTTCGACGTCGTCATCTCACCCGGTCCGCAGTCGGTCCGCAGCAGTCCTGGCGCCGACGTCCATTCCGACCGCCACGGCGTCGAGATCGTCCGGGAACAGGTGCCCATACAGGTCCAGAGTCAGCGTGGCCGTCTTGTGGCCGAGCATCCGCTGAACAACCTTGATGTTCGCCCCGGCACTGATCGCGAGCGAAGCTGCCGTGTGGCGAAGTCCGTGCGGAGCCACAGGACTCAACCCCGCCGCTTCGACAGCCTGATCGAACACCCACCGGAACTCTGTCGACTCCAGGTAGCCACCCTTCCGGCTCGGGAACACCAGCGCGTCGAGTCGACGCCCCTTCATGAGGTTGGCGAGCTCTTTCGCCAGGATCTCCGGGATCGGGACAGCACGAGCCGTGTGATTCTTCGTGTCGGTCAGGATCGTGCCCGCACCCCGGACATAGGTTGCCGAACGCGCCACCCGGATGCGACGAGCTTCCAGATCAACGTCCATCACCCGAAGCGCCGTCGCCTCACCGAACCGGATTCCGGTGTACGCCAGCGTCAGCACCAACGGCCGGAAGCGACCGGCCGCCATCGCCACCTGCAACACCTGGAGGTGAGTCAGGTACGGCCGCTCCCCCGCCATCATCGACGGCAGCTCGATATCCTCCGCGGGATTGGAGGCCAACCGTTTCGACTTCACCGCGAACCGGAGAATCTGCCCCAGCACCTGATACGACTGGATGACCCGCGACGCAGACAGGCCGCGACCCTCGAATCGCGTGCTGCCCGAATCCGACAAGCTGACGACCCATTCTTGGATGTCCTCGAATTCGATGTCACGCAGTGGGACCGACTCCCATCGCGGGAGCACAACCGTGTCCAGTAGCGATCGGTAACCTGCCACCGTCTTCGGTTTCCGAAACTTCTTTGTGGCGAACCATTTCTCGGCGGCCACGCCGAATAAGACTCCACTGCGATCGGGGTCAACCCACGCGCCCGTCGTGACCTTCGTCGTCACTTCGGAATCGAGATAGTTCTGCGCCGCGACCTTGGTATCGAACGATCGCGACCGCTCGACGCCATTCGGATCGACGTACCGGGCCCGCCACCGCTTTCTTGTACTGAAACGCTCCTCGGACTTGACCTTCTTCTTGGTCACCTTCCCGGTCTCCGGATCCACTTCGACCACAGTGGGGTACCAGCGATCCTCGATGCCCGACCGCGGGCTACGAGTCACCGCCATCACGCCGCCTCACCGCGTCGATCCATCTGCTCTTCTTCCTGCTCTTGGATCCAGGCCAGTACCGCAGATTTGCGCCATACCCGGCGCCGTGGCCCCAATTTGAAGCTGACCGGGCCGTAGCCGATATGCGCCCACCATCTCCAGGTCGCCTCCGGAATCCCTGTCAACCTCTCGCAGTCCTTCGCCCGCAAATACTCTTCGTTGTCGTTCATATGTTCCTCCTGCTCTACTTCTTCTCATTTGTGTTGCCGAAAGCTGCTCCATCCCAGTCGGTTACGATCTGGGATGACCAGAGCAATTCGGGTCGTCAATCAACGCTCCATAGGACCGGAGTCGTCAAGCGATCGTTCCCACCTATTCCCGTTCGCCAGGATTCGAGCGGAAGCGGTTGAGCAGGTTCGGGTATTCAATCGGTCGGCCTGCGGCACGGTGTACGAGAGTGGGCCGACGAGGGACATCGAGAATGCTCCTGGCATCAAGGAATCGGGTTCATTCCCTCAACTCCGTCGGCAAGGAGGATTTTCAACACCGCATGACAGCGATGGGCACTTGGCAGCGGGATAGCTCGACAGTCCTGAACGCAGGCAACCGGCAGCCGAATCGCATGGTTGTGCGGGAGACTCAGGCCGACCCGACCCTGTTGCTATCGCGGATTCTTCATGACTGCAATCGCCATGGTGATGCCACCAGGTCGACACAAGCGCGGGTAGAGGTCATGGACGTCGGAGGCGCGGAGCGCCGATAGGTGGGCGCTAGGTGAGCGGGGCCGCCAGCTGGCATTCGACGTCGAACGCCCGAATCCCTGTACCAGACTGCGGGTGACCAGTACCAGCTTCCGACCCTGTCACAACGGGGTCCAGCGGCCCACCCGCCCACCGGTGCCGCCGCCACACAGCCCGAGATCGCGCTGCCCGTCACGCGGTGGAAAAGGATGCCCAGGCCAAAGCCAGGCACTTCCTCTCCACTACCGACCCCGGCCACGAAGCGACGCCGGAGTAGTCGCCGCTTCAGGCCGAGTTGCGTGTGGTCAAGGGTTGCGGGTTACCTGCCAGGCGCGGCCGTCGAAGGAGGCATCCGTACAGCCCGGCCCGATAGGTGGCCAGAAGATCATCGCCTCGCAGGTGCGACAGCAGTAGGTGCGGTGCCCGCGGCCACAGGTGCACGGTCGATGGCCGACGAGGACGCGGCCGGCTCCGAGCTCGTGCCCTGCCGGGCAGGCGACCGGCGCTGGGGCCTCCCACCGTTCGCGGTCGTTCTCGTAGAGCGCATCGGGGTCGACGTCGGTTCGACCGTTGCTGATCGTCCACACCGGCCTCCAAGCACCTGACGCATCATTCGCACTCATGTTCGAATACTGGCATATGATCCGTGCAAGGAGAACGTGCACGTCGGAGACCGGGTACGGCTGGTGGCCGGCGGGGCGAGCGTGTTCGAGGTACGCGACGTGCTGGACCCGCAGCACGCCCTCGTCGAGTCCGTCGACGAGAACGCTCCCGGTCGGTACCCGTTCCTGGCGCGCATCGTCTATCTCGTGCCCGCAGACCCCGAATAGCACGCAGCAGCCCATCCATACACGGGCCCCTTTGAGGCCTGTCCGTGACCGCATCCGCGGCAGCGCGCGCCCGGCCGAGTGGGTCTGCGTCCGGATCTCGCCGCCGCCCCGGTGGATGCAAACCGGGCAACTCCGGAGGGCATACGAGGGGGACGTACGCAGATGAGTGTCCGGAGCCTACGGCTCTTTTATCGCGTGTCGGCCGGTTCGCGGAAGTGAGCTGGGGTTACCGTTCGTTTGGACAGGTGTTATCCGTTCTTTAGCAGAAGACGAGGTGGTCACATGGCCGGAACGTTCGAGCTGTACACGGATTCTGCGGGCAAGTTCAGGTTCCGGCTCAAGGCCGGTAACGGCGAGATCATCGCTCAGGGTCAGGCGTACACGAGCAAGGCCTCCGCGCTGGCCGGCATCGAGTCGATCAAACGCAACGCCCCCGGTGCTGGCACCGACGACCAGACCTGACACCCAGCCGCTCAACAGCCGCACCCGAAAAGGCTCTGGCGCGGGCTGGCAACGGGATAGCCTGTACGCCATGACTTCGGGGGAACTCGACGCGTTGGCTATCGCTCGGCGCCAGCTGCAGTTGGCGATGGCTGACGAACTCTACTCACCGGCCTCGGTGGAAACCCGGGTGCAGCTAGGCCTTCTGGCCTCCAACATCGCCCTGGCCGAACGGCTCGGCCCTGCAGGGTTGCGCGAGCCGGAACCATTCCGGTGGGAGCTTCCTCTACTGGAAACCTTTGTGCGCGAGCTCGCCCCGAAGGCCCGCGGCACCCTGCGACTGCTCTGCGACGAGGGCGGGTCGGCCACTCCTGCGCGGCTGATGGAACTGACCGGCGCCAAAAGCCTGGCCGGCCTGACCAACGCCATCCGCCGAGCCACACACGATGCGACACGCGACCACCCGCACTCCGGCCTCCCGGCAGAGCGGGCGTTGCTTCACGTCGAGTACTCCGGTCGCCCGAATCAGGTCGTGGTGCGCTACTACGTCGACCCTGACGTGCTGCCCCTGCTCAAAGAGGCGATCAACCGCGTCGAGCCCAGCGAATAAGCCCTGCTGCGTGCGACTACGCAGCAGAGACATCGACCATCGCAGTCAATGTGACCGGAGCTGTCGACGCACCCGGCGGCGTAGCTGGGGTCAGTGGAGTCAGTTCGTGACGCGGTAGTCGGTGACGCGGGGGCCGGTGTGGGCCAGGCCGGAGTCCAGAACATTGGCGCGGTAGGTCTGCCAGTCGGCGAGCTTGGGCCGATCGCGCTCGGCACCTCGGAGAGCCATTCGCTCCCGGATCTGCGTGGTGTCGGTCTCGACCCACACCGTCCGGATCACGGCGTCGTCACCGGCGATGGTGCGGATGTAGTCACTGAGCCGCCGCTCCTGTTCGCCGGCGGCGGTGATGTAGCCGAGGAACGGGGCGTCGACCACGACGGGGCATCGACGGGCGATCGTGACGGCCTGTTGAACCAGGGCAGCGTAGAGGTGCGGGGAGACGACACGGCGGTAGAGGTCGCTGTCGCGGTCGTGTGGGTTGCCGTTGAGCTCGGCCATGACCGATTCCTCGAGCCGCGGGGCGAAGGTGTCTTTGTCGAGCACGACCGGGTCCACCAGCTCGGCCAGCAACCGTGTGGCGGTGGTTTTTCCTGCGGCCGGGAACCCGCACACGATGGTCACCCCGCTACTCGCGTGGGCGGCCAGGTCGCGCAGTGTCTGGTGCGCGGTTGGCGAGAATGGCTGGGGTGGTTCGGGATTCCCGGCAGCGGTCATCTGTTCATCTTGCCCAGTCGTGCCCCGCACGACTCAGGTGTGGTGGACTTAACCGGATTACGCTCGCACACTGATGCTTCGGCTGGAGTGGCTGGGAGAGTGGAGGCGAGAAACATCCGCCCGAACGTACTGCTTGCTGTGGCATCTAACTTGAGCCCTGCTTCTTGCGCCAGACTGACGATGTCGAGGTTGCCAGAAGACCGCAGCGGCGTTCCGGCGAACAGGCGGTCCATGGCAGCGTTGATGGCGTCGCGTTCTTCCTGGTCGGTCACGACTGCTAAGGCTCCTAGCTTGTGGTCTTGGTGGCTTCGTGCCGGTCAGCGACACGTTGCAGGGCGGCGATGCGCTGTTTGAGGCTTTCTTTCTAGCGAGGACTACGCAACGACAAAACACCCGACCAGATCGATCTGCCCGCCTAGACCCTCACCTAGTTCGCGGCCACGCTCCGGACCCGACCACTGGGACCGAGCCGAAACGTGGTCGACACGACGACACGTATGGCGAATCCGCCCAGTTTTCGGGTGTGCCCCGAAGTACGCGAATTCGCACAGTTGCCGAGTTTCGCAGGTGTGGCCGCGTACCTATGTGTGCGAGTTGAAGCAGATGCGCCAGTGGAGAATAGAACCCGCATTATGTCGACAAGTGTGACAGTGTCACGAAATCCCATCCGGCGCCGTACGTGGCACCTTCGGCGCCGGATGGCGTTGACCAGCGCAAACGGTGGGGGTTGATCGAAGTTTCCTGTGGCGCTACACTTCTCGATTGTTAGGGCAGCTCTGTGCCCAGTGGCTCCGGCAGTGCTCTGCTGGAGCTTTTTTCGTTAGTGGATCAGGCCTCCGACGCCATGTCGGGGGCCTATTTGTCGTCTCTGGAGGTGTGTGTGTCGACTGCTGTTGTCGCGTCCGGGATTCAGATCACCGCGTGGTCGGTGTTCTGGATGCAGCTGCCGGTCCTTGTCCTGGTCGTTGCGGTGATCGTGGTGGCGATCACCGCGTTGCGGCGGGCCCGGGCCGAGGATGTGCCGAGGGTGTTTGAAGCGTTCGCGATCGGCTTCGGCCGGCGCCTCGATCCCGCTGGCTCGTTGGGTCGGCGCCCGGCGCCGGAGGTAGACGGAAGTGAGGAGGGGATTCGATGAGCCGTCGTAGATATCGGCGTGATCCGGTGGGCGATCACGTTGCCGACAAGTCCTTGGCCGTCGATCTGGAGGCGGCGTGGGCCGCCCTGCCCGAGGATGACCGCGAGTTCGTCTTCGACCTGCTCGAAGAACTCGAACACACTCCCGCGGCCGCGGAGAAGAACTACAAGATGATCGGCTGGGTCTCCGGCGCGATCCGGGTGAACCCTGTGCACCAGGTTCGACTGCTGGCCTACCTGGGGCGTATGCCGAAAGGCCGGTGCTGGTGGTGTATCCGCGAGCTCAAACCTCGCGAGCCCGGCAAGGCCGGGCGTCCTGCCAGGTACTGCAGTCCGAATCATCGTCAGCAGGGGTGCCGGTCTCGCCGACGGCTGGACAACCTCGCCCGTGCCCGGAAAGCGCGGGACTGGTGATGGTCAGCGTCCGACGTTGCAGGCGGGCCCCTTAGGCTGCGTGTCCAGATTCCGGGCGAGGGTCACTGCGCAGCGCGACGTAGCAGCTCATCGATCATTTCTCGTTCCGCTATACGTCCGGTGCGCTCGTAGGAGCACACCCAGCAATGACCGATCCCGACCTCGGACCGCAGGCCATCGTGAGCGCGGGCGACGAATGCACAAGCGCCGCAGACCGGGCAGCCCTCGATGGCGATCGCGTCGTCAAGCATCGTGGGCTGTGCCAATGTGGTGTAGTCGAGGGCGCGGCGGCGCTCGATCTCCATGTCGTCCAGAGCATCGTAGTAACGCTGAGCCCTATCGGTCTCGGCGTCGTCGCTGCGACCGTCGCGTTCCCAGTCCCTATCCATATGGACGTCACGTACGCTGCGCAACGCAGGATGCCAGTCGAGCGCCATCAGCGCTTTGACGTGGTCCTCGGTGAGGGCCGCAGTGGGATCGTCGTCGACGTCACGGGCATGGCGGATGACCTGTGTCGCAGTCAACGAATCACGCAGCGTCGCGATGTCCACGACGGTGTAAGGAGGCAAATCGAACGGGTCGCGGGATGCAGCGTCATCGTCGACCGGGGCGTCGTGGTCGTGGGGTATGCGTCCAGTCTTGTCGGTGTTGTTTTCGATTACGTCAAGCAACTGGCTGGCCGACCGCACGCGCGGACCCTGCTTATCCTTCTCCTGCCCTGGCCACGTGTGAGCCACAATCGCTGCCAACCCGTTGGTCAGTGCCTGATCGAAGACACCCTCCGCGCCATCGGTAGCCCGGTCATAGGCCAGCGCGAATGTGCACAACGCAAATTGGTGTGCTCGCCTGGTCTGCACCGACTCTCTGTCGTTCAACTCGTCGCCTCCTTGCTCGAACTTCAGCGGCTCGCGCTGCTCTCTGGACATACCAGAGCCGACCGCTTCTTACAGATCCTTGCTGGTAGATACGGGATGGGCGAAGCCGTCGACTTGCTTCAAGCAGCGCTCTAAGCACCCTGATCATCAGGCAACTCGCACGGAGCAGGCACTGTGCATCCGAACGCGGCTCCGGTTCGGCGGGGTATCCGTTGCAGCGGATACCCCGCACCCCATCTCAGCGCCGGCCCTCCCGAGCCGCAACCGATTCCGAGGCTGGAAGTGCCTTTGCTTCAGTCGGTCAGATAGTCGAATCCCTTTCGTTTTAGGGAGTCGGTGGTTTGGGCAGTGGGGTGAGGTTGTCTGGAGGCGTAGGGCGCTCTGGCTCGCAGGTTCGTCCATGCGGTTTCTTCGGCGGGAGTACGGATGCAGAGCACGGTGAGTGCTGTTGCTGTGCCGAGGGCGCCAACCAGGATGGCCCCGGCGATGTGCAGCCCGATGTAGAAGGCGGCTGCGCTCATCGTGAATCCGAACCAGAGCGCGGCGATCAATGCGAAAGCGCCGCGCGCGGTGGCGATGTCGGTCCAATCTGTGACGGTGCACCATGTCGGGGCTACGACGAATACAGCGAAGCCGGTGAGCGCAGCGGTGGGCAGTGCCGGCATCGCTGCCCAGGAAAGCAGTGCCGAAGAGATTCCGCTGATTGACGACCAGAACAGCCTGTTCGGGGTCAGGCTGGGGCGTCGGCCCCCCGGGCGGGCGGCGCTCAGGAACATCACCACCAACGCAGCCGAGGCGATTCCGATAGATTCGTCGGCGCCCTGGCGACCGAACCATACAGCCGCGGCGAGCGGGTAGAGCATGCAGACGAACAGCCCCATCGGACCGCAAAACTCGAGTACGAACTCCCACAGCGACTTCGGCGCCTGCGATTCGTTGATATCCGGCAAGGGGCGCTTGAGGGCCTGGCAGACAATACAGGGATCGTCGTGGGGGTGCATCGGGAACGGCTGCCCGATCCCTTCGGTCGGCTCATCCTCGTGTGACGGTAGAGACTGTGCGGCTGGTACAGGAGTGGAGCGCCGGCGTGCGGGGCGGATATTGGTCCGGTAGTACTGCTCTTCGTCCCACTCCTGCCTTCTGGCGGCGGCGGTCTTCGTTTTCGGCGTCAGCGGGTAGTTGGTGATTGCGATGTCGGGTAGAAGGCCATCGACCGCCGGCGTTGCCTTTGGGCGTGAGACACCGTGAAGGTCATCCCATAGCTCCAGCATGCGGTCCACGCTGCTCTGCGGAGTGCGGCAACCACGGAGGAATGCCTCCACCTGGTCTCGGTTCTTGGGCACCACAGTGTTCTTGACATCGACGAACCGGTACGCGGTGGACCGGGGCAGGCCGCCGTACATTGCGATCTGTCCTGCGGTCAATCCGGACATCTCGTGGATACGGCGCAGCATCGCCATGTACGCCGCGCCGGCCTCGTCGAGGTTCGCGATTTCGCCGGTTGCGGTGCCGGTCGGATCGGTCACCGCGTCCCGCCGTTTCCGAGGTTGCTGAATACGGCGCCGAGCGCTCGGCACACGGCGCGGGTCGCCCCGCCGAGCACGGTGCTCGGCAGGACCAACGCAACCAACGGGACCGCGATCGCGATCAGGTACCGGACAGCCTGCGCCGGATCGGTGCCCTGCCTGACGGACAGATAGTGATAGGTGAAGCCCGCCAAAACGATAACCGCGGCCAGGAACGCCTCGGGCCACGACAGAGAGCCCGGCGCCGCCGGCCCCGCCGGACTCGTGGAGATGGATGGGTCAGGAGAATACTGATCAGGGCGTTCCCGCCGGGATGTGGACACGAGTCACTTCCTGTTGTCGTGTCGGCAGCCGACGCAGACGACCCCCGATCGAATACCCGTGCGGGGCATCGAGCGCGTGAAGACCGCTGTTGAACTGCGGCCGGCTACCAACATGCGTGAGAGAGCCGAGACTTAGACGAACAGCCACGACACCCCGGTCACCGAGTTCCCGCTCTATGACCGGAGACCGGGCCGAGTCCTACGGTCCGGTAGTTCCGAATTCTGCCCCATCACAAGAAGATCACGAAACCGCAAACAAACCATGCACTGTAAAAAAGGAAAAGTTCTGTCCAATTAGGCGACCGACCAGTGTCAAACGTGTGTTCGCGGTCCTATCTCGCCCGTGTCCAACGGAATCGAGCAGTGTCCAACGCCGTTCTTGTCAAGCTTTTACGGTCTCGCCGATGGGCAGTTTCGTCGCAGATTCACCACGCTCGCCCAGGTGTTCGGGCTTTCCCCCTGCTTTGACGTCCAGTTGGGCTGTCTACCGCTTCGTTGGACGGCCCCCACTGCCTTACCGTAGGTGTAAGCCCTAACGCTACCGGCCAGTAACTATTGCGGTAGCGTTCAGAGGCCCCGGATGGTCGAGTGAGAGAGCCGAGCACCCGGGTACAGCGTCGCTTGTTCCCGCAAGCCCGCTGAGATATCGGCCCCAGGAGCCGACAAGCCCCTGGGGCCTTTCTCGTCTCAAGGAGAGGGAGTTACTGGCTGAAACCGTGCCAATGCCCGTGGTCGCATCCCACCCGGCCAGCGCATCGAACGCGTGGCTGGGGATCGATGTGCGATCCAGCATGGCGGGGTGGTAGCGGTGGAAGGGATGTTCCTTCGCGACGTCGAGGAAGTCCTCGCCGATCTGCCGAGACCATCACGGTGCTGCTGGCCGCACTCAACCGCCGCCGACACCAAGGACAACCACTTAGGCACTGCTGGGCGACGATCTCGATCAGGGAGTCTGCAGCACAACCGGGATCACGGCGAGTGAGATCCGGCGACCCTCATCATCAGCAGTGAATATGTAGTCGACCTGTTTCGTCCGGTCGGAACTGGGCTTTGTAAGTGCGTGCTTCGGATGCGCTTCGACGTGGTCGTGCAACTTCTCGATAGCCGCTGAAGGATCCGTGTTCTTGATGAACATGACGATGGCTGCTTTGCTGTCTCGCCACACCAGGTAGCTCAGGATCTGATCGATTGTTTTGGCAACGACCATAGGCCCGCGCCAGATCTTGAGTTCGCCGATGAAGACGTTGCGGTCGTTATGGCGTACGAGGATGTCGGTCTTGCCGGCGCCATTGAACAGCTCGCCGCCAGCAGCACCTTCCCAGTACCCATTTAGCGCGCCGAGCAGCAGGTCCCGCAGTTCTTCTTCCCCCAGCTTGACGCTCGTCCCCCGCGCTCGTTCCATGGTCCTGGCCCACCCGTGCACCTGCTGAAGCACTTCCTGGTAGAGGGCTTCATCCAAGACGGGCTCTGGCACGAAGGAGGCTGAACTAGCACGGCGCTGCTCCAGCGATACTTGCTTTCGCCGCGCAGGAACTGGCTGTCGAGGGGCGCCCCTCGACACGACCGGGATCCCCAACGCATCTTCGACTGCTCGATCGTTGAGAAGGCGTTGTTTGCGATTGGAGTACGCGGTGCGGATCGCGCGCTCCGCGGTTGGAACGTACTCGTTCAGGTCTTTATTGGCCCACCCCGCACGTTTGTTCAGGTCAGCCTTCACCCCAGCGATGCGTCCCTGAACCACCTCCGGCGTCAGGTTGCGCTCAACGATCTCCAGAGTGATCGAGGAGTTCTGTATCTTCGCGTCGGAGGTGCTGCCCATGCTGTAGGTAGAAGCTTGGTGCTCGAGGAGGGCCTTGGTGCCCGTGAAGGGGAAATGCAGCGACAGCTTGCTCGCGGGAACCTCGTGACTCTGGCTGCGGTCGAAGTGGTCCCAGGACTGCGTCGTCGTCTCCGACACTGCGCTTCGCTCCACTCCCGCCCAGTCGATCTCGATCGGTTTCGGCATGTGCCTTTGGAGTAGAGCAGCCACCAGGATGTCTTCGTTTTCGCTCAAGAGGTAGTCAGCCGGGAGCGCCTCAAGATCGGCCAGAGCTGCTCGCGAGCGTTGGCCGAGGTAGTCAGCGAGGCTGGGTTTGTTTCCCCACATCCGGATGACGCTACAGGCCGCCTTGTTCGTCCCGGCGAGAGCTGGGGCGCCCACCTCACCAGCCGAAGTAGCGGTCGACGGACAAGACCACTCTCGCGCGGAGCCAGCCGAGGGCGATCCGTGCCAGTGACACAAGGGCGACGCCGACGGCCAAGAGGGTTGCCCGGCGACCGCCGCACCTGGGCCTCCCCTCACGGGGTAAAGCTAGGTGTAGACACTGAATAGTGTCGAGAAACGATCGTTTGCCGACACCCCGGCAGTCCGGCGCGAACGCCCAGGAGCCGATAGTCGATAACTCGTGTCGAGAATCAATGTCGGATGTCGGTGCCATCGCGTAGTTTTCGACACCATGCTGATCGGATACGTGCGAGTCTCCACCGCGGAGCAGAACCCGGCCCACCAGATCGACGCCCTCGCCCGCGCCGGCGTCGCCGAAGCCGACATCCACATCGATACGACATCCGGAGCGAAGGCCTCACGGCCACAGCTGGATCTGGTGCTCAAGATCGCGCGCAGCGGCGACACCGTCGTCACCACCCGGCTCGACCGACTGGGCCGATCGGTACTGCACCTGGTGACCCTTGGATCCGAGCTGCGCGAACGCGGAATCGGACTGAAAGTGATCGAGCAAGGCATCGACACCGATACCGCCGAAGGACGAGCGATGTTCGGGATGCTGTCGGTGCTCGCAGAATTCCAGCGCGAGCTGATCGTCGCGAACACCGGCGACGGACTGAGCTCGGCGCGGGCCCGCGGCCGGGTCGGTGGTCGGCGCCCCAAGCTCACCACAGACCAAGCCGCCACAGCCCAACGGCTCTACGACGAGCGCCAACACACCGTCCAGCAGATCGCCGACATCCTCGGTGTGAAGCGCTCAACCCTGTTCGGGCACCTCACCAAGGCTCGCCCGTAGACTCCAGCCGCCGGTGAGGGTCACTTCCTTTGCGCTTCTCGTGGGTTAACTCCGACCTCACTCCGGTTACGCCAAAGGCGATGTGGTGGAGCTTGCGCTCCACCACATCGCCTGGTGGTCTTCTGCGTTGCCGACGCTCGGCATGAATTTGTGCGCCCGCGGTTCGGGCCTCAGTCGATTAGGACCACTTCGCGGATCCGCTGCTTGCCTCCTGGCAGGTTCTCCACGACGGCAAGCGAGTTGCCCTTGTCCTTCTCGGTCTCAATAAAATTCCAAACGGCAATCGCGCGCCGAACCGCCTCGGTCGCGCTGATTCGCTTTCTCTCAGCCCAGCCTCGAAGCACGGCGGCGACATCTGGGGCCAAGTTGATCGACAGTCGCACCACATCCGCTCTGCCCTGAGCGGCGGTCCCCGCTGGATCGTGGGTTCGGTCCTGAACAGACATCGCTACTGATCTCCTCACGCTCCGTCGCCGCTCCATATCCCCTGACCGCACGGCGACGCCCTAGTTGCATCCGATAGTTGTCGATTCAGGTTCGCGCACGGGCGCGGTCCCTGCCTGCCTTCGTCACTCTCATCGGCGCTGATATGTCGGTGACGGCCATCACTGTGCACCTCCAAAGTCCCAGCTAGATGACCTGGTTTGCGCACATTTTGTGTGCAAACCATGTAACGAAAGTATGCGTTTGTTCGTTGACTGTCAAGCCAGTTTACGTAAACAGTATGTATTCTGTGCGCATTGGTTATGCAACTGATACGCGACTACGTGCTACAGTTTGCGCATACCGAACGTCAGTGCGATCGGGCCGGGGAGTCGGCCGAACGCCGCGAAGGGATGAGCGAAGACCTTGGCATTCAGGCGGTTTGACGTCCAGTGGGCGTCACAGGCAGTTATCGTGTTTCACGACAGGGGGTGTGCGCGCCCAGTGACAGACGGAAGACGTTCGCGCGAGACTGCGGACGACATCATCGAGAACGAAGAACCGCTAAGCGGGGTCGACAGCGTCATCGGGACCTCATACGGGTGCCCGTGCCCTCGGTGTGGCAATGACCTGGTCTCGGTCTGTGGCGAGTGCGGGCGGGCTGACGCCTTCGAATGACCGAAACGCCACATCCCGCAAACGATCCGGATCCAGATCCGGATGATGAGATCCACGCCCCTTTCGTGGCGGACCTCGGATCTGCTTCGCTCTCCCCGATCGAGGAGGACGAAACGCCTACATCCGGTACCCACGCGGTGACGATGAGCAATGTGGTGTCGGTGTCACAGCACCGGTTCACCCTCGCTCGTGGTCTGCTCGCACTGGTGGCCGCGACGTCGCTGTTCCTGCTTGCCGCTTCGGTGTTCGCGCCTGTTGACAAGCTCGAGGCAGTCAAATCGATGGGCAGCATCGTCTTTGGGCCCCTCGTGACACTGCTTGGCACCAGCTTCGCCTGGTACTACGCCACCCGGAGGTCGGGCTAGACCGTTGCCGTTAGGGGCTCCATGTGTTCGCCGCGCTCGCGGAGTTCGTCCGCGAGCTGATCGTGGCCGGCACCAACGAGGGCCTGGCCGCCGCGCGCGCCCGCGGCCAACGACTCGGCCGACCACCAGCGATGAATGCCGAGCAGATCCGCCAGGCCCGAGCGATGCTCACCCAACCCGAGGAATCGGTGTCCTCGATCGCTCGACTGCTCGGCGTCTCCCGATCCACGCTCTACAAGCACCTGCCCGAGATCGGCGGGACCCGAGCGGCCGACTAACGTCGGTTACCGCATGCGGGATCCTGGAGGAGCAATCCGGTACAGCCAGACGATAGCCTTGGTCAGGGCGTACATGGCGAGCATCAAGTGCTCGTCGCGACCAACCCATGCCGCCCCTGCCTGGGGCTAGTGCCCACGACGTGCCTTCGTACCGCGCCATACCGATCGGCAGCGGCCCCTCCAGGGGTTCCGGTAGCAGTCGCGCGAAAAACAACACATATGGCTGGACCAGCAGCGATGGCGGGGAGATGCCCTCCACAACCACCACCACGCCGACCCGGTAACCCAGATATAGGGGAGTCCTGGGCCCTCCCCTATATCGCCGGATGGTGGTCAGCCTGCGTCGATGGCGGTGATGAGAGGGGCACCAGTACCGGTGGCGGCGATGATGATCATGATGATGACGAGCTAGACGTCGACGACCGGCTGCTGGTCCGGGCGTTGCTCGGCGAGCTCGCCGAGCCGCTGTCGACACAGGCAGTCCGGCCGATTTCTGGGGATTGCCGATCTGAGCGCCAGGTCACGGACCTACCGGCGGTGCCAGAAAGTCGGCCGCCGAGAGCGGATATGTGGCTCAATACGTTCCGTGTCTCGCCATGACTAGACTTAGAACCGGCAAACACCCTGGAAAGGGGTGGGGGCCCCGTCTTATTGGCGTTCGACGGGACCCCTCATTGCTATGGCAACAGCACGCTGGTCGCCAGCTCAACGAAAGTTGGGCTGGCACCACACCCTTCCAAGCACCACCTCGCAACTCCCGCTAGCGTGACCGCAGTGCGTAACCACGGCACCAACGGCCGGACTCGTTTGAGCCTGCGGATCGTGGACCGGCGCAGCGCCGGCCACGAAGAATTCCGTGGTGGTAGCGGCTCTGACATGGGCATCTGCCTTCCTTCTCGGCGTGGGTGGATCGGCAAGACCCCCACCGGATGCGATGAGGCTCTTGCCAACCCACCCACGCCATCGAAGACGTGGGCCGGTTGCTATCGGAGCTGCCATTGAAAAGCGTAGCGGCTGCGGCCGATCCAGGGTCCAGCGCTACCGCCTTGTCCTCTTTGAAGCCGGTTGTGGCCCGGTCGGGTCGGCCGAACGCCGCTGCGAACGCTTCGAACACCCGCGGTACGTCCTCAGGTCGAGCCCGCCCTAATGCAGTAGTCGCCACAATAATGACGGCTACCGCGAGGACGAGCAGGGGAAGTTGGGCCCAGAACACAGTTCACACACTGACTTCGGCTCCGATTGGCATAGCAGTGATCGACACGAACCCTCCATAGACGACGAATGGCCCCCGGCGCAGCGCCGGAGGCCTGAACGAAAAAGAGCCCCAACCAGATTGGTTGAGGCTCGATAGGCGCACGTGCACCCAATGAGGCGAGGCTATCTCAATGCCCGCCAGCTGGCAATACGCGACGTTGGCCGGCGTTATTTCGTAACGGAGCCACATCAACGTTCGGCGCTTCTCGGCGGAGCGGGCGTTGCTGCACGTCGAGTACTTCAGTCGCCCGAATCAAATCGTGGTGCGCTACTACATCACCCTGGCGTGTTGCCCCTGCTCAAAGAGGCGCTCAACCACATCGAGCCCAGCGAGCTGGACCTTGCTGTCGTAGAACGGGATCGGCGAGCACAGCGGTTCGTTATGTGGCGTCATCGGCTCTCTGTGGCGAGGTAGCGGTGCAGCGATGTCTTCGGAATGCCAGTCTTGGCGGCAATCTGGGCGAGGCTGTCGCCCTGCTCGCGCAGCAGCCGGGCGTAGTCGATGCGGTCGGTGGTATGCGCGATCGGTCGGCCGACGTGGCGCCCGGCCGCTTCGGCGACGCTGCGGGCGTGCGCGGCCCGTTCGGCGGTGAAGGTGCGTTCCATCTCAGCGAACAGAGCCAGCAGCAAGAACGCGATCCGACCTATGCCCTACTTGGAGGTATTGATCGGCAACGGGTCGGCCAGCGACCGAACGCCGATCCCACGGTCGGACAGCTCGTGTACCAGGTTCAGCACCTCGCGCAGGTTGCGCCCGACCCGGTCCAGAGTGTGCACCACGATCGTGTCGTCCTCCCGGGCATAGGCCAGCAGCTCAGCCAGGCCCGGTCGGTCGACCGTGGCGCCAGTCTTCCTGTCGATATAGACCCGGGATTCGGGGACCCCCGCGCCCGCCAGTGCGGCGAGCTGCCGTTCGAGGCTCTGCTTCACCGACCTTGGTCGCCAGTACGTCCAGCAGCGCCACGCCGAACTCGTCACTGGCCCGGACGCCGCCGACGATCTCCGCCGCGCCTTACGTACGAACGGGTTCCTCGACATCGAGGAGCCTGCCCCGCAACCGGACCGAACGTACCCGCCGCGGCGGCGCCGGATCGGCGCAGTCCGCCCAGATAAACAACCGGCACACCAGGCCGAGCCTGCCGCGCCCCAGAACCAAGACCTGGGGCTAGATGAAGTGATCAGCCAACTCGTCGCCGAAGGCTTCCCCCCGATGAGATCCGGACGGTCGTTCGCGCGTGGTAGGGGTTCCGGTAGTAACTGCCGAAAAAACACCACATTTGGGCTTGCCCCAGACAGCGGGCGACGTCGCACATGGCTGGAGCGGTATCGCGACAGGTCGTAGGTGCGTTGTCCGAATATCGGCCTGTGGTGCGGGTTTCCCTCGGACACAGCCAATAGCCCTCTGACCAGCTGATACGTCATATTCGCCCGAAATTCGGCTGATACTACGGCGACCCGCACTCAGACAAGGCTCGCCGACGCGATGCGTTGCTGGTGCTCGAGCCGACGAGGCACCTCCGGGCCCGCCGCGATGGACGATGAACCGCACTGGTCAACCTCATCGCCTGGGTGCGGGTGGTCAGACGCGGGTCCGTCGCCGTCGCGCTGCGCGGATCTCGGCGTCGGCGACTTTGTCGGCGAGCAGGGTGTAGATCTGGGTGGTTTCGGTGGAGGCGTGGCCGAGGCGTTTGCGCACGACCTCGATCGAGACGCCGGAGTTGATGAGTTCGGTGGCGTGGGAGTGGCGCAGCTGGTGGATGTCGATGTCGACTCCGGCTGCGGTGCAGTACTTCACCCACCGGTGGTGGGCGGCCGAATAGGACAGCGGGCCACCGCGGCCGTTGATGCTGGCCCGAAACATCGGCCCGGACGTGTAGCCAGTGCGGGCGAGGTAGAGGCGCAGCAGGGCGACGTAGCCGCGGTCGTCGAGCAGCACGGTGCGCACCGATCCGCCCTTGCCATGGATCCGCACGTGCTCGTCGTCGAGGACCAGGTCGAAATCCTCCACATACAGCCCGCACACCTCACTCGCGCGGGCCCCGGCGACGTAGGCGGTCTCGAACAGCACCCGATCCCGCAGCACGTCGAGCGGGATATCCTTGCGCGGCCGCCGCGCACAGATCCGGTCGAGCACCCGCGCGACCTCGGCCGCCGGGGCCGGGCGCGGCAACGACTTGGGAACGGTGATGGTGTCGACGCGGTCCATCGGGTTCGCGTCGAGCAGCTCGTGCCGGACCGCCCACCGGCAGAATGCCGACACCGCGGCCCGCTTGCGCTTGCGGGTGGCCGGCGCCTGATCGGAGATCTCGGACAGAAACGACCGCACCGCACCCACATCCACGGCATCGACACCGCCGTCGACGTGCTCGGCGAAGGTACTCAAGTCGCCGCGGTAGGCGCGGATGGTGTTGGCCGGCCGGTTGGCGTTGGCCAGATCGATGAGGAAAGCCTCGATCTGGACCGTGATCGCGGTGCCGTCGTCGATCAAAACAACGTTCCCTGCTCGGCGACTCCCGGGGCGAGGTAGCGCCACTCGATGCGCGTGACCTCGCTGGCGGGCGCGCAGCCGGTGTGGCTGTCGCAGAAGAAGTCCACGAACTGATCGGGCGTCATCTCCGGGAACCCCTCGGCGACCACCTCATCCGGGGTGATCGCGTCGAGCGGCTCGCGCCGTACCGCGAGGACCTCCACGTCGACGATGCGCACCAGTGGCTTACCCCGGCGGCGGCCCATGACCTTGCGGCACAGCGTCAACCGCTCACCTTGGCGCACATTGCGCCACCCCATCCGGCGGGTCACGGTCTTGGCGCGCTCGCGCACCTGCCGCTCGGTCAACGACACCGACATCAGCCGCGGCATGACCGACCTCCCTGCTTCCGTGTAGCGCTGGCCTGGACTACTTGGGCGATGTGGTCGAGTTGGGCCTGGGTGCGGAACTCCCCGGTGCGAACCCACCGCCGCATCGACAGCTCGCAGCCGTTGACCAACGTCACCCCGTTGGCCGCGCCGCCGTGCGAGGTCTTTCCTTGGCAACCGCAGAAGCAGCGGCTCCGGTTCCAGTTCCGGTACCGGCCGGGCAACAGGAACATGTACCGCTGGTGATCTTCGCTGGATCCAATTCGGCCCCACCCGGACTGTCCTGCCGCCGACGCTTCGATGCGTCGCTTCTCGTGTTCGCGCTCGAACTCCACCCCAACCTCCAGAGTTGCCCGATAACCAGGAATCGAACTGCCATGCCCGTGTGTGGAATCGACAGGTCGGTAGACCCCGATTCTATCAAACTTGCCCGATAACCTTAGTTATCTGGCAACACCTGGCCCGGGTGGTTGGCGGCGCTCAGGGGCGCGTTGAGCACCGCCGGGATTCCTGTCGTCGTGGTGATCCAGGCCGCGGCGGTCGGGCCGATCCATTCGACGACCTGTGCGTTTCGTTCCAGGCTCACGCAATGAGCTGGTTCCACTCGTATAGCCGCTCCCCCAGCAGCGTCCGAGCCAGCCACTTGTGTGTAGCGGACGGCGCGGGCCTGATCAATCACGCAATAGCCCAAGCGCTGACCTCCGCACCGACCGACCAGGAGTAAGCCGAACCACCAGGTCATTCGGTGGGGCGATTAAGACGCCTGATCGTTGAGGTAACGAACCATCAGGTATGGCCCGGTTTCTTGCTTCGGATTCTTTCCAGGCTCCCTACATAATTCGACTCATCCACTCCGCCCGCCGACGCACATCGGCGAATTCCGCCGCCACCCTTTGCCGTCCAGGCACCGCCGCTACGGCACGTCGTCGCTGGTCAAGCCATTGTCATTGTTTTCCGCGCGATTACTGCCGGAACCCCGGGTAGCTGCAGGGCACTGCGGTACCTGGCGATCCATGTGCCCCTGTTGGGCGACTGCGGGCTGCCGAAGTAGCTCGTCGGGTTGGATGTCACCTCCGTCGGTACCTACTGCTGCGAATGCAAGGTAGCTGAGGATGATGAGCCCGATGCGTCTGGACAGCTTCTTCAATGCTCTCCGGCTGACTGGGACCTTGATGGTGATCCCGTCGGGACTCTTCTTACTCAAATGCGACTTCCGCCGCGTAGTCTTGCCCATGGCACACCCCTCGGTTAGGAAAGCGGGCTTGGTGTGTCTACGGTGGCGCCCCCGTTGCAATGGGCCCCCACTGCAATGGTGGGGCGTCACTTCTTCTGCGCCGTCCGCGGATCGTGTCCGATTGGGCGAAGACGGCTCCCGACCCGGCTGGCTGTCTCGGAACGTTCGCCTATCTCCGGAGGATAAGCGTGGATGAGGGATCCCACTACAGTCGCCCGAGCAATTGCGCATACTGATCCCTTTGGGCTCAATCAGGATCACTCTCATTGCGCATATTGACCGGGCGTGAGGAGCAGTAGCGCCGAATCCGGCGGTAGCGCGAGTCGAACTGGACGTTTGCCGCCGGGCGGGCATTCGAGTTCGCCGGTACCGCACGTAGCTTCCCGATCCGCCCCGCCGCTGACCGGTCAAAACACCAGGTCGCCATGTGCACTACTGCGCATAGGCAGCAGCTATGTGCGGTAACTCCTTAGCGCCGGATCGGGCGGATTTGCTCCTCGCCCCGTAACCCCAGACAGGATCGGCACCGATGGTGCGCCGTCAGTGCCGATCCTGTCTGAGCCGAGTGATGGGTGTGGCTACCACCCGGAGCCACACGGCTCGAGATGTTCACGGGAAGTGAACGAAGGCGACGTAGGCGGCGAGCATCAGGGTGCTCGTCGCGACGAATCCGGTCGCGCCCTGTTTGAGGGCTCGTGTCCACGAGGTGCCTTCGTGCCGTGCCATGCCGACGGCGATGGCAGCCACCAGGAGCCCGAGCAAGATGATGATCAGGACGACGAAGACTCGAAGAACGATCGAGTTGAGGGTGTTCATGGTGTTCCGTTCGGGTTTGTGGTTGACCGAACAGGTAGCCCGCATGATGGGCTGCGCCCGGACCTGTTCGAGGGGAACGATCGGGGCGCTACGGGCGGGAAGATTCGCTGTTGCAGTCGGAAAACCGCAGGTGGTGGAGCTGTTTGGTTGCTTGGGTGGTTGCCGTCGTCGGCTGCGGCGGGTTATTCACTGGATCCGTCGATTGCCCGGGCCCAGTCGCCGAGGGAGGTGTTCTCGGGCAGGACGACCACGCCCGCGAAGTGCATCCGCGCGAGCTTTTTCCTGTGGCGGAGCAGCTTCGAGCGGATCGTGGCCGGTTTCGACCCCGTGCGGATGGCTGCGTCCTTGAGGGTGATGCCTTCCTCGATGTGCAGCAGCAGGGCGGCTCGCAGGTCATGCGGAGCTTTGATCAGCATGCGCTGGGCCAGGTCGACGTCGTCGAATCGGTCGTAGTCGAGGTTGGAGTGGAAGCGGATGTCGTCGCGCAGGTGCTCGAGCAGGGCGCTGGTTTCTTGCTGGCGCTCCATGGCGAGTCGTGGCTGGTGCGCTCGGATTACATCACCGAGGCGGTTGCGGCAGGCGCCGAGGAAGTAGGTCGTGATCGTCGTGCCGCGTGTGGAGTCGTAGCCGCCGGCGTCGAGTGCGCGCAGAAAGGGTTGAAGGACGGTGCAGAAGGTTTCCAGGGCGATGTCCTCGCGGAGGTCGCGGTCGATCTGGGCGCGGTCGAGCACCACAGCGGGAGATGGCCGTAGCGGACTTGGCCGGCGGCCTCGCCTCTTGTCAGCCACCCGACGATCGTTCCGACGGCAGGGTTGTAGAGCTCGGCAGCGAGATCCTGACCAGCAGAAGTCAGCTTCCCGGAAGTATTCAGGTATTTCGGCATAAACATCCTCGATCACGCGATTATGGATTTGGCGGGGTGTCCCCGTTAACCGGTTGTACGGGGGTGTGCGCGCGGGGCGTTGCACCTTCTTCCGAGGGTTTGGCCGGGCCACTCAATTGGCCGCGGCTAGCTGGCAACTGGTCGTCCCGGCGGTTCTCGGTTGTCGGTGCTCCCCGATACACTGCTGGCACTGCGAAGGTCACGGGTTCGAGGCCCGTCCGCTCCATTCACGCTTGGGGCGGTAGCTCAGCTGGCAGAGCAGCGCATTGATCGAAGGGCCTATGCCCGAGGACGAAGAAGGTCCCGCCAGCTCTGGCGGGACCTTCTTTTTCTGGCACCTGGCCGGTAGCCAGGGTGGAGCCTCCTACCTACCGAGGTGCTTCGGGCTCCGGTAAGGCATGGGACTGGTTCTGGGACTAGTCACCCCTGATCGACACGCGGTGGCCGCGGTACCGAATTGGGTGCCGGGGGCCACTGCCGTTGTCGGCTCGGTTCAGCGGCGCCGCCAGAAGCGTCGCGGCCGCGGCTTAGGCCGGGCGCTCGCGGCCACGCCGATCGCGTCGAGATCGACCACCTCCGTCGTCGGTGTGTGCTCTTCGAGGAGCGCGTCGAGGTCGACCACCGGCACCAGAGCTTGTCCAGTCGCCTCCGCCGCAGCAGATAGTTCGTCGCCGGTGGCGAAGATAGACTTGCCGATGTGGCGGTCACCGGCGGTGCGCTCGACGATCGCGGTGGTCAGATCCTGCACCCGCCCGCCGGCGCGCAGGTGGTCGGCGACCACTTCGCTCAGTTCGCGTGCGGCACGGTCGGCGTCGGCGTGGACCGACACATACCGTTTCGCCGGGCCCGCCTCACCGAACATGGTCGGGTGGCCGCCGGCGGCGACGTTGTCGACGATCAAGACCCACACCGCGGCCGCTTCCCGATCAGCGGCGACGCGCAGGCGCCCGGACAGGGTGTCGTCCTCGCCGAACCCGAGCCGGTCGACGACCTCGGTCATGGTCTCGGCCAACCCGAATCCGATCAGCCGACGCCCGATCTCGATCTCCGAAGCCCCGAGCTCGACGGCCAGCTCCTCGAGCGGGACCGCGTCGGCCCAGCCCTGCCGCAGCGTGGCGTCCATGTCTGGGTCCCAGTAGATGCTGCGGGTCGCCCGGCGCAGCTCACGCAACGGCTCGCGCCAGTCGTAGTTCGGGTCCGCGAGCAACACCGGCAAGAACTCGAACGCCCTCTTGGCGGTGACGCCGCTGTAGCTCGCCGGGATCATCTCCATGCAGTGCTGGCCGATCGCGTTCGGACTACCGCCGGTGCGCTCACAGATCTCCTCGAGCGGCACCTGCGCCCGTAGCATCTCGACCAGTTCGGTGTTCTTCTCGTCAGTCCACAGCGCATACGCCCGTCGCCGTGCCTTGGTCTTCTCGGCCATTCCGCCTCCCTACGCCAGTTCCCCTGCCGCGCACCGGATTCGGTGGTGCGCCACGAGCCATGGTGAGCCCGGGGTCCGACAAGTTCGGGCGGATCGGCCCAAACAGGGGTCTGGGTGCTGGGCATGAGGAAGGGCCCCAGATGTTCCCTGGGCCCTTCGGTTGGTGATGGGGTCGCCGTAGTAGGCGCCGAAAAATCAACGGATATGGCGCGTTTCTCCTGATCACGGCAGCGTTAGCGACTGCGTTCGGAGCACGAGACGATACCCGCCGATGCCGCTCCGGGCCTGCGCGAAGCGGCCACCCGGTTATCTGGGCCAAGCCCAAATGTGGTGTTTTTCGTCGGTTGCTACCGGAACCCCTCATCTGATGCGCCGGCTCGACCTGGCCGGGAGCCGCTTGTCGTCGTAAGGCCCGGGGGCATCAGGGCGAGAGCGTCGACCAACGGGAGGTCAGCTGGCAGCGGCCTGGTTACCGAGCTTGTCGTCCAGCACGATCGGAGGGATGGGCTGGCCGGGGTCCGAATCGGGATCTACCGCGTCGATCATTTTTCGCGACCTGGTCGTAGATTCGCCGAGCAACTGCCCGACCCTCAGGGTCGGGGGTGATGGTGGAGTCCTGCTTGTGCGCGTAGGTCAGTAAGCCAACCAGGCTCATCCCCGATAGCGTAGCCTCGACTGCGTCACCACCGTGAGCCTTGATGCGTTCTTTCGGTACCCGCCCCCTCCTGTCGTGCCCGTACGGTGTGACAAACCACTCGTCGATTGTTGCCCAAGTGTCCTGGTGGCAGACCAGCTGAACGCTGTGAACGCAAGCTGCCCGCCGCATTCGTTCCGGGTGGGCCTTTCTCCGGCGCAACCATCCCCAAATCCCCTTGTCCGATCCCATGGCTCCATATTGCCGGTTGCCTCCGACATCGCGGCGCCAAATCCACGGCACCGCAAGACTTCACGTCGATATCTGCCCGCCCTCCGACCAGTGGAAGCAGCAGCCGGTGGCGGCTGGTTTCGCGTAGGGTGACGGGATAGTCAATGCTGGGCGGATCGGGGTGAGGCACGTTGACGGTCACGGTGAAAGATCTGTTCCTGGATGCGATCGAGGACGCCAAGCGCGTCCAGAGTTGGCCAGAAGCGGTTGCCCTGCATGAGCACGTCAAGTTCTTGGTTAGCGAGTTCGGCAAGCGGCAGCACCAGTTCCCCCCCGGCCGCCGGCACACCCTCATCAAACTGCGCGACGAGACCATGACCAGAGTCCGCAACGCGCTGCACCACGCTCGCATCGATCGCGATATCGCCGAGCACACTGCGAACCGGGAACGGTGGGAAGCCGAACGGACCGCCCGCCTGGCCGAGATCGACCGTGACCTCGCCGTCTACGAGCGAGAACGCGAAATCCCAAACGCTCCGCGTGGTCTGTCGGAGAACTCGCTGCCAGACCGGGAGTGGCCCGGGTTTGAACGCGAACGGTAGCCCCACCAATTTGTCCGTGCGTCGTGCCACACTCCCGAGCGACGCCGTTGCTTGGCAAAGGGCAGAACCGGCGTCCCGGCCTCGGCCCCGCGCATGCGGGGATGGTCCTATCGGCGTCATCGGCGATGGTCAGCTGATTTGGTCGGCCCCCGCACACGCGGGGATGGCCCGTGGGCTTCGGCGAACAACGCCCTCGTGGCGAACCCGCGCGGCGAGCTTCCGGTTGATCGTCGATGCAACACATCCGCTCCGCCCGTCAAGGCCGTGACCTTTGCTGATTGCCCACCCGGATACAGCCTCAACCATCCGACGAATCGGCCGCGGTGTTCCAAAAGGACCGCATTCCAAAAGATCCCGTGTCTGCCCAGGAACAGGAAGTAGTCACGCAGATCGAACGCGTAGGACCGAACTGTGCCCGACGACCGGCCGATACCTGTCAGACACTCCAGAAACAGCTCGACCGGCTCGACCACCGAGAACTGTGCGTCCAGCACGGTCCACTACTCGACGGCGTCACTGGGCGTCAAGACTCGCTGTACTCGCAAACCACACTCCTTCGCACCCCCGCTACATGTGATCCAGGCGGCGAAAGGACGACCGAAGGAGACCGCGAACCCAACCGCTCTCGCCGCGTCGTGGACAGCCTAGATAATCGCGTCGTCTCCACATAACTCCAGGTAAAGAGCTTGTGTCAGCTGCATCGAAGACACGATTTGCGAACCCACGGGAACACATATTCGAAGATGTCATACCGTACGGTCTGTTAGGAATAGGCATAGGCCCTTATGGCGAGCCCGCCCATCTGTCACCTCAGCAGGGTTCCGTCGCCGCCTCATGGCCGACATCCATAAAGCGACCGTCTCCGCGGAATAGGCTGACTACGTGTACGTTCCGAGTTCCACATTTCTACGTACCCCGCTCGAACGTGCGGACCCGCACCTATCATGGCATCGGGTCGACCAGTGGTTCTTCGCTGCCGGCGCCTGCCACATCCTGGCTTATGCGTTCATCGAAGCTCATTCGAGTGGGTGGACGCTAATGGGGTTATGGCCGTGGAATGCGCCCGACCCTGGTCACGTGTACGTCACCGACGGGACGTGGGCTTTCGATCACTGCGGTTGGACCTACGAAGCTGAGGTGCTCGATGCTCACAAGGCTGCCGAACCCGATGCGGGCTATCGGCAGCAGCGGATAGACATGGATCTGGATGAGTTCTGCGCTCGGCACTGGCATCGAACGCGCGCTGAGTTCGCCTACGACCCCTGGCGCCGAGCGCATAACTACATTGCGCGTCACGCCGAACCGGGTGCGCTCCGATAGGACCTACCTGGTCCCGAAGCATCTTGCGACGACCAGTGCCAGCCATGTGATGGTTACCACGATTCAGCGTGGTGTGGAGCGTGTATCCGGTAATCGCGGCGCCCCGTCGCACGATCGACCCGCCTGGATCGTGAAGGAGACCAATCCTTATGCCCGCCGATCGACGTTCTACGAATTCCCCGGCCACCGATAACAAGTTGCGGGCCGCGCTGCGCCGTTTCATCCGCGCCCGGGGCGCGAGCTACCTCGACGATCCGAATGTCACCTCGATCGGCGTCGGGTACAAGATCACCAACGGGATACAGACGGACACTCTGTCAGTCCAGTTCACGGTCGGTCGAAAGATTGCGTTGGAGGGCTTGGAAGCGCTCGGCACCACCGCGATTCCGGAATCAATCAATGTAGTTGGGGTCGCGGTCCCGACCGATGTGCTCGAGCGCCGCTACGAGCCATCGTTCCGCGTGGTTGCTGAGGCCGAGCCGGCGGAGACCAAGGTTCGGCGTGACCCTGTCCTGCCTGGCGTAAGCATCGCTAACACCAAGGAGACCGCTGGCACCCTCGGTTGCATCGTCTACGACGCGACCGACGGCACTCCTTTGGTGCTGAGCAACTGGCACGTCCTGCACGGACCTGACGGAGCGATCGGTGATGTGGTCGTCCAGCCCGGCCCCCACGACGACAACCGGACCCAACGCAACCGCCTGGGGGTCCTGAAACGCTCACACCTCGGGGTGGCAGGTGACTGCGCGGTCGCCACGATCGAGGACCGGCGGTTCGAGACCGGCATCCTCGGAATCGATGTCACGCCGGAAGAACTCGGTGACCCCGAACTCGGCGACACGATACTCAAGAGCGGCCGCACCACCTCGGTCACCCACGGCGTGGTGCGCCGTGTCGATGTCATCGTCAAGATCAGCTACGGGGCCGCAGGCGAACAGCGGATCGGTTGTTTCGAGATCGGCGCCGACCCGGCGCACCCGGCGACCGATGACGAGATCAGCCGCGGTGGCGACTCCGGCGCCGTATGGATGTTCAAGACCGCCAACGGCACAACCGACAAGGTGATGGCAGGACTGCACTTCGGCGGAGAAACTGACGCCAGCCCTGACGAACACGCCCTCGCCTGCCTGCCGAGGTCGGTGTTCGAAAAGCTCGAGATCACCCTGAATCCGTCGGCCGCCGCGCAAACCAGCGCAGATAAGCCGACCGGATACAACGCGGATTTCCTCGGCGCCCGCGTCGATCTGCCCGAGATGGATCCAGGTCTCAGTGATGACACCTTCACACTCGACGGCTCCGCGGTGATCGCCTACACCCATTTCTCGCTCGCGCTGAGCACCTCGAGGCGCTTTGCCCGATGGGTCGCCTGGAACATCGATGGCGGCGACCTGAAGAGGATCAGTCGAGATGGCGTCGAGTTCGCCATGGATCCGCGGATTCCAGCAGAGTTTCAGGTCGGCAATGAGTTGTACACCGGCAACCGCGTCGATCGCGGGCATATCGCGCGCCGCGTCGATCTGTTGTGGGGGTCGCTGCCCGAGGCCGAACAGGCGAACCAGGACTCGTTCTACTACACGAACATCACCCCGCAGCTCGATGATTTCAATCAGAGCAGCCGCAACGGCGTCTGGGGACAGATCGAGGACGCGGTGTTCGCCGATGTCGAAGTCGAGAACCTGCGCGTGAGCGTGATCGCCGGCCCGGTCTTCCAAGACGACGACCGTGTTTACCGAGGCGTTCAGATCCCGCGTGAGTTTTTCAAGATCGTCGTCTACGTTGAACGAGGCGAACTGAAGAGCCGGGCGTTCCTGCTCACCCAGCACGCCGACCAACTCGAAGCGCTCGAGCTTGACGAGTTCCGCACCTACCAGGTCGCGATTCCGGAGATCGAGAAACGCACAGGACTCCGATTCCCCGTAGCCATCCCCAACGGAGACGGCGTGTCCGCGGCCGAGTCGACTGAGCAGCCCGCACCTCTCGAGACTCCCGAAGCGATCCGCTGGTAACCGGCGCCGCGGATAGAACTCTCCATCGCTGGAGGGTTCTATCGGTCACGGTCTGCGCGGTGGCCCAGACACGATGGCTCGGTGATTACGGAGTGGTTGACTTCAGATCATCGACGTATTCGCGGTATTCGGTGTCGGCGTGGTCGAGCAGGTGTGCGACGGATGCGCACAGGAGCGCGGTGGATCCTGGGCGGACAGTGCGGGTTCGGTGGCCGGTCTCGAGGTAGCGGCCATCGCCTGCGATATCGAACCAGCGGATGGTGCCGACTGTGCGGTCCGGAGTGTGGCCGTTGTTGCGGGGGCCGCGGAAGACGGTGATGAGGCCGGCCCCGGTGGCGGGTCGGCGCAGCAGGTGGTTGTAGCGCTCGAGCGCCGTGGATTCCAGGTGGTGCACGCCGAGGCAGGAAGCCTGTCGGCGCGGGTACGCGAAACCCGTCTGGCGCCATACCAGTTCATCCTCGGCCAGGCCGAAGCCGCCAACGGCGAGGTGGCGATACGACTGCGAGACGGGCGTCGCCTACCCGTCCACACCGCTGGTGACGCTATCGCCCGAGTCCGGGCGCTGATCCAGTCCCACGACACCCGTTTGTGGGCTGACTGATCTGCTGCCATCGCGGCCGCCGTCGACGAGGGCATCCTGGAGCGGCTCGACGGTCTGCGACCAGCGGCGGGAGCGGGCACATCGAGTCGTGTGGCCCGCGATAACGCTCACGGCATCCCGTAGCAGGTGGCGATAGCGGTGGCGCGGTTGTGCAGGGAGGTGCGCAACCATGGCGGGGCCAGGGCTTCCGCGTGCGTGGCGAGCTGCCACAGCGCCCATTCGGCGTGTCTGGGATCCTGGAAGGTCACTTCCAGCCGTAGCCGGCCGTCGGCGTCGGTTTCTTCGGCGCGGACGGCCAGCGCGGTGTCCACCAGTTCTTCGCGCCGTGCCGGGTCCACCCGGACCAGCACGGTGACTTGGTCGCCGCCCGTGCGGAACCGCGTGCTGCGTTCCTGCCACGCCTTGCCCAGATCGACCCGGTCCGGTCGCTGGGCCGGTTCGGCGAGTTGCTCGGCGGCCGAGATCCGCGACAGCCGGTAGGTGCGGTCGGCGCCGGATCTCGTGGCCAGCAGATAGCCAAGACCACGGACGGTGACCAGGCCGATCGGGTCCACCGTGCGCCACGTCGGGGTCTGGTCCACGGCCGCGTAGTGGATGCGCAGCTTGTGTCCGGCGAATACCGCGCGCCGGACCTCGGCCACCACGGTGTCGGGCACTTCCTCGGCAACCAGTCTGCGCGAGAGCAGGTCGATCTCGGGGTCGATGAGTAATCGCTCGGCCACCCCTGCCGCGGTGGCCCGATAGCTTTCGGGCAGCGCGTCGACCACTTTGAGCATCGCCGAAGCGAGCGCCGAGCCGAGGCCGAATGCCTGTGCGCCGCTCCGTGATCCGGCGACGAGCAAGGCGATCGCCTCGTCATGGTTGAGTCCGGTGAGTTCGGTCTGGAAACCGGGCAGCAAGGCGAAACCGCCGTGCCTGCCGCGCTCGGCGTAGACCGGGACGCCTGCTGCCGAGAGTGCCTCGATATCGCGCAGCACGGTGCGGGTGGAGACCTCCAGCTCGCGCGCCAGCGCTGTCGCGGACAGGCGACCGTGCCGGCGCAACAGCAGCACCAGCGAGACCAACCGGTCGGCGCGCATACGAAGAACTTAACAGGAATACATGACACAGGATGTCGTGATTCGCTGGGAGGCTTACCACCACGGCGTCACGGGCAGCGGCTACCGAGCCGATGGGCGTACGTAGATCAACGAATCGAATGGAGCTGACGTGGCAGTGGAACGAACGGCGGTCAATCCGTGGCCGTGGTCGGTAGAGATGGGGTTCAACCAGGGTGAGATCGTCTCCGGGCACACTCGGACCCTGTACTGCGCCGGGCAGACCGCGATGAGCAGCGACGGAAACCCCCAGCATGCCGGTGACATGGCGGCGCAATTGGCGCTGAGCCTCGACAACATGGAGGTCGTTCTCAGCGAGGCAGGTATGTCGCTGGCGAACCTCGTCAGGCTCAATGTCTACACCACCGATGTCGACCTGCTGTTCCAGCACTACGGCGTGCTGGCGTCGCGGTTGGGGGCCGCCGGGGTGGCACCCGCCACCACGATGCTCGGGGTGACCCGGCTGGCGATTCCCGTGCTGATGGTCGAGCTCGAGGCAACCGCAGTCGGGTAATGCCACCTCGCCACCTCCGGCAGGCCTGCCGGAGGTGGCGACAGCAAGGAAAGCGGGTGATTCCCGGTGGTCCGAATTCTGACAATCGGCGTCTACGGTTTCACGGACGGCACCTTCCTCGACGAGCTCACCGGCGCGAACGTGGGGTTGCTGCTCGACCTGCGTCAGCGCCGCGGCGTGCGGGGCGCCGACTACTGCTGGGCGAACTCGGAGCGGCTGCAACGTGCGCTCGCCGCAGCCGACATCGGGTACCGGCACATACAGGGGCTGGCGCCGACGACCGAGCTACGCCGGCTCCAGTACCGCGAGGACGACCGCCAGGGTGTGGGCAAGCGCAACCGCCGCGCACTGGCGCCCGAGTACGTCGAGCGCTACACCCACGAGATCCTCGACCCGTTCGACCTCGGCGCGCTGGTCACCGAGCTGCCGAGCGACTCGGTGACCGCCCTGTTCTGTGTCGAGCGCGATCCGCAGGCTTGCCACCGCGGGCTCGTGGCCGCCCGCCTGCGCGTTGCGCACGGTCTGCCGGTCACGCACCTGCGCCCGGGCTGAGCCCTACCCGCCACGCATTCGACTCCCACCGACGTGGGCGGAATGCGTCGGATTGATTCGCTGCTCCCCAACCCGTGATGGAGACGATCGTCTCCCGCGAAATGGATGTGTGGTCCGGGCCTCACAACATGGGCGGTTAGCGTGTGAGGTTCGGCCGGTGAACTTCCGGTCGGCCGGCACCCCATGGTGTGCCGGCCGGTGCCGAGTGACCGCGTGCGGTCCGGCCGTGGATGCAACGACGACGACAAGGAGTCCGCGGGTGGCTGTCCTGGACGCGAAGCTGAGCGACATCTACGACGAGGTGTTGCGCCGCAACCCCGGCGAAACCGAGTTCCACCAGGCCGTGCACGAGGTGCTCGACAGCCTCGGCCCGGTGGTCGCCAAGCACCCGCACTACGCCGACGCGGCGGTGATCCGCAGGTTGTGCGAGCCCGAACGCCAGATCATCTTCCGGGTGCCGTGGGTCGACGATTCCGGGGCCGTGCAGATCAATCGCGGGTTCCGGGTCGAGTTCAACTCCGCGCTCGGCCCGTACAAGGGTGGGCTGCGGTTTCATCCCTCGGTGTATCTGGGCATCGTCAAATTCCTCGGCTTCGAGCAGATCTTCAAGAATTCGCTGACCGGGCTGCCCATCGGTGGCGGCAAGGGCGGCTCGGATTTCGACCCCAAGGGCCGTTCCGAGGGTGAGGTGATGCGTTTCTGTCAGGCATTCATGACCGAGCTCTATCGCCATCTCGGCGAACACACCGATGTCCCGGCCGGCGATACCGGTGTCGGTGGCCGCGAGATCGGCTACCTGTTCGGCCAGTACAAGCGCATCACCAACCGCTACGAGTCCGGCGTGCTCACCGGCAAGGGACTCACCTGGGGCGGCTCCCAGGTCCGCAAGGAGGCCACCGGGTACGGCGCGGTCTACTTCGTCAACGAGATCCTCGGCGCGGCGGGCCGGTCGCTGGAGGGACAGCGGGTGGTGGTGTCGGGCTCGGGCAACGTCGCCATTTACGCCATCGAGAAGATCCATGAGCTCGGCGGCACCGTGGTGGCGTGCTCGGATTCGGGCGGTTATGTCGTCGACGAGCAGGGCATCGACCTGGAACTGCTCAAGGACATCAAAGAGGTGCGGCGGGCGCGGATCGCCGACTACGCCGAGACCCGCTCGGGCTCTGCGCGATTCGTGGCGGGCGGTTCACTGTGGGAGGTGCCCTGCGATATCGCGCTGCCGTGTGCCACCCAGAACGAGCTCGACGGCGCCGCGGCGGGCAAGCTCATCGCCAATGGCTGCCATATCGTCGCCGAGGGCGCGAACATGCCGTGCACACCGGAGGCAGTACGACTGTTCGCCGAAGCGGGGGTGATCTTCGCGCCCGGGAAAGCCGCCAATGCCGGTGGCGTGGCGACCAGCGCGCTGGAGATGCAGCAGAACGCTTCCCGCGATTCGTGGAGTTTCGAACACACCGAGGAGCGCCTCGCCGAGATCATGCGCGGCATCCATGACCGCTGCCTGGCCACCGCCGACGAGTACGGCATGCCGGGCAATTATGTGGCGGGTGCGAATATCGGCGGGTTCATCCAGGTCGCCGACGCGATGCTCGCCCTCGGCGTCATCTGAGCGGACCGGAGCAGAACACTGCTGGCGGGAGGTGTGGGGCCGTGCACCGGTTCGGCGCCTCCCGCTCGAACTGCCCCAGCGATCAGAAGCTCAGTCGCGGTCGCCGGTCGTGGGTTGGCGTTCGAACACCAGGTAATGCGTCTTTCCCGGCATCGAGGTCGCGAAGAAGTCCCCGAGGAAAGCGAATCCACGTCGTGCGAAGAAGTCGACGGCGAACCGCTCGGACATCATGCTGGTGACGTATCCGGCACCGGAATCGAGCCAGCGGCGCAGCGTTGCCTCGTCCAGCGACCGTTCGGTCAGGACATCGAAGACAACGGCACCACCCGGTGCGGCGACCCGGGCAATCTCGTCGAGGTAGCGGCATGTGTCGAGGATCTTCAAACCGTTCAACACCTTGTGGGAGTGCACGAGATCGACCGACCTGTCCGCGGTTGCCGCCAGGGTGTGACCATCGGTCGGCTGGGCCGTCACGTGGTAGGTGTCGACCAGCCAGTCCCGCCACGGGGCCGCGGTCTCGTAGATCTCGTAGGAACGCGGCGAGCATGTGGCGATCACCTTCTCGAGGTAGCGTCCCGAGCCGGGGCCGAGCTCGCACACTCGCGCGATCGGCCGGTCGAACACCCCGAGCGCGGCCATCCGGTCGATGGTGTCCTGCGTTGATCCCGGCACGTTGAACTCTCGATCGATGTACTCGCCCACGGGCAACCCAGCAGCCAGCGCGGCCGCTTGCGTCCGCTCGAAGGGAATGTAATCAGCGAAGTCGTCGACCGGCCTGACCACCTGGAACCCCACCGGTCTCAGCACCGCGTTGACCCGCGCAAGGGCCTTCTTCCTGAACCTCGACCTCGGGAGCGCCACCACCCACCTGCTTTCGCCTGTCGACAGCTGCGCGCACCAGGGTAAACCAGATCCGATGCCATCACAGCCATCCCCCATACAACAGGCAACCTGTTGTGCGTAGGGCCGATGTCCGGATTCGTCGGTCCGCACCGACCGTCAGTTCGTCACGGTCGCCGCCGGCCCCGAGGGCGTCGATATCACCGCCACCGGACCGCCACCCGACCGGTCGGCGCGCCTCCGTACCCTGGGTTCATGCCCGATCACAGCGCCGACGCGGATCGGCTCGCACAGCTGATCACGGGGCGCACGGTCGCGGTGCTCACCGGTGCCGGTGTGTCCACCGACAGCGGGATCCCCGACTACCGCAGCCCCGATGCCCCGCCGCGGACGCCGATGACCTTCCAGCAGTTCATCGGCGACGACGCGTTCCGGCAGCGTTACTGGGCGCGCAATCACGTGGGGTGGCGGCAACTGGATGCCTCGCGCCCCAATCCCGGCCACCGCGCCCTTGCCCGGCTGGAACGGCTCGGCGTCGTGACCGGGCTCATCACCCAGAACGTCGACCTGCTGCACACGAAAGCGGGCCATCGCCGGGTGATCGACCTGCACGGCACCTACGCGCGGGTGCGTTGCCTCGGCTGCGGTGATCTGGTCTCGCGTATGGCGCTGGCCGAGCGGCTCGAGGCAGCCAATCCGGGTTTCGCCGACATGGTCACCGTCACGGGTGTGAAGGTGGCGCCCGACGCCGACGCCGTCGTCACCGAGACCGACAGTTTCCGGATGCTC
Organism: Nocardia sp. NPDC059180; assembly: GCF_042754945.1. Classification (NCBI taxonomy): domain Bacteria; kingdom Bacillati; phylum Actinomycetota; class Actinomycetes; order Mycobacteriales; family Nocardiaceae; genus Nocardia; species Nocardia sp. NPDC059180. The sequence goes on from NZ_JBHZBU010000012.1 coordinate 153,211, forward strand.
GGGTGTCTGCGCTGCGGCGGAATCCTCAAACCCGACATCGTCTATTTCGGGGAGAACGTGCCCAAGGATCGGGTGCGCGCGGCCTATGACCTCGTCGACGAAGCGCAGGTGCTGCTGGTGGCCGGTTCGTCGCTGACGGTCATGTCCGGGCTGCGGTTCGTCCGTCACGCCGCCAAGACCGGGCGGCCCGTCGTGATCGTCAACCGTGGCCGTACCCGCGGACATGAGCTCGCCACTCTCACCATCGACGCGGGCTGTTCCCCCGTGCTCACCACCCTCGCCGATCATCTCGCGGCGAGTGTGCCCGTGTCCTGACCGCTGCGTCACGGCCTCCCCGGCGGGTATGTGCCAGGTGTGACGTTGTTGGTGGGTACCTCCGGTTGGCAGTACCGGGATTGGCGCGGTGTGCTGTATCCGCAGGGGGTGCCACAGCGGCTGTGGCTCGAGCAGTATGCCGCCGAGTTCGCCACCGTCGAGATCAACAACGCCTTCTATCGTTTACCCAGTGCCGAGAATTTCGCCGCATGGCGGACCCGCACACCTGCCGGATTCCGGATCGCGGTCAAGGCCAGCCGTTTCCTCACCCACATCAAACGTCTGCGCGACCCCGAGGAGCCGGTGCAGCGGCTGATGGGCCGGGCCGCGAGCCTCGGTGACCGGTTGGGGCCGATTCTGCTGCAACTGCCGCCGACGCTGCGCGCCGATCCGCCGTTGCTCGACGAGTGTCTGCACTGCTTTCCTGCCGATACCCGTGTGGCGGTCGAGGCTAGGCACGAGTCCTGGTGGACCGACGACACGCGCGCGGTGCTCGAACGCAACGGTGCGGCGCTGTGCTGGGCCGATGCCGACGAACGTCCGGTGACGCCGTTGTGGCGCACCACCGACTGGGGTTATCTGCGCCTGCACCACGGGACCGCCGAGCCGTGGCCGCGCTACCACCGCCCGGTCCTGACCGAATGGGCACACCGCGTGAGCGAGACGTGGCCCGAATCATGTGAGGTCGACATCTATTTCAACAACGATCCTGGTGGGGCGGCGATCTATGACGCGGCGGTATTCGCCCGTGCGGCGGCGGTACTGGGGGTGAGCGTCACACGCACACCGGATATTCGATCGTGATCACGGCGCCAGATGGCGGGCGAGGAACCGCTCGGCCGCACGATACATGTCGATGTTGTTGTCCGGGTTCACGAATCCGTGGCCCCTCGTTGTCTATGACCATGTATTTCGACGTCGAAGCTCCGGTCCCGCAGTGCGTCGACGATGCGGTCGGACTCGGCCTGCACGACACGGATGTCGTTGGCGCCTTGGACAACCATCACTAGTGACAAACAACGGAGGGGGGCTTGGAGTTCTCGAGGCTCGCGCTCGAGGGACTTCCTTGACGCCGCTGTGACAAGATCGCGTTCGTGTCGAACTCTTCATTGATGAACTACACGCGTGTCGGCACGGTCTTGCATGAGATCGGCATGGTGTCGGAGGCGACGCTGCGCGGCGTCCTCGATGACCTCGCGGATGAGGCGAACACCGCAGTGGACCACTACTCGGCGGCGTGCGCCCTCGAATCGTTCGGTGTGGCGGTCCGGGTCCACGCCGACGACGTCGACTGCCTCGACCGCGGCTATGAGAGCCTGCTGGTAACGGCCGCCGAGATCGCCGGTGACACAGTGATCATCAGCAACGTTCGGCTCGTCGAGGGCGACGACGATGTCGAGGAGAGCCGCCTCGATCGTCTGGAATTCGAACGGAACGGCATACGGGTATCCATCGTGGCCGAGCACTACGCGGACGACTACTTCGACCATGCCGCGGCCTGCGAAGCCATCGCCGCAACCACCCATGACGACGATTCTCGCTCGTGGCGCATCGTCGACTTCGAACGTGCACCGAACCGCGGCTACGACACGGTCATGGCGCTCGCCACGCCCGAGCAGGCCCAGGCGCTACAGGAGCACCTGGGCTTCACGTTGACCTGAGTCGCGACGATCTCGCCGGCTAGGACGAACGGCTCAGGACACCGTCGATCGCTGCACCGCGGGTTGCCCGGCACCGGCGAATCGGTTCCACGGCGCCCGGTCGGCCAGCATCCGGTCCACGCTCAGCGCGCCGGCGCCGACTGCGGCCAGCAGCAATGCGCCCGCACCGAGTGCCAGCACCAATTCGGCGCCGCCTTCGGCGACGAACAGGCCTTTACCGGCGTGGGCGATGAAGTAGGCGCCGACCATATCGGCAACCAGCAGCAGGGCCCAGATCGGTGTCGCGAGGCCGATGACCAGGCCGATACCGCCCGCCAGTTCGATCAGCGCCGCCGCCGGCGCCGAGATCTCCGGCAGTGGGGCGCCCATGCCGCGGAAACCCGATTCGGTCGCCGACAGGCCGTTGGTGAAGAACTTCTGCCAGCCGTGGGCGATGAACACCACGCCGAGACCGACGCGGGCAATGAGGATGGCGATACTTCGCAGCATCATCGGTGGGGGGTTTCCCTTCTCAGATGGTTTGTGTGGCCTCAGCCGGCGGCCCGGATGAGGGCCGCGATCTCGGACTGGCCGCGCTGGACGGCGTTGTCCAGTGCGGTGTTTCCGTCGCTGTCGCGGATGCCCGGATCGGCGCCCGCGTCGAGCAGAGCCGTGACGACCTGCTGGTAGCGCTGACTGCCGTCGCCGTAGACGATCGCTTCGTGCAGTGCGGTCCAGCCGGGGGTGTTGACGTGGTTGACATCAACCCCGGCTTCGATCAGGCGGCGTACCGTGCTGATCGATCCGTGTTCGGCTGCCGGGATCAGCGCGGTGCCGCCGTAGCGGTTGACGCTGGTCAGGTCGGCGCCGTGGGTCAGGGTCAGCTCCAGGATGCTGTCGAGGCCTTCGGCGCCTGCGTACAGGTAGGCCGAATCCTGTAGTGCGTCTTTGGCGTTGACGTCGGCGCCGGCTTCCACCAGTGCGCGTGCGGCTTCGGTGGCGCGGTTCTTGGTGGCTTCGATGAGCGGGGTGCGTTCATGCTGCCCGCGGGCTTCGATATCGGCGCCGCGGGCCAGCAGATCCCGCACGCGGGTGGCGTCATCGGCGGCAGCCGCAGCGAGCAGATCGTCGTCCAGGGCGGGGTCGCGTGGTGTCTCGGCGGCGGTCGCCGGTGCGGCACCCGGGGCCGGCGTCGAGGCCGGGACCGGAGTGGGTGCGGTGGCGGGCGCGGGATCGGCGGTGCATGCCGCGAGTGCCGTCAGCACCGCCGCCGAGGCGATGACTGTGCCGCCGGTGCGCAGCGTCCGCGCGCTGCCCAGGTTCCTTCGGCCGAACCTCATCGAGACCTCCTAGATTTGGTATACCAAACATCCTGGCGCTCGAACTGGGGTTTGTCCAAGTCTTTGGGCAGATAGTGGCTATCGACACCACCAATGACTGATTGCGGTATACCAAAATGGGTATCGTGGGGTCATGAGCGAATCAGGCGACCGCTATGTCATCACCGACCGGGACCGGGAGTATCTACGCCGGTGTGTGGAGCTGGCCCGCGCCGCCCTCGATGACGGTGACGAGCCCTTCGGCTCGATTCTGGTCGACGCCGAGCAGACGATCCGGTTCGAGGCGCGCAACCGCATCGTCTCCGGCGATCCGACCCAGCATCCGGAATTCGAGATCGCCCGCTGGGCCGGCATTCACCTCACCCCCGAGCAGCGCGCGGCCGGCGTCGTCTACACCTCGGGCGAGCACTGCCCGATGTGCAGCGCCGCCCATGCGTGGGCTGGGCTGGGACGCATCATTTATGCCGTCGGCTCGGACCAACTCGGGCAGTGGCAGCGCGAATGGGGACTTGCTCCCGGACCGGTAGCCGCGCTGCCCATCACGCAGGTCGCGCCGTCGGTGCCGGTCGCGGGACCCGAACCGGCGCTGGAGGCCGAGATCAAAGCGCTGCACGCGGAACTGGCAGCCCGGCGCCGCGACTGAATTCGCCGGTCAACGGTCGCCCAGCCTGCGGCGCTGCGCTCGGCCGGGGACCGGGGGCCAGGCCGCAACTCTCGGGTCAGGCGGCCTGACTCCGATGGTGGGTCGAGTCGACGGCCCGGCTCAGCCCGCGGCGCTGCGGTCGAGTGCCTCCGCGCCGGCGCGCTGGGCGGCCTGGGCACGGCTGGTTTCGATGTGGGCGGCGGCCAATGTCTCCACCCGCGCGATATCGCGGTTGGCGATGGCCTGATAGAGCTGCTCGTGCTCGCGGGCGACGGTGGTGAGGTCGTCGTGGCGGCCCAGCAGCCACCGCATGCGGCTGCGCAGGGTGCGTTCGAGTTCGCCGAGTAGGTCGTTGCCCGCCAGCCGGGTCACCGTCTCATGGAAGTCGGCAGCCGCCCGGCGCGCGCCGACGGCGTCGCCCGCGCGGGCGGCATCCCATTCGGTGTCCAGGTCGCGGCGCAGCTCGTCGAGTCCGGTGCGGGTGGCGCGTTGTGCGGCGAGCCGGAATGCCAGCACTTCGAACGCGGAGCGTACTTCGATCAGGTCGGCGATATCGGTGGCGGTGAATTCCCGCACGACGGCCCAGGAGCGTGGTCGCGGCGTCACCAATCCCTCTGCTACCAGGGTTTTCAACGCGTCGCGGACCGGCAGCCTCGACACGCCGAGTTCGGTAGCAAGATCGCGTTCGACCAATTTGCTGCCGGGCTCACGCACCCCGTCGACGATCTGGTCGCGCAGTAGCCGGGTGACCCGTTCGGATTCGGACAGGAATCCCTCCGACGCATTCATAACGTGCATTCTCCCACCACCGGCGGCCCATTTGGTATCCCAATTGTGGTGGGTCAGACGCCGGGGCGGCCCAGTTGCTGTAGCAGCGCTTCGTCGAGGTCGAGCATGTGCTGGACTCGTCCGAGAGCCTTGGCGCCGAAGGTTTCCCGGTCCCGTGCGCGCAGCAGTTCGGCGCGTTGCGCGGCCAGTACCTGCAACCGCAGTTGCCGGTACTGCTCGCGCGGGTCGGGGCCGTCGGCGGGCAGATCACGCAGCGCGGCCGAGCCTTTGCGCACGGTGTTGTCGCGGACCATTCCCACCAGCTCGGGCGGGTACGGGTTGCCGTGGTCATCGACGAGGTCGGGGGTGTCGAGTACGTGTTCGGCGGCGTCGGACAGCAGTGTCATCAACTCGACAGCGTCGTCGTGCAGCCGCGCGGGGTCATCGCCGGGAACGCGGACGACGCGGATGACGGTGGGCAGGCTCAGTCCCTGCACCAGCAGGGTGGTCACCGCGACGACGAACGCGATGAGCACCAGTTCCGAGCGCATCGGTGTCTCGGCGGGCAGTGTTTGTGCGGCCGCGACGGTCACCGCGCCACGCATCCCCGACCACGCCAGCACCACTCCGCCGCGGGCGCCGACGGTTTCGTTGAGTTGGAATTCGATCTTGGCCGACATTTTGCCGAGGCGGCGGGTGATCATCCGGACCCGTTTGCTGTCTTGCGGTAGGTCGGTGCGGTCGGCCATGCGTGCATTGATGTCGTCCAGGCGTGGTTTGGCCTCCGCGGCGCGGCGCTGATCCAGGCGCAGGAACGCCACCAGCGGGGCGACGAACACCGCACGGATCACCATCACCACCACCGCGGCCAACAGTCCGATACCGAATGCTTGTGCGGCGCTGAGCTGTTCGCCGCGCACATCGTCGATCAACCCGGACAGGCTCAATCCCATGAGCAGGAATATCCCGCTCTCGAGAAGGAAAGCCACCGTGCGCCAGTTGGTGGCGTCGACGAGACGATCTTGGGCGCTGAGGTGGCGTGGGCTCAGGTGGCCGCTGATCAGCCCGGCGATCACTACCGCCAGCACGCCGGAGCCGTGGAATTCTTCGGCGGGCAGGTAAGCCAGGAACGGGATCACGAACGACACCGCAGTTTTGGCGACCGAATCATCGAGCATGGCGCGCGCCCGCACCCCCAGCCAGCCGACCAGCAGTCCGGCGATCACCGCGACCACCACCGCCACCAAGAAATCGCCGAGCACATGCCACAGCGACACCGTCGCCGCCAGGGCCGCGACCGCAGAACGCAGCAGCACCAGTGCGGTAGCGTCGTTGACCAGCCCCTCCCCCTCCAACATCGTCAGCAGCCGCGAGGGCAGCCCGAGTTTCTTGCCGACCGCGGTCGCGGCGATCGGGTCGGTCGGGCTGATCACCGCGCCGAGCGCGAACGCCGCGGGCCAGCCGATATCGGGTAGCAGTGCGTGAAACAGCCAGCCGGTGCCGAGGGTGGTGACCACGACAAGCAGCACCGCGAGTCCGGTGATCGGCTCGAGATTGCGCCGGAAATCCACCGCGGGCATGTTCACCGCCGCCGAATACAGCAGCGGCGGCAGCACCACCGTGAGAATCAATTCCGGTTCGACCTCGGGGTGCGGGATGCCGGGAACGAAGCTGAGCGCGATGCCGACCACGGCCAAGCTCAGCGGCGCGGCCACACCGAGGGTGTCGGAGAAGGCCGCCACCACCACGATGGCGATGATGCCGACGACCACGACCAGGGTGATCTCCACGACCCCTCCTCCGCTGCGACGGCGTTTCCGGTAGCACCGTACGACGAACACCCCTGCCGTGTTTCCATGTGCGGACGGTGTTTCCTCAGAAGGCGACCGATTGGAGCTGACGATGACGGCCTCCCCCGCGATCACCGAGCTTTCGCTCACCGACAAGGCTGCCCTCGGCAGCGGCGCCGATTTCTGGACCACCAAGGCCCTCGGGCCGGTGGCATCGATCCTGCTGACCGACGGCCCGCATGGGGTGCGCAGGCAAACCGGAGCCACCGACCATCTCGGGCTCGCCGGTAGCGCGCCCGCCACGTGTTTTCCGCCCGCGGTCGGGTTGGGGCAGAGCTGGGACACCGCGTTGGTGCGCCGCGTCGGGGAGGCGCTCGGTCGTGAGGCTCGCGCTCTCGGCGTGGATGTGCTGCTGGGTCCGGGGATCAATATCAAACGGGATCCGCGGTGCGGGCGGGTCTTCGAGTACTACTCCGAGGATCCGTTTCTCACCGGCGTGCTGGGTGCGGTGTGGGTGCAGGGTGTGCAGGGCACCGGTGTGGGTGCCTCGCTCAAGCATTTCGCCGTGAACAATGCCGAACACGATCGTATGCGGGCGAGCTCCGATGTCGATGAGCGTCCGTTGCGCGAGATCTACCTGCGAGCGTTCGCCCATATCGTGCGTACCGCGCAGCCGTGGACGGTGATGTGCTCCTACAACCGCATCAACGGGGTGTATGCCTCGGAAAATCAGTGGCTGCTCACCGAACTGTTGCGCGGGGAATGGGGTTTCGACGGTCTGGTGGTCAGCGACTGGGGCGCGGTCGCGAACCGGGTCGACGCGGTCGAGGCGGGCCTGGATCTGGAGATGCCCGGCGGAAGCGGCGCCTCCGATGCGGCGGTTGTGGCGGCGGTCGAATCCGGTGCGCTCGAGACGGCTGCGGTCGAGCGGGCCGCGCAGAAGGTGGCCGCGCTGGCGGCGAAGGTCGTCGACGGGCGTGCGGCGGCCGGCGCGGCGCCGGATCTGGACGCCCATCATCGGCTGGCTCGTGAGGTCGCGGCGCGCTGTGTGGTGTTGCTGCGCAACGAGGGTGAGTTGTTGCCGTTGTCGGCGGGGCAGTCGCTGGCGGTGATCGGCGAGTTCGCGCAGACTCCGCGATACCAGGGCGGGGGCAGCTCGCACGTGAACCCGACTCGGCTGGATGTGGCGCTCACCGAGATCGCCGCAGCGGCCGAACCCGGCCAGGTCCGCTACGCGCGCGGCTTCTCCACCGATGACACCTCCGACGACGACACCCTGCGCTCCGAAGCGGTCGCCGTCGCGCGTGACGCCGAGGTGGCGGTGGTATTTCTGGGCCTGGGAGCCGGGCAGGAATCGGAGGGCTTCGACCGAGACGACATCGAGGTGCCCGCCGATCAGCTGGCCCTGCTCGCCGAGATCGTGGCGGTGCAGCCCAATACCGTGGTCGTGCTGTCACACGGTGGGGTGCTGCGGCTGGCGCCGGTGGCCGATCTCGCACCCGCCATCGTCGACGGCGCATTGCTCGGCCAAGCAGGCGGCGGTGCGCTCGCCGATGTCCTGTTCGGGCGGGTCAACCCGTCGGGGCGGCTCACCGAGACAGTGCCGATGCGCCTGCAGGACGTCCCCGCCTACCTGAACTTCCCCGGCGAGAACTCCCATATCCGCTACGGCGAGGGCATCTATATCGGCTACCGCTGGTACGACGCCCGCGATATCGAGGTGTGCTACCCGTTCGGACATGGCCTGTCCTACACCACCTTCGACTACTCGGATCTATCGGTCGATTCCGGCGCGCAGCAGCTCACGGTGCGGGTCACCGTCACCAATACCGGCAGTCGTCGCGGACGTGAGGTCGTGCAGATCTACACCGCATTGCCCGATTCGGCGGTCAGCCGCCCGCCTCGGGAGCTGAAGGGCCACGCGGTCACTGCGGAGTTGGAACCCGGTGCGAGCGAACTGGTTTCGATCGTCATCGACCGCGCCGACCTCGCCTACTGGGAGACCCGCACCGATCAATGGATCGTCGAGGGCGGCACCTATCAGGTGATGGCAGGTGCTTCCAGCCGCGACATCCGCACCACCGGCACCGTCGAGGTCGCAGGAGACGAGCTGCGGATTCCGATCACCGCGCAGTCCACGCTCGGTGAGACGCTGTCCAACCCCGCGGCGGCGGCCGTGCTGGGCGAGATGTTCGCCGGGATGACCGGCGGCGGCGACGGGCGGGTGCTCGGGGTCGACATGATGCGCATGCTCGCCTCGATTCCGTTGGACCGGTTGACCGGATTCGGTATGGCACCCGCCGACCTGGACAAGCTGCTCTCCGCGACCGGCGAGGACACCTGATTCGTCAGAACTGTTGGCCGGAATTCTCGATTTTCTGGCCGACAGTCCTTGCTGTCAGCGTCGCACCCCGCCCTACGCTCGAATGATTCGACAATGGTGACGGAGGCAGGATGGCGTTCGACTACGACGTGCTGGTGATCGGTTCGGGCTTCGGCGGCAGCGTCACCGCGCTACGCCTGACCGAGAAGGGCTATCGGGTGGGTGTGCTCGAGGCCGGGCGCCGCTTCGCCGACCACGAATTCGCCAAGACGTCGTGGCGGGCGCGGGAGTTCCTGTGGGCGCCCCGGTTCGGCTGCTTCGGCATTCAACGGCTGACGCTGTTGAAGAACACCTTCATCATGAGCGGTGCCGGCGTGGGCGGCGGATCGCTGGTCTACGCCAACACCCTGTACGAGCCGCCCGCAGCGTTCTACGCCGACAAACAGTGGGCCGCGATCACCGACTGGCGTACCGAGCTGGCCCCGCACTACGACCAGGCCAAACGCATGCTCGGCGTCACCACCAATCCGGCGACCACACCCAGCGACCGGATCCTGCGGGAAGTGGCCGAAGAACTCGGCGTCGCCGACACCTACCGCCAGACGCCGGTCGGGGTGTTGTTCGGCGGTGCGGGAGTGCGCCCGGGCGAGGATGTGCCCGACCCGTTCTTCGGCGGTGTCGGCCCGTCGCGTCGCACCTGCACGCACTGCGGTGAATGCATGACCGGATGCCGCCACAACGCCAAGAACACCCTCGTCAAGAACTACCTGTATCTGGCCGAGCAGGCGGGAGCGACCGTGCACCCGATGACGACGGTGACCGATGTGCGGCCGCGACCCGACGGCGGCTACACCGTGCGCACCCGTGGCACCGGCCGCTGGCTCCGCAAGAACGAGCGCGTGTTCACCGCTGAACAGGTGGTGTTCTCCGCGGCCTCACTCGGCACCCAGAAACTGCTGCACAAGCTTCGCGATGGTGGCTCCCTGCCGCATATCTCGGCACGGCTGGGTTATCTGTCGCGCACGAACTCCGAGGAACTGCTGTCGGTGCGCAGCCGCCGCGCCGACGCCGATTTCACCAAGGGCGTGGCCATCACCTCCTCCATCCACCCCGACGACCACACCCATATCGAGCCGGTGCGTTACGGCAAGGGCAGCAATGCGCTCGCCCTGATCACCACGGCGATGGTCGGCGATGACGGCGTCAGCCCGCGGTGGCGGCAATGGGGGCGCCAGATGCGCCGCAACCGCCGCGATCTGCTCGCCATGCACAACCCGCACCGGTGGTCCGAGCAGATGATCGGGCTGCTGGTGATGCAGTCGGTGGACAATTCCATCACCACCTACACCACGCGTGGCCTGTTCGGCCGCAAGATGACCACCAAACAGGGCGAGGGCACACCCAATCCCACCTGGATCCCGGTCGGGCACGAGGTCGCCGACCGGGTCGCCGACAAGATCGACGGCTTCCCCACCGGCGCCACCAGCAGCATCGTCAATATTCCGGCGACCGGGCATTTCATCGGCGGCTGCGCCATCGGCGACTCCCCCGCCACCGGCGTCGTCGACCCCTATCACCGCCTCTACGGACATCCCGGCCTACATGTCATCGACGGCTCGACGATCTCGGCCAATCTCGGGGTCAACCCGTCGCTGACCATCACCGCCCAGGCCGAACGCGCGACCGCCCTGTGGCCCAACAAGGGCGAGACCGATCCGCGTCCGGCGCTGGGCGAGACGTATCGGCGGCTGACACCGGTGGCCCCGGTCGCGCCGGTGGTGCCTGCGCAAGCACCTGCCGCGCTGCGGTTGCCGATTGTCGAGATTTCCAGCGGGGAAGCGCTGGTCGAGAACGACAACTGACCGTCGGTGGCGTTCCCGCGCCGCCCGGCATCGCAGATATCGTTCCGGCCCGGCTTCAGCCTCGGCGACCATGCGGCTGTCGTCGCGCCGCGCGCGCACGGCGGATTGCGGGCATTCCGGCTCTACCGTCGCCGCGCGTCGGTCTCGCCCGAGCGTCGACCTGGCGGCAGACTGGTCCGGGTGAGCAATGTCCCGGTGGCCGCGGTGGTGTGTGCGTTCATCGCCGCGCTCGGGTTCGCGGTGGCGGCGGTCGCTCAGCAGCGGGCGGCCGCACAGGTGCCTGCCGGCGAGGCCTTCCTCGCCGGCTTGATACGTAGTCCTCGGTGGTGGGCGGGCATCATCGGTGACGGCGGCGCGTTCGTCTTCCAGATCGTGGCGCTGGCATTGGGTTCGGTGCTGATCGTGCAGCCCATCCTGGTGACCTCGCTGATCTTCGCGCTCCCGCTGGCCGCGCGCTATAACAACGTGCCGGTCACGCGCGCGGCCTGGGCGCATGCGGTCGCGCTGTCGCTCGCGCTGGCCTGTTTCCTGGTGGTCGGCGACCCGTCCGAAGGGGTGCGCGACGCGCCGTGGGCGCACTGGGTGGGCCCGTTGTCGCTGGTACTCGGCCTCGTCGTCGCGGCGGTGGTGGCGGGCGTGCTGGTGCGGGCGACGGGACTGCGGGCAATGCTGCTCGGTGCGGCCGCGGGCTTGCTGTTCGGCGTGTCGGCCGCGCTCACCCAGCATGTGGTCGAGCTGTTCGGCAACGGGATAGGCGCGGCGCTGAGCAGCTGGGAGCCCTACACCATGGTCGGCTCGGGCCTGCTGGGGTTGTATCTGCAACAGCGCGCCTACCAGGTCGGCGCACTGTCGGCGTCGCTGCCCGCGTTCACCGTGGCCGAGCCGCTCGGCGCGATGTTCCTCGGCCTCACCGTGCTCGAGGAACGCCTCAACACCGGTCCCGTCGGGATCATTGTGGTGGGGGTGTCGGTGGTGGTGATGTGTGTTGCGGCGGTGCAGCTTTCCCGTGTTCAGGCCCAAGGCGCGCTGCCGGAGCCCGAGCGCGTCGGTTGAGGACTTCCTCGTCTGCACCCCTTCCGGATAGCCCATCGATTGCCGGATACGCGAACGGTCGCCGATGAATGGGGTGCTCATCTCGTTGTGAATCCGTTGTCGTGCTGGGGGCTGCCCTGTGAGTCCGGGCTGGTTAGAGTTTCCGGATGATTGCCAACGATGCGCGGATCCGGGTGGACAGCGAGTTCGCGGCATTGCGGACGGTGGTGGTGTCGCGATGTGAATTCCGGGCACCGGACAGCCCGGCGATCCTCGGCCATCAGATGCCGGTCGAGCCCGAAGCCGTCCGCGTCCTGGAGGGGACATGGGGTCGAGAATTCGGGGCGGTTTTCCCCGAGAGGCAACGTCTCTGGGAAGACGAACGCGACAACCTGGCCGAGGTATTGACCCGCTACGGCGTGCGAGTGCTGCGGCCGCGCCTGTTCACCGCAGCGGAGAAGGCGGCGGCCGGACCGCACGGATATGCGAATTTCTTCGTCCGCGACCCCTGGTTCACCATCGGTGAGCACGTCATCGAAGGGTCGCTACAGTTCCCGCACCGCCGCCTCGAGGTCCTGACCAGCCGCTCACTGCTGCTCGATCAGGTGATGCCCGCACCGGCGCGATACGTGTCGATTCCGATCCCAGAAGTCAGCGGCGATGGTGCCGCTGGGCCGGGACCATTCCTCGAAGGCGGTGACGTGCTGGTCCTCGGCAAGGACTTGTTCGTCGGCGAATCCGGAATGGCGACCGACCGCACCGGCACCGAATGGCTCGCGAAATACTTGCGAGCCGACGGATACACGGTGACACCGGTTCCGCTGAAATCACATGTGCTGCATCTTGATTGTGCGATCGGATTGGTGCGCGAGGGCCTGATGATCGTGTGTCCGGATCGCCTTCCCGACGGCGTGCCCGAGACATTGCGGGACTGGGAACGCATCGACGTCAGCGAAGAAGAAGCCGCCGCCATGGCCACCAACGGCTTGCCCATCGACGCCGAAACCTATATCACCGACCCGCAATTCGAGCGCGTCGGACACCAATTGCAAGCCCGTGGCATCACGGTCGAGTATGTCGATTTCTCGGTGTCGCGGATGTTCGGTGGCGCGTTCCGCTGCTCGACCCAGCCGCTGGGCCGATTCGACTGATCCCTACACCTCATCCGCCGGCACGATGTTCGCCGTCAATGCGGCGACGGTGATCTCGGCGATGGAGCGTGCGAGGTCCGGTGCGTGCGCGGGATTTTCGTCGAGCATGATCAGCCAGGCGAACAGTGGACCCAGCAGCAGCACATGCACCACTGCCGGGTTCGGTCGATGCGGCAGTTCGCCGCGGGCGACCGCGCGGTCGAGCAGGGTGGTGATGATGGAGCGCTCCACCGCAAGGTAGGTCGTGGCGAAGCGGTCACCGAGGGCGGCGTCGGCGCGGACGTCGGCGAGCAGGCCTGTCATCACATCCGAGCTCGAGCGGCTCAGTTGCTCACCGATCCGCTCGGCGAGTGCGCCGATGTCGCCGCGCAGCGAACCGGTGTCGCCGGGCGGGTCTTCGCGCAGGTCGTGCAGCAGGACCGCGAAGGTCATCTCTTGTTTGGTCGCGTAGCGCCGATAGATCGCCGCCTTGCTCACTCCGGCACGCGCCGCGACCGCGTCCACGGTCAACGATCCGTATCCGTGTTCTTCCAGCAGGCCGCGCACCGCCGCCGCGATCGCGTGATCAACCCGACTCTCACGTGGGCGGCCCCCCGCTTGTTTCGTCGTCGCCATGGTGGCATCATACGAAACCATCAGTTTCGATACCGCGAGTTTCGTAATTCGCGGACCGAGGAGGCAGTCATGATCAGCTGGGCCGGACGGATTCTCGCGTTCCTCGGTGCCGTTCACCTCACCGCGGCAACGTTGTTCAGCTACCGCCACTTCGCCGAATGGTTCTCGTTCGGATTGTGGACGCTCGGCGCCGATATCACCGAGCTGTCCCCTTCGATCGGGGGCTTCTGGTTCGGCCCGGGCAGCTTCGGCGCACCGTTGCTGCTACTGGGCCTGGTGGTCATCTGGATGGACCGCCGCGCCATCACCCCACCGGCGTTCCTGGCCTGGTCGCTGCTCGCCTGGACCGCGGTCTGCGCGCTGATCTTCGAACCCGCCCCGTGGGTGCTGGCCACGGCCGCCGTAGTCATGCTGTTGGTCGGTATCCGCCGTGCGGGCGGCCAGGCATCGCCGGCTATTCGTGAGGCCGCTGTCGCACAGCGGTGAATCGGCCGATGATCCGCCGCAGCCGCACCGTGGGCTGCGGCGGTCGGCGTCCTCAGAACGGTTTGGTCGGCAGGTACTTGCCGTCGAGGGTGATCACCGCGCGCTCACCGCCGTCGGGGTCGGCGACCTTGGCCACGTCCAGGCGGAAGTTGATGGCGCTGATGATGCCGTCACCGAACTGCTCGTGCACCAGCGCTTTGAGGGTGGTGCCGTAGACCTGCAGCATTTCGTAGAAGCGGTAGATGGTGGGGTCGGTGGGTATGCCGCCGGGGATGGAGCCGCGGGTCGGGATCGTCTGCAGCTGCACAGCCGCCTGATCGTCGAGGTCGAGCAACTGTGCGACTGCCTGCGCGGACTCGCGAGGCAGTGCGTGCTGACCGAGGACCGCCGCGGTGACGAACGCGACCGACAAGCCTGCGGCGTCGGCGATCTGCTGCCAGGTCAGGTCCTTGGCGATCTTCGCGGCGACCGCGTCCTCGGCCACCTGGTTGCGTGCGGTCTGGGTGAATTGTGCGTGCATCGAGTTTCCTTTCATATCAATGGGTGTCAGGTCATGCGGAGAGCGCGGAGGCGGGTTCGACCGGACGCACCGAGCCCGTGGCGATGTCATAGACCCAGCCGCGCAGCTCGACCGCGCTGTCGGCGACAGCGCGCGCCACACTCGGGTGGGTCAGCAAATTGTCCAGCTGTTCGGCCACGTTGCCACGCACGAGCGCGGCGACCGCGGCGTCGCGGGACTCGCCCTCGATGTTCGCGGCGTGGACATGCCCCAACCACGCCGCCACCGAGGGCATCGCGGCCAGATCGGCACCGGTGGCCACCGCTGTCATCGCCCCGCAGGCGGAGTGGCCACACACCACGATGGTGGACACGCCGAGAGCGGTGACGGCGTATTCGATACTCGCCGCGACCCCGTCGGCGTCACCGCGGTAGACCGGCACGATATTGCCCGCGGTCCGGATGACGAACAGCTCCCCCGGTTCGGACTGGGTGATCAGTTCCGGCACCACTCGCGCGTCCGAGCAGCCGATGAACAGGGTGTGCGGGGCGTGGTTGGTGGCCAGCCGCCGGAACAGGCCGGCTTTGCGTGGCAGCACGCGCTCACGGAACCGCGCGACTCCACCATCGAGATCCTGCATGGCCATCCTTTCGGGAGCTGTTTATCCGACAGCTCCACGATGCGCCAGCTGGGCTTATAGAGTCCAAGACTTGCTGACTCATGTCAGCATTGGCCTCGCCTATAGTGGTCGTGCAGGAGGCTGGGCACGGCCCACATCCACGTGGCGAGGTCGAAACCTCGCGCCCGGCAGACTTCGCGACGAGGACAGCGGTCTTACTCGCAGTGTCGACCGACTTGATGAGACCGGTCGCACACTACGTAGCAACATGCCGACGAGAGCGGACGTTCGTTGACCTCTATGTCTTCGGGATCAACCCGTGCAGACGCAGGTCGGAGACATATTTGGCGATCAAATCTGCTGTGAGGTGGGGAATGTCGGCGTCGAGGCCGAGTTCGGCGGCGCGGACCGCGGCCTGGAATTCGGCGGCCGGAATCGCCGATCCGGGGTGCGGTGGCCCCGGCCGGGTGAATGCGTGCAGCAGCGGCAGGACCGAGGCCTGGCGCTGCTGTTCGGGTAGCGCACGCAGCGCCGCATCGAAGCGGGTCAGCCAGGCGTCGTAATCGTCGATGCGCTCGATCCGGATTCCGGCCTCGATCATCCAATCGACCACGACGTCCAGTGAGATCCCGTCGTCGTGTGGGTTGACCACATCGAAGCTGACGTGCCCCGCCTCGACCGACGCGCCGAGCACCGTGATCGCCTCGGCGGTGAAATCGGCGGGTAGACCGTCGTAGTGGGCCCGCGCCCGCCCACCGTCGGGGCCCGCGCGGTAGAACGACGCGGGTGCGATACCGGTGGCGACCAGCCCGATCAGTAGCCGCGTGAACATGTCCGGGACGTTGAGCTGCCCGGCATAGCGCGGATGGGCCAGGATCATGTCCGACCGGAACACCGCCACCGGCAACCCACACAGTTCGTGCACCTCACGCAACAGCACTTCACCGGCCCATTTGCTGTTGCCGTAACCGGTGGCGTAGCCGTCGCCGTTGCGGCGCACGGGACTACCGGCCCGGATGTCACCACCCTCGGTGAACACCGCGCGATCGACGTCTGCGGCCACCGCAACCGTCGACAGATAAGTAAATGGTTTGAGCCGCCCGGTGATCGCCAATCTGATCAACTCCGCGGTGCCGACCACGTTGGGCCCGAACAACTGCGCATAGGGCAGGACATGATTCACCAGTGCCGCGCAGTGCACGATCCGGTCGACTCGCCGCGCCAGCCCATCCCACGCCTCGGCATCCAGACCCAACCGCGGTGAGCTGAGGTCACCGACGACCACTTCGAGATGCTCGACGGCCAGTTCCCGATACCGCCGCAACAGATCCGGATCGCCGGAGTCGAAGGCCGCGTCCAGCCTGCGCCGGGCGGACTCGGCATCCTTGGCGCGCACCAGACACACCACGCGACCCCCGACGGCCCGCATCCGCTGCAGCCATTGCAGACACAACCAGCGCCCGAGGTAGCCGTTGGCTCCGGTGATCAGCACCGTTTCGGTCGTGGTAGCCACCGCCAGTCCCGACGCCGCCGCCAAGGTTTCGGCGTCGATGAACCGCTCGGCAGTCAGATCCTGAGCCTTGACCTGCCGCGATCCCGCGCCGTGCACGCTGTCGAAACAGACCACCTCGGCACCGGATTCTCGTGTGGTGCGGATGTATTCGGCCAGATCGCCCAGGGATGTCGCCGGGCTGGTCACCACGCTCACCGGCACCTCGACGCCGAAGATATCCTTCAGCACGTTCGCGAACGACAACGCCGACAACGAGTCGCCACCGAGGTCGGCGAAATGTGCCTGTGGCGTCGATTGCGCTGCCGTGCAATCCAACAGGGCACGGGCTGCCCGCAGCACCGTCTCCACAATCGGCGCCTCGGCCGCGGCGGTGTGCAGGGCGAGCAGCTCAGCCGATCGCCCGTCGGCACGGTCGCGATACATCTGTTCCAGGCGCGGACCGTACCGCTGCTCGAGCGCGGGACGCAGCAGTTTCCCGATCCCGGACAACAACCCGTTCTCGATCGTGAACGGCTCGGTCTCGATGACGAATTCCCGAGGAATCTCGTAGGGCTCCAGCCCCGCCTCGGCAGCCATACTGCGCACCGACGCGGCGATCGACGCCTCGACGGCCTCAGCACCCGCGGCGAGCGCGTCGTCGGTCGGCACCACGACCGCGAGCAGGTAGGCGCGCACGCTGCTGCCGTAGACGAAGATCTGCCGGATCAACGGGCTGCCCGCATACACCGCCTCCAACTGCGAGATCGCGACGAACTCACCCTGCGACAGCTTCAGCACGTTATTGCGCCGGTCGAGGTAGCGCAGCTGATCCGGGCCGAGCTCGGCGACGATGTCACCGGTGCGGTAGAAGCCGTCGGCGTCGAAGACCTGCGCGGTGATATCCGGGCGCCGATAGTAGCCGGGGATCATCGCCGCGGTCTTCAACAGCAGCTCGCCGCGCGGATGGGGCTGATCGGACGAGAAGTAGCCGAGTTCGGGGACGTCGCACAGCTTGTAGTCGATGACGATGGGTCTGCGGACCCGGTTGTCGACCACCAGCCCGCCACCCGCCTCGGTGGAGCCGTAGGCATCATGCAGCTCGATCTGGAGCAGCGACTCCATGAACGTCTTCAATTCCGGTGCCAGCGGCGCACTGCCGGTAGAGGCGGAGATGAGCCTGCCGCCGAGGATGTCACCGCGCAGCTCTGCCCGCACCTGCTCCTCGCTGCGTCCGCCCGCCGCCAGTTCGCTCTGAAACCGCTGGAAGATCATGTCGCTGACCCGCGGAACGAATACCATCTCCGTGGGCCGCACCAACGCGATGTCATCGAACAGCGTCGACATATCCGCGGCTGCGGTGAAGTAGGCGGTCCCGCCGCGAACCAGGACACCGGTCAACGCCAGCCGCCCGGCGAGATGGCTCATCGGCATGTAGTTCACGCTGATCGCCGGCGGATTCGATCCCGCCTTGCGCGCCAAGCCCTGCAACCAGATCCCGGCAGCCAGCCGATCGGTATACATCGCACCCTTGGGTGTTCCGGTACTTCCCGAGGTATAGATGAGCATCGCCAGCGGATCGGCCCGTGTATCCGCGAAATACGTTGTGGCCCTAGGGCTCTGGCGGCCGATCTCGATGACGTCGGCCAAGGTGTCGACGGTGGCCGACGGGGCGGTCGTGGCCAGTCGCTCGCGCGCCGCCGCCAGCACCGCACGGTGTGCGTCCACTTCCGGGACATGATCGAATACGACCAGACGCCGGATCGCCGGTGCCGCCACCACACACTCGACGGCGACCTCGAGCAACTCCGGCGTCGTCGCCAGAATCCGCGGCTCGGTCTCGGCGGCGATCAGACGCAGCGCGGCGGCCGTCGCACCGGCTTGCAACGGCACCGCGACCGCGCCGATCCGGGCGCAAGCGAGGTCGATGACGGTCAGATCGACGCCGGCCACGCCGAGGATGCCGATCATCTCCCCCGGCCGGATCGGATCCGCGCTCGCATGCTGCCAAGCCGCGGCGAGTGCCTCGACCCGGTCGCCGACCTCGCCGTAGGTGAGGGTCTCGAATCGGTCCAGCCAGCGGCGCTCGCAGCGGCCGGTCGCCGGATCGATCACGGTCTCGAAGGCTCGTTGCCCGAGCGCGGGCCGGTCGGCATAGCCGGTCAACACGCTGGCCACGATCTGGGCGACACCGACCCCCGGGGTCCGCACGGCATCGAGAACCGCCTCGTCGGGCGCGGCGGCGCGCGCCTGGTGATCGTCGGCGTAGAGCTGGGCAATCCGCTGTTTACGCCGCCCCGCGGGCGTCGTCTCGATCGACATGGTTGGAGCCTCCCTGCCCGTCGAGCAACGCCCGAAAAGTTACTGTTACTTCGACTAACAACATGCCAGCAGGGCGACGGCTCTACAGGCCGAAGCCGCCTGTGATCCCGACCACATCTCGGGGAGGGGCACGGTGCGCGTCCGCGCAGGGCTGTCAGAAGCCGCAAGTCAACCCCGCAACCTGGAGGAGACCTCTACATCACAAACCCCGGCGGGTAGGCAACAGCACTACCTAGCCGGGGTGAGGATCACGCGGCCGCCGGTTCGGCCAGCGCCTGCTCACGCAGGGAAGCGAGCGTGCGCGAAAGGATACGCGAAACCTGCATCTGGGAGACGCCCAGACGTTCGGCGATCTGATTCTGGGTCATCGATCCGTAGAACCGCCACACCAGCACCTGCCGTTCACGGCGCGGCAACTCCGCGATGAGCGGCCGCACCGCCATCGCATCCTCGAGCAGCCCGTAGCACGGCTCCTCGCTGCCGAGCCTGCGCTGCACCGCACTGCCCGCATCATCATCGTCACGGGCGATCGACTCCAGCGAATTACTGGTGTGCCCGTTGGCTGCAACCATCGCCTGCGTCAGCTGAGGCAGATCGACCTCGAGTTCGGCGGCTACCTCACGCGCGGTCGGCACCCGCCCCAAACGCTGAGACAGCGCCTCAGTGGCCGGGCCGATGCGCAACTGGATGTCTTTCATCGTGCGCGGCACTCGCACCGCCCAGGTGCGGTCACGGAAGTGGCGGCGCACCTCGCCCATGATGGTGGGCACTGCGTAGGCCAGGAATGTGCTGCCGCGCGAGAGGTCGAAGCGATCCACCGCCTGGATCAACCCGATGCGCGCGACCTGCTGCAGGTCGTCGAACGATTCACCGCGTCCACCGAAACGGCGCGCGATGTGCTCGGCCAACGGTAGGCACAGTTCGATGATGTCGTCGCGGATATGGGACCGGTGCGGATCGTCGGCGTCCAATGCCTCGAGCTTCTCGAACCAGGGCTCGATGTTTTCGTAACTGTCCGAAGAATCTCCGTATTTCCCCGCCCGGCTCTCACGCGATCGGGACACCGGTGCGGATCCGATGGTCTGAGCGTGTTTCGACTCATTCATTGGGCCTCCTCGGTCCCGAATCGGCTGACTCTCGGCTCGACCTGAATAAGGGGTACCCACTGTGACGTAATCGAAAAGTGACTGATCCAGATCGACGGACACACCGGCCCTGACCTGGAGTGTCGGTGCCACGTACCTGGGTATGCCCGGCTACGAGTCGCATATCGACGACAGTGTGTGCGAAAAGCCTGCTGAAACGGACATATCGAGAGGAAGGAACGTGCGCATGACCGACACCGACCTCACCGGGCGCCGAATTCTGGCGATTGTCACCAATTACGGCGTGGAACAGGATGAACTCGTCGTCCCCGCCCAGCATTTACGTGACGCGGGCGCCCGCGTCGATATCGCCGCCGAAACCGGCGATTCGATCCAGACCCTGGTCCACGACAAGAACTCCGGAGCCACCGTCGAACCGGACCTCACCCTCGACGCCGCCGACCCGGCCGACTACGACCTGCTGCTCATCCCCGGCGGCACCCTCAACGCCGACTCACTACGCCTCAACGAGGCCGCCGTCGGCCTCACCCGCCGCACTGCCACCGCAGGCACGGCCATTGCCGCGATCTGCCACGGCCCATGGCTGCTGGTCGAAGCCGACATCGTCCGAGGCAAGAACCTGACCTCCTACCCCTCCCTGACAACCGACATCCGCAACGCGGGCGCCGCCGACTGGGTCGACCGTTCCGTCGCCGTCGACGACACCCACGGATACCCGCTGATCACCTCCCGCTCCCCCAAAGACCTCGACGACTTCCTCGACCGCATCGACACCGCCCTCACCCGCTGACCTGACTGCTACCCGAGTTCGGCCGCAAGCCGCGCACAGGTGGGCGCGAGGTGGCTCTTCAGGTCCGGCGACGGACCGGACATCAGAAGGTCCGCCAGCCCGAACGCTGCCGCAGGGGCGCCGAGCCCGTGTAGAACTGTTCGGTCACACCGCTCTTCGATCGTAATTAATTGCACACCAATCAATTTCGCGCGAACAGTGACCACGGTAGTGGATTTCGGCGTCAATGTCGGCTCTCACGCCGCGCCATTGTGGACCGCCGGATCGCGTGCCAGGCACCGAGCAATCTCAGCGCCTACGCGCCACAGGCCACATCAAGAAGCCGGCTCTTCTCTAAGCAAACCCGTGAGCGGCTAACAACCGTTCCCGTTTACGTGGTGCCATATTCGTCAGCGTCACATCACCCGCGTAGTGCTCGAGGACCCGCGGATCCATCATCCGCCGCCACAAGGGCGGGATAGCGGCCAGCAGAATCATGGTGGCGTAGCCGGCGGGCAGCTGCGGAGCCTCGCTGGTGCTGCGCAGGGTTTGGTAGCGGCGGCCGGGGTTGGCGTGATGGTCGCTGTGGCGCTGCAGATGGAACAGGAAGATGTTGGTGACCAGCCGGTCACTGTTCCAGCTGTCGCGGGGCGAGCAGCGTTCGTAGCGACCGTTCGGACGACGCCTACGCAGTAACCCGTAATGCTCGACGTAGTTGACGGTCTCGAGCAATGCGGCACCGATGACCGCCTGCAGCAGCAACCACGGCAGCACCGCAAAGCCGAACACCGCGGTCAACGTACCGAACAGCACCACCGTCATCGCCCAAGCCTGCAGGATGTGGTTGTGCGGCGACCACCACCGGCGCCCCTGTCGCTGCAACCGATCACCTTCGAGGGCGAGAGCCGAACGAAACCCACCCGCCACCGTCCGCGGCAGAAACTCATACAGCGACTCACCCAGCCGCGCACTTGCCGGATCCTCCGGGGTCGCCACCCGCACATGATGTCCGCGATTGTGCTCGACGAAGAAATGCCCGTATCCGGATTGGGCCAGCGCGATCTTGGCCAGCCACCGTTCCAGATGTTCCACCCGATGCCCCAGCTCATGAGCGGCATTGATGCCGATCCCGCTGACGAACCCCAGAGTGACCCCCAAGCCGAGCTTGTCCACGAAACTCAGCTCATCACCCGCCCACATCGATGCCGCGATCACCAGACCCAGCAGCTGGAGCGGCAGGAACATGTAGGTGCACCACCGGTAGTAGTGGTTGTTCGACAGAGCCTCGTAATCCTCATCGCGCGGGTTGCTGCCGTCCTCGCCCACGAGCAGATCCAGCACCGGGATCGCGATCAGCACGATGATCGGCCCGATCCACCAGAACACCTCGAATCCGGTGTGCAACACCAACTGTGATGGCAGCAGCGCACACGCCGGGGCGATCAGCCCCAAGACCCAGAGATATTGTTTCCGGTCCCGAGAACCGTGTGATTCGCCCGCTTGCACTGAGACCAACTCCGAGTGTCGCGTAGTGGAACCCGACAACGAATTAATACAGTTGTCCACTCGACCCGTTACAGCAGAAGCAAATATCCAGCATACGCCCCGGATGGCTGCCAGGAACACCGATAGATGCGGTGCAATCTCAGCGCACAGAGTCAACCAAGCGACCATTCAACAAGCAGATTGCAATCTTTCGGATTACCCGCGAAACAGTCGTACGCGAGCTACCAGGCGCTCAGCTCACCTCTCGTCGGGAACCTCAATCGCGCTGACACGCATCGAGATCCGATACGACAGCACCGCCATTGCGAAAAGCCCGAACCCCACATTCACAAGCGCGCCGAACCCCTCAGTCGCGAAATCGACCAATGCGTTGAGCACCGTGAACACCAACGCCGCGATCCGTAACGCCTGCAACGGCCACAACGGCCCATCACTGCGCAGATTGATCATGGCCGGAACCGCCAGCAACAACGTGATCGAAGCACTCACGAACAGAATCGCCCCGGAGATCCCCATCCGCTCGATCACGATCGACGTATCGGAGGTGTCGATATCCAGCCCACCGGTGACGAGCTGAACCACACCCACAACCACACCCGCCGCCGACGCCAGCACCAACAACCACCCGACTACCGGCACCCATCGCGGACTCCGGAAGAACCCGGGAATCAACCGTGGCAGGAATCGACGCACCGCATACAGCCGGTCCTCGCGATGGCCGGCCGCCTCGAGCAACAACCGCACCCCCTGCACGGCCGCCACATCCGCGCCGCCACCTTCGGCCCGATCCAGCATCCGCGCAGCGGCGTCGCGACGATGCGGCGCCAATCCACCCGCCACACCGTTCGCCGCTATCGCCGCGGCATTGGCCAGGTATTCATCCGTGGTCGGCGCACGGAACACCCGCATCGCCCGATTCGCCAGCAGCACCACCAACACCAGCACGTACATGATCTCCGCGGACGGCCCGTAGAAGTAGTCGTTATCCGCGGTGACGAACTTGCCGACCTCATCGAGGAACAGGCCGAACCCGATACCGCCGACAACCACCGATACGACCCGCGCACCGAATCCGAGCACCATCCACCCGATGAGCAGCGCCACCATCATCGCCGCGCCCCCGTACAGCGCATGCGCGATATGCAGCGTCCCACCACCGACCTGCGGATAGTCGGTGATCACCAGATACAGCCGGGTCAACAGAATCGTCGCGATCGCGACGATCAGGAAGGATTCGGCGCTCGCACTGCCGTAGGCACTGCGCACCAACCGGGTGCGGCGCCGGCCGGACGCCGGGTCCACCGCCGTATCGCGATCGATCGGCACATGCACACGCACCACCTCGCGAAGATCTCGAGCATCAGGTCAGCTCATATGCTCGCACAGCGGCAACCCCTCGTTCCCGCAGACGAACGGCACACACAGCAGGATCCGCACATCACCGGCAATCAAGTCGATTCACTCCAGCCCACCCGAGATCCACCCGGATAGCACCCGCCCCGAATCAGCCCATCGAAGCCCGCACACCTACTACAGTCCAATTGGGCACACTGTGAGCGAACGACAACCAGGGGCGCGCGGCGGATCGCCCACTCAGCAGATCGGCTGTCACCACCCCTCGGGGAAGGGACCGCGCCCATGTCCTGCGGCCACACCGGTCAGCGAACGCGGGAACCGGGAGCCCTACGGTGACACGCTGGTTCACCGACACCATCGTCGACAACGGACGCCTGCCGCTGTTCTTCCTCATGCTGGCGTTCCTCCTGACATTTCTGTTCATCCGGATCAGCACCAGGATGATCCGCGCCGAAGTGTCCTGGTGGCCCGGCAACGTCACTCCCGGTGGCCTGCACATCCACCACGTGGTCTTCGGCCTCGTCACCATGCTCGTGTCGGGGCTGCTGCTGGTCGCCCTCGCCGCGCACGAGACCCCGGTCCTCAACTGCGTGCTCGCCACATTCTTCGGCATCGGGTCAGCACTGGTGCTCGACGAGTTCGCACTGGTTCTGCACCTGCGTGACGTCTACTGGGCCGAGGAGGGCCGCAGCAGCATCGACGCGGTCATGGTGGCGTTCGCGATCTCCATGCTGTTTCTGCTCGGCATCCACCCGCTCGGGCTCGCCCACGACTTCGACGAGTACACCGATGACGGCGCCATCGCGACCCTCATGGCCTCGATTGCCGGATTGATCGTCCAATACGGCCTCGCGGTATTGACGTTGCTCAAAGGCAAGTTCTGGACCGGGTTCCTCGGACTCTTCTTCCCCATCCTGCTGATCGTCGGCGCGATCAGACTCAGCCGCCCCACCGCGCCATGGTCGCGGTGGCGATACCAGCCCGGCTCACCCAAACTCGCCAAAGCCACCGCGCGCGAAGCCCGATACCGCGAACCGGTCATCCGCGCGAAGATCGCCGCCCAAGAGTTCGTCTCGGGCCGGTTCACCCCACGCGTACCGGGCACCGGCCCAGACGAAACCTGAGTTCCGATCTCCGCCTCGTTGAGTTTTTGAAGGTGTGTGCGTGCTCTGCGTTCGATTAGGCATTAATGGCACACATGTTTAAATGCGCATATCTACGTATCGCCAAGTAATGTATCAACAGGAAGCCACCATCAATAGCCAACATGAGGACCCGGTCAGGGCTCGCGGTCGAACGTCCCGAGCCCTTCCTTGTCGTAGTACTCGAGCGTGAGCTGGTCGCCTTCGAAGGTCGCCTTGGATACGGTCCCCTGCGTGGCGTTCTCCCCCGGCGGGGTGAAGACGAATGTGTCGCCGTCCCAGTGGGTCAGCGGGAAGGACATGTTGTCGGGACCGAGCGTCAGCGTCAATGCCCCGCCCACCTCGGTGATCGTCGCCGGGCCGTAGTAGGGGTTGGCGTAGGTACCCGCGTACGTCGGTAGCGGGCGGGCGGGAGCCGGGTCGGCGGGTGGTGTCGCGCCGGCGAGTTCGCCTATCGGGGCGCTCATCGGCGCGAATGCCTGCTGATAGAGCGCGCGCCAGTCCTGCCGGATCTCGCCGAACTGGACGAGGTCGGAGAACTCGGCATTGAGGGTCTCGGGGACACCGATCGGCGCCGAATTGGTCAAGGTCACGATACCGACGTCGGCGGAGGGGATCAGCGTGAACGCGGTGGCGGCCCCGAGGTCGAATCCGCCCGAATGACTGAGCATCACTCGTCCGGCGGCGGATTCGCTGACGTTGAAGCCGAAGCCGTAGAAGCCCGCCCGCGCGTCCGGCGCCTGCGGCGGGGACGACACCGACTGCGGCGAGATCGCTGGCAGCAGATCGTTCGGCGCGATGACGGCCCGCCCGTCCGCGGTTCCATCGCCAAGCACCATATTCATCCACTTCGCCATATCGGCCACCGAGGAGCTCACTCCCCCGGCCGGCGATTGCGCATCGGGCTGACGTCCGGGGTTCGCGACCCGGTATTCACCGTCGACGAGGACATGACCGTCGGCTCGATCGGTGCGGTCGGCGAAATCGCTGTACCGCGAGCTCGTCGCGTTCATGCCGAGCGGCTCGTACAGGGCCTGCTGCGACAGTGTCTCCCAATCGGTGCCACTCCCCTGCGCGACGGCGGACGCGGCGGCGGTCAATCCGAAGTTGGTGTACTCATACGAGTCTCGGAACGGCCCGAGCGGCAGCAGGCGCAGCCGTTCGAGCACCTGCGCACGGTCATATCCGAGGTCTTCGAGCAGGTCGCCGGCGTGATCGGGCAGGCCCGAGCGGTGTGCGTACAGGTCGCCGACGGTGACATGGTCGGTGACGTAGGCGTCACCGAGCGCGAACGAAGGCAACAGCTCGTTGATCGGCGTATCCCATTCGACCTCGCCGGCCGTCACCTGCTGCGCGACCACTGTCGCCCCGACCGATTTCGACACCGAGGCCAGCTGGAATACCGTGTCGGGCCCGATCTCGGTCTTGCTGTCGAGGTTGCCGACGCCGAACCCCTCGCTGTAGACCACCTTGCCGTCGTGCACCACGGCCACCGCCATACCGGGAATCCGCGACGATGCCATGAGTTCCTCGGCCAGTCCCCCGAGCCGATCGACAGCCTTATCGACCTGATCGGCCGGTATATCGATCCCCGCGGCCTGATTGGGCATGACCGAGGCGGTCTCCGAGGGTGTCGCACCGGCCTGCTCGCTCGCCGGATCCTCGTCACCGCAACCAGAGAAGGCCAGCCCCGCGGCCACGACCACCGCGATGGGCCCGAGCATTTTCCGCCGACGCGTCATGACGTCGCCTCCTGGGTGCCGTTGCCGACATGACCCCCGATCGACACTAATGCACACATCTACAGCGCGGAAGATGGCAGCACGGCCGTTATTCGGTGCGCCGGGTCGAATGCAGTGAGTCGGGTACGCACATCACGAAAGGAGTGTCGCCATGAGAACTTGCTCCTCCGGTCGCAGGCCACCCCTCGTCCGGTTCGTCGTCGTCATTGCCGCCGCCGCGCTGCTGGGCGCGTGTTCCGATGATTCCGGCGACGATAGCAACAATCGTTCACCCGATCCCCCGGTCCCCGGGGTCGAGCAGGTCAGCCCGACTGCCGCCGAGCAGCTCTGCGAGATGATCCTCGTCGACATCGACACCTGGCGCCAACACGGTCCCACCGTCGGCCGGATCACCTTCGAAGGCTATGTGCGCAGCTGGGCAGCCGAGTACGAACAGTTCGACGCCGCCATCATCCGGGACCGCTCCTTCGTCGACAGCGTCACGATCCGGTATTGCCCCGACGTGCGCGATCGGGCTCTGAAGGCACTCGACCTCGACAACTTCGCTTCCGGCCTGGTCGGCTACACGTAATCCTGCGCTACGCAGCGGTCCCCCGGCACCGTGTCACGCCGGCCGTTCACGCGTTGCTCGCCGCGTTCTCCTCGAGTGCCAGCGGCCATCGGTTGACGCCGGTGCGTGGCGCGATCCGGAACTGACTGATCGCCTGGAGCCGATAGTGGTTCGCAGTCTGCGCGTCGGGATTCAGTCGCAGGGCGTGCGCGAGCCATCCCATCGCCTCCCCCACCGCGTCGCGCGGCGATCGTCGCGGATCCGCACCCAGCACATCGTCGGCGCAGCGTGGATCGACGATCACGGCTGTCGCGAGATGTTGCAGACAACGGGCGATGCCATGGTCGTCACACAGCGAGATGTTCGCGGTGAGCGAGAGCCGCCAGCACCGCAAGGCACGGGTGCCTTCGCCGCGGGCCCACCAGACATGACCGAGAACCTCGTGCATATGCGCGCGGCCACCCGGATCACGGCCCTGCCCGGTCAGCGCCTCCGCCAGCTCCAAGCGGTCTTGCGCGTCATCGAGGCGGCCCTGGCGCAGCAGGACTATGCCCAGGTTGACCAGAGTGCACACCTCGCCGGGAATGTCCTCGCGCGGCAGCATCCACCAGACACGTTCGAGCACCTGGCGGGCTTGTTCGAAATGCTGCGGATCAGCGCCGGGCGACGAAGCGGGAAGCCGGCGAAGTGCCTTCGCGTGTTCGCGGCGCGCGGCCAGGTCGGCATAGCGACCACCCTCGCCGTTGCGCGGCGTCGATTCGGCACCGCGACCCGCGCGCAACCGCACCTGGGCGGCGGGTGCCCCGAATGCATCCAGCTCAGGCAGTAGCGCCAACGCCTCGGCGAGTTCGGTGTCGTGTCCGCCGGTGCGCGCATGCCAGACATCGAGGGCGTCGGTGATGCGGATCAGGCTGGGCGTCACAGGGCCCGGTAGCCCGTCGCCGAAGGACGCGCAGGTGGTCACCAACCGCCGCAGAAACGGTTCCTCGGCCTCGAACCAGCGGCGAGCCGCCGCCGCGAAGCGCGGGGTGCCGAGGCCGATGGCCCACCGTTCCGCCTGGTCGGCGTGGTGTCGGGCGAGGGCAGTGACCGCGGC
The DNA here is from genome assembly GCF_042754945.1 of Nocardia sp. NPDC059180. Lineage (NCBI taxonomy): Bacteria > Bacillati > Actinomycetota > Actinomycetes > Mycobacteriales > Nocardiaceae > Nocardia > Nocardia sp. NPDC059180. The sequence goes on from NZ_JBHZBU010000012.1 coordinate 181,372, forward strand.
CTTCCACTGCACCTGCCTACGCACGTCGACGGCGGTGCGCCGATCCGGCACCATGACGACGCGATACTGCTGCGCCCCGGCGACCGCGAGGCAACCCTGGTTCTCGAGCTCCACCAACAGCAGCGGCGCGGTCGGACCCGCAGCTTCAGCGCCGGACGGGACGCGGGTGGGTGCGTCGAGTATCGCGGTCAGCACGTCCAGCAGTGCGGCAGCGGTGTATTCGTGCACCGGCAGCGCGCCGAGGACCTTCGCCTCGACACACGCGGCGTCTTCCAGCTCTACCGCGGGTCGCGGCGCACACGTATGGGCACCGATCGGCATCCGAGCATCGTCGAAAAATGCGAGCAGCTCTAGTTCTCGTGCGGTGTAGGGGCTTTCGCGCAGTCTGCGTTGTTCGGCCACCACCCATCGGGCGACCAGGAATACGACGACGAGCACGCCGATCATGAGCAGCCCCACCGAGATCAGCAGGCCGACGCCGCGTTCGAGAAACAGGCTCGACACGATATTGATGACCAGCCCGAGCAAGACTGCCCCGGCCAGCGCACCGCCGCCGCCGAATCGAAGAAGGATCCCGCTCGAGGGCACCTCCCGCACCACGGGAGATCGGGGCGGACGCGCCCGATCGCTCACCGCAGCACTCCCCCGGTCAACGCAGGAACCAGGAACCGACGCCAGGTCGCCAGCAACAACGCGACCGGCACGATCGCGAATACCAGCGATCCGGCGGCCAGTTGCGGCAGGTTCTCTTCGAATTGGCGCGCCTCGCCCCACAGCAGCAGCGACCACGGACTCGCCCCCGCCCCGCTGATCATCAGGCTCACGAAGAAGTCGTTCCACACCTGGATGAACTCCAGTACCGCCGCCGCGACCACCGCACCGCCGGCTCCCGCCCACAATCGTCGCGCCACAGCCCCCGGCCGTGCCAGTCCGTGCATCGCGGCCGAGCGTGGATTCTCTTCGGCCGCTCGCAAGGCACCGCGCAGGATCAGCACGCTGACCGGCAGGCCCGCCGCACCGTGGACCAACATGAGCGGATACTGCGTCCCCGAGAGCCCAAGGGCGTCACTCGCCTGGTCGATCGGCCCGAGATACATCTGGGCGGGCAGCACGGCCAGCACCACCAGCCCGGTGATCGCGACACGAAAACGCCATGTGTTCGAAGGCGCGGTCGACAGCCACCGCGCGACGGGCAGCGCCGCCGATACCGCGAGCACGGTCGCGACGGTCGCGACCAGTGTCGTCACGCCGAGCGTCGAGGGCAGCCCGGCCTCCCAGACTCGACCGAGTGCGGGCCACCCATGGCCACCCGGCCTGCGGGTCGACACCCACAACAGCACGAGAATCGGTATCGCGAACGCCACCGCAACCACTCCCGCGAACACCGTGGCAGGCAATCCCGTTCGCGGCGCACCGTAGGGTTCGTGCGGGTTCGGACGCAGCGGCAATCGAATCTCCCTTGCACCGCCCGCCTTCCACAGCGCGAACGCGCATACGCCGACCAGCACAGCCAACGGCACCGAATACACCGCCCCCTCGGGGGGCGTGCCCCCATCGGTCACCAGCCGCCACCAACGCACAGTCGCACTGTCACGGTGGATTTGGTATGAGGCGGGCACGCCGATGAGAATCACATCGAAGACGCGCGCCGCGGCGACCACGACGGCGATCCCGGTGATCAACAGCACCGGCTGCAGCAGTCGAAGGCTGCGCCACACCAGTACCGCGGGCCGGGCGGAGCCGGCTTGCGCGGTGAGGTAGCCCCAGCGCACCGAGTCCGACTCGATGGCGCGCAGCGCCGCCGCGAATATGCCGGTGAGAAATCCGAACCAGGTCCACCAGAAGGCGAACAGCGGCATCCACCGGTATCCGGATTGGAAAGTCGCGACATCGCCCGCAGGTACTGCCTCTTCGAACATCACCCGAAACGCGAGACCCGAGACGAACGCGGCGACGCCGAATGGCACCACCAACGGCAGCCACAACCACCGCACCCCGCGGGCGAACCACGCGGTGATCAGCGCAAGAGCCATCAGCACCAGCCCGGCAGCCACGAACAGCAGTGTCCGCGCGTAGACGCCCAACTCGTCCGCACTCGCGTCGACGTAGAACAGCAGCGGAGCCGGTAGCAGCACAACGGCATACGCCGCCAGGGTGACGGCGCGCGACCTGAAGGGTCCGAACCTCCGTATCGCGAATACCGCGGCGACACCGCAGGCGAACAACAGCAGCGGCGTGGCCACCCGCACACCCGCGGTCGCCACCGTCCACGCCGAGGCCATGAGCAGCAGTCCCGCGAGAAGCCCGGCAGGTATCAGCTGGGCGCGCTCCCAGCCGCGCCACGGGTGACGGCCGCCGATCAGCGCCCCGCGCATCCGACGCGTCGCGAGCTCGAGCCGCAATCCGTTGCTCGGGAATCCGGGCAGTGCGCTCATCGTCGGCTCACCGCCCGGCGAGAGCTGAGACAGCGTCGTTCACCGCGCGCCCGACGTGCGAGCGGTCGGCGTCGACCGCGACGAGGAACTCGGTGAGTACCCGCCATAATTCGCTCCGCCCGCCCGCGGGCCCGGTCCGGTCGGACAGATCGAAGATCACCTCACCGCGCAACCGTTGCGCCGAAGGACGCAGAAACGGCGAGTAGGCCGCGTCGGTATGGAGATTCGGTGCGAGGAATCCGTGGAACATGTTGATCCACTGCAGCGGCGCCGAAGGCGCGGCCAACGTGACGAGGGCCCGTTCCGCGCGATCGCCAGCACCCCGAGTCAGCACGAGGACATCGCCGCCGACAATGCGCGGCGAGGGCCCCGCGGCCTCGACACCGGGAAAACCCGTCACGCCGACGACGTCGTACGGGTTGCGCCCTGACGCCGCTACCGCCTTGCGCACGATCGGCTCCGCGAAATCGGGAGCTACGACCAGCACGGCCCGCCGTCGCTCGAACACCTCACGGACCGCGTCGGAGAACTGCATGGTCAGCGCCGTTCCGACGCCACCGGGGTAGGCCGAGTCGTGTGCGGACCAGGCGCCGAGTCGGTGCAGAGCGGCACGCACCGCATCCCTTTCCCACTCGGCGTCGTTTCCGGAGTCGGCCAGCGTCGCATAGGTTTCCGGAGATTGTGCGTACAGCAGGTTTTCGAACAGGTCCGTCAGGACCCAGCCGTCCGCCGCGGCGAGCGCCAGCAACCGCATGTCCTTGTCCGCGAGGAACTCGATGCGCGTGAGCCAGTCCTCCAACGTCCACAAGGCCGGATTGCCGATCGCGGACTCCTCGGCCGATTCGCGGTCGAACCAGACCAGCGACTTGTCCGCCGCTTTGAACGGCACACCGTAGGGACGTCCATTGTGGTAGAGCAGTGCGCGCCACACCGGCGGATAGCACGGCCCCTGTGCCTCGTCCGCCCACAGCGACTCGGAGATGTCCCGGAGCGCGCCACGCTCGGCGAACTCGCGGACCCGCCCCGCCTGCGGCAACATGACCAGCTCCGGCGCCGAGCGTCCGCCGGTCAGCGCGGTGCCGATCTCGTCGCCGAGCGGGATCACCTCCACCGAGCCCGAAAGGCTCAGCGCGTCCAGCACCGTGCGAAACGCGGCCAACTCCGACCCGCTCCAGGACACCGCGATCTGGACCGTGCCGGGCGTACCGAGGACACCTTTGCCACACGCGGCCAGCGGCGCGACCAATGCCGCATGCAGAAGCGTCCTACGGGTCAGCATTGCCCCCCAGATCCAGGTGTCGTCGCCATACGAGCACCGCCTATTATGCTACGTAGCAGTCAATTTCGTCCCCATACCGCCTGATCGTCCCCCGCGTCGGCGCGGCCCGAAATCATCACGGTCCGCCAGGCGGCGCCGAAGCCTGCCCCGATATCGTCAAGAGGCGAGTCGGCAGCCTGATACACCAGTGAGATCGCAAGCGCCGACGCTTCGTCTGGTCGCCCGCAGTCTCGGTCACCGGGGTGCTGCTGTGCGCGTCCCACGCGGCCACCGTGTCGATCACAGCGTGCTGCTGCGCGCTCCCTCCGCCGCTACCATGCCCGACTGTTCCTCGTGTCGGGCTCCTGGCCGACGCGGTCGATCGCTACGCTGTCGCGTGACCTGCGAAAGGAGCGTTCATGAACGCCGCCACCGCCGTCGACCGGTTGGCAGAGATCGCATTTCCGCTGACGCCGTGCCCGGATGAGAACCGGGCATTCCATGAGCACTGGCCGGTGCGGCTCGGGGACACCGATGGTGACGAGCGACTGCGGCTCGACGCAGTGGCCCGATATCTCCAAGACATCGGCTACGACCATCTACAGGTGGTCGACGACGGGGATCTTCACCCGGGGTGGATCGTGCGCCGCACCGTGATCGATGTGCTGGCGCCCATCGAATTCGGTGATCGGGTGCATCTGCGTCGATGGCCCTCGGCACTGTCGAACCGGTGGTGCAACATGCGCATCCAGGTGCGCAGCGACAACGGTGGGCTGATCGAAACCGAGATGTTTCTCATCCACGTCGACATCGAGGCCGGTCGCCCAGCGCGGATGACCGACCGATTCATGGCGCCGATGCTCGCGGCGACCACCCAGCATCGGCTGAGCTGGCGGCCCGCGCTGCAGGAACACACCCACGTCGGCGCCGAGCCGCGGCCGTTTCCGCTGCGGGTCACCGACGTCGACCGCTACGGGCATGTCAACAACGCGGTGCATTGGGAAGCGGTGGAGGAGGCGCTCGCACGATTTCCCGATGCGCCGACATCGCCGTACCGGGTGATCCTCGAACACGCCGGGCCGGTGATGGCCGGTGACGATGTGCTGATACGAGCCTGGCGCAGCGAAAGCGCGCAGCATGTGCAGCTCGAAGTCGACGGCAGCGCCCGAACGTTGGCGCGTATCGAATCACTCACCGATACCTCTCGCTGAGAACTCCGCCGGGACGGCCGTTGACGGACGCCACCAGAAGTGTTGAGATACCTCGTCAGTGGACTGTGTCCAGTTCTCAGTCGAGGCCCTTACGGTCGCTGCGTGGGGTCTCGGTCGCTGTGTCGGACCTCGGTGGCGGCGGCACCGGCTCGGTATCGGTCAGCGCGGGCAACGCGGTGTCGGCGCCGAGTCCTTTCTCCTGCGCGGCGGCCCGGATCGCGTCCACGACGAGCAGCAGCGCCGCTCGTCGCGCGGTATTGGTGCGGTAGGCAAGCGATACGGTCCGGGTGAGGATGTCACCGAGCACGACGACGTCCACGCCCGGCGGGCGCAACGCCAGACCCAGGTCGGACACCAGTGTCACGCCCAGCCCTGCCGCGACCATCGCCATCGCGGTCGCCTGCTCTTCGACCTCATGGTCGATCCTTGGCTCGACGCCGACGGATTGAAACGCCAACCGGACCGCATGCCCGAAGTGCGATCGGGCCGGCGCGAGGATCCACGGATACTCGGCCAGCTCGGTGAGCCGCACACTTTCGGCGGGCACCGCACCGGCCGGGACGGCGGCATAGAGCCGCTCGACCGCGATGACGGCGCGCTCCAGGCCGCTGTCCCAGGCCATCGGGTAGTTCGAGTAGTCGAGCACGAAGGACAGGTCGAGTGCGCCGTCCCGCACGGCGGCGGCAGTCGACTCCGGTGCGAGTTCGCGTGTCCGCACCAGAATGCCCGGTTGGGTGCGCGCGAGGGTGGTGAGCGCGTCGGGGAGCAAACCGGAGGCCACCGACGCCCACACGCCGGCGGTGAGCTTCGCCGTCACCGATTCGCCGGCGTCCTCGAGCGCTTGGGTCGCGCGCTCGACCGAAGCGAGAATCTCCTCGGCGTGCTCGGCGAGCAGCACCCCGCGGTCGGTGAGCTGCACCCGCCGCCCCCGTCGCTCCAACAGCCGGGTGCCGACGTCGCGTTCCAGGTGGGCGAGCTGCTGGGACACCGCCGACGCGGTGTAGTGCAGCGCCGTCGCGGCGGCCGTGATGGTGCCGCGACGGTGCAGCTCACGCAGCATTCGCAGGCGGGCCAGCGACAGTTCCATGCCACCGAGGGTAAGCGTTGTGCAGCATCGCTGAACAACGCCGTGAACGAACCGTAAATGGACGCGCGAGCGGGTGCGAATGCACGCTTGGTGCACCGGACGCACAGCATCGGCCGGGAACGACAAAAGGGCCGGACAGGTGATTGCGCGACGCGGCATTTCCCTGCGGTGACCAGCATCAGCACGACCAGGGAGGTGTCCGCCATGACGATGATGCATGACCCGGCCAGCGGTACAGCGCAGGCGAGCGCTCCGGCCGTTCCTGCCGTCCCCGCGCCGGTACCCCTCTCCCCCTCGACCGGTCGGTGCGAGCCGTATATGCGTGTGCAGTGGACGGACTCACGCACCGGCGCGGTCGGTTATCTCGTCGTTCACACCTTGCGCGGCGGATTGGCCACCGGCGGCACCCGGATGCGCCCCGGGTGCACGTTGCTCGAGGTCGAAGATCTTGCCCGCGGCATGGCCGACAAAACGGCCACCTTCGATCTGCCGGTCGGCGGAGCCAAGGGCGGGATCGATTTCGACCCCAAGGATCCGCGGGCCGTGGATGTGCTGGAACGGTTCTGCGAGGCCATGCGTCCGTGGCTCGACTCGACTTGGGTGACCGCGGAGGACCTGGGCGTTCCGCAGCATCTGATCGACGAAGTTTTCGACAGGCTCGGGCTGGGGCAGAGCTACCACGCCGCGATCGGTCGCGCCGCCGACCCGGCCGCGACCCTGCAACGGGTCCGCGGCGGGCTCAACGCGGCGGTCGACGGCGGCTTCCTGCTCGGCGATGTGATCGGCGGCTACGGGGTCGCGCACGCCTGCCTCGCCGCAGCCGTCTGGTGGGGTCGGACGCCCGCCGACACGACCGTCGCGATCCAGGGCGTCGGCACCATGGGCGGGGCGGCGGCCTACTACCTGTACGAGGCCGGGATGAAGATCACCACCGTCGCCGACGCCGCAGGCACGCTGCACTGCGCCGACGGCCTCGACATCCCTGCGCTGCTGGATCTTCGCGACGGCTACGGCGAGGTCGACCGCTCCCGGCTCCCCGAGGGCATCGAGCAACTGCCGCGCACCGCGGTTCTGTCCGGCGACGTCGATATCCTTGTCCCGGCGGCGATTTCCTACGCGATCACGCCGGACAATTCGTTCGATGTCCGGGCCCGCATGGTCGTCGAGGCCGCGAACGCCGCCACTACCCCGGAGGCAGAGGCCATGCTCGCCGCCCGCGGCGTTCCGGTGGTACCGGACTTCGTCGCGAACGCCGGGGCCGTGGCCTGGGCCTGGTGGTTGCTGCTCGGCCAGGTCGACGACGTACCGGAGAACTCGTTCGACCGGCTCCGAACCATCATGCACAGCAAGGTCGCGCAGCTGCTGGCCGCCTGGTCGGACCACGGCGCCACCCCGCGCGAGACCGGCCACCGCTGGGCCGATGATCCGGCGCCGGTCGCGGGACGGGTCGTCATCCCCTGATCGCGAGCTTCTCGTGCCGATGCGACCTGCGCCGGCCAGGTCGTCCCGACGACGGCCGCACCGAGTAAAGCCACAGCGGGATCGTCCCTTGCCAGACAGCCCGCCGGTGCGGCTGCGGCGCGCCACCGAAACCGCCGATACCCGGTCGACACAGTTGCCGGTGGACTCGCGATACGGTGTGATCGTTTCACTATCGCGCATGGGAGGTTTCGGACGGTGGGGGCATTGGAGCCGGGGTCGGTATTCGCCGGATACAGCATCGAACGCATTCTCGGCGTCGGCGGCATGGGCGAGGTCTACATCGCCCGGCATCCACGGCTACCCCGCTCCGATGCGGTGAAGGTGCTCGCCGCGCAGTTCACCCGCGACGACTCCTACCGGCGCCGCTTCGAACGCGAAGCCGACCTCGCCGCATCCCTGTCGCATCCCGGCATCGTCAGCGTCCACGACCGCGGGGAATCCGACGGCCGGTTGTGGATCGCGTTGGAGCTCATCGACGGCATCGATCTTTCAGCGTTCCTTGCCACCTCGCCGGGCGGAATGCCCGGCACCGAGGTGGCACGTGCGATCACCGAGGTCGCCGACGCGCTCGACTATGCGGGTGCCCGCGGATTGATCCATCGAGACGTGAAACCCGCCAACATCCTGCTCGCCAGGACCGGTCACTACCTGCTGACCGATTTCGGTATCGCACGCATGGGACCCGAAAGCTCGGACCTCACCGGAACCGGCCTCACCATCGGCACCATTGCCTACGCCTCCCCCGAACAGATGCAGGGACTGACCGTCGAGCCGCGATCCGACCAGTACGCGCTGGCTGCCACCGCATTTCATCTGCTCACCGGCGCGCAGCCGTTCACCGGCACCAGCCCCGTCGCGGTGATCATGGCTCACGCCCAGCACCCCGTCCCGAGCGTGCGACAGCACCGCCCTGATCTCGCGCCACAGGTCGACGCGGTGTTCGCCCGGGCGATGGCGAAGAGCCCGGAGCATCGCTTTCCCACCAGTAGGGATTTCGCGGCTGCCCTCGGCCAGGCACTCTCGGTGTCCGCACCGCACTGGCAGCCGTCGATCGGCCGGGCCTCGACGCCAGATCGCTACGCACCGACCGTCGTTCGCCCGGACCCGATCGGACCCGGACCATATCCGGCCCCGCCTGGACAGCCGGGTGTCGCTCGACCACGAAACGCTCCGCGCCGCAACGTAGCCCTGGTTGCCGGAGCGCTGGTGGTCGCGTTGGCACTGATCGTCGCAGGAGTGCTGGGTGTGCGGGCATTCCGGAACAACGCGGGTGCGGAGGAAGCCGCTCAGCTGCCCCGCCGCCCTGTCACGCCGATTCTGCCGGCACTGGACAAACGGCCGGACACCCCGGTCTGGACGCTGCAGGATGTCTCTGGTCCTCCCGGCTCACAGACACTCGGTGCGTCGGCCCTCGGCGGGGATTCCGACCTCGTCCTCTTCGGCCGGGAGGTCCGCCTGGCCGACGCGAGCAGCATCGATTACATCGACATCATTGATGCGAACACCGGTCGCCTCCGAGCCGGCGCCGAGCCCATCATGGTCGACACGAGCGAGCGAAACCTCGACCGCTGTGTCGTCAATGCGAGTCGTTCGGCCGCCGCCTGCCACCTCGTCGCTTCGTCGGTGCTCTCCGATGCCGTGGTAGTCGTCGACCTCGCGGCGAGCCGGATCATCGACACCTTCACCGCGCCGTACACCCTCGACAGCTTGACCGCCGCGGGTGAGCGCTTCGTCTTCGTGGACAGGCCGGACCGGCCACAGTCGCCGTCATTGCGATCGCTCGGAGAAGACGGCCGCGAACTTCCGGCGATCGACTGGAGCGACGACCAGTCGCCTTCGCTGTCGGGGGATTCGCGCCATTCGATCGAAGTCTTCGGTGTGGCTGGGCTGGCTGTTGTGAAATCCGCACCGGATCCGTCGCAGCCGTTGTCGAAGTGGGAGTTCCGCATTATCCGTCTGGAAGACGGTACCGAGGTGTTCCGGCGCGAGACCGTCGAAGAGATCCGTGACATGGACTGGAATGTCTTCATCGACGGATTCGTCATCATCGACGGCGAGTCGAGGGCCGGAATCTACGACCGCAACGGCGCAAAGACAGCGGAGCTACCGTCGGGCTGGCGGCCGAGCGTGCACGCTTCGACGCTGTACGACACAGGGCCTGTCGAGACTTCGGTGCCGACCGCCATCCGGACAGACGGTAATAAAACAACCTACGCGGGCATCAGCCCGCGCAACGGAACCATCCTGTGGCAGCGGCAGTCCTACGGCGCCGACGACGAACCCGAGGTCCTCGAGCTGCGCGGCGTCGGAACCCTGATCACCACGGCGGACACCGGCCGCGTGGTGGACGCATATACCGGTGAGTATGTGATCTCCGGCGTCGTATCGGAGGGCACTCAGCTCGGCACCGACGGCAGCCGCATCGCCGTCGCCCTCGACTCGCCCTATTCGGGCAAGCTGCTCGAGGTGTGGGGCAGCGACGGTGAAGTCTGGGAGATCACGAGCGACTACATGGCGGTGTCGGTCGGCGGCAAGGTCTATCTCGGAAACCTGCGGCTCTTCTGAGCGTTATTCGGCAGGGACCAAGATCGTCCGCAGGACCGCCTCCCATTCCGTCGATGTCGGCGGCTCACCGGTGACCAGAGCTTGCATCAGCATGCCGTCGATCGTTCCCGCCAGGATGCGCAGACGGACCGGGTCGTCGGTGTAGTGGCGGCCGAAATGCTCGATCGCGGCCAGCCAGCGGCGCGGCGGATCCCGTAATTCGGGGCGGCAAGCAGCAAGCAGATAGAGCTCGAACTCGGCCTGCAAATGCGCGGCTTCGGCCACCGCCGCGACCATCCTCGCGGCCAGCGCCCGCACCCCCTGCGCGCCGCCGCCACTCGCGTCGGTCAACTGCCGAATCCCCTCGGCATCCTGATCCATACATGAGGTGAGGGCGGCGGTCAGCAGGTCGTCGATGGCTTTGAAGTGGTACGCGGCCGACGTCGGCGGCTGGCCCGCTTCCTTGGAGACGGCGCGGTGGCTGACCCCCGCGACGCCGTCGCGGGCGACCACCCGGATAGTGGCCTCGATCAGCTCCTTCTTGCGCCGTTCGCCCTTCAGCTTGCGGCCGTCAGTGCTAGCTTCGCCCAACCTCGACCTCCTCGCGCACAGCTCTCGACAGCGGCGCCCTGGCCAGCAATGTCACCATCAAAGCTACGGCGCCGGCCGCAACCGCCACGGCGAAGCCCGCGACATGACCCGACCGGTCGACGACCGTACCCGAGATCAGCGCGCCGAGTGCAATGCCCGCACTGAGGCCGGTCAGTACCCAGGTCATGCCCTCGGTGAGCCAGGCCGCAGGCACGGTTTGCTCGACCAGCCGCATGATCACGATCATCGTCGGTGCGAAGAATGCGCCGGAGACGAACATGGCCACGGCCAATACGGCGATACCGTCGACCAGTAGCAGCGGCAGTGTCGTCAGTACAGTGCCCGACACCGCAGACCCGCCGGCATAGGCGGCCACCACGATCCCGGCGCTTGCCGGTGAGCCGAGCCGCTCGGCGAAGGCCACGCTGACCACGTCCACAGTGCCGACGATCACGCCGCCCGCCGCGAGCAGCATTGCCAGCATCCACACCGTAGGGATCCTGATCGCCGAGCCCTTCTCCTGAGCCGGAACATTCTCTCGGACAGGAGGTTCGGTGCGCTTCTGCGGCACGAACAGCAGCACTCCCACCATCAGCAGAATGGCTGCGAGCAGCGGCCCGGCCTCGGGGAACAACGCGGTCGAGAGCACGACAGCCAGCGCGGGACCGGCGACGAAGGTCAGCTCGTCGACCACCGATTCCAGCGAGAACGCCGTATGCATCCGCGAGGAGCCTGCGTGTACGTGGGCCCAGCGGGCCCGCACCATCGCGGACATGTTCGGCAACGTCCCGGCCAGCGCGGCGGAGGCGAACAAGGTCCAGGTGGGCGCGTGGTAGCGGGCGCTGAGCAGTAGCGCGGCCGAGCCGATGACGCTGAGCCCCATCGCGGGGAGCAGGACCCGGCCCTGCCCGAGCCGGTCGACCAGCCGGGAGACCTGCGGCCCCCCGATGGCCGTACTCACCGTGAAAGTCGCCGAAACGGCTCCGGCCAGCGCGTATTCGCCACGCAGCTGCGACACCATCGTGATGATGCCGATCGCGGCCATGGCCAGTGGCATCCGGGCGATGAAGCCCGCGGCGGAAAAGGCCACGGCTCCAGGCACTTTGAACAGGGTGGCGTAGGGATTCGTCACCGAGCCGACCTCCAAAACAATTTGAACGACTGTTATATTTGTTGACGGTACACCATGCCGGAGCTACGGGCAGTGGCCGGAAGTTCGCGCCTGAGGCCCTGCCTAGACTGCGGGGAGTTCACATCGAGCTCGATCGAGAAGGAGAACAACTGATGACCTCTCCCACCGCGCGCGCACAGATCGGGGTCACCGGACTCGCGGTCATGGGCAGCAATATCGCACGCAACTTCGCCCGGCACGGCTACACCGTCGCCCTGCACAACCGCAGTATCGCGAAGGTCGACGCGTTGCTGGCCGAGCACGGCGACGACGGCGATTTCGTGCGTACGGAGACGATCGAGGATCTCATCGCCGCGCTGGAGAAGCCGCGCCGAGTGCTGATCATGGTCAAAGCGGGCGATGCCACCGACGCCGTCATCGAGGAACTGGCCTCCGCGATGGAGCCGGGCGACATCATCATCGACGGCGGCAACGCCCTCTACACCGACACCATCCGGCGCGAAGCCTCGTTGCGCGAGCGCGGGCTGAACTTCGTGGGTGCCGGCATCTCCGGCGGCGAGGAGGGTGCGCTGAACGGGCCCTCGATCATGCCGGGCGGCCCGGCCGAGTCCTACGAATCCCTCGGCCCGCTTCTGGAATCGGTCGCCGCGAAGGTCGACGGCACTCCGTGCTGCACGCACATCGGTCCCGACGGTTCCGGGCACTTCGTCAAGATGGTGCACAACGGCATCGAATACGCCGATATGCAGCTCATCGGCGAGGCCTACCACCTGTTCCGCGACGCGCTCGGATTCGACGCCAAGCAGATCGCCGATGTCTTCACCCAGTGGAACTCCGGTGACCTGGAGAGCTACCTGGTGGAGATCACCGCCGAGGTCCTCAACCAGGTCGACGCCAAGACCGGCAAGGCGCTGGTCGACGTCATCGTGGACGCCGCCGAGCAAAAGGGCACCGGACGCTGGACCGTGAAGTCGGCGCTCGACCTCGGCATTCCCGTCACCGGAATCGCCGAGGCCGTCTTCGCCCGCGCCCTGTCCGGTTCCCGCGCCCAGCGTGCCGCCGCCAAGGGCCTGGCCTCGGGCACGCTGGCCGAGAAGCCGACCGACGTGGAGACCTTCACCGAGGACATCCGGCGCGCTCTCTACGCCTCCAAGGTCGTCGCCTACGCGCAAGGATTCGACCAGATCGCCGCGGGCAGCGCCGAATACGGCTGGGGCCTGAAGCCCGGCGATCTGGCCACGATCTGGCGCGGCGGCTGCATCATCCGGGCCCGCTTCCTCAACCGGATCAAAGAGGCCTACGACGAGAACCCGGATCTGCCCAGCCTGATCCTGGCGCCCTACTTCCGCGACGCCATCGAAACCGGTATCGACAGCTGGCGCCGGGTGGTCTCCACCGCGACCCTGCTCGGCATCCCGGTCCCGGCCTTCGGCTCGTCACTGTCCTACTACGACGCACTGCGCGCCGAACGCCTGCCCGCCGCCCTCACCCAGGGCCAGCGCGACTTCTTCGGCGCGCACACCTACGAGCGCACCGACGGTGAAGGCAAGTTCCACACGCTGTGGAGCGGTGACCGTAGCGAGGTTCGGACGAGCTGAACAGGCAGCCGGGAGAGGAAGACATTCCAGTCGCCCTCTCCCGGGCGGGGAGGTCAGAGGGTGGAACGTCCCAGCCGCAGGCCGAGAGGGAGCGGCTCGATTCCCCATCTGCGATGGTCGCGCCGACGGCGCACCCTTGACACAACGCCGCTCACGTCTTTGACTGGCTGAAGCTTGTGTTACCTCATCCGACGGTGCTCTGAGAGGTCGACATATGCACAGCACATCGTCAGCGCGGCGCGGGCACAGGCGCACATCGGCCACCCGCCGCAGGATCATTTCGGTACTGGCACTGGTCGTCGCGGGCCTGCTCTCCTTGGCGGCTACCCAGACGGCACGCGGCGAGCCGGCAAACACCGCCGAAACGGGGTTCGCGATCCCCTTCGCCGGAGCACCCGCCTTCGAGCATGTGGCGCCCACAAAGATGACGGGTGCGGATCAGCTCAACCAGCCGCTCGGTCAGGCGCTGGCCGACACGATCGCCGCTCAGGTCGGCCTCAGCAGAGCCGACGCGCTGACCGAGCAGCAATATCGCGACCTCAGCACCGGCGGCGGGATCGGTGGCAGCCCCGAGGCGGCCGATGTGATCGATGCCTGCGTCGAGATCCTCACCAATACCGTCGGCCGTCCCGTCTATTCCCAGGTCAACGGGCAGAGCACACCATCGGTCCTGGCGAGCTACGGGCTGTATGTGAATCCCGGCGGAATGTTGGAGAGCCCCGCCAACGCCGACGCGCCGACCAGGCAAGTGAACACCTTGATCGCGCCCGGCGGTTATGTCGGGACATGGTTGCGCAACAACGATGCGATTCGCAGCCTGGTAGCGCTCTACCGGTCGGCCTACACGGTGCAAGCCGTCTACGGTTTCGCGGCACAACAGATGTCGGGCGCGGCCCAACTGGTGACCAACACCAAGGGTGGCGTGCACTCCGAGGTGGGCATGTCGATGGCGCCGCCGCTGTGGATAGTGAACTTCGCTCTGATCTACGTACTGAACCCGTCCCTGGCGGCGATGATGCCCGCCTACTGGGCTCCCATACCCGCGCAGGTCGCCGACGCCATCAAGGCGAGCCCTACCGGCCAGGTCCCATTCGGCGAGTACGCGTCCTATTTGCAGTGACCGGCGGGTGCGATCCCACCGGTCACCTCACCACCGCACGATCGTGGTGCCGAAGGTTCACGAGTTCGGCTGTGGCAGTACGGGCTTGTCGATCTGTTCGCGGAGGATGTCGCCGTGGCCTGCGTGCCTGGCGAATTCTTCGCTCATCATGAGCAGGGTCCATCGCATACTCACGGTTCCTTCGCGGGGGATGTCCAAGGTGTCGTCGAGGTCGAAGCGGGACGCGATCTCCCGTGATCGCCTGCTGGCCCGCTCGAACTCGGCGATGACGTCCTCCAGCGACTCGTCATCGGCGACGGCGAAGGTGCCCTCATCGCGGCGCGAGTATCCATCGCATTCGGATTCGTCGAGTCCCGCCCAGAACCGTTGGAACCAGATTCGTTCCGCGGCAGCGGCATGCTTGATCAATGAGATAGGGGTCGTCAGCGATGCGACGAGTCGGCGGCGGGCATCCGCCTCGGACAGACCGCGTGCGGTCTCGATGAGTGCTTCGCGGTTGCGGTCGAGTAGGTTCTCGATGATCGCTCGCTCTGTTCCGTTGGTAATTACGTTGGTACTCACGGTCTTTCACTCCATTCGGTTGGCGGTCGAGGCATGCGGTTCGTATCGCTCGGGGCTGAAATGGTGCGAGAAGGTGCGGCGATCAACGTCGGAGAGGACGTAGCGTCCGGAGTCGGAAACGCCCGGGAAGAAGATTCGATCCGCTGATCGCGCGAATTGCGCAGGGAGCGCGGAGAGGTGGGCCGACGTCGACACCGCAGTTCGGGTCTATCAGGAGTCGCTACCGCCTTGGTCAGGATATCGCAGAGCCTCGATCCGCGCTGCGCGTCGATGACGCAACCTTGTCGGATCGATAGTGTCGGCGAGGAATTGCCGGTCAGCCCGACACGGTGCCCCGAGTCTCGCCGACTCGAGACAGTCGTATGCCCTCAGGCCGAGGCAGTCGGCCTGAGGGCAGCTCGGCACCGCCGGCGGGAGCTGGGCCTACCGCACGGGGTCTCGGCTAGCTCAGCGTCTTCAGCGCCGCCGCGTCGTACGGCTTCAGCTCCTCGATCCGACCTGCCAGGACTTTGGATGCCCAGTCCGGGTCCTGGAGCAGGGCACGGCCAACAGCGACCAAGTCGAATTCGTCGCGCTCCATTCGATCGAGGAGGTTGTCGATGCTGCCCAATTCGGCGCCCTCGCCGGTGAACGCGCGGAGGAAGTCGCCGTCGAGGCCGACCGAACCGACGGTGATGGTGGGCCTGCCGGTGAGTTTCTTGGTCCAGCCTGCCAGGTTCAGGTCCGAGCCATCGAATTCCGGGCGCCAGTAGCGGCGGGTGGACGCGTGGAAGGCGTCTACGCCGGCCGCGACGAGCGGGGACAGGATCGCCTCGAGCTCCTGCGGGGTCTCGGCGAGCCGCGCGTCGTAGGCGTCTTGCTTCCACTGCGAGTAGCGGAAGATCACCGGGAAGCCGGGCGAGACGGCCGCCCGGACCGCGGCCACGATCTCGGCCGCGAACCTCGTCCGGGCCACCGAGTCACCGCCGTAGACGTCGCCGCGGCGGTTGGTCCGCTCCCATAGGAACTGGTCGATCAGATAGCCGTGGGCGCCGTGTAGTTCGACGCCGTCGAAGCCGATGCGCTCGGCGGCAGCGGCGGCCTCGGCAAATGCACCGATGACATCGTCCAGATCACGCTGGGTCATCGCCTTGCCGGTGCCCTCGGTGCCGTCGACGCGGATACCGGAGGGGCCGACGGCAGGGGCATCGGCATAGGGCGCCTCGCCCTGATTGCGGACCATGCCGATGTGCCACAGCTGCGGCACGATCGTGCCGCCGGCCGCGTGCACGTCCTCGGCGACCTTCGCCCATCCCGCCAACTGCTCCTCGCCGTGGAACCGCGGCACACGATCACTCTGCCCGGCCGAGTCGTGGCCGACGTAGGTTCCCTCGGTGACGATCAGGCCCACTCCGGCGGCGGCGCGCCGGGCGTAGTACGACCGCACGTCGTCTCCGGGGACGCCGCCGGGCGAGAACATGCGCGTCATCGGCGCCATCACGATGCGGTTCGGGACGGTCAGGCTGTTCAGCGTGACCGGTCGCGACAGGATCTCGGCCGTGCGGGAGGCGTCGGACGCGGTGACGATCAATGGATACTCCTCGTAGCTACTTGACAATGTCGATGGTTGAGAACTTCAAGCAATGCGGGCCACGGTAGAGCCAGATATTTGAGATAGTCAAGTTTCAGCAGATAAAGTGGATCTCATGCCAGAAGCCCCCCGCGTCGACACCGCCCAGCTCATGGAGCTGCTTTCGGTGTCACTCGGCACCTACTACGGTGACTTCACCGTCGCCGCGGCGAGTGAGAACCTCACCGCGAGCCAGGGCAAGGCGCTGACGGTGCTGCGCCGGGGACCCGTCGCGATGCGCGCCCTCGCCACAACCTTGGCCTGCGACGCTTCCAACGTCACCGGAATCATCAACCGGCTGGAGAAGCGCGGCCTCGTGCGCCGCGAGACCAGCGCATCCGACCGGCGCGTCACCAATCTCGTCATCACGCCTGAGGGCGAGCAGGTCACCGACACCATCCGCGCGAAAATGCGCGTCACCCACGACGGCCTGAACAGGCTGAGCGACCAGGACCGGGACCGTCTGTATGCCCTGCTGGAACAGGTTTTCGCCCCGGCCCGCACCTCGATCGGGGCGACCCACAACTGTCTGCGGTCCTCATAAGGCAAAGCCACCGGCGATACGCCGCGTGTTGCCCACAGCGCTCGACGCCGAGCCCGGCCCACCTTCTATCGCGGAAGGGTTTCCGCGGTCTTGAACTTGCCGCACAGTACAAGCGGCCGCGCCAGCGGACCCAGGGCTATACGGACTCGCGATTCGCCACCTACGTGCCGGCAGTGGGCCCCAGCCGTTCCATCATCGGCACGGCAGCGATATCGGCGTGCACGCAGATGGGCCAAACCCCAGGTCAGGACGCGATTTGGTGCATGAGCACCACATCCGATAATCTTGCTGGGCACACCGGTCCGGGTGGCGGAATGGCAGACGCGCTAGCTTGAGGTGCTAGTGCCCTTTAACGGGCGTGGGGGTTCAAGTCCCCCTCCGGACACAACCAGTACGCCCACGGGCGGTTGAGGATTAGTTTCAGCAACTACCGCTCGTGTGGCATGGTCGTAGGCGAGTTTCAGGCCAAGCTGCCGATAGATTTCAAGTTTTTCGTCAAGCTCCGCTTTCCTCAGGATTTTTGCCAGACCACCCAGCGATTCAGTCGTGCGGATAATCTCCTCGCGCGTCATACGACAGCTGATTTCCTGCCGAGGCTCCAACGCACGAATCTCGGCTTCGGCCAGATTGCGCTCCGCCTGCACTTCGCCGATCCACTGACTGACCACCACGGGGTCAGCATCAGCTTCAAGCGCAGACCGGTATTTCCGCAGCTTCCGGTCGAGGATGGCCAGCGACTCGCGCCACATCGACAAGGCTGATGAGTGATCCGGTTGGGCCGCTTCCATCATTGTCAGGGAGTGCTCGAGACGGTCTGGATGGAATACCTCACCCAGCCAGGAATCGAGCGGGCCGGCGAGCTGATCCTCTCTAAGGTGCGACTGCCTGCACCGCCGCTCCAGCCGCACCGGCGGCGACCACATCGACCGCCGAGCCGACGACACCACCGGCGCAGGAGGACACCTACATGCAGATCCGGCTGAGCACCGGCGCCGACGAGGTCACGGCGCGCCTCTACAACAATCCCACCGCCCGCGACTTCGTGTCCCTGCTGCCGCTGCCCCTCACCGTCCACGACCTCGGCGGCCGCGAGAAGGCCGGAGCCCTGCCCCGCGAACTCACCAACGGTGAGGGCCAATCCGGTTACCGGGCAGGCCAGCTCGGCTACTGGGCGCCTAGCCACGACCTGGCCATCTACTACCTCGAAGACGGCTTCCGCATCCCCTCACCCGGGATCGTCATGATCGGCGAAATCGAGATCGGCCTGGACGCGATCATCGCCGAATCCGCCGGAACCACCCTCACCATCACCGCCGCCTGACCACCGACCCGAAAGGACTCGCCGTGAATCCCAACTACGACTTCACCGGACAGGTCGCCTTTGTCACCGGCGCCTCCTACGTCATCGGCGTCGCCCTGCCCGTCGACGGCGGATACACCGCCCGCTGACACCCCGGGAAGAGGCAGCTAAATCGGTTGCTGCGCCTTAAGATCCGATCCAGTCCTTTCGATGATGCCTTCTCCGCCTCGGAATCCCTGCCCGTGGGTTTCGGATGCCCCGATTTCACGTTCACTCGGGCACTACCCCGTTCGTAGGTATGACGCGGATGATCCCCGTGTAACCCGTAGCGCCCGCCTCCATCATTCGGCTGGGGACGGCGTAGCACTATTTGCCTCATCATCCATTGAGTCCGCCGGTAGTCGGTCCGCGCCCCAGCTCCGGTGGATATAGCCGACGACACCGTCTAGTTCCGCTCTGTCGACTGAGGCCGGTTCACCCGACTCGAGTGGGTCGAAGTGGAAGATGTAGAGGCGCGACGCGAATTGGTCGAAGGGCAGGGACGCTTCACCGAACCTCTCACCTTGTCCGGCGGTGCCGACCACAACGCCGTCTCCCCAGTCCTGGCCGCTGTCGTTGTTGGGGTTGTAGAAGTAGACCCGCATCTTCTCCTGCGGGTCGAGGTTGACCCGCAGAACGGTGATGGCGTGCCAGCCGACGAAGCGGGCCGCGCTGTCGGTGACTGCGATGCCGGCCGGCTGCGGGTGAATCAGAGGCTGGTTTCCGTTGTAGAAGGGGTGGTAGCAGGCGTAGAAGTGTCGCAGAAACTCGTCGAGGTCGATCAGCTTCCCGGTGGCCACGTCGACGTTGATACGAAATCCGCGTCCCGACCACCAGCCGTGGAACTCGGGATTGATCCAACGGTGTGGATCGCCCTCGCGCCCTATGCAGCGTCGCCCCATTTCGGCGTAGATGCGGTCCAAGTGCGGTACCACCAGCAGCGACACCGGATCCAGATCGAGCGGCAGTGTGGTCGCGACCCCCGCGCCGGTTTCCTTCGAAGAGATCTGTTGTCCCTCGAAGTGCATGATGATCTCGTCGTCGCGAGCCGCCCATGCCAACGTCTGCAGGAGATAGTCGGGGTCGTTGTAAGCCCACATCGACAATGCGCGCGCCGATTGACAGGTCGGGTTGTCGCCTTGCCCAACGCCCAACGGGAGTCCGAGAATAGACAACATTCCTGACAGTAGCCACGCCCGCGCGTCTGGTACCGGGCCGAAGACCTCTGTCAGCCGTGCTCGCGCCGTGGGCGACAACCGCAGCGACAGTTGCCTCCACAGGGCAGGCGCTACCGGCGGCTGGTAGAGGATGCCGCGTTCGAGCATGAGTGCGAGACCAAAGATGCACTGGGCGGTTTCGACATGCACGGCCTCTTCAATCAGGCTGTGCACCAGCTCGTGATAGCACAACAGGCAGTCGCGGCCGGTGCTGGACAGACCCATCGACTCGGCGAGTAGGTAGTCGCTCTTTCCTTGGAGAAAGCGCACCAACACCGCATGATATGGCGATACCAAGCCTGTATCGTGCATCGATCGTGCGAAGCCCGCTGCCTCATATTGCAGCGCGCTATCGTCCATCGTTTCCAACCGAGCGCGGTAGACCTCGACACCGGGGTCCTCTCGGCACGCATCGGTCGTCGCGTAGAGGCTGCTGATCAAGCGGTCGGCACCGAGGCCGCCGGCACCGAGGTCGATATCGGGATTGCTGCGGGCCACGGCGATCTGGGTGATCATCCGCTTGACCGGGTCGACTTGGATGGGTCGTTGCCGCAGAATGCGCCAGATCTCGTCGACCAGATGCTCGAGTACCTTCTCGTAGCCAACCTCCTCTACGAGATGATGAAGCAGTGCACGCGACACCTGGGCCATCCGTCCCTGTTGTGCCCGTTCGGCTTCCGTAGGCGGCGCGAACAGCAGGGACAGATTGATCGCCAATACTTGCGACAGATGGTGGTGGGCGTGTTCGGCGGAGACCATCGAATGCGTGTATTCGCCCTTCGCGACAGCCAGCAGGCGCAGACTGCTCACCGTCTCCAGGACAACCGTATCCGGGTTCGCGCTCCCCAACGAGCCAGTGCTCAGCGCCGGGATGAGTATATGCGGCTGCGCCCAGTCGGTACCAAGGAACAGCCCGGCGGCTTCCAAGCGGGCCGCGCGCGCCCGCACCACCGCGCAACCGCCGGGGAGCAGCAGTACCTGCCGCAGCGCCTCAAAGACCCTCGGCAGCTTGAGTTGCTTGCCGAAATCATTGGCATCCATGAGTGACTGCGTGGCATCGTCCAATCGGTCCACGCGCCTGTCCAGGGCTGCGCTACCGCTGCTTGATGGACTCAATCAGGGGATCCTCCCGTGAGCCGTTCCCCGACGAACGGATCAGACATAGAAGTCGAGCTCTTCCTGTCGCTTCAACAGATCCCGCAGACAGTACGGGTCTTCACCGAAGAAGTACAGAAGCCCCCAATGGTTTCCGAAAGCAGTACGTTTGGTGACCTTTTCCGCCAGCGGCGACATGAGCTCGTGTGACTCGAAATAGTCATGATCCTCGGTTTCATCGGGCATGGATAGCTGGTTGACCACACGGCGGCGCGGATAGACTCCGAAGCAGCCCGCATGACCTTTCGCGTCGATCACTTCCCTCGGGAAGAACTCCACGATCTCATTCGTGGTCGTCTTCGGATCGAAAGCCAGGACCAACGCATGATAGGCATTGAATCCGTATGTGCGCTCCAGCAACTCGAACACCTTGAACCCTGGTGGCCGATAAGCGACTTCACCGAAGTACATCTCGCCATCACTAGTGACGAAGTACTCGGGATGAACGAACCCGAACTCGATATCGAACGTCTTGATCAGCTTCTCGACCTGCCGGATGATCTCCGGCCGATATCGTTCGAGTTCCGGTGTGGCGGGAACGAAAACCGAGTATCCGAGAGTCACATACTCGGATATGTTCAGAAATCGTATCTTACCGTCATGTATCCAAGCCTCGACCGCGAACTCCCAACCATCGAGGTGAGATTCCATCAATACCGGAAATTCATCGTCGGGAATCAGGGCGATCTCGTCGGCGGTCCGTATGACGCGGTGTCCCAGGCAGCCGGCCTTGTCGAACGCCTTGATGTGTATCGGATCATTGGGGTCGCCGTCGAGCTTGAGCAGAGTCTGGTTGACGCGCTTCAGGAAACGGATCACGTCGTCGCGCTCGTGAGCTTCCTCGAAGATTCCGACGCGAATGCCACCGAGCTGGGCCCGTCGTTTCATCAACGCCTTGTCACGCAGCAACATCGCCTGCCCGAACAGGCGCGGATTACCTAGAAGAACAGCGTTGATAGCGCCTGCCCACTCCACAGTCTCCTCGAAGATCGGAATAGCTACGTCTACACCCAAATCCCGCAGCGTCTCCGCAATCTCCATCGATCGGTCGTTCAGTCGCTCGAAATTCCATGGAATATAAGGTATCTCGTGCTCATTGCAATACTCCTCGACCCATTCCGGGGCCACAACAACATATCTACGGTCGAACCGATCAACGGCCTCGACAGCGTTCAAGCTCCACCCCAGCAGGGCAACATAGCCCTTCTCCGGATCTCGTCTTCTCGGTTCCCAGGTTGAAATAGACAAACCCTCTCCCCTTTCGACCTCGAACCCAAGCGATTACGAGGTCGCGATTCGATAAGCTGCAGATTCCTCGACAGCCTCGCGCAAAATGGTGGCATCCGTCCGGCAACGGTGGCAGACGAACGATCAATGGCTAACGCGAACAATCTCGCGGCCTAACGCGAACTATCTCGCGTCGAGACGGCGCAACATCAGTGCTAACGATACGATCGCCACATTGGGTGTCAGCAACACCGCAAGTGCACTCATCGTCATCGAACACCGCCTCGCAACGGCAACCAATCCACAGAGGCCGAATGCGCTGGCGGGCGAAATCGCCTCCACGGATTGGCATCTGGGCCGGACATCTGCATCGCCGTCATCACCCATGGATACCCACAGAATCCGCCTCCAAACGGTTGTGGCCTCACACAGACCTGCCGATCGAGTCGGCAATACGCGAAATGCGGAGGTCAAAGCTGCGTTTTGTGGCCTCCCGCGGCCGCCGATGTGGCGGTATTCGGGCCGCGAGCAGGATTGTCTGGCCATGGTGGCCGATCTGCTCCCCGACGGCGTGGAGTTACGCCCGGTGCGCCGCATCACGCCGGATATCGTTATGGACGAGAACCTTTCGGTGAACACTCGCGCTCTCGGAGTCCCGGTGTGGCGCGGCGTATGGTATCCGCCCAGCAACCTCCGCACCGGGCCGACGTGGCGTCCCCGCGGCGTCGGCCGAAATCCTGCCGCACCCGAGTCCGGCCCGGAACGCCGCACGGATTCACCCACACAGCCAGGGGCCGCCGTGCGCCCCGACCCACTGCCGGAGTGGTGGGACGAAATCCCGCATATCGACAGTCTGCTGTGGCCGGTCGGCAAGATGCCCCGAACACGACCACGTTCCTCGATCAACAGCACCAGAACGATTATCTGCGAACCTTCCGCGACTACTTGTTCGGACACCACCCGGATCCGATCTACCCTCCCCGCAAACGACTTGCCCCCGACGCGGACACCACACCGTTCGACGAATGAGCACGGGCCATGAGGGCTCCGAACAACCTGCAATGCCGCATGCCGCGCGGTTCTGGAAGCGATATCGCTCGCGAGGAGCGCTCGGCCTGTCGTGTACTGCGTCGCCTCGATCGGCCACCGTGGAGCGCGGGCTACGCCTGCTGTCCGACCTGCCTCCCCGACTTGTGGTGTCGACGCATGAGAAGCGTTGCAACGCAATATGTCTCCTGCTTGCTCGAATATTGCATTGTCGAATATTGTCCAGCCGCCATTCGTGCCGGATCCGCAGCATTGAACTACGTGATCCCCCAACAGGTTTACGCCGGTTTCGACTCTGGGGCTCGATCAGGGCAGGGCGGTGGGGCGGTACCCTACTACGGCGCGATCGCAGCACCGGAGTGGCAGGGATCAGTCGCAGGAGCCCCGGTGAGTCGGCGGGGCGATAGTTCGACTGCTCGGGCTGGTGGGTCACCGGGAGTCGTTGTCCGGGTGAGGAGTCGGTGTGCCGATGGGGGGCATGCACATCAGTCCGGCGCCGCGCGGGTTGTCGGGGCGTTCGGCGGGATTCGGCGCCGGGCTGATGGATGCGCCCTGGCCGCCGGTGTATCCGAAGACGCCGAACGAGCCGCCTCGGACGCAGCCCAAGCAAGGCGAAGAAGGGACCTCAGGTGCAGTCGAAGAGTCGGTCGAGGTAGTAGTCGATGGCCGCCAGCGCGGCCTCGGGATCGATGACGTCGAACTCGAGCAGCGGGGTGAAGCCGGTCAGCGCGAGCAGGAGGTTGGTCTCGATCGCCGGTTCACGATCCGGGGGGAGGTGGCCGTCGGCGATCGCCTGCCTGATCAGGCGTTCGGTGAGTGCTCTGCCGTCATGGAGCCCGAGGCGGGCCTGCTCGTGCAGCTCCGGGTCGTGGAGCGCCTCGAGGGTGTAGGCGGCGCTCATCCGGCTGGTGGCGCGGGCGTCCGGGTGCAGGGGGAGCATCTCGATGAGCGTCACTCGCAGCACGTCTCGGGGGTGCGCAGGTGAGCCGAGACGGTCGAGGCTCTGGGTGACGCGCCGTGCGGTCTGTTCGGCAGCGAATTCCATCGCGAAGACGAGCATCGCTGTCCGGGAACGGAAATAGTGCTGGACCTGTCCCAGGGAGGCATCTGCCTCACGGGCGACCTCGCGCATCGTTGCGCGGGCCCAACCTTGTTGTTCGACTACTCGCCACAGGGCGCGCGCGATGGTTTCGCGACGTTCTCGGTGGTCGACCTGCTTCGGCACCCGAACCCCTTCCATTCGTTTCCATACGTCTGACATAATACATCTGACTTGCAAAAGGAGATGCGATGAGTACATTCGCCACACCTGAGCTGGAGGCAGCATATTTCGGGGCCTACGACGCGGTGCTGGCCCACTGGCCGGTACCGGTCGAGACGGTAGATCTTCCGGGTCGGTACGGAACGACGCGGGTCACGTCCGCCGGCCCGGCCGCGGCGCAGTCGCTGGTCCTGCTGCACGGATACAGCGGCACGTCCGGGATGTGGTACCCGGTCGTCGATGCGCTGGCCGAGGAGCATCGCGTGCAGGCCGTGGACATCATGGGCGAGCCGGGCCGCAGCCGGCACACCGGCGCGGCCTTGACCAGCATGGACGATCTCGTGGACTGGCTGGCGGAAACGTTCGATCTGCTCGGGCTACCCGCGGCCGACCTGTGCGGCCAGTCCCTGGGCGGTCACCTCGCGCTCCGGTTCACACTCGCCCATCCCGAACGGGTGCGACGGCTGGTCCTGCTCGACCCGCCCCTGGTCTTCGCCGGGCTCAGTCCCGAATTCGAGGAGCTGGGCCGAAACCGCGACCCGCACCCCACATTCGAGGCCGCACGCGCGATGCTGGCACCGGACGGCCCCGGCAGCGGACCGGTGCACCTGGAGGCCTACTTCGATCTACTCGCGCACGGAGCCGCACACTTCCCGGCCTCGCCGATCGTCTATCCGCACCTGCCGGATGGGCTGACCCAGCTGCCGGTCCCGACCTTCGTCGCACTGGCCGGGGCGAGCGAGTTGCACGATTCGGCGGTGGCCGCGGAGGCCGCGCGGCGTGCCGGGGCCCATACGGTGGTTCTCCCCGGTGCTGGGCACGGCCTGCTGGCCGACGTCGAACCCGTCCGCGGCCTCGTCCTGGAACACCTCCGGCTGCACGACTAGGTGGTCCAGGCCGCCCAGGCACCGCTCTCGCAGACCAGCGCGCGGCCCCGGCGGTGCGGCCGGTCTTGGCGATGGACGGGTCGCAGGCCTCGCCCTCGGTATAGCGGCCGGTGCCCACGTTGTACGGGCCGGTCCACTCGTGCTTACCGGACTTTCCCCAGGCACAGCAGCGTGCCGCCGGTCGACCAGTTGGCCTCCATCTGCCAGGAGGAGCTACCTTGTCCAACTGAGCAAGAATGGCGCCGGCGCTGGCGTTCACGTTCTACAACACCGACGGAAATATACGCGCGGTGTACCGCTCACTCACCGCTGCGCGCCTATGACCAGATGGAATTGTCCAGCTCCAGGCTCGAGCAGGTGAGATCATCTGCACCGGCGGTGACTGCCACATCCACGACTACGCCGAGCAAACCATCATGGCTGGCGAAGGGCAGATGGCCTGTAATCGAGCGCACGTTGGATAACACTGCATCCGCAGTGCGATTCACGGCTGGATCCTTAGCTCGCAGCGATGTACGTGGTGGCCCGGCAGGCGGTGTCGTGCCCGACATCAACGGTCAGCACCAGATGCTGGGGCAACGAGAAGCGGATCGAACTCTGTCTGTTCACCGCAAATGGCAGGCAGCAGCCACCGACGACCGCCCTGTGCGCAATCGGAGTGTCCGCATCGTCTGATCCATGACATAGTGGATGGCGAGATTGTGCTCATCGCAGTGATTTGCACGGCTCACCGACAAGAAATGAAGTAATACAAAACATGGCTCAAGGCACTGTCAAGTGGTTCAACGGCGAAAAGGGCTTCGGCTTCATCGCCCAAGACGGAGGCGGCCCTGACGTCTTCGTGCACTACTCCGCCATCGGCGGCTCAGGTTTCAAGTCCCTCGACGAGGGTCAGCGCGTAGAGTTCGAGGTCGGCCAGGGTCAGAAGGGCCCGCAAGCTCAGGACGTCCGCGCCATCTGATCAAGCGCGACTTACAGAAGGGCTCCGCACCATCACGGTGCGGAGCCCTTCTCCTTCCGACCGGATCCATCGATTCTGTTGCCGTATCGGCGTCGATAATACGGACCACCGCGCGGGGGGGGCCCCCCCCCCCGGCGGGGGGGTGGACCCCCCCAGGCCAGGGGCCCGAAACCCACACCGCGTGGCCGGGGGGGGTTTTAACAGAGGGGGGCG
>NZ_JBHZBU010000013.1:0-75856 GCF_042754945.1 Nocardia sp. NPDC059180
TACACCAAGTTCGACGGCGGTGCGGCGAAGGTGAAAAACCTCATCACCTACGGCGCCACCCACCACGGCACCAGCCTCGACGGCATCGGCGCCCTGGGACGCATGATCAACAACCTCGGTATCGACATCCTCGGGTTCATCGAGATCTTCGTCGGCCACGCCGGTATCCAGCAGACCATCGGCTCCGACTTCGTCAACCAACTCAACGCCGGCGGTGACACCGTCCCCGGCGTCGACTACACCATCGTCGGCTCCCGCTACGACGAGATCACCAACCCCTACGACCTGACCTTCCTGCAACCAGGCCCCGGCGCCACCGTCCGCAACATCACCCTCCAAGACGGCTGCGAACAAGACATCTCCGACCACCTCACCATGATGTATTCCCCACGCGCCCTGTCGATCGCACTCAACGCCCTCGACCCAGTCCAGTTCCCGCAACTGCAATGCACCTTCAACCCCTGGCTCATCGGCGGAGGCGGCTCCCTCTAACCCCCCAGACCGGCACCCACCGGACCGGATCGACACCGACTCCGGCGACCGGCCCGGCGGGTAGCCCGGCCGCCGCGCCCCTGGACGAACAGGTGACCCGCGCCAGTTCCGTCCGGAGGTGAACCGGCGGATGCCCACCGAGTGGCACAGGCCCTGCCCACTCGGTGGGCATACCCATGTCCGGGCGCTGGCGCCGAGTGCGAGGTGACCCTGGTCCTGAACTATCGCGAACCTGGAGAACTCACATGGGATACAAGCTGTGCTTGCGCGGGTTGAACTCCACCGTCGCCGCCTTGTCGCGCAACAGCCGCAACGCATGCCGCAACTCCAGCCGCGTCGTCGACGGCTCGATGACCGCATCGATGTAGCCGCGTTCGGCAGCCACATATGGGGTGGCGACGGTGGCGTTGTACTGCTCGATCATGAACTCGCGCACCGCGGCCCGCTGCTCGGCCGGGACCTGTTGCAGCTGCCGCCGTCCGACGATATCGACCGCACCTTCGGCACCGATCACCGCGATCCGGGCGGTCGGCCAGGCGAAGCTGATGTCGGCACCGAGCTGTTTGCACGCCATGAATCCGTAAGCGCCGCCGTACACTTTGCGCACGACCAGATTGATGATCGGAACGGTCGCCTCGATGATGGCGCGCGGAACCCGGCCACCGCGAATGATGACGCCATTACGTTCTTCCTCGACGCCAGGCAAGATCCCCGGCGTATCCACCACGAAGATCAATGGCAGGTTGAACGCATTGCACAACCGGATGAAATAGGTAGCTTTATCAGAGCATTTCGCATCCAGGGCACCGCCGAGGACCAGTGGTTGATTGGCGAGGACCCCGACCGGACGCCCGTCGATCCGGGCGAACCCGGTGATCAAATTGGGTGAGCTGGCGGCCCGTATCTCATGGAAGTCGCCGTCGTCGAAAATCCGCAGCAGGATCTCGTGCATGTCGTACCCCTCGCGGTCGGAGTCCGGGATAATGGATTCCAATTCGAGGTCGTACGCGGTGATCTCGGGCTCGAGTCCCGGATTGACAATCGGTGGCTCTTCGACACAGCTCGACGGTAAATAACTCAGATACTTACGCGCCCAATCGAAGGCGTCCTGCTCGGTCTCGCAGACCTGGTGAATCACACCGTTGCGGGCCTGCACCTCCGCGCCGCCGAGCTCTTCGGCCGTCACGTCCTCCCCGGTGACAGCCTTGATCACCTCGGGGCCGGTGACGAACATATGCGCTTTCCCGGTCGCGACCAGCACATCGGTATTGATCGGCCCGTATACCGCTCCGGCCGCGCATTTGCCCAGCATGATCGACACCTGCGGCACGAACCCGGACAGCCGCTCCTGACACCGGCTCATATGCGCGAACCACGCCAGGGAAGCGACGGCGTCCTGAATCCGGGCGCCGCCGGAGTCGTTGATCGTCACCACCGGGCACGCCTTTTCGTAGGCGAACCGCAGGATATGAGTGAGCTTGCGCCCGAACATTTCTCCGACCGAGCCGCCGTACACGGTCTGATCGTGGGCGATCACCACGACCGGCCTGCCGTCGATGCGTCCATGCCCCGTCACCACACCGTCGCCGTACATGGCGTCGGCGTCGCGCGGATTGCGCACCAGACCGCCGATCTCGGAGAAGGTTCCCGGATCGAGCAGGGCCTGCACGCGAGTTCGCGCGCTCGGAATCCCCTTCTGCTCGCGTTTGGCGATACCCGCGGCACCCGCCGGCTCGGCCGCGGTGGCCAGCACCCCGCGCAGTTGCTCCAGCTTCGTTTCGGTGCCAGTCGTCATCCCGGTACGCCTCTCGCCGTGCAGTCGTCCGGGCGAACATAGCCGGGCGAGCACGCGAGTCCGGGCCGGTGCAACAGACACTGGAAGAGTCACAGCGGCGAGAATGATCTTCTGGCTACATAGCCAATGGCCCCCGGGTCAGGCCCCGATGTCTCGACGACGAAGCTGCTGCGCAGCCGCGACGGCTTCCTGCTTCGAGAAACCGTCCGCCATCCACTCCGAATCCACATACCAGGCCCGCCACGTGCCGTCACCGCGCTGTTCGGTCCGCAAACTCTGGTCTATGGCAATCACCGGGTCCCCTTGTCTGGTAGTCGGTCACCAAACCTCACTCCGCGATTCTGAGGCGGACCAGACCCTACAACCAGACCGTGCGCACGGCACGAATTCGGACGCGCGCACACCAGGTCGTAATACAAATGGCATCCAGACCGTCAGCCCGACAGCGGCCACCGACGGTTCGTGCCGCATGCCCGACGTGCCGGCCCGGCCGACGCCGCTGCGGCCTACGCGGCCGCAGCCGACGGACGCATCCGGTCGAACCGGGCGGTGCGCTGTCCGGCCAGGGGCACCGGCAACCACCGCGAGAACCGTTCGAGCTCGGCCAGCGCGCCGACCGACACACACGCCTCTACCAGCCCTTCTGCGAGCTCGATGTCATCCTCGTCGAGGCCGTAGATCGAGAGCAGGAAACCGCGGCGCGGTGAGGCCGACAGCGCCCCGGAGCGGTCGTTCGGGAGCGCAGTCGGCTGGACACGTGCCGGGCACCCGGAGTGCAGCACCACTATTGCTCGCAGGGCCTGCGCGAGATCGCGGGTGTCCGGTATGCGCCCAGCGGCTGCCGCACCGATGATGTCGGCGGGCAACATCTCGGTGCCGTCCAGATATCCGGGTTCGACGGCGCACCAACGTTGCAACGGCGGGAAGTGGACACAATCCCGGCGGCCCGACCAGCGCCTGCGACCCCGATCCAGCAGTAGACCCGTCACTGCCCGGCACCGTGATTCGTCCTCGACGACCGCCAGCACCTGGAGAAGCCGGCAATCGACACTGGTGGTCGGCGCAGCGCCGAGACCCGTGACGTTCACAGCGCACGTCCGAGGCCGGGACCAGGCCGCGATCGCGGCCCGACGCTGCGCCGTGATTCGGCGGGTACAGGCTCGTGCGCGCGGCGCCAGGCAGCCACGAACAGGCCCGTCGCGGCTGTCACTGCCACCGTCACCGCCACCGTCAGCAGCACCAGCGGCGTCGTCGCGGCCGCATCGGAGGGACCGCCGCCGCTGCGCACGATCAGCAGCGCCGCACACAACGGACCGACCATGCTCAGCGCGGCTGCCGCCAACATCAATCCACCGGTTGTCAAAGCGACGGCGCCCAACGGGTGATCGGCCGCCGGGCGCGGATAACTTCCACGCCCCGTAGGAGAATTCAGCAAACGCGCAACATCAGCCATGATCGCCCCTCCGGTCACTTGCTCGAAGTACGTCTGAACTGGGAATTGAACGGTACAACCTAGATCACCAGAAAAGGCATCGATGAGATCGAACTGTCATGACCACTGACATCAGCAACTTATCAGCGACCGGAGCTGTCACGGGATCACAAGGAAGATTTTCTCCGCTGATCGGGCACTCATCGGCACCTCACACGGGTGCGGACAGCACGCTCTCCCGGTATTCGGCGGGGGTCATATCGGTTTCGCCACGAAATACCCGATAGAAGTTGCGGTCGCCGGTGAATCCGCAGGCTCTGGCAATGGATGCCACCGTCCGGTCGGGTGCCGCGATCAGCAGTTCGCACGCGCGTTCTGTCCGCATGCGACGCAACAGCGCCATCGGCCCGCCCACGTCGTCACCGAGAGCACGGAACAGCTTCCGGCGCGAGACCCCGCACAGCTGCGCGAGGCGCTCGGTATTCAACGCCGGGTCGCTCAACCGCTCGCGCAGATATTTCACGATCACCTCACGATCGAAGACCTGCCCGGCCGGAGCAATCGGGTCGCGGCCGCCGCCGAGTGCCAACGCGGCCCCGAGGATCTCGACTCCGGCATTCAGCAGGGGTGTGGCGCGCAGCGATTCCGGCGGCAAGGTCACCAGCCGACGGAAATAGTCGATGACCAACGCTCCGTGGGCAACCGGCTCCAGCACCGTTGCCGCCGGGAAATCGTCCTCGCCCAGACCCGCCGACCGAATGAGGGCGTCCTTCGATACCCGGATCATCAACCCCTTGTATTCGGTGGTCCGCGCTTCCTGCGGCAACTCTCCGTCGACGATGAACATCGTTCCGGCGGGTGCGCGGAGGTACCGGCCACCGCATGCGAGATCGGATGTGCCCGAGAGAACGAGACCGGCAACCACGTAGGGCGCAGGCGTTCTCGCAATATGCCGGTGGTTTCGCCGCGCAATCGCGGGCGAATTGACAGTGACCGCGATCGACAACTCCTCCGACACCACTGCCGGAGTGAGTGCCCCATAGAAAGTCCCATCACCGAGCGGCTCCATCGAACAGGGAACAACCGACTCGCTCATGATCGACGCCCACTTCTCGAACGACTCGCGCGGCGATACGTCGGCCGTCGACAACGTCGGCCCTCCCACGATCACCTCGTGCTCGTCCATGATCACCATGCTGGCACCTACGTCCGGAAGATCTGCGCACCTCCCGCGCCCCGCGTGGCTCCACGACGGCGACCGATCACGCCTGATGGGCGTTCGGCTGAAAGGAGCGGACGATCCGCAGCCCGGAGGGCCAGGAGGCATACCGTGGTAGAGCCCACCGTAGTCGATTTCGGCTCTGCGGGCCGGGCGCTGGGCAGTCCGGCCGACAAAAACATTCCGACGACCCCGAGAAGGCGACATGACTACGAAACCCACGATCGTTCTGGTGCACGGATTCTGGGGCGGCGCGGCCCATTGGGCCAAGGTGATCGTCGAACTGCGCAACCGCGGATACGACAAATTGCGTGCAGTGGAGAATCCACTCACCTCCCTCGGCGACGATGCCGCCCGCACCCGTCAGATGATCGACCAGGTAGATGGCCCGGTGCTACTGGTCGGCCACTCGTACGGTGGGGCGGTGATCACCGAGGCCGGTGACCGGCCCAATGTGGTCGGCCTGGTCTATGTGGCGGCGTTCGCGCCCGACGCCGGCGAGAGCCCGGGCCAGATCAGCGAGGAACTACCGCCCGCGGCGTTCGCCAACATCGCGCCCGATTCCGATGGATACCTGTGGATCGCGCAGGACAAGTTCCGTGAGAGCTTCGCCCAGGATCTGTCCGAGGACGAAGCGCTGGTCATGGCGGTGACACAGAAGGCACCGGTCGGCTCGACGTTCGGCGATACCGTCACCGCGCCCGCGTGGAAGGTCAAACCCACCTGGTACCAAGTCTCCACCCAGGATCGGATGATCAACCCGGACAACGAACGGCGCATGGCGCAGCGGATGAACCCGCGCAGGGTCGTCGAACTCGACGCGAGCCACGCCTCACTCGCCTCCCAGCCTGCCGCAATCGCCGACCTCGTCGACGTCGCGGTAGCGGAACTGGCGACTGCCGGAGAGTAGTTCGCACTACCGGGAGCGGTCACCGGAACCGATGAGCCCCGGCGATGTTCACGCGAGTGCGTCGCCGTGGGTTTGCCTGCCCATCAGGAACGTCGCTTCGACCTGGAGATCACGCAGTTGTTCGGTTGGTGTCGTCCGCGGGTTCGCGGAGAGCACCGTGAGATCGGCGTATTTCCCGGTTTCCAAGCTGCCGATCTTCTGCCACACCGCGGCGCCGGTCGGCACGGTGAACGGGCGAACGTCGATCGACGGCGGGCCACGATTCCTGTCTGCCGCTTAGTCAGATCATCGAGCGGTGGACTCCCTTGGGCTCTCCACCGAGCTGGGTCAGCGCCGAAGCATGGAAGATCGAACCGGGCACATGAATGGCGTGCGCCAATCCAGCGTGGATGTCACGGAAGAACCGCTGCATCGGGAACTTGTAATGCAGTGCACCGCCGCCGGATCGGGCGAAGATTTCATCCACGGCCCGTGCCGCGCGCCACGCGGCAGCGGTCTGCGTGCGCCTGCCGATCGCTCGCTCCTCGAAGCTGATGTCGAGGCCCTTATCGGTCTTGTCCCAGAACCGGTCCACGGTCTCCAGCAGGGCCGCGCGCGAGGCTGCGATCTCGGCAGCCGCATCTCCGATCGCGAACAGCACATACGGGTCTTCTTTGATCGGGACCCCGGTCACGGCGACCCGCTCCTTCTGTGCGGCGATATGACATGCCAGCGCACCTTCGGCGATCCCGACCACCGCGGAGGTGATGCCCAGCGGGAACATGCAGGAGAACGGCATTCGGTACAGCGTCTCGGTGCGTCCGGCCCGCTGTACGGCGGTCCCGTCCATGACCTCCGAGGCCAGCAGCGTGCGGTAGGAGGGAATGAAGGCGTCTCTGACGATCAAGTCCTTCGAGCCGGTACCTCGTAGCCCGATCACATCCCAGGAGTCCTCGACGATCTCGTAGTCGGACCTGGGCAGGATCACGTGCATGGGCGTCGGGGGCATCGCAGGTTTGCCCTCCGCATCACCGAGCAGCGCCCCTAGGAAGGCCCACCGGCAGTGATCGGTGCCCGAGGAGAAGGACCACCGACCGGTGAGCCGGTACCCGCCATCGACCGGCGTGGCCACGCCCATCGGCGCGTACGGGGAGGCGACCCAGGTGTCCTGGTCGGTGCCCCAGATCTCTTCCTGCACCTTGGGGTCGGCGAAGGCGAGCTCCCACGGATGGACGCCGACGATGCCGGTGACCCAGCCCGCCGCGCCGTCCATCGCGGCGATCGCCATCGTGGTTTCGGCGAATTCGCGCGGATGACATTCGAGGCCGCCGTGTTCCTTGGGCTGCAGCATCCGGATCGCTCCCGATTCGCGCAGCCGCTGCGCCGACTTGTCGGACAATCGCATGAGCTTGTCGCCCTCGACGCCCTCGGCGCGGATCTCCTCCGCGTAGGCTTCGATCCTGTCCAATACCTGACCCATGGTCACTTCTTCCTGTTGATCACGCGCGCACCAAGCGGTCGGCGGGCATGAGGTGTGAGCAGTTGTTCGATGTCCCAGCGCTTCCTCTGCGGCGCCGTCCCTCCTGATCCGGATACAGCGACAGCGACACCTCACGGGCCGCGTCCACCACCAGCGGTGCGACCCGCTCGAGTCGCGCGGTGCGCATGTCACCGCATAACGAGAGCCCGGCGACGGGGCCGTCCGGGCCGCGAACCGCCGCGCCGACACAAGCGACTCCGCGCACCGATTCACCCCGCTCGAGGGCGAGGCCGTTGCGCTGCCTGATCCGATTGAGCTCGACATGCAGCGCCGACAGACTTGTGATCGTGCGATCGGTATAGCCACGCAACGGACGACGGTAGAGGCATTCGACGGTCTCCGGGGGCAGCAACGCCAGAATCGACTTTCCACCCGCGGTGGCGTAGGCGGGCCCGCGTCCGCCGACCCGCGACGGGAACTGGGCGGCGAAACGTCCGCCGACCTTGTCGAGGTAGAGGCTCTCACCCCCCTCGAGCACCGTCAGGTGCACCACCATGCCGGTCTGTAGGTGCAGCTCGTGCAGCAGTGGCGCTGCGGCGGCGCGGATCTCGCCGCGTCCACCGTCGCCACCACCCAATCCGAGCGCGCGTCCACCCAGGCAGTAGCCGAAGGCCGCGTGCTCGACCCAGTTCAGTTGCACGAGCTGATGCAGGATGCGGTGGACCGTGGAACGGGGCAGCCGGGAGCGTCCGGCGACTTCTTCCAGAGTCAGTCGCGAGGCGCGACCGTCGAAGGCATCGAGGATCAACGTCATGCGCTCGACCATCGACGGTGGCAGATCCCTTTTCGGAACCCTGGTGACATCTCCTGAATCAATGATAGTCATCGATTCCTCCAACTGCGCTGCTCAGAGGCTGGTAGAAGGCAAAAAATGAAAGGAATTCTTGTTTCAAGGTAACATCGGACTGGCACAAATCTCAACGAATCAGGGAGTTCGATATGGCTGAACAATTGACCCTCGGCGGCCGCACGGCGATCGTGACCGGCGCCGGAGCGGGGCTCGGGCGGGCCGAGGCGCTCGGCCTCGCTGCCGCTGGAGCTGCGGTGGTGGTCAATGACATGGGATCGGCCGCACATGAGGTTGTCGACGAGATCACCGGTGCAGGCGGGCAGGCGGTCGCGGTCACGGGCGACGTCTCGGACTGGGCACTCGGCGAGCGTCTCGTACACACCGCGGTCAGCACCTTCGGCTCGCTGGACGTGCTGGTCAACAATGCCGGAATCCTGCGCGACAAGATGATTTTCAACCTCACCGAATCCGATTGGGACGACGTCATCCGCGTCCACCTCAAGGGCCACGCCGCCACCTCCCGCGCGGCCGCGGTGCACTGGCGCCAAGCGAGCAAGGCGGCCGAGGGCCCCGTGTACGGGCGAGTGATCAATACGTCGTCGGAGGCATTTCTGTTCGGAGCGGCCGGGCAGCCGAATTACTCGGCCGCCAAAGCGGGCATCACCGCACTCACCTTGTCGACGGCCCAGGGCCTTTCGCGCTACGGCGTGCGCGCCAATGCGATCTGCCCGCGCGCCCGGACCGCGATGACCGCCGAGACCTTCACCGACCACAGCACCGACGGGCTGGATCCGCTCGCACCCGAACGGGTCGCCACCCTGGTCAACTACCTGGCGTCCCCTGCCTCCGACGAGATCAACGGCCAAGTGTTCGTCGTCTACGGCAAGATCGTCGCACTCATGGAGGCGCCGCGGGTCGAGCAGCGCTTCGACGCCGCGGGCGGGGCCTTCACTCTCGAGGAACTCGACGGCCAACTGACGCCCTACTTCTCGGGTCGCGGTCGCTACGAAACGTATTCCGCGTACAGCGTCGCCGAATTGGAGAAGTTCGCAATGGCCACCGGCGATCCGGAAGCGCAGGCATGAGACTGGACGGCAAGATCGCGACCCTCACCAGCGGCGCCGGTCGCGACACCCGGTGCATGACCGGCCAGACGCTCATGGCCGATGACGGCTGCATCACATTGCGATAGAGCGTGTGCCCCAATACCGTTGGGGTACACGCTCTTTCATGACACTCGCGTCTGCCCACCATCGAGGCGAATCGTTGCCCGGTCAGAAATCCGCCATCGGACCCGACCAGAAAATACGACCGCGGTAGGGCTGACGACGCCGCCGCCCTCAGGTGGGGTGGTCCCTACAGGAGCCGCTGTCTTCCCGCGATCTGAAACTCACGGACGAGATCGTCCTTGTCCGTGCGCGACATCGGGTGATAGGCCGGTGCACCCCGCCCCACCCATCGGAATACCGGGTCGTCGCAGCGCCACGACTGCGCCCGCAAGTCGCGTTTGAGGACCTTGTTCGAGCCCGTCACCGGCAGGTTCGTCGACACCCGGATGAATCGCGGCGTGGCTTTGCTGCCGAGATCCGGTTGGTTGGAAAGGAAGTCCGCGAATTCCTGCGGATCGAACACCGCATGAGATTCCATTTCGACAGCAGCCATCACCTGATCTCCCGACCGCGCATCGGGTACGGCGTAGACACCGGTCGCGATCACTTGCGGGTGCCTGCGCAGCACGCGTTCGATCGTCAAGGCCGAGATGTTTTCGCCGTCGACGCGAATCCAGTCACCCTTGCGGCCGGCGAAGTAGAGGAATCCCGCTTCGTCGATGTACCCGAGGTCGCCGGTCCAGTACCAGCCGTGTCTGATCCGGTCGGCGTCGGCGGCGTCGTTCTTGTAGTAGCCCTCGAACGCGTTCGCGCCGGCTTTGTTGATCATTTCGCCGATCGCCTCGCCCGGGTTCAGCACTCGACCGTGTTCGTCCAGAATCGCGCGCGCACATTCGGCGAGCGTGTCGGGGTTCACCACCGCGATCCCCGCATGCGCCGGCCGGCCGAGGGCGCCCTCGGGAGCGGCGGGATCGAGGACCACCGAACCCGACCCCTCGCTGGACCCGTAGCCCTCGTACAGCACCGCGCCGAAGCGACGGACGAACGCGGCCTGGTCCTCCGGCGAGGCCTCGGTCCCGAATCCGCGCACCAGGGTGTTGCCGGCATCGTCGGGCAACTCCGGAGTGGCCATCAGGTAGCCGAGGGCCTTACCGACGTAGGTGAAGTACGTCGCCCCGAAATACCTGACGTCGGGCAGGAACCCGGACGCGGAGAACTTTCTGGTCAAGCAGACGGTGGCGCCGTTGGCGAGCGCGGGTGCCCACAGCGCCATCAGCGCGTTGCCGTGGAACAGCGGCATACAGCAGTAGTCGACGTCGCCGCGATGGTGGTGGTACTTCTCGCCGATGGCATATGCCAGCCGGGACAATCTGCCCTGACTGCATTTGACGGCCTTCGACGCGCCGGTCGTACCAGAGGTGAACAGCAGCAGGAACAGCGACGAGGAATCGACCGAGGGCATCATTGCCGGATCGGCGACCCGATGACGCTCGACCAACTCGGCATAGCCGGGTCGGTCGATCACCAGGATCCGATCGTCGTCCAGTCCCAGATCGAGCTGCCGCAGCCGTGACATACCCGCGCTGTCGGTGACGATCAGCTGGCAATCGACATAGCGGATCTCCGCTTCCAGCTCGGCGGCCCCGCGCGTCGGGTTGATGCCGACGATGGTCGCGCCGGTCAGCGCGGCACCGCCGAGCCAGAACAGGAAATCGGGAACGTTGTCGAGGAAGATCCCGATGTGGAACGGTCCGTCACGACGCAGCCTTCGGGCAAGCTCACCGCGCGCGGCGCTCTCGCGAACCACCTCGTCCCAGGTCCAGTCTCGTTCGCGGGTACGGACCCCGAGGTGTTCGTCCCCGCGCCGATCGAGCAGCATCTCGGCGATCGTCGTGCGCACGACGGAGAGAGTCGTCATATGCCTTCCTTCGTGGTGATGCCCGAACGCTAGCCACGGAGCACAGCCCGGCGGGTTCGCAGTCTCGCTCAGTGGTAGGGATTGCCGGAGACGGCCACCATCGCGGCACCACCAGCACCGATCGCGCAGCCTCGAATCGAGGCCACCATCGCCTGGATGACCGGCCCCGGCGGACGGTTCGAGGTGGCAGATCACTGTGGAAGCGTTGCCGCGCAACGCCACCGGGAAGCCGGCGCGGCAAGCGATCACCTTCTCATCGCCCGCGGTTCGCTATGTGAACGATTCCGGCCATTCGGCGAGCAGGAGGTCGCACATGACCCGCAGGTCCTGCTCGGCGTCGGGGACCGTGATTCGCCCGTTCAGGCAGGACTGGATGACACCGAAGGCCGCGTGGATCAGCACTCGCACCAGTGTGGCGTCCCGCTCGGTCGCCTCCTCGATACCTGCTGCGTCGTAGAGCAATTGCCGGAAATTCCGCTCGACACGCGCCGTGTCGGGGACGAGCGCGGCCTTCGCGGCACCGTTGGACTGGATCATCGCGTTGGCCAGCAGCGGGCGGCGCAACAGCGCCCGCACCACCCGAACCAGGGTGTCGTGTACTCCGGCGGTGGCGCTCAACCCGGGACGCGGGCGGCGCGCGAACCCCGCGCTCATCTGATCGATCTGATCGACCATGACCGCGACGAACAGGTGGGTCTTCGATGGGAAGTAGCGATACAACGTGGCGACCGCGACGCCTGCGAGCTTGGCCACCTCGTTCATCTGGACTCGTTCGAGTTCGTGCTCGGTGGCGAGGGCGACAGCGGCCTCGAGTATGCGCTGGACTCGGGCATGCTGCTCGGTCGAGCTCGGTGCCGCAGCATCGCGCGCTTCGGCGATTCTCGGCATCGCTTCCCCTTCCTCGTCCAACCCCTCACCGTCGGGATCGATGCTGCCCGGCTAGCGCCACGTTCGGTCCGGTCCGTCCGCTCAGTGAGATCACGCCGTCCGACCACGTCAACGCGACATCTCACGGCATGTGCGGACGCCAGGTCCTCATCATCGCAGATCTTCGTCGGCGCGGACGCACCACGCGGCACGGCCTACGCTCGCGAGCAGCCTTCGTGGTTCAGTCTCATTCATGATCGACACGAACCAGTACGGCCCGTGGGCCGTGATCGCAGGCGGATCCGAGGGCGTGGGCGCAGCTTTTGCCGAGCAGCTGAGCGAGGCAGGCCTGAATCTGGTGCTCATCGCCCGCAAGCCGGGTCCGCTCGAGGACACCGCGGCGACGGTACGCGCCAATGGCGTCGAGGTACGGACGCTGGCGCTGGATCTCCTCGACGCCGACGCGGTGGACCGGATCCGTTCGGCCACCGCCGATATCGAGGTCGGCCTGCTGATCTTCAACGCAGGAGCCAATAGCTACGGGCACGAGTTCGTCACCGGTGATCTGACCGGATTCCGGGGCATCATCACGCTCAATATCGACCGGCAGCTGGAGCTCGCACACCACTTCGTTGCGGGCATGACGGCACGGGGCCGCGGCGGAATCGTCTTGCTCGGGTCGCTGGCCGGCTATATGGGTTCCGAACATCAGAGCATCTACGCTGCCGCCAAGGCATTCAGCCGGGTGTTCGCCGAAGGTCTCTGGCTCGAGCTGCGGCCACGTGGCGTGCACGTCGTCGAGTTGGTTCTCGGTGTCACCCGCACACCGGCCATGGAACGCGCCGGGCTGAATTTCGACATTCCGGGCATGCTCGTCGCCGAACCCGGCGACGTCGCACGGGAAGGTCTCGAACATCTCGCCGACGGTCCGGTCTGGGTCGCCGGCGGCAACTATGCCGCGGCCGAGCAGCGCAGCGGATTCCCACGCGATCGACTCGTCGAAGGCGCGGCACACGCCATGCGAAAACTACTCAACCGCAATTAGTTTGCCGAACCCAGATATGGCCTCGTCCGAAAGACGCGGCCATATTCTGCCGATCGCCGCGATCGGACCGGAGCAGGTGTCTCGCAGCGTGCTGTTCCTGGCCGACGACGCCAGAGCGCACGTGACCGGCATGGTGTCCCCGATCGATGCAGGAGCCGCAACCGAGAACACCGCGTGATCGCTGTCCGGTCGGCGTACGATCAGCAACCGACACTGACGCGGATTCCTCCACTACGAGGTGATGGCGCATGTTCGACACCGATGTCCTCATCGTCGGCGCCGGTCCGGTGGGATCGGCCGCGGCCGTCGAGTTGTCCAGGCGGGGTGTGCGCTGCCGGATCGTGGACAAGCTGGCCGTTCCACCGCAGTATGCGAAGGCGGTCGGAATTCAACCCCGCACGCTGGAACTGTTCGAGTCGATGGGCGTGCTCCGGGATATCCTCGACGCCGCGATCAGGCTGCACGGGCAGTTGGTCTTCATCAACGGGGTCGAGGCCGAGCGGCTGGATCTGACGTTGCCACCTGATGTGCCGTTCGGTTTCATCGGAATCCCCCAGTACGAGACCGAGCGCATTCTCTGGCAACGATTGGAGTCGACGGGGACGCGCATAGAGCGCGGCACCGAGCTCGTCGGGTTTACTCAGGACGAGGACGGCGTCGATGCCGTGCTCACCGGGCCCGATGGTGAGCACACCGTCCGGGCGCGGTACGTGGTCGGTTGCGACGGGGCACACAGCACCGTCCGCAAAGCACTCGGCCTGACGTTCGAGGGTGCGGCCTTCGCCGAGCAGTACATGCTCGGCGACGTGGAACTGGACTGGGCACAGCCGCGCGGCTTCGGCGTGCGGGCGATGCACCAGACCGACGGAGTCACCGACGACGTCCTCGTGTGCATCCCGCTACCCGGCCGCAACCGCTACCGGGTGTCGATGCGGGTGCCCGCGGAGCTCGAGACCGCCGCGACCGGCGGAGTGCAGCACGGAATCGGCAGCGGACCCGGTCCCGAACTCTCCGACATCCAGGCCGTGCTGGACCGGCTGGCGCCCGAGCCGACCACAGCGTCGCACCTGCGCTGGTCCTCGATGTTCCGGATCAGCCACCGCATCGTCGACTCCTATTGCCGTGGACGAGTTTTCGTCGCCGGCGATGCCGCCCATATCCATCCACCCACAGGCGCGCAGGGCATGAACACCGGCATCCAGGATGCCCACAATCTTGCCTGGAAGCTCGCCTTGGCCGTCGCCGGGACGGCCGCACCCGAGCTGTTGGCGAGCTACGACACCGAACGCAGACCCGTCGGGGAGGAAGTGGTCGGCCGCACCGTGCGCGACGCCAGGGAAGGCATAGGGGCCGGCGAAACGGACGCCGACTACGTCCTGCGCCGCGAGGCCCAGCTGCTGATCGACTACCGCGACAGCCCCATCGTGACGCCTTCTGCCGCCGGATCACCGACGCCCACCGCCGGCAGCCGTGCACCTGACGCGACCGGACTGACCCGAGAGGCGGTGACCTCCCCGTTCCGGCTGTTCACCCTGCTCGCTGGGCCCGACCACACTGTTCTCGCGTATGTGGATGCCAGCTGCGACGAATCGGCGCTCGATGAGATCGAAGGCTGCGTCGACATGACCCGGGAAGTGACCGGTGGCCGACTGGACACCTACCTCATCGCCGCACCCGAAGCCAGAGTCCGGCCGACGAACGTGCCGGTCATTCGTGATCGCGACGGCGACTTCGCCCGCATGTACCACGCGGGACCTCGCGCCTTATATGTCGTCCGACCCGACGGCTATCTCGGTTACGCCGGATTCCCCGCCTCGAGGGACGATTTCATTCACTATTTCGAATCGACTTTCGGCCCGGCGCCGGCGACGCGGTCCGCCTGATCGGGTCAGATATCCCCGAGCCGGCGGCGCGGCGGCATCGGGAAGAAATACGCGGTGCGGCGTTGGTAGTCGCGATACCCGGGACGGTCACGCATGGTGTGTTCGAGCAATCGCGCACCCGTGCCGTAGACCAACAGGTAGGTCATCGCCAACGGCGCGACAATTGTCAGCACGCCTGGCCAGGAACTCGCAGCGACCAGCCAGATCCCCCACCAGACGCAACAATCACCGAAATAGTTCGGATGTCTGGTCCACGCCCAGAGCCCACGATCCATTACCCTTCCCCGATTCCGGGGGTTCGCACGGAATCGGGTGAGCTGATAGTCGCCGACGGCCTCGAAGGCGATCCCCACAGACCACACCAGCACACCCACACCGACCGCCACCCAACCCACGCCGGACGTCGCGTCGGCGGCTGCGGAGACCTGAACGGGCAGCGACACCAGCCATTGGGTGAGTCCCTGGGGCAGGAAGATGCGCGCTAGGGCAGTACTCGGCCGTTGTCCGTGGCGATCCAGCAGCGCAACGTATCGCGGGTCGTCGCCTCGACCGGCGGTCCGACGCTGCAGATGCAGGCTCAACCGCAGCCCCCAGATGGCGACCAGCGCGAGCATGAGAGCCTTCCGAACCGGCGAACCATCCCCGATCGCCGCCGCAACCATCGCGACGAGCACAAACCCGAGTCCCCACGTCACGTCCACGACGTTGTAGCGGCCGAGACGGCGCGCGACAAGATACGTCACCGCCTGGGCAATAGCGAGGGCGACCAGTGCAGACAGCCCGACCAGAACCAGGTTCATCGCACCCGCACCGCTCTCACAGTCGGTGGTGAACCGAGCACGGTCGTACTCGGCCTACGCAGCAGAATCTGGTCGACTCCCATCCGACCGTGCTCGAATGCGAGTGCGCCACCGGCCAGATAGAGCCGCCAGGTTCGCGCACCCTCAACGCCGAGCAACCGCACCGCGTCATCCCACCTGCCATCCAACCGGTGCAGCCACGCGCGGGCGGTCCATACGTAGTGCTCGCGCAGCGCCTGGACACCCCGTACCTCGAGCCCACCTGCTTCGAGCAGCCCCAAGGTGTCGCCGACCGGCCGCATCGCCATATCTGATGCGATGAACGCTTCGATGAAGGGGCCGCCACCCGGATGCCTGCCGTGGCGTGACATCTGCTGGATCAGCACCGGAGCACCCGGCGCGGCGGCAGCATGCAGGGTTCTGGCATAGCCGAGGTAGTTTCGCTGTCCGACGTGCTCGCCCATCTCGAGCGAGGCAACCGCGTCGAATCCGGTGTCGCTGAGGTCGCGGTAATCGAGAAGCCTGGCCTCGACCCGACCCGCGAGACCTCGTTCGGCTACTTTCCTCGCGATGTAGCGCTGTTGCTCGCCGGAGATCGTCAATCCGACTACATCGACGTCATAGTGTTCGGCCGCGTGGAGAGCGAGCGCTCCCCATCCACAACCGACATCGAGCAGTCGCATGCCCGGCGAAAGGTCGAGCTTGCGACACACCAGATCGAGCTTGTCCAGCTGGGCCTCATCCAGGGCGGCGGCGGCCTGCCGGGGGTCCTCGGGGATACCGCGGGTGAAGTAGGCGCACGAGTAGGTCATCGCGGGGTCGAGCAGCAGTGCGTAGAAGTCGTTGGAAATGTCATAGTGATGTCTGATCGCAGCCCGGTCCCGGGCACGCGTATTTCGGCGGCCGCGCAGGTTTACCTGTGTCTCGGGGGCGGGCAGCCGAGTGCCCACGGCCCCGAGGCGTGCTGCAGCCCCGGCCACCCTGGCGATGTCGCTCCACCGCACATCGGGAGCGGATCGCCCGAGGGCGGCTCGCCACACCACACTCAGCGCTTCGCCCAGATCCCCCTCGACGTCGATCTCTCCGGTGACGTATGCCTGTGCGGCACCCAATTCACCCGGATGCCACAGAATCCGGCGCAGAGCGCGTGGACTGCCCACGATCACGCGTGGTGCATGGGACGGCCCTGCGACACTGCCGTCCCATGCCACCAACCGAATCGGGAGTGGGCCATGAAGCATCGGCCGAAGGACCGACTCGAGGCGCGCGGCGACTGTCATGTCAACTCCCGGTTCCGCTCGAGGACGAAGTGCTGGACGTCGAGGTATCCGGAACGGAATCCGGCCTCGGAGTAGGCCAGGTAGAACCGCCACAGTCGGCGGAATGTGGCATCGAATCCCACATTGGCGATCTCGTCGGCACGACTGTCGAAGCGCTCCCGCCATAGCCGGAGAGTCTCCGCATAATGCGGCCCGAATCCGGCGCGGCCACACACCCGCAGCGGCGTGTAGCGGGCGAGGGTGGATTCGATCGCCTCGGTGGAGGGCAGGAAACCGCCGGGGAAGACGTGCTTCTGTATCCAGGTGTAAGTGTTACGGCTGGCGAGCATGCGATCGTGCGGCATCGTGATCACCTGTAGGGCGATGCGCCCGCCGGGGTCGAGCAATCTGTTCAGACATTCGACATAGGTTCGCCAGTATCGGTATCCGACCGCTTCGAGCATTTCCACCGACACGATCGCGTCGTAGCTTCCCCGGATGCTGCGGTAGTCGCACAGCTCGAGCGTCACCGCATGTGCGTAGCCGGCTCGGGCGACGCGACGGCGCGCCAGCTCCAACTGCTGAGTGGACAGAGTCACGGAGTGGACCGATGCACCCCTCGCCGCGGCACGCACGCACAGCTCACCCCATCCGGTGCCGATTTCGAGCAATCTGGTTCCCGATCCGACACCGGCCGCATCCAATATCGCGTCGATCTTTCGGTGCTGAGCATCTGCCAGCCGGTCCCAGGAGACCGGCCCGGCCGCGATGTCGGCCGGGTCGAACAACGCGCATGAGTAGGTCATCGTCTCGTCCAGAAACGCCTGGAACATCTCGTTCGAGAGGTCGTAGTGGCGTTCGATGTTCGATCTGGCGCTATCGACGGTGCCCGCGGCGGCAGATGGTGGCCGTGGCAACAGCACTGATCGCAACCGCTGCAATGGCGGCGGGATCAAACGGGGCAGCTGTCCCGCGAAGACCGTCAGCACGCTCGCGAGG
The DNA here is from genome assembly GCF_042754945.1 of Nocardia sp. NPDC059180. Classification (NCBI taxonomy): domain Bacteria; kingdom Bacillati; phylum Actinomycetota; class Actinomycetes; order Mycobacteriales; family Nocardiaceae; genus Nocardia; species Nocardia sp. NPDC059180. The sequence continues at coordinate 18,038 of NZ_JBHZBU010000013.1, forward strand.
TCGGGCGATGTCCATTCACCGACGGTGTACGACTCGCCGAAGCCGATCAGGCCAGTGGTACCGAGCCGCGAGAAGAACGCGGCAGGATCACCGATGATCATGCGCGGCAGCGGATCGTCGTCGGATCCGGCGCCGGCAACGGTGCCATCCGGAAACTCGACCCGCACCGGCAGCCGTGCGACGGCACGAGCGAAAACCATGGCGGCAGCGCGTGCACCGACACGAGCACGCCACCCATTGGGCGGTGGGAGCACGAGCCGGTGATGAGTCGACTCATCGAGACAGGAGTTGATCACGATGTCGTCCTTGGCGATGAATTGATATGGGGTCTGGGCCGCAGCGGTACCCCCCGCGCCCACAGCGCCATCCCCTGTCGGCGGATGCGGGCTGCGGTGAGCCACGGCGCGAAGGGCGTGCGCACGTGGGCTCGCAGCAGGTTTCGGGGTGTCACCGGAATCGGATGGCCGGTCATGACGGCGCGAAATGGCGGCTGGTCAGCGCGCTGCAAGGTGATCCGGATCGCGAGAGTTTCTGCGGGTTCGGGCAATCGAAGGTAGTAGCGGCCTTCCAGGTCGTGGAACGGTGAGACGTAGAACTGCTTGTCCACCTCCGCGTACCCCTCATCGTCGGGGTGCAAGATGTAGGCGTGGCGTTGCCCGTAGGTGTTGTGCACCTCGGCCACCACGCAGTTCGAGCTGCCGTCAATGCCGTGGCACCAGAACACGGTGAGCGGATCGAAAACGTAGCCGAGCACTCGTGCGCTCATAAGGGCGTTGATGCGCCCGATCCGACTATCGATGCCGCGATCTTCGAGCAGGCCGATCACGCGGTCTCGCAGATTGTCCGCAGGGCCATCGAGGTGATCCTCCGGGCGGAAATAGCCGAGTGGTCGGAGCAACCGCGGGAGCCGCGGCGGCGCATCGACGTCGAAAAACCAGCTGTAACCGCGATACTCGAAGGAATGGCGCACCGGGGCGGCACGGGCATGATGGATTCGCGTCAGGTAGAGCGCAGCAGAAGACGGCACCATCACGCACCTGCCCGGATCGGGGCCAGATCAACCGACAGCCGATCGCCGCTGATCCGGCGGGCAGCGCGCAGACCGGAGCGCGCCCCGTCCTCGTGAAAGCCCCAGCCGTGGTAGGCACCAGCGAATGCCAGCCGGTCGGAGTCGATATCGGGCAGGTGAAGCTGCGCAGACACCGACTCCGGGGTGTAGAGCGGATGCTCGTAGGTCATTTCCGCGATCACCCGGCCCGGATCGATGAAATGCCGCCCACCCAATGTCACCAGGAAACGACGATCGGCCACCTGGTCGATGCCCATCAACCTGGTGAGGTCATAGGTGACGAGCACCCCCGCCGCATCCCGTTGGTCGCCCGGCACCAGGTAATTCCACGAAGCACGCGCCCTTTTCGCGACGGGGAGCACGGATTCGTCGGTATGCAATTGCGCCTGGTTCACCGAGTAGGGCATCGCTGTGAGCACCGTGCGCATCAGCGGCGACGGTTCGGTGAGCATCGCCAGGGCTTGATGTGGGTGCGTCGCGATCACGGCGGCATCGAAGCGGCGTGGTCCGCCCTCATCGGTGACGACAACACCCATCGTGTCCTCGCGAATGGCACGCACCGGCGTACCGGTGCGGATCTCGGAGATCCGTGCGGCAACCCGCTCGACATATCGGGCGGAACCACCGACCACTGTCCGCCAGACCGGCGAACCGTGCACGGTGAGCATCCCGTGATGGTCGAGGAAATGGAACAGGTAGTGCGCGGGATATTCCCCCGCTGCCTTGGGGTCGCACGACCAGACCGCGGCGACCAACGGCGTGACGAAATGATCAATGAAGTAGTCGCCGAAGTGATGGGCCCGAAGGAATTCGGCGAGGGTGATGCCAGAGCCATCGACTTCGAGCAGCCGGGAGGCCGCGCGGTGGAATCTGGGAACCTCGGCGAGCAGTGCCAGGTAGCGTGGCTTACCCAGGGTCCGGATCGTCGGGAACAACCCGGCAAGCCCCTTCGCCCCCGCGTATTCGAGTCCGACGCGATCCGCGCGCACAGACATCGACATATCGGTGCTCCGCGTCTGTATCCCGAGCTCATCGAACAGCCGCCGCAGGGTCGGGTAGGTGCGATCGTTGTGCACGATGAAGCCGGAATCGACCCGTACACAGTGTCCAGGCGCGTACTCCACGTCGTGCGTGTGAGCGTGGCCGCCCAGTCGGGTGTCCTTCTCGTACAAGGTGACCCGGTCTGTCTTGCTCAGCGCGAAAGCAGCGGTGAGGCCGGCGACCCCGCTGCCGACGACCGCGATATCGCGTCTGCGACCATGGTCTGACATGGGTGCCACCCACGCCGCCACTGCCTCGACGGCAAGGGCTCGAGTCCTGTTGGCATCGTTCGATGTCATCTGTAGTCCTCGTATCCGGTGAAACCACTTGATCGGCGACCCCCACCCACAGTCGCCGATGCCTGCACTGTTCCCGCGATGGTGTCGACCGCTTCTTCCAATGTGCGAACTTTGCGCGCGTGCGCGAGTCCGATCGGTCCGGTCCAACCCGGCCCACCCAACAGCAACAGGGCCGGTGATCGGACCTCGTCGAAATCAGGCAGCGGTCCGGCGGGGCCGGTGTGTGACCACAGCAGGACGATCGGGCGGCGAGGTTGTTTGGCGACGGCGTCGGCCAAGGCGTCATAGGGAACCGCTGCCCCGAGCAGAAGCGCCGAGATGGCGGTCTCGGCCAATGCCGCACGCAACGCTTCCAGTGGCAAGACATGACCTTCTCCCGGTATGCACGCCAAGAGCACCGGCGGGAGCCCTTTCGTATTGCGCACCACCGGCACAGTGCGGTGCAGTGCAGCAGTTATCGCCCAGGTCAGGACGTGCTCCACGTCGATCAGCCCGCGCCCGCGCCGCTGCCCGGCCACCACATCGGCAAAAGCCGGTCGACACATCCGATTCCACGTTGTCACCACGCCGAAATGTGCGAAGTGCGCCGAGACAAGCACAAGCAATTCGGTGGCATCGAGCCGCTCGGCGGCAGCGAGGACTGGCGCCACCTCGCCCAGTACCGGCACCGGGTCCGCGGCCGAGCGCGCGGCCCTGGCTGCGTCGACTGGACTGACACCAGCGCGAACCAGATCGGCCATACGGCTCAGTACCGCCGCATCAGATCGCCCGAAGTGGCGGTGCTGACCGGGGAGTCGGCGTTCGGGACCCAGATCGTAGCGCTGGATCCAGCTCCGCAACGTCGCGACTGGAACCCCCAGGGTCCGGGCCATTGCGCTGACAGTCAGTTCGGCCCCGGGGTCTGCTCCACCACCCGCTCCGGCCAACGCCACCCCTTTCACCATCCCAGCGGACCCGGGACGACATGGACGCTTCGGCCGACCTCAGCCGAGCGATAGACAGCCTTGCCAAGTCTGGAAATCTCCGGCGAAAGCCATACCGCCTGTGCAGGTCGGTGTGCTTGTACCGGTTACATTCACCGCCGCTCCGGGCCCGGCGATACCTATCGACAGCCCGGGCCGAACACCGGCGGTGTTCACCTGCGCCCCAGGACCAACCGCGATAGCGGCGGGACCGGACAGGTACTGCGACGACGATGTCGCTGCGCCGCCGTTTGCGGCGATCGCCAGCGACAGACTCGTCGCCGCGGCGTCCGCATCAGCGGTACCGCCGAACCCATAGGCCGCGGCGGCGCCCCCTGCATCGCTTTCGGCCGCGCACGCAGCCCCACCATCAGTCGCTTGTACGGCCGCCGCACCTGGCGCCGGGCACGACGCCATGGGCGCCGCGTTCGCGGTCGCGGTACCCGCGAGTGCGCACAGCGATGCGGCACCCACGCTGACCAGCAGACCGATCGAACGTGTCGGGGTGGAACGGAACATGACGTTCTCCTAGATGTCGATGCCGCCCGTCGCTGCCCCTCGGCAGCCCCTGCCGGACGACTGGAACTCTGCCTGTGAGGTACCACACTACCGCACAAATGATGCATAAGCGATGCATACGATCGGTGGGGCCAGACCGAGCATTCCGGCGGGCGTGCCGCCTATCTCAGCCGCGAACTCCCCATCGGCCTACACCGTGCAGAGCGGGCGAATGTCAGCCGCGCCACCCACGGTCGGCGAGGTGAGCAGAATGCAGGGGTCGTAGCCGCGGTCGGCAACCACCGCTCGAATCTCACGCCACTGCGCCGCATCGACGGCCGTGGATCGAGACAGCACGAATCCGGACAATCGCAATGGATCGCCCACGACCGCCCAGGAATAGTCGTCGGCGACAAACGTCACGACGTAATTGGGCGGACCATCGAGAGAATCTCGAGACGGGACCCGAGGAAAGCTGACATGCAGCTGCGCCCGGCTGACCGGATCAACCACTCGCGCGTTGCCGACAATGCGGTTCGTGCTTCCCGACCAGGTAACACAACTGTTCTCGACACGGACATCGTTGGCGTCGATCAGCTGATAGTTCGCGACCGTGTCACGGGCACAGTCGAGATTGAACGGCTGCGGAATCGCCGCGACCTGGTGCCAAGTCCCGAGATAGCGTTGCACGTCCAATGCCGCAACGGGCATCAACGGTTGCCGGCCCCCAGTAGGCGCCGCGGCCACTGTCGCGGCGCTCACCGCACACACGAGCGCGGTAGCGGCCGCCACCCGAGTCATCGTCAGCAACCTTCGCCCGCACGCACCACCTGACCCCACGGCGACTCCTCACAGACCGGGCAGCCGGTCGGGCGATCGCGCACCCACCAGGCCACAGAATCATTCGAACCGAACTCCGTCATATTCTACTCTAGAATGATGCATAAACGATGCGATCGTCCCGGCCCGTAGCGCGGGCTGGTCACGACCGGCGGTGCGCACCAGCGCTCTCAGCGCAGTTTCGAACAGGAACGGTGATCGGCAATGAGGTGTGTAATTTTCGGAGCGACCGGTTACATCGGCGGACGGTTGGTGCCGGAATTGGTCCGGGCCGGCCACCAGGTCCGAGTTGTCGCCCGGACGCCCGCGAAGCTGGCGGAAGTGCCGTGGCAGGACCGCGTCGAGGTGAGGCGTGGCGATGTCATGTCGGCCGACGACGTCGGTGCCGCGGTCGCGGACCAGGAGGTGGTCTACTACCTGGTCCACTCCTTGACCCAGCGCAACTTCACCGACATAGATCAGTGTGCCGCCCGGATCGTCGCGTCTACGGCGAGGTCAGCCGGAGTGCGGCGCCTGATCTACCTGGGCGGCATCGTCCCCGAAGAGGTCACGTTGTCGCGGCATCTGGCATCCCGTGCCGAGGTCGGAGCAATCTTTCGCGCCTCCGGTGTCCCGACCGCAGAACTGCGCGCGGCGGTGATCATCGGCTCCGGCTCGGCCAGTTTCGAGATGCTGCGCTATCTGTCCGAACGATTGCCCGCCATGGTCACGCCGAGATGGGTGCACAACCGAATCCAGCCCATCGCGATCCGTGACGTTCTCTACTATCTGGTGCGCGCGGTCGACCTCCCCCTCGACGTCAACCGAGCCTTCGATATCGGCGGGCCGGACATCCTCACGTATCTGACGATGATGCGGAAGTACGCTGAGGTAGCCGGGCTGCCACGTCGGATGGTGCTTCCGGTTCCGGTGCTGACCCCCTGGCTTTCCGCGCAATGGGTCAATGTGGTCACCCCGGTGCCCCGCGCGCTGGCCATTCCGCTGATCGAATCACTTGTGCACGAGGTTGTTTGCCACGATCACGACATCGGCGACTACATCCCCCCACCGGATGGCGGACTCACCCGTTATGAACGCGCCGTTGAGCTTGCTTTGACCCGGATCCGCAATGCTCAGGTTCCCACCCGCTGGTCCGATGCCGACACCGCAGGCGCTCCGTCGGACCCGCTGCCCAGCGATCCGGAATGGTCGGGTGGTTCACTCTACGAAGACGTCCGCGAACAACGCACCGACGTCAGTCCGCAAACCCTCTGGACCGTCATCGAGTCGATCGGAGGTGAGAACGGCTGGTATTCGTTCCCGCTGGCGTGGTCACTGCGCGGCTGGATCGACCGTGTCAGCGGCGGGGTCGGCCTGCGCCGCGGCCGGAAGCATCCGCACCGTCTGCACGAGGGTGAGGCGCTGGATTGGTGGCGCGTCGAGCATATCGATCGCCCACGCCTGCTGCGACTTCGCGCCGAGATGAAGCTACCTGGGCTGGCCTGGCTCGAACTCGGTGTCGATTCCGAAACCATTGCGGGAGCTCGCTATTGGCAGCGTGCGGTCTTCCAGCCACGCGGGCTGGCCGGACACTTGTACTGGAAGATGGTCACACCGTTTCATCACATCGTGTTCGGCGGGATGGTCCGAAATATCATCGGCGCCGCCGAGCGGCAGACCGACCGCCACCCGACGGCGCGGTAGGGAACACAATGCTGAACAAAGACAGGGGTGCCGGCTCGTGGCGGTAGCGATCGCGTTGTTCACCCGAGACTTGCGTGTCCGCGATAATCCGGCTCTGACAGCCGCCGCACGGTCGGCGGAAGTGTTGCCGGTATTCGTGGTGGACGAGACCATCTGCGCATCAGAATATCTGAGCCCGAACAAGGCGGCTTTCTTAGCAGCGACCCTGGCCGATCTGGATGATCAGCTCCGTCGTTTGGGAGTGTGCTTGATCCTGCGCGGCGGCGATACGGTTCGCGAGGTGTGCCAACTGGTTCGTCAGTACTCGGTCGATGAGGTGCACATGGCCGCGGACGTCAGCGGCTACAGCCGTCGGCGCGAGGATCGGCTGCGAGCCCGGTTGACCCAGTTGGGCTGTCGACTGCGGGTTCACGACAGCAGCACTACCGTCGCTGCGCCAGGACATCTCCTTCCCAGTGGAGGCACTGACCATTTCGCGGTGTTCACTCCGTACTTTCGCCGCTGGTCGTCCATGGGGATGCGTGCCCCGCTGCCCGCGCCGCAGCGAATACACCTGCCAGATGGAGTTGGCACCGACCGAGTGCCGACCGCGGCCGAGCTGAGAGTCGGCGAGGTGTCTCCCGAGCTGGCACCAGGAGGAGAGTCGGCAGGACGGCGTGCCGCACGGGAATGGTTTCGTGACGGGATTGCGGCGTACTCCGACCTCCATGATGATCTCGCAGCCGATGCGACATCGCGCTTGTCGCCATACCTGCATTTCGGATGCTTGTCAGCCGTCGAACTTGTCCACCGTAGCGATTCGTCCTCGCCCGGCGGCGCGGCATTCGTACGCCAGTTGGCGTGGCGCGACTTTCATCACCAGATGCTGGCCGCGCGTCCGAATGCCGCCCACAGTGACTATCGAAATCGCAACGACCGGTGGAGTGACGACGACGCACTGCTGGCCGCATGGCGAGCGGGACGGACCGGTTACCCGATCGTCGATGCCGGAATGCGCCAGCTGGCCGCGCAGGGCTGGATGCACAACAGAGCACGACTGATTACCGCCTCCTTCTTGACCAAGACCCTGTATGTGGACTGGCGCGCGGGCGCACAGCATTTCATGGGCCTACTGGCCGACGGCGATGTGGCCAATAACCAGTTGAATTGGCAATGGATGGCAGGAACCGGTGCCGATACCAGACCGAACCGGGTCCTCAATCCGATTCGGCAGGCCGACCGCTACGACTCCGAGGGGGACTACGTCCGCCGTTGGGTTCCCGAACTCGCCCATCTGCGCAGCAGCGATATTCACCAACCTTGGCGGTTGCCCCGGGATGCGACTACCGGATACCCCGCTCGGATCATTGATCATGAGCACGCGGCCGCAGAGTTTCGTACGCTGCGACAACGCGATTCACACTAATGGGATCGGGCTCGAGCGACAATCGCATGTATGGCCTCCTTCCGCGAAGGAGGCGTAGGAGGGGTGTCGAGGTGAATCTCTGGAATCGGTACGCCTCGCTGGTCAGTTCCCGGAGGTCGTGGTGGCTACTGGTCGTCTTGGCCATTGGTGCGATGGGTCTGATCGGGGCTATCGGGGAGAACGAGTCGGCCGGTGAAGCGCCGAAATCGCTACCGGATGGATCGCAGTCCGCGCAGATCGCTCAGTCGTTGGCGCAGTTTCCTGACGCCGGTTCCGCGGCGGCGGTGATTGTCTTCACCCGCGCCGACGGGTCGACGCTGACCGAGGCTGATCGGGCTGCGGCGCGCGCGGCGGTGGCGCGAGCCGGGGCTACGGCTCCGGACAGCGTGCGGCTGGCTCCCGCGCCGGACGGAGCTGCGGTGGTAGGGACCGTTACGGTGCCCGCTCAATTGAGCGGGTTCGCCCTCACCGATGAGATCGACCGTATCCGTACAAGCACAGTGAGTGGTCTGCCTGCTGGTATGGATGCCCAGGTCACCGGCGGGCCGGCGTTCGGTGCGGACATCGCCGATTCGTTCTCGGGTGCGAACGCGGCATTGTTGGCAGTCACCGCGGCGGTTGTCGCGATCCTGCTGATCGCCACCTACCGGTCGCCGGTGCTGTGGCTGCTGCCGCTCCTGATCGTTGGAGTGGCCGATCGGGTGGCGACCAGTGTGGGCACCGGATTGGCCGCGGTGACCGACCTCAGCTTCGACGGCTCAACATCGGGGATCACCAGCGTTCTGGTATTCGGCGCGGGCACCAACTACGCGCTCCTGCTGGTGTCACGCTACCGCGACGAGTTATACCGCCGGCCCGACCATCGGCAGGCGCTGCGACTGGCCTGCCGCCGAGCCGGACCTGCGATCCTCGCCAGCAACCTCACGGTCGTCTTCGCGTTGCTGACCCTGCTGCTGGCCTCGGTGCCGAGTACCCGCAGCCTCGGCGTGTCGGCGGCAGCGGGGCTGCTGGTCGTCGTGGTGTTCGTGCTGTTCGGCTTGCCTGCCGCACTGGCGGCGTGTGGGCGAAAGGTGTTCTGGCCCTTTGTTCCGCACGTCGATGGCCCCGACCGGATCGAGTCAGGGATCTGGCATACCATCGCGACGCGGGTGATCGAACGGCGGATTATCGTCGCGACGAGCGCCATCGCAAGTCTAGTGGTCTGCGCGGCTGGTCTTTTCACTGTCGACGTCGGGCTATCACAGACTGAGCAGTTCCGGGTGCAGGCCGAATCGGTGGCCGGCTTCGAAACATTGGCCCAGCACTACCCCGCCGGCACCGCGGATCCGGTTGTGGTCGTGGCGGAATCGGCGGCGGCAACGCGGGTTGATCAGGTGCTGGTCGAATCGCCCGGCGTGCAGCGCGTCAACCGAACCGGAACATCGGATTCTGGCATAACGCGGTGGGATGTGGTGATCGACAGCGCACCTGCGTCCCAGCGCGCATTCGACCAGATCGCCTTGATGCGCGAGGGCCTGGCCGAGGTTCCCGATGCTCAGGCAATGGTCGGCGGTAGCGATGCCGAGGCACTCGATACCCGCGACGCCGCCCAGCGGGACCGCGCGGTGATCATTCCGCTGATTCTGGTCGTTGTCCTGCTCATACTGGTCGTTGTGCTGCGGGCGATTCCAGCAGCCCTGGTCCTGGTCGCGGTGACTGTGTTGAGCGCTTTTGCCGCCCTTGGCATCGGCAGCTGGGTCAGCATCCACCTGTTCGGATTCCCCGCCATCGATACCAACGTCCCGCTGTTCGCCTTCCTGTTCCTCGTGGCCCTCGGCGTCGACTACTCGATCTTCCTCGTCGTCCGCGCTCGCGAGGAAACACCGGCGAACGGCACAACACACGCGGTCGTGCGAGCCGTCTCTTCCACCGGAACAGTGATCACCAGCGCTGGGCTCGTACTCGCGGCCGTGTTCTGCGTCCTCGGCGTCCTCCCTCTGATCACCCTCACCCAACTGGGCATCGTCGTGGGGCTGGGTATCCTGCTCGACACCTTCATCGTGCGCACCATCATCATCCCGGCACTGTTCGCCACGATCGGTGATCGCATCTGGTGGCCCAGCCGCCCGATGGAAGGCCGATAACGCGACGAACCTGCCAGGGCATTCGCAGACAGTGCCGACGGGAACTCAGCGCGAGATTCTCACTGTGGAATGAGGACGGAATCGATCAGGTAGACCGTCGCATTCGCGGTACCGATACCACCGCAAATGACGGCAGCGTCGTTGACCTGCAGATTGTCACCGGACCCGGTGATGGACACCGTGCCACCCTGCACCGTCGTCTGTGTACCCGTCAGGGCGTCCGGCGCGATCCGACCTGGCACTACGTGATAGGTGAGAATCGTTTCCAGTGTCGCCGAATCGGTTTTCAGACTCTCTATGGTGGCCGGATCGACCTTCGCGAAGGCATCGTCCACGGGCGCGAAGACAGTGAACTCACCACCGTTGAGCGTATCGACCAGGTTGACTTCCGGATTCAGTTGGCCCGATACCGCGGCGGTGAGGTTGGTCAGCATCGGATTGTTCGATGCCGCTACCGCGACCGGTTCTTCGGACATGCCTTCGATCGACCCCGGGCCGGTAGGAACTTGCTCGGCGTATTCCGTACAGCCCGGACCAACGAGGTTCGCCTGGGACGCATCGGTCGTCGTCGGTGACATCGTTTCGGTCGTCATCGGCTGCATCGTTGTTCCTTCCGCCGAGTCGGATGATGAGTCATCCGTCGTACACGCGGCTACGCCGAACAATGCCAACGCCCCCACACCAATTGCTGCCACTGTCATTCGTGCGTTGCTCCTCATTTCCTCCACCTTTCGTTCGTTGGACGTGGCAGCTGAATCGCTGAGTTCACGACAGCTCTGATAAGCCCCTCACAACCGTGACCGTGGATACCCGCGGCGTCCAATTCGGTGCGGATCATCGTTGATCACCGCAGGTAACGGCCAGGGTCGAGATTTTTCGATGCAACTCCGATGCACTGAAGCGCATCGACCTCGCAGCGCACCGCGCTGGAAACGCACAGCGTTCGCGGGGCCCGAGCGCAGCGGCCGAAGGTCTAGTCGAATCACCCTGTGCCGCTATATGCGCAGATGAAGACGTCATCGAGGGCGCGAGGCGCGTCGAACCCGCCGTGGTTGCGCGGGTATCGCCAGGCCATCGCGAGAAAGCCACGTGATCTGTGCCCACACCCTGATTGTCGCACCAATCACCGAAAAATGCATCGTTTACGCGTCGATTTATCCGCCTCGTGGGCCAGCAGCCACGACCTGCGCGCGCTCAGCGTCCTTCGTCATCGACTATTCGGTTCATGGCGTCCGCGAGTCCGGAAAGAATGATCGTGGCCGGCGGCAGGATGGCCGACTCCCAGCCCGGTCCACCGACCAGCACTCGCGCACCGGCCACTTCAGCGGCGCGTATCGCCGACAGCAAGGCGGTCGACTCTTGCTGGGACCACAGCACAACGGTGGCAGGGCGATCGGGACGCGCCAGCGTATCGGCGATCGCCGCGGTGGGAACATTCGCGCCGAGCATGCGGACCCGTACGCGCCGCTCGGCGAGTGCGGCTCGCAGGGCTTCCAGTGCCAATACGTGAGTCTCACCGCTCGTGCATGCCAGCAGGGTCGACTGCGGATCGGCGGTCGCGGTCGGCGGAGCGTAGTTGTGCAGCGCGGCCGTGATCGACCACGACAGCAGATGCTCGACGTCGACGCAGCCCTCACCACTGCCTTGGCGCGCGATGATCTCGGCGAAGGTGGGACGACACATCAGATCCCACGTATCGATGACACCGTAGTTGTCCAGATGCGCACCGAGCAGATCGAACATGACATTGGTGTCGAGCTCGAAAGCCGCGGTCAGCAACCGCTCCCAGTCGCCCCGCTCCGGGGCCGCCCGCATTGTCATGATGGACGCCGCGGCACTCGCCGGACTCGAACCAGCCCGAACCAACGCCAGCATCTGCTCCACCTGCGCGATATCGGCCGCACTATAGAGGCGATGCCGTCCGGGTCGACGCGCAGGACCGATGCCATAGCGCTGGTTCCAGCTCCGCAGCGTTGCCGTCGGTATGCCGAGGCGCTCAGCGACTACGCGCACCGGAAATCCAGATGCGTCGGAAAACGAAACCTGGCCGACCTGCATAGGCCTATCTTGCCTCGACAGTCGACTACCCCGCAGGCCAGCCGCCGTTGCGCTGACGCATATCGGGGCTGTCACCCTCACCGTCTCCGGCTAGGTGCTCGATCCCCAGTTTCTCGGCGAAGAGATGGCGCTGGACGATCCAGCCGAGGACCGACAGCCCGACCCAGGCCAGCGTCGAGGTGATCTGCTGCCAGCCGGCTTCCGGACTACGGAGAAACTCCAGCGAGTCATCCATCCGAGCGACGCCGCTCAGGATCATGCTCGCGCCCCCGATCGAGGTCAACCAGAGCAGTGCACGGGCACGGAACTTCTCCGCCAGAAACGCACCCGCGACACACACCGCAAGCGCGACGATCATGCTCAACGCCCAGTTCTTGTCGCCCGGTTGCAGCACGACGGCCAGCTTCGTGCCGATCATCGCACCGGTGAGCCCACCGATGAAATACGACGCGAACCGAAAGATCAGCGACGTCACCACCCACGACGACACCGCCCCGATCAGCGCGACCAGCAGCAACCACCAGAACGTCGCGTTGAACAAATCGGCAATCATCCACCCCAGCCCGAACCCGATCGCCAAGATCCCCAGATGCACCGACCGGATGCCGTAGAAGCACAACAGCAGACCGACCACTGCGACCACGAGTCCGTTCATACGTCGCGATGGTAGGACGCTCCGGTCCCATCCGCTTCACACGATGCGGGTGATATCGGTGCCGGAGTCGGCGGGAGCGTTGCCGGCGGTCACATGTCGATCTGCCACACGCTCGGCCAGTCCCTGCCGCGGAAAGCGGCGTCCGTGCCGCCGTCGACGAACACGACCGAACCGACGAAGTACGACGCCTCCGGGCCGAGCAGGAAGGCCACCAGCGCTGCGACCTCCTCCGGCTTGCCGCCGCGGCCAGCGGGGATGGTGGCCAGGAACTGCTCCATGCCCGCCCCGATCAGCGGGTCCTTGCGGCCCTGCTGGGTCATCGGGGTGTCGATGAGGCCAGGCGCGATCGCGTTGAGCCGAATGCCCTGTGCGATGTACTCGGCGGACTTGGTCCGCGCGTAGTACGCCAGCGCCGCCTTGGTCGCCGGGTAAGCCTGGATGGCCGCGAGATCGCCGAAGGTGTCAGCGACTGTGTTCGCACCCTCCTCGTCACCAGCCAGGCAGGCGTCGGCAAGCTCGATCGGCCAGTTCGGCTGGCTGGTGGTCGAATTCGAGCTGATGAGGACCACGGAAGGGTTCTCGCCCTGTGCCAGCAGCGGGCGCAATCCCTCGAGCAGTTCGATCGCGCCGAAGTAGTTGACGGCGATGAGCAGGCGGGCCGGGCGGCCGGTGGCTGCGGCCAGGCCGGCGAACGGGGCGAACCCGTCGATCGTGCCGTCGGCCAGTTCGGTGACCCTGGTGATCGCCTCTGCGCGGCCCTCTGCCGTGCTCAGGTCCACATTCACGTCGGTGTTGTGCAGGTCGACGCCGATGACGCGGTGGCCATCGGCCTCCAGCCGTGCCTTCGTGGCCGCACCGAGCCCGGAGGCAGCCCCGGTGAGAACGTAAGTCGCCATGATCTTCCTTTCGGGTATCGCCCGGGCTGAGTCACGTGCGGCCGAACTCTGCCCAGACCCTGGTCGTCATTGGGTCGGGGTACGCCACAGCCTCCGCCCTGAGCTGCGACGCGCCAACGTCGAGGTGACGCAAGGCTGATAAGATGACAAATATTAGTCACATGATGACCGATATTAGGCGTCGGCAATGCTAGGGGCGTCGATGACGGAAGGCAAGACTCCAGAGAAATCTGATCGAGGTGCGTCACCGCCGACGGATCGGGTGATCGCGATCGTCGAGCTGCTGGCCGGCAGGTCAGAGCCCTTCTCGATCAAGGATATTTCCGAAAGTCTCGAGCTCAGCCGGTCGACCACGACGCTGATCATGACCTCGCTCGAGCGAGCGGGATGGGTGATCAGACAATCCGATCGCCGGTACTTGCTCGGCTCGGGTCTCATCGGTGTGGCCGAGGCGATCCACCATGCGTATCCGGCGCTCGACGATGGCCGAGCGCTGGGGCAGTTGGCCGAACGCGCGGGATGTGGCGTCGCGCTGGCTTTGATCGGTGTCACCGAAGCGACGTACATCGGTATCGCTCGAGGACAGCAAGACCTACCCACCGCCGTGCGGGTGGGCACGCGCCTACCCCTGCGGGCGCCCTTGGGAGCAGCCGTGATGGCGCACCGCCCGGCGGCACAACAGCGCGCATGGCTCAACACGGCGCCGGCCGAAAGTAGAGAATCACTCGAAACGGTGCTCGTCCAGGCTCGAGAGTTCGGGGTCGTGGTCTACGAACTGGGACGTACCGATCCGCTGGTTCTCCGCTTGATCGACGAAATGATCGGCCTACTCGCAGAACACCCGCAACGCGACTCGCTCGGCAAGAGAGCACTCGATGCGATCAGCGAGCTCGCAGGGCCGCCGTATGAGTTCAGCCTGCTCGACAAGGACAAATCGCTACCTATCAGCTACCTGAGTGTCCCAGTGTTCGACCGCAGCAACCGGGCCCTACACGAGCTTCAACTCGGACCTCTGCGGCCACACGTGAGTAAGCCTGAACGAGACCGCCTGATCAAGGAGATCAAACAAACGGCAGCGAAACTCGGCAACTAGCCGGCGAAACCGCGCAGCCGGTCCCTGGACGACCAGACGCCAGTCGGGCGCGTTATAGGCCGAGACCATTTCTCGCTGACATTGACGCCCGGCACCATCGTTGTCTCAGTTGCCATCTCGAAGTACGCGATGCTGTGCCGTACCGGCGGGCGGGGTGTAGGTCGACGGTAGTCCAGCATGAAGCCGCCCTCGAGCCCGACGCGGCAGCAGGCGAGCAGCGCGCTGCTCCTCGCCGCTCAGCTCAGCGATCTGGGTATTCAGCGCCGCCTTCTCCCTGACCCCGCGCAGACGACGCTTGGCCTGCACCAGTTCCTCGGTCGCGGCGACAATCTCCGGCGGGCCATCGACAACCGCGAGTTCAGCGACCCGGCGCACCCCTTGCGCGTAGCCCCGGACCGGCGAACGATTAACTGTGCGTTGGCTGCCGTGGCGGGCCGAGCGCGAAGACGCGCCCCAGGTGGACAACAACACCTCAGCACCGACGGACGACAAGGAGACGCCATGTCCACCATCACGCGCAAGAACTTCGACGCACCCGAGGAGACCAGGCCATTCGAGCAGGGCAAGGGAAAGCTCGACCTCGTCGAGCTCGACAGCGGCCCGGTAGGCCGGGCAGTGTTCGAGCCCGGCTGGAAGTGGTCACTGCACGTCAAACCGATCGCCGGGACCGACAGCTGCCAGGCACCCCACATGGGCTACTGCCTCTCCGGTCGACTGGTGGTACGCATGGACGACGGCGAGCAGGTGGAATTCGGGCCCGGCGATCTGATGGTGGTACCACCCGGCCACGACGCGTGGGTCGTCGGCGAGGAGGCCTGCGTAATGCTCGACTGGCAGGGCGTCGCCGACTACGCCAAGCGTTAGCGGCTACGGCGTCACGATCATTGCGGCGATTCCTGAACGGCGAGCCCGAGTTAGCCGAACCCCGTGCGGTCGACGGGGCCTGGTGGCCCCCATCGCTATGCTTCTCCGGTAAGTAGTGCGCTGGTCAAGGGGGGTTCGTGGTTCATCCGGTTGTTGGCACGTCGTTCGCGGACTATTTCGTCGACGGCGTCCTCGGCCAGGGCGGTATGGGCACGGTTTATGTGGCTCGCCATCCTCGACTGCCGAGATCGGTGGCGTTGAAGCTGCTCAACCGAGAGGTCTCCAACGACGCGGAGTTGCGTCGGCGGTTCGAGCAGGAGGCCGATGTCATTGCACGGCTGGAACATCCGAACATCGTCGGCATCTACGACCGCGGTGCCCACAGCGGCCATTTGTGGCTTGCCATGCAATACATTCAGGGCACCGATACCAGCCGAATCGATCCCGGCGAGGTCACCGGCGATCGGGCCGCGAGGATCATCGCTGACACCGCCGCCGCACTGGACTACGCGCACGCTCACAGAGTGCTGCACCGCGATATCAAACCGGCCAACATCTTGCTCGCCGTCCCTGACGCCGGTCGGGAAGAACGCGCCGTACTCACCGATTTCGGGATCGCCCGACTCCTGGACGGCACTTCCGCCGTCACGGCTACCGGCACCTTCACCGCGACCCTCGCGTTCGCCTCGCCGGAACAGCTGTCCGGCCAACCCCTCGATCACCGCAGCGACCAATATTCCCTGGCCTGCACCCTCTACACACTGTTGGCCGGCCGGTCACCGTTCGCCGCCGACAATCCCGGGCAGATCGTGGCAGGCCACCTCAACGGACCAGTACCAGCGGTGTCCGCAATGCGTCCGGACCTGCCCGCACAGTTGGATGCGGTGCTCGCACGAGGCATGGCCAAGGACCGCGAGCACCGATTCAACACCTGCGGCGAACTGGCGACGGCCGTGCGCGAGGCAATGACAACGCGACACGCCCCCACGCCTCGCTCCGCACCTACCGTTGTCTTACCCGACTTTCCACAACCGCCACCCCAATGGCAGGCAGCACCCCCGTTTCCCGGGGTCCCGCAACGGCCTGTACTGCCGTTCGCTCCACCCCCACAGCGGCGACGCCGTGGCCCAATGATCGCTGCGTTGGCCGCGGCCATTGTCGCAGTGCTCGCGATCGGTGCCGGAGCAACCTACGCGATGTGGCCCGACCGGCTCGAGCCGGTCCCTGGCGATTGGGCCCCTGTCGATGAAGGAATCATTCGAGCCTTTCCCAAGGTCTTCACCGATCCCGGCAACAGCACCGATTGGCGGGGCGGCATGTGCCGTACCGCTTCGACAGGCCCCGATTATCCGACGGCCGGCGCCATCACGTGTTCAACACCGTCTGCGGTCAACAACTGGATCAAGATCTCCGACTACGGTGACAGCGCCACCGCCACACGGTTCCTCACCGAAATGACGACGTCGTCGTCGGAGTTCAGCTCGGACTGGCCGAAATCCGAGATCACCCACCCCGGATTCACCGAACCACAGCCGGTGTGGAAGCACCCGGGTGGCGACACGATCTACAGCAGCTTCAGCGACACCGAGTACGGACGATATGTCGTCGATGTCTACCTGGGGGGACAGACCTACGACCAGGTCATCGACACCTGGAAACAGATCCCGCTGGGGTAGAACAGCTCTCACGACACCAGATCGCACGGCGAGATCGCTGGTCTAACAATCCGGCACTACAACCACTTTCATGACACCAGCACTCAGACCACACAGAGTTCGTGCTGGAGAATTTGCGTATCGGATCGGGGAAGTACGACTGCCCGACCGCTAGCCTGTACGCATGGACCTCGGGGAACGGCTCCAGAGCATCCGTAAGCGGCGTGGGCTCACCCAGCGCGAGCTTGCGGAGTCTGCCGGTGTGTCCGTGTCTCTTATCCGCAAGATTGAGCAGGGCGAGCGGGACGATGCCCGGGTAGACACACTGCGCCGTTTCTCCGTTGCCTTGAACTGCCCGCTGACGGCTCTACTCGGCCCGGCACCCGACATTCCGGATAACGACGGCAACGACGCTCTGTGGGTTCCTACCCGAGACGCTCTCATGCGCCCTACGGAGACTGTGGAGGTGCCGGTACCAGGCCTGGAGGGTGCTCTCGCGCACGCCACGCGGATGTACCACGACAACGAGTACGTGCAGCTCGCCCAGGTTCTGCCGCGCTTGATCCAGGACGGGAACACCGCCCCACCGTTGCTGCGCTCGCGGGTGCTGCAACTCGCCGGGTCGGCACTGGTGCAGACTCGCCAGCTCGAGCCCGCTCGGCTGGCCCTGAACCGCTCGCTGACGGACGCGGAGTCCACAGGCAATGTCCTGGACGCGGCATCCGCAGTCATCACTTTGTGCTGGCTACTGATCGTGGAACGCCGATTCGACCGTGTACGCCACCTCGCCACGGAGTGGGCAGACCAGGTAGAGCCGCGCCTGTCCGTAGCCACCACCCGGGAGGTGTCTACCTGGGGCTGGCTGTTGCTGCGTGGCTCAGCAGCGTCGGTGCGCGACAACCGGCCCGACGAAGCCGACGACATGATGCGCCTCGCCGCCGCCGGGGCGCTCGCCATCCGGCCCGAACGTCGCCCATATCACCAGTATTGGACGACATTCAATCCGGCCACTGTTGCGATGAAGCGGGTAGAGAACGCCGTCGTAGATGACCGGCCCGACCTCGCGCTGCGCCTCGCCCGCGACATACCTCCGGACCTGAGCCCGACCTCCGACAATCGCAACCGCCATCTATTGGATGTTGCAGCGGCACAGGTGGAGTTGCGGCGCTACGACGCAGCCGTCGAAGTGTTGGCGAAGCTGTCGAGCGAGGCACGGCCGTGGTTCGTGGAGCAGCGATTGGCGCGAGACATCCTGAGCCGCATCATCGCCAGGCGACGGACACTCACACCGGAGATGCGAGAACTCGCTGAGACAATCCGGCTCGAATACTGAGGTGGCACTTCTCCTCCCCGCACCCCGAAAGTGCCATAGCCTCTAGCTATTCACCTGCGCGAAGCTATTCATCGGCCCCGCCACCGGGACGCGTCCGAATCCTTCCCGGTCTCCTCGGCGGCGGGTGCATATCAATCGTCGACCGATGGGTGGTGCGTGAGTGAAGCCGCTGGCGCTGGGATGGATCGATTACGACCGCAGCACGGCACCGAACTGGGATACCGCGCAAGTGCAGCGGTTGGCCCGACGGCTGGGCTATCGATTGGTATGGCCCGCTATGTTGTCGGTGCTGCCATTGACCGATCAGGTGCGCAGTTACGAAGCGGACGTAGTGATCTTGCCTGCGCCCGATCACGTCGGCGCACTCGAGCTGGACGGTCTCATGCACATCGCGGACGTGGAAACGGTGTTTCCGCGGTTGTCGTTCGGCCGCTGGCCGATCACCGGGGCGCAGGCGCGAGCAGCTGGACGGTTCCCGCGGGATACGCGGTCGCGGCGGGCTTACCGCTCCTGGTGATCGCAGCGGCGATCTGGTTGCCGCATGACAAGAACGACAATTAGGTCGCGTGATGGGCCGGGCTAGGGACAGGAAATCGGCACGCAGCCGTTGGAAGCGAACCAAGCCCCGCCGAGCACGCAGATCTAGCGAAGCTGCCGCGCTGAGCGTGCAGATCTCGGTCCGAACGTAGTCCGGATCCCGCGAAAGCAGGTAGTGAGGCCCGGTGGTCCACGGCGTAAACGATACCCAAGGACTTCGACGTGTACGGCGGACTGGAAGCGCTGGCGCCAAGCCGACTTCGTATCAGCCGAAACTGATTCCCGGTTCGTTCTCGACCGTCGACTGCGTCCGGACGGTGTCTGCGGTTCCAGGATGCGGCCGACGACGAAATCGAACGCCGGCGCAGGTTTGGCGCCCGTCAAGACCCTTCGTCCGAACGCTCGGCCCTACTCTCCAAGTGGCTTGGCCCCGACGAGCGTTGCGAACGTGCACGGGTCGCGGTGGACGTCGTCCTTCCCTCAGAAGTTCGATGTAAGCGCGCTTATCGATCTCCCAGTCGTACAGTTGTGGAAGCGACGAGTCCTGAACAGCGACGAAAACGATGTCTGTCAGAAGACGAGTGGTGCGGACGTTACCGTCGGTGAACGGATGGATGCGGACGGTCTCCGCATGAGCCGCGATCCCGAGTTGGCGTGGCGTCCAGTCGCTGGTGTGGTGCCAGCGATAGCAGATAGTGTCCAACGATCGTCGGAGTTCGACGGCGATCTGCTGGTGCGACGCCTACATTCAGTTTCGCCGTACCGGGCGCAAGGGACATCAGGCCTTGTGTCGGCACTCGGCCAAGAACTCTACGACTTCCCGCGAGCGGACATAACCAGCCGGCACAGTATGTCGTTCGAGACGTGCCGAAGCCTTGGTCGAACGCACGGCGGACCATTTCACAACTTCCTTCGTCACTGGACGACGCTCCACGACACGCACCCCGTTCTGTCTCGATCGCGCGCTCCAAGGGGCCGGAAATGCAGAACACCTCCGCCGGGGCTCGTTCGGATCTGATAGCGGAGGTGATGTCAGTTACCTCGGACCGGGTCGAGCACGCGCATCCACCCGCCTAGTGCAAATGCTTCCCACCTGCTTACGCTGGTTAAGGGCTCGTTCTGCTCCTCCATCTGGACTTGAGCCAGAAACCTGCCGGTTCTCTCAGGTGTCTGGCGCTGTCGCAGACGTTCCTCGAAACCTGCTGCTACCAGCACGTTTCGCGACGGCAGCCATGCCACTGTATGCAGCCGTATGCCGGACTCGGCTGGTGTTTGTAGCGGGAAAGTGGTGGATGGGTCGTGACGCCAGTGCCTGAACACGTCGCCAATTGGCCAACCTGCCCCAAGTTCAGCCGGTGGGCGAAATTGCCTGTTCAGGAGCATGATTCGGCAGTGCACCGAGCAGCGCTGACATGGGGTTGTTCAACATCGTTCGTGGCGTGTCGTCCCGTTCTGGTCCCGCTGCGATCCTGAGATCTCAACGCTTGTATCGACAAGTTAGGTCATTTCTGCGTTGCAGATGATTCGATACGAAGAATCAATTTCTTAAATAGCGAGGAAGAGATGATATCTCCATGTTCAACACACACCATCAAATTTCTTTCGACGGTATCGACATCCGCCCACTTGTTCCTCAGACCAAGTACGGTAATTACAACCGGAGCGATATCATGTCCTCGGGCAGCTTTCCTAGGGTCATCCAGTGAAGGGAAAAGCTTACGAATTCGCGAAAGTTCCGCTAACGAGCGATGCAACACGGACTTCATGTCACCATCCGTTATATGCCTTTTGACCACCTCATCTGCCAACTGCTGGGACGAGAGCAGAATTCGCTTCACTAGATTCATGTTCACCGAAATTCCACTGCTACTCCAATGGAGAGCAGCGCGAGCGAAGTATAGCTCATTCAGAAGCGGTATCGCCTTGCTTAGCAATTCCGCGCCCGTGGGCTCATCTAGGCTGAGACCAACCCTCAGAAACTTATGAAGAACGCGATCCGTAAGCGCGAAACCTTCAAGACTCGCATAGTCCGTAAGTAGGAGCACGTCAACTGATGGGACGTCGTTAACCAGATGCGCGAAATCTGAGTCAGCGATACATGTTAGCCCTCGCCTTTCGTCGGCGCTCCAGTCTGCAGATACTGTGGCGAGGGCCAGCACACGGCCCCGCTCGCCGGCATCGTATCCTTTTGATATCACTTCACCGTCCGGAAGGTTGAGACGATCCGAAACTGCGTAAACGTGATAGTCCAATCCATCCAACTCTGAAACATTTTTGAGGAAATGCTCAACAAAACGCTTGTCGTGCCGACCTTCTGTGAAGATATCTCGAACAGTTGGAGCGAGGCGATACAGAACTCTTAGCTCCTCAGGAGTTCTGAGCAGGCTAGAGTCTCTAGAATTCCCCACCGATATCCACCAATCTCACCAAAGACGAAGAATTAGCTGTAGCCATTTCGATGCTATGAGTTGCCACGATAAACTGAATGTTCGTGTCGTCTGTTAGATCGAGGAGGCTCGACAGAATTCGCCGTTGCCAGATCACACCCAAGCTAAGTTCTGGCTCATCGATCAAGAACAGTCGGCTTTCCCACCTTGATAGGATCGCGTTGCAAAGAAGAAGGAGCATTTGCCTCTCACCCGAGGACAAATTCAATGGGCGCAGCACTCGGTTTGCTTCATAATCGGAAATAACACGAAATCCTTGGCCCGCACCGAAAACAAGGTTCTTGTCTGTAAGGTACTTGTTGGCATGGGTGACAAAGCTTCTAATGAGGCGTTCCGCCTCATTTAGCGCAGTTAGCCTCGCCTGCAGACTCTCCAAGTACGGCAGGATGATGTCGTACGCCGCCTGCTGGCTAATCGGTGGCACCCGATCCAATAGGCCACGTATAGCCTCAGGGTCAAATTTTGAGACCAGCCCAAACTCAGCAAAGCGAGGAACTTCATTGCTGAGATTCTGGATTAGCTGCTCCACATGACTACCGTCAACATCAAGACTCTGCTGGGGACTGTTCACTCGGGCGGTTCCGAGCCGCCGGAGTACATCAATATATATCGACGCCTCCTCTCGAAAACCGGATACCTGACCCTTCGACGTGAGGGCAAGAACTCGATCATTCAATCGGAGGAGCGCCGCCTGCAGTTCCTCAGCGATGCGCTCGGTGGGAGTAAGGCGTTCAGAATCATTTGTTCGAGCAGACTTCCGCGCGCGAGTGATTCGATGATCCGAATGAAGTCCGCGGTCATCTGCGAGCAAAACGGGTGGCTTTGTGCTCAAGTCGCGGAGGAATCCCATAACCTCCCTGGTCGGCGATATTCCACCTTCCAGCTCGAGATGTTCCTTATCTCTTGGTTCTACAAAAATCAACCGTCCAGTAGCGCTATCCTTTACAACATATGGCGATTGTTCGGCACCGAATCCATAGTCGATTGTTGGAGTGACGCTCATCGACTTGTCTACAACAAATCTTGCCGTGGCCGGTTTCACTCCAGGCCCCGATACCGTCAGGGTGAAGGATCCAACGAGACGTTTACTTTCCTTCTCTGCAATTACAACCCTGCCATCCGAAAATAGTATCTCGAATCGATGAAATGGCGTGCGCGCAACCGCAGATTTATGACCCCTGTCCTCGGCTGTACTGAGGATGTTCCATATCAGCTTTAGAATAGTCGTCTTACCTGAACCGTTTTCGCCATGTAGCAGCATTAGGCGGCCGGGCTCTCGGTTTTCGGTGGGGACGGGCAGCACATACGAGTACCGTCCGAACAGCCTACTCACTGACACACGACTAATGCACGGCTGAGCTACGGTTCCCTCTTCTCCGTCGCCGTCCTCGATCGCGAAGATCATCTCTTCGTCAATATCTGCACTCGACGAGACACCCTCGTCATCCTCTGCCATTTGGTGATCTTTGCACACAACCTCGGCTTCTTATAGGCAATCACCTCGGCGACGGCGAGAAGCCGACAAAACATAACGCGCAGTCGGTTCTTTCGTCTGCGTGGTGACTTCGGGTAGGTGCCTTTCAGCGCGAAGGAGGAGGCGGAGAAGCCGACTGGCGGAGCTTCCACGTTTGACCAGTGCGGGCGTGAACGGTGTTAGCGCCGTTGGCTCGGCATCGTTGTCGTGCCGCGGACTGTCTAGGCTCCGGTTGGCTCGCCGAGGGGCTCGGGTGTGCATTCCGGAGCTCGCTCATCCCTCGTGCCGGCAAAGCACGTCACACGAATAGGGCTCACACGTCAAGAGGGCGGATGTCTGCTGCATAGCTGAGCGGATAGACCTTCGGGGCCTGTACCTCGACGAGGACAGTGCGCTGCCCATGGCCGATCCCGACCGGCGCGACCTGATCCTCAGCTGTGGCGCTGCCCTGCGGGCCGAGCACCGTCGGTACTCAATGTGCAGCCATGGCGCTGGCGCATCGCCGGTAGCAGTGTTCAGCCCGCGACCCTCAACGCAGGCCAACCCAGCACAGAGCCGAGCGGCTGCAGGTCACTCCAAGTTCGATGGAACCAAATCTGATCAGCAACGACAGCCGCGAGTTCAGCGACCTGGCGCATGACAGGTGCACCCTTGCGCGCAGTCCCGGACCAGCGAACGATTGACTGTGCGGTGGCTGCCGTGGCGGGCCGAGCGTGAAGACGCGCCCCAGATCAAGCGTCGCAGGTTCGCGCCCTATGCGCGCACCACACACCGACCAAACGGCCATGACACGCCGACTAACCAGATCGCCTGCCTAGCCAGCACCGCCCGGATTCAGCTCACACCGCCACCGTCTCCATGATCGCGGAGCCAGACAAACAGCTCGGCAATCGCCTTGGCCTGCACCGCGGCGAGGCGCTCTCCTTCCGCACCGTCGACATTCCCTTGCGGCGAAGCGCGTTCCGGAGCGGTGCCCCGTGTGGCGCCATCGGCGTCGGGGATGGTCTGGATATGCCGGTTCGATGGAGGTCTGACATGTGTGCTCCCCCAAATCAATCTGGGCTTACCTAACTGCGCTGTCGTGGTGCGGAAAAGACGGCGTAGCCACCGCGTGGCGGCTTGTCCTTTGGAGTACCCCGGCAGTGCGGTACACCTTCGGCAGGTCGATCGGAGGAGTTCGCCCGCGCTCGGGCTGAACCAGTGCGGCGCCAGACTCGGCGGTCTGTGCCCGCTCACGTCAGGAACGAGACCCTGTCGGTTCAGTTCTGTAGCTTCTCGCGTATGACGCAACCGATTCCGCCCAGCACATCGAGAAGGATGTTGCAGTACATCTGGGCGGCTCTATTCAACTGGGCCACCACCTTGGGGTTGGCCACAGGAATATCCGGTGTGACTGTGCTGTCCGTGGTTCAGGGACGGACTCGGTGGTGGGTCATCGCCACAGTGGGTGGTCTATTCCTCGTGGTGGTGTTGATCGATGCGCTTCGACGCGCCACGGTCGCTGCTCCGACGATCGAGGAGGCACGACCACAGGTCGTCGTACACCAGGCTACGGGCGGCCAAGGTGGCGCTGGCGGCAGCGGAAGTGGCGGAGGAGCGGGAGGGGCCGGTGGGTCGAACTACATCGGCGGATTCGGCGTGACGCCAAGTTGAGGGCTGCGCCACGGCGGCCGAGTGCCGCCGACGCGCGGTGCGACCCGCAGTTCAGGGAGTATGCTATGTGTCGCAGCGCCGCCGGGGTGTTCTTGTTGTTCGTCCACACCGCTGATGATGACGCGGTGTGAGCTGTCGTTAGACGAGGAAATGCCGGGCCTTACCTGGTAGATCTATGGGGACTCGACCCCCTGACCCCCAACTCAGCGGTTCGGGTGTCTCATGATCACTGTTGCGCCCGAAATCCGCAGCGGCGTGTCCGCGGTTCCGCCACCAGACCTGCATCGTCAGATCGAATAGGAATCTGCGATGACCAGGCGCTTTCCAGTTGCCCATGTTCTGCGTGTCCTGCCGAGGGCACGAACCTGCGATGTTCAATCGTCGGGCCGGACGCAATGGGCCGATTGGCCAGACGAAACGGTTGCAACGCAGAGAAATTCGGACCGGATTTCTTGGGATATTCTTGGTCGCAGCGGACATACAAGACCAGGTCAGGCACATTGACTGGTGCCTGACCTGGTAGTTTTGCTCCCCCATCTGGACTCGAACCAGAAACCTGCCGGTTCTTTCGGCGATCCTCCGTTGTCCGCCCGCATTCCTCGAAATCCGCTGCTACCAGAGGGGTTCGACTAGTTCGGTCCGTCACCGTACGCCACTGTCTTCTCAGATCAGGGGGCCTTTGTAGCGGGAAGTAGTGGGTGAGTCGAGCCATCCGCTCCTGAACAGCACCACGCCGCCATCAGCGTTGTTACGCCTGGCGTGTGGCATCGTGGTGGCACTGACGAGACTATGTGGGAATGGGGTGTTCCGACGTGGGCAACGTGCCGGTTCGGGTGCTCGGAATGGACTGGGCATGCTGGAAGTGTGGTCAACAGACAGTCTGCATCGTTGGCCTGGAGCGAAATGGAGATGCCCGCGAGATACACCACGGCGACCGTGCGTTAGAGGTGGCTCGGGAGGTGTTGACCGAGGCTGGCCGGAGTGATGTAGCTTTGCTCGTCGTACAGCACTACGCCGAGGACGGCGACCCGATCGGGGTTGCGTCGGATTGCTCTCAATGCGGTGCAGTTCAGGGCGCTATTACGTCATGGATGAGGCAATGGACCGATTGCGCGACGGTCCCTTGGCCGTGCTGGCGGAAGGCCATTGCCCAGAACTCGGGTGGCACGGACTAGCCGATGGCTACGAATCGGCAACCCTGTCCTACTGACCTCCGGCGGCCAGTCTGGCCCTGGTGGGTGGTGGGGTTGCACATCTCGGGGGCTGGCATCACCGCCGGTCCCACGCGGCCGGAGGTCGCGCAGTAGTTCGGCAACCCCAGAGGAGGGGTGAGGAGGGGCCGAAGCCCCCCTGGGACGGTCAGTACGGCTCGGCGGAGTTGATGCTCGCCCATCCCTGATGAAGCGCTGGTGAATGGTTTTCACCAGATCGCCGGACGGGACGTCGAGCCACCCGACAGGCTGCCGTTAGCCCGCTGGTCGGCCGCCGGGGCGCAGGTGTGAGCGGCTGGACCGTTCGAGCGAGGTACGCGATCGCGTCCCGGTCTGCCGCTCCTGGGCACTTCAGCCTAGGTATGGCGTGCGGCGCCCCTCGAGATAGTGGGTCAGTCTGAGTCTCTGTGTGTGGTGCATGTCGAGGTTGTCCAGTTCGGTGGGGTCGACGAACCGTAGCTCGGTGGACTCGTCGGATATGGCAAGGTCGCCTCCGGTTACATGGGCCACGAAACATACGTTGAACTGGCGTCGGACCTCGCCGTCGCTGTAGGCGATGACATGGCGAGGGTCGGTGTAAGTGCCGACGAGTCCGGTGATCTCGACATCCAGCCCGGTTTCTTCCTTGACCTCTCGCACAGCGCAGCCGGGGAGGCTATCGGTCATCTCCATGCCACCACCGGGTAGCGCCCAGAGGCCGCTGTCGGTGCGACGCTGTAACAGGATACGGCCGCTGTCATCGCACACCACGGCAGAAGCCGCGACGACGAGGCTGTTCGGCTCGGGTGCGGCGGGGTCGTCGTAGAACTCAGTGCGCGCCATCTGCTAACCCTTCCACCGGTCGTCCGGCCTGCCAGACCGCCTCGAAACTGTCGGTATACGTGTCGAACAGACCACCGCCGACAGTACGGCGCAGGTGCCATACCGGCGCACGGTAAGCGTTCACTCCCCACATGTGCGCGTTGACCAGCATGTCCTCGTCGGCGCGGAAGATGCTGTTGTAGAGCGTCGTGGTATGAGTTCGCAGCTCGATGCCCGGTGTGGCGTGCAGTGCTCGGTAGTGCATCACGGCTAGACGGCAACGAGATTCGATGCCGTGCCCGAATTTCTCTTCCCTGCCACGTAGTTGAACGTTGGCGCTGTCGGCGTCACCTACGGCTATCCGTATCGAACAGCCTGCCTCGGCCCGTTCGATGAATAGATCGTTGAGCCGCGGGTACGCCTCGTGGAGGAACACGGCCGCGTAGACCAGGACATCGATGTGGAAGCGCGCGGCAGCGAACAGATTGACGAACATCGACGCTGGAACGTCGGCCCGCTGGTCGTACAGGGCAACGAGTTCGGGGCTGACAGCGCGGGCTGTTCGTGCCTGCTGCAGGGCGGGCCACAGGGCATTGACGTCCTCCCCCAAACACTCGGCCGCATGGATTGCGGTGCGCCGCCGGGGAACTCGGCCGAGGTTCACCCAGCGTTCAACCGATTTCGGGTCCACACCGGTCGCCTCGGCCAAACTCGCGTGAGTCCATCCCCCTGCCGCGATCGCAGCCCGCAACCTCTCATTCGCCATAGGGACGTTGTACACCCATCGGGACGTCCTGAAGTGGGAAACGTAGGAGGTTCCACCGTCCCCATGATCAACGAGAGGCTCGTCTACAGGCCGCGCCGCCCGGTCGATCACGAATCCCGGGCGGCGGGGCACCTCAAAACTCGATCGAGGGGTGGTTAGCGAGTGAAGCCAATAGCTCTGGGATGGATCGACTACGACCGCAGCACAGCGCCGGACTGGGAGACCGCCCAAGTACAGCGGCTCGCTCGCCGGTTGGGGTACCAGTTGGTGTGGCCGGATATTGCCTCACCGCTGCCGTTGGCTGATCAGGCACGCGACCTCGGCGCCGAGTCGGTGATCATGCCCGCGCCCGATCATGTCGGCACGCTCGAGCTCGACGGGCTCATGCACATCATCGATGTCGAGACCGTGACGCCGCGGGTATCGTTCGCCCGTTGGTCGATCACCGGGGCACAGGTGTGAGCGGCTGGACCGCCGCCGGATATGCCGTTGCGTGCGGTCTGCCGTTGCTGGTGATCGCCGCGGCGATTTGGTGGCCGTACGACGACGGTGACCGCATCCGGCTACCCGTTGATGTGGCGACTGGCCGACGACAGCGGCGCGGTCTTGCTGGCGAACAGGCCGATGCCGAAGCCGAGCACCGTTATCCCGAAGAAGCACAGCATCAGCCCGCCGATCTTCGCCTCGGTGTCGGTGTCCGGACTACGCGGGGTGCTCAAGGACCCGGCGACGTCACGCCGCAACGGTTGTAGCCACCGAGTCGCGCGCCGCTCCAGCAACTCCCGCAGGAAGCTCATGCTGGATTG
This sequence comes from Nocardia sp. NPDC059180, assembly GCF_042754945.1. Classification (NCBI taxonomy): domain Bacteria; kingdom Bacillati; phylum Actinomycetota; class Actinomycetes; order Mycobacteriales; family Nocardiaceae; genus Nocardia; species Nocardia sp. NPDC059180. The sequence goes on from NZ_JBHZBU010000013.1 coordinate 46,207, forward strand.
CTGTGTCCCTCGCACTTCTCGCGCAGTGCGCTGCGTCGCTGACCGAGTTCGATGAAGACCGGTCCCCGGTGCGACCGGCGACGACATCGAACCTCAGCGCAGCTCGGTTTGCGCCCGGCAAGAACCTTCGCCAGACCGCTCAGCCCTACTCTCCAAGCGGCTTGGTCCCCACAAGCGCGGCGAGCTCGCACGGGTCGCGGTGGACGTCGTACTTCCTCAGAAGCTCGATGTAAGTGCGCTTGTCGATCTCCCAGTCGTACATTTCTGGAAGCTCCGAGTCCTGGGTGGCGATGAAAACAAGGTCCGCCAGAAGGCGAGTGGTGCGGCCATTGCCGTCGGTGAACGGATGAATGCGGACAGTCTCCGCATGAGCCGCGATTCCGAGTTGGCGTGGCGTCCAGTCGTTGGTGTGGTGCCAGCGATAGCAGATGGTTTCCAGCGATCCTCGGAGTTCGACAGCGATCTGCTCGGGTGCGACGCCTATGTTCAGTTCCCGTCGACGGAATGCTCCTGCCCAGGTCCAGATATCCCCGTAGAGGCGGCGGTGCAGATCGCGCAGGAAGTGGTCGGTCAGCAGATCGTCCAGACTCGGCGTCCCGTCGATCACTCCGAGGACGAGTTCCTCGGTGACCTCTTCCTGAACGGCCTGTTCGAGGTCGTACAAGGCCGCTCTGCTGAGGGGTTCTCCGAGTAGCTCACGGACGTCGGGGAGCAGGAGGCTCGCTTGTCGTCGTGTACCGGCGTTTCGCCGTACCCCGGCGCAAGGGACATCAGGCCTTCTGTCGGCGCTCGGCCAAGAACTGTACGACCTTCTGCGAGCGGACATAGCCGGCTGGCACCGTACGCCGTTCGAGACGTGCCGAAGCCTTGGTCGAGCGCACGGCCGACCGCTTAACGGCTTCCTTCGTCACTGGACGACGCTCCACGACACGCACCCCATTTCTGTCTCGATCGCGCGCTCCAAGGGTACCGCCACTATGGCTGGAACGGCCGAACACCCCTGGCCAGGGCTCGTTCGGAACCGATACCGGCGGGTGGTCACCTCGGCCGGACGGATCAGGTCGGACACGTGCATCCACGCGCAAGAAAGCCCTCCACCTGCTTGCGCTGGTAGAGGGCTTTTACTGCTCCCCCATCTGGACTCGAACCAGAAACCTGCCGATTAACAGTCGGCTGCTCTGCCAATTGAGCTATAGGGGACTATCCTGTGGCCCGCCAGCGTACTGGGCGAGCCGAGGTGAAACTTTAGCGTATGGGTGGGCGGGGGCCCAAATCGTGTCGTCAGAAGGGGTTGGGGGGTGCTGAGCGGGGAGTCTGTGGGTGGGTGGATCGACAGGGGTGGTGGGCTTCGGGCAGGATGTAGCCGCGGACAGGTGAACGGGAGGAGCTCGAACAGATGCTGCGGTTGATGATCGGCATCGCGGCCGGGTACGTGCTCGGCAGCAAGGCCGGGCGGGCGCGCTATGAGCAGATCAGTGCGGCCACCCGAGCGGTCACGGGGAGCCCGGTCACCCGCAAGCTCGTTCAGGTGAGTAGGCAGCGGCTGTCGGACAAGCTCAGTACGCGTCCGGCGCTGGAGCCGATGGAGCCGATCGACGAGCGGACCACTGTGCTGGTGCCGCACGATCAACTGCGGCGCTGAAACTTTCGCCTCAGAACAGCTCCTGCTTGTCCGCGGCGATCATGAATCCGTGCCCGGCCTGATCGCAGCGGACGCCGGTCGGCATTGACGTGCACGCTGTGCCGCGGACGATGATCGTCTCCCCGTACTCCAGGACGTTCCCGCCGCCCTTGCGGGTGCCGTCGGTCGGTGAGCCGACGAAGAAGCCCTGATTCACGCACATGAACCGTGCCGCGCCGCCGAGGACCTGTGCGGCCAGCGCGCGATCGGCGCGGCTGGTGTCGCAGTCGGACAGCTCCGGGGGCACCACTTCGGTCGTGCGGAGCTGGCAGCCGGTGCCTAGTTCACCCTCGTTGATGAAGCCGCACATGATGTTTCCGGTCGGCGACTGGAAGTAGTAGTAGTTGCCCTGCTGGAAGTCGCGGGCGTCGACGGTGGCATCGTCGCGGGAGGGCAAGTCGGTCGGCGGGGTCGCCTCACCGGCGGTCGGCTCGGCGGACGGCGGCGCGGGTTCCGGTGTGCCCGGTGTGATCGGCCGCTCCGGGGCCGTAGATACGGCCGTAGTCACCTCTGGTGACGACGTGGAGCTGTCCTCGCCGCAGCCCGACATCCCGAATGCGACAAGGACCGCCAGGCCCGCCAGAATCGCTCGTTTCATCCACGCCTCCCACCGCTGGTGCCGAACCCGACTACCGAGTTGATCATCGGGCGGAGGGTGTTCGTTACGGCGCAACCGGGTCAGTGCGGGGCGAAATCGTCCGAATTACCCATCGCCTGCTCCAGCAGACTCTTGCGGTACTGCTCCAACGCCACCAGATCACCGAACAACGCCAGGTAAGCCTCGGACTGTTCGGTCGACGACACCCGGTGCAGCTTCGACTTCAGCTCAGCGATCTGACGCCCCACCAGGCCCTCCTGCGCACGAGCCAGCACGCCGGTGACAAATCGCGGGATATCGCCTGCCGACTTCACCGGCAGCGGTTCACTCGCCAGTTCCGAGATCAACGCTCGCAAGGTCAGGTCGTCGGTGCGGTCGGAGACCGCGTTGACCCATTCGGCACCGACCAGTCCGGCCGCGGTGCCGCCGGCTTCAGCGATCAGCGTGCGGATCGTGATGTAGCCGGGGTGGGTGAAACCATCGATTTCCAGCGCGTCGAACGACGGCCCGGCGATGGACGGGTATTGCAGTCCCGCCGCCAGCGCCTGGCGCTGCGGCAGCAGGGCAGGATCGATCGGGTTCGGGCGGGCCACCGGCGCGTCGGTGCCGCTCTGCTCGCGCGGGCCACGGCGCGCGGGACCCGCCGCCGCACCCCCCGTGCGCTGACGTTTGGCTTCCTCCTCGACGCGCCGGTAGACGGTCTGCACATCCAGCCAGCCGGTGCGATCGGCGAGGTCGGTGGCGTAGCGCTTGCGCCGCCCGTGGTCTTTGATCTGCGCCACCAGCGGCACACCCCAGCGCAGCACCTCCACCTGGCCGTCGCGGGTCAGGTCGTTGATCCGGGGGTCCTTACGCTTCTCGATCTCGCTGTCGAGCGCGAATTCGAACAGCAGACGGCGTTTGGCGACCACATCGCGCACGGCAGCATCACCGGAATGCTGACGTAGCTCGCACGGGTCCTGCCCATCCGGCGTGGTGGCGACGTAGATCTGCGCGGCGACCTTCTGGTCGTTGAGAAACGCCTTGAGCGCGGCCGCTTGACCGGCCGCGTCACCGTCGAAGGTGAAGATGATCTCGCCGCGCCAGAAGTTGTCGTCCATGAGCAGGCGCCGCAGGATGGCCAGGTGGTCGTCGCCGAACGCGGTACCGCACGCGGCGACAGCGGTTTTCACCCCGGCCAGGTGCATGGCCATGACATCGGTGTAGCCCTCGACGACCACGGCCTGATGCCCCTTGGCGATCTCGCGTTTGGCGTGATCGAGCCCGAACAGCACCTGAGACTTCTTGTACAGCACCGTTTCCGGCGTATTGACGTACTTGCCGGGCATGGTGTCGTCGTCGTAGAGCTTGCGGGCGCCGAAACCGATGACCTCGCCGGCGAGGTTGCGGATGGGCCACAGCAGCCGGCGGTGGAATCGGTCGATCGGACCGCGTCTGCCCTCCCTGGACAGTCCTGCCGCTTCCAGTTCCTTGAACTCGAAACCCTTGCGCAGCAGGTGTTTGGTCAGGGTGTCCCAGCCGTCGGGGGCATAACCGCAGCCGAATTGGGCGGCGGCGGCGCCGTCGAAATTGCGCTCGGTGAGGTAGGCGCGGGCTGCGGCGGCTTCGGGTTCGCGCAGCCTGGCCATGTAGAACTCGTGCGCGGCGGCGTTGGCGGCCACCAGCCGGGCCCTGGTACCGCGGTCACGCTGGACCGAGGTGCCGCCGCCCTCGTAGTTGATCTGGTAGCCGACCTGGTCGGCGAGCTGCTCGACCGCTTCGACGAAGCCGATGTGCTCGATCTTCTGAATGAACGCGTAGACGTCGCCGCCCTCGCCGCAGCCGAAGCAGTGGAACAGGCCGTGGTTGGGCCGCACATGGAATGACGGCGACTTCTCGTCGTGGAACGGGCACAGGCCCTTCATGGAATCGGCGCCGCCACGCTTGAGCGCGACGTACTCTCCCACCACGTCCTCGATCCGGACGCGTTCGCGTATCGCAGCGATATCGCGATCTGGGATTCGTCCGGGCACTGTTGAAGTCTAGCGGGCGCCGCCGGGCTCGGGCCGCTCGCAGCCCTGCCGGGTTACTGAGCAGCGGGTACCCCGGTCAGTGGTTCAATCGGGCAGCGATCCGCTCCAGTCTGCTCTCGGTATAGGAGGCGATCTGGTCGATGATCACCCGGACGCGCGCGGTGTCGTCGGCGGCGGCGTCCCACCACGGCAGCAGCAGCGGGTCCAGGCCGGCGGGCGCCTTCGCCAGCAGGCTTGCCGCGACGGCGGTGATGCAATCGCGCTGCGCGGCCTGACGCAGCTTGTGATCCGGATCGGACATGACGTAGCGCAACGCCACCGTCTTGAGCACCGCCACCTCGGCGGCGGCGATGGGCGAAACCTCCAGGTCGGCGGCGTAGCGAGTGAGCTGCCCGTCGCCCGCGACACGGCGGGTATCGACCACCGCGGATGTCGCGAACCGGCCCACCAGCTCGCTGGTCAGCTGTTTCAGTGCGACCGAATCGGTGAGCGAGCCGTCGTAGGTGAACACCCGCGCGACCACCGGCAGCTCCGACAACCGCTGTGCGGCGGCCACCAGATCGTCGACCGAAATGGATCGGTGGTGCACATGCCCCATCTCGGCGAGGGCACGCTGCTCCACCCGGTCGGCCAACGCACGCAGGTCGATGCGGCCCGCGAGGATGCCGTCTTCGACGTCGTGCACCGAGTAGGCGACGTCGTCGGACCAGTCCATGATCTGGCATTCCAGGGTCTGGCGCCGCGGCGGAGCGCCCTTGCGGACCCAGGCCAGCCGGTCGGCGTCGACGTCGTAGGCGCCGAATTTGGTGCCGGAGCCGCTGCGCTGCCACGGGTATTTGATGGCGGCGTCGAGGGCGGCCCTGGTCAGGTTGAGTCCGGCGCTGGTGCCGTCGGCTTCGAGCACCTTGGGTTCGAGGCGGGTGAGGATGCGCAGATTCTGGGCGTTGCCCTCGAAACCGCCGTAGCGGTCGGCCCAGATATCGAGGGCCTGCTCGCCGTTGTGGCCGTAGGGCGGGTGGCCGATGTCGTGGGCGAGGCCGGCCAGATCGACGAGGTCGGGATCGCAGCCGAGCCCGTCGGCGATACCGCGGCCGATCTGGGCGACCTCGATCGAGTGAGTGAGCCGGGTGCGTGGGGTGTCGCCGTCGCGTGGGCCCATGACCTGTGTTTTGTCGGCGAGGCGGCGCAGGGCGGCCGAGTGCAGGACACGGGCACGGTCACGGGAGAAATCACTGCGATGCCCGTTGCTGTCGGTGGTGAGCCCGGCGGTTTTCGGACCTTCGAGGACGAGGCGTTCGCGATCATGCGCGGAGTAGCCGAGGGTGCTCATCATTGCCCCGCCGTGTAGCTGAAGTCGGCGGAGAAGTGGGTGAGCTGGTACCACAGCAGCGCGAAGGTCTCCCGGAAGATGCCATGCGCTTGCGATTCCCTGGTGTACACGGCGGGGCCGGTGCGGGTGGGCGCGGTCCAGGCGTCCAGGCCCGCGTCCCGCGCCATGGTGCGGGTGCGCAGGGAATGCCACGGGTCGCTGACGAGCACCGCCGAGGACATGTCGCGGGCGCGCATGGCAGTGGCGACGGCTTCGACGCTGCGCAGGGTGTCCGATCCGGTTTCCACGGCGAGGATGTCCTCGGCTGGTATTCCGCGGTCCATCAGATAGTTCTTCCCCGATGCGGCCTCGGTATACAGGTCCCCCTCCTGTTTTCCGCCGACGGTGATCACCCGCGGAGCCACCCCGGCCTCGAACAGGTCATAGGCCTGATCCAGCCTGGCCTCGAAGACCGATGACGGTGTGCCGGAATACTGCGCGGCGCCGAGCACCACGATCGCGTCGGCCTTGCTGTAGTCGTCGATGCGGGCGACCTGCCACACCCGGAATGCCGTGCCGAACACGAGCACGATCCCCACCAGCACCACCCCCGCGACCAGCCGCCATCCCCATCGCAGCATTCCCGCTCCCAGTCCCCGCGCAGCGGCGGGTTCGGTGACGGTGCCCGTCCGTGTGCGCAGTGGTGCCGAATTCACTCCTCGAGTTTGCCAGGTGGAATCGGTGGTTCCATCTCGGCGAGGGTTCTCGATCGAATCGTTATTGACCCGCGCATCACGCGTCCTCGCGCCGCGGTGCCTAGGTTTTCCTGCCGCGGGCGGCGGTTTCGTTGTCGGCGGTCAGCCGGAATACGGTGCGTTCGAGCATCGGGAGGATCTCGGTGATCTCGATCGAACCGATTGCGAACGCACCGATGAGCGCGAGCACCATATTGGTCAGGATGAGCGCGACGTCCTCCGCGTAGACCGGGTCCAGCCCGTCCAGGACGCCGACCGCCACCGGGAGGACCGCGTTGAAGCCTTGGGCGTCCAGACGCTGTCCGGCAGGGCCGAGGCGGGCACGATGGTAGGCCTCGAGCATTTTCGGGCTGCGCTCCCACGGTTCGAACACCGCCCGCAGGACCGAGATGAGCCCGTCACGGACGGTGTCCTGCGAGGTCAACGGCTTCAGTTCGCCGTAGGTGTGCTCGGTCATCCACTCCGCGATGGCCGAGACGATCAATTCGTCCCTGGTCGGGAAGAGTTTGTAGACGGTAGCGAGCGAGACGTGTGCGCGGCGGGCGATGAGCCGCAATTGAACCGCGTCGTAGCCGTCGGATTCCAGCACGTCGAGCACGACGCCGATGATCTGGCTCGATATCTCAGATTCGCGCGCGCTACCCATCCACGTCACAATAATTTGATTGCCAAGTAACTGTGTTACCAGACACGGTAACCATGTTACCCTCGCTTCTTGTGAGCCAGTTCGCACCGGGTCTCGCCACATGAGAGTCCGGCGCCGGGGGGTTCAACGTTTGTCGATCAGGGGTCGGTCCGTCACCCGCTGGAGATCCCGTTCGACATCTTCAGCGCGCAGACGCGGACCGGTCATGCCCTCAGGTGCCGCCGCGCCCATATCTCGACAGTGGCTCGCACAGAAAGAAACTCATGCTTCGACAACACCATCCGACTCCCCAGCGAGGGCGGATCCGCCGGACCCTCGCCGTCGGAGCGATCGCCCTGCTCGGCGCGGCAGCCGGCATCTGCACGGCCACCACGGCGACAGCCGCGCCCGACTTCTACACGCCCCCAGCCGAACTACCCGCCGAACGCGGCGCCGTCATCAAGACCGAGCCGATGCCGCTGTTCATGATGGCCCCAGGCACCGAGGGCTGGCCGGTACAGGGGCAGCGGGTCATGTTCACCTCGCGCACACAGGATGACTCCCCTGTCGCGGTGACCGGCACCTACATCGATGCCACGCAGCCGTGGCGAGGCGCGGGCGAACGGCCGACGGTGGTCATTTCGCCAGGCACCGTCGGGCAGGGCGATCAGTGCGCGCTGTCGCGTGCCTTCAGCGTCGGCATGCATGTGAGCACCGAACCGCTATCGCTGTCGGCGAACCAGGAGGCGCAGTCGGCCGCGGCCTGGAACGCGCTCGGGGCGCGGGTGTTCGTCACCGATTACATCGGGCTCGGCACGCCTGGTGTACACACCTACGCCAACCGCATCGAACAAGCACACGCCGTGCTCGACGCCGCCCGGGCCGCCAACAACCTCGCGGGCACCGGGTCGGATACGCCGCTGGCGATCTGGGGCTACTCCCAGGGCGGCGGGGCGAGCGCGTCGGCCGCGGAAATGCAGCCGACCTATGCGCCGGAACTGAACCTGAAGGGTACCTGGGCCGGGGCGCCCACCGCCGATCTGATGGCCGTGGTCGAGCAGATCGACGGCAATCTGATCGGCGCCGCCATCGGTTTCGCCATCAACGGTTTCGTCGCCCGCTACCCCGAACTGGGCAAGAGCGTCGACCAGCTGGTCTCCCCCGCCGGCCGCGCCGTGCTGGACGCGGTGCAGAACGAATGCATCGCCGACATCATCACCAAGCGCCCGTTCACCCGCACCAGCGACCTCACCATCGACGGCCGACCGCTGCTCGACCACCTACGAGAACTCCCCGCCGCCGATCGCATGCTGCGTGAGCAGCGCACCGGCAGCCTGAAGCCCACCAGCCCGGTGCTCATCACGCACGGAATCAACGACGACACCGTGCCCTACGCCCAGGGCCGCCAGCTGGCTCGAGACTGGTGCGCCAAGGGCGCCACCGTCACCTTCCGCACCAACAACCTCCCCCCGATCGCCCCCGGCACCACCTTCGGCAACCACTTCGGCCCCGAACTGATCGACGGCTTCGGGCCGAACAACGCGATCAGCTATTTGATGGATCGTCTCGCCGGAAAGCCGGTGTCGGGCTGCACCTTCGACTGAGAACCGAACTCCATCGGATGCACCCTGTTCGGTCCGATCGTCAATACGATCGGCCGAACAGGGCGTGACCTGAACAGCATTGGCTAGATCTACGGCCTGTCTCGAAGTAACGACAGCAGGCCAGCGGCGTGCCCTCACTGGTGTGGAAGCCATTGATTGACCACGGCGCTATGGACGGTGGCCGCATAGCCGAGTGGGCGGAGACGACTTCGGTCTTCTACGTAGCGGAGGCTCCTTCGGATCGCGGCGGATCAGGCGTCGTACTTCGCGAACGGCAGGCCGGTGCCGGTGGTGATCAACTGCGGCAGGCTCTTGGTGATGTAGAAGGTCCAGCCGCGGGAGCAGGCATCGAAGCACTCGGATTCCGCGGCGGTCAGACCTTTGTGCGTGAAGTGCAGGGTCGTGCCTGTCTGGTCCGCCGTGATGTCGAAGACGACGTCGGTGCCGGTCCACTCGTCTCGGTCGTCGATGAAGCTGAGATAGGAGTCCACGACGTGCCAGACCACCCGCTTGCCCGGCACTACCTCGATGATCCGGAACCGGCTGAACCGGATGCCCTCCTTGTTCGTCCTGGCCGTCTCCCCCGCGTAGTTGATGTCGTCGGTGAAGACGAATTCGTCGCCGACGGCGGCGGTGTTGCCGATGATGTTCTGGTTCCACCATCCGCGCACATCGGTGACGGCGGCGAAGACCTCCTCCGGTGTATGGCTGACCGACATCGTGGCGCTCAGGTACTCGGTGTTCGACTTCTCGGTGTTCGACATTTCTCGCCTCTCTCTATCGGGTGGTTGTGCACCACCGACGAAGGAGAGCGCGCGGGATCGACATCGGCGCGAAAAAAGTTCTCCGAGATTCGCCGAAGTGATGTGTCAGCGTCCGCGGAGGCGTTCGGCCAGGTAGCGGCGCTCGGCGTCGGTGGGTGCAAGTTCCAGCGCCGCCTCGTACGCTGCGGCGGCTTCGGCGATTCGGCCGTCGCGGCGGAGGAGATCGCCTCGGGTCGCTGGCAGCAGGTAGTAGCCGTCGAGGCGGCCGGACTCTGCGAGCTTGTCGACGAGGGCGAGGCCGGCGGGGATGCCGTCGGCCATCGCCACCGCCACGGCGCGGTTGAGGTCGACAACGGGGGACGGAGCCAACCGTGCGAGTTCGCCGTAGAGGGCTGCGATCTGCGGCCAGTCCGTGGCCGCTGCGTCGGGCGCGGTGGCGTGGCAGGCGGCGATCGCGGCCTGCACCTGATACGGGCCGGGACGATGCATGGCCAGCGCGTCGTCGAGCGTCTGCACGCCTGCGGCGATCAGCGCGCGATCCCATCGGGATCGGTCCTGATTCTCCAGCGTCACCAGCACGCCGTGGTCGGTGCGGTTCTCGCGGCGGGCCTCGAGCAGCAGCATCAAGGCCAGCAGGCCGCGCGCCTCGGGCTCGGTGGGCAGTAGCCGAACCAGGACCCGCGCGAGATGGATTCCCTCGGCCGTCAGCCCGCGGGTTCCGTCCTCGTCGTCGTAGCCCTGGTTGAAGATCAGATAGAGCACCGCCAGGACGGAGGGGAGTCGTTCCGGCAGCAGTTCCGCAGGTGGCACGCGGTACGGAATGCCCGCCTCGGCGATCTTGCGTTTCGCACGCACCAAGCGTTGTGCCATCGCGGACTCGGCCGTCAGGAACGCCTTCGCTATCTCGGCGGTGCTGAGGCCCGCCAGCGTCCGCAATGTGAGGGCAACCCTGGCCGGGAACGGCAGCGCCGGATGGCAGCAGGTGAAGATCAGCCGCAACCGCTCGTCGGGAATCTTGTCCGTCGGCGGCTCGATCGGGTCCCGTGCCAGCACGGCAAGCTGGCGCATCTTCGCGGCTGCGGCGGTGTCCCGGCGGAGCCGGTCGGTCGCACGGTTGCGCGCCGTCGTTGTGAGCCATGCTCCCGGGCGGCTCGGGACACCATCACGCGGCCACGTCGTCAGCGCCGCGGCGAACGCCTCCTGCGCGCAGTCCTCCGCGAGATCCCAATCTCCGGTGAACCCGATCAGGGTCGCGATCACTTGACCCCACTCGTCGCGAAACGCGGCGTCCACCGCCGCGCGAACTGCGTGTGGCGCAGTCATTCCCAGACGGGGCGGATCTCGATACAACCCCAGCTCGCGTACGGATGACGTGCTGCTATGGCGATCGCGTCATCCAGATCCGCACAGTCGATGATGTCGATGCCGCCGATGAAGTCCTTGGTCTCCGCAAACGGCCCGTCGGACACGAGCGTTTCTCCATTGCGGATGCGGACTGTCGTCGCATCCGCCACCGGACGTAGTCGCGCGCCGCCGATGCTGGCGCCCCGCCGATCCACCTCGGCCGCAAACGCCCGATACGCCGGATCGGCGGCGATCTCCTCCATCGTCGGTGAAGTCGTCTCGTCGTCGCAGATCAACAACACGTACTTCATGCCGTCATCATGCCCGACCAGCCGATCCCGATCCAGCAGGCGGCGAGATCGCTGACGACGCACCGAGGTCTTCGTCGTCGGGCTCGCGAAGATCGACTGGCAGATCCCGCCACTGCCCACGCCGGGCACCATGCAGCGATCACAATGACGGTGGCCAGGCCGCTCGGCCTGGTCACCGTCATTTCTCACACATACCCGACCTGACCGATCGACGATCAGGCTCCACGCATCAGCCGAGCAACCGGGTCTCGATCGCCTCGATGATGCGGGGGCGCAGTTCGGCGGCGCGGATGACGGCGTCGACCGAACCGACCTCGACGGCGCGGTGGATGTTGTGCACGCGGTCGAATTCGGCGGCGACATCGCCCAGTTTCTCGGCGCGGACCGACGAACGGAGTTCGTCGATTTCCGCGGCCAACTCCGCACGGTCGGGGCCTGCGGCGTTGGCGGCACGCGTCTCCAGTTCCTGGATCCGCGGGTCTGCCGCGGTGCGCGCGTTGACCTCACCGGAGAACACCGCTGCGGCGGCCGGGGCGCCACCGAGCACCGAGGCGAACGAGCCTTCCAGTGCCAGCACCGTCATATTCGGGTTCAGTGCCTTGGAGAACACCACGAACGCGCCGCCGTGATACCGGGAGATCACGCAGAACACGATCGGCCCACGGAAGTTCACGATCGCACGGCCGATCTCGGCGCCGTATTCCAGCTGCAGCTTTCGCATCGACTCGGGCGAGCCGTCGAAACCCGACAGGTTCGCCAGCACTACCAGCGGACGATTCCCGCTGGCCGCGTTGATCGCCCGCGCGGCCTTCTTCGACGACCGCGGGAACAGGGTGCCCGCGGTGTAGGTGTCCGGCCCGTCGGTGGACGGGAAGCCGCGCCGCGGAACGCTGCGTGACTCGATACCGAGCAGGCACACCGGGATACCGCCGAGGTGCGCGTCCTGCACGACCGCAGTCTCCGCATCCGCCATCCCGGCCCACCGTTCGAGCACCGGGTAGTCCTGGTCGGCCAGCGCACGCATGACTGTGCGGATGTCGAAGGGCTTCTTGCGATCCGGGTTCGCCGTGGCGGAGAAGATCTCGCCGACGGTGGTGAAGTCGCTGTCGGCCATGGTGTGCGGGAATCCGGAGACATCGCGATCGATCGGATCGCTGGTCTGTGCCCGCCGCGGGGCCTGCTCGCCGGGTGCGATGTAGGTGTGGTCGTAGTGCGACATCAGAATTTCCTGCGCCGCCGCCAGGTTCGGCGCCCAGTACTGCGCCTGCCCGTTCGGACCCATCACCCGGTCGTAGCCGCCGATACCGAAGTTGTCCTCGGCCGAAACACCACCGGAGAAGTCGAGTGCCTGCTTGCCCGTGAGCACCATCGCCGAGTCCGGGGTCATCACCAGGATGCCCTTGGTGTGCATGAGCATCGTCGCCTCGGCGTTCCAGTACGGCTGCGCACCGACATTGATGCCCGCGACGACGATGTTGATCTCACCACCGTCCTGGGTGAATTCGACGATGCGCTTGAGCGCCGCCGCCACCCAGTCCATGTTCTCGGTGCCCGATTTCATCGAGATGCGGGCACCGGAGGACAGCGCGAACCACTCGAGCGGTACCTGCATCTGTTCGGCCAGATCCAGTGCGGCGATCACCCGGCGGCATTCCGGCTCCGACAGCGCGCCGAGCGATTTCGTCGGATCGCCGAGCAGCACGACACGGGTGACGCCCTGCGGATGCCGCTCGGTCGGCGAGGTGACCACACCGGCGACGATCGCCGCGGTGTTGCGGCCCTTGGGCCGGTCGACGGGAACCAGGGCGTGGTCGGCGTCGAGGTCGTGCTCGGCGAAATCACCGAGCAGGCCGGTCAGCTCGTACGGGTACACGGTGTTGCGGCTGCTGGCCCGCAGCACCTTCTGCCGGTATTCGTCGAGCGGCTCGACCGCGTCGTCGGTGCGTTCACCGACGGTCACCTGCGTGCCGCCAGGGCCGTCGAAACCGATCCGCACGACGATCTTGACCAGTTCGCCGGTCTCCGGGTCGGGCTTGCGGGCGATGAGCAGAATCTCTTCGAGGCCTGCGCCGACGGTCGCCGGTTCCACCCGCTCGACGATCGTCTCCAGCTCGGCGCTGGTGAGGTCCAGCGGCGGCCAGATGTACATCACGATGCGGTTGGTGTGCAGACGCTTGCCCGACGGCCGCAGCGACTGCGCGCGGCGGATGCCATCGATGCAGGCGGCCAGGGTGCTCTCGGCGGTCGGCAACGCGAGCAGCCTGCCGTCGTGCTCGCGCAGTGCGGCCAGATCACGCACCTGGGTGAAGGCGATGAGCCGCTCGTCGGACGGGTTCTCTTTCGCGACACACCGGAACAGGTACACCTCTTCGTCCGAGGACGGCAGGCGGGTGAGGTCGAATTTGCGCAGCCGCTTGAGCTGCATCCGCTCCGCGATGTACGGATGCAGACCGCGGATCAGCCGCTCCTCGTCCATGCCGGTCGCCGACGGACGGAAGGTGAAGTGGTGGTGCATCACCGCGCCGCCGCTACCGGCGACCGTGGCGGTGATCCGGTGCACCTGGTTCGGCAACGGTTGCGCGCTGAGCACCTCTTGCAGTGCCGCGGCCATCTCGTCGAAGTCTTCGGGCTGCCGTTCCCAGGCCAGATAGATGTCGGCCTCGATGGACGCGGCGCCGCCGGCGAGTTCGCCGAGCCCGCGCAGAACGGCGTCGAGGGCGTCGAAGCTCACGGCGGCCGAGACCAGGGTCATACCGCGGCGCTCGGCGACGACGAACGTGCAGCCGTTGGCCTGATGGGTGCGCACGTCGACGAGGTCTTTGTTGCCGTAGTAGCGGCGGGTCAGCACCTCGAGCATGACGGTGTTGTCGGCGTTGCCGCGGACCAGCCGCTGGCCGAGCAGCCGCACCAGCGGTTCGGTGCTGCGCACCATCTCCGCGAGGCGTTCGGAGCGATCGGCGGCGTCCGGGTGGGCGTCCAGGTGGCTCAGATGCTTACGGACGTTGGCGTATACGCGGGCGCGATTGCGGCGCAGCAGCGGCTGGCCGTACCAGGCGTACACGAGACCGCGGGTGAGGTCGGCGATGACGGGGAAACGCACCTGCGTCGCCGCCACCAGCCGCTCCAGCGCCAATCCGACCGGCTCCTGCAACGCCGCGTCCGGCACCGGCTCCCCGAGCCATTCGCGCAGCAGGGTGGTGATGACGGTGACGGTGTCCGACGGCCGTTGCTGGGCGAGGAAGATCCGGAAGACCGCGGCCTCGAGGTCGGGAGTGCGTTCCAGTTCGGTGACGCCGTAGTGCCCGAGCGCCCTGGCCAGCTTGGCCCGGTAGGACTCCGGCAGCCCGGCGCGGTCGGCGTCGAGGCTCTGCAGGTAGGTGTGGAAGTACTCGCGTGCGCTGTGCAGGTGGCCTTGGCCGCCGTCCTCACCCCAGGTGCGGTTGTGGCTCAGCTCGGCGAGGTCGGCGAAGACCTCAACCAGTTCGAGTTCCTCGGCCAGCGGCCTGCGGTTGTCGGAGATGGCCGCTCGCCGCGCGGCGAGGTAGTCCTCGACCACCCGACGATCGTCGTGTGGGTCGACATCGAAGCCGAGCAGCAGGCTGCGCAGGTCCTGTTGACCACGGACGAGCCGCTGATGCGGCTGGACCGGGGCGACTCCGGCAGGCAGGTCCAGCTCCACCGGCTGGTCGGACACGGTGTCCTCGGCCTCGTCGTCCTCGGCGAGCGGCTCCAGCCGCAGCAGCGGCGCACCGGCCTCCACCTGCGTACCGACGGAGACAGCGCATTCCTTCAACCGGGCGCGGAACGGCGCACGCAGCACCGTTTCCATCTTCATGCTCTCCAGCACCAGCACCGGCGCGCCCGCCTCGACCTCGGCGCCGACCTGCAATGGAGTGGCGACGACCAGCGCGGGCGCGGGCGAGCGGACAACGCCGCCTTCGTCGAGGCTGACCCGATGGGTCACGCCGTCGACATCGACCACGTGGACCGGACCGTGTGTGCCGGTGACCAGCCGGTATCGGATGCCGTTGACCACGATCTGGCCGGTGTGCTGATCGAAGCGCTCGAGGTCGACGTCAGCGGTGCGGATATCGCTACCCGCCTCGATGCCGACGCGGAACCGGTGCGCACCGATGCGAGCCACCCGTACGCGGTAGCCGACGCCGCGCAGCTTCAGATCGAGCGGGCGACCGCTCTCGTGCTGTACCTGCGGACGCCCACCGGCGGCGGTGGACAGCAGCCGGTGCCGCTCGACGCTCTCCTCCTCCTCGTAGGCGGCGATCGCGGCGGCGGCCAGGGCGACAGCGGAGTGCCGCTGCGACACCAGGCGACCTTCGCCGCGAACACGGTCGATCCAGCCGGTGTCGGCGCTGGCGTCGATCACCTCGGGCTGCTCGAGCAGGTCGAGGACGAAGCTCTTGTTCGTCGCGCCGCCCTCGATGATCACTCGGGTCTGCCCCACGGCCCGGCGCAACCGGCCAAGTGCTTCCTCGCGGTCGCGGCCGTAGGCGATGATCTTGGCGATCATCGAGTCGAAGTCGGCGGGAATCGTGTCGCCCTCGCTGACGCCGGTGTCGACGCGGATGCCGGGTCCGGCAGGCAGGTCGAGCAGCGCGATGCGGCCAGGGGCGGGCGCGAAGTCGCGGTCGGGATCCTCGGCATTGAGCCTTGCCTCGATGGCGTGGCCGCGCTCGGCCGGCGGGTTGCCCTCGAGCTTGCCGCCGGAAGCCACATGCAGCTGCGCGTGGACCAGGTCGAAACCGGTGGTGTACTCGGTGATCGGGTGTTCGACCTGCAGCCGGGTGTTGACCTCGAGGAAGGCGAACAGCTGGTCACCTGGGTGATAGAGGAATTCGACGGTGGCCGCACCGCGATAGCCGACCGCGACGGCGAGCCGCTCGGCAGACGCCTTGAGTTCGGCCGTCTGCTCGGGGCTCAGCACCGGCGACGCAGATTCCTCGATGACCTTCTGGTTGCGACGCTGCACCGAGCAGTCGCGCACGCCGAGCGCCCACGCGGTGCCCTGACCGTCGGCGATCACCTGGACCTCGACGTGGCGGGCACCGGTGACCAGGCGTTCCAGGAAGACCACGCCGCTACCGAAGGCGCGCGCCGCCTCCTGACTTGTGCGTTCGTAGGCGTCGACGAGCTCGGACTCGTCGTTGATCACCCGGATGCCACGTCCACCGCCACCCGCGGTGGCCTTCAGCATCAGCGGATAGCCGATCTCGGCCGCGGCCGCCACGGCCGCGTCGACGGTCTCGACCGCACCGCGGCTCCACGGCGCCACCGGCACGCCGACTTCCTCGGCGATCAGCTTCGCGCCGATCTTGTCGCCGAGCTTGCGCATGGCGTCCGGGCTCGGCCCGATGAAGGTGATTCCGATGTGTTCGCACAGTTCGGCGAACGACGGGTCTTCGGCGACGAAGCCCCAGCCGACCCACGCCGCGTCCGCACCGGTCGTGACCAGGGCACTTTCGAGCGCCTTGAGATCCAGATAGGGGCGCGCGGACGCCGGGCCGAGGTCGTAGGCGATATCGGCCTCACGCACGAACGTCGCGGTGCGGTCGACGTCGGTATATAGGGCGACCGTTTCGATCGGGCGGCCAGTCGCCGCGGCCAGATCTCGGACGGCGTGGATGAGGCGCATGGCGGCCTCGCCCCGGTTCACGATGGCAATGC
Organism: Nocardia sp. NPDC059180; assembly: GCF_042754945.1. Lineage (NCBI taxonomy): Bacteria > Bacillati > Actinomycetota > Actinomycetes > Mycobacteriales > Nocardiaceae > Nocardia > Nocardia sp. NPDC059180. The sequence continues at coordinate 62,892 of NZ_JBHZBU010000013.1, forward strand.
GGCTGAACACTGTGTGCCGCTCCTTTCAAAGCAGGCTCCGCCGACCGGCGGAGGTTGCAGGTTATCCGTCAGTCTGAACGCTTGCGTCGCGATTGTGCACAGCGTGCGGAGGCTACCGGCCCGTAATTTCACCGAAGCCGTATGCGGCGGCCGCTCCGAGGGCTGAATCGAGTCACCAGCCGCGGGCCTTCCACTCGCCGAGGTGCGGCCGTTCGGTGCCGAGGGTGGTGTCGTCACCATGGCCCGGGTAGACGACCGTGTCGTCCGGGAAGCGGTCGAACAACTTGGTGGTGACGTCGGTGTAGAGGCTCTCGAAATCCGCTGGGTTCTGGGTCTTCCCTACCCCGCCCGGGAACAGGGAGTCGCCGGTGAACAGGTGGGTGCGGCCGGAACCGTCGGTCAGGGCGAGAGCGATGGAGCCCGGGGTGTGGCCGGCGAGGTGGATGACCTCGAAGTTCAGCTTGCCGATGGGCGCGGGTTCACCCTCGGCCAGGGTCTCGGACGGCGTGATCGGGAGATGGCCTGCGTCGAGGGCGTGGGCCGCGGTAGGTGCGGTGGTGGCCGCGGCGACCTGAGCCAATGCTTGCCAGTGGTCCGGGTGGCGGTGGGTGGTGACGATGCGGCGGATCTGGCCCGGCGTCTCCTGGTCGATCAGGGCGATCAGCCGGTCCGCGTCGTTGGCGGCGTCGATGAGCAGGGCGTCGCCGGTGGCGGTGCACTGCACCAGGTAGCTGTTGTTGTCCATCGGCCCGACCGACATCTTGATGATCCGCGCGCCTGGAACGTCGCGCTGTTGCGCGGCAGCGCCGCCGGAAACATGACCGGTGTACACACCGTCGATTGTGACCACGGTCCCGATGCTATCCGCCCTGATCCCAGGACGGCGGCCGACGGCTGGAGCCTGCCTTCGCGACGGAGGGCAACACTGCACCCATGAGCCCGAGGCGGAGCTCGGAACCCAGTCTCTGCGATGCCGACGCGCGGCCGACATGCGCAACCTGCGCGAGGACCAACCGCAGCCGATGCGGCGATGGTGCGCGATAGATTCGAGCGCATGGCGCTGCATCGGGTCGTCCGTTGGTTCACGCTGGTCGTGCTCGGTGCCGGGTTGGTCGCGGTGCCGATGGCGCAGGCGGAGCCGCCGACGCGGATGGACACCTACGTGGTCGATTCGGCGAACGCGCTCGGGGCGTCGGGTGCCGATGAGGTGCGCGGGGCGGTCGACAGGCTCTATGCCGATCATCAGGTGCGGTTGTGGGTGTATTACGTCCGCGATTTCGCCGGACTGAGCCCGCAGGATTGGGCGGCGCAGACCTCGCAGCGATCCGGGTTCGGTGAGCGGGATCTGCTGCTGGCGGTGGCGGTCGACGATCGCGCGTACGCGTTCGACGGAGTACCGCCCAGCGGGGTCGGCGAGTCCGAACTGGACCGGATCCTCAGCGCGGATGTCGAAGCCGCATTGCGGGACAGCCGGTGGGCCGATGCGGGTGTGGCCGCCGCCGACGGTATCGGCGCGGCGATGTCCGGAGGCGGGGTGAGCGTGGTCTGGGTGCTCATCATCGGGGCGTTGATCGTGGTCGCGGTCGGTGGGCTGGTGCTGTTCACGCGTAAGCGACGTCGGGATCGGGAACGTGCCGAGCTCGAACGCGCCCGCACCGTCGACCCCGCCGACACCGCTGCCCTGGCTGCGCTGCCGTTGCCCGTCCTGCATGACCGCTCGCGGGAGCTGCTGGTCGATATCGACAACGCGGTGCGCACGAGTGCCGACGAGCTCGAGCTGGCGACCGGGGAATTCGGTGACACCGCCGTTACCCCGTTCCGCACCGCCCTCGATCAGGCGAAGGCGGCGATCGGACAAGCTTTCGGAATTCGCCAACGGCTCGACGACGCCATTCCGGAAACTCCCCACGAGCAGCGCGCTCTGCTGATCGATCTGATCGGCACCGTCGGCCGTGCCGATCAGGAACTCGATGAGCAGGTCGCCGCGTTCGATTCGATGCGCGATCTGCTCATCAACGCCGGGGAACGTTTAGACGTGCTGACCCGCGACCTGGTCGAATTGACCAGCCGGGTCCCTGTTGCCGATGAGGAACTCAACCGGCTCGTCGCCGCGCATCCGCCGCAGGTCTTGTCCTCGATTCGGGACAACACCGCGATGGCGCGCGAACGCATCGCCTTCGCCGAACAGAACATCGACACCGGGCGAGAAGCATTGCGGCGAGCTGTCGGTGAGCAAGGCGGCGCAGTTGCGGCAATCCGGGCCGCCGAGGGCGCGATCGGTCAGGCACGCACACTGCTCGACGCCGTGCTGCATGCCGCAACCAATATCGAACAGGCGCGAGCCGGTCTGCCTGCGGCATTGGCAGAACTACGCAACGATCTCGCGGCAGCGGAGGACCTCACCACCTATGGCGGGACCGAATTGTCAGCAGCGACCACGAGCGCACGAGCTGTCCTCGACAATGCCCAAACCACTTCGGCCGCAGACCCGTTGGGCGCGTTCCACAACGCCGTATCCGCCGACGCCGAACTGGACCGCGCACTGGCCGGCGCCACCGATCGCAAACTCGCGGCCGAAGACCTGCGCCGCCGCCTCGACCAGGCCCTGACCGACGCACGCGCCCGCGTCCGCGCAGCCGCCGACTACATCAGCACCCGCCGCGGCGGCATCGACGCCACCGCCCGCACCCGCCTCGCCGAAGCGCAACGTCACCTCGACGGCGCAATCCGCCTCCGCGACACCGACCCCAGCACCGCCCTCTCCCACGCCCGAACCGCCGCGGACCTCGGCGGCCGCGCCCTCCAGGAGGCGCAATCCAGCGTCCATACCTGGGAAGCCGGGCGCGCACCCTCCGGAGGCGCTCAGGCCGGAGCAATCCTCGGCGGCATCCTGATCGAAGGTTTGCTCCGCGGCGCGGCGGGCAGTGGGCGCAGCGGTGGATATGGCGGCGGGTATCGCGCACCCTCGTTCGGCGGTTCGAGCGGCTCGCGACGCATCAGCCGCGGCGGACGCTTCTGAGCGCGGTGAACACAAGCCCGGGGTGAGCGAGGCGTCGCACTCCCTCGGGCGTCGCCTATACCAACTGTCCCCGTGTTACTTCCGACGGCGCCGCGGTCAGCTCCGCATTGACCGCGCCGAGCAAGTCCTCGCTGGGGAACGGTCCGCCGAGCATCGCGACGGTGAGGCGGGCGGCGAAGGTGTAGGCGAGGAAGGTTACTGCGGCTGAGGGGCCGAGGGACCGGCGTGGGTGGGCCGACAGGTAGACGATTTCGTAGTCGGTGACGCGGAGGGCGCCGGGGGTGCGGAAGTGCGGCACCACACCGGTATTGGTGATGGCGATATGGCCTGCCAGCGAATGGATTCGGTGCTCGCCGAAGTAGTCGGGGAAATGCAGGACCGACTGTTGCACGGTGCCGGTCGCGAGGTCCTCGTGCAGTCGGGTCGAGATGCGGTGTGCCAGTTCGACGATGCAGCCTGCGCGGTCGACGTCGGCGGCGAAGGAGGCGAGTCCGGCCATGTTCGTTCCGGCGGCGGCAGCGACAGGCGGGTCCAGGCGGGCGCGCAAGTCGACCGGGTAGAGGCAGCCCACCGGAACCGGGACGCCGCTCACTCCCCCGGCCGAGGCGGCGTAGGCGCGCAGCAGCGCGGCGGTGAGCAGAGCGTTGACGGTCACCCGGTGCCACCGGCTCAGTTCGACGATGCGTGCGGTCGCGGCCGGATCCAGTTGCAGGCGTTGCGGACGGGCCAGCACGCCGTCAGCGGGGGCGTCGTCGACTCCAACGGAGGTCGCCGGGGGCAGCGGCCGCGCCACGTCCTCGAAGCCCGATCGGGTGTGCCGAGCGATACCGCGTTGCTGGGCATACCATTCCATCGGCATCGGGTAGTCGAACGCCGCCGCGGCGCCGGGTACCGACAGCAGCTGATCGGTGTAGCAATCCCATAGCCGCGCGAATAATTCGACGCTGTGACCGCCGTCGGCAACACCGTGGTGCACATACATCGTCACGCGCGACCGGTCACCCGATCCGAGCACGACGTCCAGATAGGCCAGCTGCTCCGCGGGGTCGAGCCGGTGCGGGGGCATCGCGATTTCGGTGGGATCACCGGTCCGTGTCAACATCGGGATCGGCATGGAACCCGCAGGCCGCAGCAGGTGTCCGCGACCGTACTGATCGATCCCGATCCGGCAGACCAGCACCGGATACGCGCACAGCAGCGTCGCGAAGGCGGCGCTCAGCGCCGAGATATCGAGCCGACCGGCGACCGACACCGACCGCCCGGTATAGGTGCCGTGCCGGACGAACCGTTGTTCCGACGGCTCCAGCAACCGCACAACATCACCCTCATCCCACAGCACCCCGCAAGCGTGCGGCAACAGCGGTCCGCACGCAAATCCACGGGGGCCGAAAACATTACGGTTCGGCATCGGCCAGTACTCGGCCATCGGTGCGCCGTCCGTCGCAGGTGCCGAAGCTCGCGCCTCGGCCAGGTCGGCACGGGACGGATCCCGCTCGCCTGCACCGTCCGTGTCGACCGGACCACACCAGCACGATCCGGCCGACCGGCCGAGACGAAGCCGGGAACTCGAAGCGTTGCTCCGGCAGCACCTCCGCGTCACCGATTCGAATGCGCGACACTGTCGGCATGAATCTCGCCGCGCATCTGGAGAACATCGGCCGGCCGATGGTCGAAGAACAACTCGCCCATCCGACGGTCGCCGGAATCGCCCGCGGTGACCTGCCGGATCCGGTGTTCCGGTCATGGCTGGAGCAGGACTATCTGTATCTGCTGGACTACGTCCGCGTATTCAGCCGCCTCGCTTGGCAAGCGCCCGCAGCGCATCTCGGCGATCTGGTCGACCTCGCCCACTCGACCTATCACGAGGAACTGTCACTGCATCGAACCCTGGCCGCGGAGTTCGATGCCGACCTCGACGGTGCGGTCAAAGGCGCACCCTGCGAGGCCTACACCGAGTTCCTGCTGGACGCCGCCGCCTCCTACGGCGAGGGCCTTGCCGCCCTCTACCCCTGCATGTGGGGCTATTCGACGCTCGGCGCCATCCTCGCGCAGAACCCGCCCACCGAGCCCCGCTACCGCCGCTGGGTCGACACCTATGCCGACCCGGAGTTCGCCGCGCTGACCCGCCGGTGCGCGCGAATGCTCGACGAGACCGACGTGGATCCGCTTACCGCCGAACGTTTCTTCCGCGAGGGCATGCGCCACGAACTCGCGTTCTGGGACGTCCCGGCCTGAGCGTCCCCGCGCAAGCCCCCTTGGCATCCCCCGGCAATTTTTGAAAATCTATCGTTTCGCATCTTGATCGCTTGTACGCTCCCTGTCACTCCCGCCGGGCGCACCGCCCACGATTCGGGAGCGTCGAGCCCGCTCGACTGCACGATGAGGAGAACACCATGCACAAGCACCCGACCAGGACCAACGTCGGTACCGGCAGCGCGTCCGGTGGCGACACCGACGGCGGCGTCCTGGCCCTGCTGATGGGGCTGATCCAGTCCATGTCCACCGGCAGTGGAGCCAGCAGCGGAATCGGCTGACGCGCAACCGAACGCCGAAGGGCCGGTTACCACATGCGGTAACCGGCCCTTCGGGTGTGAATCAGACGCCGAGCAGATGTTTGGCCAGGTAGCCCTCGACCTGGTCCAGCGCGATCCGCTCCTGCGCCATGGAGTCGCGTTCGCGGATGGTGACGGCCTGGTCGTCGAGGGTGTCGAAGTCGACGGTGATGCAGAACGGGGTACCGATCTCGTCCTGACGACGGTAGCGACGGCCGATCGCGCCCGCATCGTCGAACTCGACGTTCCAGTACTTACGCAGCTGCGTAGCAAGGTCTTTCGCCTTGGGCGTCAGATCGGCGTTACGCGAGAGCGGCAGCACCGCGGCCTTGACCGGGGAGAGCCTGCGGTCCAGCCGCAGCACCGTACGGGTGTCAACGCCGCCCTTGGCATTGGGCGCCTCGTCCTCGGCGTAGGCGTCGACCAGGAACGCCATCAGCGAACGGGTGAGACCGGCCGCGGGCTCGATGACGTACGGGATGTAGCGCTCCTTGGTGTTCTGGTCGAAGTAGACCAGATCGGTGCCGGAGTGCTCGGAGTGCGTCTTCAGGTCGTAATCGGTGCGGTTGGCGATGCCCTCGAGCTCGCCCCACTCGCCGCCCTGGAAGCGGAAGCGGTACTCGATATCGGTGGTGCCCGCCGAGTAGTGCGACAGCTTTTCCTTGGGGTGCTCGAACAGCCGCAGGTTGTCCGGGTCGATACCGAGATCGGTGTACCAGGAGAAGCGGGTGTCGATCCAGTACTTGTGCCACTCCGCGTCTTCACCCGGCTTGACGAAGAACTCCATCTCCATCTGCTCGAACTCGCGAGTGCGGAAGATGAAGTTACCGGGGGTGATCTCGTTGCGGAAGCTCTTGCCGATCTGGGCGATACCGAACGGCGGCTTCTTGCGCGCGGTGGTCATCACGTTGGCGAAGTTGACGAAGATGCCCTGCGCGGTTTCCGGGCGCAGGTAGTGCAGGCCCTCTTCGTCGTCGACCGGACCGAGGAAGGTCTTGAGCAGGCCGGAGAAGTTCTTGGGCTCGGTCCACTTGCCGGGCTGGCCGGTCTCGGGATCGTTGATATCGGCAAGGCCGTTGGCCGGCGGGCGGCCGTGCTTCTCTTCGTAGGCCTCGAGCAGATGGTCGGCGCGGTAGCGCTTATGCGTGTGCAGCGACTCGACCAGCGGGTCACTGAAGGTCGCGACGTGGCCCGAGGCCTCCCAGACCTGACGCGGCAGGATGACCGAGGAGTCGAGGCCGACGACATCATCGCGGCTGGTGACCATGGCGCGCCACCACTGCTTCTTGATGTTCTCCTTCAGCTCGACGCCGAGAGGACCGTAATCCCAGGCCGACTTGGTGCCTCCGTAGATCTCACCGCACGGGTACACCAGACCCCGGCGCTTGGCGAGGTTGGCAACGGTGTCCACCTTCGACTTGGGTGCCACGCGAGATTTCTCCATCCAGTACGAGTCGGAATCGGGCGGCCGGATCGGGCCCACGCGGCCGATCCCAATACATTGTGATGTAGCTGAACTACAACGTATTGGATCCGCCGACTGGCTACAGCCTATCGACCCTCCACAACCGGGTTTCCACCCCCACGGAATGTCTATTTGACATGCGCACCTGTGCATATCAAAATGGAATCGCTTTCCAATAAGGAGATGGTTCCATGACCGCCGAGACGGCCACCGCTCACCCGCACAACCCGTATCGGTCCCCCGCCCCCGCGCCGGTCCCCACCCGGACCGTACTCGAAGACGCCGGCGAGCTGCTGCGCGCACTCGCCGCCCCCGTTCGCATCGCGATCGTGCTACAACTGCGGGAGTCGCCGCGTTGCGTGCACGAGTTGGTCGACGCACTCGGCGTCACACAGCCGCTGGTCAGCCAGCACCTGCGCATTCTCAAGTCGGCAGGTGTGGTGCACGGCGAACGTTCGGGCCGCGAAGTGCTCTACGAACTCGTCGACGACCATCTGGCCCATATCGTTGTCGATGCCGTCGCGCATGTGGAGGAAGGTTGATCGTGTCGGACAAGTTGGTCGTTTCGCAGAAGCCGGTGGGTATTCGCAGTACCCGCCAGCGCAGCGCGATCGCCGCGCTACTGGGTGATATCGACGAATTCCGTTCCGCCCAGGAGTTGCACGACGAGCTGCGCCGCCGCGGCGAGGGTATCGGCCTGACCACGGTCTACCGCACCCTGCAGTCGCTGGCCGACGCGGGCATGGTCGATGTGCTGCGCACCGACTCGGGCGAATCCATCTACCGGCAGTGCTCCACCGGTCATCACCATCACCTGGTGTGCCGTCGCTGCGGGCGCACGATCGAGGTCGAGGGCCCGACGGTCGAGGCATGGGCCGAGTCGATCGCGGACAAGCACGGCTTCACCGAGATCAGCCACACCCTCGAGATCTTCGGCACCTGCCGTTCCTGCGCGGGCGAATCGCGTCGCTGAGCGTCACGAAGAGGCCGTCACCGGATAATCCGGTGACGGCCTCTCGGTACGTCCGGCGTCGGTACTCAGCCCGCCATCGCCGGGACCGGCGCGGGATCCGGTGCATCCGTTCCACGCCGTTCGCGAATCGCACCCACACCGAGCAACGTCACGGCCACCCCGGCCCACACCAGCAGCACCACCAGCGGACCGGTCGCACCGGCACCGTCGAAGAAGGCCACCGATCGCAGCAGCGACGCGGCCGCGCCCGGCGGCAGCATCTGGCCGATGGCGCCCCACGGCTGCGGCAGCAGTTCCGGCGCCGAGGTGGCGGCGGAGAAGGGGTTACCGATCAGCAGCATGGTGAGCGCCGCGATGCCGATGCCCGCACGGCCGACCACCGTAGCCAGACCTGCGACGGTGCCCGCCACCGTGAACGACACCAGACCGGCCACCGCGGACAGGACGAGGTAGCTACCCGGGATCAGCGACAGCCAGCCCTGCACGATCACCATGCTCAGCAGCCCGCCGGCCACCGCGAAACTCAGCAGACCGACCACCCGGCCGACCGCCGACGGCACCAGCAGCGTCAGCAGGACACCCGCCGCGATACCCGACATCACCAGCGGCAGCGCCATGACGCCGAATCCGACGCCACGCGGATCATCGGGGTCGGCGGCGACCAGATCCTCGACCTGGGCCGCCTGCGCGCCGGACATCTGCTGCGCGATCTGGGTCAGCTGCTGCGCAACGGCCGGGCTGGCACCGGAGGCAATCAGCACGCGCGGCGGTCCTCCGCCGGTGACGATCGCACCGTAGACCTCGCGATCGGTGATCGCGACCCGCGCGGCGTTCTCGTCGGGCGTCGTGGTGATCTCGAAAGCGTCGGGGTCGTGGGCGGCCAGACGTTCGGCAACCATCGCCGCCTGCGGCCCTGTCACCGCGACCGGTAGATCCCGCGGCGCCATATTGGCAGCGGGCCAGGCGAAGGCGATCAACATCAGAGCTTGCAGAAGGGACGCGCCTACGCCGATGGCTACGGCGCGCTGGGTGAGGTTCATGATGACGTTCTCCCGTAAATCGGAGGCTCGTTCTTTTTAGTGCCCTTACCGTCCCACCGGGCGCCCAGCTTGTCAAGAACGGATATTCGTTTTACTTTTGAGGCATGCCTCGAGTCAGCGAAGAACATCTGGAACGCCGCAGGCAGCAGATCCTCGCCGCCGCGCAGCGCTGCTTCTCCCGCAAGGGGTTCTACAACACCTCCATGCAGGATGTCTTCGCCGAATCCGGGCTCTCCGCCGGCGCGGTCTACCGCTATTTCAAGAGCAAGGACGAGCTGGTGGCGGCGCTGGCGTCCAACGCGACGGTGGATCTGCGCGGAATGATGGCTGACGTGATTCGCCGCGACCCACCCCCCACCCCCGCCGAGGTCGTCGACCACATCCTCGACTGGTTCCTACCCCACACCGGTCCCGAGGGCAGGTTGCGGCTGGCCCCGCAAGCGTGGGCGCTGGCGCTGGTAGATCCCGACGCCGCCGTCTATGTGCGCAAGGCGATCCTCGGGATCCGCGAGATGTGGGCCGAGTACATCGAGCGCACCATCGAGGTGGGCTGGCTCCCAGAGGACACCGACAAGGAGGCGACTGCGACCGCATTGTTCGGCATCCTGCCGGGATTCCTGTTGCAGCAGTTGATCATCGGCGACTTCGACCAGAAGGCCGCGGTGCGTGGCATGGAGACGCTGTTCCCCTTCGGCCCCACGACACCGGGCCCGGCCTGACGATCAGGGCAGCAACAGACCCTGGCGCGCCTGGCCCGCCCCGGACAGCACCAGCAGCAGCATGGTGGCCAGCGCGTGATCGTCGAGACCGGCGGCGGGGAAGGTGTAGCGCAGCACGATATCGGCGAGCTTGCCGTGGGCGATCACCACGATCGAGCCGAACTGCAGGGTGCTGTTGCGCTCGGCGACGCGCTTGTGCAGCTGTGGTTTGAGCGGCCGATCCCAGGCCAGCACACAGGTCAGCGTCAAAACGTCCAGACCGGCGGTCAGGTTCACCGCGCCGAGCGAGCACAGCGCGCCCTCGTAGTCGAAACGCAGCGAGCCGTCGTTGTCGACCCGCACGTCGACGTCGTACATCGACAGGCAGGCACCGGCCCTGGCCTGCAGTTCCAGGTCGGGCTCGAGTGCGGAATCCATATCTTCTCCGGTCATTTGGTTCCGCCGAAGCGACGGTCGCGCTTGGCGTACTGCAGGCAGGCTTCCCACAGGTTACGGCGGTCGAAATCGGGGAAAAGCGTGTCCTGATAGACGAATTCAGCGTACGCGGACTGCCAGATGAGGAAGTTCGAGCTACGGAACTCACCCGAAGGGCGCAGGAACAGATCCACGTCGGGCATATCCGGTTCGTCGAGATAACGGGCGATCGTGGCCTCGTCGACCTTGTCCGGGTCGATCTCCCCCGCCGCGACCCGGCGCGCGATCTCCCTTGCCGCATCAGCGATTTCGGCGCGGCCACCGTAGTTGACGCACATGGTCAGCGTCATCACGGTGTTGTCTTTGGTCAGCTCCTGCGCGGTCTCGAGCTCCTTGATGACGCTGCGCCACAGCCGCGGGCGCCGCCCGGCCCAGCGCACCCGAACGCCCATCTCGTGCATCTCGTCGCGGCGGCGGCGGATGACGTCGCGGTTGAAGCCCATGAGGAACCGCACCTCGTCCGGGCTGCGCCGCCAGTTCTCGGTGGAGAACGCGTACGCCGACAGCCACTTCACCCCGATCTCGATACAGCCCTCGACGGTGTCCATGAGCACCGCCTCGCCACGCTCATGACCCGCGGTGCGCGGCAGCCCACGCTCCTGCGCCCACCGCCCGTTCCCATCCATGACCAGCGCGACATGGTTGGGCACCAACTCCGGCGGCAGCTGCGGCGGACGCGCACCAGACGGATGCAGTGACGGCGGGCGAACAGCACGGGTTTCCCCCGCCCGGTTGCCCGAACCGGCGGAAGAGTCTCGGCGGAGGATCACGGTTCTATCCTGCCCGATGCCCCGGGGCCGCCGACACCGTGATCGGGCACGCGCCCGGCAGACGCCACCACCAGGGATTTCGTAGCGGTATCCGGACGCTGTCAACCGGTGCGGTCTCCAGAAGCCGCGAGCTCGACGCCACCCGGTTGCCGGGACCGCTCGATCAGCGGCAAGGTGCGCAATTGTCGTTCCAGATGCCATTGCAGGTGGGCTGCGATGAGGCCGCTGGCTTGGCGGCGGGTGGTGTCGGGGACTGTTTCGACGTATTCCCATTCGCCGCGGTGCAGGGCGATCATCAGGTCGAGTACGCCGGCGCCGGGGGTCGCTGCGCCGGGTGGGCGGCAGTGCACGCAGACCGCGCCACCCGCGGCTACGTGGAAGGCGCGGTGCGGGCCGGGGGTGGCGCAGCGGGCGCATTCGTCCAGGGCGGGTGCCCAACCGGCGAAACCCATGGCGCGCAACAGGAAAGCGTCGAGGACCAATTCGTGTGGGCGTTGTCCCGCGGCGATCGCCCGCAGTGCGCCCGCGGTCAGGATGTGCAGGCGAGTAGCCGGGGCGCGTTCCTCACCTGCCAGGCGCTCGGCGGTTTCCAGCACCGCGCAGGCCGTGGTGTAGCGGCCGTAGTCGTCGATGATGCCCGCCGCGTTGGCTTCGACCGTATGCACCTGGGTGATGGTGTCGAGGTTGCGGCCCGGATGCAGCTGCACGTCGATGTAGGCGAACGGTTCCAGCCGGGCGCCGAAGCGCGATTTCGTGCGCCGCACCCCCTTGGCGACCGCGCGAACGAGACCGTTCTGCCTGGTCAACAGCGTGACAATGCGGTCGGCCTCTCCCAGCTTGTGCTGGCGAAGCACTACGGCATGGTCACGGTACAAACGCACGTGCTCAGTCTTTCATGGATGGGCGACACCAGGCGTCAGGCATTGGCACGGGTCGCCGCAGGCCGGGTGGCGCCGTTCGATCAGACCGAGTTGCGTCATGCGATCGACGGCATCAGCGAGCGCATGCTCACTCGCACACACCAAGGCCGTTCGATGGTGGCCCATCACCCGGTGTTCAGGATCCCCGCGAACAGCAGCATCAATGCCTGCTGTGATTCCAGCCGGGCGGTATCCGGGTCGTCCGCATGCGCGACGATCAGGCCGGATTCGGCTACCGCGCTCAGGATGAGCTGTCCGAGCACCCGCACCGGGACGTCGGGGATCGCCCCTGCCGCCCGAGCCTGCTCGAGCTGGCTGGTGATGAGTCCGAGACCATGCCTGCCTTCGAACTCCCGCCACGCCTCCCAGCCCAGCACCGCGGGCGCGTCCGAGAGGGCGATACGCACCATGGCGGGTCTGCGGCAGATCTCCAGGAATGTTGCGAGCCCCGTCGCCATCGCCGCCACGGCGTCGTCCGGGTCGACCGCTTCGATGGCCTGCGCTATCTCGGCTGTCGCATCGGTCTCCAGCTGTTCCAGCACCGCGAGGAACAGCCCGCGCTTGTCGCCGTAGTGGTGATGCAGGGCACCGCGCGTCACCCCCGCCGCGCTCACCAGCTCCTCAGCCGACGTGCCCGCGAACCCGCGCTCGGTGAACAACCGCAGCCCGGCTTCCTCCAGAGCCATCCTGGTGGCCCTGGAGCGATCCTCCTGACTGCGACGCGGCATGCTGCCGAGTGAACTCCAGATCGGGCGCGATCGGCAACTCGCCCGCGATCGGATGGAACCGAAACCTGATTCGCCACGTCTATGTCTGTGTCGATAGGTTTCTGGACCGAAACGAGGACGGGAGGCGCCGGGGTGGGAATCGAAATCCCAGAGGCGTTGCAGTGGGCCGCGAAGTACGTCGTCGGTGCGGGTGATTGGCCCGAGGGCGACGAGACCGCGATGCGGCGGATGGCCGATGCGTACAACACCGCCGGCACCACCCTCGACGACCTCGGCGATGACGCCCAACTCAAGGTCAACCAGCT
>NZ_JBHZBU010000014.1:0-68203 GCF_042754945.1 Nocardia sp. NPDC059180
CTCCGGTGCCGCTGCGCAAGCCGAAGGCAAGCAGCGGCACCGGAGACGCGAGACACAAAGGGGCCGCGAACACGCGGTGCCGCAGGCGCCGCAAAAACAAGCAAGCCCGGCACCTCGAGGGTGCCGGGCCGAACGCGATTCCGGTCCGGGCTGGGGCCGGAATCGCTCGTCTGACCGATCAGGTCAGACGACCGTGCGGGTGCGGGTGCGCGCGTTGCGACGCTTGAGCGCCCGACGCTCGTCCTCGCTCATACCTCCCCACACGCCGGCATCCTGTCCGGACTTCAGGGCCCACGACAGGCAGTCGGCGGTGACGGGGCAGCGAGCGCAGACCAGCTTGGCATCGGCAATCTGCGCGAGCGCCGGACCACTGTTACCCACCGGGAAGAACAGTTCGGGATCCTCGTCGCGACAGATGGCCTTGTGGCGCCAGTCCATTCCTCTGCTCCTTTAACTGGGCGCCACAAATGGCGCCGATGGTTTGTGGATCGTTAACTTGTGCGACCTGAAGATTTCCGCACGGTTGCTTGTGAATGCTTTCACGAACACCGTAGATGTCAATAGGTACTTGGTGCACCGTGGGGAAGCTCACGCTATGAAGGTCCCGCAAGGGGAGCCTGCCCGGTCCTTTGTACTCGCTCCGCCGGGTTTTCGCAGCACAACAGCGATGCTTCTCACCCCGGCGAGTCTCAGGCCGGGCGCGGTGCTACGACTTCCAGGACGTCGGGGACCGCGGTGAAATCCACCACGTTGCGTTTGCCGATAAAGTCGCCATCGATTTGCAGGCCGATCTCCTGATCGGTCTCGATTCGTACCGAGGTGACGTCGTCCTCGCGAAACAATTTGCGTGACTTCGGGTTTCCGCCCGGTGCCAGAAGTTGGCCGGCCAGCCGCAATGTCGGCAACACCGCCATGGATCCCATGGCGAACACGCCGAGCCCGGTTTCGAAGGCGGTGCCGGGGTTGGTGCGCACGGGGGTGGAGTTCAGGAAGGTCCACGGACTGGTGTTGGTCACGAACGCATAGCGCACACCTTCGACAGGTTTGTGTCCCGGCACGGTCACGGTGGCCTCGGGCTGGTGCCGTTTGGCCCGGAAGAACTGGCGCACCGTGGTCGCCAGATAGCGCACCGGGGTGGCGGCGTGACCCTTGGCGCGGCTGGCGTCGATGGCCTCGCAGACATCGGCGTCCAAGCCGACACCCGCGCTGAAACAGAACCAGCGATCATCGGCGATGCCGAGCCCGATGCGTCGATCGTCGTTCACCGACAGCAAGTCGATGAGCTGATTGGTGGCAGCGACCGGGTCGGGTTTGAGGCCGAGGGCGCGGGCGAAGACGTTGGCGGACCCGCCGGGGATCACACCGAGCCTGGGGCGCCACACCTGTCCGTCGTCGACCTGGGGCAGCGGCAGGAATCCGTTGATCGTCTCGTTGACGGTGCCGTCGCCGCCGTGCACCACGATCAGGTCCATCTCGTTGGTCGCGGCCCACTGGGCCAGTTCCGCGGCGTGGCCTCGATGCTGGGTATGGGCGACGGTCAATTGCGTCCGGCTCTCCAGCGCGTGCGCCAGCAGATCCCTGGTGGCCGCGGTGGTAGAGGTGGCATTCGGATTCACGATCAACAACGTCCGCACCTACGCACCTTAGTTCAGCGGAGTTACCGGCTCGGCCGATGCCACGGCCGCACGGTCCGCGACCTACCCTGGTCGGGTGGCTGAGCGAGATGACGTCGGAACGGTGCCTGGCACGGTGCGTGGTGCCGGTGGGCTGGTGGCATTGGAAGGCGCCGTCGCGGTGACGGTGGCGATCGTGCTGGTGGTGCGCGGTCTGCTCGGTCATGACCAGAGCCAGGCCAGCGGGTACGGCACCGCCGCATGGTTCGTGATCCTCGGTGGCGCGGTGCTCGCGGCGGGTGTCGGTTTGCTGCTCGGGCACCGGTGGGGGCGGGCCATCGCGGTCATCGCGCAGCTGCTGCTGTTGCCGGTGGTGTGGTCGCTGCTGACCGATTCGCATCAACCGTTCTACGGGGCCCTGCTCGGCGTGGTGGTGGTCGGTGCGCTGGTCTTGCTGTTCACCCCGGCCACCAGCCGCTGGATGGCGCGCGAGTACGGGATCGACACCGACTGAGAGCCTCCGTCGAACGGGCGTGTCCTGGTCCGGGCCCCTGCCGAACGATCGAGACGGGCCGGCGCCGCCGCGGTCAGCCCGCGATTGCATCCCGCAGCGCCTGACGGCACAGGTGATCGGCACGACGGGTCGTCTCCGGTAACCGGTACTTCGGCGTCAGCGCGAGGACCTGCGCGCAGGCGGTGTCCAGGTCGACGAGGTGACCGACCGAGACGAATACCGGCTTCACCCCGGCGCGGGTGCGCAGTACGCGGCCGACCACATCGCCGTCGATGGTGATGTCGGTGCGTGCGCCGCGGTCGGGGCCGGGCTCCGGGCACTCGCCCCAGGCGGATTTCGCGACACCGATCGTCGGCAGTCCGGTCACGACGCCTATATGGCAGGCGAAGCCGAACCGACGCGGGTGGGCCAGGCCCTGTGCATCGCAGACCAGCAGATCAGGGGTGGTGTCGAGCTGTTCGAGCGCGCTGATCGTGGTCGGCATTTCCCGGAACGAGAGCAGGCCGGGGATGTAGGGGAACTCGGTGGTTCCGTAGCCGACGGCGCTTTCCACGGTGTCCAAGGTCGCGGCGTCCACGACGACGATTGCGGCGGCGACGGTGCCGTCGTCGTGATAGGCGGAGTCGAGCCCGGCGATGGTGGCGAACTCCGGCGCCCGCGGGTTCTCGGTGCGGACCAGCGGGCGCAGTTCGTCCTGCATCGCCACGGCTTCGGCCTCGGTGACCGGCCAGCGGTCCGGCATCGACAGCTCCTTCACCGGCCCCCCGCCAGCGCGGTCAGCGCCGCACCCGTGAGCCGGTAGCCGACCCAGTCGTCCTGTACGTCGGCGCCGATGGCCTCGTAGAAGTCGATGGACGGCGTATTCCAGGTGAGTACCGACCACGAGACGCGGCTGTAGCCGTTGCGGACGGCCTCCTCGGCCAGCGCCGCGATCAGCGCCTTGCCGAGCCCCGTGCCGCGCGTTTCCGGCGTGAGGTAGAGATCCTCCAGGTAGATGCCGTGTACGCCGTCCCAGGTGGAGTAGTTCAGGAACCAGATCGCACAGCCGACCACTTCGCTGTCCACGGTGGCGACGTGGGCGAACAGTGCCGGTGCCGGCCCGAACAGCGCGGCGTGCAGCTGCTCGGCGGTGAGGGTGCACTCGTGCCTGGCCTTCTCGTATTCGGCGAGGTCGTAGACGAGTTTCACCAAGGCGGGCACATCCCCGGGGGCGGCGCGGCGGATGGCGGTATCGGGGCCGGTCACTGGTCGGCTCCTTCGGCGGGGACGAGGTTGTGGGCGCGGACGGTGCGGGCGCCGTGGTCGTAACCGAGAATGCTGACCGCGCCCGTCGACATGGCGAACCGCCTGCCCTCACGGATGTCGAACTCGCACCAGCGGGCGATCAGTGCCCGGGAGAAATGCCCGTGCCCGACCAGCACCACATCCCGTCGCGGCAATTGCGGCTCGACACTCGCCAGTTCTCGATCGGCGCGCGCGGTGACCTGTTCGGCGGACTCCCCGCCGGGCACCGTGCCGGTCCAGATGGTCCAGTCCGGCGCGGTCTCCCGGATCTGCGCGGTGGTGCGGCCCTCGTAGTCGCCGTAATCCCATTCGGTGAGGTCGTCGTCGATGACGGCGTCGCCGAGCCCGGCCAGTTCGGCGGTGTGCTGCGCCCGTTTGCGTGGGCTGGTGAGTACCAGTGGGTCGCGCAGCTTCAATCCCGCGAGCAACGCTCGCGCGGCCAGCGCCTGCTGTTCGCCGAGTTCGGTGAGTGGCAGATCGGTGTTTCCGGTATGGCGTCGCTGCGACGACCATGTGGTCTCGCCATGGCGCAGGAGTACCAGCCGGGCATGCTCGAGATCGGACATAGGGTCCATCATGAGCTACACCGAGGGAGCCGGGCACGCCTACGCCGGGCGAACGGGGGATTCGCGCCTCTCGCCCCCGCATCGCCGCAGTCGGTGATCGACGCCACGATGGCGGCCCGTGATCTTGTCTCCCCGCTCATATCGGTGAGTGTGGCAGGGGGGACCGACACACTGTGCCGTGTCCTCAGCCGAACGCGAACAGCTGACCGTCGCGGTGCTCGAGCACCACGTCACCGATCGTGCCCAGTGCGATGGGAGATCCGTCGTATCCCTTGCGCTCGACCGGAATTCGGGTGATCTGCGCGCCGGTGGCCGGATCGAGCTCGACGATGGCGCCGTCGACGGGCATCAGAATGTGGCTACCCATCAATGCCGGGCTGCCGAGTGCGCCTGCCGCGGTCCACATCGGGTCGAAAGTTTTGCCGTTCAGGGCGATCAGGCTGTTGCCGGTGAAAACCATGTACGCCGTACTGATCTCGGTCGTGGTCGCGGTATCGGCCAGCGGGGCCGAAAGCTCGTGCACCACCAAGGGATTACCGGAGGAATCGAACACCGACAGCCGCGGCTGTGTGGGTTCGGGCGCTGTGGTGCCGGGTTGGTACAGCACGATCCGGTCGTCCGACACCGCGATCACGCGCGCGTCGGGGGAGTCAGAACCGGGGCCCGTCAGTACGTGCGAACCGAATTCCTTGGGAACACGGAAATCCTTGGGTGCCGGGTCGAGTGTCGTCAGGCGATTGGTCGCATCGCCGGGGCAGCGTTCCAGCACGGCGAGGCGCGATGGGCTCGACGCGGCGGATATCAGCGAACATCCCTGGCGCGGCTGGGATTTGGGGATTTCTTTCGCGTTGACGTAGCCGTACTCGAGTGTTCGCACCAGATCCGAGCGCCACATCTCGAGCCGCTTGGGGCCTTGCGCCAGCACATAGGTGCCGTCGACCGAGAGTTCGATGGAGGAGTCCATATAGCTGCTGCGAGCAATGCTGCGCGAGCCGTCGGCACCGAGCAGCATGGCGGTCTGACTGCATCCGCGATCGTCGCGATAGACCGCGATCACGGTGCCGAACTGCGACTGCACGCCACACAGCGGGATATCGCGCCGGTAATGCCACAGCTCGTCGCCGGTGCGCGGATCACGCCCGGTGACAGTGCCACCGTCGCCGGTGACCACCACACCACCCGAGGTGAGCGCCTCGGTGCTCGCCCCGTCGGGCGCGTGCCAGAGTTCGCGCAGCTCCGTGGGCAGCACAGACACGGCGGGTGGGGTGTCGACCGGCTCTGCCGCAGTGACCGAATCGGTCCCGCGCGCATCCGATCGGACCCACACCACGAGAGCCGCGATCGCCAGGACAAGGGCGATCGCGACCGCGATGATGATGTCGGCGCGGGTCCGCCGCTCGGGTGCGAGCACGTGTGCGAGATTAGCCGATCGAGCTGAGCGCGGACGACATCACCTTGCCCTGCGGCTGGCTGGTCGCCCGCTGCCTTCCGCCCTGTCCGCCCACGAAAAATGCTGGTGGGCGCACTTGGCGCCCACCAGCATCAGCGGTCTTCGATCAGGCGGAAACGCCGGCGGCGCTGCTCGCCTCGACCGGAGCGGTCGCCTCCGCGGTGGAGGCGTCCACGGTGGTTTCGCCTGCAGGCTTGCGGCGGCGGCGCCTGCGCCGCGCGGGCTGCTCACCAGCGGACTCGGAGTTGCTGCCCTCGGGCTCGCCTGCGTCGGCAACGCCCGCCTCCGCGGTGCCGTTGGTCTCGGCGGTGCCGTTGGAGTTGGCTTCGCCTGCCTCGGTCTCCGTCGCGGGCTTGCGACGCCTGCGCCTGCGGCGGCCGGGACGCTCGCCCTCGGCGGCGTCGCCCTCGGCCGGGCCCGAGCCGTTGTCGGCGTCGGTCTGCTCGCTGACCGTGCTGTCGCCGGTGGTCGTCGCGGCATCACCATCGAGCGGCTGACCGGCGCGGGTACGCCTGCGGTTGCGCTTGCGCGGGGTGCGCTCGGGCCGTTCGACGACCTCCGCGTCCTCCTCGCGTTCCCGCTTGGGCTTGCGGATCGTGCCGGTGACACCCTCGGGGATGCCCAGGTCCGAGAACAGATGCGGCGACCGCGAATACGTCTCCACCGGCTCGGGGATGTCGAGGCCGAGCGCGCTGTTGATGGCCGACCAGCGGTTGAGCTCGTCCCAATCGATCAGCGTCACCGCGACACCGGTGCGGCCCGCGCGGCCGGTGCGGCCGATGCGATGCACGTAGGTCTTCTCGTCTTCCGGGCACTGATAGTTGACGACGTGGGTGACGTCGTCGATATCGATACCGCGTGCGGCCACGTCGGTGGCGACCAGCACGTCGATGGTGCCCTTGCGGAACTTGGCCAGCGCCTTCTCACGGGCGATCTGACCGAGGTCACCGTGGACCGCGCCTACCGCGAAGCCGCGGTCGGCGAGATCGTCGGCGACCTTCTGCGCGGTGCGTTTGGTGCGGGTGAAGATCATGGTGGCGCCGCGGCTCTCGGCCTGCAGCACTCGCGCGACCAATTCGCTCTTGTCCAGTGCGTGCGCCCGGTAGACGAACTGCGCGGTGCGATCGTGCACCGCGGAATCGTGCGGCTCCTCGGCCCGGATATGGGTCGGCCGGGTGAGGAATGTGCGGGCGAGAGTGATGATCGGACCCGGCATGGTGGCCGAGAACAGCATGGTCTGCCGTTTATCCGGCACCATGCTCAGAATGCGTTCGATATCGGGCAGGAAGCCGAGATCGAGCATTTCATCGGCCTCGTCCAGCACGAGCACGCCGACCTTGCCGAGGATCAGATGCTGCTGATTCGCCAGGTCCAGCAGTCGGCCCGGCGTGCCGACGATGACGTCGACGCCCGCGCGCAGCGCTTCGATCTGCGCCTCGTAGGGGCGGCCACCGTAAATGGAGACCACCTTCAGCGGGCCCTGATGATTGGTCAGGTATTTGCTCGCGTTTTCCAGGTCCTTGGTGACCTGCAGGCAGAGTTCGCGGGTCGGCACGATGACCAGTGCCCGCGGCGTTCCGTCCAGCGGGGTCGTGCCCGATTCGGCGGTGGCGATGCGGTGCAGCAGCGGCACACCGAATCCGAATGTCTTGCCCATGCCGGTGCGGGCCTGGCCGATGAGGTCTTCACCGGCGAGCGCCAACGGCAGGGTGAGTTCCTGGATGGCGAAGGTACGTTCGATTCCGATCTCGCCGAGCGCGCGCACGATTTCCTCGCGGACGCCCAATTCGGTGAATGTCGGGGCGGTATGTGTTTCGTCCAGTTCTGCCGTCAGCAGGGTGTCTGCCAGTCCGGGTTCCTGTTCGACTGTGATCTTGCTCAGGGTTCGGGCCTTCCTCGTTATCGCGTCACGCGCGCACGAGGCGTGGGGCGGACCGGCCGGTCCGCGACGACCACGTATCCGCCTGTGATACTCACCGGCCGGCTGCCGGATGTCAGCGGTACCCGCCTGATCGGGGGCTGCCTGGGAGACATCGGCGCGGCGCTTCGGTGACGCGGATCTGGTGCGCGCACATTTTCCGTGGACATCGCCTTTCGCGCCGGGCCGGCAGCTGTGCCGGACGTGATCGGGTAACGCGATCGGGCGCGAGATTTTCGTTGTCCGTGGTGATTGTAGCGTGATATTGTGCTCGGCCCGAAAAGGCGGCGTGGAAAATGTCCGGCCAATAGTTCATTTTCCGAGTACACGCCGACGAACGTGGTGCGCGACACGGCAATTCATCGGGCGTGGCGAATCGGTGATATCGATGACAGTCCGGGCCCGGATGCCCAGGCGACCGCGGCTTGGGTGTTACCGCCGGTACCGGATGTGAGACATTCGTGTGGTGAGCATCGCAGACACCGTCACCCTCGCCGCGCGCAACGCCTGGGCGCTGACCTTCGGCTCCGGGGTGGCCGATCCCGATCCGGCGCCGTCGACGGTGCTGTGGGACCAGCCGCATCGCAAGCTGATGCGTTTCGACGGGGCCCAGCAGCGGCCCGAACCCGAATCCGTGGTGCTGCTCGTACCCCCGCTCGCCGCCCCGGCCACCTGTTTCGACCTGCAACCGGACCAGAGCATGGCGCGTTTCCTGCTGGAGTCCGGCCGCGCGCCCTATCTGGTCGACTATGGCGAGATCACCTTCGCCGATCGCGGGATGGGCTTCGAAGACTGGATCGACGACATCCTGCCAGAGGCTGTGCTGCGGGCTTCCGCCGATCGGGGCGGGGTGCCCGTCGACCTGATCGGCTGGTCGCTCGGCGGCACGCTGTCACTGCTGACGGCGGCGGCGAACGCGCAGCTGCCGATCCGGTCGATCACCGCGGTCGGGGCGCCGCTGGACTACGACAAGATGACCGGTATCCCGCAGCTCCGCGCGGTCGCGAAGCTCACCGGCGGCCATGCTGTCTCGACCGCGGTACGCGCGGCCGGTGGTGTGCCTGCCGGTCTGACCAGGCTCGCCTATCGGGCCACCGCATGGGAGCGCGAGCTCAAGCGACCGTGGTTCGTCGCCAGCAATATCGCGCGCACCGAAACCCTGGCCCGGATGGAGACCATCGACCGGTTCATGGCCGAGATGCCCGGTTATCCGGGTCGGTTCTACGGCCAGCTCTGGGGCAGGCTCATCCTCGCCAACGACATCGGTCGCGGCGTGGTCCGGCTGGGAGAGCGGCGCATCGAGCTCGCGAACGTGACCGCGCCGGTCCTGCTCGTCGGCGGGCCGACCGACGTCATCACACCGGCCGCCGCTGTCGAGGCCGGGCTGCACACGCTCACCGGCGCCGCGTCGGTGCGCTACGAGACTGCCCCGGGCAGCCATCTCGGCATCCTGACCGGCCCGGCCGCGCGCGAGACGACCTGGACCCATCTGGACAAGTTCCTCACCACCGGGGTCTGACGCCGCTGTCACGCGTTACCCGGCTCGCGCATCGGGGACGAACCGCGACGAGCCACGAGCCGGGTACTACGCTGGTGTGCCATGGGAGCACAGTCACCTGCCGCGCTGGGTGTTTCGCCGACCGGCCCGGTTTCGCCGTCCATTCCCGCCGACCATCCCGGGGTGACCGATCTGTTCGCGGTGCTCGCCTACGGTGAGATCTCCGCGTTCTACCGGCTCGCCGAGGAGGCCAAGCTCTCGCCCACCGTCCGCGGCAAGGTGGCGGTGGCGAAGATGGCCGCCGCCGAGATGGAGCATTTCAATCTGCTCGAGGCGGCCCTGTCCGAACGCGGCGCCGACATCTTCGATGTGATGGCGCCGTTCGTGCGCGCGCTGGACGCCTACCACGCCTCCACCGACCCGTCGACGTGGCTCGAGTCGATGGTGAAGTTCTACGTCGGTGACGGCATCGCCGCCGACTTCTACCGCGAGATCGCGGGTGTGCTCAGCCCCGATGTCGCCGACGTGGTGCGTGACGTGCTGGCCGAGACCGGGCATTCGGAGTTCGTGGTCGACGAGGTGCGCCGCGCGGTGGCCGCCAGCCGGTCCGAGCGTGACCGGCTGACGCTATGGGGTCGACGACTACTCGGTGAGGCCATCACCCAGGCCCAGTACGTGATGGCCCAGCGTGATGAGCTCACCGAGCTGGTCCTCGCCGCCACCGGCGATCTCAACGGCATCGCCACCCTGTTCGAGCGCATGCAGAACAGCCACGCCGAGCGGATGTCGGTGCTCGGTCTGTAGTGCACACCGCGCGGCCCGAGGCCCTCGCCCGCTAGCCGGGCGTGGGCATGCGTGCTCTATCGGCGAGGATCACCGGAATCGCAGCCACCGCGAGCGCGGCTCCGATCCAGCTCACCGAGGTGAGCGGTGCTCCCCGAGAGAGGGTGACCGCCGCCAGTACCGGCGTGATGCTGATACCGAGCTGGAAGGCCGAGACGGTGGTAGCGCCCGCCAGGGTGGGCGCCTCGGCGGCGATGGTGAATACGCGCCCGTACAGCGCCGGATTGAGCAGGAACGCGGCGATACCGATCAGGAACACCGTTGGCACCACGGCCCACACCTGATCGACGGCGAAGACCATCACCCCGGACAGGACTGCGATCGCGGCCGCGCCGGACAACAGTGCCCGATGTGGATGCTGATCGGAGATGCGCCCGCCGATCGACAGTCCTGCGAAAGCGCCGGCCCCGAACAGCGCGAGGATCGCCGGGATCCAGATCTCGGCGACCTCGGTGATATCGGCGAGGATCGCGGCGAGGTAGTTGAACGTGATCATGTACGCGGCCGTCGTCAGGATCGTGATCACGTAGATGCCCCACAACCGTGGTGTGCGCAGGGTGCGCAACTCCCGAGACACGCTCGGCCGGGTGGCCGGGCCGGTACCGGGATCGGCGGCGGGAAGCCCGAGCCTGCATCCGATCATGCCGGCGAATGTCAGCGCGACCACCGCCCAGAAACCGCCGCGCCAGTCGGTGAAATGACTCAGTAGCGTGCCCGCGGGCCCGCCGGCGACCATCGCGATGCTGAGTCCGCTGACCACGACACCGGAGGCTCTGGCATTACGGTCCGGGGTGACCAAGCTGATCGCGGTCACCGAAGCGATCGCGAAGAAGCCCGCGTACGCGATTCCCGAGACCACCCTGCTGACCAGCAAGACCTGGTAGTTGCCGACCAATCCGACGACGATGCCCGCCGCGAAGATCGCTTGCGTGGCCAGCAACGCGGTACGCCGTGGCCAGCGCAGTCCGATCACCGCCATCGGTGGCCCGCCGAAAACGACGCCCAATGCGAACGCGGTGATCAGCATCCCGGCCGAGGACAGCGTGGTGTCCAGATCGTCTGCGACCGCAGGCAGCACACCTGCCAGCAGGAACTCGGCCGTTCCCATCGCGAAGAGGCTGAATCCGAGCAGGTATACACCGACAGGCAGCCGGCCGGGCCGCATCGCCCGAGGCGCCAGTGTTTCTGTGGCGGTCACCGGTTACCACCTCCGATACCGGACAGGTAGGCCGCCGCTGTGAGTCCCGCATCCAGCGGGGTCGGGCTGTAGGTTGCCGGGGCCGCGCCTGTCGCCGATCGCCACACGAATTCGCGGTTGTCGCTGACCGTTTCGGTTCGCCGGGTGGCGGGGGAGTCGGCCATAGTTGTTGTCATCATTCGGTACACCTCCATCGACAGACTCGCGAACGATTTGCGCAATCGGCAAAGAATGTTGCTGATTCTGGGACAGATTGCTCCACTGGGTCCCATGAACAGGCAGCCGAGCGTCGACGCCGCTATCGATCAGATTTCGCGCCGGCTCCGAAGGGTTCGAGAGAAGAAGGGCGTCAGTCTCGCCGAACTCGCGCGCTTTACCGGGATCTCGACCAGCACGTTGTCGCGGCTGGAATGCGGGCAGCGCAAACCGAGCCTCGAACTGCTGCTGCCGATCACTGCGGCATTGGGCGTTTCGCTCGACGAGATCGTGTTCGCACCCCGGATCGTCGACCCGCGGGTGCCGCAGCGGGCATCGGATTCGGCTGGGCGGGTGCTGATCCCGCTGTCACGGCATCAGGGCGAACCACGCGCCTATAAGATGACCATTCCGGGGCATGACGAAGAGCCGTTCTTGCGCGCCCACACCGGCTACGAATGGCTGTATGTGCTGCGTGGACTGCTGCGGGTGCGGCTCGGCGATCGCGATTTCGTGATGCGGGCAGGCGAGGCCGCCGAGTTCGACTGCCGGATTCCGCATTGGTTCGGCGCGGCCGGCGGCGGGAGTGTCGAAGTGCTGAGCCTTTTCGGCAAGCAGGGCGAGCGCATTCACGTCCGCACCTCGCGTCACTGACGTCGGCCGTCGACGCGTTCGTCTTCCGGCACGGAAATCCGCGGGCTCGGCGCCTTATTCGTTGGCCGCGCGATCCCGGACCAGGTGCAGGCCGGTTGCCTGGACCCGGTCGGTGAGCCATACGACGAGGCTCTGATCGCTGGTGGTCTCCAGGGTTTCGAACGGCACGTCCACCTCACCGAGCGCCGGATGGTCGAAACGCAGCAGCGCCGCGGTCGGCTCGTTGAGTCGCTGCGGTGTCCAGCGTTCGGCGAAGGCGGGGTGGCGCCGCAGCGTGTCGATGGTGTCGCGGAGCTTGTCGTCGGCGGGCCAGCGGACCATCGCGCGGTTGAGCGCCGCCGCGAACGCATCCGCCGCCTGCTGCCAATTCCGCAGCACCCGGTATGCGGCCGGATGGGTGAAGGTGAAGCGAGCGAGGTTGGGCGAAGCGTCGTCGAGTAGCCCGAGCGGCGCCGCGAAATCCGCCCAGGCGCTGTTCCAGTCGAGCACGTTCAGCTGCCTGCCGACGACGAAGGCCGGCGTCGGAGCGAGTGCCCGCAGGACTTGCTGAACAGTCTCCGGGACATGCTCCGGCTCGGCGTCCCCACCGGGGCAGCGCGTGCCGTCGGCGGCGGTCAGCGCCAGGATATTGAACTGATAGCGCGCCTCACCGCGCAGCAGTAGCGCGTCGGCGAGCGCCTCGACGACCGCGGGTGACGGATTGTTGTCGCGTCCCTGCTCCAGGCGGGCCAGATAGTCGGCGCTCACCCCCGCCAGCACGGCGACTTCCTCGCGGCGCAGCCCAGGTGTCCTGCGGCGCCGCCCCTCGGGGAGGCCGAGGTCACCGGGCCGCAATTCCGCGCGGGGCGACCAGGAATTCGGCGAACCTGCTTCGTGCCATGACATCCATCGTGCCTCGTCGGGGGCCGGTTATCCGCGCCCTGCCAGGTCCAGGATAACGGCGGTCTGGTTACCGGACTGCGGTCCGTTCATGGTGGAAGCCATGACCACTACTCCGGAAACCACCGCCGCGACCCAGCAGCTGCGACCCGGCTCCTGGGCGCTCGACCCCGCCCACTCCGCCGTCGGCTTCACCATCCGCCACCTCGGCATCTCCAAGGTGCGCGGCGGCTTCAGCAAGTTCGACACCGAATTCGTCGTCGACGAATCCGGTGCGGCCACCATCGCCGCCACCATCTACCTCGATTCCTTCGACACCGGCAACGCCGATCGTGATGCCCACATCCGCACCGCCGACTTCCTCGATGTGGCCAACCGGTCGACCCTCACCTTCCGGGCCACCGAACCGGTGCAGGTGGCGGAATCGTTCACGGTGGAGGGTGCGGCGACGCTCGGGCAGATCACCAAGCCGGTCACCCTCGAGGTCGAATGGGGCGGGGTCGGGGAGTTCGGCGCCACCGGCGACAACCACGCCGGATTCTCCGCGACCGGCACGATCAAGCGCACCGATTTCGGTGTCGGCGGCCCGCTGCCCGGCATGCTCAGCGACGCGGTGAAGGTCGAACTGGAGATCCAGCTCGTCGAGCCGAAGTAGCCGGTCGACGCCGGCGCGGTGCTGTTCGCTGACAGCGCAGGCACTCAGGTGCTTGCACGCTCGGAGGCTGCATTAGCCTTGGTGCGACAGCACACGACTCTATGTTCGGAGGTTGGCCGTGGAGGTCAAGATCGGTATTTCGGATAGCCCGCGCGAGCTCGTCATCACCAGCTCGCAGACCCCCGACGAGGTCGAGGCGCTGGTGTCCGGTGCCCTGAGCGGTGAGAGCGGTGTCGTCGCGCTGACCGACGAGAAGGGGCGCAAGTTCCTGATCCAGGCCTCGAAGGTCGCCTACGTCGAGATCGGCACCGCCACCGGCGGCCGCGTCGGTTTCGCCGCGGTGTAAAGAGCCACCCGAACGAAGAGCCCCTGGCTTCCGGAACCGGAGGCCAGGGGCTCTGTCGTATTCGGGCTACCTACTGCTGGTCGTCGCGCGCTCGCAGCACCTGCTCGATCGGGTGCAGTGGCACGTGGGACAGCCCGCCCCATGCCAATGCGACCGTGGTGTCGACGGCCTCGTCCTTCGGGATTGGCCGGTCGGCTTCCAGCCAGTACCGCGCGGTGAACTGGCTCGCGCCGACCAGGCCGACCGCGAGAATGCGGGCCCGGTACGGGTCGAGGCCGGAGTCGTGGGCCACCAGGTCGAAGACGGCGTCCACACACGCCTCGGTGGCCTGCTCGACGCGACGCTGCACCTGCGGCTCGCTGGTCAGGTCCGATTCGAAGACGAGCCGGAAGCCCTGCATCTCGTTGTCGACGAAGTCGAAGTAGGCCTGCACCGCCGCACGTACGCGCTGGCGGTTGTCGGTGGTCGAGCGCAGTGCCTGACGCACACTCGACACCAACATGTCGACGTAGCTCTGCAGGACCGCGACGTATAGCTCCAGCTTGCTGGTGAAGTGCTGGTACAGCACCGGCTTGCTGACGCCCGCGCATTGCGAGATTTCGTCCATCCCGGCGGCGTGATAGCCACGTAGGACGAACACCTCACTGGCAGCGGCTAGCAGCTGCGTTCGCCGTTCGTCGCGCGGCAGCCGGGTGCCACGCTTGGCCGGGGTCATGGCCTCGGACGACGTTCTGCGGGACGTCATCCGGTCCACGAGGTCAGTCATTTCGGATCTCCCAGTCGATTCCCCGGCAAAAGGGGTGTGCACCGGGTTATCCACAGCACGATACCCGCTCGCGTCACACTTTCCGATGGGGGTGAGAAATGCATCGCCAGCGGTGAGAAATCTCCCAGTGATCTGCCGGCCCGCCAATGCACGGTGCCGCGGCCTTTCGCACTGTGAGAGTCTGTTTCCCGTGACCGACCGACCGGAAATGCCGACCGGTGGCGGGCGCGATGCGCACCGCCCCTCTGGTTCCGACGACTCCGGTTCCGCAGTGTCGTCGACCGTGGCATGGCCGGATCCTCCCGCATCCGACCGCTCCCGGCAGCCGTTGCGCGCCCGCTGGGACCCGACCGCACCGGATGAGAAGGCTCGATCACGCACCCCGCGACCACCCCGTGACGTGAAGAAGCAGAGCGCCATCGGCCGATTCGTCTCCACCTACGGCTGGCGGGCCTACGCGTTGCCGGTGCTGTT
The DNA here is from genome assembly GCF_042754945.1 of Nocardia sp. NPDC059180. Classification (NCBI taxonomy): domain Bacteria; kingdom Bacillati; phylum Actinomycetota; class Actinomycetes; order Mycobacteriales; family Nocardiaceae; genus Nocardia; species Nocardia sp. NPDC059180. The sequence goes on from NZ_JBHZBU010000014.1 coordinate 14,854, forward strand.
CGCGGTGACGGTCATCGTTGTTGTCGACGCGGTTCGCACGGGGCCCGATCCGGCCGCGGCCTCGGGTGAACCAGGCTTCGGGCGGTTGAGCCCGCCCGCGGCCAGTGCGGGTGTCATCGGCGCACCGCCCGGTGACGGCGAATTCCCCGACGATCTGCCGACCGGCATGCTGCCCGAGGGCGGTCAGTTCGTGGAGACCGGCGCCGGGACCTGGCGGGTGGTTCCAGGCACGAGTGCCCAGGTGGGGGCCGGCGAAGAGTACGTCTTCAGCTACACCGTCGAGATCGAAGACGGTCTGGACACCTCCGGCTACGGCGGTGACGCCTCGGTGGCGAAGATGGTCGACTCGACCCTGGCCAATCCGAAGAGCTGGACCCATGACCGCAAGTTCGCTTTCCGTCGGGTGGACCAGGGCGAACCGGACTTCCGGGTCTCGCTCACTTCACGCGAAACGACCCGCACCTCATGCGGTTTCGAGATCGAGATCGATTCGTCGTGCTACAACTCCGACCTCGGCCGGGTGGTGCTGGCGGAGGCCCGTTGGGTGCGCGGCGCGCTCGCCTTCGAGGGCGATATCGGCTCCTACCGGCAATATCTGGTCAACCACGAGGTCGGCCATGCCGTCGGCTACCACCAGCACCAGCCCTGCGAGACCGACGGCGGGCTGGCGCCGGTGATGATGCAGCAGACCTTCGGTACCGAGAACAACGTCATCGCCACCCTCGATCCCGATGGGGTGGTGCCGATGGACGGCAAGCGCTGCCGGTTCAATCCCTGGCCCTACCCACGCGGCTGACCGGGCCGGGCCGGTTGTCGCCCGGTGCCGTTGATGCGGGACCATGGCAGGGGAAGAACGGCCGGGTCCCCGGTGTTGCACCGGTAGCGCACCCAGGCGTGCGCCATCGCATCGTGATCGGCCCATTCGATTCGAGGAGTTCTGGACGTGTCATCACCGAAGTCCCTGCCGCCATTGGTCGAGCCGGCCGCGGAGCTGACCAGGGACGAGGTCGCCCGCTACAGCCGCCACCTGATCATTCCCGATGTGGGCATGGACGGGCAGAAGCGACTGAAGAACGCCAAGGTGCTGGTGATCGGCGCGGGCGGGCTCGGCTCGCCTGCGCTGCTGTACCTGGCCGCCGCCGGTGTCGGCACGCTCGGCATCGTCGAGTTCGACGAGGTCGACCTCTCCAACCTGCAGCGCCAAGTCATCCACGGCGAGTCCGATATCGGCCGTCCCAAGGCCGATAGTGCTCGCGATTCGATTCTGGAGATCAACTCCGGCATCGACGTGCGGCTGCACAAGATCCGGCTGGAACCGGACAATGCCGTCGAATTGTTCTCCGAATACGACCTGATCGTCGACGGGACCGACAACTTCGCCACCCGCTACCTGGTCAACGATGCCGCGGTACTGGCAGGCAAGCCGTACGTGTGGGGTTCGATCTACCGGTTCGAGGGCCAGGTGTCGGTGTTCTGGGAGGACGCCCCCGACGGCCGCGGCATCAACTACCGCGACCTGTACCCGGAGGCGCCGCCGCCGGGCATGGTCCCCTCCTGCGCCGAGGGCGGGGTGCTCGGCGTGCTGTGCGCTTCCATCGGTTCGATCATGGTGACCGAGACCATCAAGCTGATCACCGGTATCGGTGAGCCGCTGCTCGGTCGGCTGATGGTGTACGACGCACTGGACATGACCTACCGGACCATCAAGCTGCGCCGCGATCCGGAACGTCAGCCGATCACCGAATTGATCGACTACGACGCGTTCTGCGGTGTGGTGAGCGAGGAAGGCCAGGCGGCCGTCGCCGGTTCCACGATCACCGCGCGCGAGCTCAAGGAGATGATCGATGCGGGCAAGCCGGTGCATCTGGTCGACGTCCGCGAGCCCGTCGAATGGGACATCGTGCACATCGAGGGCGCGACGTTGATTCCGAAGGACCGCATCCTGTCCGGTGAGGCCCTCTCGGAGCTGCCGCAGAACCGGCCGATCGTGCTGCACTGCAAGACCGGTATCCGCTCGGCGGAGGCGCTGGCCGCGCTCAAACGCGCCGGGTTCGCCGATGCCACGCATCTACAGGGCGGCGTGATCGCCTGGGCACACCAGGTCGACCCCTCCCTACCGGTGTACTGACCGTCCCGGCGCATCGCCGGCACTCCCGGCGCGGCGCCCGTTTCGGGCGCGTCGCCGGGAGTACGGTACGGCCGTGACGTCTGTGGAGCCTCCCGAGCATGTGCGAGCCACGTTCGGCCTGCGCGAGGTGACGCCGATTGCGCTGGGCGATTGGGAAGGCGGCTGGCGCCTCGGTGATGTGGTGCTCAGCCCGGTCGCCGATCACGCAAGGGCGGCCTGGTCGGCGAAGGTGCGCGAGACACTGAAAGTCGACGGGTTGCGGCTGGCTCGCCCCGTGCGCGCGACCGACGGGCGCTATGTGGTGTCCGGCTGGCGGGCGGACACCTTCCTGGAAGGCACGCCGGAACCACGCCATGATGAGGTGGTGTCGGTGTCGCTGCGGCTGCATGCGGCTACCGCGCACCTCGAGCGACCCCGGTTCTTGGTGCAGCCGCCGGTCGCGCCGTGGATGGACGTCGATGTGTTCGTCGCCGCCGATCGCGCCGCCTGGGAGGCCGTGCCGTTGCGCAGTCTGCGCGCGGGCGGGACGATGCCCGCGACGTCACCGGATGGCAGGCACAGCATGGAGCTGATCGGCCAGCTGGCCACGTTGCGTAAACCGGTGCGGACGCCTGCGCAGCTGGTGCACGGAGACCTGTTCGGGACCGTATTGTTCTCCGGCGCAGGCACTCCCGGCCTCAGCGACATCACACCGTACTGGCGCCCGGCGTCGTGGGCGGCAGGTGTGGTGGTCGTGGACGCGCTGTCGTGGGGCGGCGCCGATGACGGGCTGCTGGAGCGTTGGGCGGATCTGCCGGAGTGGCCGCAGATGCTGTTGCGCGCGGCCATGTTCCGGCTCGCGGTGCACGCCCTGCACCCACGGTCGACGCCGGAGGCGCTGCCCGGTCTGGCGCGTACCGCGGATATGGTTCGCTTCTTGCTCTGAACCGGTGGGTTACGCGCTCTCGCTACCCGGTGCCGGGTATTCGGCGAGCAGGGAGCCGAGGAAGCAGCGTGCGGTTTGGGCGGCGCGGTCGGCGTCCCCGTCGATGACGGCCTGTACCAATTCGCGGTGCTCCGCGTCGTAGGAATCGCCGTACTTCGAGGTTCTGGAACGGATGCCGGCCTCGATGACGGGCAGTAGCGAGTCGTAGAACTCCAGATACACCGCGTTGTGACTGGCGACCACGATGGCGCGATGCAGCTGGACGTCGGCTTCGATGGCGGCGGGGTTGTCCTCGTCCCAGGACTGGCCGCGTTCTTCGAGCAGCTGTCGCATGGTCGCGATATCGGTCTCGTCGCGACGTTGAGCCGCGAGGGCGGCCGCGGTGGTGTCGAGGGCCTGACGCAGCTCGAGGATGTCGCGTTCCTGGGCGTCGGCGAAGTACTTGGCCAGCGCGCCGCTCACCTCGGAGCTGGCGATCACATAGGTGCCCGAACCCTGTCTGCGCTCGAGCATCCCGGCATGGACGAGGGCCTGCACCGCCTCCCGCAGCGTATTTCGGCCGGTGCCGGTGAGTTCGGCGAGCTCCGGCTCGGTGGGTATACGCGAACCGATCGCCCAACGGCCCGAGCGGATTTCGGCCCGGAGCTGTTCGGTGACCTGCGCGATGAGACTGGTGCGGCGGACGGGTTGCACCGCAACAGGGTACCGCTCGTCACATCGGCTTGCTCCCGTCATCCGGTCATCCTATGATTTCTCGGTGACCGCAACCCTGCCCGAGACCACCAGTAGCCCTGCCGGCGCGCAGACGGCCCAGCGTCGCCGTGCGCTGACCGAAGGCCGGCTGCTCGTACTCGCGGCGATCATCATGTCGGCGCTCGTGCTGCGCGTCGCGGTCACCGCCTTCAGCCCGCTGGCCGAGGAGATCGGGCACGAGATCGGCTACGGCACCGCGGTCGTCGGTGTGTTCGGCATGATCCCCACCCTGATGTTCTCGCTGTCGGGTCTGCTGACGCCGCTGATGGTGCGCAGGCTCGGCCTGGAGCGCACCGCGTTGGCCGCCATGCTCATGGCCGGTCTCGGCATGCTCATCCGGGTGTTCGTCTCGGGCACCGCGGAACTGTTCGTCTTCTCGGCCCTCGCCCTCGGTGGCATGGGCATCGGCAATGTGGTGATCCCGCCGCTGGTCAAGCGCTATTTCCCGGACCGGCTCGCCATCGTCAGCGCGCTCTACATCACCATGGTGCAGATCGGTACCGTGCTGCCCGCGCTGGTCGCGGTGCCGGTCGCCGAATCGCACGGATGGCGGATCTCGCTGGGTATGTGGGCGCTGCTCGGCTTCGTGGCGGCCGTGCCGTGGTTCGGGGTGCTGCGTGACCGGCGCGGTCGCGACAAGGTCGACACCACCGCGCTGCCCGCCGACGGGCACGCCGCCACCGGCAAGGCCTGGCGCTCACCGGTCGCCTGGGGCATGGCGGGCATGTTCGGCATGACCTCGCTGACGACGTACTCCATGTTCACCTGGCTGCCGACGATCTTCGCCGACGCGGGCGCGAGCGCGGCCTTCGGTGGCTCCATGGTCGCGTTGTTCGCGGTGGTCGGCCTGGTCGCCGCGCTGACCGCGCCTACCGTCGCTGCCCGCATGGCCAACCCGTTCCCCGTGGTGATCGGCTGCGCGGTGTGTTTCTTCGTGGCCTTCACCGCCCTGCTGATCGCGCCGATGAGCGCGCCGATCCTGTGGGTGATCGTGCTCGGCCTCGGCCCGAGCACCTTCCCGATGGCGCTCACCCTGATCAACCTGCGCACCCGTACCCCGGCCGGCTCCGCGGCGCTGTCGGGCTTCACCCAGGGTGTCGGCTACGCGGTGGCGTGCGCCGGGCCGGTGCTGTTCGGCATGCTGCACACCGCCACCGGCGGGTACGCGGCGCCGTTCGCCTTCCTCGGCGTCGCGGTGCTGGTGTTGCTCGCCGGTGCCTGGCAGGCCTGCAAGCCGCGCATGCTCGAGGACACCTGGTCCGCACGCTGAGCCGATCATCCGGCGCCGCGCCTCTTTTCCGAGGTGCGGCGCCGGATCTGATTGCGGCCGTTTCCCGTAGGGGTTGCGGCCGAGCGTGACGCACGTCATGCTGTCAGGCGACCTCACCGCGCCGATTCGCGTGATCAGGCGATTGGACACGTCCGGAAACGGTTGCGTCATATGCCTGAAACATCTCACCCCGATTCGCCCGGATTCGTGAGCAACCGTTGATTTGACGGTCATTTCCCGCAGCATTTCGGCAATACCCGTTTCCTACCGTGGGGCCAACCGATTTTGGGAGGCCCGTTGAGCACGCTGACGCGTAACCGCAACCTCGAGCACTGGGATGCCGAGGATGTCGCTGCCTGGGAAGCAGGCGGCAAGGACATCGCCAAGCGCAACCTGATCTGGTCGGTCGTCGCCGAGCACATCGGTTTCTCCATCTGGTCGATCTGGTCGGTCATGGTGCTGTTCATGCCGACGGAGACCTTCGGCATCGACGCGGCGGGCAAGTTCTTCCTGGTGGCGGTTCCGACGCTGGTCGGCGCGGTGCTGCGGATTCCCTACACCGTGGCCACCGCGAAGTTCGGCGGTCGCAACTGGACGGTCTTCAGCGCGATCGCGCTGCTGGTGCCGGCCCTGCTGACGCTGTACTTCATCAACCAGCCAGGCACCTCCTACACCACCTTCCTGGTCGTGGCGGCCTTCGCCGGCCTCGGCGGCGGCAACTTCGCCTCGTCGATGACCAATATCAATGCCTTCTACCCACAGCGGCTCAAGGGCTGGGCGCTGGGTATGAACGCAGGCGGCGGCAACATCGGCGTTCCGGTGATCCAGCTGCTCGGGCTGCTGATCATCGCCACGCTCGGCAACGGCTACGCCTCGATCATCTGCGCGATCTACCTGGTGCTCATCGCGGTGGCGGGCGTTGGCGCGGCCCTGTTCATGGACAATCTGCGCAACCAGAAGGCCGACCTGTCCTACATGGTCACCGCGCTGAAGGTGCCGCAGTCGTGGGCCATCGCCTTCCTCTACATCGGCACTTTCGGATCGTTCATCGGCTACAGCTTCGCCTTCGGCCAGATCCTGCAGATCAGCTTCCTGGCCGGCGGTGACACCCCGATGCAGGCCACCCTGCATGCCGCGCAGATCGCGTTCATCGGCCCGCTGCTCGGTTCGCTGGCCCGCCCCTACGGCGGCAAGCTGGCCGACCGGATCGGTGGCAGCAAGGTCAGCATGGTCATCTTCGCCGCGATGACGGTCGCCGCAGTCGTGGTCGCGGTTGCCTCCACCGTCGGTGACGGCACCGCGGGCGGCCCCTCCGGCGCGGTCATGACGGTGCTGACGCTCGGCTTCGTGGCCCTGTTCATCCTGTCCGGACTCGGCAACGGGTCGGTCACCAAGATCATCCCTTCGGTCTTCGACGCCAAGTCCAAGAGCTTGGACGCGAGCCCGGTCGAGCAGGCCGCCTGGTCGCAGAACACCTCGGGTGCGCTGATCGGGTTCGTCGGCGCCATCGGAGCGCTCGGTGGTGTCGGCATCAACCTGGTGCTGCGCTCGTCTTACGCGTCCACGCAGTCCGCGACCACCGCCTTCTGGGTGTTCATGGGCTTCTACGTCGCCTGCGCCATCGTCACCTGGGCGGTGTTCCTGCGCAGGCCGAGCCTGCGGGCAAGCGAATCCGGCACCGACGTCGTGGTCGAAGCCGAGGCCCTGGTTCTGAAAGCCGAGGCCGCCAACTCCACCACTCGGTCCACCAATTCGTCGGCTCGCGCCTGACACCGATCATCCACGGAGGGACAGTCATGAACTCGACAGTCGAACCCACTCAGCGCAAGACCGTGGTGGTCGCAGGCCATGGAATGGTCGGACACCGGTTCGTGGAAGCGCTGCGTTCCCGGGACGAGGCAGGCCAGTGGCAGGTCATCGTCCTCAGTGAGGAAAAGCTGGCCGCCTACGACCGCGTGGGCCTGTCGTCCTACGTCGGCGCCTGGGACGCGAGCGCGCTCGCCCTGCCCGGTAACGAGTACGCAGGCGACGACCTGGTCGAGCTGCGGCTGGGCCAGCGCGCCGAATCCATCGACCGCGCCGCCCGCAAGCTCACCACCTCCGCCGGCGAGACCATCGGCTACGACGCGCTGGTGCTGGCCACCGGCTCCTACGCCTTCGTACCGCCGGTGCCCGGCCACGACAACGACGGATGCTTCGTCTACCGCACCCTCGACGACCTCGACGGCATTCGTGACACCGCCGCGGCGGCGGGCGCCGGCGCGCACGGTGTCGTTGTCGGTGGCGGTCTGCTCGGCCTGGAGGCGGCCAACGCGCTGCGGCTGCTCGGCATGACCCCGCACGTCGTCGAATTCAACGACCGCTTGATGCCCGCCCAGATCGACGAAGGCGGCGGTGCCATCCTGGAGAAGCTGGTCACCGATCTGGGCCTGCACGTCCACACCGGTGTCGGCACGTCCTCGATCGAACAGGTCGAGGGCGCGGACCCGGCCACCAAGCTCAAGATCACCCTCTCCGATGACTCCACCATCGACGCCGCGATGGTCGTGTTCTCCGCCGGTATCCGCCCGCGCGACGAGATCGCCCGTGAGGCCGGCCTCGAGGTGGGCCCGCGCGGCGGCATCATCACCGACCTCGGCCTGCAGACCTCCGACCCGAACATCTACGCCGTCGGCGAATGCGCCGCGGTCGAGGGCATCTGCTACGGCCTGGTCGCGCCCGGCTACACCACCGCCGAGATAGTCGCCGACCGCCTGCTCGGCGGCGCGGGCGAATTCCCCGGCGCCGACATGTCCACCAAGCTGAAGCTGCTCGGCGTCGACGTCGCCAGCTTCGGTGACGCGCACGGCACCACCGAGGGCGCGCTGTCGGTGGTGCTGCACGATGCCGCCAAGGGCACCTACGCCAAGCTGGTCATCTCCGATGACGCGCAGACCCTGCTAGGCGGCATCCTGGTCGGTGACGCCACCCAGTACGCGGCGCTGCGCCCGCTGGTCGGGCGTCCGCTGCCCGCCGAGCCTGCCGCGCTGATCTCCCCGGCCGGAGCCGAACTCGGCGCCGACGCGCTGCCCGACGACGCTCAGATCTGCTCCTGCAACAACGTCAGCAAGGGCGCCATCTGCGGTGCCATCGCCGACGGCGCCTGCGATATCGCGGGAATCAAGAGCTGCACCAACGCCGGTACCTCCTGCGGTGGCTGTGTGCCGATGATCAAGAAGCTGCTCGAGCAGTCCGGCGTGGAGATGTCCAAGGCGCTGTGTGAGCACTTCGCGCAGTCGCGGGCCGAGCTGTTCGACATCGTGCAGGTCACCGGCATCCGCACCTTCTCCGAGCTGATCGGCAAGTACGGCAAGGGCGCGGGCTGCGATATCTGCAAGCCCACCGTCGCCTCCATCCTCGCCTCCACCTCGAGCGAGCACATCCTCGACGGTGAGCAGGCCGCGCTGCAGGACACCAACGACCACTTCCTGGCCAACCTGCAGAAGAACGGCACCTACTCGGTGGTGCCGCGGATGCCCGGCGGTGAGGTCACCGCCGAACAGCTGATCGTCATCGGCGAGGTCGCCAAGGAGTTCGACCTCTACGTGAAGGTCACCGGTGGCCAGCGCATCGACCTGTTCGGTGCCAGCGTGGATCAGCTGCCGCAGATCTGGAAGCGACTCGTCGACGCGGGCATGGAATCCGGTCACGCGTACGGCAAGTCGCTGCGCACGGTCAAGAGCTGTGTCGGCTCCACCTGGTGCCGCTACGGTCAGCAGGATTCGGTCGGCATGGCCGTGCTGCTGGAGAAGCGCTACCGCGGTCTGCGATCGCCGCACAAGCTCAAGCTGGCCGTCTCGGGTTGCGCTCGCGAATGTGCCGAGGCGCGCGGCAAGGATGTCGGCGTCATCGCCACCGAGAACGGCTGGAACCTCTACGTCGGCGGAAATGGTGGTCTGACCCCCAAGCACGCCGTCCTGCTGGCCGGTGAGCTCGACGACGACACCCTGATCTCCTACATCGACCGCTACTTGATGTTCTACATCCGCACCGCCGACCGGCTGCAGCGCACCGCGCCGTGGCAGGAATCGCTCGAGGGCGGCATCGACTACGTCAAGCAGGTGGTCTGCGAGGACAGCCTCGGTATCGCAGGCGATCTGGAAGCGGCCATGGCCAAGCATGTCGACGGCTACCGCGACGAGTGGGCCGCGGTGCTCGAGGACGAGGACAAGCTGTCGCGTTTCGTGTCCTTCGTCAACGCTCCCGAGGAGACCGATCCGACGATTTCGTTCGACGACAGCGGCGAGCGGAAGGTCCCGGTGCTGCTCGGCCTGCCCGATATGCCTGCCGCCGCAACTGCTACGCCCGGGAAATGACGGCTTAACCGCGAGGAAACAGGGCGCCGGTACCAATGAGTAAGGCGTTTGGAGGAGGACCCCGATGACCGTGATCGAAACCACCGGCACTGCCCCGGCCACCACTGGATGGACCCAGGCCTGCCGTCTCGACTACCTGATCCCAGGCCGCGGCGTTGCGGTGTTGCTGAAGGGCGGCCGCCAGGCCGCACTGTTCCTGCATTCCGACGGCTCGGTGTACGCCGTCGGCAATATCGACCCGTTCGGACGTGCCGCGGTGATGTCGCGCGGGCTCGTCGGCGACCGTGCCGGCGTGCCCGTGGTGGCTTCGCCACTGCTCAAGCAGGCGTTCTCACTGATCGACGGCCGCTGCCTCGACGACGACTCGGTATCGCTGCCGGTGTACCGGGTGCGCGTCGACGACGGCATCGTCTCGGTGTCCAATGAGCCCGTCGTCGGCGGTATGGACATGGACGGACCGGCATGACGATTCCAGACGCGAGCGCGTCGCTCGCGGGGTTCACGGTCGGACTCACGGCCGCCCGGCGTTCGGAAGAGTTCGCCACCCTGCTCACCCGGCGCGGCGCGACCATCATGTCCGCGCCCGCCATTCGCATCATCCCGCTGGCCGACGACAACGAGCTCGAACGGGTGACCCGAAGGCTCGTCGACGATCCGCCGCAGATCACCGTCGCCACCACCGGCATCGGCTTCCGCGGCTGGATGGAAGCCGCCGAGGGCTGGGGGCTGGCCGAACAGCTGCGCGACACTCTGGCGAGCACCAGGGTGGTGGCCCGCGGCCCGAAAGCCAAGGGCGCCATCCGCGCCGCCGAACTGCGTGAGGAATGGTCGCCTGCGTCCGAGTCCTCGGCCGAGGTGCTCGACCATCTGCTCGCCGAGGGTGTCGAAGGTGTGCGGATCGCGGTGCAGCTGCACGGCGCGACCACCGAATGGGAGCCGGTCCCCGACTTCTGTGAGGTGCTGCGCTGCGCGGGCGCCGATGTGGTGCCGGTACCGGTCTACCGCTGGACTCCGCCCGCCGATCAGGGGCCGATGGACCAGCTGATCGAGGCCGTGGTGACCTCCAACCTGGACTGCGTCACCTTCACCAGCGCGCCCGCTGTGGCGTCGATGCTGATGCGTGCCAAGGAAACCGGGCTGCTGGAAGGTTTGCTGCACGCTTTGCGTGGTCGGGTGCTGGCCGCGTGCGTCGGTCCGATCACCGCGGCGCCGCTCGAAGAACTCGGAGTGCCAACATCGCAGCCCGCCAGGGCGCGGCTCGGTGCGCTCGCGCGTCACGTCGCCGAGGAATTGCCGCGGCGGGCCAACCGGATCCATGCGGCCGGGCACACCATCAGTGTGCGCGGCGGCTGTGTGGTCGTGGACGGCACCGTGCGTCAGCTCGCCCCCGCGCCGATGTCGTTGATGCGTTCGCTGGCGCGCCAGCCCGGCCGGGTGGTGTCGCGGGAGGATCTGCTGTCGGCATTGCCCGGCGGCGGTGACGACACCCACGCCGTGGAGACCGCGATCGCCCGGCTGCGTGCGGGTCTCGGCACGCCGAAAGCCATTCAGACCGTGGTCAAACGTGGCTACCGATTGGCGCTCGACCCGGCCGAATGTACCGACAACAACCCACGTGCCGTGGTGCCCGGAGTCGGAACGCCGACCCGGGCACCACGCTTTGCGCAGGCGGTGACCTGGTGAGCGCGCCCGCGCTGGTGCTGGTGGCGCACGGCACCCGCAGCACCAAGGGCGTGCAGATGATCGCGAGCCTGGCCGAGGCGGTGGCGCGCGAGCTCGACCGCCCGGCCCTCGACGGCCCGGATGAACTCGGCGGCGTGCCCCGCGTACGCACAGCGTTCGTCGACGTGCTGGGGCCCTCGCCGTCGGAGGTGCTGCGCGATCTGGCCGACCGTGCGGATTCCGTTCCGGCTGTGGTCGTTCCGGCGTTCCTGGCATCGGGCTACCACGTCTACCAGGACGTGCCACGCGAGATCACCGAGAGCGCCCACCCATCTGTCGCGGTGACACCCGCCATGGGCCCCGACCCCGCGCTGGCCAGGATCATGCAATTGCGTTTGCGCGCAGCAGGTTGGCGTCGCGGCGACGCGGTGGTCTTCGCCGCCGCAGGCTCCTCCGACGCCCGCGCCCGCCAAGACGTCCGCAGAGCCGCAGGCATGCTCGCCGAACACCTCGGCAGCCCCATCCGCATCGCCTACGTCGCCACCGGGGCGCCCCGGGTGCCGGAGGTCGTCGCGGAACTGCGCGAGTCCGGTGCCGAGCGCGTCTTCATCGCGTCGTACTTGCTTGCGCATGGGCTGTTCCATCAGCGCCTGCACGAGGCGGGTGCCGACGGCGTAGCCGCACCGATCGGCGTCCACCCGGCGGTTGTGCGGCTCATCGCGGAGCGTTATCGGGTGGCGGCCAGGGAATTGGTGCAGACCCGGGTTCGGTGAGGCCGGGCGGACGACCCCCGTGCCTCCGCCGGCGCGCACATACTCGACCAACTACTTCGTAAATACGCTGCCGGGGCTGACCTCACCCCGAATGGAGTCGTCGGGGATAGATCTCTGCACCGGTGGCAGGTACTCACCGGCCCCCGCTCGAGGTTGCGTCGCGGCATTCCCGGTTCCGGACCCAGGGAGCTGAGGGTAGCCGTCAGTGGTCGAGTCGGTTCCGATCCCGGGAATATTGCCTTCGGGAATCGCCACTCCGGGGATGGCGCTATCCGGCATCCACGTGTTGCCTGTTCCGCCTTCGGGTGCGGCGCCAACCGTTGGTTCCCTCGTGGTGAATGGCCCCGCGTGGGGTAGTGACGGTTGTCCACTCTCACGCATACGGCCTGCGGCTTGTTCGGGACTATGCGCCGGTCCGGGACCCGGCGTGGGCAAGCGTTGTCCCTCGGTTTCGATTTTCGGCTCCTGTGTCGGCACAGGAGCGGGCGCACCTGCAGTGTCCAGACCAGGAACTACGGCAGGCGGTACATACGTATCCGGCTCTGCTGCTCCTGGTGAGACGGCTATCTCGCCGCCGGGATCGGTGGAGCTGTTGATGGGAGGTTCGACATCGTTGTCGACAGGAGTGCCGCCGCCGACGGCGGGTACCGAGACAGATGGTCTCGGTCCCGGAATCGGCGTCGGAGTCTTGGGGTCGAGGTTCAGGAGCCAAGTCCAGCCGACCAGCAAGCCGAGTAGTGCGGTCGCCGTGACTGCCAGAGGCAGGTACCTCTTGCCGATGAAGGCGACTTCAGCCTTCTCGGGCGGTTTTCGGTTCCGCACCAGTCGCCGGGTTGCGCGAACCTTTTCGAGTGTTCGCGCCTTCTCGAGCGCCCCGATCTGGTCCTTCAGCTCTTCGACCTCTATCTCGAGATCCCGTACCTTGGATCGCGCATCGTGGTACGCATCGTGCTCCGGATTGCTGCCGAGGCTGAAGGAATGCTCCCAAGCGATCTTCTCCAAGCGATCTTCTTCGGCCCGCAATTCATTCAGAATTTCGTAGTATTCGTCAGTGTCCGGGGATATAGATTCGCCGGTAGTCGGATGCTCGCCGGTTCTTTCGAAATTCTTTCGACGGTTTTCGGCATCGATGGCGTCGCGCCATAGTTCATCCTCACGACGTCCGAAGCGTTCCAAGGCATCGTCATGCGGACCGCGCGCCTCTTCCTCCGCAGCCCTTGCATCCTCGAGCTCGTCCTTTGCTTCGGCCAGTGCGGCTCGGGCGTCTTGGAGCTCACGCTCGATGTCACCGGAACCCCTCGAACTCTCAGCGGATTCGTTCGCGCTTTCACCATCTTGTGTGCTCGTCGGCGTGGCATTGATCGGGGCGGTATGCATAATGACCGCAACGTCGTCTTCGCTCATTGTCATGGATCCGCTTCGTGTTTGCTCCGGCCCGGTGCCAGCAGGGGGAGGCAAACATATGATGCGACCGCTACGGCGCGCGTCCCCACAAGGGTGGAAAAATGTCACCCATGACATGGCGCGGTGGCGGCGGTAGGCGCCCCATGCGCGGGAGGTCGTCGATCCGTACGGTCGATCCCGTTCGGGCGGACATACTCGGTGAACACGCCGACGAATACGGCCGACGCACCGTGACGGCGTGATAGAACACCAGTCATGTACCGGCTCCCGCGATGCCTGGTGTCCCTCCTCGCGCTCGGCGCTTTGCTGCTACCCACCGCGGTGGTGTCGGTGATCTTCCCCGCTTCGGCGGTCGCCGCGCCCGGTGATTCAACGATTCTTTCGGTGCGCCCGCTGGGTGGCCGGGAACTCGAGGTCGTGGTCCATTCGGCTGCCATGAATCGGCCGATCACCCTGTGGATGTCGCATCCCGGTGCAGGTGCGCCGACGCTGTACCTGCTGAACGCGGTCGACGGCGGGGAGGACGGTGGGCCGTGGACACGGCGTACCGATGTGGCGCAGTTCTTTTCGAACAAGCACGTCAATGTGGTTGTGCCGATGAGTGGGCGGGCCAGCTACTACACCGACTGGCTCGCCGACGATCCGGTGCTCGGCCGCAATCAGTGGGAGACGTTCCTGAGCAGAGAACTGCCGCCGCTGCTCGCGGACAGGTTCCAGACGACCGGCCGCAATGCCGTTGCGGGCCTGTCGATGTCGGCCACATCGGCGCTGAACCTGGCGATCCGCTCGCCCGGCCTCTACCAGGCGGTGGGCGCGTTCAGCGGTTGCACCCGAACCAGTGATCCGATGGCCGTCGCCACGGTGTTCTCCCAGCTCGGGGTCTTCGGCGCCAACGCCGCCAATATGTGGGGTCCGCCCGGCCATCCGGCTTGGACCGACCACGACCCCATGCTGCACCTGGACCGTTTGCGCGGGCTCGCGGTCTACGTCTCGTCCGGCAACGGCGGGCCCGGTGTCCACGAGAGCCTCGGTGCGCCCGATATCAACGGCAACCCGATCAAACTGGCCGATCGCATGCTCGTCGGCGGTGTCATGGAGACCTTCGTGAGCGGATGCACCCGTCCGCTCGTCGACAGCCTCGCTGCTCAGCGGATCCCGGCGACGGTCAACCTGCGTCAGGGCACGCATGCGTGGGCCTACTGGCAGGACGATCTGCACCAGTCGTGGTCGGTCTTCGCGCCCGCGCTCGGGGTGTAGGGGCGGATTCGAACTACAGCCCGCCTCATTCCCAGGCGAAGCGGGGCTGTTCCATGTGATCGACCCTCGTATGCCTGCGATGCAACGCCACCTCGCGGAACTGGTACAGAATCGCCGCGGTCGGGGCGTGCAGAAAACCACCAAGGAGCGGCAGCTGAATAAGCGGCCTGTCGGATCCCGGGATGCTGCCGAACCTGGGCGCGACATCGAGTTCGGTGAACGGGATCCGGTGCACGATCGCGACTTCCGCGGGGTTCGGTGTCACGCCGGGATCGTCGCCGACCCAGGCGACCACCGGAGTCATGATGTAGCCGGATCTGGTCGGATAGTCGTCGAGTTGGCCGAGCACATCCGATCGCTCGAGTTCGACACCCAGCTCCTCGTGCAATTCCCGTAGCGCCGCCGCCACCGTGTCCTCGCCGGCGTCGAGCCGACCGCCGGGCAATGCCAGCTGCCCGGCGTGAGCACGCAAGGTAGGTGCGCGTTCGGTCAGCCAGATCCCGGGCCCTGCGGGGGATGTCACGATGGCGATCGCGACCGCCGCGGGCTTGTGGTCATCCGGTTCGACGGTTCGGCGAGGGAACCGGTTCAGTGCGTCGGCGAGGGCAGTCCTCGTCTCGTCATCGGACGCCGCGGCCCAAGGATTCTCGTCACCGTCGGACATCGCGCACACCTCACCATCGAATGAACTGTCGTTGCCGGGTGCGGCGGTAGAGCCCGGGACGCATGCATGCTGTCCTGCTCCGGAGCCCGCCGGCATTCATCCGACGATAGTGCCGGTCGAATTCCGCCGATCGACCGCTGCTCGCGGACACCATCGACCAGCAGTATCCCGTACAGGTGGCGCCGGCAGTCAGATCCTCAGCAGGTCGTCGTCGCCGAGATGGACCCGGGTGCCGAATCCGACGCTGATGTCCTCGAGCCGGGTTCGCAGCCAGCGCGTTTGCTCTCGGTCGGTACGTTGCAGCCGAATCCGCCGGATACACAGCGGCAGCATCCGCACTGCGAGGTCCGCGCCGTCGATGGTGACCAGATACAGCAGCCGCAGATCGGGCCGATACGATTCGTGGCCGCCGATGCCTTCGTAGTCGTCGATGACATCGCCGCAGCCGTACAGGATGGGCCTGCCGCGGTAGATCTCGATCGGCCGCGGATGGTGCGCGGAATGCCCGTGCACGATATCGACACCCCCGGTGATCAGCCGGTGCGCGAACTCCTGCTCGCTCCTGCCTATTCCGTAGCCCCAGTTGGGCCCCCAGTGCACCGAGACGATCACGACATCGCCGGTGCGCCGATGTGCCGACAGCTGCGCGGCGACCTCGACGGCATGCCGAGCGGAAGGATGGTCGATCCACCACAGCCCCGATCGACCGGCCTCGGCCGCCCATGACGCGGGCGTCCCGCTGGTCCGTGCACCCAGGGAGACGATCACGGCTCGGCGCCCGTCCGCCAGTGGCACGATCGCCGGAGAACGGGCCTCGGCAAGATCGCTGCCCGCACCCACCGGCTGGATATGCGCACCGTCCAGCGTCTCCAGTGTGTCGGCGAGACCGCGACGTCCGAAATCGAGGGAGTGATTGTTGCCGAGCGCGCAGGCGTCGGGCCTGATCGCGGTGAGGGCCGCGATATTGCCGGGATGCATCCGGTAGTGAATGCCCTTGTTCGGCTCGAAGGCGCCATCCGCGGTGATCGCGGTTTCCAGATTGAGCAGCCGGACATCGGGCGCGAGGTCATCGAGGATGCGCGGTACCTCGCCCCATGGCCACGCGAAGTCGACCGGGCGTGGGATCGGGCCGCTGGCGCGCTCGGCGGCCTCGACGTAATGCCGAGCGTCGCGTACCCACGGCTCACGAAGTTCGGGACGCCCGGGGTGCGGCAGGATCTGGTCGACGCCACGCCCGAGCATGACGTCGCCGCCGAGCAGAACCGTGACCGCCATGGGGCCGCGCCGACCGTTCAGTCCAGGTCGTTCGCGGTCGGATGCAGCGGCTCGTACAGGCCGATCTCGCCTGCACCGGGCACAGTCAACCTGGTGACCCTGCCCCACCCGGCCTCCTCGACCTCATCAGCGACCTCGACACCCTTGCCGCGCAGTTCAGCGATGGTTTTTGCGAGGTCGTCGCACATCAGATACAGCTCCACGCGCCCACTGTCCGGCGAGCCGGTGGGATGGACCGCCAGCTCGGCGGGAGGGGACTTGAAGATCAACCAGCCGTGCCCGGCATCCACATTGGCCAAGCCGAGTACGTCCTTGAAGAACGCTCGCGCCGCTTCGGCGTCGCTCGCGTAGACGATGGAATGCGCACCGGTAATCATGTCGAAACGCTATCAGCGCTCGATGTCGGGGTAGGCCGTTTACGCCCGTCCGCCCTCCGAGGATGCCGATCAGAAAAAAATCTCGAGGAAACCGATCGAGATGTGTCGATCCGGTCGGCCCGGCTCCGACCACCGGATGACAGCACACCATTTCCGAGTGGAGGAGAACATCATGTCCAGCGTCAACACATTCCTGTGGTTCGAGAGCGCTGCCGAGGAGGCCGGCGAGTTCTATGCGTCGGTGGTGCCGAATTCGCGGGTGGTGGAGATCAGTCGCACGGCCGACGGGTCGGCGTTCGTCGTCACGCTCGATCTCGACGGGCAAGCGGTCACGCTGATGAACGGCGGGCCGGGGCATCCGCAGACCGATGCGGCGTCATTGCAGATCATCGTCGACTCGCAGGAGGAGGTCGACCGGCTCTGGGACGCGCTGACCGCAGGTGGTGAGCCCGGTCCGTGCGGGTGGCTCACCGACCGCTTCGGGCTGTCCTGGCAGGTGGTGCCGTCGATCCTGCCCAAGCTGATGGGCGGTGACGACCCCGCCAAGACCATTGCCGTCGGCACCGCGATGCGCACGATGTCCAAGCTGGACGCGCAGGCATTGCAGGATGCCTACGACGGAGCCTGACCTGTACCCACATACCGGGCCCGGCGCCGATCCGGGCCCGGTATGTCGGTGCCCGGGTCCACACTGTGAGCCATGGCATACGACGAGGAATTGGCCGAGCGCATCCGGGACCTCATCGAACCAGGGCCGACCATCACCGAACGCAAGATGTTCGGTGGTCTGGCGTTTCTGGTGGGCGGCAATATGGCGCTGGCGGCCAGCGGTAAGGGCGGGTTGCTGGTGCGGGTCGGCCCCGAGCTGGGCGGGCAGCTCGTCGATGACGACGCCGTCACGACGGCAATCATGGGCAGTCGCGAAATGACCGGCTGGCTGCGGGTCGAGGCGTCGCATGTCGACGACGACACCAACCTGCGCGAGTGGGTCACCCGAGGTGTCGAGTTCGCTCGCTCGCTTCCGCCCAAGACCTGACGCCCGGACTCATCACCCGAGTTCGGCGACCGCTGAGGGCCGCCGAGTCCCCCGATCGGTCGACCGCTCGACGAACGATCAGGAGCTGGTCTCGACTCGAGTGCGCAGCCCTTCGGCGAACGCACGCGCAGCCGCGAGGTCGTTGTCATCGGGGTGGCCCTTGCGAATACCGCCGACCAGCTTCAATGGAAGCCATGTGTCGAACCCTCGGCAGGCGAAGGTGTCGACCACGTCGAAGCCCTTCTGTTCGAGCTTCCCGACGAGACCGTCGACGTAGCGCCGGAACGGTGGTTCGGGAAACCCGCTGGTGGCGAAGACGAAGGCTTTCGGCCATTCACTCGTCGATAGTGCTCCGATGAACTCGCGCAGCTGCGGATAGAAATCCATATTGCGGATACCCGAGCCGAATCCCACAAGGTCATATGTGGCGAGCTGGGCAGTATCGACCTGTCCCGGCTCGACCACGCTTGCGCCGAGCACCTGCCCCATGACATCGGCAACTCGTTTGGTGTTGCCGTGAGAAACCGAGGTGCACACAATGATGGCCTTCATGCCTAAGCTCCTTCGCTCCTGCGTTCAGCGGGGGAACTCGGATCGTGCCCGTGGCCCCGCCCCCTCGGGATCCGAGCTCAGCCTACCCGGCGGGGGTGACAGGCTCGGAAGTTCGTTGTTTCCCGAGGGTTTGGGGCCGCGACGAGACCCGTGACAAAGGTTGCCGCACCTGTCAGCAGCACCGGACGCGCGCCGACACGGTCGAACACGCGAGGCAGCGAGAGCGCGACGAGCATGGTGCCGAACCCGTTGGCGGCCAGCAGCATCGCCACACCGGATTGCGTCCCGTCGAGCGTGTCACATACGTAGTTGACGGTATTGACCACAACGTCGAACATTCGGGTCCGGGCGTGTCTACCCACCATCGCGCCGATGCGGATTTCCCGTCGAACACCCATCGGGTGGCCGAGGGGACGGCGGTTTGTGATGGTCGGCGAGGAGATGCTGGACTTTGCTTGATCGCCAAATCGTGATCACGCGGTTTGATCGCGAAATCGCGATCAAACCTGGAGTGGAGGCGGCTGCGGCCCATCGAACGGCGCACATCCGGAGCCCCTATGACCTGGGGTTGGCCATTCAACAGGCCCGATTGGCGCAGAGCTGGACGCAGCGTGATCTAGCGACAAGGGTCGGCTATCCGCAGAGCGTGGTCTGTGACATGGAAACGGTAAGCGCACCCGCTATGCCGAGCGATTGTTCGAGCTGCTTTCCGAATGCGGCGTATCCCTCCTGGCCGGTTGGGATTACCAGGAGTGAGGCGCCTTGCGGTTGAACTCTACGACACGCTGGTAGGAAGGCTGGAAGGTGTCGATAGTGCATCCTTCGACTTCCTGGCCGATCCGAGCGCCTTGGATCGCTTCGGAGTCAACAGCCATGTGCTGTCCGTGACGTGTTCACCGAGCATGTCCGGCGTGTGACGTCAAGCGCGAAATAGTTCGTCGGTGTCGTCGACGACCAATGCCCTGTCCAGCCAGTGATACAAGGTATCGCGGTCATCGCAGGCCTCGATGCGGTCCCGGGCTGGGGCGGATACCCCGACGCCGCGGCGTTCGAGTACGCGCAGAATGCTTTCGCAGACTCCCTCGACTTGCCCTTCGACGCGCCCTTCGGCGCGCAACCGCTGCGAACTCTCGGAGCGGAAGAATGACAGGTCCACAGACATCAGTTTCCTCCATGTCTTGGCGGCCGGGCTGGTGCCGAGCCCCATTTCGGTGAGTTCAGCGAAGATCGACTGATCCTCGTCGAACCCATGCAGTGCCCTGGCCAGCGCGTTCAGTATGGCATCAATATCGGGTTCGTTGGCATGGGTGACGGCGGATAGCGCCGCCAGGGGTATATCGGACGCTGCGATTCTCGGATCGGTGACAGCCGGGACATTGTGCGGGCCCAGAACGATCGGGTGGACGATCAGGCTACGGCGGAAGGGTGCGCCGATGGCGGGTGGGCGGCGAGCCCAGCGGGCCGTCTTCTGATCCTGGCAGACGATGAGAAGTACGGGTGGAAGCCGGTATTTGGCGTACAGATGCGATAGGTAATACGCCCACGCTGCTGGCTCGAGGTGGTCGACCTTTCCCTGGGCCTCGACCAGTAGAAGAAAGGCACCGTGCGCGGTGGTGATCCGCAGCAATGTGTCGACCCGACGTTCCAGTGGTCGTGTTTCGGTCAGGTCGGTCGGTAGCAGGGCGACCTCGGTCGGATCGAGAAAAGGTAGCCCGAGCGCGCGTACGGCGCGCGCGAACACGCCTGGATCGTGCTGGAATATACGGTGCATCGCCTCGTGGGGGGAACCGACCATGGCGAAACTTTATGGCTCATCATGCGAAAGCATGTTCGATTTCCTGGGTGAAATCGGTTGCCGTCGGTGTGTTCGGCGGCGCGCTCGAGTGTTGCGAAGCGACACGCCGAATCGCGCCGGTAGGAGGCGACGACGGTCGGCTGTACCACCGCTCCGGATTTGCCGGATTCGTGGCTTGCCTAGCCGCTTCATTCGTCGTCGTGTGTCGTTGGTCCCGGCAACGGTGCTCGACGAGGTCTGCGAAGGTGCGGGCCAAGGGAGTCAGCGCTTCCCGGCGGCGGACGGCCCAGCCGACGCTCAAAGCTGAAACTTGGGGGCTGACAAAGGGAAACCGAGGATTGACCCGGTTGTTTGTGTCGTCGATGATTGGCGTGGGCCCAGGGCGGCAACCCGGCCCCGATTCTCTGACTCACCCGGATGGACACAGAGAACGAGGTGGGTGCCGACCCGTACACAGAATCATCGCCGGCTTAATGCACCGAGCCGGTGAACAATCACCGAGCATGGGGATCACCGATGACCGACCTCACTGTAAATCTGGGCGATATCACTGTGCGGGCCACCGAGACCGGCACCGGACCGACGGTCTTGCTGCTCCATGCGGGCGGAGAGCGCCGCGGCGTCTGGGCACCGGTCGCGGCGGGAATTGCTGCGTATGGGCTACGGACGGTGGCCTTCGATCTGCGCGGTCACGGCGAGAACACCGGGCAAGCGACAACCCTTCGGGCGGTAGCCGACGACGTGACCGAGATGGTGCGGCGCGAGCCGACGCCAGTCGTCGTGGTGGGAGCATCCCTCGGTGGACTCGCCGCCATCGCCGCGCTTGCCGAACCGGCCGTCGCGCATCGAGTCGCCGGTCTGGTGCTGGTGGATGTCGTTGCAGATCCTGATCCGGACCGGGTGCGCTCCTGGCTCGGTGATCTCGGGCTTCTCGATCAACACGCCGATCTCGTGGAGGATATTCTCTCGTCGGGTCCCGAGCTGAGCGCGACGGCTGCGGCGTTGGATCTGCCCGTCCTACTCGTGCGCGGCGCGCGGTCGCCGCTCGCCGATGCCGGTGCAGAACGGCTCCGTGTGGCCAACCGCCGTGTGACCGTTACCTGCGTGCCGGATGCCGGCCATCTGGTGGCCCGAGAATCCCCTACCGAACTTGCGCGCATCGTGGCGACCAACGCCACCAACTGGCTTGCTACTGACCAGGCCGTACGTCGCGCGTTCGATCTGCAGCGCAGCCTCGGGACCGAACAGATCGACCATCCGGGGGGAACCCTGCACGCCCACCTGCGGCGGCTGCATGCGCTCACGGTCGAATGGAACGCCACGCCACGCACGCGGCTGGCCGCGATCTGCCACGCGTCATACGGGACGGACGGATTCGCGCATGCCCTCCTGCCGACCGCCGACCGGGGGCGCCTCGACAACGTCATCGGGCGCGATGCGGAGGAGTTGGTGTACCTCTACGGTGCATGCGACCGAGAGCGGACCTACCGTGAACTCGGGCGGCAACCCTTGCCCGTGATCGACCGGTTCACCGGCGGATCGAGGGTGATACAGGGAGCTGACCTGTCCGACTTCGCGGTGCTGACGATCGCCAACGAACTCGACGTCGCACGCCATGCGAGGTTGCCTGCATCCACTCGTGAAGGGATCCGGGACCTTGTCGCTGCGCTGGCGAGCTATGCGCCCGACGAGGCGGCGCGAGCCCTCGCCGATGCAGCCCTCGTCTGAGCGACGTCGCTTGTAACAGACTGCGGCTACCGCCACCGCTCCGGCGTCACCGGTGAATCCCACGCCCGCGAGTACCGCCGCTTGTCCGGCGCCGCGACTTCCTTGCTGCGGTACACGACATACGGCCGCACCAGGTACCCGATCGGCGCGCTGAACATGTGGACCAGGCGGGTGTAGGGCCACAGGCCGACCAGGGTCAGCACGACGAGACCGTGGAGTTGGAACGGCCACGGGGTGTCGACCATGAGTTCGGGCTGCGGGTTGAGGGTGAACAGGCTGCGGAACCAGGGGGAGACGGTTTCGCGGTAGTTGTAGGTGCCGAAGAGCAGGTTGGCGCCCCAGGTGTTCATCAGGCCGGTCACCAGTGCTGCCGTGAGCAGCGCGTACATCAGTTTGTCGTTGGCGGTGGTCGCCTTGCGGACTGCGGTCACCGTGAAGCGGCGGTAGAGCAGGATGCCGACACCGGCGAGCACCGACAGCCCGGCCACCGAACCGGCGCCGACGGCGATCAGGTGGTAGGTGTGCTCATTGATGCCGACCGCCTCGGTCCACGACTCCGGGATCAGCACACCGAGCACGTGCCCGCCGAATACGCCGACCATGCCGAAGTGGAACAGCGGGCTGCCCAGCCGCAGCAACCGGCTCTCATAGACCTGTGAGGACCGGGTGGTCCAGCCGAACTGGTCGTTGCGGTAGCGCCAGATATGGCCGAGCACGAACGAGGTGAAGGCGATGTAGGGCAGGATCAGCCACAGTTCGGTCGGCAGGTGCAGTGGGGTGTTCATCGGCGGCCTTCTGCTTGGGCGAACATCGTGGGATCCATGGCGAAGGGGTCGAGACCGACCTCTTCCTCCGGCGGGCCCTGGGCGGCGAGCTCGGCGATCTTGCGCCGGTCGGCGGTGGTCAGCGGGGGCAGGGTGGCGACGACTGCCGCGAGGACACCCGCGTACGGGGAACCGTTGTCCGACAACGACAACCGCAGCAACTCCAGCACCGGAACATGCTCACCGAGCAGGCGCTCGCCGCCGATCGGGTCGACGGTTGCCGCGAATTCCAGCAGCACCGGCAGATGGTCGGGCAGTTCCTCGTCGCCGAGTTCGACCCCGGCATGCCGGTAGGCGTGCTTGAACCGCAGCAGTGCCATCCCACGTTTACGGGTGTCACCGTAGGCGTAGAAGGTGAGGTGCAGGCTGGCGCGGCGACGCATATCGAAGGTTTCGACGTACTGGGCGGCCAGTTCCAGCGCGGGTGTGGTGCGCAGATGCTCGATGACGGCCTCGAGGTGTGCCCGGATCGGCTCCGGGAGCTGCGCGACGGCGTCGGCCAGCTGATCGAGCACCTTCAGGGTGTCCGCGCTCGGGTAGTCCAGCAGCAGCGCGGCCGTACGCCATACCAGCCGACGGTCCCGGTCGTTCAGGGCGACAACGGGTTCCGGACGGCGACGAATCTTCAGCAGGGACATTGCGGACCTCCGGTCATCGGTGGCGGCTCTCGGCGGATCATGGCCGCCCGCCCGTCGCGCTGCCCGCGGTGTCGGCGAGCTCGTCGCCGGCTGCGCCGGCACCGTGGGTGCCGCCGGCGCCAGTGGTCCCGTTGCCGTCGGCTCCGTGTGCCCCGTCGCGATTCATGGTGTGGCCGTTGGTTTTCGCTTCGGAACCGTTCCCGTCGGAACCGTTACTGTCCGCACCCGGAACCAGCCCCGAGGTACTCTTCCCATCCCAATTCAGCAGATTGATCCGCCCCGATTTCTCCTCGGGCGCTGCCTCATTGGTGTCGGACAGCTGGAACTTCTCCACCATCTGGTCGAAGGCGGTCATGCCGGGCCCGCCGTCGGTATCGAGCGAGCATCCGGTGGCCAGCGAATCGAGTTCGTGCGCCTTGGAGGTCGCGCCCTGCGGGATGACGTAGCGGTGCTCGTACTTGGCGATGGCCAGCAGCCGGTACATCGCCTCGATCTCCTCCGGCTCCAACCGCACCGATGGCGCGATGGACGGATCCGGCTCCACCCCGAGGTTCACCGACCGCATGAACGAGCGCATCGCCGCCAGCCGCTGCAATGAGGCCCGCACCGGGCCGATCTCACCGGCGGTGAACAGCTCGGCCAGGTACTCGATCGGAATCCGCAACGCGTCGATCGCGCCGAACAGGTTGCCCGCGTCCTCGGCGTCGTGCCCGGTCTCCGAGAGCACATCCACCACCGGCGACAGCGGCGGCACGTACCAGACCATCGGCATGGTCCGGTATTCCGGATGCAGTGGCAGCGCGATCTGATAGTCGACGATCAGCTTGTAGACCGGCGAATCCTGCGCGGCCTGAATCCAATCCGGCGAGATACCGGCCCGTTCGGCCTCGGCGACCACCCGCGGGTCGTGCGGATTGAGGAACACACCCAGTTGCGACGGGTACAGATCCTTGGTGTCGGTGACCGACGCGGCTTCGAGCACGGCGTCGGCGTCGTAGAGCATCACGCCGATATAGCGCAGCCGCCCGACGCAGGTTTCCGAGCACACGGTGGGGATACCGACCTCGACGCGCGGATAGCAGAACGTGCATTTCTCCGCTTTGCCGGTCTTGTGGTTGAAGTAGATCTTCTTGTATGGGCAGCCGGTGATGCACTGGCGCCAGCCACGGCATTTGTCCTGGTCGACCAGCACAATGCCGTCTTCGGCGCGCTTGTAGATCGCACCCGACGGGCACGACGCCGCACACGAGGGGTTCAGGCAGTGCTCGCAGATGCGCGGCAGGTAGAACATGAAGGTCTCTTCGAACTCCAGTTTCACCTTGTCTTCGAGCTTGCCCAGTAGCGGGTCCTTACCGACCTGTTCGGGGCCGCTGCCCAGGTCGTCGTCCCAGTTGGCGCCCCAGGTGATCTTGGTGTCCTCGCCGGTGATCAGGGATTTGGGCCGAGCCACCGGCGTGGTGTCGATAGCCGGGGAGGACAGCAGGTTGTCGTAGTCGTAGCTCCACGGTTCGTAGTAGTCCTCGACCGTGGGCAGGTCGGGGTTGGCGAAGATGTTGAGCAGCCGCTTCATTCGCGAGCCGGACTTCAGAGTCAGCTTGCCGCGCTTGTTCAGCGCCCAGCCGCCCTTCCACTTCTCCTGGTCTTGATATTGGCGCGGGTAACCCTGGCCGGGCCGGGTCTCCACATTGTTGAACCACATGTATTCGGTGCCACCGCGATTGGTCCAGGCCTGCTTGCAGGTGACCGAACAGGTGTGGCAGCCGATGCATTTGTCGAGGTTCATGACCATTGCCAGCTGTGCCATGACACGCATAGTTAGTACTCCACTTCCTGGCTGCGCCGACGAATGGTGGTGACCTCGTCGCGCTGGTTTCCGGTCGGCCCGTGATAGTTCAGGGCGAACGACTGCTGGGCGTAGCCGCCGATGAGGTGGGAGGGCTTGATCATGATCCGGGTGAGCGCGTTGTGGATACCGCCGCGCTTGCCCTTGCCGTTGAAGGGCTTACCGGAGGCGGCGCTGTCGTCGGGGCCTTCGATGCGCGGCACGTCCACGGCCCGGTCCTGGGCGTGGTACATGAACACGGTGCCCTCGGGCATCCGGTGGCTGACGATGGCGCGGGCGACGACCACACCGTTGCGGTTGATCGCCTCGATCCAATCGTTGTCGGCCACCCCGATCTTGGCGGCGTCCTTATCCGACATCCAGATCGTCTGACCGCCGCGTGAGAGCGTCAGCATGTGCAGGTTGTCCTGGTAGGCGGAGTGGATGGACCACTTCGAGTGCGGGGTCAGGTAGCGCACCGTCACACCGCGTTCGCCGACCTCGCCGACGTTCGGTTCCCGGAACAGCGCCGTCATATCCAACGGCGGCCGGAATATCGGCAGCTGCTCGCCGAGTTCGATCATCCAGTCGTGGTCGAGGTAGAAGTGCTGACGTCCGGTGAGGGTGTGCCAGGGCTTGAGCCGTTCGGTATTGATGGTGAACGGCGAGTAGCGACGGCCACCGGTCTCACTGCCGGACCATTCCGGGGAGGTGATGACAGGTACCGGGCGAGCCTGAGTATCGGCGAAGGTGATTCGCTTGCCCTCGTGCTCGGCAGCCAGATCGGCCAATTCGGTGCCGGTGCGCCGCTCCAGCGCCTCGAAGCCTTCGACCGCGAGCCTGCCATTGGTGGTGCCCGACAGCGCGAGGATTGCCTCGGCGGCGTGGGTGTCCTTGGCCAGCGATGGACGCCCCTGTGCCACGCCGGAAATCACCGTGCCGTTCATGCCTGCCAGGTATTCGACCTCCTGATCCGGCAGGGTGGTGATGCCCTTGGTGGTCAAGCCGAGCGTCTCGACCAGCGGCCCGAGCGCGGCCATCTTCTCCGCGATCTTGCCGTAATCACGCTCGACCACCACCAGCTTCGGCATGGTCTTGCCCGGAATCGGTTCGCATTCACCGGCTTTCCAGTCCAGTACGCGACCACCGGCCTGGGCCATGGCATCGGGCGAATCGTGCTGTAGCGGCACCGCGACGATGTCCTTGCGGACGCCGAGATGCTTCTCCGCCATCCAGGAGAACCCGCGCGCGATCCGGTGGAACGCGTCGAAGTCGGTCTTGGCCTCCCACGGCGGGGAGATGGCGGGGGAGAAGGCATGCACGAACGGGTGCATATCCGTGCTGGACAGGTCGTGCTTCTCGTACCAGGTGGCGGCGGGCAGCACGATATCGGAGAACAGGGTGGTGCTGGTCATCCGGAAGTCCAGCGACAGCAGCAGATCGAGCTTGCCGGTGGGCGCTTCCTCACGCCAGTTCAGTTCCTGCGGGCGGACACCGGTGTCATCGGTGGTCTGCAGGTTGGAGCCGCAGCCGAGCAGATGCTTCTGGAAGTACTCGTTGCCCTTACCGGAGGAACCGAGCAGGTTGGCGCGCCACACGGTGAGCACGCGGGGGAAATTCTCCGGTGCGTCCGGGTCCTCGCAGGCGAAGTTCAGGTCACCGGATTTCAGGCCGTCCACCACATGATCGGCCGCGGATTTGCCCGCCTGCTCGGCCTCGTCGGCGAGGTCGAGGGGGTTGCGGTCGAAGGTCGGGTAGGTCGGCATCCACCCAAGACGGCTGGCGAGGGCGATATTGTCGGCGGCCGTACGGCCCGTGAACCGGCCGTCGCCGAGTGGGGAGGCGAAGGTGTCGGAGGTGAACGGGTCGTAGCGCCACTGATCGTTGGTCAGGTACCAGAACACGGTGCCCTGCATCTGGCGCGGCGGCCGCTGCCAGTCCGAGGCGAAGGCCAGTGTGGACCAGCCGGTCACCGGACGGCACTTCTCCTGGCCGACGTAATGGGCCCAGCCGCCGCCGTTGACGCCCTGGCAGCCGGTGAGCAGCGTCAGGGTGAAGAACGCGCGGTAGATCTGATCGGAGTGGAACCAGTGGTTGGTACCCGCGCCCATCAGGATCATCGAGCGTCCACCGGACTTGTCGGCGTTGTCGGCGAACTCGCGGGCGATGCGGGCGGCTTGCTTGGCGGGTACGCCGGTGATCGATTCCTGCCAGGCCGGGGTGTAGGGCTCGGAGGCGTCGTCGAAACCGGTGGGCCAGCTGCCGGGCAGCCCGCTGCGGGCCACACCGTACTGGGCCAGCAGCAGGTCGAAGACGGTGGTGACGCGCTTGCCCGCCAGGAACATCGTCGGGACACCGCGGGTCAGCACGTCCGGGGTGTCGGTGTCGAAGCGAGGGAACTGCACAGCCGCAGCGTCGTCGGTGCGGCCGTGCAGAGTCAGCAGAGGATCGACCTCCCCCAGGTCCAGATTCCAGCGTCCAGTGCCGTCCTCGCCGAACCGGTCACCCAGAGAACCGTTGGGCACCACCGGGTTTCCGTCGGCATCCAGCAGCACGGTGCGGAATTCGGCGCTGTCCGTATCGCTGCCGAGATCGGCCGATGTCAGGAACTTGCCGGGGACGAAAACGCCGTCGCGTTCGTCCAGGGTGATCAGGTAGGGCAGGTCGGTGTAGCGCTTGATGTAGTCGAGGAACCGTGGCGTGCTCTTCTCGACGAAGAACTCCGTGAGGACCACATGACCCATGGCCATGGCCAGTGCGGCGTCGGTGCCGGGGCGGGCGGGCACCCATTCGTCGGCGAACTTGGTGTTGTCGGCGTAGTCGGGGGAGACCACCACAACCTTCTGGCCGCGGTAGCGGGCCTCGGTCATGTAGTGCGCGTCCGGGGTTCGGGTCACCGGGACGTTGGAACCCCACATGATGAGGTAGCCGGCGTCGAACCAGTCGGCCGATTCCGGCACGTCGGTCTGGTCGCCGAAAACCTGCGGTGAGGCCACCGGCAGGTCGGCGTACCAGTCGTAGAACGACAGCATCGAACCGCCGAGCAGCGAGATGAACCGCGCGCCCACCGCATGGCTGACCATCGACATGGCGGGGATCGGCGAGAATCCGGCGACGCGGTCCGGGCCGTACTGCTTGATCGTGTACACGTGCGCGGCGGCGGCGATCTCGGCGGCTTCCCACCATTCCGCACGCACGAAACCGCCCTTACCGCGAGCAGCCTTGTACGCCTTGGCTTTCGCGGGATCTTCGACGATATCGGCCCAGGCCGTCACCGGGTCCTTGAGCCGCGACTTGGCTTCGCGGTACAGCTCGAGCAGCGTGCCACGCACATACGGGTAGCGCACCCGCGCTGGGGAGTAGGTGTACCAAGAGAACGACGCACCACGCGGGCAGCCGCGCGGCTCGTATTCGGGCTTGTCCGAACCCACCGAGGGATAGTCGGTCTGCTGCGACTCCCAGGTGATCACGCCGTCCTTGACGTAGATCTTCCAGGAACACGAGCCGGTGCAGTTGACGCCGTGGGTGGAGCGCACGACCTTGTCGTGGGACCAGCGGTCGCGGTAGAACTCGTCGGCACTGCGGCCGCCGGTCTTGTGCAGCGTCCGATGGTCGGCCGATACTTCGCCCTTGTTGAAGTATTTGCCCAGCCGCAGGAGCGCATCGCCGGCGTCGGACCGGTGAGCCGAATCGGAGGGCGCGGAACCCTGAGTGCGTGAATTAACCACGACGCCCCCTTCGAGCGGTGAAATCGGGCTGATGTCCCGACTGTAAGGAGGTCACGACCGGCGGCCAAACGAATCTCTCACAGCGCGCAGAGCGCCATTGTGAGCTGTGAGGTCAGCGCAACCCGATTGTCATTCCGCGGGGTGTCAGCATGCCCGCCGCAGCCGGGCCGACCTGGGAAAACGCGCGATTGACGTCCGGCGATCGGAGCGCAGAGGGCCGGTCTCGGAAGCATCGGTGAAGCTTTGGAAACCACCGCTTCTCGGCCGCTTTACATTTGTTAACACAGCGAAAGTGGCGGGCGCCACTCCCATTCGCCGAATATTTGCTCCAATATCTGGCGAGGATCGCGATATTCTGCGGACATGGCCGAGTTCGAGGCACGAATCGAATCCGCGGTGGGCGGCGGCGCGTATGTCGCTGTGCCCGCCGAGGTGATAGACGCCCTCGGTGGCGGCGGGCGGATCCCGGTGCGCGCCCGCTTCGACCACATCGACTACACCGGCTCGATCGTCTCGATGGGCGCAGGCCCATGCCTCGGCATGCTGAAAGCGATCCGCAGCGAACTCGATAAGGGACCCGGTGATCTGGTGACGGTCACCGTCGAACGCGACACCGCCGAACGGGCGGTCGAGGTCCCCGACGACTTGGCCGCCGCGCTCGACACGGCCGGCCTGCGGCCGCGGTTCGATGAACTGTCCTACTCCAAGCGCCGCGACGCGGTACGCCGGATCTCCGAGGCCAAACGCGAGCAGACCCGCGTCAACCGGATCGACGCCGTCGTGCGCGAGCTGGACTGATCGATCTGCCGCCGCTCCGCCCGCTCGGCGAGAGCTCAGGATGCAGGACTCAGCCGGGCAGCGGCAAGAACTCCACCAGTGCGCCGTCGTGGGCGTCGGCGGGGACGACGACCAGGCCGTCACGCCCGAGCAGCCCGCCGAGGTGGGCGGTGCGGACGGCGGGTTCCCCGCGCCAGCCGCCGTCCGGGTCCGCGACGGCCGGGACGATCCGGGGGATGGGGCCCGCGATCTCGCTCGCATTGTGCAGCGGGCCGAGCAAAGGTCGTGCCGGACGCGCGCCCGTGCGGCCCTCCACCAGTGGACGTGCCAGGGCCGTGAGCACCGCGACAGCGGCGAAGGGGTTTCCTGGGAGGCCGAGAACGGTTGCGCCCGAGCCGAGTTCGGCGACGACGGTGGAACCACCCGGCCGCAGCCGCAAACGGTGCACCAGGACGCGGGCGTCGGCGCGGCTCAGGGCGGCGCGTAGTTGGTCGGCGGCGCCCGAGCCGGTCGCCCCGACGACGACCAGCAGGTCGAAACCATCTGTGCCGCTGAGTACTTCGTCGAAACCGTGCGGGGTGTCGCGCAGATGTACTCGATCGACGGTGCGAATACCGTGGCGGGACAACAGTTCCGGCAGAATCGGGCCGATCGAGTCGCGGGTCTGGCCACCGTGCAGCGGGCCGGAGGCGCGGATCTCGTCGCCGGTCATGATGATCCGAGCGCGCACCGGGCCACGCACCGCTGCCTCGGGAACCTCGACGGCCGCAGCGGCCGAGATCAAGGCGGCCGTCACCGGGGCGCCCTCATCGGCAATGAGATCACCACGTTCGAGATCCTCACCGCGATGGCGGATATCGCCCCGGAGCGGGGAGTCCGGCAATCGCCGCAGATGATGGTCGTCGGTGACACCGGCGAACTCGTCGCGTAGCACTCCGGTGGTGCCATCGGGGACATGCGCACCGGTCGCGATGCGCACCGCCTCACCGGGCAGCAGGCCCACCGGGCGCTGCCCGCCGGCGAAGCCGATATCGGCGCGCAGCCGCCACGGACCATCACCGGCGACGGCGTAACCATCCATGGCCGAGACGTCGAAACGCGGCAGCGGCCCGGCCGCCCGGATCGGTGCCGCCAGTGCGGCGCCCGCGACCTCGAACAGTTCGGTGTGGTAGGGGGTGAGGCGAGAGAGATTGTCGCGCAAGCTCTGTCGCGCTTCGTCCAAGAGCAGCGGCGGCCGCTGGTGGCCCGGATCGTGCCCGCCGTCGATGACGGCCCGCGCCGCGCGCACCTCGTCGTCGGTGTCGCAGTCGGTGACGCCGTCCAGCGTCACCATCACGGTGTCGTCGGGTACCAGCGCCTTCATGGGTTGATTGACCAGGGAGTCCAGGCGGGACAGGCGGGCGGTCAGCGCACTGCGGCGCCACACGCCGATCAGGTATTGCGGGCGCCCGGACTCGTCGGCCGCGAACACCGCGTCGGCGCCGGACTGATCGCTGCGCCGCAGCAGATCGGCCACCGCCCACTCGGTCAGAAACGGCAGATCCGCGGCCAGCACCACGACCCGCGGCGCGGCCTCGGCGCCGAGCGCGCGCAGCCCGGCCCCGATCGCGGCCACCGGCCCCGCGCCCGGCGGCACCTCACGCACCTGCCGGACACCCGGATCCAGCTCCGGTCGATGTGGTCCGACGACAACGGTTTGCGCACATCCCGTGACCGCCCCCAACGCCACATTCAGCATGGATCGCCCGCCGATGACGATCGCCGGTTTGTCGACACCACCCATCCGGCTCGCCCGGCCCCCGGCGAGCACGATCGCATCGGCAGCCGTCACCGGCCGCGGCCGTCGCTGTGGTTCGACATGTGTCCATGCTAGTTCGACGATCAACCGCAGCCGCGCGGCCCGCGCCGTCGCCAGCGTGCAGCGCGTGCCGGAGTCGGTCGTCCGCCGAACTCGTGGCCGAGGAATGCGACGAGCACGGCAGGCGTGATCGGTCGGCACCCGATCGCCTCCTGGCGACCGCATGCCGATGGAGGCGATCAGGCCGGGATGCGGCGGGTAGCGATCAGAGTGCCGCACCGTCGTCGGCGGTTGAGAGCAGACAGAACTCGTTGGCTTCGGGGTCCGCGAGCGGCAGGCCGGGCTCGGCGCCTGCGGGTTCGATCGTGCTCGCGCCGGCCGCCCTGAGCCGGTTGACCTCGGCGGTGGGATCGTCGGCGGGAAACGCGGCGACATCCAGGTGCAGCCGGTTGCGGCCCTGTTTCACCTCTTCGGTCTGCACGAACTCCAACCAGGAACCCAGCCCGGTCGGCGAACGCAGGCCCGTCACCGGCGGACCGCCGCGCGAAATCGGCCAGCCGGAGGCAGTCGACCAGAACTGCGCGAGCCGCTGCGGGTCGAAGGTGTCGACCACGATGGCCGCCACCGCCCCGGTGTCCACATATTCCTCGCGTGGTTCCAGCACGCAGAATTCGTTGCCCTCGGGATCGGCGAGCACCATCCACGGCACCTCACCCTGTCCGATATCGACTGGCCTGGCGCCGAGCGCGAGCGCCCTGTCCACTTGCATGCGCTGGTGGTCGGTGGACCGGCTGGCCACATCGAGGTGGATCCGGTTCTTACCGCTCTTGGCCCGGGACGCGGGCAGGAAGGTCAATGCAAGGTCGGGGCCTGCGGCGTCGGGCGCCGCCACGTCGACTTCGCCCGGACGATCCAGCGTCACCGTCCAGCCGAGCAGCCGAGCCCAGAAATCCGCCACCATACGTGGCTGGTCCGCATCGAATACCACACACGCCAGACGGGTGGTCATCACTCCACGGTAACCGCAGATCGGATCGGCAGGGGTGGATTGCGGGCTACCGGGCGCGCGTTGTGCCGGTCGTGACTGCCCCGGCAGGTGCGGGCGGTGCGCACGACTTATCGCGGCTGGTGGGTGAGGTCGTCGGGGAAGGTGAAGCGGACGGACCGCAGATTCACTCGACCGTCGTGTATCGGGACCCCCTCGGCCGCGAGCAAACGCAGTTGCTTGCCGGCCAGGTGATGCGCCGGGCGGCCCGCGGCGCCGAGGACGCGGTGCCAGGGTAGATCGGCGGAGTCGGTGCGCATGATCCAGCCGACGGTTCGCGGGGTGGTCAGGCCCGCCGCCGCGGCGATGTCGCCGTAGGTGGCCACCCGGCCGCGCGGAATCGACGCGACCAGCGCGCGGACTCGTTCGATCTCGGCGTCGGAGGTGGGCATCAGAGCACGGTGCGGATGAGTGCGGCGGTCTCGGCGGGCATGGCCTGGGCGACCATATGGTCGCAGTCCCATTCATGCACCGACAGGTTCTGGCCCATATGCGCGGTGATCGCTTCGCGGAACTCCGCAGTGACGAACGGCGGGTCGACCTTCATGGCTTGGACCAGCACCGTCGGCAGATCCTGCGGCGGCAGCGCGTAGTGGCGGGCAAGCTGCCCCCAGTAGGAATTGATCGCGGGCAGGCTCATGCGCCAGCCGACCCGCCCGTTCGCGGTGGGCATCAGGTGCTCGTCCAGTTCGGCCTGCAACAGCTCGGACGCGACATCACCCCAGCCGGTGTGCAGCTTGTCCATCCGCGCCTGCTCGACGTCGTCGTAGTCCTGTGACGCCAGGGTGGACACGGCGATCTCGTGCAGCCGCGTCGGGTCGAGGGCGATGGCCGGATCGAGCAGGATCAGATTGCGGGCCAGTCGCGGGTGATGACGCACCAGATGCAGGGCACACGCGCCGCCGAACGAATGCGCGACCAGCACCACCGGCTCGTCGGTCTCTTCGGCCAGCAGCTCCACCAAATCCTGGACGATCGTCTCGAAATTCCAGGGCGGCAGCGAGGTCGAACGGCCGTGTCCGCGCAGGTCGGGGGCGAGGATCCGAACATCGGGCAAAAATCGTTCGGCCAGATCGGCCCAGCGCCTGCCGTGGCCGGTCACGCCGTGCAGGGCGAGCAGCACCGGGCCGGTGCGCGGGCCGAAACGGTGAACGTGGAGTGGGGACACGGTGACATTTTGACGGTTGACCGAATCGGGCGCAGCACCAGGCGGCGCGGCGCCGCCACCGGGTGTGTCGGCCGCGTCTGTTGCAATAGCCCACGTGGTGCGATCGGATAACGCGGTGCGGCTGGTTCGCCGGAAGGTGGCGGCGCCCGGGCCAAGGGTCTGGGGCGCCGAGGTCCGCGCGTTGTTCGCCACCGCCGCCGATCCGGGCACAATCCGGCCGGGTACCGGGACCTGGCAAGTGCTCGGTGGTCCCGGGACCGGCAAGACCTCGCTGCTCGTCGACCTGGCAGCCGACCGGATATCGGCGGGTGCCGACCCGGAGTCGGTGCTGTTGCTCGCGCACTCCAAGAACGCCGCCGCAGTGGTGCGCGATGCGATAACCGCGCGGTTGTCGACGCCTGCCGAGAGCGGTCGGGAGGGTGATCGGGCGGTGCCGGGCCCGGTCGCGGCCGATGTCGGCGACGCGCAGTTCGAACCGCCGCCAGACCCGGAGGCTGCGTGGGATGAGGCAGGGCTGTTCGCCCTCGATGAGCTGGATGCGGCATTGGATCGAGGCGGCGAGGAGCCGGAGACCGGTCGGCTCGACACGGACCCCGCGCACTTCGTCGGCGTCCCCGGTGCGACCAGAGAACCACTCGTTCGCACCATTCACTCCTACGCCTTCTCCGTCCTGCGCCGCCACGCCGTCGCCCACGGCAACCCACCACCACGGTTGCTCACCGGGTCGGAGCAGGATGCTGTGTTGCGGGAGATGTTGCGTGGGGATCTGATCGATATCGCCGAGGGGGCGACCGATCTCTGGCCGCAGCGGCTGCATCCCGCGCTCGGTCTCGCGGGTTTCGCCGATCAACTGCGCGATCTGATGCTGCGGGCCACCGAACGTGGACTCGGCCCCGAGGATCTGACCCGGCTCGGCCGTGAGCGGGACAAACCGGAGTGGGTCGCGGCGGGCCGGTTCGCCGCGCGGTACGAGCAGGCGATGTTGCTGCGCTGGTCGGTGGGGGTGGCGGCTCCGGAAGCCTCCGCTCCCGCACTCAACGCGGCCGAACTGGTCGGCGCTGCTCTCGATGCGTTGGCCACCGACGCGAATCTGCTGGCCGTCGAACGTGATCGGCTGCGCTATCTGCTGGTCGACGACGCCCAGCACCTGGATCCGCAGGCCGCGACGCTGGTGCGGGTACTGAGTGCGGGCGCGGCGGTCACCGTTGTCGCCGGTGATCCCGATCAGGGTGTGTTCGCCTTCCGTGGTGCGGATGCGCGCTTCCTGCTCGACCTCGACGTATCGGACCGGCAGCGAATCGTGCTGCACGCGAACCATCGTTCGGTACCCGCGGTGCGGCTGGCAGTGGCCCGGGTCGCTGCGAGGCTGCCCGGCAGTGGACCACAACGGCCACGGCCCGGACGCGACGAGCAGGCCCTCGCGCCCGATCACGGCGCCGATGTCCGAGTCCGGGTGCTCGCCACCCCGGCCAAGGAGGCGGCGCTGATCGCCGACCATCTGCGTCGCTCCCATCTCACCGATGGTGTGCCCTGGTCACGGATGGCGGTCGTCGTGCGCTCGGTGCCACTGTCGCTACCGCCGTTACGTCGCGCGCTGCTCGCCGCCGGTGTTCCGGTGCGCCAGCCAGCGCTGGACACCCCCTTGGCCCGGCGGCGTGGTGCCGCGTGGATGTTGTCATCGCTGCGGGCCATCCTCGCCTCGGAAGCGTCAGCGGCCCCGGACCCGATGGTGGGCCCGCATCGCCACGAGGCTCTGTTCACCCCCGACGACGCTCTCGACCTGCTGTCCGGTCCTCTCGGCGGCGCCGACCAGATCGCCCTGCGCCGCCTGCGCCGCGGTATCCGCCGCACCGCACTCGACCTGGAACGCGCCGCCGCCGCCCGCGAGGCCGATAACCCCTGGTCGGACGCCGATCCCGCACCGGAGCCCGAGGACGTCCCTGCGCCACCCGATCCTGCCGACGCCGACCTCACCCCGGAATGGACGATCGAACAGGCGTCCCGGATGTCGGCCGACGCCGACTGGTACGGCATCGATCTCGATCCGCGTGATCGAGAAGACCGCTACGGGCTCTCGGTGGAAACACCCGATGCCGATGCCGATGTTGTTGATGTGTCGGATCCCACCGACGCCGTTAACCTCTCGACACTGTCTCCTGACGATGCGCCCGTCGTCTCGGCCGAACCCTCAGCCCGGCGCTCTCCCTCGGAACAATCCTCTGCCGAAGTCCTCCGCGACTTGCTGCTCGGCGTAGGCGACACGCGGATCGTCGCCGGTCTCACCGAAGTCGAGTCAGCGCCGCTGCGGCGGGTGCTGGCCGCGCTGGATCGAGCACGGAAGGCGCGCCGGCGCGGGGGCGGGCTAGAGGATGTGCTGTGGGCGTTGTGGACCGGGGCGCGGTTGGAGCGGCGCTGGGTCGCGCAGTCCGAACGTGGCGGTGCCGTCGGCGCGCAGGCCGATCGAGATCTGGACGCGGCGGTCGCCTTGTTCGATGCTGCCGCCGCCTACGTCGACCGGCTGCCGCGTGCCGGTATCGAGGGCTTCGTGGAATACCTACTGCATCAGGAGATCCCGCACGATGCCGCGGTGCGCACCAACCCTGTCGAGGCGGTAGAGCTGCTGAGCGCGCACGCCGCGTCGGGCCGGGAATGGGATGTCGTCGCGGTCGCCGGTGTGCAGGAGGGGATCTGGCCGGACCCGCGCCCGCGCGGCACGCTGCTACATACCGAAGACCTGGTCGACGTCGCCGCGGGCATTCTCACCGATGGCGAACGGGTCAGCCGTGCGGCGCCGATCCTGGCCGAGGAGCGCAGACTGCTGCTGGTGGCGTGCAGCCGAGCCCGTCGATCGCTGCTGGTCACCGCGGTGGAGTCGGTAACAGGCGATCGCGATCTGGTGCCGTCACGGTTTCTCGCCGAACTGCTCGGCCACGATGACGACGGCGAACCCGGCGCCCTCCCGGTCGTCGATCCCGGTCGCGCGCTGGTCATGGGCTCGCTGGTGGCCGAATTGCGCGGCGTGGTCTGCGATCCCGAAGCAGACCCGGACCGCAGACATCGCGCGGCACGGCATCTGGCCCGATTGACCGACGCGGGTGTGCGCGGCACCGGCCCCGACGAGTGGTACGGCACCGCCGAACTCAGCTCCGAACAGCCGCTGTGGGACGACGACGAATCCGCGGTGGCACTGTCACCGTCGACGGTCGAACTATTGCGCACCTGCCCGCTGCGCTGGGCGCTGGAACGTCATGGCGGCACCGATGGCGACAATCCGCACGCGGTCAAGGGCAATCTGGTGCACACCCTGGTCCAGGCATTGGCCGGGAAAGTGCCGACCTCCCAGGTGCGGGCCGCGCTGCAGGCGGTGTGGCAGTCGGTCGACGGCGATGCGGGCTGGCATTCCCGGCAGGAACGCCGCCGCACCGAGGCCATGCTGGAAACATTCCTGAGCTGGGTCGACAACACGCGCGGCGAGCTCACCCAGGTCGGCATCGAGGTACCGGTCGACTGTGTGCTGCCGCCTCGCGCCGACGACGAGCCGCCGGTGCGCATCCGCGGCCGGGTCGACCGGCTCGAACGCGATGGGATGGGCCGGTTCGTCATCGTCGATGTGAAGACCGGCAAGAACCCGGTCTCCGCCAAGGCCGCCGAGGACCACGCGCAGCTGGCCACGTATCAGGTCGCCGCCGCATTCGGCGCGCTCGACGCTGTGCCCGGCGAATCGGATCGTGTGCGAGGAGAATTCGACGACGCCTCGGCAGAAAGCAACCACGCCGGCCTGTCGGACAGTTCGGGCGCCGCCGACGATGCCCCGGAACTCGGCGGCCCCCCCAAACCAGACACCACCCAGGGAGACCTCGAGCTCGGCGAACCAGGCGGCGCCCGCCTCGTCTACGTCGCCAAACCCAGCACCCGCGACGGCGCCACCCAGCGCACCCAGCAACCCCTCGACGGCGAAGCTCTGCACATCTGGCGCGGCACCATCCACGACGCCGCCGCAGCGACCAAAGGTCCCAGCTTCCTCGCCATGCGCAACGACGGCTGCCGCCACTGCGCCGTCGCGGGCAGCTGCCCGGTCCAGGACACCGGACGTCAGGTGACCGACGAATGAGCACTCGGGTCACGCCGTGGCAGCTCGCCGAGGCACTCGGCCTGCCGCCACCCACCGATGAGCAGGCCGCGGTGATCGCGGCACCGCCCGGTCCGACGCTGGTGGTGGCGGGTGCGGGTGCGGGCAAGACCGAGACCATGGCGGCGCGCGTGGTCTGGATGGTGGCCAATCGGCTCGTGCTGCCCGATGAGGTCCTCGGCCTGACCTTCACCCGAAAAGCGGCGCAGCAGTTGACCATCCGTATCCGGACTCGTCTGGCCCGGCTCGCGGGGGCACCGCTGTTGCGGGAACTCGATCCGACCGGCGGATTGCGTGCGTCACTGGCGGGCGCGGAACCGGAGATCAGCACCTACCACTCCTATGCGGGCAGGCTGCTGACCGAGCACGGTCTGCTGCTCCCGGTGGAGCCGTCGGCGACGCTGCTCACCGAAACCCAGCTGTGGCAGCTGGCCCATCAGGTGGTGCGCACCTGGGACGGCGATCTCGACACCGAACGCACGCCCGTCTCGGTCACCGAGGCGGTACTCGCGCTGTCCGGGCAGCTGGCCGAACATCTGGTGGAACCGGAGGACCTCGCCGAGGCGCATACCGAACTGGAGAAACTGGTGCACACCCTGCCCGCGGGTCCGCGCCAGCGCGGTGGGCCGAGCCAGGAACTGCTGAAGTTATTGAAGGTGCAACGTGAGCGGGTGGCGCTGCTGCCACTGGTGCGGCAATTGGGTGAGGCGTTGCGGCGGCGTGGCGCTCTGGATTTCGGCGCGCAGATGTCGTTGGCGGCGCGGCTGTCGGCCGAGCACGTCGAGGTCGGTAGCGCCGAACGCGCCCGTTTCCGGCTGGTCCTGCTCGATGAGTATCAGGACACCGGCCATGCCCAGCGCATCCTGCTGGCCGCGCTGTTCGGCGGGTACGGTTCCGGCGCCGACCGCCCGGCCGTCACCGCGGTCGGCGACCCCATGCAATCCATCTACGGCTGGCGCGGCGCCTCGGCGGCGAATCTCCCGCGTTTCGCCACGGACTTCCCTGCCGCACCGGGCGTGCCGGCACCGACGCTGTCGCTGCTGACCAGCTGGCGCAACCCACCCGAAGCGCTGGCGCTGGCCAACCTGGTCGCCGATCCGCTGCGCCGCAAGGCGATCGAGGGCGGCGGCGTCACCGTCGACGCCCTGCGAGCCAAACCCGCCGCCGAGGCGGGTGCGGTGGCTTTCGCGCTCACCGCCACCGTCGCCGATGAGCGCGAGTGGTTCGCCACCCGGATCGCGGCGGATTGGGCAGCGCGCCACGACGCGGGCGAACAGCCGCCGACCTCCGCGGTCCTGGTGCGTCGCAACGCCGATGCCGCTCCGATCGCCGAAGCACTGCGCGAGCAGGGGTTGCCGGTGGAGATCGTCGGCCTCGGTGGGCTGCTGGCCACCCCGGAGGTCGCCGATATCGTGGCCACCCTCCGATTGATCGCCGAACCCGGCGCGGGCAGCGCGGCGGTGCGCATCCTGACCGGCGCGCGCTGGCGAATCGGAGTGTCGGATCTATCCGCGCTCTCCCGCCGGGCCAGGGACCTGTCCATCGGTCGCGGTACGGCAGGCACTGGCGACATCACCGATGGCGCCGCCCTTGCCGTCGCGCTGCGCGAGGTCGCGCCTGAACCGGCCGAACAGGCCGGGCTCGCCGACGCCATCGCCGATCCTGGTTCGCCGGAACAGTATTCGGCCGACGGACACCGGCGCATCGTGGCCTTGGGCCGCGAACTCGCCGCCCTGCGCGAACGCAGCGGCCAGCCGTTGACGGAGCTGGTCGCCGACGTGGAACGCACCATCGGCGTCGGAGTGGAAACCCAGGCCAGGCGTGCGATGTCCGGCGCGGGTGCGGGCCGCGAACATCTGGATGCCTTCGCCGAGGTCGTCGCGGGCTACGCCGGCGATTCAGGCGCGTCGCTGAGCGGGCTGCTCGCCTTCCTCACCGCCGCCGAATCGGTGGAGAACGGGCTGGAACCGGGAGAGGTCGAGGTCGCCAAGGACCGGGTGCAGGTGCTCACCGTGCACGCGGCCAAGGGCCTGGAATGGGAGATCGTGGCGGTGCCGCATGTGGTGCGCGATGTGTTCCCGTCGGGCAAGGCCTCCGGGAGCTGGCTCGGTGCCCTCGCCGAACTGCCGACGACCCTGCGCGGTGACCGAGCCCGAGACGACGACGGCGCCGACGGAGTTCCGGTGCTCGACCTGTCCGACCTCTACGACCGCTCCGATCTCGACCGCGCCATCAAGGCACACAAGGCCGCGCTGGATCGTCGCCGCCTCGACGAGGACCGCAGGCTGTTCTACGTCGCGCTCACCAGAACCGAGCGGGTGCTGCTGGTTTCGGGCCACTACTGGTCCGAAACCAGCCCGTCGGTCAAGGGGCCCTCGGAGTTCCTGCTCGAACTGAAGCAAGCGAACGAGGACACCGGCAGCCCTGCCCACGGTGCTGCCGAACTCGCTCGCTGGGACGATCCACCGGACCCGGAGGCGGGCAATCCATTCACCGACAACCCCGCCACCGCGCGCTGGCCGCGTGACCCGCTCGGCAGGCGCCGCGATCCGATCGAACAGGGTGCGCGTCTGGTGCGGGCCGCCATGACGGAAATCGCGGCGGACCCATCGGCCGGGGGAACACCGGAAGACGCCGAGGATGACGACCCCGACGGCTGGGCCGCCGACGTCGAGGCGCTGCTGGCCGAACACCGCAGTGCCAGTGTTGTTGCCGAAGAAGTCGAGCTACCCACCAGACTGCCCGCGACCGCACTGGTGGAGTTGCGGTCCGATCCGGCCAGGCTCGCGGCGCGGCTGCGTCGTCCGCTCCCGTATCCGCCGAACCCGATGGCCCGGCGCGGCACCGCCTTCCACGCCTGGGTGCAACGCTGGTTCGCCGCCGATCGCCTGCTCGGCCTGGACGAACTGCCCGGCGCCGCCGACACCGTCGACAGCGCCGACGCGGAGCTGGCGCGCATGCAGGAGTCGTTCCTGTCCTCGCGCTGGGCCCACCGCAGTCCCGTCGAGGTGGAGGTCCCGTTCGAAACGACCATCGCAGGCACGGTGATCCGCGGCCGGATGGACGCGGTGTTCGCCGAACCCGACGGCCGGTGGACAGTCCTGGACTGGAAGACCGGCGCCGAACCGAGCGCCGCCGACGAACCCGCCGTCGCCGTGCAACTGGCGGTGTACCGGCTGGCCTGGGCGCGACTGATGGCGGCGCGCACCGGCGCGGATCCGGAGGAACTGCTCGATCGGATCGGCGCCGCGTTCCACTACATCCGCAGCGGCCGCACCGTCGCGCCTGCCGATCTGCCGGGCGCGAGCGAGTTGACCGACTTGATCAGCTCCGCGGCGCCCGACGACTCACCGCGAGCGCCGTGGTGATCATCGGAATCTGTAGCGGCAGTCGCAGCACCGAGACCAGCTTCACCGGCCATCCGGCCTTCGAGCTGCCCAGCGAATCCACCGCGAACTGCACGTTCGCCGGGAACACCGCGATGAACAGTGCGGCGGCGAGCCGTCCACCGAGGCGCCGGGTGCGCGGCACCGCCAGTGCGGTCGCCACACCGAGTTCGGCCACACCCGAGGCATAGGTATAGCTGCGCGCGCGGCCCGGGAGCTTGGGCGGCACGATCGAATCGAACGGCTTGGGCACCACGAAATGCAGCACACCCATCCCGAACAGCGCGGCTGCCATCAACAGCGCCGGCTTCCGGCTGGTATCGAATTCGGTGGACGAGGTAGCTGCCATACGCCCACTCTAAGCCGCTGCCGCCGCGCGATGCCCGGACCGGATCCCGCGGCTGCGGTCGCCTGCGCGGGCCCCGCACCGCCGAGGCCCCGCGCTCGTCCGCGCCGACATCCGGGCATGACATCGCGTCGACTCCGTCGACCGGCGCGGGGACGGGGTAGGCTCCCGTGCTGTGCCGGAGGGTGAAACAAGGCCGCAGCCGTTGAGTTCGGCCGGAATCGGCGGCTGGGAATCAGGGACCGGTGAGTGCGTTGCTCGATGATCTGGGTGACCGCGCGCGCAGTGGGCTCGGGCGGATGACCGACAAGCCGGACTTCGCTCTCGTGGGTGTATTGCGCATCCCCGAAGTGCAGGCCAGCCCATGGACCTCGCTGACGCGTCGAGTGCTGTTCGCGATCGGGCTGCTGTTCGGCGCCGCGCTGGTGGTGTACATCGGCCGTGACGGCTACCGGGACGCCTCCGAGAATCCCCTGTCATTCCTCGACGCGCTGTATTACGCGACGGTGTCGCTGTCGACCACCGGATACGGCGATATCTCGCCGATCACCCCGCTGGCGCGGCTGATCAACATCATCGTCATCACCCCACTGCGCGTGCTGTTCCTCATCGTGCTCGTCGGCACCACGCTCAGCGTGCTGACGGAACGGTCCCGCCAGGCATTCAAGATTCAGCGTTGGAGGCACAGCGTGCGCAATCACACCGTCGTCATCGGATACGGCACCAAGGGCCGCACCGCGATCGACGCCATGATCGGTGACGGAGCGTCGCCGTCGGAGATCGTGGTGGTCGACACCGACCCCGTCGCGCTGGAATCGGCGGCCAACGCCGGTCTGGTTACCGTGCACGGCTCGGCCTCGCGGTCGGATGTGCTGCGGCTGGCGGGAGTGCAGAACGCCTCATCCATCGTGGTTGCCACCAACAGGGACGACACCTCGGTTCTGGTCACGCTGACCGCACGCGAACTCACCAAGAGTGCCAAGATCGTGACCGCCATTCGCGAATCCGATAACACCCACCTGCTGCGGCAGTCGGGTGCTGATTCGGTGGTGGTCTCCTCTGAGACCGCGGGTAGATTGCTCGGCATCGCGACCACCAAACCGACGGTGGTGGAGATGATCGAGGATCTGCTCACTCCGGAGCAGGGGTTCGCGGTGTCCGAACGTGACGTCGAACCCGGCGAGGTCGGCGGCTCCCCGCGCCATCTCAGCGATATCGTGCTCGGTGTCGTGCGCGCCGGCGAGCTGATCAGGGTCGGCGAACCGGAGGTCGACGCGCTCGACCACGGCGACAAACTGCTGTACCTGCGCCGCGCCGGGCGCTGATCCGGTCCGATAGCACTCCACTAAGCTCGGGTTGTGGCATTCCAGCTCAATAACGTTCCGCTGCTGTCCCGTTCCGCCGTCGACCGGGCCGAGGAGGTGCGCGCCGACCCGCAGGCATTGAAGGAAGGCTGGTCCACCGCCAAACTGCTGCGGATCAATCGGCGTGGTCAGGTGCGTTTCGATGAGGGTGCACTGGTCTTCGGCACGGCCGTCGAGCTGTCGGCCGAACCGGATCCGGCGGCGGTGTTCCTCGGTGTCGCCGACGGGGTCCATCTGTGGGCGGTGCGCGATCACGAACTCGCGGGATCGCTGCTCGATCTGCGTGCCATGGCCGCCACCGTCGACGATTTCACCGCTGGCCTGCTGTCCACCGCGCTGGCCCTGCTGAACTGGCACGACAAGGCCGGCTATCACGCGGCCGACGGCACACTCACCGTGCCGGTCAAGGGCGGCTGGTCACGCGCCACCGAGGCGGGGTTCGAGGAGTTCCCGCGCATCGACCCCGCGGTGATCTGCCTGATCCACGACGGCGGTGACCGGGTCCTGCTGGCCCGTCAGCACAGCTGGCCGGAGACGCTGTTC
This sequence comes from Nocardia sp. NPDC059180, assembly GCF_042754945.1. NCBI lineage: Bacteria > Bacillati > Actinomycetota > Actinomycetes > Mycobacteriales > Nocardiaceae > Nocardia > Nocardia sp. NPDC059180. The sequence goes on from NZ_JBHZBU010000014.1 coordinate 58,376, forward strand.
TCGCTGCTCGCGGGCTTCGTGGAGGCGGGTGAATCGCTGGAGCGCTGCGTCGAGCGTGAAATGCGTGAAGAGGTCGGCCTCGATGTCGGCGACATCCACTACCTCGGCAGTCAGCCCTGGCCGTTCCCGCGCTCGCTGATGCTCGGATTCAGCGCGGTCGCCGACCCGGATCAGCCACTGGTCTTCTCCGACGGCGAGATCGCCGACGCGCACTGGTTCACCCGCGCCGAAGTCCGCGCGGCGCTGGACGCGGGCGACTGGTCGACGCGTGCGGAGGGTGCCAGGCTGCTGCTGCCGGGGTCGATCTCGATCGCCCGCACCATCGTGGAGTCCTGGGCCGCGCTCGACTGAGCGCGGTGATCAGTTGTTTCAGGAGATGGCGGCCAGTGCCTGCTTGACCTGGGCCAACGACGGGTTGGTCGCCGTCGAGCCGTCGGCGAATTTCACCGTCGGGACCACGTGATTGCCGCCGTTGACGCTGCCGACGAACTCGGCGGACGCGGGGTCCTGCTCGATATCGATCTCGGCATAGGTGATGCCCGCCTCGTCCAGCTGTGTCTTCAGCCTGCGGCAGTAGCCGCACCAGGTGGTCGAGTACATCGTCAGGTCAGTGTTCTGCTCGGTCACGGATCGTGCAACACCGGATGAACCGTTCCTGTTCCGCGAACCAACCGCTGCGTGGGCGGTCGGTGCCGCACGCAGGCCGGTGACGTGGCAGCCGCCCCACTGTCAGTGTGCGCTGTCATGATGGAGCGCGTGCCCGCACTCGACCTCACCGCCCTCGACCCCGAGCAGGCCGCCGCCGTGCGTGCACCGCGGGGGCCGGTGTGCGTGCTCGCGGGCGCGGGCACCGGCAAGACCAGGACCATCACCTATCGGATCGCGCATCTGGTCGCGGCCGGGCAGGTCAAGGCCGATCAGGTGCTCTCGGTGACCTTCACCGCCAGGGCGGCAGGGGAGTTGCGTGGACGGCTGCGGGCGCTCGGCCTCGGTGGCGAGGCCAATCAGGTACAGGCGCGAACATTCCACGCGGCCGCGCTTCGTCAGCTGCGCTACTTCTGGCCACAGGTCGTCGGCGATGTGCCGTGGCGACTGCTCGACAGCAAGTTCCCGGTGGTCGCACAGGCCGCCCATCGCGCGGGGCTGCCCTCGGGCACCGAGAGCGTGCGCGATCTGCTCAGCGAGATCGAATGGGCGAAGTCCTCGCTCATCGCGCCCGAGGACTATCCGGCGGCGGTTGCCCGTCACCACCGCGACGCCCCGTTCGACGCCAACCGAATCGCGCAGGTCTACACCGGCTACGAAACACTGAAAACCACACCCGACGGCCTACTGCTCGACTTCGACGACCTGCTGCTGCACACCGCCGCCGCGCTCGAGGACTATCCGGCCGTTGCCGACGAATTCCGCGGCCGCTACCGCTGTTTCGTCGTCGACGAATACCAGGACGTCACCCCCCTCCAGCAGCGGGTGCTCGACGCCTGGCTGGGCGAGCGCGACGATCTCACCGTCGTCGGCGACGCCAACCAGACCATCTACTCGTTCACCGGCGCGAGCCCTGCCCATCTGCTGGATTTCTCGCGGCGATACCCCGACGCCACCGTCGTCCGGCTCGAACGCGACTACCGCTCGACACCCCAGGTGGTGTCGCTGGCGAACCGGGTGATCGGGATGGCCCGCGGACGCATCGCAGGCACCCGCCTGCAACTGATCGGCCAGCGCGGCGACGGGCCTGAACCCACCTTCGCCGAATACGACGACGTCCCCGCCGAGGCGGCGGGGGTCGCGCGCGCCATCGCGGAGCTGATCGCCGCCGGTACGCCCGCTGCCGAGATCGCGGTGCTCTACCGGATCAACGCGCAATCGGAAACCTATGAGCAGGCACTGACCGAACGCGGCATCCCGTACCAGGTGCGCGGCGGGGAAGGTTTCTTCACCCGCGCCGAAGTCCGCCAGGCTGTCCAGGCGCTGCGGCAGACGTCCGCGCGCGACGACCTGCCCGACCAGGCGCGCACCGGCGCCGCGCTGGTCACCTTGGTCCGAGCCGTGCTCGCCCCACTCGGACTCACGGCCACCGAACCCACCGGCGCGCAGGCACGGGAGAAATGGGCGTCGATGGTCGCGCTGGTCCAGCTCACCGAGGAACTCACCACCCACGACGAGCGCCTCGACCTGGGCGGGCTACTGCGTGAACTCGCCGCCCGCGCGGAGGCCAGGCACCCACCGACAGTCCAGGGGGTCACCTTGGCGTCGTTGCATGCCGCCAAGGGACTGGAATGGGACGCCACCTTCCTTGTCGGTCTGTCGGACGGGACCCTGCCGATCGCGCACGTCCTCTCCGATGACGGATCCGTCGCCGATCAGGCCGCGCTGGAAGAGGAACGGCGCCTGCTCTACGTCGGCGTGACACGGGCGCGTGAACATCTGCGGCTGTCGTGGGCATTGGCGCGCAACGCGGGCGGCCGCCGCACCCGGCGCCGCTCCCGCTTCCTCAACGGGCTCGTCCCCGACGATTCCCCGGCTTCCCGCATCGCCGCACCGTCCACGGATCGTTCCGCCGACGGCACCCGCCCGCTGTGCCGGGTCTGTGCCAAACCGTTGATCGGCACCTATTCCACGATGCTCGGCCGCTGCCGCAGATGCCCGGCCGAACTCGACGCCGAACTGCTTGCCGCGCTGCACGAGTGGCGCGCGGAGAAGGCACAGGATCAGCGGTTGAAGGAGTTCAGTGTGTTCACCGACACGACCCTCACCGCCATCGCCGAACAACTACCCGCCGACGATGCGGCACTCGCCGCGATTTCCGGTATCGGACCACGCAAGATCGAACAGTACGGCGCCGACGTCATCGCACTGGTGCGATCCCGCACCGCATCGAATCACAAAACCGCAGGTAGAAAATAGGTTGTCGGTTCTTCCGAGATCGCATACGGTGGGAAGCACGCACCGGGAGGGTATCCCGGCGCGGACAGTTCAGACAGATTACGAGTACAGGAGGGAGGCAGACGAAATGAACAGCATCACCGCTTTTGACGTGATCGGGACCGACGTGTCCTTGTCGGCTGTTTCTGCCTCCCGGGGGATCCTCGCCATGCAGGGGATCGGTCTGTCCGGCGTCGGTGCATTCGGCACACACGTGGATAACACGCTCACCCCGATTCTCATCGATCCGCAGGACAAGCCCAGCGCGGGCTGGCATCTGGCCGCTGCACCCGCAGTCGCCGGCGCCTACGCAGCCGAAACCGGCAATGAGCCGGTGCAGCTGCTGGCAGCACGCCTCCGCAACGCACACCCAGCGTCCGTGATCAGGACTCGACACAGATGTCGACCTAGGTAGGGAACTCTCCCCGACCTCCTGGCCACGGATCGCACGAAGCGAAACCGTGGCCATATTTCTCCGGCCCTTCAGCCGGCAGCCCCGGTTTCGTGGAATGAACGACACCGAACCGCTGCAAACGAGCTGAAGGAGAACGACGTGTTCACCGCAGAGAGCTGGCCGACGGCCACTACTGACGTGACATGCCGAACCGTGGCAACCGCTCCCCGTGACCAGGAGGTCACCACTACCGTGCCGTGCCGGGCCGGGGACCCGGACCTGTGGTTCGCCGAGAGCCCGGTCCAGTTGGAGCAGGCCAAGGCGCTGTGCGCGTCCTGCCCGATCCGCAAGGGCTGCCTGAGCGCCGCCATGGATCGCGGCGAGCCGTGGGGCGTGTGGGGTGGGGAGATCTTCGACCAGGGTGTCGTGATCGCCCGCAAGCGGCCGCGTGGTCGCCCCCGCAAGGTCGCCGCATGCGTCTGATGGCCGCGCCGTCGGCGCGGCAGGTTCGCGGCCCGCATACAGTCGGCATCACGCCGGCCGGGCCGCGAACCATCCAACGACCAACCGCCCAGTCGATGCGACTGGGCGGTTGTTTGTTATTGGGGGAGTGAGGTTTTCGCTGCGTTCAGCGCCTACGCGGTGTCGCGCTGCTCCCGGAATCCTGGCATCCAGGTCGCGGCCAGCTGCATGAACGGCACCTCGGCGTCGAGCTGGGCGGAGATACCGATCGAGCCTGCCAGCACCCGGAAGATCATCACGTGCTCGGCGGGCAGCACCATCGCACGTGCGGTCTTCATCTCCGGACTGTTGAAGTCCGAGGCTCGTCCGGCCACCCGTTGCATCCACTTGCGGGTGAAGTGGAACGAGTCGGTCTTGATCGGATCGGTGAACGGGCGCAGGTAGTCGGCGATCTCCTGATGGGTGATGACCCGCCCGGGAATCACCCAGCCGTTGTCGTGCAGCAGGGCGGTGAGCTCCTCGAACTCCTCGTCGACCGCCAGCGCCAGAATCCGGCCGAGCAACTCGGGGAAGCCGTTCGGCAGCGGTGCGCAGGCACCGAAATCGATGACGGCGAGCTTGCCCTCCGGCGTCACCATGAAGTTGCCCGGATGCGGGTCGGCATGCAGCAGGCCGGCCAATTCGGGTGAGCAGAAGTGGAATCGGCCCATCAGGGTGGCCACCCGGTTGCGGAGTTCGCGGGTGCCTTCGGGATCGGCATTGCCCGCGGCGATGATCGCGGAAACCGCTGTGCCATCGAGCCATTCGGTGACGATCACCTTCGGCGCGCTGGCAACCACCTTGGGCACAACGAACTCCGGGTGCCCGTCGAAGGCCTTGGCGAATACGCGCTGATTGCTCGCCTCGTTGCGGTAGTCGAGCTCTTCCTCGGTGCGCTCGGTGATCTCGGCGAGGATCGGCTTCACATCGGCGCCGGGAATCACCGACGAGATCAGTCCGGTCATCCGCGACAGCGTCTTCAGATCCGCGCGCAGCGCCTCGTCGGCACCCGGGTACTGGACCTTGACCGCGACCGCGCGACCGTCGGACCACACCGCTCGGTGCACCTGGCCGATGCTCGCGGAGGCGGCGGGGGATTCGTCGAAGGAGTGGAAGCGGGTCCGCCACTGGGTGCCGAGCTGTTGATCGAGCACGCGGTGCACGGTCTCGATGGGCATCGGTGGCGCGGCCGCCTGCAGCTTGGTCAGCGCTTCCCGATAGTGCTCGCCGAACTCCTCGGGGACGGCGGCCTCCATGACGCTGAGCGCCTGGCCGAACTTCATCGCGCCACCCTTGAGCTCACCGAGAATGGTGAACAGCTGTTCGGCGGCCTTCTGGTTCAGCTGTGCGTTGATCTCGCCCTTGTCACCCCCGGCCAGCTTCTTGCCGAAACCAACGGCGGCTCGTCCAGCGATCCCGAGGGGAATCTTGGCTAACTTCGCATTGCGGGAGGAGCTGCGGCGCACGATCTCGGACACGTACCCATCATGGCCGACCGGGCCGCTGCTGTGCCATCGAAATCGACTGAGAATCCAGCTTTCGGAGTGGTACGCGTCACGTCGAACCGTCGGTACCGGCACGAATGCGCCGGCAGACGCAGCGTGCGTGCGGCGCCCAGCGCCGGATCTCGAGCCGATACGAATCCAGATCCAGCTCCAGTTGAGCCTCGAGAACGGCGGGTGGCCGCCCGACCGAACACGCGATGATCGACTCCAGTTCGCGCAGCGCCAGCGCCGCGGTGGCTTCGATTCCGGAGCGTGATGCGTGGCCGACCCGCCCGAGCAGTTGCGCGGCCAGTCGTGGCCAGTCCGGGTCGTAGTCGGCACGCAGCAGGTCGGCGCAGCGCAGGCAGCTGGTCCGGCCGGGCTGCACGAGCGGTCCGACCAGACCGTCGCCGTCGCGCAAGCGCACCGGAAGATGCGCGATCCGTGCGCGCAGCAATTGATCGATCAGGCGCGGGTCGGGGACCAGGGTGTCGGTCAGCAGCACCAGATCAGGTCGCGGGCGAAGGTCTATGCGCGGGCCGCGCGAGCGCTGCGGCCGCAGCCCGAATCGACGCAGCCCCGTCGTGATCGCATCCGAGAGCGGGCCGAGCCCGTGCACCCGGACCCGGCGGACGCGGCCAGCGGGGGTGTCGGGGTGCAACAGCAGCCCCGCATCGTCGAGCGTGGCAAGCAGCTGGCTCGCGCGATGCGGCGTGAGGCCGAGTTCGGTGGCCCGCCACATGATCTGTGGACGGGTGCGCAACCCATCGAGCAGCTGCAAGAAATGCAGGAGGGTATCGGGGTCGATCCCGGGGACCGCGAGTTGACGCGCGGACTCCGGATCCCAGCCGAGCTGAACCGCACCGGAGGGCCGGGTCAGGATCAGCAATTGCGGGTGCAGCATCGGCCCGCGCAGGCACAGCGATGTCATGGCGAGCAGTATGCAGAGCTGCTCGCTGCCGATCCGGCGCGAAATCCGTAGTTATCCACAGGTCGGGCGCCGGATCGACGGACCGCACATTGCCGCCGACCCGGCCCTGCGACGCACTCGATCGCGACGGCGCGGGGCTCGAGTGTCGCCGCGTGGCGCGGGTGATCGGACCGTAGCCCTCGTGATCTGGACCTCAGCCCTCGCGATCAGGAAGAGGCGGTGCCTCCGGATTCGCCAGGCTTGTCACCGGGTTCGCCGGACTTGTTGCGTTCTTCGCGTTCGCGCGCCTCGGTTTCGGCCAGTTGCGCCAGCGGATCGTCGAAGGCGTTCGTGCCGCCGCCGATCACCGCGTCGATGAAGCCTGCGGGGGAGTCCAGATCGCTGGCATCGGGTAGCAGATCGGGATGGGCCCAGATGCCGTCGCGCGCCTCCATCCCGGCGTCGGTGGTCAACCGCTGCCACAGCGCAGCGGCCTCACGCAGCTTGCGCGGCCGCAACTCGAGCCCGACCAGGGTGGCGAAGGTCTGTTCGGCCGGGCCACCGGTGGCGCGGCGCCTGCGCAGAGTCTCGGCGAGTGCGCCTGCGCCGGGCAGCCGTTCGCCGACGGCCTCGGACACCACGACCTGCACCCAGCCCTCGATCAGGGCGAGCAGCGTCTCCAGCCGTTCCAGCGCCTGCTTCTGCTCCGGCGTGGTCTGCGGCTCGAAGGTGCCCTGGGACAGGATTTCCTCGAGCTTGCTCGGATCGGTCAGCGACATCGGATCGATGCCCTGGGCTGCCTCCTCCAGCGCCGAGAAGTCCATCTTGATGCCGCGCGCGTAGTCCTCGACCGCGCCGAGCACCTGCTGCCGCAGCCACGGCACATGCCCGAACAGGCGCTGATGGGCGGCCTCGCGGGCGGCGAGGAACACCATGATCTCGCTCTCGGGCTGCTCCAGACCCGCGCTGAACTCCGAGATGGCGGCAGGCAACAGGGCAGCGGTGCCCGCGGGCCCCAGCGGCAAGCCGATATCGGTGGAGGTCAGCACCTCCTTGGCGAGCTGGCCAAGGGCCTGGCCGAGCTGCGAACCGAACGCGAGGCCGCCCATCTGGCCGAGCATCCCCATCATCGGCGCCGCGAACTGCTTGGCCTCCTCGGGCAGGTTCGCCGTCCACATGCCGGAGATCTGCTGGGCCACCGGATCGCACAACCGCTGCCACGTCGGCAAGGTTTCCTCGATCCAGTCGTTGGCCGTCCACGCGGCCGTCTTCGTCGCGCCCGCGGGCAGGGTCGTCGCACCGTCGAGCCACAGCTCGGCCAGGTGCGCGGCATCGGCGACGGCACTGACGGTGCCCGCCGACACCGGCGTGACGCTCGCGCCGAGCTGCTGGCGGGCCAGCCGCTTGGCGACGTCGTAGTTGACCGGACCGCCCTGCTCCGAACCCGGCTGGCCCATACCTTGACCCATACCGCTGAGCATCTGGCCGAGCGAGGTCAGCATCTGCCCGAGCTGGGCTGGATCGAATCCGCCCGCCCCGGAACCGGCCATGCCGAAGCCGAACGGGTCGCCCGCGCCGGAACCGCTCGGCTCATCGCCTCGTTTGCGGTCATCGTCGTCGTCGCGGTTCGAGAATCCGAACGGTTGGTCGCTCATACCCATTACGTTACGCGGCGCGGACCGGCGGCGATGTTCGCGCGCCGCGAAATCGGCACGGTGCTCACGCGCGTGCGTGAACGCGCTCACAGCAGTCGATCCGGGCCCGCCCGAACCGCGAAACTTCCGCCGGTGCCGCCCCGCGGTCGCGGCGATCGCTACTGTTGGCCGCGTGAATCGTCGGATCATCACTCTGCTCGCCGCGCTGCTCCCGGTGCTCGTGCTGGGCGTCGCGGGGAGCTGGTTCAACGTGCCCTTCGTCGCTCTCGGCCCGGGGCCGACATTCAACACACTGGGTGAAGTGGACGGCAAACAGGTCGTCGACGTCACGGGTGTGGAGGTGGATCCGACATCCGGAAACCTCAATATGACGACGGTCTCGGTGCGCGACGGGCTCAACATCTTCGAGGCGATCGGCTTCTGGTTCAGCGGCGAGCATGGTCTCGTCCCGCGCTCGGAGGTCTATCCGCCCGATATGTCGCGGGAGGAGATCGATAGGTCCAACCAGCAGGACTTCAAGGAATCCGAGAGCAACGCCGAGATCGCGACGATGAACTTCCTCGGCCTGCCCACCGCGGTGCTTGCCCGTACTGTGGCCGACAACGGTCCGGCCAAGGCGGTGCTGGAAGAGGGCGACGAGATCGTCAGCATCAATGGAGTCCCGATGACCGCACCGAAGGACGTGGTCGACGCCATCGGGAAGCTGCCGCCGGGCAGCGAGGTCGCCTTGGTGACCCGTCGCGGCGGCAGCGCTGAGCAGACCGTCACCGTCACCCTCGCCGCCCGCGAAGACGACCCGAACAAGGGCTATCTCGGTGTCACTCCCGGTGCGGGCGCGCGTCCGCCCATGGAGGTCACCTTCAATCTGGCCGATATCGGCGGACCGTCCGCGGGCCTGATGTTCAGCCTCGCCCTGATCGACAAGCTCACCCCCGGTGAACTCGACGGCGGCACGTTCGTCGCCGGTACCGGCTCGATCGAACAGGACGGCAAGGTCGGCCCGATCGGCGGCATCCAGTACAAGATGATCGCCGCACGTGAGGCGGGCGCCGAGACGTTCCTGGTTCCGGCCGCCAACTGCAACGAGGCCAGGCAGCGCACCCCCGACGGGCTGCGCCTGGTGAAGGTGGACAACCTCGCAGGCGCCGTGCAGTCGCTCGAGGATCTCAGCGCCGGACGTCCGACGGTCGGCTGCGGCTAGCGCGAACCGCGGCGGGCGACGGGGATTCGCGCCCGCCGCAACAGATCAGTCCAGCGTATGCCGCAGGGCCTCGGCCACATTCGCGGCCAGATTCGGGTAGGTCCGCAGCTCCAGATCGGCGAACTCGTCGGCGTCGTCGTCGGGACGCACCTGCAACAAGCACAGGGTGGTGCCCTCCCGAAGGGCCGCCGCGAACAACCGGGCCTCGCGGCGCTCCGGATGCGAGTGGGCGGCGGCGCGTCCGGCGGCATCGGCCGCGTCGTCATCGGCGAGCAGCGGCGTCAATGCGTCGTCGAGGGTGCTCTCGGCGGTGGGCGGCAGCACCACGATCTCCTGCACCAGTACGCATCCGGCCACCGCGGATGGCCAGCTGGTGGTGGCCAGCACTTCCTCGAGCGCGATCGAACCGCCGGTCACGTCCTCGGGGAGCGGTTCCTGGGCGACCGGCGTGAGTTCGTCGCCCGCATCCAGCTGATCTATGAGTCCAGGCTCGGCGGCCACCAGATCGGCAGTCGGCACCAGCGCGAACATCTGCGGCGGACGTCCCCACCCTTCGGTGTCGACGAATTCGGCCACCTCGCGGACGGCTCGGGACAACACCACTTCGGCATGCAGGTCAGCGCTCACTGTGCCATTTTGCGCTGCCTGCGGCAGCGCGTGTTCGCGGGGCTGTGTTTGATTTGTGGCGCCTGCGGCGCCGCGGGTTCGCGGCCCCTTTGTGTCTCGCGTTTCCGGTGCCGCTGCTTGCCTTCGGCTTGCGC
>NZ_JBHZBU010000015.1:0-9291 GCF_042754945.1 Nocardia sp. NPDC059180
TCGCGTTCCGGGGGCCGCTGCTCCCCTCCGGCTGGCCCCCCGCCCCCGCAACCCCGAGACGGGCCGCGAACTTGGATGCTCGGTCTCGCTTCGCTCGAAAACTGGGTGTGACCTGCCGTTGTCGTGGGTCCCGGTGCCGCGATCCTCACCTGTGTCGGATTTGTCCGTCTTTGGCTCGGCGAGCCATATGACCACCCTCCGCCGCCCTGCCATCTGCGCGGTGTCCGATTTTCCGTAGAGTGGGCGCCAACGGTCCGGATCGGACCATCCGCAACATCGGACTGCGGCGTGCAGAGGTTGGCGCCGCCGGACCTTGGAGAGTGGCATCGTGGGCATGCGGCCCCCCTCGGGCTTACCTTCGCTGTCCCGCCGCAGCCGTGTGCTGCTGGTGGCGGCCGTCGTTCTGGCGGCGCTACTTCTGGTGGGACCGCGACTGGTCGATACCTATACGAACTGGCTGTGGTTCGGCGAGGTCGGCTTCCGTGGCGTCTACGTCACGGTCCTGTGGACCAGGATCTTGATCTTCGCCGTGGTAGGGCTGTTCGTCGGACTGGTGGTGTGGGGGGCGCTGTTACTGGCGTATCGCTCCCGGCCGGTGTTCGTACCCACGGCGGGACCCAACGATCCCATCGCGCGCTACCGCACCACCGTGATGAGCAGGCTGAAGCTGTTCGGCATCGGTATCCCGGTGCTGCTCGGCGTGCTCTCCGGTCTGGTGGCGCAGTCGAATTGGGTCACCGTTCAGTTGTTCCTGCACGGCGGCTCGTTCGGTCAGACCGACCCGCAGTTCAACCTCGACGTCGGCTTCTACGCCTTCGATCTGCCGTTCTATCGGATGATTCTGAACTGGCTCTTCGTCGCCATCGTCATCGCGTTCTTCGCGAATCTGGTCACCCACTACGTGTTCGGCGGCCTGCGCCTGTCCGGGCGCGAGGGCACGCTCACCAACGCGGCCCGTATCCAGCTTGCTGTGCTGGCCGGGTCATTCGTGCTGCTCAAGGCCATCGCGTACTGGTTCGACCGCTACGAACTGCTGATGAGCAGCCGTAAGGAACCGACCTTCAACGGCGGTTCGTTCACCGATATCAACGCGGTTCTGCCCGCGAAGCTGATCCTGATGTCGATCGCCATCATCTGCGCGATCGCGTTCTTCGCAGGTATCGTGCTGCGCGATCTGCGGGTGCCTGCGATGGCCGCGGCGCTGCTGGTGCTGTCGTCGGTGCTGGTCGGTGCGGTGTGGCCGCTGATGGTGGAGCAGTTCTCGGTGCGCCCGAACGCCGCCGAGAAGGAAAGCGAATACATCGAGCGCAATATCGCGGCCACCAGGCAGGCCTACGGGATCACCGACGACAAGATCGACTACGTCTCCTATTCCGGTGAGAGCAGTAAGAACCCGGCCAGCGTTCCGGTCGACCACGCCACCATCGCCAACGCGCGGCTGCTCGATCCGAACATTCTGTCGCCGACGTTCACCCAGCTGCGTCAGCTGAAGAACTTCTACGGCTTCCCGGAGTCGCTCGACATCGACCGCTACACCATCAACGGTGAGGTCCAAGACTTCATCGTCGGCGCCCGCGAGCTGTCGCCGTCCTCGTTGAGCGGTAACCAGACCGACTGGATCAACAAGCACACCGTCTACACCCATGGCAACGGCTTCGTCGCCGCGCCCGCCAACCGCGTCAACCGGCCGCAGTCGGAAGATCCCAACGCGGCGGGCGGCAGCAGCGACTCCGGCTATCCGATCTTCATGGTCAGTGATCTGTCCACGAAGAAGGAAGATCAGCGCATTCAGGTCGATCAGCCGCGCATCTACTACGGCGAACTGATCTCGCAGTCCAACCCGGATTACGCGATCGTCGGCGCCGCGGAGGGTCAGACTCCGCGCGAATACGACACCGACAACGCCCGCTTCACCTACGACGGCGCGGGTGGCGTGCCGATCGGCAACTGGTTCAACCGCCTGGCCTTCGCGGCCAAGTACGCCGAGCGCAATATCCTGTTCTCCTCGGCCATCGGTGACGATTCCAAGATCCTGTTCAACCGCGACCCGCGGGACCGGGTGCAGAAGGTGGCGCCGTGGCTGACCACCGACGGCAACACCTACCCGACTGTCGTCGACGGCCGGATCGTCTGGATCGTGGACGCCTACACCACGCTGGACAACTACCCCTACGCCCAGATCTCCTCGCTGGAAGGCGCGGTCGAGGACAGTATCGACCGCAAGACCGGCAGGTTGCTGCCGCGCAAGGAAGTCAGCTACATCCGCAACTCGGTCAAGGCCACCGTCGACGCCTACGACGGCTCGGTGAACCTGTACGAGGTGGACTCCTCCGATCCGGTGCTCAAAGCCTGGCGCGGGGTGTTCCCGGATGCGGTGAAGTCGGAGAGTGAGATCAGCCCTGAGCTGCGCGAGCACTTCCGGTATCCGGAGGACCTGTTCAAGGTGCAGCGCGAGATGCTGACCAAGTACCACGTCGACGATCCGCGCGAGTTCTTCACCAACAACGCGTTCTGGTCGGTGCCTGCCGATCCGACCGTCGAGGGCGTGACGGCGAGCCAGCCGCCGTACTACGTGCTGCTCGGTGATCCGGAGACCGGCAAGCCGGTGTTCAACCTGACCAGCGCGATGGTCGGCTACAACCGCCAGTTCCTGTCGGCCTATATCTCGGTGCGGTCCGATCCGGCGGGTTACGGCAAGTTCCGCATCCTGCAATTGCCGACCGACACCCAGACCCAGGGTCCGCAGCAGACGCAGAACACGATGACGACGGCGCCGCAGGTCTCGCAGGAGAAGACGCTGCTGTCGAACTCGAACAAGATCAGATACGGCAATCTGCTGACGCTGCCGGTCGCCGATGGCGGCATCTTGTACGTCGAGCCGTTCTACAACGAACGCAATACCGGCCCGAATACCGCGACCTTCCCGCAGTTGCTGCGCGTGCTGGTCAGCTACCGTGACCAGGCGGGCAGTGTGAAAGTCGGCTATGCGTCCACGCTGGCCGAGGCGCTGAACCAGGTCTTGCCCGGCTCGGGTGCGTTGGCCACACCGCCGGGCGGTGATCCTGCGATCCGGCCGCAGCCGGGGACGGCGCCACCGGTCGAGGGTTCGACTCCGCCGCCTGCGGACAACGGTGGGCCGCCGCCTGTCGAAGGCTCGACCCCGCCGCCTGCGGGCTCCTCGGGCGCCCAAGATGCCGCGGCCGCCGAGCTGAACCGCAAGATCGAGGCGGTCCGCACCGCGATGCGTACGGGCAACTTCTCCGACTTCGGTCAGGCGCTCGACGAGCTGGAGGCCGCGGTCAAGGCCTACCAGGACGCGGGACGCTGATCTGCTGACCTGCGGATCGAGGGCACCGGGTAGGACCGGTACCCTCGATCGGGGTCCAGACCGTCGAGGTCGGCGGTGACTCTGTCCCATGGCTCCGGTCGAACAGCCCTCCGGCTGTAGAAGCGACCATGGGAAGCCGGGTGCACACACAGAAACGGCGCTGTCATCCAAGTGGATGACAGCGCCGTTTCTTGTGTGCTGCTGAGTCGGGCGTCAGCGGCCGGGCCGCACGCCTAGGAAACTCAGAGGTAGGCGCCGCAAGTCGGCCAAGCGCCGGCACCCTGGGTGGCCAGCACGTTCTCGGCCACGCGGATCTGCTCTTCACGGCTGGCGTTGCTCGCGCTGCCGGAGCCACCGTTGGCTTCCCAGGTGCTCTGCGAGAACTGCAGGCCGCCGTAGTAGCCGTTACCGGTGTTGATGGACCAGTCGCCACCGCTCTCACAGGCCGCAACGGCGTCCCAGTTGCCCGAGTAGGCCGACGCGGTGGCGGTGGAAAGACCGAACGGGACGGCAACGAGAGCCCCTGCAATGGCGGCGAGGCCGAGGGCGCGGGTGCTGAACTTCCGGTTCTGAGTCATGTGGTTTCCCTCCCTGTGCCCACCAGCTCGGCGGATGTTCTCCGTCGGCCCCTGTCCCCAGGTGAATGTCGGGGTACTCCGAACCGTGGGACAGGGTCTCCGGTGTTCGTCGGTTCGGGTTCGAGCCCATCTCGGTTTGATCCGGGCCGTGGCAACGACGGTAACGAACAAATCTCGTTCAATCACGTCTTGATAAACTCCAATTTGTTGCCGGTGAATCGGTAGCATTAGATCGTATTCGCAGGTTGGAAACCGGATTCACCCCTACCCAATGGGCATTGTGATAACACCGTTATGTGTTCGGGATCACTCCGAAATCGTTGCCCGGGTCACACGTTCTGATGGATTTCGGGGTTTCGCTACCGCCGGGCAACTCGATTGGCATGGCTCATGGGGTGCGAAGTGGGCGCGGGAAGCGGCCCTTGATTCGGAGTGGCCGGCGGGGCGGTGGGCGCGCCGGCTCGGGCTCTCGGCCGACGCTGGGATGCCGCCTCGATGGCTCGCTGACGTCTCCTGTGACCGCCCGAAAATGTGTCCGACCTGCTGGTTTGCCATCGACTCGAACCCGTGTGTAATGTTGTGTTCACCGACGCGGGGTGGAGCAGCTCGGTAGCTCGCTGGGCTCATAACCCAGAGGTCGCAGGTTCAAATCCTGTCCCCGCTACAACAGGCCCGGCCCGGAGGCGCACAGCCTCCGGGCCGGGCCTTTTTCTGTGTCGTGCCCGGTTCGGCGCCTACGCCGCATCCCTGGCGGCCGAGCATCCGGGCCGAACGGAAACCGGCAAGTATCCAGCAGCTCGGCTATATGACGAATAACCGCTCACCGGGATATAAGCCGACACTATGTGCGCCAATATCCCGCCGATTACCGATAAATACCGGCTCGAACCGCTGCGAACCCAACTCTGCGACTTCCATCGCAGAGCACCGCCCAGGTGGCAGGATCGCCTCATGTCCGCCTCGACGCAGCCTGCCGCCCGGTCCGACGACGGACGCTCGTTCCTGGTCATCGACGCCGCCGACAGCGCCTATGTCGCAGGCTCCCTCGTTGTCGTCGACGCCGAGGGGCACCGGCAACTCGGGCTCGTCGAACACCGATCGGAAACCCCGCCGGTCCAGTTGCGCGGCCGGCTGATCGGCGAACTGACCACCGACGGCATCGACACCCGCACCAGCCACGCATTCCAGCACGGCGTACTGGAAACCGTCGACGTCCGCACCGTGCAAGCACTGCACGACACCACTGGTGCGGTCCTGGACGTCGGTGTCGCCCTCACCGCCCCCGGCGGCCCGGCGCGGCTACTGCCGAAGCGATTCAACCGCCACACCTTCTGGTGTGGGCAGAGCGGCTCGGGCAAGACCTACGCCCTCGGCGTCGTCCTCGAACAACTCGTCGCGCACACCGCCCTGCCCGTCGTGATCTTCGACCCGAACTCCGACTTCATCCGCCTCGGCGAGATAGCCGCAGATGCCGCAGGCCCCACCGCCGACGCGCTCCGGGAACGAGACATTCGAGTGCTGCGCCCGAATGCCGAGGACCCGAACTCCCTGCTGCGGGCCAGATTCATGACGATGCCGCTGTCGTCCAAGGCGGCGATCCTGCAGATCGACCCCGTCGTCGACCGTGAGGAATTCAACGAACTGCTCCACATCGGCCCGCTGCTCGAGACCGCGGAACTCGGTCAATGGCTACCCAACCTGCGCGAGTCGGGCACCGCCGCCCAGCGCAGGCTCGCCCAGCGCGTGGAGAACCTCGGCCTGCTCGACTGGGAGGTCTGGGCGCTGGAGCACGCGGCGGTCACCGAGGTCGTCGCTGAACGACCCGACGCCACCGTGCTCGACCTCGGTGGCTTCTCCACCCCCGAACAGCAGCTGGTGGTCGCGCTGTCACTGCTGGACGAACTGTGGGAGCGGCGCGAGGAACGCAGGCCGGTGCTGCTGGTCATCGACGAAGCCCACAATCTGGCCTCGCCGCGCTTGGATTCGGCCATTGCCGTCGCCGTGCGCGAGCGGCTCATCCAGATCGCCGCGGAAGGACGCAAGTTCGGCCTGTGGTTACTGTTGTCGACCCAGCGGCCGTCCAAGGTGCATCCGAGCATCATCTCCCAATGCGACAACCTGGCGCTGATGAAGATGACTTCCCCGGTCGACCTCACCGAACTCGGCACCTACTTCGGCTACGCGCCCAGCGCGCTACTGGCGCGCTCGCCGTGGTTCCGTCAGGGTGAGGCGCTGTTCGCCGGCGGATTCGTGCCCGCGCCCGCACTGGTGAAGGTCAACACCAGGATCACCCCGGAAGGTGGCAGCGACGTCGGCGTTCCACTGCGCTGACCACGCGATATGCAGCCGCACCGCAGCCGATTACGTTCTCGGGCCACAGGTGTGTAAGCTGATGATTACCGACGCGGGGTGGAGCAGCTCGGTAGCTCGCTGGGCTCATAACCCAGAGGTCGCAGGTTCAAATCCTGTCCCCGCTACAACAGTGGCCCGGAACAAGTGTTCCGGGCCACAGCTATTTTCGGCCCCTCTCCGAAGGCAGGTTCGGCGAACGCTCGAACCAAGTCGGTGGCGGTGCGCCACGCCGGCCCCACGGGCATGCGGGAGGCCCGCTTGGCGGGGTCCTGTCGTACCACCGCATCATGATCGAAAGCTCATCCGACGACCGAATCATGCGCGAAAGGTCATGGTTGGTTGCGTGATTCGTCGTTGATCTCGAGAACCGCGACCCGCGATCGTGGAAGACATCCGGATCTCATATCCGCGATATCTCTTTCCAATCCTGCGGGAGACAACACCAATGACTGTGGTTTTTCTGGCTTCGGCCTTGCTGATCGGAGGCCTGCTCGCCGTGCAAGCCTCGGTGAACTTGCAATTGAACAAAGCGGTGGGCACACCCTACGGGGCATCCACCCTGCAGCTGGCCATCTCGGCGGTGCTGCTCGCCCTTGTGGCCGGAATCGCCGGTGGCTGGGGCGCATTGGGCAGCGTGGGTGAGGTTCTCGCGCACGATCCGTGGAAGCTACTCGGCGGCATCGCCTCGCCGATCTACATCACCAGCGCGATCCTGCTCTTCCCGCGGCTCGGCGCCCTGGCATCGGTCGGGTTGTTCGTCACCGGGCAGATGTTCGCCTCCATCGTGCTCGACGTCGGCGGATTGCTCGGCGTGCAGCAGCGTTCCCTCGGCCCCGGCACGATTCTCGGAGCGGTCGCGGTGCTGGCAGGCATCGTTGTCGTCATCCGCAGCCAGGGCGGCAAGGTGCAGTCGTCCACGGCCTCGCGCAGCGGGTGGATCGTGCTCGGCTTGGTCGCCGGTGCGGTCCTGCCGGTCCAAGGTGCGGTCAATGCCGCCCTGCGTGCGGAATTCGACGATCCGATGGCGACCGGCATGTGGTCGTTCCTGGTCGCCACCGCCACCATCGCCGTGGTGCTGATCGCCCTGCTGCTGACCGGTCGCACACCGCGCCCGCAGGTGGCGCCGCTGCGCGCGGTGCCGTGGTGGGGCTGGCTCGGCGGAGTCGCGGCGGCCGTCTATGTGACCGTCACCTTCACCGTGATCCCGCATATCGGCGCGGCGACGACCATCGCGCTCACCGTCACCGGACAGCAGCTGGCCTCGGCGGCCATCGACCATCGCGGATGGTTCCAACTGCCGGCGAAACCGGTGACAACCGTACGGTTGGGCGGCCTGGTCGCGCTGATCGCCGGGTGCGCGTTGGTGCAACTGGCCTGAGGCTGGATCGGTCCGAAAATGTGAAACATCGATTTTCCAGAAAACCTGGACGTCGGTCCAGTAGCCGTGCTTCCCTGTCACTCAGGCGGATATCCGCCCGAAGGCGAGTCGAATCGCCTGATGAGGAACATGTCATCCCGGAGGTCTCCGGGAATTCTGGAGGAACAATGCTCCCTGGTATTCGTACGGGTGCCCTGATCGCGACCGCGTCCATGGCACTCGCGGGTTTCGGAGTCGCAGTCGGCGCGGGAACCGCCGCCGCAGACACGTGTTCGGTGCGCAGCCACGCCACCAAAAAGGACGCGAGCACGGTCGGCGTGACCCACGTCTACGACAAGATCGCCAGTAATGAGTCCGTCGGTATCGGCACCACCGTGACCTACACGGTGGTGGTCGGCACAACCGGTGTCGGGAATCCCTACGTCAACACCATCACCGACTTCCCGCCACGCGGATTCGGGGCACCGGTCAAGGCGACGATCACCGCCTACCACGCGGTCGGCGGACAGCGGACCGAGGCGGTGACGCCCGAGCCCAATGCGGGCGGATGGAAGGTCACCAGCACCGGGTGGTTCGTCAACTCCGGCAACCCGGTCACCCTGAACATCACCTACCCGGTCCCGGGCGATCTGCGGACCGATCAGCAGGTCACCAGCGGTGGCGTCGGTGTAGCGGGCACGGTCGGCGTCGGTGCCGAGTTCCCGAATCTGACCGCGTGTTTCACCGCAAGGAAGCCGAATATCGGCGAGGGTGCGCTCGGAAGCATGGATAACAACGGGCTCGGTTCCTCCGACGGCCAGCTGAGTTCCACCGGATCGATCACCGACATGCTCGGCTCGGTCCTGCGCAGCATGCTCGGCAGCTAGCCGGCGCGCGCCCGGGCAGCCGTTGCGCGGCGGCTGCCCGGTCCCGCGAGCACCGGCACGCGGCGGGGATCGCACTCGGTACACTGCCTGGCATGTCGGTGGTTTCGCCACAACCGCGGATTCCGGGGGCGGTCAGTGGCTATGAGGCTCGCTGGGAGCGGCACAACAGCGAGCGCCAGCTGACGATTCTGCGGGCCGCGGTCGAGCTGCTCGAGGAGAGTCCGGCCGGGGCCGATATCGCGGTGCATCGCATCGCCAAGCGGGCCGGTGTCGCGAAATCGGTGGTGTATCGGCAGTTCAGTGGCCGTGAGGAGCTGGACCGGCGGATCCGCTCATATCTGATCGATGATTTCGCCGCCCAACTCGACCAACAGCTCGACGTGTCGACCGGCTCGGTGCGTGAGATCTTGACCCGCACCATCCGCGCGGTCGCGGATTGGATGTCGGACCATCCGCGGCTTACCGAGTTCGCGCGAACCGGGCCGCCCTATGGCGGTGAGGACACCGTCGACGCCGTCGCCAGTCTGAAACTGCGGATCGCGGCCCGCGGCAGTGAGCTGATCTCCACGATCGCGCAGCTGATGGGCACCGATGCCACGCCCTTCGATTCCGTGCCGTTCGCGGTGGTGACGATGGTCGAGGGGGTGCTGTCCACCTGGGCCGCCGACCCGGCACCGGACCGGTCGCGGGCCCTGGTGGTCGACGAGCTCGCCACCATCACCTGGTTCGTCCTCGACGGCGCGGCCCGCACCAGCGGTATCCACGTCGACCCGGACCGCGAACTGACCT
>NZ_JBHZBU010000016.1:0-5214 GCF_042754945.1 Nocardia sp. NPDC059180
TGTGTGTTGTTTCAGATACTGCACAGTGGACGCGTAGCTTCTTTGTTGGTAAGTCCTCGGCCTATTAGTACCGGTCACCTCCACCAGTTACCTGGCTTCCAGTTCCGGCCTATCAACCCCATGGTCTGTAGGGGGCCTTAACCCATCAAGTGGGTGAGAAACCTCATCTTGGAACAGGCTTCCCGCTTAGATGCTTTCAGCGGTTATCCCTTCCGAACGTAGCCAACCAGCAGTGCCCTTGGCAGGACAACTGGCACACCAGAGGTTCGTCCGTCCCGGTCCTCTCGTACTAGGGACAGCCTTCCTCAAGTTTCTGACGCGCGCGGCGGATAGAGACCGAACTGTCTCACGACGTTCTAAACCCAGCTCGCGTGCCGCTTTAATGGGCGAACAGCCCAACCCTTGGGACCTACTCCAGCCCCAGGATGCGACGAGCCGACATCGAGGTGCCAAACCATCCCGTCGATATGGACTCTTGGGGAAGATCAGCCTGTTATCCCCGGGGTACCTTTTATCCGTTGAGCGACACCGCTTCCACTTGCCGGTGCCGGATCACTAGTCCCGACTTTCGTCCCTGCTCGACATGTCTGTCTCACAGTCAAGCTCCCTTGTGCACTTGCACTCGCCACCTGATTGCCAACCAGGCTGAGGGAACCTTTGGGCGCCTCCGTTACATTTTGGGAGGCAACCGCCCCAGTTAAACTACCCACCAGGCACTGTCCCTGAACCAGATCATGGTCCGAGGTTAGAGGTCCAATACGATCAGAGTGGTATTTCAACGACGACTCCACACACACTGGCGTGCATGTTTCACAGTCTCCCACCTATCCTACACAAACCGTACCGAACACCAATACCAAGCTATAGTGAAGGTCCCGGGGTCTTTTCGTCCTGCCGCGCGTAACGAGCATCTTTACTCGTAATGCAATTTCGCCGAGTCTGTGGTTGAGACAGCAGAGAAGTCGTTACGCCATTCGTGCAGGTCGGAACTTACCCGACAAGGAATTTCGCTACCTTAGGATGGTTATAGTTACCACCGCCGTTTACCGGGGCTTAAATTCTCAGCTTCGCCACCGAAGTGGCTAACCGGTCCTCTTAACCTTCCGGCACCGGGCAGGCGTCAGTCCGTATACATCGTCTTACGACTTCGCACGGACCTGTGTTTTTAGTAAACAGTCGCTTCTCTCTGGTCTCTGCGACCCCACCCAGCTCAGACCGCAAGGGCCGTCACCGGGCGTGGTCCCCCTTCTCCCGAAGTTACGGGGGCATTTTGCCGAGTTCCTTAACCACAGTTCTCTCGATCGCCTTAGTATTCTCTACCTGACCACCTGTGTCGGTTTGGGGTACGGGCCGTGTACCAACTCACTAGAGGCTTTTCTCGGCAGCATAGGATCACTGAATTCGCCTCAATCGGCTACGCATCACCTCTCAGGATATATGTCTGACGGATTTGCCTATCAGACTCCCTACAGGCTTACACCAGTACAACCACTGACTGGCCCAGCTACCTTCCTGCGTCACCCCATCGCTTGACTACTACCAGCCGGGGTCGTGTGCAGCCCCTCACCCGAGACCCGAAGGTCTTCTCGGAGGATTTGGACACTTAGCACAACTGATTCATCATGGGCGCGGATACACGGGTACGGGAATATCAACCCGTTGTCCATCGACTACGCCTGTCGGCCTCGCCTTAGGTCCCGACTCACCCTGGGCGGATTAACCTGGCCCAGGAACCCTTGGTCATTCGGCGGACGAGTTTCTCACTCGTCTTTCGCTACTCATGCCTGCATTCTCACTCGCATAGCCTCCACAACTAGGTCACCCCGCTGCTTCCCTGGCTACACGACGCTCCCCTACCCATCCACACCACTGCACACCCAACCGTAGTCGGATGCGGATGTATTGTGTGAATGCCGCGGCTTCGGCGGTGTACTTGAGCCCCGCTACATTGTCGGCGCAGAATCACTTGACCAGTGAGCTATTACGCACTCTTTCAAGGGTGGCTGCTTCTAAGCCAACCTCCTGGTTGTCTTCGCGACTCCACATCCTTTTCCACTTAGTACACGCTTAGGGGCCTTAGCCGGCGATCTGGGCTGTTTCCCTCTCGACTACGAAGCTTATCCCCCGCAGTCTCACTGCCACGCTCTCACACACCGGCATTCGGAGTTTGGCTGACTTCGGTAAGCTTGTGGGCCCCCTAGGCCATCCAGTAGCTCTACCTCCGGTGTGAAACACGTGACGCTGCACCTAAATGCATTTCGGGGAGAACCAGCTATCACGGAGTTTGATTGGCCTTTCACCCCTACCCACAGCTCATCCCCTCAGTTTTCAACCTAAGTGGGTTCGGGCCTCCACGACGTCTTACCGTCGCTTCACCCTGGCCATGGGTAGATCACTCCGCTTCGGGTCTAGAACACGCGACTGGACCGCCCTATTCGGACTCGCTTTCGCTACGGCTACCCCACAACGGGTTAACCTCGCCACATGCCACTAACTCGCAGGCTCATTCTTCAAAAGGCACGCCATCACCCCCAGCAGCAAGCTGCTCAAAGGCTCTGACGGATTGTAAGCGCACGGTTTCAGGTACTATTTCACTCCCCTCCCGGGGTACTTTTCACCTTTCCCTCACGGTACTAGTCCGCTATCGGTCACCAGGGAGTATTCAGGCTTACCGGGTGGTCCCGGCAGATTCACAGCAGATTTCACGGGCCCGCTGCTACTCGGGAGTCATCCACACAAGCCGTTGCGTTTTCACTTACCGGACTCTCACCGTCTATGGTTGGCCGTCCCAGACCAATTCAGCTAACACAACGGTTTCTGACTTGTGCTCACTTCGGCAGAAGCAAGAAGAATGATCCCACAACCCCACACGGACAACGCCTGCCGGCTATCACATCCGCATGGTTTAGCCTCTTCCGCTTTCGCTCGCCACTACTCACGGAATCACTATTGTTTTCTCTTCCTGTGGGTACTGAGATGTTTCACTTCCCCACGTTCCCTCCACACGCCCTATATATTCAGGCGCGGGTAACACGACATCACTCGTGCTGGGTTTCCCCATTCGGAAATCCTCGGATCTCAGCTCGGTTGACAGCTCCCCGAGGCTTATCGCAGCCTCCTACGTCCTTCATCGGCTCCTGGTGCCAAGGCATCCACCGTACGCTCTTAAACACTTACTAACAAAGATGCTCGCGTCCACTGTGCAGTTCTCAAACAACACACCCACTCGGATCGAACCTCGAAGCCGGCCAGAGCAAAGCCCTGCGGTACTAACCGAAGATCCGAACGGATCGTTTTTTTGCCTGGAAAGAACGTCTGTTCTTTCAGGACCCAACAGTGTGTCGATATATCAACTCGGCCGGCCACAGTGGACCAGCACCGATGAGAAGAAGTTGTCAGCGTTCCACCCTTGAGCTCCGCAGTCCCACATTCGAGGACATAAGCGGCTCTGGCACAACCACACTCGACTGTTCGAGGTGATTAGTGCAGATGCTCCTTAGAAAGGAGGTGATCCAGCCGCACCTTCCGGTACGGCTACCTTGTTACGACTTCGTCCCAATCGCCGATCCCACCTTCGACGGCTCCCTCCCACAAGGGGTTAGGCCACCGGCTTCGGGTGTTACCGACTTTCATGACGTGACGGGCGGTGTGTACAAGGCCCGGGAACGTATTCACCGCAGCGTTGCTGATCTGCGATTACTAGCGACTCCAACTTCACGGGGTCGAGTTGCAGACCCCGATCCGAACTGAGACCGGCTTTAAGGGATTCGCTCCACCTCGCGGTATCGCAGCCCTCTGTACCGGCCATTGTAGCATGTGTGAAGCCCTGGACATAAGGGGCATGATGACTTGACGTCGTCCCCACCTTCCTCCGAGTTGACCCCGGCAGTCTCTCACGAGTCCCCGCCATTACGCGCTGGCAACATAAGATAAGGGTTGCGCTCGTTGCGGGACTTAACCCAACATCTCACGACACGAGCTGACGACAGCCATGCACCACCTGTACACCGACCACAAGGGGGCCTACATCTCTGCAGGTTTCCGGTGTATGTCAAACCCAGGTAAGGTTCTTCGCGTTGCATCGAATTAATCCACATGCTCCGCCGCTTGTGCGGGCCCCCGTCAATTCCTTTGAGTTTTAGCCTTGCGGCCGTACTCCCCAGGCGGGGTACTTAATGCGTTAGCTACGGCACGGATCCCGTGGAAGGAAACCCACACCTAGTACCCACCGTTTACGGCATGGACTACCAGGGTATCTAATCCTGTTCGCTACCCATGCTTTCGCTTCTCAGCGTCAGTTACTTCCCAGAGACCCGCCTTCGCCACCGGTGTTCCTCCTGATATCTGCGCATTTCACCGCTACACCAGGAATTCCAGTCTCCCCTGAAGTACTCTAGTCTGCCCGTATCGCCTGCAAGCTTAAGGTTGAGCCCCAAGTTTTCACAGAAGACGCGACAAACCGCCTACAAGCTCTTTACGCCCAGTAATTCCGGACAACGCTCGCACCCTACGTATTACCGCGGCTGCTGGCACGTAGTTGGCCGGTGCTTCTTCTACAGGTACCGTCACTTGCGCTTCGTCCCTGTCGAAAGAGGTTTACAACCCGAAGGCCGTCATCCCTCACGCGGCGTCGCTGCATCAGGCTTTCGCCCATTGTGCAATATTCCCCACTGCTGCCTCCCGTAGGAGTCTGGGCCGTGTCTCAGTCCCAGTGTGGCCGGTCGCCCTCTCAGGCCGGCTACCCGTCGTCGCCTTGGTAGGCCATTACCCCACCAACAAGCTGATAGGCCGCGGGCCCATCTCGCACCAATAAATCTTTCCACCAAGAGCCATGCGACTCGAGGTCATATCCGGTATTAGACCCAGTTTCCCAGGCTTATCCCAGAGTGCGAGGCAGATCACCCACGTGTTACTCACCCGTTCGCCGCTCGTGTACCCCGAAGGGCCTTACCGCTCGACTTGCATGTGTTAAGCACGCCGCCAGCGTTCGTCCTGAGCCAGGATCAAACTCTCCGTTGAAGACTCTCGAAACACCCCAAGAGGTGAATCAGAAATATCTAAACTAGAGTCCGAAAACCTAGCAAAACAAAACGCCAGCAAAAAGATTTGCTGACTAAATGTCCGACCTCGTCAACCGGGGGGTATGAGAGGCCGGAACCAATATAATAATTGGCACTGACATTCATCGACACACTATTGAGTTCTCAAAGAACA
>NZ_JBHZBU010000017.1:0-2500 GCF_042754945.1 Nocardia sp. NPDC059180
TCCCCGTCACACCCAGTGAAGGGCATGAGGTTCCACAGAGGGAAAGGCCCGGCCGGACCAGTACACGCGGTGAGGCGGACCGGCCAGCCAGGCCCAAGGTTCAACTACGAGCTTTTTAACCACAACAACTTTAATATACGCTATTGGAGCTGGAATTACCGCGGCTGCTGGCACCAGACTTGCCCTCCAATTGTTCCTCGTTAAGGGATTTAAATTGTACTCATTCCAATTACAAGACCCAAAAGAGCCCTGTATCAGTATTTATTGTCACTACCTCCCCGTGTCGGGATTGGGTAATTTGCGCGCCTGCTGCCTTCCTTGGATGTAGTAGCCGTTTCTCAGGCTCCTTCTCCGGGGTCGAGCCCTAACCCTCCGTTACCCGTTGCAACCATGTTTGGCCAATACCCAAACATCGAAAGTTGATAGGGAAGAAATTTGAATGAACCATCGCCGGCGCAAGGCCGTGCGATTCGAGAAGTTATCATGAATCACCAAAGAGCCCAGAGGGCATTGGTTTTTAATCTAATAAATACATCCCTTCCGAAGTCGGGATTTTTAGCATGTATTAGCTCTAGAATTACCACGGTTATCCAAGTAGTAAGGTACTATCAAATAAACGATAACTTATATAATGAGCCATTCGCAGTTTCGCTGTATAATTGCTTATACTTAGACATGCATGGCTTAATCTTTGAGACAAGCATATGACTACTGGCAGAATCAACCAGATAACTATCGTCCGCCGCGGAAAAACGGCAACCGGTGCTGCGAGCAGCGCCGGAGAGATGTCAAGTTCACTGGGTGGCGTCCGGAGACGCGCCGGGCAAAGCACCTGCGGCAGGAGCCGTGGGCGCCGTGCGAGCCGGCAATCCGCTTTCCCACTCATGTGTTCCCCAGCGAAGCCGTCGACCACACTGAGCCCGAACGGGCGGCGTGTGGCCTGGGGCACGCCAGGAGAAGGACTCAGCGCCCGACTTCAGCCATTGCGGCGTCCGGCGGGCGTGGTTGCCTTCCGTTGCTCGATGGTAGAACTCGCCAGAGGCCAGTAATCCACAGAACCCATCCCTACAGCGGCGATTGCCGGGGCATTCGTCGCCTTCAGGGCATCCCCAGTACGCCGTGAAGCCTGAGCGACCGGTTTCGTGGGGGCCGACCAACACTATGAATCCCTCGCTAGCGAGACCGGAGCCTGCAAGCCTGTTCAAGGGACCACGCAATGAAAGTCTTCAAGATATGGTACAGTTGTTTGATTGCGGTTGTGTTGTGGCCGGCCGATTGCTCGACTGGCCACCCGCTCTCACATACCCTCCGAGCTCTCTGGTGGGGCGCCCCCGCCACCCGGCACTCGTTGGCCACTTTTGATTTCCCGCAAAATTCATTTGTATGGCAAATCCAAAAAATCGACTCACGAACATACATTTCCAACAACGCACCACCCCCCCCTCTCGGCGCCGGGTTTCTCGGCACCAGCGCGCCCCCAGGCCTGCCAGCAGCCAGCCCACGTATTTCTTTTGCCCTTGCCGCCGCCCCCAGATGGTACAGGGTAGGTTCAGGGTAGGCCTTACCCTGCACCCCGACACAGGCGCCACCAGGAGGCTTTAGAGGCTAGAAGCGCTATAGGGAGGCCCTGGCCGAAGGCCCTGGCGTACGCTGCTATCGCTATGCCCATCTACGGGGGGCGCTAGAGGGAGCAGGTGGCCGCCAGGCTTGACCAGAAGCCGCACGTAACAAAGCATCAGCCTAGCACTATAACCACCCCGCCCACCTAAAACGCAGCCAGCGCAGCAGGAGTAGTAGGGTAGGCATATAGGCAGGCCCACGCCGCCCTAAAGGGGGCCCCGACCTCTCCTAGGTCGCCCCTATACGCCCGCGGCGGCTTATTTACGTGGTCGTGGGGTCTAGGGTAGGTAGTCCAGGCACCCCTCAGTTACCCTATACCACCATAAGGTATACTAAAATCAACCTACCCGGCAGCATTATAGGGTAGGTCAAAATCAGCTTACCTGGCACCACTATAGGGTAGGACAAAATCAGCTTACCTAGCGCCACCACCGACGACCAGGGCCAGCACGCCGCCATAAGGCCTCTCTCGCAAAGCACGTAGGAGCCAGAGCGCCTGCTAACAGCCCTTTCGCTTCTACCTACCCGGCACCAGCCACAGGGGCCCCTCCCCCATAGGCCCTACATACTGCCTAGTACGCCATCCCCGCCACCCGACCCTCGTTGGCCACTTTTCGATTTCCCGCTAAAATACCCTACACCAGCCTCCCAGGCACGTCCAAACCAGCTTACCCTACACCACTCCAGGGTGTACCAGAATCAATCTACCCCTACGTCAAGGCCCGGGCCAGCTAGCACCAGCTTACCCTACACCTACGCCCTACAGGTTAGGCCCTGCCGCAAGGCAAAGTCGACCAGGCCTACCCTACACCACCACAGGAAGGCCAGGACCAGCCAGCAAGGCGTCCTGCCCTCGGCCGACTCCAGGCAGCTTACCCTA
>NZ_JBHZBU010000018.1:0-1952 GCF_042754945.1 Nocardia sp. NPDC059180
CTTTTTTTATGTCTCCGAACTTCATTTCTTCCCGTTCCGGCTTAACAATCCCTTTTGATTTTCGATACATATTCATTCCGGAAGGATACATGTGCAGCCGTCCGCCTTTTAAAAATTTCTTTTCCCGACCTTCTACGATCTTTGTTTGCACCTCACAGCCCTCTGAAGCCACTTTTAAGGCTGTTTCCCTGTCTTGGACATCTTCTAGGTCTATATCAGTCAAATAAGCGCTCAAATAGGCTCCTATGTTGTCTATATCCTTTAATGACTTGATTGTTACAAATCCTAAACCCCATAGACTCCTTAATTCAGCATTTTTAATATAAATCTTATCCAAATCATTAAAGCGCATTAAAACATGACAATGCCAGGCTCCACGTCCTTGTGGCTCTACCACCGATAAATAATCTATCGAACTTTCTTTCTTGTATTTATAACGCAACCTGTCGATAAAATTTTGAAAATCACTATAAAGTTTTTTCGTGTCCGTCATATTTTTCTTGTATGTCAAAGTTATATGTAATTCATTTGGCCGTCCTATAAAATTGTTATTTATCAAATAACGCAGCTTCTTAAAGGTTTGTCTCAAAGAATTATAATTTTCCTGCCGATTTTCCGAATGCTCGAACTCCCGGATCTCCCCAGTAGAGAGGTCTACAAACCTATCCTTGTCCAATTTTTTGATATTATTTTTCCGGTTCATCTTCTCCATATGCTGAACTTCAATGACGTGATTCATAGTGGTCACTTTTACAACATCATTTGGAGCTATGAAAACCGCGTCACCATTGCGTTTATCCATCCATTTCCCCTCAATTTTTCCTGTAATGTTTAATTAAAATCAAGTTAATAATAAAGAACCCCAAATCCGAAGTCAGTTTTTCAACAAAAATTAGCGTCCTTTTCCCAAATAGTCCCTATACAATTCCTTAATAGCAAACTCAATTACAGCATCTTTTGAAACTCTTCCAAATTCATTGTGTTTTGTAAAATGTTCGGCTAATAACTCTAGCTTTTTAAATGTTTCAACAGTAATTCGAGGTCCAATTTGTTTTTTCTCTTCCATCCAAACACACTCCTAACAAGTTGTTAACATAATTCTAACATTGGAAATAATAGAATTCAAGAACAGAAAAAAGAAGCACACTCGGAATGATATTTCGTTTCCTTTTGATTCCGAGCCTCCACCCCTTACAATCCCCAAAGGCAACCGACAAGGGAAAATTCGTCCCTTATCGGCACCTCCGGAAATTGTACAGCAAGGGGTCACTCCCAATAAAAAGACTACGACATATAAAACAGGTTTAGCTTCAGAGAAAAAGAGCATAAGGAAACTCGGTGCCACCCTAAAAAAAAGGGTGTCAAACAGGCTGTGCCTGTTGAGTTTCTATGCTCTTAGAACAGGTGCCGTTTTTGAAGCCAAAGATATAGCATAGATACCCCATAGATATAGCAGGGATATACCAAAATATCTCTAGAGATACGGGTATCTATGCTATATCTCTCTACAAGATTCCTCCACACGCTTGACGGAAATGCTTCAGCATTTTAGCACTCACTCGACAGAGTGTATAAGTGCGCCATTCGGAATTTCAAAGCTTCAAATTTCACAGAGAGTGCCCATTTATACACACCCCCTAAATCGTGGTGTGACAATGGGTTCTCGCCGGCTCGAAATCGGTTTGTCATTCTGACAAATAACCCTTCGGGAAATAAAAAAAACGGCTCCATAAAGAGGAACCGTTTTGCTTCAAAAATCACGTTTTGTGTTATACTGGAGAAACGAAATTGTGTTTTCAAAATTGTCATTTTCGACATGATAACTTTTCTCGTAGTGTGGTTTTGCCGAACCCACTACTTTTTTTATGTCTCCGAACTTCATTTCTTCCCGTTCCGGCTTAACAATCCCTTTTGATTTTCGATACATATTCATTCCGGAAGGATACATGTGC
>NZ_JBHZBU010000019.1:0-1863 GCF_042754945.1 Nocardia sp. NPDC059180
GGTGCGTTCATATAAATCCTCCTTCGTAGTAGTCAAATAAGAAAAGGAGGGAAAAGCCCTCCCGCGTGTATTAATGCAAGCGTGAAAGCTTTTCAGCAACGATTTTCACGCGCCCGCCTTTTTGAGTATTGAAGCGAATCCAAAACTCTGTAAGACGTTCGGTGTCAATATAGTCACGAGAGCCGCCGAGGTTTGGCAAGCCTTGGTTAGAGAAGTCAAACACATAAACCCCATCCGGTAAGACATAACCCAAGTCCGAATGATTTCGGGCTGCAAGTGCTGACGGCTTAATGCTGTAAGGGATGTCGGCTTGGTTAAATACCAATTCCAAGTTGCCCGCAAAGTCGCTGTCCTTCAGCGGGTTGCCTGACTCATCCGTAAAGTAAAACATGAGTTTACGGTAGATCGTCCCTGTCTGAAGCTTCACGATATTTTGACCGTTCCCGGTGAACTGTTCGCCTTTTTCGTTTACAAGCTTCAGGACAGAAATATCCGGCATAGCTTGTGGTACAGAAGGGACGGAGAACGTTTCAATTGTCGGCGTGATTTTCAATTGCTTCAGTGTAACGGTGTCTCCAGTAGCCAACTGATACGCGTCTTGCGCGCGTGCTGTATCAATCTGAAGGGAAACGGTTGTCTCCTCGTTTTGTAGCAAGATAAGACCGACCGGGTCACGTTGGTTTAAAGTTAATGGCAGCGCGACTTGGAATTTAATACGCGCGTCTTTACCTGACGTGCTCGCGGCTGTTTCAATGTAAGATAACGCCCGCGGACTTGATGCAGGTAATAGAACGTCTGGATTCAATCGGTTTAAGCTGTATAGGTGAAGGGCTTCGCCTGACACAACAAAAGGACGGAATCCACTGTTTAATTCCAGTGCAATATTTCTGATAATCTGGTATGGTGAAAATGGTTTAGTTGGAATTGCCGCGTTCTGCGATTTGAGAGAGACAGTCGCGTCAAATTCAACTAAAATTTGTGATAGCAGGCGTACTTTCGGTAGGTTGAATGATACCGTTTGTGCGTCCTCTGTCACTGTCTGTGTACCCATCATCTGCCATGTTTGGCGGGTAGCCTGCGAGAATAGTTGAGCCTTTGCCTGTGCTGATAGTTGCTGTTGAGTTGCCATAAATTAAAATTCCTCCTTAGACTTCTGCCGCGATTGTAGATACAACCGGGATATGATATTTTGCTGAAGCTTTCTTAATAATCCACATGAAAACCATCGTGATAAATACAGTAATGAACGTATGAACTAACCATTTAACCTTCATGCTTTTTTCCTCCTTATACTGCGTTTACTAATTGCGTCACACCGTTAACCGGATGCTTCGTGACAATAACCTTTGTTACGACAATGACCATCATTGTGAATAGCGCAATGACAATCATGTTCTTCAGCCCGACACCTGCAAATTTTCGTGTCTCCAAGTCATCACCTCCTTTAAAGCTTCAATTTTGCTAGTACCGGGTTTTGCATACCCACTTTCCAATACCAAAAATTGTGCCCGCCGGGTTGCTCCATAAATTGCGGCATCCCTGTTGCTTTCACAATCTTTTTACGGTCATCCGGGTTTTGCATGGTGAAAATGAAATAGTGTGAACTGTTGGCCATAGCAATGACCGGAATGTCTGTTGGGCGCTGGGTACAAGCCCAAACGACTGCTTCTTTCGAACGCCCGCGCGTGTATAAGGCTTTCAATTCTTTCGGGTAGTTATGGGCGCTTGGCGCGACTTCCATTAATTCGTCTATCCATAGAATCGTATTTTCACGCTTGTACACCCAGCTCATGAGCGCGTTGTAATATTCCGGCTCTAATTCTTCAGCGACCGGGCAATAGATAATTTTCGGCGTCTCGACCT
>NZ_JBHZBU010000020.1:0-1615 GCF_042754945.1 Nocardia sp. NPDC059180
GTGTTATACACACTGACAATGTATTCAGGGGTTGGCGACAGCTGTTTACACAAAATGATTTTATGGCGCTCACATGGTATAACCTTCCGTTATGGAATGGAGCAAAGGCGTCAGGAAGAACACCGCAGTATACCCGCTGGGGAAACATCCTCATGCTAAAAGGTGACGTGGCGTGTGACCTCGGCGTTGACTTTGCACAATTGCCCGCGTCATATTCACCGTCAGACAAAAAGGCGGTCATGGCAACAGCATACGGAACGACAGGCTTCACAAAATTTTATATCAACACTGACGGTAAACTGGCGTTTGTCGGCTTTTCAGGAAACAATCAGTCCGCCGTGTCCAGTTGGTCATTAGACGCGGCAGTGCCTTACTAGGAGGGTTGGAGCAATGGAAATGATACAAGTATTCGTATATGATTCGGATTTCATCTTCGACTATCCTGAAATTGTTCCGGCTGATTCCGTACCGGATAATGCGACAACCGTACAGCCGCCGGGATATTGGCGGGCGCAATTTCAGAAGGATAGAAAACTATGGATTGAATCCGCTTCAGACGAACAAATAAATGAAATGAGACAACAAATGAGGGAGAGTGTAAAAGAATGAGTTTCATGGAGAATGTTGCAAGTGAAGCACAAAAATTATACGGTGTAAGTCGAGTTTTACCTTCAGTTATCACAGCACAAGCCATACATGAGTCAAATTGGGGCAAATCCGGGCTTGCTACGCGTGCAAATAACCTGTTTGGTATAAAAGGTATCGGGAACGCTGGAACCGTTCATATGGGCACGTGGGAGGTTTTAAACGGGGTCGATAAAACAATCAAAGCAGGGTTCCGGGCGTATAAGTCTGTTCGCGATTCTATCATAGACCTTGTGAACCTCTATAACCGTCTTGACCGTTATAAGGCTGTTGTCGGGGAAACGAACTATGTACAAGCTTGTGCCGCCATCCAAAAGGGTGGATATGCGACAGACCCGAACTATGCGAAGAAGCTTATCGCCACAATCGAAGCCCACGGGCTGACGAAATACGATAAGGTCGGGAACAAAGCCGCAGTGAAGGCGAAACCTGCCAAGTCGTCCGGCTCGACATATACCGTTAAGGCGGGTGACACATTGACAGCAATTGCAAAGAAATATAATACGTCAGTGAAGGAGTTGGCGAAAGTGAACGGTATTAAAGATGTTAATATGATTCGTGTTGGTCAAGTCCTGAAGGTATCAGGAGCCGCACCATCCGGCGGTACATTCTACACCGTAAAGGCGGGCGACAACCTGACGAAAATTGGTAAGAAATTCGGTGTGTCCGTTAAGACATTGACCACAGTTAATCGTATCCCGGATGCGAATAAGATTTATGTCGGTCAACGGTTAAGGGTGAAATAATTTACAATATATACTAACATTTGTTAAAATTAAGTAGAATAGGAGCCGCGGAAGACTTCTATTCTATCTGTAACAATAGAGTCACGCCCGAGACACAACCCGCTGGAAAAATATCCGGCGGGATTTTTTATTATTGACAGTTCCCGGGTGACATGTTAATTAGCACAGAAATGTGGGATTGTCAAGGAAAATCAGTGAATTTAGCGGCAAGAATCGTACCTCTC
>NZ_JBHZBU010000021.1:0-1485 GCF_042754945.1 Nocardia sp. NPDC059180
CGGGTTGATTGTGTCGGGCACGTTGTTGGGTGTCTGAGGGTACGGCCGATTCTGGCTGTCCTTCTGATCCGGCCCCAGTGAACTCGTCTGCAAGGGCGGGGTGGTGGGTGGCTGGTCGTTGTTTGAGAACTGCACAGTGGACGCGAGCATCTGTGGCCAAGTTTTTAAGGGCGCACGGTGGATGCCTTGGCACCAGGAACCGATGAAGGACGTGGGAGGCCACGATAGTCCCCGGGGAGCCGTCAACCAGGCTTTGATCCGGGGGTTTCCGAATGGGGAAACCCGGCAGTCGTCATGGGCTGTCACCCGCTGCTGAACACATAGGCAGTGTGGAGGGAACGAGGGGAAGTGAAACATCTCAGTACCCTCAGGAAGAGAAAACAACCGT
The DNA here is from genome assembly GCF_042754945.1 of Nocardia sp. NPDC059180. Lineage (NCBI taxonomy): Bacteria > Bacillati > Actinomycetota > Actinomycetes > Mycobacteriales > Nocardiaceae > Nocardia > Nocardia sp. NPDC059180. Next base: position 389 of record NZ_JBHZBU010000021.1, read on the forward strand.
GATTCCGGGAGTAGTGGCGAGCGAAACTGGATGAGGCCAAACCGTATGCGTGTGATACCCGGCAGGGGTTGCGCATGCGGGGTTGTGGGAGTGCACTTGATCGGTCTGCCGGCCGGTCGGAGAGTCAGAAACCGTTGATGTAGGCGAAGGACATGCGAAAGGTCCGGCGTAGAGGGTAAGACCCCCGTAGCTGAAACATCAACGGCTCGTTTGAGAGACACCCAAGTAGCACGGGGCCCGAGAAATCCCGTGTGAATCTGGCGGGACCACCCGCTAAGCCTAAATATTCCCTGGTGACCGATAGCGGATAGTACCGTGAGGGAATGGTGAAAAGTACCGCGGGAGCGGAGTGAAATAGTACCTGAAACCGTGTGCCTACAAGCCGTGGGAGCGTCGCTGGCAGCACTTGTGCTGTCAGTCGTGACTGCGTGCCTTTTGAAGAATGAGCCTGCGAGTTAGCGGTGTGTAGCGAGGTTAACCCGTGTGGGGAAGCCGTAGCGAAAGCGAGTCCGAACAGGGCGTTTGAGTTGCACGCTCTAGACCCGAAGCGGAGTGATCTAGCCATGGGCAGGTTGAAGCGGAGGTAAGACTTCGTGGAGGACCGAACCCACCAGGGTTGAAAACCTGGGGGATGACCTGTGGTTAGGGGTGAAAGGCCAATCAAACTCCGTGATAGCTGGTTCTCCCCGAAATGCATTTAGGTGCAGCGTCGTGTGTTTCTTGCCGGAGGTAGAGCACTGGATAGGCGATGGGCCCTACCGGGTTACTGACCTTAGCCAAACTCCGAATGCCGGTAAGTGAGAGCACGGCAGTGAGACTGTGGGGGATAAGCTCCATGGTCGAGAGGGAAACAGCCCAGAGCATCGACTAAGGCCCCTAAGCGTACGCTAAGTGGGAAAGGATGTGGAGTCGCAGAGACAACCAGGAGGTTGGCTTAGAAGCAGCCACCCTTGAAAGAGTGCGTAATAGCTCACTGGTCAAGTGATTCCGCGCCGACAATGTAGCGGGGCTCAAGCGTACCGCCGAAGTCGTGTCATTGCAGTACCTACCCCCAACGGGGACTGTGATGGGTAGGGGAGCGTCGTGTGCCGGGTGAA
>NZ_JBHZBU010000023.1:0-1263 GCF_042754945.1 Nocardia sp. NPDC059180
CCTGTAGTCGTCTCGACACCCTGCTTACCCCAATAAATGACACCCGAGTTAGGCGGGTAGATCGTCAACTCTCGGCGGTTTGTCAGTTTGCTAGAACCTGACTTTGCCATTACAGGCGTGACGCCTACACTCACCCCACCAACCCTAAAGTCATTCATTCCGGCTTCCCGAGTTGGTACAGGTTGTGTCGCCGGGATAGAAGACCCGCCGAGTGTGACAGGCTTATCTATCTCAACACTCCCAATATGCTTGTCGCCTGCCGCAAGCGGCGGTAACGCTGATATATCTACGGTTCCTGTCATCTGCCCAAGCTGAACGGTGTCAATGGACTGTGGTATAGATGACGCTGTAAATTTCTCAATCCAAGATTCGACCCGGACTTTTTCGGGCTGCACGATCGCGGCGTCAAGGTAGATTGTGTGATAGCCGAGCGGTCGCGCCAAAAGCTTTGTTGACCCCGGCGCTACGGCTAAAAGATAATTGTTAGGCGACACGCTCGGGCGCTCGTGTACGTACACGATCTGACTTGTGTTATTTGTTATGGCTGAATGGTTCGGCTTTGTGTCGTCAAAATAAACCGTTGTAATGTCGCCCGGTAGCATGGTGACGGTCTGTTCACGCCATGTACTCTTTTTATGGTCATCCCCCGGCTGTTTGACTAGTTCCGGCATTCTTGTTCACTCCTTTTGCTATTGTAGCGGCTTTCTTGATGTGGTTTGACGCGCTGCGTCCTTTCTTAATGGCTTTGGCTCCCTTAGAAACAGATTTGACAGCACGACCACCCGGAACAAAATCCATTGCGGTGGATGCTGTACCTTTCGCAACGTCTCCGACTGCTGGGAAGGCTTTCATAAAGAACACGATTGCAATGATAGCAAGCCCGAGAATAAGAGACCATCTGAACACGCCGAACATGATATTTGATAAATATGATTTGTCGTCAGTGCCTGAAGATGAAGAATCCCCACCTGTCGCCCCGGCTCCTGACGTTCCTTTGAATGTAATGTCCTTATCATCGTACTGGTGAAGGTTGTTACTGCTGATAATGCCGAGAAGCTTATTTACATAGTTAGGGTCTGTTGCATACCCTCCAGCTTTGATTCCCTTCGCATAGTCCTCAACGCTTTTTGCGTTCTTCAGCTTTGACGCATAACGCGGCTTGGATAATAGTTCCGCGTGGGCGCGTATGGAATCTTGATAGCTGTTGTACTTTGCAAAGCCATCCTTCACGTGATAGGTCTTACCGTTATATACTTCGGTCGT